>CAZAAW010000016.1:0-57137 GCA_964483325.1 uncultured Hyphomicrobiales bacterium
AGTGGCGGAGGGGGTGGGATTCGAACCCACGGTACGGTTGCCCGCACAACGGTTTTCGAGACCGTCCCAATCGACCACTCTGGCACCCCTCCGGTCGAAAGCGGGCGGACCTTACACAGCGGCCCGGGGCGCCGCAAGGCGTCTGCCAAGCGGGATCGTCGCGGCGTTGCGCCTTGGCGCGGCGGTCTATTTCGCTTCGGCGCCGTCCGTCTGCACGGTCTCGCGGGTGATCAGCGGCAGCTGGGTCAGCGTGAAGACGAAGGTCAGCGGCATGATGGCGAAGACCTTGAAGTTCACCCAGGCGTCGGTCGACATCGTGCGCCAGACGATCTCGTTGAGGATCGCCAGGGCGAAGAAGAAGAGACCCCAGCGGAAGGTCAGCTTGCGCCAGCCTTCGGCCGTCAGGTTGAAGACCGAATCGAAGACGTAGCCGAGCAGCGACTTGCCGAACAGCAGTCCGCCGAGCAGCACGGCGCCGAACAGGCTGTTGACGATGGTCGGCTTCATCTTGATGAAGGTGTCGTCCTGCAGCCACAGCGTCAGCCCGCCGAAGACGAGCACGACGACGCCGGTGACGAACGGCATGACCGGCAGGCGGCGCGTCAGGATCAGCGAGATCGCCAGCGCCACCAGCGTGGCGATGATGAACAGGGCAGTGGCGATGAAGATCGGCCCGCCCAGCTCCGCCAGCGCCGGAAAACGCTCGGCGAGCCACGCGCCGCGGGCGTTGGCGAAGAAGAAGACGGCGAGCGGCCCCAGCTCCAGCGCCAGCTTGAGAAGCGGGTTCGGCTGGGCCTTGGCGGCGGGCGTTGGTGCGGTTTCGACGGTCATCTCTGCTCTCGTGGAAAGGCGCCGGTCGGTGCGGCGGCGGTCGGCTGTGCCGCGGACGTTCGGGTGACGGCCGCCGCATGGTTCATCATGCCTGACGCTTCCTGAACGGTTGCCTTCTACACCCAAAGGTGCCGGCTGGCGATGTCACAAGCCGGCGATGGCGCGGCCGAAGTCGGTGGCGGCGAACGGTTCAAGGTCATCTATGCCTTCGCCGACGCCGATGAAATGCACCGGCAGCCGGTATTTTCTGGCGATGGCGACAAGGATGCCGCCGCGCGCCGTGCCGTCGAGCTTGGTCATCACGAGGCCGGTCACGCCGGCCATGCGGCCGAAGATCTCGACCTGGTTCATGGCGTTCTGGCCGGTGGTGGCGTCGAGGGTCAGCAGGACGTCATGCGGCGCCGTCGGATCGACCTTGCGGATGACCCGGATGATCTTCTCCAGCTCGGCCATCAGCTCGCTGCGGTTCTGCAGCCGCCCGGCGGTGTCGATGAGGACGACGTCGGTGCCGGCCGCCTGCGCCTCCTTCAGCGCGTCGAAGGCGAGCCCGGCCGCATCGGCGCCGGCCTCGCGGGCGACGATCGCCGCGCCGGTGCGCGATGCCCAGATGCGCAGCTGGTCGATCGCCGCGGCGCGGAACGTGTCGCCGGCGGCCAGCAGCACGCTGTGCCCGTCGGCGCGCAGCTTGGCGGCGAGCTTGCCGATCGTCGTGGTCTTGCCGGTGCCGTTGACGCCGACGACGAGAATGACATGCGGCTTGTGCGCCGCATCGATGGCCAGCGGCTGTGCCACCGGTGCCAGCGCCTTCTCGACCTCCGCCGCCAGGATCGTCTTCACTTCCTCGTCCGACAGCTCGCGGCCGAAACGGCCCTTGCCGAGTGCCTCGGTGATGGCGGCGGCCGTCTCGATGCCGAGATCGGCCTGAAGCAGCACGTCCTCGAAATCGGCCAGCGTCTCGGCGTCGAGGCGGCGCTTGGTGAAGATCGACGTGATGCCCTGCGACAGGGCGCCGGAGGAGCGCGACAGGCCCTGCCTGAGGCGCTGCAGCCAGCTCGTTCTGGCCGGCGGCTCGGCGGCGGGCGGCGGGGCTTCCACAACGGCTGCCGGCGGGGCGCTCTCTGCAATCGGCGGCTCGGCCTCGGCAGGCGTTTCGGCCCGCGCTGCGCCGCCGCCGAAGACGCGGCGGAAGAAACCCTTCTGCTCGGCCACTAGGCTGCCTCCGGAAGCGCGACGGCCGTCAGCGCGTGGGCGTTCCGGCCGGTGATGCGGGCCGCGACGATGGTGCCGGGCGCGGCGTCGATCTGCGCCAGGGCGTAGTGCTCGGTGCGGCCGGTGCCGCCGCGCTCCACCAGGATGCGCCGGACGCGGCCGACCTCACTGCGATGCCAGGCGGCTTCCGCGTCGGCGGCACGGGCGCGCAGCTGCGCGGCGCGTTCGCGGATCAGCTCACGCGGATGCTGCGGCATGCGCGCCGCCGGTGTGCCGGGGCGCGCCGAATAGGGAAAGACATGCACCTGCGACAGGCCGCAGGCGTCGACGAGGCTGAGCGAGCTGGCGAACATCGCCTCCGTCTCGGTGGGGAAGCCGGCGATGATGTCGGCGCCGAACACGGCGTCGGGCCGCAGGCGGCGCACCGTCTCGGCGAAGCGGATCGCGTCGGCCCGCAGATGGCGCCGCTTCATGCGCTTCAGGATGAGGTCGTCGCCCGATTGCAGCGACAGATGGAAATGCGGCATCAGCCGTTCCTCCTCGGCGATGGCGCGCAGAAGCTCGTCATCCACCTCGATCGTATCGAGCGAGGACAGGCGCAGCCGCGGCAGCGCCGGCGCATGGCGCAGCAGCGTGCGCACCAGCCGTCCGAGCGGCGGGCGCCCCGGCAGGTCGGTGCCATAGGCGGTGATGTCGACGCCGGTCAGCACGACTTCGCGGAAGCCGCGCTCGGCAAGGTCGCGGACATGCTCGACAAGGATGCCCATCGGTACCGAGCGGGCATTGCCGCGGCCGAAGGGAATGATGCAGAAGGTGCAGCGGTGGTCGCAGCCGGTCTGCACCTGAACGAAGGCGCGGGTCCTGCCGTCCATGCCGTCGATCAGGTGGCCGGCCGTCTCGCGCACCGACATGATGTCGTTGACGCGGACGCGCTCCGACGCCGCGAGGCCGAAATAGCTCGCCGCGTCGAGCTTCTCGGAATTGCCGAGAACGCGATCGACTTCGGGCATGGCGGCGAAGCGCGCCGGATTGATCTGGGCAGCGCAGCCGCCGACGACGATCGTCGCCGCGGGATTGTCGCGTCGCGCCCGGCGGATGGCCTGGCGGGCCTGCCGCTCGGCTTCGGCCGTCACGGCGCAGGTATTGATCAGGATGGCGTTGCCGAGCCCGGCCGTCTCGGCGTGGCGGCGCATCACCTCCGATTCGAGGGTATTGAGGCGGCACCCGAAGGTGATGACGTCGACCATGGCCTCTTTTCAGTTGCGCGCCGGGCGACGCCGCCTGCTGTCCGTCACGCCTGCACCGGCTCGGGCAGGTCGAGCGCGCCGCTGAACTCCAGCTCCCAGGCGCCGGTCATCAGGACATGGCCGTCGCTGTCGCGCCATTCGATCTGCAGCGCACCCCCCGGCAGGTATATCGTGACATTGCGGCCGGCGCGGCCGGTCCGGACGGCGGCGACGGCCGTCGCGCAGGCGGCCGAGCCGCAGGCGCGGGTGAGGCCGGCGCCGCGTTCCCAGACCCGGAGCGCGATGTCGGCCGGGCCGGTCATCGTCGCCAGCGAGATGTTGGCGCGCTCCGGGAACATCGGGTGATGTTCCAGGATCGGGCCGAGGACGGCAAGGTCGACGGCATCGGCGTCGTCGACCCAGAAGACGATATGCGGGTTGCCCATGCTGACGGCGCCGGGGCGTCCGAGACGGGCCGCCTCCGCGATGGCGGGCTGGAGGTCGAACGCGGCGGTATCGGGCACCGGGGTCGCCAGCGGGATCTCATCCCAGGCGAGCCGCGGCGCCCCCATGTCGACGGTGATCGCCGTGCCGGCGCGGCGCACTGGCAGCAGGCCGGCCGGGCTCTCCAGCAGCAGCTCGTCGCGCCCCTCTTCGTCGAGGAGGAGCGCGGCAACGCAGCGCGTGCCGTTGCCGCAGGCGGCGGAGGGCGAGCCGTCGACATTATAGATGTCGAGAAAGGCGTCCGTGCCCGGCGTGCGCGACGGATGGATCGCCATCAGCTGGTCGAACCCGACCTGGCGGGCCGCCGCCTGCACCGCCGCCGGCGTCAGCACCACGGACGTGGCGCGCAGGTCGACGACGAGAATCTCGTTGCCGATGCCGTTCATCTTGCGGAAGGGAAGGGCAGTCATCGCCGGTGCCTCATGCTGCAGCCTATATGGCGGAGAGGCGGGGCAATTGCCAGATGGCAAGCGGCGGCGGGCTTCCGATGCGCCCTCACGAAAAAGCTTGGGCGCGTCCGCCGCAAGCTACTTCCCTGCGCCGCATGGGCGTCCTATCCTCGTTGCCATGAGCACACTTTCCATCGATGTGCGGCGCGCCGAAGCGCAGGATGCGGAAGCGATCACCAGCGTCCATGACGCGTCCTGGCGCTTCGCCTATGACGGCATCATCCCGGCCCGCGAACTGAGCCGCATGATCGCCCGGCGGGGGGCGCGCTGGTGGGACCGTGCCATCAGGCGCGGCACGGCGATTCTCATCATCGAGGTGGGGGGAACGATCGCCGGCTACGCGACCTTCGGACCGAACCGGGCCCGCGATCTGGCCCAGAAGGGCGAGGTCTACGAGCTCTATCTGCTCCCCGAATATCAGGGCATCGGTCTCGGCACGCGCCTCTTCCTGGCGGCCCGGCGCGAGCTCGCCCGCTATGGTTACGACACGACCGTCGTGTGGGCGCTGGCGGACAACGAGAATGCCTGCCGCTTTTATCGCAATGCCGGCGGCCGCCGCGTGGCGCGCTCGACGGAGCGTTTCGGCGATGCGGCGCTGACCAAGATCGCCTTCGCCTGGCCGAAACGGAGCTAGGGCCCGAGCACGCCGGGATCGCCGATGACGACTGGCTCGGTGCCGCAGCGGAAGCTGCGGGCCTGCTCGTCGGCGGCCTGGCGCGCCAGCTCGTTGGCGTTGGCATTGGCCGTCGCGTCGACACGGGCGACATGGCAGATGCTGCCGGGCTCGCCGAGACGGATCACCGCCAGGATCTCGACAACAAACCGCTCCGCTCGATGAGCTGTTATCAGCAACAGATCTGGCGCTCCGCCTCGCCGTCGCCGCCGACGAAATAGCGGACGATGGCGGCGTAGGGCCGTCCGTCCGGCGGCGGGCCGTCGAGGCGCCATTCCAGCGTGCCGCCGAGATGGTTGAAGCGAACCATCGTCTGCGCCGCCGCCGGCTCGTCCTGCGGCTTCGGCCCGAAGGAGACGAAGAGGCGGAGGTCGCCCTCGCTGATCCACACCGGTACGCCGCCATAGCCTTCGCAGGACCAGACGCCGGTCTCCAGCGGATCGTCCGGATTGGTCGGCTGTTCCTTGCAATCCGCCAGATCCATGGACGTGTAGATGCTGTCGGCGGCGCCGGCTGCGGTGATGAAGCCGCCACAGAATGCGGTGGCAAGGACAAATCCGCTTGCGCGCATGAGGATCTCTCCGCGTTGCCGCGAAGGTCTCATGCCGGCGCGGCGACAATGAGGACGTCAGCCGGGCGGCACGGCGGAGAGGCGCTCGATAGCCCGGACGATCTGCTCGGGCGCGGCCTCCACGCGCAGGTCCTTGATGCGGCTCGTCGCGCCGCCGACCAGGCGAATGGCGCTGCGGGGGATCTTCAGCGCCCGCGACAGGAGCGCGATCAGCGCCGCGTTGGCTTCGCCGTCCTGCGGCAGGGCGCGCACGCGGGCACCGAGAACCAATGTTCCGTCGGCCAGCGCAATCACCGCGTCGAGGGAATCGCGTCCGGCATGCGGCGTCAGGCGCACGCGCAGCGACAGCCAGTCGGGCCCGGCGGTCCAGGGCCGGCCATCGCCGGGCGATGTCACGGAACGTTGGGGATCAGGTACATCTGCAGCACCAGCCGCGCCAGGTAGATCAGCAGGATGAGGATCACCGGCGAGATGTCGACCATGCCGAAATTGGGAGCAATCCGGCGTATCGGCCGCAAGGCCGGCTCGGTCACCTGGTCGAGAAAGTCGCGGATGCCGGAGACGGCAGGGCTGCGCGGATTGACGACGCCGAATGCGTAAAGCCAGCTGAAGACGGCGTTCGCGATCACGATCCACAGGTAGATCTTGAGGGCGAGATCGATCACGATCAGGATGGCTTGCATGGTCTCCCGCCAGGCTGGTGAAGGCCGCCTTCATGTAGCCTTGGGCATGGCGGGTCGCAACCCGCGGCGATGGAAAAGCGCCCGTCTGCTTTCCTTGACAGGAAAAGGCGCCGAACACTAAATGGCGCCCGTCGCGATGCGACGGGGCCGTAGCTCAGATGGGAGAGCGCTGCAATCGCACTGCAGAGGTCAGGGGTTCGATTCCCCTCGGCTCCACCAAGACCCCACTCAGCTTCCCGGAAAAATTCATAAGGTAGACGACGGAATTTTGGGCGCTCCGCGTTTCTCGTCCGGCTTGGGGGCGAGCAGGAGTGAATCCCGATGAAGATCAATTACGCAGCCATGCCGGCGCTGGCGTTGGCGCTTTCGGCCGGCACAGTCTTTCTCGCCGGCCCTGCTGCGGCGCAGACGCCTTGGGAGACCGCCCGAGCGACGGCCTTCGATCCCGCCTACAGCGTTCCACCGCCGCGGCACGCCGGTGCTCCGGAGACCGCGCCGGCGATAACCAGCAGCATCGGCGACATGGCCCTGGCGCCGCAGATCGAACCCGCCCTGTCGGCGCAGTGCAATGTGATCACCGCCGGCGACCGCAGCAAGGATCCCGCTGTGACGCAATATTGCGCCAGCGTGCCGCCGGCCGACGAGCGGCCGGATACAGCCGACATCCCCGGCTCCACCACCTTCCAATAGGGCACAGGAAGCCCGACCGGGAGGAGCTATCCCCTCCCGGTTTGTGTCAGCGCAGGCGCATGCCCGCGGCAATCCCCTCGCGCGCCGCCCATTCGGCCGCCGGCATCTTCTTCTCGCCGGCCGGCTGCACCCTGATGACCCGCAGGACGCCGCCATTGAGCCGGACGTCGATGCCGTCATCGGCGACGCGCAGGATGCGTCCGGCATCGCCCGGCTCGGCATCGTGCGACAGGCGTGAATCGAAGATGCGCAGCTTGCGGTCCGCGACGGTCGTCCAGGCGCCCGGCTGCGGGTTGCAGCCCCTGATGAGGGCGTAGACCCGGTCCGCCGGCGCGTGCCAGGCGATCTCGGCATGCTCGTCGCGGCAGGGCGGCTCGTCGGTGGCGGCGGCATGATCCTGCGCGACGGCGGTGACCGTGCCGCCCTTGATCATGGCGACCGACTCCGACAGCGCCTCGACGCCCAGCGGAAACAGGTGATCGAAATAGAGGCCGCCGACCGTGTCGTCCGGCCCGATGGCGACGCGCTTCTGCAGCAGCACCGGGCCGGTGTCGACGCCCTCGTCGGGCCAGAAGATCGTGACGCCGGTCTCGGCGTCCTGATTGATGATCGCCCAGTTGATCGCCGACGAGCCGCGATGCAGCGGCAGCAGGCTCGGATGGTACTGGATGGTGCCGCGCGTCGGCACCGCGAAGACGGCCTCCGGCAGGATCTCCGTCACGAAGGCCATGACGCAGATGTCGGGCCGCAGCGCCTGCCAGCGGGCAAGGCCTTCCTCCGTCTTCAGGTCGACGGTCGGGATGGCCGGGCAGCCGGTCTCGGCTGCGGCAGCCCATAACAGATCGGCGCGGTCGCCGTTGGGAGCCGGGGCGCTGATCCCCACGATCTCCTCGCCCTCGCCGGTGAGGCGGGCGAACACCGCCTGGCCAAACGCTGCCTGCCCGATGATCGCGATCCGCATAAGCCCTCTGCCGCTTGCCCTGTCCGGAAGAGGCGTTGTGCCGTCTGGGGCGGCGGCGCGCAACCCCCGGGGAGCGATGTGTCGGGAGGGACGGCTCGCCGTTTGGGGCGGCGGCGGGAAGCGCGTTACCGGCCGTAGCGGGCAGTCATCCCGGCGCCGGCGCTGGCTTCATCCGACCGTGCGCCGTCGAGCGGTGCGATCTCCAGCCGCGTCGAGCTCTCGAACGCGCCGGGTACGAAAGCGCGGCTTGCTGGGTCGACGCCGGTCTGGCCGGCATGCCGCAGCACGCGGACATCGAGCAGCAGGCGCCGGTCGTCATTATAGACCTTCTCGCAATGGCGCTTGATGGCGAAGCGCCCGACCGGCTCCTCGCCATTGGTCAGCGGCAGGTCGGTGCAGGCCCAGCCGTCTCGGCCGTATCGCGTCATCAGCCGGTCGCCGAAGAGATAGGCCTGCCGGCGCTCATCGTCGCCGGCACGCGAATCGGTGATGATCCGCATGCCGCGGACCGTGCCGCCGTCGTCGAAGAGCAGCGACAGGACCACCGGGAATCCGGCCAGCTTGGTGCCGCTGTAGCGGTCGATCGCCGGTTCGTCCTCGCGGGCGCGGGCGATGTATTCCAGTTCGTCGTCGAAGTGGAACGTCACCTCGTGCAGGCCGTTGCCTGCCTCCGGCGGGCAGGTGGCGAAATCGGTCCAGCCCTTGAGCGGCAGCCCGGGCGGGCCGCCGTCCGTTCCGCAGGCGAAATCGGCATAGAGCCCGTCCGGCAGGGCGTCGGCCGCCATGCCGAGGCGAATGCCGGGGATGTCTCCCTGGCGCGGATCGGTGGCAGCGAAGGCGGGCAGGGAGGCGAGGCACAGCGCGCCGGCGAGGAACCCGGCGACGGCGCTGCGGCGCGAGTGAACCGACATCGGCATCGTCCCGTCCTATTGCTGGGCCTGATCGCGGAAACTGTCGCAGACGCGCGACTTGGAGGCGTAGAAGTCGACGCATTCCTGGTAGGTCGGCGCGCCGCGGCCTTTGAGATAGTAGGCAACGTAGTCGGCCACCGCGTTGATCTGCCGGTCGGAGAGATAGCCGAGCGGCGCCGGCGGCATCTCGTCGCCGAGGTCCGCGGCGGTCAGCCCGTTGCACGAGCCGTCGGTATAGGCGGTGCGTGCGTGATAGGGCATGCCGGCGCCGGGCCGGCCGCAGCGGACTGTCTCGGCAATCTGGTCCCGCGTCAGCTGCGTAGCGCGCAGCGACGGCGCGTTGCCACCATATTCGGAGGCGTTGCCGGCGCCGTCCCAGCCGTGACAGAACTGACAGCGGGCGGTGGTCTTGAAGACCGTCAGGCCGAGCGCCATCGTCGCCGCATCCGGCTGCTGTGCGTTGTCCGCAGCGGGTGGGCTTGCGGGATTGGCCGGCGGGGCAGGTGCCTGGGCTTCGGAAAGGGCGGTTCCCGCGGCGACGAGAACGGCGAACAGGACGAGGCGTGCCGGCATTGCCAGCCGGCCTGAAGCGCTTCTGTTTTTCATGATCGTCCGATGGTTGGGCGGCACGCGGTGCGGCGTGCCGCATTGACGGCGAGGGAGGCGAGGCGTGCTCGCCTCCCGCCTTTTCCTCAGAGCGAGAAGACGTAGAGCATCGACGTCGGCTCGAGCGCCTGGGTGGCTGCCTGGTTGCCGCGCCATGGGGCGGCCTGCAGCGCGCCGACCAGGATGGCGACATACTGCTTGTCGCCGATGGCGTAGCTCATTGGCGGCGCGTTGATGCCGCTGCCGACATTGATCTTCCACAGTTCCTTCATGCTGTCGGCGTCATAGGCGCGGACCCATCCGTCCACTGTGGAGGTGAAGACGAGGCCGCCGCCGGTGGCGAGCATGCCGCCCCACATCGGATAGTCGGTCGGCACCTTGTGGACGACCTTGCCGCTGGTCACGTCGACGGCGACGATGCTGCCGGTGAGATGGCTCGGCTTGATCTCGCCGGCGCCGGTAAAGCTGGTCGGCACTTTCCAGGTGCCGCCCTGCGCCACCGGCTTGTCCTGCTCGGCGGCATTGATCGTGCCGCAGCTTTCGATGGCCGGGATGTAGAGGCGCTGAAGCGTCGGATTATAGGCGGTGGGCTGCCAGTTCTTGCCGCCCATCGTGGTGGGGCAGACGTCCTCGGCGGCCGGCTTGCCGCGCAGGCCGAAGGTGCCGGGCGCATAGGCCTGGACGTCGGAATTCGGATCGTAGTCGACCGGCAGCCCGGTCTTCTCGTCGAGCCCGCTGGTCCAGTTGATCTTGTCGAGGAACGGCGTGCCGGAGACGAACTGCCCGGAGGCGCGGTCGAAGCGGTAGAAGAAGCCGTTGCGCGCCGCGTGTACCACCAGCTGCTGGCCGCCGGCACCGCCCAGGTCGATCAGCGGCGCTTCGCCGATCTCGTCGAAATCGTGCGGGTCGTTGGGGACATACTGGAAGTACCACTTCATCTTGCCGCTATCGGCATCGAGCGCCAGCAGGCTCTCGGTATAGAGATTGCTGCCGGGCCGGTACTCGGGGTCGAAGTCCGGGCCCGGATTGGCCGTGCCCCAGTACAGCGTGTTGCTCGCCGGGTCGTAGGTGCCGTTGCCCCAGGTCGATCCGCCGCCCGTCTGCCAGGCGTCGTGGTCATCCTTCCAGGTCTCGAAGCCGGGTTCGCCGGGCGCGGGGACCGTGTGCATCAGCCAGGCCGTCTTGCCGGTCTTCAGGTCGGTCGCCGCCAGCCAGCCGCGCACGCCCTGTTCGGCGCCGCTCATGCCGGTGATCGCCATGTCCTTGATGACCAGCGGCGCGGCGGTGATCGTCTCGCCCTTGTCCGGGCTGGCGAGCTGCTGCTCCCAGACGGTCTCGCCGGTGGCGTCGTCGGTCAGGATGATGCGGCCGTCGAGCGTGTGCGAGACGACCTTGTCGTTCCACAGGGCGGCGCCGCGATTGTCGATGTCGCAGCAGGTGACGCTGGCCGCCCATTCCTTGTCTACGGCGGGGTCCATCTTCCAGATCGGCCGGGCGTAGCCGTCCTGGACGTTGACCTTGTAGACATCGCCCCAGCCGTCGGTGACATACATGAAGCCGTCATTGACGAGCGGCGTGCCCTCCAGGGCCGCGTGGCTGTAGGGTCCGCCGCCCGACAGGCCGCCGAGCGGCATGGTGAAGGCGACGTGCAGCTGCGCCACGTTCTGCGCCGTGATCTGGCCGAGTGGCGAGAAGCGGTGGCCGGAATAGTCGCGGT
Source organism: uncultured Hyphomicrobiales bacterium (assembly GCA_964483325.1). Classification (GTDB taxonomy): domain Bacteria; phylum Pseudomonadota; class Alphaproteobacteria; order Rhizobiales; family Kaistiaceae; genus CAZAAW01. The sequence goes on from CAZAAW010000016.1 coordinate 11,032, forward strand.
GATAGGTGAGCCAGTTCTGTGGCTCCGCGTCCGGCTTCAGCAGCCGGTCGGCGGTCACCGGCGGGGCGGCACCGAGCGTCGGGGTTTTGGCGGCATCCTGGGCAAAGGCTTGGCCGGCGAGCGAGGACAGGACCGTTCCGGCAAGCGCGGCGACAGCCAGGGCTTTCGCCCTGTTGCGCGAACTTGGCATGTGTTTTTCTCCAGCGGACAGGGAGCACGACCGCCCAGCAATGCTTCGCGTCTGTCCGCAGGCGGAAGCAACGCGCTGGCGTCCACGAGCCTCTTCCAAAAGGCCCGCGGGCTGTTGTCCCGTGTCGCGGCTGAATATGTCGCCTGCCTTACGACCGACAAGCCGGCGGCCCCTTCACGAAGCAGCGACTAGCTGTATCTTTGCAGTGAGGACCGTCCGTGGTTCATTCGGGGGCAGAGCATTGATGACTGATCGATCGATCCGCGTCCTGACGCCTGCGGAAGTCGCCGTGCTTGTCGATTGGGCGCGCTTAGAGGGGTGGAACCCCGGCCTTCATGATGCGGCCGCCTTCCAGCCCGCCGATCCGGAGGGGTTTCTCGGGGCTTTCATTGCCGGGGAGATGGTCGCCGGCATCTCGGCCGTGGCTTACGGCAAGGACTACGGCTTTCTCGGCCTCTATATCTGCCGGCCGCAATGGCGTGGAGAGGGTCATGGACGGGCGGTCTGGGACGCCGGCATGGCAAGGCTCGCCGGCCGCACCATCGGTCTCGATGCCGTCCCGGCGCAGCAAGCGAACTATGCGCGGATGGGGTTCGTCGCTGCCTACCGGACCGAGCGGTTCACGGGCCGCCTCGGCAATGCCTTTCGCCAGGACGGGCTGCGGATCGCCACGCCGACCAGCGCGGCAGATATTGCCGTTGTCGACCGGCGCGTCTTTCCGGCGGAGCGGCCGGCCTTCCTGCAGCACTGGATCGCCGCGCCGCATGTCGCGCTGGCGGCGACCGACGGCGATGCCGTGACCGGCTACGGCGTGGTCCGCCAGGCGATGGATGGCTGGCGCGTCGGGCCGCTGACGGCGCGGTCGGTCGACGACGCGGCGGCGCTGCTGGCCGCCCTTTCCGCCGCCTCCGGCGATGCCATCATCCATCTCGATGTGCCGGCCGAGGCCAGCGCCTTCGCCGAGCGCCTGCGCGACGCCGGCTTCACGACCAGCTTCGAAACGACGCGCATGTATCGCGGGCCGGCGCCGGACCTGTCGGCGCCCGAGCGGCTTTTTGCCATTACGACGCTCGAACTCGGCTGAGACGGGCCGAAGGCCTGACCGCGTCTGCCGATCAGCCCTCTGGCTGCCCCGTCACCGACGGGACGGTGCCGAGCGTCAGCCCCTCGAGGTCGGTACCCGGATGGGTGACGATCATCGTGCCGTCGGCGATGCCGACGACGAAATCGCCGACATTGGCCTCCTCCGGGTCGGCCCCGCCGGCCTCGTCGACAAGCGTGGCGTACCAGTCGGCCAGGACATCGGCGGCGTAATGCTGCACGACGTGGAACGCATCGATGACGGGGAAGAAGTCCGTGACGCGCGCCTGCAGCGTTCCGGCTGGCCGGCCCTGGGGGTCGAGCGTCAGCGTGCCGGTCGCCTCGGCCGATAAGAGGCCCCACTGCACGGCCAGCTTCGTCACGTCGAGCGAGCCGCCAGCGCCGTTCCAGGCGGCGAGAGCGCTTGCCAGATTGAGCGTCGGCAGGTCCTTGTCGATCGTCATCTCCGCCGAGAAGGTCGGGATGGTGTCGCCGAGCGGCCCGGCCGACCAGACGGGAACCTTGGCCGCCTCGACATCGACAAGCAGGGTCGATCCGCTCGGCACGGCGGCATCGCCGGCGGCGCGGGTCAGCTGCAGCCGGAGCTGCTTGGCGGTGATCGGCGCGGCGTCGCCCTCGGCGAGGGTGAGACCGACGATATCGGCAACGGCGCTGGTGACGCGTCCGCTGTCGTCGCGCTGCAGGACCAGCCGCGTCGTATCGGATTTGAGCGTGGCGGTGTGGTCGGCGCCGGCAAGGCGGTATTGCAGCGTCTGGTCGCCGCTTGCCTGGAGCGTCATCTGGCCGGTTTCGCCGCCGGCGATGACGAGGCGCGGCGCCGTCAGCTTCCACGCCGCCGCATCGGCCGGAGCCGCGATGCTGGCATTTTCCAGAGCGATCGATCCGTCGTCGGTGGCCGCGGCCGCATCGTAGCTGACCTCGTAGCCGCCGCCGCGGATCGTCGCGGCATAGGCGTCGGCCCTGGTGTTGAGCTCCTGCGTGGCGAGATAGTTGCGCAGCATGAAGCCGCCTACCGCGAGGATGAGAAGGACGACGACACCGAGGACGATAAGCGGCAGGGGCTTGCGCATGGCCGTTCTTGGTCAGCTCCGTTGGGCGAAAATCGAGGGAGGCGCAGGGCAGGTGCCCGGCAGGACAGGACGGCGGACTAGTACGGGCTGGCCGGCGGCTTGTAGGGATAGCGCAGGACGACGACCTCGTCAGGCTTCCAGGTTATCGCCTGATTATAAGCGAAGACCAGCTTCGGCGCTGCGTCGTCGGTCTGCGGCACCTCGCTGATGGCGATGACCTGCTTGCCGAGACCTTCGACGAAGGTGACGCTGGCGAGGATGTCGGAGGGGATGACGAAGGCGTCCTGCTCGGCAAGCGCCTCGATGCGGTAGACGTCGACGCCGTTGATCGTCGCAATATAGGTGGGCGCCGTGATGTCGTCCTTGTGCGTCACCTCGGCGGGCGGCAGTACCTCCCCTTCCGGTACGGCGGCGTCGCGGGTCCATTCGGAGATCCAGGGCGGATCGCCGGCGCCGCGCACGATGAGGACCGGCACGCGGCCGGCATCGCGGATCGGCTGCGCGGCATCGGCAAGGGCGGACAGGAAGGTTGCCGCGTCCGGCGTCTCGACTACCCGGCGCGGCTGCGTCAGCAGCGACTGCCAGATATAGGTCGCGGCCATGGCCCGGGCCTGCCCGACAACGCCGCGGCGCCAGTCGGCGAGGCCGGTCGCCTGATCCATCCAGTTGAGAACGTCACCGGCGATGGTGCCGAACAGGAAGCCGTCCTTGATCTCGTCGATGACGATCTGGCGCGGCGCGGCGTCGGCGGCGTCACCCCGGCCGGCCTGCACGCCGGTGAAGATGTCGAGCCCGGCATTGTCGCCGGTCAGCGCCGCCTCGACCGTCGCGCGCGCCGCCGCCTGCTGCCGCTCGGTGATCACCCTGGCGATCGCCGCCATGTCGTCCCGGTATGTCCAGGGCTCGATGAAATTGCTCTCCCAGATGCCCTTGCGGGCGGTGCGCGCCTCGTCCTCGGCGGCGTTGTAATCCGAGGTCTGGTCGCGCAGGGCGACGGCGAAGCCGTTGCGCACGGCATCGAGCGCCACATCCAGCCCGCCGAGGTCGCAGCGTGCCCAGATGCCGCGATCGCCGTCGCTGCCGCCTGTCTCGGTGCAGACCATCGGCTGCACGGAGACCAGGGTCTGCATCGACCGGATGGCCGCGGTGCCGCAGCTCCACGGCTTGCCGTTGACGTAGCAGTATTGATGGAACTCGACCGAATCGATGCCGTACAGCCGCACCTTCTGGCCGTTGATGGACAGGATGTCGCCGTCGAGCACCGTCGCCATCCCGGCGATCTCGGCGAAGGCAGGCCCCGCGGCCAGAAAGGAAATGGCGGCGGCCAGCAGCGTTCTGCGCATCGGTGCGACGTCCCCCTCGTTTTGTCCGGCGGACTTTAAAAGCCCGCTCCGGCAGCGGCAAGGTATCCTTCCGACCGCGTTGCAGCATGATTGCCGATCGGCGCCCGCCGGCCTAAGTCTTGCCGGCGCCGCCCGCAGAAGACGAGACGATGATGCTTCCCCGCCGCTACTGGCATGAGATGACGACAACGGATTTCCGCGACGGCGATACGTCGTCCTGGATAGCCGTCGTTCCGGTCTGCGCCATTGAGCAGCACGGGCCGCATCTTCCGGTCTATACCGACACCTGCATCGCCGAAGGCATGATCCGGCGGACGCTGGAGCTTCTGCCCGCCGACCTGCCGGTGACCTTCCTGCCGGTGCAGGCGATCGGCAAGTCGAACGAGCACATCTCCTCGCCGGGCACGTTGACGATCGGCTGGCGGACGCTCGTCGATGCCTGGGTCGATATCGGCGACAGCGTTCACCGCGCCGGCGTCGAGAAGCTGATCTTCATCAATTCGCATGGCGGCAACGTGCCGATCCTCGACATCGTCGCCCGCGAATTGCGCATCCGCCACGACATGCTGGTGGTGGCGACGGCCTGGTCGCGCTTCGGCTATCCGCAGGGGCTGTTCGCGCCCGAGGAAGCCATCTACGGGATCCATGGCGGCGACATGGAAACGTCGGTGATGCTGCACCTTCGTCCCGATTTGGTGCGCATGGACAAGGCGGAGGATTTCCGCTCGGCGCAGCTGGATTTCATCGACGCGTTCAAGCACCTGCGCGGCCATGGCCCGGCGCAGTTCGGCTGGAAGGCGCAGGACCTGAACCCTGCCGGGGCGGTCGGCAACGCTTCCGCGGCCAGTGCCGATAAGGGCCGGGCCGTCACCGACCACCAGGCCGCCGCCTTCGTCGAGCTGTGCCGCGACGTCGAGGCTTTCGACGTCAATCGGCTCTGGGTGCCGACGGGCGAATAGGCAGCCAAGTCATCAGTTTAGCTGACGGGTCGGCGCGGCGGGCAGCGCCCGTGTCGATTCCGACCATCCGGTAAAAATCCGCTTGCCAAGCCCTGCCGCCTCGGCTTCGACTAAGGCAGTGCCTTCGGCGGGCGAGGGGGGACTTTATCCGGCCGAGGGAAGGAAGGCGCTGGTCCAACCTGCTTCCCAACGGAGGAATGCATGCGCAATACGGTAAAATTCCTGGCAGCGACGCTGGTCGCCGCCGGCTTCGCCGTTGCGGCTGAAGCCAAGACGCTGGTCTACTGTTCCGAAGGCAGCCCGGAAGGCTTCGATCCGGCGCTCTATACATCCGGCACCACCTTCGATGCTTCGGGCCGTGCCGTCTACGACAAGCTGGTGGCGTTCGAGCTCGGCACCACGGAGACCAAGCCGGGGCTTGCCGAAAGCTGGGACATTTCCGACGACGGGCTGGAATACACCTTCCACCTGCGCCACGGCGTCAAGTTCCACACCACGGCCTATTTCACGCCGACGCGCGAATTCAACGCCGACGACGTCATCTTCAGCTTCGAGCGCCAGCGCGATCCGGCCAATCCCTACAACAAGTATTCCGGCGGCACGTGGGAGTACTTCAACTCCATGTCGATGGGCACGCTGATCAAGGAGATCCAGCGCGTCGACGACTACACGGTGAAGTTCGTCCTCACCCGGCCGGAAGCGCCGATGATCGCCAACCTGGCGATGGATTTCGCGTCGATCCTGTCGAAGGAATATGCCGACCAGCTGCTGGAGGCCGGCACGCCCGACATGCTGAACCAGCAGCCGATCGGCACCGGCGCCTTCATCTTCGTCGACTATCAGAAGGATGCGGTGATCCGCTACGCCGCCAACCCGGATTACTGGCGCGGCAGGCCGGTCCTCGACGATCTCATCTTCGCCATCACCACCGACGCCTCGGTCCGCTACCAGAAGCTCAGGGCGGGCGAGTGCCATGTCATGCCCTATCCCAACCCGGCCGACATCGAGGCGATGCAGGGCGATCCGGCGATCAACGTCATGAGCTCGGAAGGGCTGAATGTCGGCTATCTCGCCTACAACACCCAGCAGGCGCCCTTTGACCGCGCCGAGGTGCGGCGTGCCCTCAACATGGCGATCAACAAGCAGGCGATCATTGACGCCGTCTTCCAGGGCGCCGGGACGATCGCCAAGAACCCGATCCCGCCGACGATGTGGTCCTATGACGAGAGCACGGTCGACGACCCCTATGATCCGGAGGCGGCGCGCAAGGCGCTCGAGGCTGCCGGCGTCCTGCCGCTCAGCATGAAGATCTGGGCGATGCCGGTGCAGCGGCCCTACAACCCCAACGCCCGCCGCATGGCCGAATTGATGCAGGCCGATTTCGCCAAGGTCGGCGTCACGGTCGAGATCGTCAGCTACGAATGGGGCGAGTACCTGCAGCGCTCCGCCGAGGTCAATCGCGACGGCGCCGTGCTGATGGGCTGGACCGGCGACAATGGCGATCCGGACAATTTTCTGGCTGTGCTTCTCGGCTGCGACGGCGTCGGCAACGCCAACCGCGCCCAATGGTGCAACCAGGATTTCGACGCCTTGGTCCAGAAGGCCAAGGTGAGCGGCGACCAGGCGGAGCGGGCTCGGCTCTACCAGGAAGCGCAGAAGGTCTTCAAGCGCGAGGCGCCCTGGGCGACGATCGCCCATTCGGTGGTGTTCATGCCGATGCGCAGCGAGGTGAAGAACTACATCATCGACCCCTTCGGCGGACACGTCTTCACGACCGTCGATATCGAGCAATAGGCCGCAAGGCGGCAGCCCGGGACGGCCAAGCATGCTGTCCCGGGCTGCCGCCGGTTGCGCCAAGGGCGATCCCAGAGGCGTCGCGGGGCCTGCATGATCGGCTTCATGATCCGCCGCATCGGGCTGCTGATCCCGACGCTCATCGGCGTCAGCCTCATCGCCTTCCTGTTCATCCGCATCGTGCCCGGCGACACGGTGACGATGGTCTCCGGCGAGCGCGGGCTGACGCCGGAGCGGCGCGCCGAACTGGAGCAGCGCTTCGGCCTCGATCAGCCGCTGCCGGTGCAATATCTGCGCTATGTCGGCAATCTCCTGCGGGGCGATCTCGGCATCTCGGCCTCGTCGCGGCGGCCGGTCGTCCAGGAGTTCTTCACGCTCTTCCCGGCGACGCTCGAACTCTCCCTCTGCGCCATCCTGCTGGCGATGGCGGTGGGCTTGCCGGCGGGAATCATCGCCGCCGTGCGGCGCGGCCGGGCGCTCGATCACGTCACCATGTCCGGCGCCCTGATCGGCTATTCGATGCCGGTCTTCTGGTGGGCGCTGCTGCTGATCATCGTCTTCTCCGGCTGGCTGCACTGGACGCCGGTGTCGGGACGCATCGGCCTCATCTATTTCATCAAGCCGGTCACCGGCTTCATGCTGGTCGACAGCCTGCTGTCCGGCCAGAAGGGCGCCTTCTCGTCCGCCGTCTCGCACCTCATCCTGCCAACGATCGTGCTCGGCACGATCCCGCTCGCCGTCATCGCCCGGCAGACGCGCTCGGCGATGCTGGAGGTGCTCAACGAGGATTACGTGCGCACCGCCCGCGCCAAGGGGCTCAGCCCGTGGCGGGTGGTCGGACTGCATGCCTTCCGCAATGCGCTCATCCCCGTCGTCACGACGATCGGGCTGCAGGTCGGCGTCCTGCTGGGCGGCGCCGTCCTTACCGAGACGATCTTTTCCTGGCCGGGCATCGGCAAATGGATGGTCGATTCGATCTCCCGCCGCGACTATGCGGCAGTGCAGGGCGGGCTGCTGCTCATCGCGGTGATGGTGATGCTGGTCAATCTGGCGGTCGATCTTGCCTATGGGCTGATCAATCCGCGCATCCGGCATGTGAGGTAGCGTGGCGGAAACCGACATTCAGCCGGCCGCTGCCGCACCATCGCTGCGACCCGGCGGGCTGCGGGAGTTCTGGCGCTATTTCAGCGAGAACCGCGGCGCCGTCATCGGGCTCGTCTTTCTCAGCCTCGTCGTCATCGCGGCGGTCCTTGCCGATGTCGTGGCGCCCTTTCCCTATGACGAACCCCATGGCGACGCGCTGCTCGTCCCGCCCGTCTGGCAGGACGGCGGCCGGGCAGCCTATCTCCTCGGCACCGACGATCTCGGCCGGGACATCCTTTCGCGGCTGATCCATGGCGCCCGCTATTCGCTGTTCATCGGCGCCGTCGTGGTGGTGGTGGCGCTGGCCGGCGGCATCCTGCTCGGCCTCATCGCCGGCTTTTTCCGCGGCTTTGCCGATACGCTGATCATGCGGATCATGGACATCGTGCTGTCCTTCCCGCAGCTCCTGCTGGCGCTGGTGCTGGTGGCGGCGATCGGGCCGGGCTTGTTCAACGCCATGATCGCCATCGCCGTCGTCCTGCAGCCACATTATGTCCGCCTGACGCGTGGCGCCGTGCTGGTGGAGCGGTCGAAGGATTATGTCACCGCGGCGCGGGTGGCGGGCGCCGGGCGCTGGCGGCTGATGTTCCTCACCGTCCTACCGAACTGCATGGCGCCTCTCATCGTGCAGGCGACACTTTCCTTCTCAACCGCTATTCTGGATGCGGCGGCGCTCGGCTTTCTCGGCATGGGCGCGCAGCCACCCATCCCGGAATGGGGCACCATGCTTGCCGAGGCGCGGGAATTCATATCGAGGGCTTGGTGGGTCGTCACATTCCCTGGCCTGGCGATCCTGTTGACCGTCCTGGCCATCAATCTGATCGGGGACGGGCTGCGGGATGCGCTCGATCCCAAATTGAAGAGGAGTTGATGATGCTGATTGACGCTTTCTCCGGCCGACCCGCGCGTCGTCGGGGATTGGCGGCGTTAGCCGCTCTCGCGATGGTGGCGTTTGCCGGCGCGGCGATGGCGCAGGGCGTCCAGCGCCCCGGCCCGCCCGGCGCCGGCGGCAAGCCGCCGCCCCCCATCAACAATCGCGGCGATGTCGGCGTGACGCCGGGTCCGGTCAATACCGACCTGCTCACCGCCGAGGATCCGAACCGGCTGGTGCAGGAACTGCAAGCGCTCGCCTACAAGGATGTCGCCATCGGCATCGACAGCGAGGGCGATCCGAAGATCACCGGCAAGATCGGCAAGAACGATACGCCCTATCAGATCCTGTTCTATGGCTGTCGCGACCACAAGCAGTGCCAGTTCCTGCAATTCGTCGTCGGTTACGACATGACGAATGGCCTTAACCAGAACAAGGTTGCGGAATGGAATCGCACCAAGCTGTGGGGGCAGGTCTATCGTGACGATGAAGACGACCCGTTCATCAGCGTCGTCTATAATCTTCATGGTGGCGTGAGCAAGGAGAACTTTGCCGACACCGTCGACTGGTTCAAGATTACCGTCGAAGGTTTCGAAGACTTCATCGGCTGGAACAGCTGACGCCATCGGCGGAAGGGGCGCATGCCCCTTCCGCCACGGGTTTCGCACATGGCGCTTCTCGACATCAGCGGCCTCTGCGTCGACTTCCAGACGGCGGCAGGGACGTTCCGGGCCGTCGATGACGTGTCGCTGACGGTCGATGCCGGCGAGATTCTCGCCGTCGTCGGGGAGTCCGGCTCGGGCAAGTCGGTGGCCATGCTGGCGGTCATGGGCCTGCTGCCCTGGACGGCGACGGTTGCGGCGCGGCGCCTCGCCTTTGACGGCCGCGACCTTCTCGGCCTGTCGCCGCGCCAGCGGCGGAAGATCGTCGGCAAGGACATCGCCATGATCTTCCAGGAGCCGATGACCAGCCTCAATCCGTGCTTTACGGTCGGCTTCCAGATCGGCGAGGCGCTCAAGGTGCATCTCGATCTCGACCGCGCCGGCCGGCGGCGGCGCGCCGCCGAGCTCCTCCACTCGGTCGGCATTGGCGATCCCGAACGGCGCCTGCGCGCCTTCCCGCATCAGCTGTCCGGCGGCATGAACCAGCGCGTCATGATCGCCATGGCGCTGGCCTGCAATCCGAGGCTCATCATCGCCGACGAGCCGACGACGGCGCTCGACGTCACCATCCAGGCGCAGATCCTCGACCTTCTGGTCGAGCGGCAGCGCCAAAGCGGCATGGGCTTGGTGCTGATCACCCATGCCATGGGGGTGGTGGCCGAAACGGCGGAGCGCGTCGCGGTCTTCTATGCCGGGCAGAAGGTCGAGGAACAGGGGGTCCTCGATCTCTTCGCCGACCCGCATCATCCCTATACGGCGGCGCTGCTGGCGGCCTTGCCGGAACGGGCGACGGGCCGCCGGCTGCCGGCCATAGGCGGCGTCGTGCCGGGACCGTTCGACCGGCCGCCGGCCTGCCTTTTCGAACCGCGCTGCAGCCTGGCGACGGCGCGCTGCCGCACCGTCAAGCCGCCGCGCCAGGGCGCCGCGGCCGGGCTGGCGCTTTGCCATTATCCGCTGACGCATGGCCGCCCGGTCGGCCATCCCGATACGCGCGCCATGGCGCCGGCATGACGACCCTCACGCACGATGTCGCCGCGGCCGCGCCGGCGCCGCCGGTGCCCGGCAACATTGTCCTGGAAGCGCGCAGCCTCGCCAAGAGCTACAGCGTCGGCGGCAGCCGGTTCCGGCCCGGGCAGGTCGTCCGCGCCGTCGCCGAGGCGAGCTTCCGCCTCGCCGCCGGCTCGACGCTGGCGGTCGTCGGCGAATCGGGCTGCGGCAAGTCAACGCTGGCGCGCATGGTGACGATGATCGAGCCGCCCAGCGCCGGTACGCTCGTCGTGCGCGGCACGGATGCCGGCCAGCCCGGAGCGGCGGAACGCCTGCGCGGCGAGGTGCAGATCGTCTTCCAGGACCCCTACGGATCGCTCAATCCGCGCCAGCGCATCGGCTCGATCCTGGAGGAGCCGCTGAAGATCAACCGCCGCGACATGAGCGCCTCCGACAGGCGCGCCGCCGCCATTGCCATGATGGCGCGGGTAGGGCTGCGGCCGGAGCACTACGACCGCTATCCGCACATGTTCTCCGGCGGCCAGCGTCAGCGCATCGCCATTGCCCGGGCGCTGATGCTGCGGCCCGGCATCCTTGTCCTCGACGAACCGGTATCGGCGCTCGACCTGTCGGTGCAGGCGCAGGTACTGAACCTTCTTTCCGAGCTCCAGGAGGAGTTCGGCCTCGCCTATCTCTTCATCTCGCATGACCTGTCGGTGGTGCGCCACATGGCGGACGCGGTGATGGTCATGTATCTCGGCCGCCCCGTCGAGCACGGCGATGCGGCGGCGATCTTCGCTGATCCGAAGCATCCCTATACGCGGGCGCTGCTGTCGGCGACGCCGGTCGCCGATCCGGCGCGGCGCCGTGACCGCATCCGCCTTGAAGGAGAGCTGCCGTCGCCGATCAACCCGCCTTCCGGCTGCCCCTTCCATCCGCGCTGCCCGCTCGCCTTCGACCGCTGCGTTACGGAGCGTCCGGAGCTGGAGCGGAAGGGCGGCGTGCTGGTCGCCTGCTGGGCGGTCCCGAAGGCCGCCTAAACAGCCCGCGCCGGCTCAGCCACCGAGGTGGCGGGCGAGCTTGTCCAGGGTCTGATAGCCGAGTTCCACCGCGCCGAAGCCGATGCCGGCGTCGCGCTGCGCGGCCGTCGGATGGAGCTGGCGCATGGTCAGCACCGTCTTGCCGTCGCTTTGCGCGTCGAACGTGACTGTCACGTGGAAGCGTCCCGGATCGTCGTCTTTGTCCGTGCCGTGCTCGATCTCGATCAGCCGCGGCGGTTCGATCCGCAGGAACTGCATGCGGTTGTCGTATGTCGTGCCGTCCGGCGCGGTGTAGATGAAGCGCCAGAGGCCGCCGGGACGGATGTCGCATGCGAGCGTCTCGGTCTTGAAGCCGGCGGGGCCGAACCACTGCGTGATCTGGTCCGGATCCGTCCACGCTGCAAACACGCGCTCACGCGGTGCGTTGATCACGCGGCTCAGGACGATCTCGCGCTCCAGGGCCCAGGTCTTGCGGGGGTCAGTGTTCATCGATGTCGTCCTTCGATGGGGTGGAAGTGGTCTCGAGAAAGCGCTCCAGCCGGTCAAAGCGCGCTTCCCAGGCCCGGCGCGTGTGATTGAGCCACTGCCATGCCTCGGTGAGCCGGTCGGGGCGGAGCTGGCAGGGCCGCTTCTGGCCATCGCGGCCGCGGATGATGAGGCCGGCGCGCTCCAGCACTTTCAGGTGCTGCGAGATCGCCGGCAGGCTCATCGGGAACGGCTTGGCGATCTCCTGCACGGTCATGTCGCCCTCCGCCGCTAGCCGGCTCAGGATCGCCAGCCGCGTCGGGTCGCCGAGGGCCGCAAAGGTCTGCGGCATGTCTTTGGAGATGGACAACTTTCCCGCTGAGTTCCGTATTTAAGTGATCACTTAAATATAGGCCCAGCACTGGCGTGTCAGCGGCGCTGCAGCCGTCAGTCCGGCGTTATCGCGCTCTAGTGGCCGCGGACCTTCCGCCAGGCGGCGATCATCGCATCGGCGGAGCGGTCGATATCGGCTTCCGTCGTCGCCCAGCTGATGACTGACAGCCGCATCACCCAGCGGCCGCGCCATGACCCGCCGCCGGCGAAGGCCGTGCCGTCCGCCTGGATGGCGGTGATCGTCTCGCGCGTCAGCGCATCGCCGCGCTCGTCCGGCTCGTCGGCGCCGAAGCGGACGAGCACCTGGTTGAGCACGACGTAGTTGATCACGGCGATACCGGGTTCGGCCAGACGTGCCGCGAAGTGACGGGCGAGGCGGCAGTGCTCGTGCACCAGCGCCGCGACGCCGCTGCGGCCGAGGTGCTGCAGCATCGCCCAGACGACGAAGCCGCGGGCACGGCGCGACAGTTCCGGCACGGTGTTGCCGGGATCGCGGTCGTCGGCGCCGGCTGCCGGCAGGTAGCTCTCGCTGATGATCATGGCGCGGTGATGTGCCTCGGCATCGCGCACGAACACGAAGCCGCTGTCGAACGGGATCTGCAGCCATTTGTGGCCGTCGGTCGACCAGGAATCGGCGCCTTCCATGCCGTCGGTGAGAGGGCGCAAGCCAGGCTCGGCGCGCGTGAAGAGGCCGAAGGCACCGTCGACATGCACCCAGGCGCCCTTGGCCTTGGCGAGCGGAATCAGCTCGGCGAAGAGATCGAAGGCGCCGGTATTCACCTGGCCGGCCTGCAGGACGACGATGGTCGGCCCGGCAACGGCCGCGATCGCCCGCGCGAAGGCGGCTGGCACGATGCGGCCCTCGCTGTCGGCCTCCACGACGGTGACGCGGCCGTGGCCGAGATATTGCAGCGCCGAGCGCACAGTGACATGCGCCTCGGCGCCGGCGAGCACGGTGATCGGCGGCGCGCCGAAAAGGCCGTCGCGCTCGACGTCCCAGCCTGCGGCGCGCAGAACGGCACCGCGGGCCGCCGCAAGGGCGACGAAGTTCGCCATCGTGCCGCCGGTGACGAAGCCGACGGAACTGGTCCGCGGCAGGTCGAGGAGATCCAGCAGCCACCTTGCGGCGATGGCCTCGATGGCGGAGGCCGCCGGCGCGGCAACATGGTTGCCGGCGTTCTGGCCCCAGGCGCTGGTCAGCCAGTCGGCGGCGACGCCCACCGGATGCGAACCGCCCATGACCCAGCCGAAGAAGCGCCCGCCGGCGGGCGCCCTGAGGCCTGGCACGGCGCCGGCGGCAAGGCGCGCGATGACCTCCGTTCCGGCTTCGCCATGCTCCGGCAGCGGCGCAGCGAAGGCATCGAGGATGGTGCGATAGGGCTTCGCCGGCGGCAGACCGGCGGACAGGGAACGGCGGAACGCGACGGCCTGCGCCAGCGCCGCCTCCCACAGCTGGGATGGATCGTTTGGATCGTCCGGCATGGCGCGCATCTCCGAAGCTCAGCTTCGGCTTGGCGCCTCCCCGGCGTTCCTGTCAACAGGAGGCGATGCGCTTGCGCCGGCCGGGACAAGGGCCGATGAATTTGCCGGCCGGTTCGCCTATATACAAGCCGATCCTTACCATCCAGGCCGCCCTTGCACCGGCCGCGGAGACCTTCCCATGGCTGAAACGCAGATCCCCGTCACCGTGCTCACCGGCTATCTCGGCGCCGGCAAGACCACGCTCCTCAACCGCATCCTCACCGAACAGCACGGCAAGCGCTATGCCGTCATCGTCAACGAGTTCGGCGAAGTCGGCATCGACAACGACCTCATCGTCGAATCCGATGAAGAGATCTACGAGATGAACAATGGCTGCATCTGCTGCACAGTACGCGGCGACCTGGTGCGCGCCGTCGAGGGCCTGGTGAAGCGGCCGGGCGGCTTTGACGGCATCCTGGTCGAGACCACCGGCCTGGCGGCACCGGCGCCGGTGGCGCAGACCTTCTTCATGGACGACGACGTCCGCGCCCGGGCAAAGCTCGATGCCGTCGTGACCGTGGCCGACGCCAAGCATCTGCTGCAGCGGCTCGACGATGCGCCCGAGGCAGAAGACCAGATCGCCTTCGCCGATGTCGTCCTGCTCAACAAGAGCGATCTCGTGTCGCCGGCCGAGCTCGCCGCCGTCGAGCGGCGCATCCGCGAGATCAACCCGCACGCCACAATCCACCGCACCGAACGCTGCGCCATCCCGCTGGAGCGCGTGCTCGACCGCGGCGCCTTCGATCTCGACCGCATCCTGTCGCTCGATCCCGACTTCCTCGAGGAAGACGAGCACGACCACGATCATCATGACCATGACCACCACGATCATGATCACGATCATCACGACCACCATCATCACCATCACGACGATGCGGTGACGAGCGTCGCCCTGGTCGGCGGGACGCTCGATCCGGAGAAGTTCTTCCCGTGGATCAACGAGGTGACGCAGCGCCAGGGGCCGGACATCCTGCGCCTCAAGGGCATCCTGTCGTTCAAGGATGACGACCAGCGCTATGTGCTGCAGGGCGTCCACATGATCGTCGAGGGCAACCACCAGCGCGACTGGAAGGCCGACGAGGCGCGCGTCAGCAAGCTGGTGTTCATTGGCCGGCATCTCGACGAGGAGCGCCTGAGGGCCGGCTTCGAGGCGTCCCGCGCCGCCTGAGCTTCTGCCTCCTCCCGGAGGCATGAGACACGCCCGTGTTTCCGGGAGGGGTGACTTTCGGCTGCGGCTGAACTAACCCCTCCCGACCCGGCAGCATTTTGCCGCTGCCTTCGATCGGACATCCCCTCCTGCAATGCCGACGCTTCAGCGCTTCCCCTTCGGGTCCTTTGTCGTGGCCACGGCCTTCATCGATGACCGGGCGGTCTTCGCGCTCGGCGACGGCACGGTGCGCCTTGCCATCGGTCCGGCAGCGGAGGAGGTGAAGGTCCATGCCGGCGCCGTCCTGACCGCTGTCCGGACCGCAGACGGCCATGGCCTACTCACCGGCGGTGACGACGGCCTGCTCGCCCGCATCGATGCCGGCGGCAAGGTCGAGCGCCTTGCCGAACGGCCGCGCAAGTGGATCGACCAGCTTGCCGTCGGTCCGCAAGGCGCCATCGCCTTTTCCGCCGGTAAGCAGGCGGTGGTCCGCCTCGCCGACGGCAGCGAGAAGAGCTTCGACCACGAGCGCGCCGTCACCGGCCTCGCCTTCGCGCCGAAGGGCATGCGGCTGGCGGTGGCGCGCTATAACGGCGTCTCTCTGTGGTGGGTGAATACCGATGCGCCGCCGACCGAGCTCGAATGGAAGGGCGCTCATCTCGGCGTCACGCTGTCGCCCGACAGCCGCTATCTGGTGACGTCGATGCAGGAGAATGCCCTGCATGGCTGGCGCCTGCCGGAGGGGTCGCACATGCGCATGACCGGTTATCCGTCCAAGCCGAAGTCGCTGTCCTGGTCGGTGAAGGGCCGCTTCCTCGCCAGTTCCGGTGCCGAAGCGGCCATCCTGTGGCCGTTCCATTTCAAGGACGGGCCGCAGGGCAAGCAGCCGCTGCAGCTCGGCGCTCGCGAGGTATTTTCGACGCGCGTCGCCTGCCATCCCACCGAGGAAGTCGTCGCCATCGGCTATCAGGATGGCGCTGTCGCCCTGGCCCAGTTCGGCGACGAGGATGCCGTCATCCTGCGTATGCCGGGCGACGGGCCGGTATCGGCCCTGGCATGGGACGACAGCGGCTTCAGGCTTGCCCTCGGCACGGAAGAGGGCGCCGCAGGCGTCCTGGATCTGCGCAGCTAGTTCAGAAGGAGCTGGCGCGGCACTGATTGGCCAGCACGAAGTTGCGGATCGACGTGTCGCCGGTGACCACCATCTGGACGAACCGGACGCCCCACAGGCCGACATCCTTCGCCAGCAGCGCCCGTGACTCGCCCGTCCCGTTGATCAGCGTGCCGTCGAGCCGGGCGCTGCGGATCGAATCGTGCTGCGCATCGAGCGCCAGCGGCTTGTCGCACGGCGACAGCGAAACCTGTGCCGCGACGACCGCCACGCCGAGCAGGAGATAGACGATGATGATTCCGAAGAGAGTCCTCATGCCGCTCGCTCCCGCGGTGGCGCGGCCGCTGCCGCCCTTTCGCCACCTCTAGCATATCCGCGCCGGTGCGGCGTCACCGCACGAGCACGTTGCGGAACTGCCAGGGATCGGTGGTGTCGATGTCCTCGGCGAACAGGCCGGGCCGTCCGTCCAGCGGCGTCCAGTCGGTATATTCGCCGATGACCGGTCCGAGATAAGGCCGCTGCACGGCGAGGCAGCGGGCAAAGTCGGTGTCGTCCGATTCGACGATACCGGCGCGTGGGTTCTCCAGCGCCCAGGCCATCCCGGCTATGACCGCGGAGGTCACCTGGAGGCCGGTGGCGTTCTGGTAAGGCGCGAGGACGCGCGCCTCCTCGATCGACAGACAGGAGCCATACCAGTAGGCATTGCGGCCGTGCCCATAGAGCAGGACGCCGAGCGCATCGGCGCCGTCGGTGATCTCGTCCTCATCGAGGATCGTCAGATGCGGCTGCTGCCGCCCGGCGCGGCCGAACATCTCGTCCATCGACAGCACGGCATCGTCGCACGGATGGTAGGCGTAGTGGGCCGTCGGCCGGTACACGACCTCGCCATTCTCGCGCAGCGTGTAGTAGTCGGCGATGGAGATCGACTCGTTGTGGGTCACCAGAAAGCCGAATTGCGGCCCGGCGAGCGGCGTCCAGGTCCGCACGCGCGTATCGCCGCCGGGGCGCTCGAGGAAGATTCCCGGCGCCGCGGGATCGTCGAACCCGCCGGCATCGGGCGGCATCCAGCGCTCATGCGTACCCCAGCCGAGCTCGGCCGGCTGCAGGCCCTCCGAGATGAAACCCTCGACCGACCAGGTGTTGACGAAGGTATCGAGCGGCTTCGGCGTGCGGGCGCGCTGCGTGTCGCGCTCGGCGATGTGCACGCCGCGGACGCCCAGCCGGCGCATGAAGCGCGCCCAGCCCTCGCGGTCGGCAGGGACGGTATTGTCGACGCCGAGATCGGTGGCGATGTTGACGAGCGCCTGCTTGACCAGCCAGGACACCATGCCTGGATTGGCGCCGCAGCAGGACAGGGCGGTGGTGCCGCCGGGGCTGCGCCGGCGGGCGTCCTGGACGGTCTTGCGCAGTGCGTAATTGGTCCGCCCGGCGGAGCCGCGGGCCGAATCGAAATAGAATCCCTCCCAGGGTTCGACGACGGTGTCGATATAGAGGGCGCCGATCTCCCGGCAGAGCTCGATGAGGGCGAGCGAGGAAACGTCGACCGACAGGTTGACGCAGAACGCCTGACCGGGACCGGTAGTCAGCAGCGGCGTCAGCACCTCGCGATAATTATCCGGCGTCAGGGCGACCTGCAGGGGCTGGACCCCCTGCGCCGTCACCAGGGCAGCGCGATCGGCATCCGGCTCAATGACCGTCAGCCGGCTCCTGTCGAAGGTGAAGTGTCGCTCGATGAGCGGAAGGGTGCCTCGGCCGATCGAGCCGAAGCCGATCATGACGATCGGCCCGTCGATCCGGCCATGGATGGGCCAATCGGGCATGAGCAATCTCCATCTCCGTCGCGCTCGGTGCGGGATGTGGGCGGCTGTCAGGCCGCAAGGGCCTCCCTTGGCAGGTTGTCACCGGGCAGGTCAAATTCGCGGTCGTGGCGGACGGCATTGTCCGGCACGGTCCAGGGCATGATTTCGGCAAGGCCGGGCTGGCTCGGCGCGCCGGCCGGAACGACCGCGCCGGCAGCCCCGGCAAGGGCGCCATCGGTCAGCTCCAGCGCCAGGAAGCGGCGCGGATCGACGCTCCCCGGCATGCGCAGGGCGGCCGTCGCGCCGGCGGCGAATCCGAAGCGGTCGTAATAGGCGGCGTCGCCAATGAGGATGACGGCGCCATGGCCGAGAGCGGCCGCCCGGTTGAGCGCTTTGCGCATCAGCCGCGAGCCGATCCCCTCGCCCTGGCAGCGCGACGCTACCGCCAGCGGCCCGAGCAGCAGCGCCGGACGGCCGCCGGCAATCACCGGCCACAGCCGCACGGTTCCCACCACGCAGCCATCGTCGCGGGCGACCAGCGACAGCCCATCGGCGGGCTGGCGCCCGTCGCGCAGGCGCTGCGACGGCTTGGTGAAGCGGGCCGGCCCCATCGTCTCGTCGAGCAGGGCCTCGCGGCCCGCAATATCGGCGGCAGTCTCGGTGTCGATGACGATCATGGCAGGCACTCCCGTCCGGCAGGGCAGGACACAGGCAAAAGACGGCAGACTGTCCTGCGCGAGAACGCAGCAAGCCCAGGTGTGAGTGTGAGGCCCTCCCCAAGGGGAGGGCTGCGGGCCGGTGCGGCCGCTCAGATCACGAAGGACTGCAGCGGTGCGAAGCCGTTGAAAGCGACCGCCGAATAGGTGGTCGTGTAGGCGCCGGTTCCCTCGATCAGCACTTCGTCGCCGATCGACAGCGAGATCGGCAGCTCGTAGGGCATCTTCTCGTAGAGAACGTCGGCCGAATCGCAGGTCGGACCGGCGATCACGCAGGGCGCCTTGGGACTGCCGTCATGGGCGGTGCGGATCGGATAGCGGATGGCTTCGTCCATCGTCTCTGCCAGGCCACCGAACTTGCCGATGTCGAGATAGACCCAGCGCACCTCGTCGTCCGCTTCCTTGCGCGAGATCAGCACCACCTCGGCCTTGATCAGGCCGGCATCGCCGACCATGCCGCGGCCGGGCTCGATGATCGTCTCGGGCAGCCGGTTGCCGAAATGGCGCAGCAGGGCCGAGCTGATCGCCGTGCCGTAGGACTGCACCGCCGGCACCGCCTTGAGGTACTTTGCCGGGAAACCGCCGCCCAGGTTGACCATGCGCAGCTGGATGCCGCGCTCGGCGAGGGTGCGGAAGATCGTCGCGGCGGAAGCGAGCGCCCCATCCCAGGCCTGCACGTTGCCCTGCTGCGAGCCGACATGAAAGGACACGCCATAGGGCTCCAGGCCCTTGCGCTGGGCATGCTCCAGGACGTCGATCGCCATCTCGGGGACGCAGCCGAACTTGCGCGACAGCGGCCATTCGGCGCCGGCGCCGTCGCACAGGATGCGGCAGAAGACGCGTGCGCCGGGCGCGGCGCGGCCGATCTTGTCGACCTCCTCGACGCAGTCCACGGCAAAGAGGCGGACGCCACGCGCGAAGGCGGTGGCGATGTCGCGCTCCTTCTTGATTGTATTGCCGTAGGAGATGCGGTCGGGCGTTGCGCCGGCCTCCAGGGCCATGGCGATCTCGGCCGGCGAGGCGCAGTCGAAGGACGAGCCGAGCTCGGCCAGGGCGCGCAGGATCTGCGGCGCCGGGTTGGCCTTCACCGCGTAGAAGACGCGCGTGTCGGGCATCGCCTTGGCGAAGGTGCGGTAATTGTCGCGCACGACGTCGAGATCGACGACGAGGCAGGGACCATCGGGTCGTCGGTCGCGAAGGAAGTCGCGGATACGGTCGGTCATGGCGGCGCCTCCCACAGGCGAAGTGTTGAAACCGCCGGTGCGCTTAGCGTTCGATGGCCGATGTGGAGACGGCCGATCGAAGTGTCGCGAACCGGTTTGCCGGCTCATCACCGGCTGGTTTGCGGGTGGCAGTCGCAACAGAGGGACAGGGCAGTCCCAACTGACGCTGCCTTCGCTTGGAACGGGAGACCCGCGCCGCACGCCCGGCAAGGAAGTAGTGCCTCTTCAGTAACCCCGGCTGATGGAGAGCCGGCAGAGACCAAAAAAGCCCGCTACGTCGTTGCTTTAGGCCGCGTCCTTCGAAGCATCCGGATGGTTCCGGCGTTTCGCCCTCGGACGTTGATCGACGACAGGCACGTGCGAAATTGGGCAGGCGCGTATCTATGATGGTTCGCGGTAGCATTCAAGAAAAAATGCGCACCCGGCTGCATTGATTTTCGTGGCCGTGGCGGATGCCGGCAGGGCCGGGGTCGCAATGGCGGAAAACCGGGATTTCCCATCTCGAAAACGGGGACGTGATCGGACAGGAAGGAGAAGCGCCGGGGCCGGCGCGCCGGGGCACTGGCTTTGACATAAATTCCCCTCGAAGATGGCCGAGACGACACCGGCCATTTGGGGAAGAGAATCACTATGGCGGATACGATCCGGCGTCTCGGGCGCGGCGCCTGCCTTGCGGCCGTCCTCGGCTGCGGCGCGGCCGGCCCGGCGGCGGCCCACCCGCATGTGCTGGTGACGGCCAAGGCCGAGATCGTCTTCGACGATGCCGGGCGGATGACCGCCGTGCGCAATATCTGGCAGTTCGATCCGGCCTTCTCCGCCTTTGCCAGCCAGGGCCTCGACGCCGATGGCGACGGCAAGCTGAGCGATGCGGAGCTGGCGCCCCTGGCGAAGATCAACGTCGATTCGCTGCAGGAATTCGACTTCTTCACCTACCTGACGATCGACGACAAGCTGCAGAAATTCGTGCCGCCGAAGGAATACTGGCTGGAGCCTTACAATGGCCAGCTGACGCTGTTCTTCACGCTGCCGCTGAAGGAGCCGGTCAAGGTGGGGCCATCGACGACGCTCGAGGTTTTTGACGAGGAGTATTTCGTCGCCTTTACCTTCACCGACCATGACCCGATCCGGCTCGACAATGCGCCGGCCGGCTGCAGCGCCGCCTATCACCCGCCGAAGGAACTCGATGACGACATCATGGCGGCGCTGGCGGCGATCCCGGCCGACCAGCGCGACCTGCCGCCGGCGCTGGCCGATGCGGCGGTCGGGCTCGCCAATCTCATCAGCGTGACGTGCCGATGATCCGCTGGCGCAGCCTTTGTCTCGCCGGGCTGGGCCTCTTGGCCCTCGGCGCCGCAGCGCATGCCGCGCCCAGTCCGTTCGGCATCGCGACGCCGGATTCGGCCGGCGGCGCGGGCTGGGCCGGGCCGCTGGCGCCGCTCTTCGCCTGGATCGCCACGGTCCAGGCCGGCTTCTACCGCACGCTGACAGGGGCATTGGGGGACCTGCGCGGCAGCGCCGGAGCCGCCTGGGCGCTCGCCGGCGTCAGCTTTCTCTACGGCATCTTCCACGCCGCCGGGCCGGGCCACGGCAAGGCGGTGGTGACATCCTATCTCCTCGCCTCCGGCGACACGCTGCGCCGCGGCATCGCCATTGCCTTTGCCGCATCGCTGGTCCAGGCCGTGGTGGCGGTCGTCTTTGTCTCGGTCGCAGCGCTGATCTTTCGCACCACTGCCATGGCGATGACCCGCGCCACCGAGATGCTGGAGATGGCGAGCTACGCCATGATCGCCGCGGTCGGCGCCTGGATGCTGTGGAGCCGCGTGACCGGCCGCGGCCACAGCCATCCCGAGGCGGCTGGGGGCCTGCGGCCGATGCCGGCAGCCGTCGAACGCGGGCCGTTCGCCTGCGATGACGGCTCGGCGCCGGCGCAGCACAGCCACAGCGCCCATTCGCACGCGCCCGATCCCGATCTCCTGAAGCGGCCGCTGACCCTTGCCACGGCCTGGGCGGCGATCCTGGCGGTCGGCATCCGCCCCTGCTCGGGCGCCATCATCGTCCTCGTCTTCGCCCTGTCGCAGGGCGTCTACGCCATGGGCATCGCGTCGACCTTCGTGATGGCCGTCGGGACCGGCATCACCGTGGCGGCGCTGGCGAGCATCGCGGTCCTCGCCAAGGATGTCGCGCTGCGGTTCATCGGCCGCGGGTCGGGCGCCGCGGCGCGGATCTATCGCGGCCTGGAGATCGCCGCCGCCTCGGCAGTGCTGCTGTTCGGCCTGCTGCTTCTGGGCGGCGCCCTGTCGACCGCCAGGATCGCCTGAGGGCTATTCCGCCGCGAGCGGCTGGGCGCGCCGGCGCATGTGATCGCGCACGGCGTCTCCGAAGGCACGGAAGATGCGCCGCGACGGCTCGTCCTTCTCCACCCAGTATTCCGGATGCCATTGCACGCCCACCGCGAAGGCCGGCGCGGCAGCGACGCTCACCGCCTCGATGGTGCCGTCCGGCGCCTTGCCTTCGACCGCCAGGCCGGCGGCGAGCCGGCCGATCGCCTGGCGGTGGAGGGAATTGACGCGGATCGTCTCGGCCTCGACGATGCCGGCGAGGCAGCCGCCCGGCACGATGTCGACCGGCTGGTGGATCACGAAGCGGTTGTCGTTGCCGGCAACGTCTGGGGCGCGATGATCGAGGCGGCCGGGCAGGTCCTGCACCTCGCCGACCAGCGAGCCGCCGAGGGCGACATTGAGCTCCTGGAGGCCGCGGCAGATGGCGAGGAGCGGCACGCCACGATCGATGGCGGCGCGGATCAGCGCCATTGTCATGGCGTCGCGCTCGCGATCGAAGGGTCCCGACGCCGGCGTTTCCGCCTCGCCATAGAGGGCCGGATGGACGTTGGACTTGGCGCCGGTCACCAGCACGCCGTCGACATGATCGAGCACCGCCGCGACGTCGATCAGGCCCGGCATCGACGGCACGATGACCGGGATCGCCCCGGCGCCGACGGCAACGGCGCGCAGATAGGTGTCTTCCGTGCCGTGCCAGAAATAGTCGTCCTCCGGCGCCACGTCGGCCGTGACGGCGACCAGGGGAAGCGGTGCGGGCATGATCATCGTCCGGGCAGGGGTGATTGGCCGCAGTCTACTCCGCCCGCCCGCCGCAGCGAAGCGGCGAACTTTCCCGGACCGGTGACGTTATCCGGGTGTCCGAGAGGAGGACATCATGCCAGCCAAATCGAAAGCCCAGCAGAAAGCCGCCGGTGCCGCTCTTGCCGCCAAGCGGGGCGAGGAAAAGGTCAGCGCGCTGCGCGGCGCATCCCGCGAAATGTACAAGTCGATGAGCGAGAACCAGCTCGAGGATTTCGCCGCGACCAAGCGCAAGGGCAAGCCGGAACACGTCGCCGACAAGCGGCACTGAGGATGAGGGCCGGGCCGCGCCGCCTGGCGAAGCCCGGCCGCATCTTATTGCTGCAGCGTAATCCGCCCTTCGGGAGCGGGGCTGATGGTCTTCGCTGCCGCCACATAGTCGATCACCTGCGACGCCATGATCTGCGCGTCGATGGCGTTCACGAGCTGCTTGGCGTCGCGGAAGACGGTGTAGCCGTCGCCGCCGCCGGCCATGAAGTCGTTGGTGGCGAGCGTATAGGTCTTCTGCGGGTCGAGCGGCTCGCCGCCGATCGTCACGCTCTTGATGCGCGAGCCGGGAAGGGCGGTGAGGTCGGCCGTCACCGTCATGCCCGATATCTGCGGGAAGCGCCCGGCCACTGCCTCGACCTGGGAAAGGCCGTTCTCCAGCGCCTGCTGGATCTGCTCGCCCCTGAGCTCGAGCTTGACTGTCTTGTTGCCGAACGGCAGCTCGGCGAAGATGTCGCCGCGGGTCAGATGCGTCCCGGCCGGATATTCCTTGTCGGCGCGGATGCCGCCGCCATTGGTGATGGCGACATCGGCGCCGACGGCGGCGCGCATCGCGTCGGCGATCAGGTTGCCGATGGCGGCTTCCTGGGCGCGGACTGTGGCGCGCCGGCTGTCGAGCGGCGTCTCGGTGACGCCGATCTCGACTTTCAGCTCGGTGTCGAGCCTGTCGGTATAGGACTGCACCAGCGCGGCGATCTCGGGGTCCGGATCGACAGTGGCACTGTCGACGATCCGGAAGGCCGGCTGCCAGCTTACGGTCGTCTTGCCGTCCGCCTCGGTCTTGTCCACCGTGAGCGACGTGACGACGATCCGGTCCGCCTGCGAGCCGGACTCGGTGAGGACGTGGCGGCCGTCGTAATAGGCCAGCAGATGCTCGTCATGGCCCGACAGGACGAGATCGGCGGCGTTGGCGCGCACCAGCGCCATATCGACATTGAGCGGCGTATGGACGACCGCCACGACGATGTCGACGCCGCGCTCACGCAGATCCTTGGCTTTGGCCTCTCCGGTCTCGACCGAGCGCGCGAAGACGATGTCGCCGGGGCTGGAGGCCGTCTGTGTGTCTTCCGTGGTCAGGCCGTAGAAGCCGATCTTGACGCTGCCGAACTCCATGATCCGGTCCGGCTCGGTATGGGCGATCGGGCTGCCGTCCGCCTCCGTCATGTTGGAGTTGACGATCGGGAAGGTCGCTTCGGCGATGCGGGCGCGGAAATTGTCGGGGCCGAAGTCGAACTCGTGATTGCCCGGCACCATGACGTCGACGCCCATATGATTGAGGATGTCGATCTGGTGGGCGCCCTTGTCGATGCCCGAGAGGAGGGACGGCGACAGCGTGTCGCCGGAATGAACGAAGACGGTCGGGCCGGCGGCGCGCTCGGCCTTCACGACGGCCGCCAGGCGGGCGAAGCCGCCGCGGCCGTCTTCCTCCTGCATGCGATCGATATCGTTGGTCTGCACGAAGGTCACGGTAACCGTCTCGGCATGAGCCGGCTGGTTGGCGAGCAGCGGCAGCACCAGGGCGGCCGGCAGGAAGAGGGATCGTTGCAACAGCTTCATGATGTCGCCTCCGACGGAACGGCATGCCGCGCCCGGCGCGCAGCGCTTGCTCGACCGTGCAGGGCATCTTTTGCAATCTCGTGACGCGGGGCAAGACTGGAGCGGCGAGGCCGGCGCGGAAGCGGATCGCGGCCCGCTGCGGCGCGTCAGGATGGCGCGGCGAGCCGCTGCGACGGGACGCTCGACTTGGAAGGAAGCGGCGAGCCCTCTATGTTCGCCCGCCATGAACCGTACTGACCCGACGCTCTCTCCGGTCAGCCATCCGGCTGCGCCGCTGCACCATCCGGAGATTCCGACAGGGCGCGTCGGCGTTCTGCTGGTCAATCTCGGCACGCCGGACGGCACCGACTACCGTTCGATGCGGCGCTATCTCAAGGAATTCCTGTCCGACCGGCGCGTCATCGAGCTGCCGCGCCTGCCGTGGCTGCTGCTGCTCAATTTGGTCATCCTGAGCACCCGGCCGCAACGCTCCGGCGAAGCCTATGAGAAGATCTGGGATCACCAGCTCGATGAATCGCCGCTGCGGACGATCACCCGCTCGCAGGCCGAAAAGCTCGGCGCCGCGCTCGCCGACGACAATCCGGCGGTGATGGTCGACTGGGCCATGCGCTACGGCAATCCACCCCTTGCCGAACGGCTGACCGTCCTCAAGGAGTCCGGCTGCGACAGAGTCCTAGTCGTCCCGCTCTATCCGCAATATTCCGCCGCGACGACCGGCACCGTCATGGACAAGCTCGGCGAGGCGCTGCGCGACATGCGCTGGCAGCCGGCCATCCGCACCGTGCCCCCCTATTATGAAGAGCCGGCCTATATCGAGGCGCTGGCCCGCTCCCTTACCGACGGGCTGGCGGCGCTCGACTTCGAGCCCGAGCTGGTGCTGACCAGCTATCACGGGCTGCCGAAGGAATATGTCCTCAAGGGCGACCCCTATTACTGCCACTGCTTCAAGACCACCCGGCTTCTCGGCGAGCGGCTGGGCTGGGGCAGCGACCGCCTGCGCGTGACGTTCCAGTCGCGTTTCGGCCGGGCCGAATGGCTGCAGCCCTATACCGACAAGACCGTCGAGGCACTGGCGAAATCGGGGGTCAAGCGGCTTGCCGCCATCATGCCGGGCTTCGCCGCCGATTGCGTCGAGACGCTGGAGGAGATCGGCATGCAGAATGCCGCGATCTTCAAGGAGAACGGCGGGGAGCATTTCGCCGCCATTCCCTGCCTCAACGACAGCGAAGCCGGCATGACGCTGCTCGACACGCTCACCCGCAACGAACTCAAGGGCTGGATGTAGGCGCCACCTGCGGCGCCTTCGCGGGATCCTGCCGTTCATGTACTGTTCATGACCGGCCGTTTAGTCGGCCTGCCGGTTTGCGCGCTCGTGCGCAAAGCGCCATCCTCACGCGGCTCGTCCGCCCTCGACCTGTGGCGACAAGGTTTGGAGACGCCCCGATGACCGGCTTCAATATCGTTATTCTTGTACTGGCAGTTCTGATCATTCTGGTGATCTTCGCCGGGGTGAAGCAGGTCCCGCAAGGTTACAACTATACCGTGGAGCGATTCGGCCGCTTCACACGCGCCCTGCGGCCCGGCCTGAGCCTGATCGTCCCGTTCATCGACCGCATCGGCACCAAGATGAACATGATGGAGCAGGTGCTGGACGTCCCCACCCAGGAGGTGATCACCAAGGACAACGCCACCGTCAGCGTCGACGGCGTGACCTTCTTCCAGGTGCTGGATGCCGGCCGCGCCGCCTATGAGGTGAGCGGCCTGCAGAACGCCATCCTCAACCTCACCATGACCAATATCCGCACGGTCATGGGCTCGATGGACCTCGACCAGCTGCTGTCGCATCGCGATACGATCAACGACCGGCTGCTGCATGTCGTCGACGCCGCCGCCTCGGCCTGGGGCGTCAAGATCACCCGCATCGAGATCAAGGACATCGTGCCGCCGGCCGACCTCGTCCAGTCGATGGGCCGCCAGATGAAGGCGGAACGCGAGAAGCGCGCCCAGGTGCTGGAGGCGGAAGGCGCCCGCCAGTCGGAGATCCTGCGCGCCGAGGGCGAGAAGCAGGCGCTGATCCTCCAGGCCGAGGGCCGGCGCGAAGCCGCCTTCCGCGATGCCGAGGCACGCGAGCGCGCCGCCGAAGCCGAGGCCAAGGCGACCCAGCTGGTGTCGGTCGCCATTGCCCAGGGCGACGTGCAGGCGATCAACTATTTCGTTGCCCAGCGCTACACGCAGGCGATCGAGTCCCTGGCGTCGGCGCCGAGCCAGAAGGTGCTGATGCTGCCGGTCGAGGCGACGTCGCTGATCGGCTCCATCAGCGGCATCGCCGAGATCGCCAAGGCGGCCTTCTCCGAAGACGGCCGTGACGGCCGCCGCGTCGTCACGGTGCCGCGCACCGGCACGCCGGGGACGCCATCGTGATCACCGATTTCATCGCCCAGCTCGGCCCGTGGTCCTGGGTTATCGGCGGCGTCCTGCTGCTCGGCCTGGAGATCATCGCGCCCGGGACGTTCTTCCTGTGGTTCGGCATCGCCGCGATCATCGTCGGCGTGGCGTCGCTGGTCTTCGACTGGGCCTGGCAGATCGAAGTCGCGATCTTCGCCGTGCTGGCGGTCATCCTCGTGGTGATCGGACGGCGCTATTTCGCCGGCTGGGGCGGCAATGCCCCGGCCGAGGGGCTGGTGAACGACAGGGCCTCGCGCCTCGTCGGCTCGGTCTACGTCCTCAGCGAGCCGATCGTCGACGGCCTCGGCCGCGTCCGCATCGACGACACGACATGGCGCGTCGCCGGGCCCGACCTGCCGTCGGGCCAGCGTGTCCGCGTGACCGGCTTCGACGGGACGATCCTGCGGGTGGAGCCGTTCTCCTGAGGGGCGGCCAGAAGGCCGTTCCTCCTATCCTTCTACGGTCCGAAGCAGGTCGGCGAGGACATCGCCGAATTCGCTGCGCAGGTCTGCCGTGATGTCCGGCCGGCGCAGCGCATAGGCGATGTTGGCGGCGAGGAAGCCCGCCTTGGAGCCGCAGTCGAACGTGTGCCCGTCGAAGCGGACGCCGTAGAAGGGCTGCTGCGCCGAAAGCCGCTGCATGGCGTCGGTGAGCTGGATCTCGCCGCCAGCGCCCTTTTCGTGCAGCGACAGGTGGTCGAAGATCTCCGGCTGAAAGAGATAGCGGCCGTTGATGTAGAGGTTCGACGGCGCCTCGGTGGGCGCCGGCTTTTCCACCATGCCGGTAATGCGGCTGGCCGGGCCGACGGCGTCGCCGAGCGCCACGATGCCGTACTGGCTGGTGCGGTCCGGCGCGCATTCGCTGAGGGCGATGACATTGCCGCCGGTTTCCGCATAGGCATCGACCATCTGCTTCAGGCAGGCCGGTTCGCCCTGCATCAGCATGTCGGGCAGGAGCACGGCAAAGGGCTGGCGACCGACGAGGTGGCGGGCGCACCAGACGGCGTGGCCAAGGCCGGCCGGAACCTGCTGGCGGGTGAAGCTCATGGAACCGGGCTGCGGCTGGTCCGCCGCAAGAGCGTCCAGTTCTGCTGTCTTGTTGCGTTCGCGCAGCGTCGCGGTCAGCTCGACCTGGATGTCGAAATGATCCTCGATAACGCCCTTGTTACGGCCGGTCACGAAAATGAAATGCTCGATGCCGGCTTCACGCGCCTCGTCCACGGCATACTGGATGAGGGGCCGGTCCACGACCGTCAGCATCTCCTTCGGCATGGCCTTGGTGGCGGGAAGGAAGCGTGTACCCAGTCCGGCGACCGGAAACACCGCCGTACGGATCGGCTGGTTCATGGCTTCGAAACTCACAGGCGGAAGGGAAAATGGTGAATGACGGGAGCCCGTCATGGCTAAGAAACGGTAAACACTCTCTGGCTATGGTTAGCGCATGATCACCGTGCACTCCGTAACGCCGATCGTGGCGGTATCGTTGCAGTTGCGATGAGCGTCCTTGTCACCGGCGGGGCGGGCTATATCGGCAGCCATGCCGTATGGGACCTTGTCGATCATGGCGAGACGGTGGTCGTGCTCGACAATCTCTCCACCGGCTTCCGCTGGGCCGTCGCCCCGGAAGCCCTTCTGGTCGAGGGCGATGCCGGCGACGAGGCGCTCGTCGCCGGGCTGATCGCCCGCCACAGGGTCGAGGCCATCATTCATTTTGCCGGCTCGGTGGTGGTGCCGGATTCCGTCGCCGATCCCCTCGGTTACTACCTCAACAATACCGTGAAATCCCGTGCGCTCATCGCCGCCGCCATCCGCGGCGGCGTGCGCCACTTCATCTTTTCCTCGACTGCCGCCGTCTACGGCACCCCTTCCGTCATGCCGGTCGGCGAGGCCGCGGTGCCGGCGCCGCTGTCGCCTTACGGGCGATCCAAGCTGATGACGGAGATGATGCTGGCCGATGCGGCGGCGGCGCATCCGCTCCGTTTCGTGGCGCTGCGCTATTTCAATGTCGCCGGTGCCGATCCGGCCGGGCGCAGCGGCCAGTCGACGCGGGGCGCCACGCATCTGATCAAGGTCGCCTGCGAGGCGGCGCTCGGCAAGCGCGACCGCATCGAGGTCTATGGCACGGACTATCCGACGCCCGACGGCACGGGCGTGCGGGACTATATTCACGTCACCGATCTCGCCGGCGCCCATCGTGACGCGCTCACCTATCTGCGGCAGGGCGGTGCGAGCCTCGTCGCCAATTGCGGCTATGGCCGCGGCTATTCCGTGCTGGAGGTGCTGGATGCCGTGCAGCGCGCGGCGGGACGGTCCCTCGACATCCGTTTTGCGCCGCGCCGCCCGGGCGATCCGGCGGCGGTCGTCGCCGATCCGGCGCTGATCCGCGACCGCCTCGACTGGCGGCCCCGTCATGACGATCTCGACACGATCGTTGCCGGTGCCCTGGCCTGGGAGGCGGCTCTGGGACAGCGCAACCAGCGCGACTGAGGCCGGCTCCGGTCGGCCTGCTTTCGACCGATCCGAAGAACTGGAGGGCTCTTTGCCAATGCCTGCTGCAAGCACCCTGAACCCCACGGTTTCCCATCGGCAGCCGATGTCCTGGCGGTCGAAATCCTGGCGGTTCGCGGTGACCCGCGTTGCCGCGACACTTCTTGTGGTCTTGACCTGCCTCGGCATGGCGGCAGGCGGCGCGCTGGCGGATCGTGCCTCGGACCGCTGGGTGCAGTCCTTCTGGCCGAAGGCGAAGGCAGCCGGCATTTCCCGCCAGGTCTACGACGCCGCCATGGCGGGTTTCGAGCCCGACCCAACGGTGCTGAAGAGCGCTTCCAACCAGGCCGAGTTCGTCCGTCCTATCTGGGACTATCTCGATGCCATGCTCTCCGCCCGTCGCCTCGACGGCGGCCAGGAGGCGCTGCGCAGATATGGCCGGCTGCTGGAGCAGATCGAGGCGCGCTACGGCGTCGACAGATACATCCTGCTGGCGATCTGGGGCGTCGAGAGCTCTTATGGCGCGGCGCTGGAGAACAACGCGATCATCAAGAACTGCATCCGCTCGCTGGCGACGCTCGCCTACCAGGGCGGCTCGCGCAAGCGCTATGGCGAGCAGCAGCTGCTGGCGGCGCTGAAGATCATCCAGCGCGGCGACATCGCCCCGCATTTGATGACCAGCTCCTGGGCCGGCGCCATGGGCCACACCCAGTTCATCCCGACGACCTACGAGGCCTATGCGGTCGATTTTGACGGCGACGGCCGCCGCAATGTCTGGTCGTCGCCCGCCGATGCGCTCGCCTCGGCGGCGAACTATCTCGCCAAGGCCGGCTGGGAGACGGGCAAGACCTGGGGCTACGAGGTGCGGCTGCCGCGCGGCTTCGACTTTCGCATCGCCGACAGCGGCGAGGCCCGCACGCTCGGCGAATGGGAGCGCCTCGGGCTGCGCCGCACCCAGGGCTCCGGATTCCCGCGCCCGGGCGACGAAGCCCGCCTGCTCGTCCCGGCCGGCGCCAACGGCCCGGCCTTCCTGATGCTCAAGAATTTCCGCGTCATCAAGCGCTACAACAACGCCGATTCCTACGCGCTGGCGGTCGGCCATCTCGCCGACCGGCTGCGCGGCTACGGCACTTTCGCGCAGGACTGGCCGCGCGAGGAACTGCCGCTCGACCGGTCCCAGCGCATGGAGCTGCAGAGGCTGCTGGCGGCGCACGGCCTTTATGGCGGGGCGATCGACGCCAAGATCGGCGGTGGCACGCGCGCCGCGATCCGCAGCTTTCAGCACTCGGCCGGGCTGGTTGCGGACGGCTACGCGTCGGTGCGCCTGTTGCAGCAGCTGCGCGCCATTCGCTAGGCTGGCGGGCGGGGCGTAATCAGCCCCACGCAAAGGCCGATATGCCGAAGCTGCCTGCGACCCTCTTCCGGATTGCCGTCGTGTTCGTCGCTGCCCTGGCGGCGACGCCCGTCGCCGTTCCGGAACGGCCGGCGCAGGCGCAGGGCTTCTTCGACCGCATCTTCGGACCGCGCCCGGCGGCGCCGGAGCGGCCGTCCTTCTTCCGCGACCGGCGCCAGATGGCGCCGCCGCCGGGAGAAATGCGTCAGCCGCCGGCGCGCCAGCGGCCGCGGCGCGTCGCCGACCCGACGCCGCGCATCCCGGTCGACCCCAAGGACCCCACGGCGCTCAAGCTGGTGGTCGTCGGCGACTTTCTCGGCGCCAGCCTGGCGGCCGGCCTCGATCAGGCTTTCGCCAAGGAGCCGCGCATCGCCGTCGTCGACCGCAGCGAGGGCTCGTCCGGGCTGGTGCGGACGGACTTCTATGACTGGACGACGGAGCTGCCGAAGATCCTCAACGAGCTGAAGCCCGACTATGTCGTGATCATGCTGGGCGCCAATGACAGGCAGCAGATCCGCACCGGGCAGGAGCGTTTCCAGTTCCGCTCGCCCGACTGGGAGCGCGTCTATCGCCAGCGTGTCGCCGCCATCGCCGATACGCTGAAGGTCTACGGCCGCCCCGCCTTCTGGATCAGCGCGCCGCCGCTGCGCGGCAATACCGCATCGGCCGACATGGCCTATCTCAACGACATCTTCCAGGCCGGGGCGGAGAGCGCCGGGGCGCGCTTCATCGACGTGTGGGACGGGTTTGCCGATGCCGACGGCAAGTTCGTCACGAGGGGACCGGATGTCGACGGCCGGGTGCTGCAGCTGCGGTCGGGCGACGGCATCAATTTCACCCGCGCCGGCCAGCGCAAGCTCGCCTTCTATGTCGACCGGGAAATCCGCCGTCCGGGGGAGGGCGGCAGCGACACGTTCCTCGCCTCGACGGCGCCGGGCGACCGCATCGAGATCCTGCCCGACGGCAGCCGCCAGCTGGTCGGGCCGGTGATCGCCCTCGGCGAGCCGCCGCCCGGCGCCAGCACCGAGCTGGCCGGTGCCACCCGGCCGGCCGAGCCGGGGCGCGATTCACTGCAGTACCGGCTGATCGTGCGCGGCGAGACGCTGCCGGTCGTGCCGGGCCGCGTCGACGATTTCCGCTGGCCGGCTGCTGAGGCGGAGAACCCCCAGGCCGCGGCGGCGCAGTAACGTCAGCGCGGCAGCTCCGTCGTCCCCATCAGGAACTGGTCGATGGCGCGGGCGGCCTGGCGGCCCTCGCGGATCGCCCACACCACCAGCGACTGGCCGCGGCGCATGTCGCCGGCGGCGAAGACCTTGTCGACGGACGTGCGGTAACCGTTGGTGTCGGCCTTGACGTTGCCGCGGCCGTCGAGGTCGGTGGCGAGCTCGTTGAGCATGCCGTCATGCACCGGCGAAACGAAGCCCATCGCCAGCAGCACCAGGTCGGCCGGCAGGTCGAACTCGGTCCCGGCGATCGGCTTGAAGCTCGCATCGACATGGACGCAGCGCAGCGCCGTGACCTTGCCGCCTTCGCCGACAAAGGCGGTGGTGTTGACGGCGAATTCCCGCGCTGCGCCTTCCTCATGGCTCGACGAGGTGCGCAGCCGCAGCGGCCAGTCAGGCCAGGTCAGCAGCTTGTTCGGCTTCACCGGCGGCTCGGGCATGATCTCCAGCTGGGTCACCGACAGGGCGCCCTGACGCACCGACGTGCCGATGCAGTCCGAGCCGGTATCGCCGCCGCCGATCACCACGACATGCTTGCCGGTGGCAAGGATCGGCGTGTTGCTCTGCACCGGCTCGCCCGAGACGCGCCGGTTCTGCTGCGGCAGGAATTCCATGGCGAAGTGAACGCCGTCGAGGTCGCGGCCGGGAATGGGCAGGTCGCGGCCCTTTTCGGCGCCGCCGGTAAGCAGCACCGCGTCATGGTCGCGCACCAGCTCGGCGGCCGGCCGCGTCTGGCCGATATGCTCGTTGTAGTGGAAGGTGACGCCCTCGGCCTCCATCTGCTCGACGCGGCGGTCGATGAGATGCTTCTCCATCTTGAAGTCGGGGATGCCGTAGCGGAGCAGGCCGCCGGCCTTGGCGTTCTTCTCGTAGAGGTGGACATCATGGCCGGCGCGGGCGAGCTGCTGCGCCGCCGCAAGGCCGGCCGGGCCGGAGCCGACGATGGCGACGCGCTTGCCGGTCTTGCGAACGGGCAGGATCGGCGTCACCCAGCCTTCCTCGAAGCCGCGGTCGATGATGGCGCATTCGATGGTCTTGATGGTCACCGGCGCGTCGATGAGGTTGAGCGTGCAGGATTCCTCGCACGGCGCCGGGCAGATGCGGCCGGTGAATTCCGGGAAGTTGTTCGTCGACAGGAGATTGCTGAGTGCCCGCTGCCAGTCGCCGCGATAGACGAGATCGTTCCAATCCGGGATCTGGTTGTTCACCGGGCAGCCGGTGTGACAATAGGGGACGCCGCAATCCATGCAGCGCGCCGCCTGCTCGCGCGTGCCGGCCTCGCCCAGCGGCACGACGAATTCGCGGTAGTCGCGCACGCGCTCGGCGACCGGCTGGTACTTCCGGTCGCGGCGCTCGATCTCAAGGAAGCCGGTGATCTTTCCCATCGGACTGTCGTTCCCCCACCCTGGCGGCCGATGCCGGTCCAGGGCTCAAAGTGACATGTTGCGTCTTGCGGCGGCGGCTATTCGCCGGCCGCCAGGGCCGTCGCTTCGTGCTCCAGGCGGGCCATATCCAGGAGCGCCTTGCGGAACTCCGTCGGCATGACCTTGCGGAACTTCGGCAGCAGGGCGCTCCAGTTGTCGAGGATGTGCCGCGCCCGCGACGAGTTGGTGTAATGCGCGTGGTTCTCGATGAGCCGGCGCAGGCGCGCGACGTCGCCCTGCGTCAGGTCGACCATCAGTTCGGCCACCGGCCGCGCCTCGGCGTCGCTGCCCTGGTAGAGCCGCTGCGCCTCAGGATCCTCGTCGGGCATCGCCTCGAGCTCGACCATCGACATGTTGCAGTGATTCTCGAAGGAGCCGTCCTCGTCGAGCACATAGGCGATGCCGCCCGACATGCCGGCGCCAAAATTGCGCCCGGTCGGCCCGAGCACCACGACGATGCCGCCGGTCATGTACTCGCAGCAATGGTCGCCGGCGCCTTCCACTACGGCGACGGCGCCGGAATTGCGCACCGCGAAGCGTTCGCCAGCGACGCCGCGGAAGTAGCACTCGCCGGCGATGGCGCCGTAGAGCACGGTATTGCCGACGATGATCGATTCCTCCGGCACGATGCCGGAATGCGGGAACGGCCGCACGATCAGCCGTCCGCCCGACAGGCCCTTGCCGACATAGTCATTGCCGGTGCCGGTAAGATCGAGCGTCACGCCGCGCGCCACCCAGGCGCCGAAGCTCTGGCCGGCAGTGCCGGTGAGCGAGACATGGATCGTATCGTCGGGCAGGCCGGCATGGCCGTAGCGCTTGGCGACGGCGCCTGACAGCATGGCGCCGACCGAGCGGTGGACGTTGTCGATCTCGCTGGTGATGCGCACCGGCCGCCGGCCTTCGAGCGCCGGCCAGGCCTCGGCGATCAGCTTGCGGTCGAGGGCCTTGTCCAGCTTGTGGTCCTGCGTCTCGGCGTGATGGATGTTCACGCCGTCCGGCGCATAGGGCTTGTGGAACAGGCGCGTGAAGTCGAGGCCGCGCGCCTTCCAGTGTTCGACGACGCGTCGCTTGTCGAGCATCTGCATCTGCCCGACCATCTCGTCGAAGGTGCGGTAGCCCATCGCCGCCATCAGCTCGCGCACTTCCTCGGCGACGAAGAAGAAGAAGTTGATGACGTGCTCCGGCTGGCCGGTGAAGCGCTTGCGCAGCACCGGGTCCTGGGTGGCGATGCCGACCGGGCAGGTGTTGAGGTGGCACTTGCGCATCATGATGCAGCCGGCGGCGATCAGCGGCGCGGTGGCGAAGCCGAACTCGTCGGCGCCGAGCAGCGCGCCGATGACGACGTCGCGGCCGGTGCGGATGCCGCCGTCGACCTGCACGGCGATGCGGCCGCGCAGACGGTTGGCGACCAGTGTCTGGTGGGTTTCGGAGAGGCCGATCTCCCACGGGCTGCCGGCATGCTTGATCGAGGTGAGCGGCGCCGCGCCGGTGCCCCCCTCGTAGCCGGAAATCGTCACGTGGTCGGCGCGTGCCTTGGCGACGCCGGCCGCCACGGTGCCGACGCCGACTTCCGACACCAGCTTCACCGACACCAGCGCGTCAGGGTTGACGTTCTTCAGGTCGTAGATGAGCTGCGCCAGGTCCTCGATCGAATAGATGTCGTGATGCGGCGGCGGCGAGATGAGGCCGACGCCGGGCGTCGAATGCCGGACCCTGGCGATGACGCGGTCGACCTTGCTGCCAGGCAGCTGGCCGCCTTCGCCGGGCTTGGCGCCCTGCGCCATCTTGATCTGGATCATGTCGGCATTGACGAGATATTCCGCCGTCACGCCGAAGCGGCCTGACGCCACCTGCTTGATCGCCGAGCGCATGGAATCGCCGTTGGCCAGCGGCTTGAAGCGCTCCGGCTCCTCGCCGCCCTCGCCGGTATTCGACTTGCCGCCGATGCGGTTCATCGCCACCGCCAGCGTGGTATGCGCCTCGCGGCTGATCGAGCCGAAGGACATGGCGCCGGTGGAAAAGCGACGGACGATCGCCGCGGCCGGCTCCACCTCGTCGAGCGGCACCGGCTGGCGGGAATCGTCCTCGGCGGTGCGGATCTCGAACAGGCCGCGGATGGTCAGCAGCTGTTCGTCCTGCTCGTTGATGCGGCGCGCGAAGGAGCGGTAGTCGTCGCGGGAATTGCCGCGCACGGCATGCTGCAGGTCGCGCACAACCGGCGACGTCCAGACATGGTCCTCGCCGCGCAGGCGCACGGCATAATCGCCGCCGACATCGAGCGCATCGCGCAGGATCGGGCTGTCGCCGAAGGCGGCCTGATGGAGGCGGGCCGATTCCTCGGCGATCTCCTTGAGGCCGACGCCCTCGATCGTCGTCGCCGTGCCGGTGAAGAAGCGCTCGACGAAGCTGCTGGCGAGGCCGATCGCATCGAAGATCTGGGCGCCGCAATAGGACTGGTAGGTCGAGATGCCCATCTTGGACATCACCTTGAGGATGCCCTTGCCGGCGGCCTTGATGAAGTGCTTGACCGCCTCCTTCTGTGCCTTCGGATCCGCCGTCCGGGACACCAGCGTTTCGAAGGCGAGATAGGGATTGATCGCCTCGGCGCCGTAGCCGGCAAGGCAGCAGAAATGATGCACCTCGCGCGCCTCGCCGGTCTCGATGACGAGGCCGACCGACGTGCGCAGGCCGCGGCGGATGAGGTGATGGTGCACGGCCGCCGTGGCGAGCAGCGCCGGGATGGCGATGCGCTCGCGGCTGACGGCGCGGTCGCTGAGGATGATGATGTTGATGCCGCCATGGACGGCCGCCTCGGCGCGCTCACACAGGCGCTCCAGCGCGTCGGCCATGCCCTCAGCACCGCGCTCGGCGGCATAGGTCATGTCGAGCGTGCGCGACTCGAACGGGTTATCGTCCATCTCGCCGATGGTGCGGATCTTCTCCAGGTCCTCGTTGGAGAGGATCGGCTGGCGCGCCTCCAGGCGCTTGCGCCGCCCCTGGCCCTCCAGGTCGAAGAGGTTCGGCCGCGGCCCGATGAAGGACACCAGGCTCATCACCAGCTCCTCGCGGATCGGGTCGATCGGCGGATTGGTGACCTGGGCGAAGTTCTGCTTGAAATAGGTGTAGAGGAGCTTCGGCCTGCCCGACATGGCCGAGATCGGGGCGTCGTTGCCCATCGAGCCGATGCCCTCGGCGCCGGTTTCGGCCATCGGCGCCATGAGGAGCTTCAGGTCTTCCTCGGTGTAGCCGAAGGCCTGCTGGCGATCGAGCAGCGGCGCTGCCGCCTTCGGCGGCTTCTGCACCGTTTCCGGCAGGTCCTCCAGGACGATCTGCGTCCGCTTCAGCCAGGTCTTGTAGGGATGCAGGCGCGCCAGCTCGCTCTTGATCTCCTCGTCGGAAATGATCCGCTTCTTGTCGAGGTCGATCAGCAGCATCTTGCCGGGCTGCAGGCGCCACTTGCGGGCGATTCGGCTTTCGTCGATCGGCAGCACGCCGGCCTCCGAGGCCATCACCACCAGGCCGTCATGGGTGACGAGGTAGCGCGCCGGCCGCAGGCCGTTGCGGTCCAGCGTCGCGCCGATCTGGCGGCCGTCGGTGAAGGCGATCGCCGCCGGTCCGTCCCACGGCTCCATGAGCGCGGCGTGATATTCGTAGAAGGCGCGCCGGTCCTCGTCCATGAGCGGGTTGCCGGCCCAGGCTTCGGGGATCAGCATCATCGCCGCATGCGGCAGCGAATAGCCGCCGCGGACAAGGAACTCGAGCGCGTTGTCGAAGCAGGCGGTGTCCGACTGGCCCTCATAGGAGATCGGCCACAGCTTCGAGATGTCGTTGCCGAACAGCTCCGAATCGACGCTCGCCTGCCGCGCCGCCATCCAGTTGACGTTGCCGCGGACGGTGTTGATCTCGCCGTTATGGGCGACGAAGCGGTAGGGATGAGCCAGCCGCCATGACGGGAAGGTGTTGGTCGAGAAGCGCTGGTGGACGAGCGCCAGCGCCGATTCGAAGCGCTCGTCGCGGAGGTCGAGGTAATAGGCGCCGACCTGGTTGGACAGGAACATGCCCTTGTAGACCAGCGTCCGGCACGACATCGAGCAGATGTAGAAATCGTTCTGCAACCCGCCATAGGCGGCGAAGATGCGCGCCGAGACGACCTTGCGCAGGATGTAGAGCCGCCGCTCGAACGCTTCCTCGTCCTGGCTGTCGCGGCCGCGGCCGATGAAGATCTGGCGGTGCGCCGGCTCAGTGTCGATGACCGTCTGCGACAGGCAGGAATTGTCGACCGGCACATCGCGCCAGCCGAGGCAGGTCTGGCCCTCGCTGGTGATGGCCTCCTCGACGACGCGCTCCATGTCGGCCCGCAGCGTGGCGTCCTTGGGGAAGAAGACGACGCCGACGCCGTATTCGCCGGCCGGCGGCAGGCTGAAGCCGAGACGCTCCGCCTCGGCGCGGAAGAAGCGGTCTGGAACCTGGGTCAGGATGCCGGCGCCGTCGCCCATCAGCGGATCGGCGCCGACGGCGCCGCGATGCTCCAGATTGGCGAGAATCTCCAGACCGTCGCGGACGATCTGATGCGACTTGATATCGTTCAGGTTGGCGATGAAGCCGACGCCGCAGGAATCGTGCTCCTTGTCCGGAGCGTAGAGGCCGCCGGGCGCCGGCATGCCGCGATAGCGGAACGGGTCAGGCGACGGCTCGACGGCTTGGGTTGCGGGACTCGCCTGCGGTCCCGCTTCCTTCCAGGCTGCGCCGTTGCTGTCCATCCGTCTCGTCCTTGAAATATCTGCGTTCAGCCGTCAGTCCATCGTCCCTTCAAGCGCCGAGGCTTGAAAGGCTGGCCGGCCGATGTCCCGTCTCTTGTCGACAAACGGCGCGGCTTCAATCGCCGGCCGGTTTGTTCTCTTTCAGATTGATGGCGTGGCTAGCCAACGGCGAGCGGCGGGCATCGCCGCGCGTGCTCAAATGCCGTCTGGTCCACATCGCCTGAATCCTTGGCCCTTTCTGGCCCGGAATCGGATACCGCCGTCAGCGGTCCGATTGGACAGCACTCCTGTCCTAACTGAGGGACAATGCCAGATTTGGAGAAAGTCTACAAGATCTGTGGCGAAATCCGGACTCCAAAATGCCGGCCATGTTGTCCCACCCTTTTCGCGCAAGGAGAGCCGGCGGCGTCCAGTGGGCGCCCCCAGCGGGAGCTGCACTGCCAGCGTAAGAAATGAAAAAACCGGCGGCGTCCAGTGGACGCCGCCGGCTGCTAGGCCCGACGATCGAGGGGGGCGGGAACGACGCCGGGCCTGCTTCTGGATTTCAGTAGCGGTAGCCCGGCTCGAAGCAGTCGTCGTAGCGGCTGCCGACGTTCCGGTAGCTGTATGACGGCGTCGTGAAGCGGTAGGTCGGGGCGGCGAAGCGATAGGTGGGCCGCTCGTAGTGGTAGGCCTGGCGATAGCCGGCCTCATGCTCGCGCAGCGACACGACCTTGCCGGTATAGGCGTTGACCGCCATCACGTAGCCGATCGGGCGATGGGCGCCCAGCGCCGCCAGCACATAGTAGTAGGTGGCGTCGGCCTTGAAGATGCGCACGTCGTAGAACCCTTCGCTGGCCAGACGGTAATGGATCTGCAGCTCGTCGAGCCGCTCGGCGACGGCGGGGGCCTGCTCCTGCGGCGCGGCAAGGGCCGGATCATCGGCCGGCGCTTCCGGCGCCAGGGCGGCAGGCGGTTCCGGGAGCTGCGGCGCGGCATTGGGCAGGTCGTCGAGCAGATCCTCGTCGTCGAGCGGATCGGCCGCCGGCGGCGCAACATCAGGCGCGCCGGCATCGCCGACCTGGATCGGCGGGATGCTGTCGAAATCGCCGGCCGCGGCCGGCTCGCTCGGCTCGACGACGATCTGCCGGTTGCCGGGAACGCGGCCATTGTCGGTATTGGCCGACGGGCCGTCGCCGGGGGCGATGACGATCTGTTGGCGGGGCGGGTTCTGCGGCGCGCCGATATCGGTGTTGGACGACTGGCCCTGGCCCGGGTCGGTGGCGATGCGGGGCAGCACGTCGGGGCGGTCGTCGTTGCTGGCGGTCTGGCCGCCATTGCCGGGATTGACCGTCAGGTTGAGCGTGCCGGGGACGCGGGTGCGGATATTGTCGCCGAGCACCTCATCGCTGCCCTGGCCGCCACGGCCGGGGTTGATGGCGATGCGGGCATTGCTGCGGCCGCGCTGGCCCTGGTCGGCCTGGGCGAGAACGACGGTGCGGCGGCCGGTCGCCGGATTGGCGAGAAGCTGGGCGGGGCGGAGTTCCGTGAGGCGCTGCTGACGGACATCGCGGTCCTGGGCGTGGACGGACGTGGAGGCCGCTGCAGCGACTGCTGCCAGGGTTGCGGCGGCAAGAGCGGTCTTGAGCATGATCCTGATCCCTCGCGCCGCACCGATTTGCGGCGTTGATGGGTGGATCATAGGGGCCGGCGCTGAACGTCCCCGGAAGCCGGCGTTCAGAAACGGTTCAGGAAAAATCGACCCGGGAGGCGGCATCGAAGCGGCTGCCGGCCCTTGAAAAGACCAATGACAACAACCACCTCCCTCTATGCGGACGCCAACAGGGTCCGCGGGACGCGCCATCGCCGCCAGTCGGGGCACGGCCGTCCGAATCGCAACATGCGTCGCTCATTCGGAGGACAGAAGATGCGTACTTATGATCTCAGCCCGCTCTATCGCACCACCGTCGGTTTCGACCGGCTGTTCTCGTTGCTGGATTCCTTCGGCGGCGTCGACAGCGGCTCGACCTATCCGCCCTACAATATCGAGCGGACCGGCGAGAACTCCTACCGCGTCACGATGGCCGTCGCCGGTTTCGGCGAGGACGATCTGTCGATCGAGGTCAAGGAGAACACGCTGATGGTGAAGGGCGAGCGGAGCGGCACCCCCGAGGGTGTTGATGTGCTCTATCGCGGTATTGCCGGCAGAGCCTTCGAGCGTCGTTTCCAGCTGGCCGACCATGTCGAGGTCCGCGGCGCGGCGCTTGAGAACGGCCTCCTGCATATCGATCTCGTGCGGGCGATCCCGGAGGCTCTGAAGCCCCGCAAGATCG
Source organism: uncultured Hyphomicrobiales bacterium (assembly GCA_964483325.1). Taxonomy (GTDB): domain Bacteria; phylum Pseudomonadota; class Alphaproteobacteria; order Rhizobiales; family Kaistiaceae; genus CAZAAW01. The sequence continues at coordinate 51,571 of CAZAAW010000016.1, forward strand.
CCATTACCGCGGGCGTCGCGCCAAAGGCGCCGATCGCCCAGGTCACCGAGCTCGAGGCGAAAGCCGCCTGACGGCGATATCGCAGCCGCAATATCCTCGCGTGCAAGGAAGGGCGCCCGTCAGGGGGCGCCCTTTTCTTTTGGCTTTTCTCCTGTCAGCCGTGCAGCACGGTCAGGAAAAGGTCGACCTCGTCGGCGGAATTGGCAAAGGACGTGACGAGGCGGATCATCGTCTCGCCATCGCGCGGCCGCCGGTCGGCGGGGAGGGCGGTGCTTTCCCATTCGTAGAAGAGCGCCCCCGCCTTGCGCAGGACGGCAAGGCGGGCGTCGTCGATGATGGCAAAGACCTGATTGCCGGCCGGCGTCACCGCCAGCCGGCCTCCTTCTGCCTCAATCCCGTCGGCGAGGCGCTTCGCCAGGCGATTGGCGTGAGCGGCCCATTCGAGCCACGCGCCCTCGCGCAGGAAGGCGCCGAGCTGCGCCGCGACGAAGCGGCTCTTGGAAAAGAGATGCCCGGCGCGCTTGCGCCTGAAGGCGAAGTCCTCGGCATCGCCGGGGTGAAAGAACAGCACCGCTTCCGCTGCCCAGCAGCCGCCCTTGGTGCCGCCGAAGGACATGACGTCAATGCCGGCCTTCCAGGTCAGCTCCGCCGGCGTGGCGCCGAGGGCTGCGACGGCGTTGCCGAAGCGGGCGCCATCCATGTGGACGGCGAGACCTGCGTCATGGGCGATCGCCGTCAGGCGGGCGATCTCCGATGCGGTGTAAGCCGTGCCGAGCTCGGTGAGCTGGCTGATTGTCACGGCGACAGGCTGCCCGTGATGGACGAAGCCTTCCGGAAAGCGCGCCAGGGCCTGCTCCAGCCCCACCGGGGCGATCTTCGACTCCTCGCCGCCGATGCCGACCAGGCGGATGTCGCCGATGAACTCCGGCGCTCCGCCTTCATCGACCGCCACATGCGCCTCGTCATGGCAGAACACCGCCCCGCCAGGTCGCGCATAGGCCGATAGGGCCAGCGCGTTGGCCGCCGTTCCGGTGGCGACGAAGAAGACCGTCACGTCGGTCTCGAAAAGCCGGCTGAACTCTGCCGTGACCTCGGCCGTGAGATCGTCGGCGCCATAAGGCGGCGCGAAGCCGTCCGCCGCCTCGGCCAGCGCCGTCGTGACGCGCGCCGCCGCGCCGGCCCAGTTGTCGCTGCTGAAATTCATCTTGCCTGTCTCCGCCTCGGTTTAGCGCCGCCCGTCGCGGCGGGCTGCCGATGAACGCACAATGAATGCCCGCTTCGGGCAGGGTTCAGCCAGCCCTTCGTATGCTCCAGCCATCATCGGTTCGCGACCATCGCGACAGCCGGGGCAGGAGACAAGGAAGTGTTCAGGAAGTTTGTCATCGCTGGCGTCATTGCAGTAGCCACCATCGCCATACCGGCCGCGTCGCAGGCCGCCGGCTTCGCCTTCGGCATCAGCGGGCCGAACGGCTCGATCAGCATCAACAGCAACGGTGCCATCGCCGTCACCGATCATCACCGTGGCCCCGGCCGCTGGGACGGCCACCGGCCGCGCCACGATCGCCTTGGCGAATGGCAGGTGCGCCGCATCGTCCGCAGCGCCGGGTTCTACGAGGCCCGCGTCGTCGACGAGAACCGCTTCACCTACACGGTGCGGGCCGTCACGGACCGTGGCCGCGACCGGGTGATCACGGTTCACGCCTATAGCGGCGAGATCCTCAGCGTCGAGCGCCTGCGCCGGCGCTGAGGCCAGGATCGGCACGGCGACAGCCGTGCACGGAATTGGACCGGTATCGATCCCGCCCCCCTCCGATGCCGGTTCATGCCGGCGGTGCCCTTCCGGCACCGCCGGCATTCTCTTTCTGCGGCAGGCGATGCTACATCGGCCCCGGCGGATACGATGGGCAATGCCGATGGAACTCTTCTCCACCCGGACCAACGAAGCGCCCGATGGGGCCGTGGTCCAGGGTATCAGGACGTCCGACGGCGTCCTGCTGCGGACGGCGCATTGGCGCCCCACCGGGCCGAGCCGGCTGGGGACCGTCTGCCTCTTCCAGGGGCGCGCCGAAGCCATCGAGAAATATTTCGAGGTGATCGGCGAACTGCGCGCCCGCGGCTTTGCCGTGGCGACCTTCGACTGGCGCGGGCAGGGCGGCTCGGACCGGCTGATCAACGGCAGCAGCCGCAAGGGTCATGTCGAGCGCTTCGCCGACTATGAGCTCGACGTCGATGCCTTCATGCGCCAGGTGGCCCTGCCGGACTGCCCGCCGCCCTTCTACGCGCTCGGCCATTCGATGGGCGCCTTCGTCTGCCTGCATGCGGCGCAGACCGGCCGCACGCGCTTTACGCGCATGGTGCTGGCGGCGCCAATGCTGCGCCTTGCCATGGGGCCGCCGATGCGGGTCCTGCGGCTGTTGAGCCGGCTGGCGCTGTTCCTCGGGCTGCACGAGGCGCCCGTTCCCGGCCAGGAGGTCTATGCGCAAGACATCCTGCCGTTCCCCGGCAACCTGCTGACCGGCGATCTGGCGCGGTTCAGCCGCGATGGCGACATCTTTCGCGCCGTGCCGCAGCTCACCATCGGGGCGCCGACCTTCGGCTGGCTCTATGCCGCGACGCGGGCGATGCGCGCCGCCGAGGCGCCGGGATTTGCGCCGTCCCTGCAGGTGCCGGTGCTGCTGGTTGCCGCAGGCCGCGACCGGGTCGTCTCGACGGCAGCCATCGAGCGCCTGTCGGAGCAGCTGCGGGCCGGCGCGCATGTCGTGATTCCCGGCGCGCGCCATGAAATCCTGATGGAAGAAGACGCGTTGCGGCAGCTCTTCTGGGCAGCCTTCGACGCCTTCGTGCCGGGCTCGCAGGATTTGCCGCGGAGCCGCGCCGGCGAGGCCGTCCCGGCTTAGGAGCGCCTGCCGGCGAGTTCGGCCAGCACGATGTCGTGCAGGCGGGGATCGCCGCTGGCGACGATGCTGCCGCCGCCGGCCGCCGTGCCGCCGTCCCAGCCGGTGACGCGGCCGCCGGCGCCCTCGATGATCGGGATGAGCGGAGCGATGTCGTAGGGCTGCAGCTGCGATTCGATGACCACGTCGACGAAGCCGGCGGCCAGCATGCAGTAGGCGTAGCAGTCGCATCCGTAGCGGGTCAGGCGGGCGCGCGATTCCACCCGCCGATAGGCGCCGATATCCGCCTCGGAGAACAGCGTCGGGCTGGTGGTGAAAAGCGTCGCCGCATCGAGCTGCGCGCAGGGCCGTGTGCGGAGCGGCCGGTCGCCGCCGGGACCGGCATACCAGGCCGAGCTGCCGTCGCCGGCATAGCGTTCGCCGGTGAAGGGCTGCGCCATCATGCCGAAGGCCGGTCTCTGGCGCTGCAGGAGGCCGATCAGGACGCCCCAGACCGGTATGCCGGAGATGAAGCTCCGGGTGCCGTCGATAGGGTCGAGGATCCAGACGTTCTCCGCGTCTGTGCGCTCGCCGCCGAACTCCTCGCCGAGGATCCCGTGCTCGGGATAGGCCGCGGCGATCAGGTCGCGCATGGCGCGCTCGGCCGCCCGGTCGGCGACGGTGACCGGGTCGAACCCGTCCGCCTGCTTGTTCTCGACCAGGAAGGGGGTGCGAAAGTGCGGAAGGATGGCCGCGCCGGCGGCGTCGGCCAGCCGTTCCATGAATGCGCGATAGTCGGTCAAGGCGTCTTTCCCGGCCGGTCGGCAGGCCTTCGGCGCCAATATGTCACAGCTTCCACGGCGCCTGCGTCTTCTTGTCTAACTTGTTGAATTCGCTGCTAATCGCCTGGAGCCAGCGGGCTGCCGGGCACAGCCTTTTTTTGACCAGATGGCCGAAATTTAACTTGCATATGTGCGACGCAGCATTAATTATTGCAGTGCAGTAATTCGGATCCCTTCCGAATTCCTGTTGCCCTCCTTGGGCGTTTCCTCCCTAGACTTGGGCCGTGTCGCCTCCGCGACCGGCCTATTTTTTTGGCCGCAGGACGGCTCATTCAGCGGCTTCCCGCCGCTCGGCGAGAAGCTCGTCCGAGGCGACCGCCAGTTCGGCGACGAAGGTGGCAATATCCCGCTGCAGGCGCTCGAAGCCGCTGCTCTTCTCCAGCGTGCGCTCGTCGAGATAAAGGGCGCGATTGACCTCGATCTGCAGGGCGTGAAGGCCGCGTGACGGCCGCCCGTAATGCTCGGTGATGAAGCCGCCGGCATAGGGCTTGTTGCGGCTGACATCGTAGCCGAGGTTCGACAGGATCCGCTCCGCAGCATCGGTGAGGCCCGGAGCGCAACTGGCGCCATGACGGTCGCCGAGCACGAAATCGGGCCGGCCGCGCAGCACCGCGCCGCGCACCGTCGACGGCATCGAATGGCAATCGACCAGCACCGCGAAGCCGAAGGTGACATGCGTGCGCGCCACCAGCTGGCGGATCGCCTTGTGGTACGGCATGTACACCGTCTCGATGCGCTCCAGGCCTTCCTCGACGGCGAGCGGCCGGGCGTAGATCTCTTCGCTCTCGGAGACGACGCGGGCGATCGTGCCGAGCCCGCCGCTCACCCGGACGGAGCGGATGTTGGCGTAGGACGGCAGCTGCCCGATGAACATCTTCGGGTCGAGCTCGTAGGGTTCCCGGTTGACGTCGAGCCAGGCGCGCGGAAAGAGCGCGCGCAGCATCGGGGCGCCATGGGAGATCGCCGACATGAAGAGCTCGTCGACATAGCTGTCCTCGGAGCGGCGGATGGCGCATTCGTCGAGCCGCGACGCAGCGAGGAAGGACGCCGGATAGGTGCGGCCGCTGTGCGGCGAGTTGAACAGAAACGGGATGAGCTGGTCGGCGGGTTCGACCACTTCAAAGGCACGCGACGGATCGAAATCCTTCAACGAAACAATCCCGGTCAGCGTCCTGGGCCCCGCAAATTGCGCCGGTGCTGCCGGAACGCCGCTGCCACATCACTGACGTGAATTTGCCAAGAACGGGGTTGGCTGTCCATAAGGCCGAAAGGCCGGGTCAGCCGTCGCCGGCAGTTCACTCCAAATTTACAGGAAGCGGGCGAAATCCGTTAAGGATGAGGCGCCGGACGCCCGCGTGCCGCTATCCGAGTGCAACTTCACAGGTCCCCGCGTATGTCCCGCATTCTCCTTGCTGAAGACGACAACGACATGCGCCGCTTTCTCACCAAGGCGCTGGGCAATGCCGGATATGACGTCGTGTCCTTCGACAACGGTCTCAGCGCCTATGAGAAGCTGCGCGAGGAGCCGTTCACGCTGCTGCTGACAGACATCGTCATGCCGGAGATGGACGGCATCGAACTGGCCCGGCGCGCGACGGAGCTCGATCCCGATCTCAAGGTGATGTTCATCACCGGCTTCGCGGCCGTGGCGCTCAACCCGGATGCGCAGGCTCCCAAGGACGCCAAGGTGCTGTCGAAGCCGTTCCACCTGCGCGAGCTGGTGACGGAAGTCGAGAAGCTGCTGGCGGCCTGAGATGCGTCTGCCGGCGCATCAGCTTCAAGCCTTTGACATAATTGATTTAAATGGTGGGCGCGACAGGGATTGAACCTGTGACCCCTACGATGTCAACGT
>CAZAAW010000017.1:0-52223 GCA_964483325.1 uncultured Hyphomicrobiales bacterium
CGTAGAAGTCGAACACCACCTCGTTGAGCGGCAGGTCGTAGACCAGCATGGCGCGGCTGCCGACATAGGAGAGATCGGCCTGGACGCCGCGCCGCTCCTGGCAGAGCTTGAGGATGGCGCCGAGATATTCGTCGGGGGTGAGGATCGTGGCGCGCAGCCACGGCTCGGCGATTTCCTCGATGCGCACCGGGTCCGGCATGTCGGCCGGGTTGTGCAGCTCGATGTCGGTGCCGTCGGTGAGGCGGATCTTGTAGACCACCGACGGCGCGGTGGCGATGAGATCGAGGTCGAACTCGCGCGCCAGGCGCTCCTGGATGATCTCCAGGTGCAGCAGCCCGAGGAAGCCGCAGCGGAAGCCAAAGCCGAGCGCCGCGCTGGTCTCCATCTCGTAGGAGAAGCTGGCGTCGTTGAGCCGCAGCTTGCCGATGGCGGCGCGCAGGTCCTCGAAATCGGCGGCATCGACCGGGAAAAGGCCGCAGAATACCACCGGCTGGGCGGGGCGGAAGCCGGCGAGGGCAGTGGTGGCCGGGCGGCGCTCCTCGGTGATGGTGTCGCCGATGCGCGTGTCGGCGACTTCCTTGATCGATCCGGTGAGGAAGCCGATCTCGCCCGGGCCGAGCTCCGCCATCTCGACGAGCTTGGGCGTGAAGACGCCGACGCGGTCCACTTCGTGCGTCGCGCCGGTGCCCATCGTGCGGATCTTCATGCCCTTGCGCAGCTTGCCGTCGATGATGCGCACCAGCACCACGACGCCGAGATAGGTGTCGTACCAGCTGTCGACGAGGAGAGCCTTCAGCGGCGCGTCCGGGTCGCCCTTGGGCGGCGGCAGGCGCGTCACGATCGCCTCCAGCACGTCCTCGATGCCCATGCCGGTCTTGGCCGAGATCAGCAGCGCCTCGGAGGCGTCGATGCCGATGACATCCTCGATCTGCTGCCTGACGCGATCGGGCTCGGCCGCCGGCAGGTCGACCTTGTTGAGCACCGGCACGATCTCGTGGCCGTTGTCGATCGCCTGGTAGACATTGGCGAGCGTCTGCGCCTCGACGCCCTGGCTGGCGTCGACGACCAGCAGCGACCCTTCGCATGCCGCCAGCGACCGGCTGACCTCATAGGCGAAGTCGACATGGCCGGGCGTATCGATAAGATTGAGGATGTAGTCCTGTCCGTCGCGGGCGTGATAGCGCAGGCGGACGGTCTGCGCCTTGATGGTGATGCCGCGCTCGCGCTCGATATCCATCGAGTCGAGGACCTGTTCCTTCATCTCGCGGTCGCTGAGGCCGCCCGTCTTCTGGATCAGGCGGTCGGCGAGCGTTGACTTGCCATGGTCGATATGGGCGACGATGGCGAAGTTGCGGATGTTGTTTTGCGGCGCAGCGGTCATGGCCGTGGCGATAGCATTGGGCTGACCATGGCGGCAAGGAGCCGCGCGAGGACCGGCACCCATGCCATATTCGCAGCATAGCAGCGGACGTCCGGCGATGGCGCCGGCGCAGCGGGAGAGGGCAGATGGCACGGCTTGAGGCAGGTTGGGCGGGCGTGATCCTGGCGGCTGTGCTCGCCGCGGCACCGACGGCAGCACAGGAGCCGCGGCTGGACCGGCAGGCGGTCGAGACGGCGCCGCACGATCAGGCGCTGCGCATGCTCGGCAATGCGCTGTCGGAGAGCGTCGAGGCGACGCAGTCCGATCCCAGCATTCCCGGCATCATGGCGGCGCTCGACCGCAACATCGCGGCGACGCGCCGCATCCGCGAGCTCGCCGCCAACAGCGAGACGATCAGCGAGGAGCAGATGCAGGCGATCGCCAGGGAGGTCGCCGGCATCGCCCGGTCCTTCCGCGGGATCGCCGATACGGCGCCGGAGGTGTTTCAGCGCCGCTGGGCCGAGCTGTCCAACCTCGAGCTGATCGGCGACGAGGTCGGCTTCCGCATCGCCGACGCCAAGGCGCGGCTGGCGGAGCTGCGGCGCGACAATGAGCGTATCCAGCGCGAGATCGCCGACGGCAGCGCTTCGCGCTCGCAGATCGAGAAGGACCGGCTGACCCGTCAGGCCAACGAGGCGGAGATGCACAGCCTGGAGGCGGCGGTCGCCGCCTGGGGCTTCTTCGCCGAGCGCCACGGCCAGATCCTCGCCCGCATGGGCGACCAGTCGGACGACCTGGACGTCTTCTTCCACGCGCTGCGCGAGAATGCCCGCGTCTACGAATCGGCGGCGCAGACGCTCGGCCTCGCCAATTCGCTGAGCGCGGCGCTCGGCGACCTCTCCAGCGTCCAGAACCTCGATGCCATGCGCGGCCAGTTGGTGCAGTCGTGGGGCGACCTGATGAAGATCGTCGATGAGGTCAATGACGGCCTCATTCTGCAGCCGCAGATGTAGCCCATGAAGCGGATCATCTTTGCCGCCGCGGTGCTGGCCGCCCTGGTGCTGGGCAGCGCCATCGCCAAGGATCCCGCCGCCCGCGACCGGCTGGGCAGGATGTGGGCGGAGGCGACGGCTCTGGTGACCGGCCGCGCGCCGGCACAGCCGCAGAACTGGGGCGACGTGGCGCACAAGATCGGCGAGTTTGCCGAGGAGGAGAAGGGCCTGACGGAGATCCTGTCGCGACCGGTAGCCCGGCCCGGCGAGGCCCCGGCGACTGCCGAGCCGCGTTGAATCTACCTAGCGGCTGCCGTTAGTGTCGCTGCCATGAACAGTGACCCGACTGCCCAACTTATCGATGAGATCCTCGCGCGGGATGATCTGATGCCGGAGACGGTGGCGGATATGCGCGACTACCAGGCACGGCTCGCGAGCGGCGAACTGGATGGCGACGACCGTCGCTACATCGCCGCGCTTCACGGCCGGCTGACGAGCACGCCACCATCGCGGAGCGAGGCCGAGCCCGCCGCGGAAACGATTGAAACCTGGCGCGAGCGGGCGCTTCGCGCCGAGAGGCGTGTGGCGTTTGCCCTCGAGGATGCGAAGTTCGAAGAGGTGAAGCAGCGGTTCGCCAGAATGTACGGACCGGCCGCGAACGGCGGCTCGCGCCTTGATGAGGCAACCCGGGCGGCGCTGTTCGGCGAGTTCTGGCCTGAATTCGAAGACGTCGGGACGGACGTGTAGCGGTTACTTGGCCGCTTCGACGTCCGGTACCGCGGCGGCGCCGCGTTCGACGGCGGCCTCGTTGGCCTCCTGGGCCTTGAGGTCCTCAGGCCGCGGCATCGAGATGATGTTGTAGCCCGAATCGACGAAATGCACTTCGCCGGTCACCCCGGTGCCGAGATCGGAAACGAGGTAGAGCGCCGCGTTGCCGATCTCTTCCAGCGAGACGCTGCGGCGCAGCGGCGAATGCCGGCGTTGGAAGTTGAACATCAGCCGGGCATCGGCGACCGCCGATCCTGCCAGCGTCCGCACCGGGCCGGCCGAGATGGCGTTGACGCGGATGCCGGCGCTGCCGAGGTCGACGGCGAGATAGCGCACCGACGCTTCCAGCGCCGCCTTGGCGACGCCCATGACGTTGTAGTTCGGCATGACCCGCGTCGCGCCGCCATAGGACAGCGTCACCAGCGCACCGCCTTGCGGCATCAGCGGCGCCGCGCGCTTGGCGACTTCGGTCAGCGAGAAGCAGGAGATCACCATGGTGCGGACGAAATTCGCCCGCGTCGTGTCGGCGTAGCGGCCCTTGAGCTCGTTCTTGTCGGTGAAGGCGACGGCGTGGATGATGAAGTCGAGGCTGCCCCAGCGCCGGCCGATCTCGGCGAACATGCTGTCGAGCGATGCCGGATCGGCGTCGTCGCACTCCATCCCGACATCGCAGGGAATGACGAAATCGGAGCCGAGCGCTTCTGCGAGCGGCCGCACGCGCTTGTCCATCGCCGGCGGCTGATAGGTGAAGGCCAGCTCGGCGCCTTCCTCGGCGAGGCGCTTGGCGATCCCCCAGGCGATCGAATGATCGTTGGCGACGCCCATGATCAGGCCGCGGCGCCCGCGCATGAGGCCGCTGCCGCCGTTGAGGGAGCGGCTCATGAATAGCGCCGCAGAACGAGGGTGGCGTTGGTCCCGCCGAAGCCGAAGGCGTTGGACAGCACCGTGTTGAGCTCCACGTCGTCGATGCGTTCGCGCACGATCGGCACATTGGCGAAGGCCGGGTCGAGCTCGTCGATATTGGCCGACTTGGCGATGAAGCCGTTGTTCATCATCAGCAGGCAGTAGATCGCCTCCTGCACGCCGGTGGCGCCCAGCGAGTGGCCCGTGAGGGACTTGGTGCCGGAGATCGGCGGGCAGTCGTCGCCGAACACGTCCATGATCGCTTCGATCTCCTTGAGGTCGCCGATCGGCGTCGAGGTGGCGTGCGGGTTGATGTAGTCGATCCGGTCATTGACCGTGGACAGGGCCATGCGCATGCAGCGCACGGCGCCTTCGCCCGACGGGGCGACCATGTCGTGGCCGTCCGAGGTAGCGCCGTAGCCGACGATCTCGCCCCAGATGCGGGCGCCGCGCGCCCTGGCGTGCTCGAGCTCCTCCAGGACGACGACGCCGGCGCCGCCGGCGATCACGAAGCCGTCACGGTCCTTGTCATAGGCGCGGGACGCCGCCTGCGGGCGGTCGTTGAAATGGGTCGACATGGCGCCCATGCCGTCGAACAGCACCGACAGCGTCCAGTCCAGCTCCTCGCCGCCGCCGGCAAAGACGATGTCCTGCTTGCCCCACTGGATCGTCTCATAGGCATTGCCGATGCAGTGGTTCGACGTCGCGCAGGCGGAGGAGATCGAATAGTTGACGCCCTTGATGCCGAAATGCGTCGCCAGCGTCGCCGAATTGGTCGACGACATGGCCTTGGGCACCTGGAACGGCCCGACGCGGCGTGGCCCCTTGGTGCGGGCGAGATCGGCGCTTTCGACGATGGTGCGCGTCGACGGGCCGCCGGAGCCCATGATGAGGCCGGTGCGCTCGTTGATGACGTCTGTCTGCTCCAGGCCGGCATCCTGGATCGCCTGCGTCATCGCGACATAGTTCCAGGCGGCGCCGAGGCCCATGAAGCGCATCGTACGGCGGTCGACCATTTCCTCGACATCGAGGGTCGGCGCTCCGTGCACCTGGCAGCGGAACCCGAGCTCGGCATACTTGTCGGCGCGGCGGATGCCGGAGCGCGCGTCATGCAGCGAAGCCAGGACCTCCTGGGTATTGTTGCCGATCGAGGACACGATACCCATGCCCGTGACGACCACTCGTCGCATTGTGTCCACCCTCTCGATTGATGCCCGGTCCTGGCTGCCGGGCTGCGCCCTTCTCAGACGGCGGCCAGCGGCTGCGCCTGGAAGAGCCCGACCTTCAGGTCCTTGGCGGCATAGATCGGCTCGCCGTCCGCCTTCACCCAGCCGTCGGCGACGCCGAGGAACAGGCGGGAGCGCATGACGCGCTTGAGGTCGACGCCGTATTCGACGCGCCTGGTCTTGGGCAGGATCATGCCGGAGAACTTCACCTCGCCGACCGACAGGGCGCGTCCACGGCCGGCGCCGCCCAGCCAGCCGAGGAAGAAGCCGAGCATCTGCCACATCGCGTCAAGGCCGAGGCAGCCCGGCATCACCGGGTCGCCCTTGAAATGACAGCCGAAGAACCACAGGTCAGGCTTGACGTCGAGTTCGGCGCGGACCTGGCCGGCGCCATGCTCGCCGCCTTCTTCGGCGATGTTGGTGATGCGGTCGAACATCAGCATCGGCGGCAGCGGCAGCTGGGCGTTGCCCGGTCCGAACAATTCGCCGCGGCCGCAGGAAAGGAGCGCTTCATAATCGAAGCTGCTGGAACGGGTATCCATCCCTTGCGGGGCGCTTCTTTCAGTCTGGTTCATTCCCGATTTTCGCATCCTGCCGCTTTCACGAGCCCTACACATAGGAGAGCGAGGCGCGATTTCCTATCATAGCGGCTCCGTGCGGGAAAAGGCCGCCTCAGGGAGAGCCTTCTGGAAGTGGAAAAAGGTGACATGGCGCCACATTTTCAATCTTGCTTCGCCGTGCCAGCATTAGGTGTTGCATCCTCCCGGAAACGGTGCAATGGAGGTGCGTAATGTCCAGCAATAGGTTGGAAATCCTATAAAGTGGACTGTGGAAAAAAGGGAAGCTTGCGTGACTGAAGCAGTGAAGTCAGGACGTGGGTCGGAGCGATACGCACCGTCGACGCGGTCGCTCTTGCGGTCTGCCGGCCTGCGGCCGACGCGGCAGCGCCTCGCCCTTGCCGATATCCTGTTCGGGCACGGGCATCGCCATATCTCGGCCGAGACGCTTCATGAGGAAGCGATGCAGCGGAAGGTGCCGGTGTCGCTGGCGACCATCTACAACACGCTGCATCAGTTCACCGATGCGGGCCTGCTGCGCGAGGTCGCCCTCGACGGCACGAAGACCTATTTCGACACCAACACCACCGAGCATCACCACTTCTTCCTGGAAGACGACAACGTGATGTTCGACGTGCCGGAAGGGCAGATCGGTGTCGACCGGGTGCCGCAGGCACCGGAAGGCATGGAGATCAGCCGCATCGACATCGTCGTGCGGCTGCGGCGCATCCGCTCCGCCTGATCCTGTGACGGGCGGCACTGCCGCCCGCATTCAGTTCAATTCTTCGTTCGGATAGACGCCCCACAGCCGGTCCTGCTGGATCCAGCCGCGGAAGCGCGCCTCGCTGATCCGGCACCACCCGGCATGGCAGCGGTCGACCGACGCCAGGACGCCCGGTCCGACATAGGCGGAGATGGCGGCGGTGGCCGCCGGCTCGGTCCGCAAGGGCAGCGGCGGGCCCTTCTCCCACGGCGCCACGACGGCGGTCCGCTCCCCCGACAGCAGGCTCTGGAAGACCCAGCCTTCCTGGCCATCCGAATCGCGGATGCGGCGCCAGTTGTCGTATTCCTGCGTCACCTCGACCGGCAGGCGGCTCTTCACGAAAATCCAGGCGATGCCGAAATCCTCGCCGGGACCCTTGCGCACATTGACCTTGTTGGACTTCAGGCTGACGAAGCGGGGGAGGGGCAGGCCGCTCTTGCCGACCTGGTTCTGGGCGGCTGCCGGAAGGGGGGAGACGGCCAGCGCGCCCGAGACCAGGACGGCGGCGATCCAGGCGGCAAGTCCACCAAATGCACCAGACTTCACGAACGCAGCCCTTTCCTTTCCGCCCGCATCACGCAATCGTTTGTGGCGGGCAGCCCATCTGGTAGAGAGACCCTGCCGGGGTCTGCCCCGATCCGCTTCCGGCGCCCGATCATCGGCTGCCGAATCTGCCCGGTTATGGTTAACGGGCTGCCAACAGGAGCGCGCCGTCCATGCCGGAAAGGCCGGTTGTCGTCGTTACCCGCAAATTGCCGGAGCCGGTGGAGAGCCGGATGACGGAGCTCTTCGACGTTCGCCTCAATACGACCGACCGGGCAATGACGCGCGACGAGCTCATCGCCGCGGCGCGTGATGCCGATGTCCTCGTCCCGACCGTCACCGACCGGCTCGACGGCCAGACGCTGGCCGAGTTCGGCGAGCGGCTGAAGCTCATCGCCAATTTCGGTAATGGCGTCGACAATATCGATATCGAGGCCGCCGTCTCGCAGGGGCGGACGGTGACCAATACGCCCGGCGTCCTGACCGAGGACACCGCCGACATGACTATGGCGCTGATCCTCGCCGTGCCGCGCCGCCTGACGGAAGGCGCCCGCATCCTGACCGAGAACGGCGACTGGCCCGGCTGGTCGCCGACCTGGATGCTGGGCCATCGCCTCGGCGGCAAGCGCCTCGGCATCGTCGGCATGGGCCGCATCGGCCAGGCGGTGGCACGACGCGCCGTCGCCTTCGGCCTGTCGGTGCACTATCACAACCGCCGCCGCGTCAATGCCGAGGTCGAGCGGGAGCTGCAGGCGACCTACTGGGACAGCCTCGACCAGATGCTGGCCCACATGGATATCGTGTCGGTCAACTGTCCGCACACGCCGGCGACCTATCACCTTCTGTCGGCGCGGCGGCTCAAGCTGATGCTGCCCGGCAGCTACCTGGTGAACACGGCGCGCGGCTCGGTCGTGGACGAGAAGGCGCTGGTGTCGCTGATCGAGTCGGGTCAGATCGCCGGCGCCGGGCTCGACGTCTTCGAGGAGGAGCCTTTCGTCAATCCGAAGCTCGTGCGGCTCGCCCGCGAGGGCAAGGTCGTCATCCTGCCGCATATGGGCTCGGCGACGCTGGAGGGCAGGATCGACATGGGCGAGAAGGTGATCATCAACATTCGCGCCTTCGTCGACGGCCACAAGCCGCCGAACCGAATCCTGCCGAGCATGCTGTAGCGGGCGGCCGCCGCGAAGGGCGGCGCGCCCGGAACAGGTGACGGCCTACTGGCCGAGAGACGCCAGCGTCTCGTCGATGAACTTCTTGCCGCGGCCGACCACCTTCACCGCCTTGGCGGAGTCGAGGTTGGTCAGGTTCTCGCCGACCTGGATCAGGCCGACCATGCCCATGGCGTAGTGCGGCTTGCACTTGTAGCCGTAGATGCCCTCGACGGTGAACGTGACGTCGATCTCTTCGTTGATCTTGCCGGCGAACGGCTCGGCTCCCTCGGGCAGCATGCCCTCGATGCTCTCGGCATTGTGGCTCGGCTGCGTCGGTACGAAGCGGACGGTATCCCCCACGGCGATCTTCAGGAAACTCGGCTCGAACACCATCGACCGGCCGTCTTCGGAACGGCTCAGCATGTGGACGACATGCTCGGCTGCACCAGCCGGCACCGACAGGACAAGGCCGCCAGCCAGGGCCAGCCACGCAATCATGCGCTTCATTGGACACACTCCCTCATTGCGGCTGCCGGCGGCAGCCGTCACGAAGGTATTGAACGTTGCTTGAAAGTGAAACGACAGTGATTGGACGAATCGCCGCATGAATATTGAATAACAATAAGAATATCTCCAGAGATATACACTCGCATTGAAATAATTCAATTCAGGCGGCGGTGATCAGGTGTTCCTTCGGCAGGGACCGCCAGGCGTTCATCGGGACGGTTTAGGGGAGGAGCGGGCCACCTCCGGCGAGTCTCCGGAGGCGGCAGCTGTTTCAGGCGGTCACCAGTTCGCCGGCGAGGGCGCGGCGGATGAGGGCGCGCGTCTCGGCAAGGCCGTAGATCGCCACGAAGGACCCGAAGCGCGGGCCTTTCTCCAGCCCGAGCAGGATCTGATAGAGCGTCGAGAACCAGCTGAGGGCGACGGCCGGGCGACCGTCCGGCCCCGGCTTGGACGTGTCCTGGAAGCGCGGGAAGGAGCGCCCGACATCGTATATGGCGGTCTGTATTGCATCCGGTGCCGTCTCGCCGGCCTCCTGCAGGCGGCCGAGCGACGCGTCGAGAGCGGTCAATGCCTCGCGCTCGACGTCGTCGGCCGGGCGGAACACCTTCGTCGGGTCGACGAAGTCGCGATAGTAGCGGACGGCATAGCCGACCAGCTCGTCGAGCTTGGGATGCGTCTGCGGCGTCACCCCGGGGACGTGGCGCAGGATGAACCCCCACAGCACGTCCTTGTCGGAGGCGTTCGAGGCGCTGGCGAGGTTCAGCAGCATCGAGAAGGTCACCGGCAGGTCGATCGTCGGCGGCTGGCCGGAATGGATGTGCCAGACGGGATTGCCGAGGCGCCGGTCGGCGTCGTCGCGCGGATAGGTGCGCAGGAAGTCGAAATAGTCGTCGACGGCGCGCGGGATGACATCGAAATAGAGCCGCTTTGCCGCCTTCGGCTTCTGGTACATGAAGAGGGCCAGGCTCTCCGGCGAGGCATAGGTAAGCCACTCCTCGATCGTCAGGCCGTTGCCCTTCGACTTGGAGATCTTCTGCCCCTTCTCGTCGAGGAAGAGCTCGTAATTGAAGCCCTCCGGCGGCGACACGCCGAGCACGCGGCAGATCTGACCCGACAGCTTGACGGAATCGATGAGGTCCTTGCCGGCCATCTCGTAGTCGACGCCGAGCGCCGCCCAGCGCATCGCCCAGTCGGCCTTCCACTGGCACTTCACATGGCCGCCGGTCACCGGAACCTCGACCAGCGCGTTGCTGTCGGGATCGCGATAGACGATCGTCCCGGCATCGACCTTGCGCTCAAGGATCGGCACCTGCAGCACGGCGCCGGTCGTGGGCGAGAGCGGCAGGAAAGGCGAATAGGTCTGGGCCCGCTCCTCGCGCAGCGAGGGCAGCATGATCGCCATCACCTCCTCATAGGCCGCCAGCATCTTCAGCAGCACCGCGTCGAAGCGGCCGGAGGCGTAGTAGTCCGTCGCGCTGCCGAATTCGTAGCTGAAGCCGAAGCGGTCGAGGAAGCCGCGCAGCATCGCATTGTTGTGGTGACCGAAGCTCTCGTATTTGCCGAAAGGGTCGGGAATCTTCGTCAGCGGCTGGTTGAGATACTGCCGCACCATCTCCTTGTTAGGGATGTTGTCCGGCACCTTGCGCAGCCCGTCCATGTCGTCGGAGAAGCACAGAAGCCGCGTCGGCACGGTGTCGCGCGTCAGCAGCCGGAAGGCGGTGCGCACCATCGTCGTGCGCGCCACCTCGCCGAAGGTGCCGATATGCGGCAGGCCCGACGGGCCGTAGCCGGTCTCGAACAGCACCTCGCGGTTCCTGTCCGGGCGCGCCTCGAGACGCGCGACGATCTTCCGGGCTTCCTCGAACGGCCAGGCTTTCGACCGCTGCGCCGCCTCGACAAGGGTATCGGAAACGTCAAGCGGCGGCAGGTGGGCCTCGGGCATCAGATCTCGGTCCAGGGTTGGGAGAGGGCTCGGTCGAAAACGAGCGCCCGGACAGTAGAAATGCACGGGAAGCGCGTCAACAGCGCCGGCTGCCGCAGCTTTCGCCATGGCGCGGCGACGCCGGATCGGCTTGTACACATCGATGCGCTCCCTTAGGAACGACGGGCGGATAGAGCAAAAGGGATGGCCATGACGCTGAGGATGCAGACGATCAGTCACCATGAGGCGCTGATCTTCGTGATGGTCATGCTGTCGGCTGCCGACCGCGCCATGCCCGATCGCGAATTGCGCACCATCGGCGACCTGGTGAAGCGGCAGCCGATCTTCGCCGACTTCCCCTCCGACAGGCTGCTGACGGTGGCGCAGGACTTCGGCGCCCGCATGCAGGCGCCGAACGGCCTCCAGTCGGTCCTCGACCTGATCGCCGATACCCTGCCGCCGATGCTCTACGACACGGCCTACGCGCTCGCCGTCGAAGTGGCGGCGGCCGACCTCGCCGTCGGCGAGGAGGAGACGCGCCTCCTGCACCTGCTGCGCAACCGGCTCAACCTCGACACGCTCACCGTCGGTGCCATCGAGGCGAGCGCCCGCGCCCGCTTCCGCCGGTTCTAGTAGAAGCCGACGGGAAAATAGCGCAGGTAGAGCTCGGCATAGATGCCCTTGCTGTAGATCGCCTCCATGGCGCCGTTGAGGGCGTGGCGGAGGTTGCTGTCGTCCGGCCGCAGAGCGATCGCGAAGCCTTCGCCGAAGAAGTGCGGCTCCAGATAGGGACCGCCGGCGAAGACGCAGCAGGATCCCGCCGAAATGCCCTGCAGCCAGAAGGCAAGCTGGACGCCGTCGCCGAACAGCGCATCGGCGCGGCCGGAGCGCAGGGCCTGGCGGGCAGCCTCGGCATTGGGGAAGGGCTGGATCGCCGCTTCCGGAAAGAACGCCTGTAGGAAGGCCCGGTGCGCCGTGCCGTCGACGACGGCGATCGTGCGGCTGCTCAGGGACTGCGGCGAGATGTCGAGGCGCAGGCCGCGGCGCACGACGAAGCGCGCCGGCGAGCGCAGGTAGACGTCGCTGAAGGTGACCTCCTTGCGGCTCCGGTCGCTGATGGCGATGCCGGCAATGGCGGCATCGCTGCGCTTTTCGGTGATGCTGGGGATGAGGTCGTCCCACGGCCGCGCCTGGATCGTGCATTTCACGTCCAGCTCGGTGCAGATGGCGCGGGCGAGATCGATGTTGAAGCCGGTGAGGCGCCCGCTCGGGTCAGAGAAATTGAAGGGCGGGAAGTCGTCGGTGGTGACGAAGCGGATGCCGGCAATGCTGCCGGCCGGGGGGCGCTCGGAGCGCCGCGCCGGATCCCAGAAGCCGGGGATGACCGGCGCCGAGGATTGCGCCTGCGCCGCCATCTCGCCGTCCAGCAGGACCAGTAGCGCCAGGGCGGTTGCCATGGCTGCCCGCCGGAAGGCGTCTGTCAAATAAGGCTGCCTTCTAGAAATTCCTGATCGCTGAAAAGCAGATCGGCACCTTTGCGGCAAACGGCGCCACACCCCAGAGCCTTTGACGAGCGCCTGCATTTCGGCGAGGTTGCATATCCGGAAAATGTTCCTTGATGGGATGCCGCCACCGGGTGAGATAACCTTGTGATGGCAGGCTTTTCCATGCCGACGGGCGAGGAACATTATACGGCCTACTTAGAAAACAAAGACACGATAAAGCGACGGAGGAACATCGGTGAATCACCCTTCAATCAGGCCCAATCCAGTCCGGCGCCCGCTGCGCTGGCTGCCGCTGATCGCCGCCGGCGGCTTCCTGCTCGCGGCGGGCGCGCCCGCCGCCGCGCAGAATGTCGACCTAGGCTACAAGGTCTACAAGACCAAGATCGATTGCGGACTCTGCCATGGCTGGGCCGGCAACGGCGTGCCCGATGATCCGCGCCAGCCCAAGGGCGCCAATCTGCGCGAAACGACGCTCAACCGCGAGCAGCTGATCGAGGTCATCAAGTGCGGCCGTCCCGGCACCGGCATGCCGCATTTCGATGCCCGGGCCTATGAGGACAAGCGCTGCTACGATTCGACCCGCGCCGATCTCGGCGACCAGACGCCGCCAGGCTGGGGGACCTCGCTGATCGGCCGCGAGATGGAGGCGCTGGGCGACTATCTCATGGCCAAGGTCGTCGGCCAGGGGGAGATCACCAAGGAGCAGTGCTTCGAATATTACGGCGAGGGCGCTGCCGCCTGCGCCGAATATCCCGCCGCGCAGTAACGAAAAAGGGGAGCGGCGCTGCCGCTCCCCTCGCTGCCTATGCGCTCATGCGTCAGAGCGCGAACACGTAGACCATCGCGCCCTTCTGCATGCGGTCGAGCTCCTGATACTCGTCGGGGCTCGCCTCGCCGCCGGCGATGACGGCGATGTACTGCTTGCCGCCGACCGCGTAGCTGATCACCGGCGCCTTGAACGAGATCGCCGTGTTGAAGCCCCACAGCGGCTCCAGCGTCTCGTCATTATAGGCCGTCACGGTGCCGTCCAGCTCGCCCGTGAACACCAGGCCGCCGGCCGTCGCCAGCACGCCCGACTTGTTCTGGAAGGGCAGCTTGCGCTTGGCGACCGGCTGACCGGTCGTGACGTCGATGGCGGTCAGCATGCCGTAGGGCGACAGGAAGCGCCCGGTGCCGCCGAGCCACGACTTGCCGACGCCCATCGGATTGCCGCCGTCAGCGCCGACCGGCGTCTGCGGCTCGACCTTGATGCCCTCGCAGCCGTCGGCACCGCCGGCGAAAGCGATATGGCGGTCGGGGTTGTAGGCAGGCGGCTGCCACCGCAGGGCGCCGACCGGCGTCGGGCAGGCCATGACCTCGAGATTGGCGCGGTTGTTGCGCGTCTCGGGTATATAGGTCTGCACGTCCTTGGCCGGATCGTACTCGACCGGCTTGCCGGTCTTCGGATCGAGCCCGGCGGTCCAGTTCACCTCGTCCACGAACTGCGCGCCGGAGATGAAGGCGCCGTTGGTGCGATCGAGCTGATAGAAGAAGCCGTTGCGGGCGAAATGGCCGACGATCTTGCGGGTCTGGCCGTTGATCTCGGCGTCATAGAGGAAGTGAACGCCGTTCTCGTCATAGTCCCAGGACTCGTTGGGCGTGTACTGGAAGTACCACTTCATCGAGCCGTCATCGATGTTGAAGGCGATGGCGGAATTGGTGAAGAGGTTGTCGCCGGGCCGGAACTCCGGATCGAACATCGGCACCGGGTTGGCGGTGCCCCAGATCGTCACGCGCTGCTCCGGATCATACGAACCGGTGGTCCACAGCGAGCCGCCGCCGGTGCGCCAGGCATTGTGCTCGTCCTTCCAGGTCTCGCTGCCGGGCTCGCCCGGCGCCGGCACGGTGAAGGTCCGCCACATCTCGTCGCCGGTGTTGACGTCCAGCGCCGCCAGCCAGCCGCGCGTGCCGTTGTCGCCCTTCGACTGGCCGACCAGCAGCCGGCCCTCGGTGGCGATCGGCGCGGCGGTGAAGCCTTCGCCGCCGTCGAACTCCCAGTTCTCCTCGGTGCGGGCGACCTGCTTGTCCCAGACGATCTCGCCGGTCTCGTAGTCGATGGCGACGACGCGGCCGTCGATCAGGTTCTCCAGAAGGTAGTTGCCGAACACGGCATGGCCGCGGGTGCGGCGGCCGGAATTGGACGGGCCGGTCTTGTCGATCGCCGGGTCCGTCACCCAGAGGATCTTGGCGGCTTTGCCGTCGCTGACGTCGACCTTGTACATGTTCCCCCAACCGTCGTTGAAGGTCATGATGCCGTCGATGACGAGGGGCGGGTTCTCCAGGTCGGCTGTCGTCGTCGTGGCTTCCAGGGCCGTCGGCACCGGGATCGTGAACGCCACATGGAGATTGGCGACGTTGTCGCGATTGATCTCGTTCAGCCGGGAATAGCGGTGCGCCTGGAAGTTGCCGAGTGAATGCAGCCAGTTCTCCGGCGTCTGGTCCGAGTTCTCGAGCTGCTGCTGCGTAACGTCGATGGCCATCGCAGGCAGGCTTGCGGCAGAAGCAAGAAGCGCTGCTGCCAATGCGATCCGGACGGGCCGGCCGATTCCTTGGTTCGTCTCCATCATTGCCTCTCTTATTGTTGACTCGCAAATTCAAATTTACTTGCGAAATGCAAACCTAGAGCGGCAGTAGAAGACTTACAAGTTGTTTACCGCCATATATTACGTTGACCTTATGAATTGTTCGGTCGAAGAGCTTGAACTGGAAGGTCATAAGCAGGAGATTGCGTGATGAGTGGAGAGACAATACATATTGAAAAGGATGATTGTTCATAAGGCGAGCAGATGATGCGTTCAGCCGAACTATGCCGATTGGTGTTCGGGCTGGCGCTCGCTGCCGCGATCCCGACCGCGGGACACGCCGCCGCCCCGGACGGCGGGCTTCCCGCCACCTTCTGGGACATCGCCCTCGGCAGCCATGCCGCGGAACTGTCGCTGAGCGATTTCGGCGACTTCGCCTGCGGCACCAATGGCGGTCCGCCGGCGACGCCGCTGCCAGGCTGGACGGCGTTCGGCACTTGCGCGGCGGAGCCGGGGAGCGGCCTCCGCGAAGTCTATTTCCGCTACGACGACGAGGCCGAATACTGGGCCCTCGCCAGAAACATGCCGATGCAGGCGGCGGCCAGCCGGGGCACCACCCTCTACGCCCAGCCGGTCATCCTCTCGGCGCTTTTCGACGAGGACGGCTTCGTCCTCGCCCTGCGTGCCGTGTCGGACCCGCGCGTGCCGGTGACACAGCGGGAGATGGGGGCGGCGCTGCGCAATTTCCTGGTCTCCCGTTTCGGTCTCGACGACTGGGCCTGCTCCGACCTGCCGCGCGAGGAGGGGGAGACCGATTTCGGCGGCAGCTTTCTCAAGGAGCAATGTCGCAAAGAGGTGGAGACGGCCGATCTCGGCATCGAGGCGCGCTATCTACGCAAGCCCGGCCAGTTCGGCATCGATCCGCATAGCGGCGAGCGCGTGCAGGGCCTCTTCGTCAGCGAGACGCGCTTCGAGATGCGGCTGCGCGGCGCGGTTCCCGACCGCGAGGCGCGCCTGGCGGCGGTTGCGGCCGGCGAGACCGCGGCGGTCGCCGGCGACCGCGAGCGGGCGATGAACTGCCCGGGCTGCGACCTGCGCGGCGTCAATCTCAAGCGCCAGGACCTGCGCGGCGCCAATCTCGCCGGCGCCGATCTCAGCGGCGCCATCCTGCACGCCGCCAACCTCGCCGGCGCCGACCTCACCGGCGCGACCCTGACCGGCGCCAATCTCAACCGCGCCGATCTGCGCCGTGCCCGGCTGGCAGGCGCCAAGCTCGTCGAGGCGCTGCTTTACGACACGCGCCTCGAGGCGGCCGATCTCTCGCAGGGCGATCTCAGCCGCGCCCGGATGGCCGAGGCGTCGCTGGTGCGGGCCAACCTTTCCGGCGCCCGGCTTGTTGCCGTCGACCTCAGCAATGGGCGCCTTTCCGACGCCAACCTGGAAGGCGCCGATATCGGCGGCACCTGGCTGCCCAATGCCGAGCTGAGCCGCGCCAATCTGCGCGCCGCCAGCATCCTGGAGGCGGACCTCTCACGCGCCAAGCTGGTCGGGGCCAACCTTGCCGGCGCCGACATGCGCGGCACCGATCTCTACGGCGCCGATCTCCGCCGCGCCGATCTCACCGGCGCCAATTTCTCCAGCACAAGGCTGACCACGGCGCTGCTGACGGAGGCGCAGACGGAAGGAACGATCTTCGAGGATGTGACCCGCTAACAGGCCGCTTGTTGCATCCGCTCCAGACTGACGCGATTGTATGCGTTCCATACAAAGGTGGACGAATAGAAACACCGCTGGAGGGAACGACATGACGGCAATGCGGATAATGGCGAGGCGGTATGGCCTGGTGCTGGCCGGGGTGCTGGTGGCCGGGCTGGCGGAACCGGCGGCGGCGCAGAACGTGCAGCTCGGCTATACCGTCTACAAGACGAAGATCGATTGCGGCCGCTGTCACGGCTGGCCGGGCAATGGCGTTGCGGATGATCCGCGCATGCCGGCCGGAGCCAATCTGCGCACTACCCAGCTGACGCGCGAGCAGCTGGTCGAGGTGATCAAGTGCGGGCGGCCGGGCACCGGCATGCCGCATTTCGATGCGCGCGCCTATCAAGACAAGCGCTGCTACGATTCGACCGCCGAGGATCTCGGCGACCAGACGCCGCCCGGTTCCGCGACGTCGCTGATCCCACGCGAGGTCGACGCCCTTGTCGACTATCTGGAAGCCAAGGTCATAGGCCGTGGCGAGATCACCCGCGAGGAATGTGTTGAGTATTTCGGCGAGACGCCGACCTGCAACGAATATACCGCCGCCGCTCACTGATCGGCGGATGGAAAGGGGAGGGAGCAGCCAGCGCTGCTCCCTCCGGACAGCCGGCATCGCCGGCTATCCTCGGCTCCTAGAGCGTGAAGACGTAAAGCATGGCTCCGGGCTGCATCTTGCTGAGGTCCGGATAGGCATTCGGCGCACCCGGGCCGCCGGCGATGATGGCGATATACTGCTTGTCGCCGACCGCGTAGCTGATGACCGGGGCCTTCAGCGAAATCGACGTGTTGAACTGCCAGAGCACGTCGAGGGTCTCATCATTGTAGGCGGTGACGGTGCCGTCGATCTCGCCGGTGAAGATCAGCCCGCCGGCCGTCGCCAGCACGCCGGACTGGTTCTCATGCGGCAGCTTCAGCTTGTTGACCCGCTGGCCGTTGGTGACATCGAACACCGAGATCGAGCCGTAGGGCGAGTTGAAGTTGCCGTTGCCGCCCAGCCACGACTTGCCGATACCCATCGGGTTGCCGCCTTCCGGACCCATGGCCTGGGCCGCCTCGACCTTGACGTCGGCGCAGCCGTCGGCGCCGGCCGCCCAGGCGAGGTGCTTGTCCGGATTGTAGGCGATCGGCTGCCAGCGCAGGCCGCCGGCTGGCGTCGGACAGGCGGTGACGTCGGTGTGGGCGCGGGTGCCGCGCACTTCCGGTACGTAGGTCTGGACGTCGAGGTTCGGGTCGTACTCCACCGGCTTGCCGGTCTTCGGGTCGATACCCTTGGTCCAGGTCAGCTCCTCGACGAACTGCGTCGCATTGATGAATGAGCCGTTGGTGCGGTCGAGCTCATAGAAGAAGCCGTTGCGGGCGAAATGGCCGACAACCTTGCGGCTCTCGCCATTGACGTCGGCATCGAACAGGAAGTGGACGCCGATCTCGTCGTAATCCCAGGAGTCGTTCGGCGTATACTGGAAGTACCACTTCATCTTGCCATCATCCATGTTGAAGGCGATGGCGGAGTTGGTGAAGAGGTTGTCTCCCGGCCGGAACTCCGGGTCGAACATCGGCACCGGATTGGCCGTGCCCCAGATGGTGACATGCTGGTCGGGGTCGTAGGCGCCGGTGGTCCACAGCGAACCGCCGCCGGTATGCCAGGCGTTGTGGTCGTCCTTCCAGGTCTCCGAGCCCGGCTCGCCCGGCGCGGGCACGGTGTAGGTGCGCCAGACCTCGCTGCCGTCCTCGACATTGAGGGCAGCGAGCCAGCCGCGCGTGCCGCGATCGCCCTTCGACTGGCCGACGAGCACCTTGCCCTCGGCCGTCAGCGGCGCTGCGGTGAAGCCTTCGCCGGCGTCGAACTCCCAGTTATCCTCGGAGCGCGCCACCTGCTTGTCCCACATGATCTCGCCGGTTTCGTAGTCGATGGCGACGACGCGCCCGTCGACGAGATTCTCGACGAGCAGATTGCCGAGAATGGCGTGGCCGCGGCTGGTGGCGCCGATCGGGCCGGCATGGTCGACGGCGGGATCGGTGACCCACAGGATCTTGGGGGTCTTTCCGTCGCTGACGTCGACCTTGTACATCGTCCCCCAACCGTCGTTGAAGGTCATGATGCCGTCGATGACCAGCGGCGGATTCTCCAGCGCTGCGTTTGTCGTGCCGACCAGTGCGCTCGGCATGCTGATCGTGAAGGCAGCCTTCAGGTCGGCGACGTTGTCGCGGTTGATCTGGTCGAGCCGCGAGTAACGGTGGGCGGAATAGTTGCCCAGCGACAACAGCCAGTTCTGTGGCGTCTTGTCCGAATTGGTGAGCTGTTCCTGCGTCACGTCGATCGCCAGCGCCGGCGCGGCGAAGACAGTGGCCAGTAAAGCTGCTGCCGCGGCGGTGGAGATGCGCCGCGTCCCTCCGATATTTGTTTCCATCTTGGCGTCCTCATTTCGTTTTTATAGCTGCGTGTCAGGCACGCGAAGGATACCTTATCGTCAGTCGCGCTTCGGTCAATGGACATTCGCCGGGCCGGGCGTAAGACTGCCAGATGTCGGCAAATAGATAAGGACGCCTGAGCATGTAGTAGCATCTGAGGGCAACAGAAAATCATCAAGGAGAAGGCGGAAAGCCTTGCGGGAGGACGGACGACGATGAAGACCTTCGGCAGCATGCGGCGGCGAAAGTCGTGGGGATGGACAGCTGGCGCCGTTCTGGCTGGCGCTGTTCTGCTCATTGCCGGACGGGCCGGGGCCCTCTCCGACGACATCTGGCAGGCGCCGCAGATCTGGGACCTGAAGCCGGGCACCCATGCCGCCGATCTGCCCGAGGCGGAGTTTGCCGAATATGCCTGCGGCACCAATGGCGGGCCGCCTTCGACGCCGCTCTCCGGCTGGACGGATTACCAGCGCTGTGCCGCCGAACCGGGCACCGGCCTCCATGAGGTCTATTTCCGCTATGACGACCAGGCGGAGTACGAGGCGCGCGCCCGGCATAATGAGGCGCGGGCGAAGCTCTTCGCCGGCACGACGCTCTACGACGTCGCGGTGATCGCCTCGGCGCTCTTCGACGACGACGGCTTCCTGCATGTCGTCCGGGCTGTCACCGATCCGCGCGTGCCGCCGGTCGAGCGCGAGCACGCCATCGCGCTGCGTAATTTCCTCATCGCGCGCTATGGCGCCGATGGCTGGTCCTGCACCGATCTGCCGCCGGAAAGTGGTGAGACCAAGCTCGGCGACGCCTTTCTGAAGCAGGACTGCCGCCGCACGGTCGACGATACGCGGCTGACGCTGGCGAGCCGCTATCTGCGCCGCGAGGGCCAGTATGGCATCGATCCGAACAGCGGCCAGCGGGTCCCGGGCCTGTTCGTCAGCGAGGTCCGCTTCGAGATCCAGCTGGTCGGCGAACCGGCCGACCGGCAGGCGCGCCTTGCCGCCATTGCCGCCCGTGCCGGTGCTGTGGCGGACGCTGAAGCCGACTGGCAGCGGGCGCTCGATTGCCCTGGCTGTGACCTGACCGGCATCGAGCTGAAGCGCCGCAACCTTGCCGGCGCCAACCTTGCCGGCGCCAACCTGTCGGGCGCCAATCTGCATGCCGCCAATCTCGATGGCGCCAATCTGGCCGGTGCCAATCTGAGCGGCGCCAATCTCAATCGCGCCAGCCTGCGCAAGGCCGATCTCTCAGGAGTCAGGGCCGACGATGCCATGTTCTTCGCAGCGCGGCTGGACGGCGCCAATCTCGCCCATGCGGTCCTCTCCAACGCGCATATGTCGGAGGCGCAGCTCACCAGCGCCAATCTCTCCGGCATCACCGCCGTTGGCCTCGACCTGATCCGGGCGCGCCTCCCTAACGCCAATCTCACCGGCGCCGACATCGAGCACGCCTATCTCAGCGAGGCGCAGCTGGGACGGGCCGACTTCACCGGCGCCAGCCTCATCACCGTCGACATGTCGCTGACCAAGCTCTCCGCCGCCAGACTGAGCCGCGCCCGCATCTGGGGCACCGATCTCTATGGCGCCGATCTTCGCGATGCTGACCTGACCGATGCCGACTTCAACGGTTGTCGCCTGACCGCCGCGCTCATGGCCAACGCCCGGACGGAAGGGACGAAGTTCGCCGACACCCTGCGCTGACCGGCGGCGCCCGGGGCGTCTGCCCGGGATTTCTTGACGCCTGTGCGAAAATTTGTCCAAATGATCAAGAACTGTTCCAGCCTGGCCGGGCCGGATGCCGTGGGATCGGGAGGTTCTTGTGACAGCCGAACGCCAGCCGGACATCGCCGCCGGCCGCCTTCGCCCTGAGGACTATCTCGCCAATTTCGGCGACCTGCATCCGCCGTTGACGCGGCACCAGGCGCTGGTCGAGGCCGACCGCTGCTATTTCTGCTACGACGCGCCGTGCGTGGCGGCCTGCCCGACGACGATCGACATCCCCCTCTTCATCCGCGAGATCCTGACCGACACGCCGAAGGAAGCGGCGCGGACAATCTTCGCGCAGAACATCCTCGGCGGCATGTGCGCCCGCGTCTGCCCGACCGAGACGCTGTGCGAGGAAGCCTGCGTGCGCGAGGCTGCGGAGGGCAAGCCGGTGAAGATCGGCCTGCTGCAGCGCTATGCCACCGATACGCTGATGGACGCCGGCGAGCAGCCGTTCCAGCGCGCCGATCCGACCGGCCGGCGCATCGCCGTTGTCGGCGGCGGCCCGGCGGGACTCGCCTGCGCCCACCGGCTGGCGATGCACGGCCATGAGGTGGTGATCTACGACGCGCGTCCGAAGGCCGGCGGCCTCAACGAATATGGCATCGCCGCCTACAAGGCGCCGGGCGGCTTCGCACAAGAGGAAGTCGACTACATTCTCGGCATCGGCGGCATCTCGGTCGAGAACGGCAAGGCGCTCGGCCGCGATTTCAGCGTGCCGGCGCTGCTCGAAGACCATGACGCCGTGTTCCTCGCCATCGGCCTCGCTGGCGTCAACGCGCTCGGCCTGCCGGCGGAAGAGCTTCCCGGTGTCGGCGATGCCGTCGCCTATATCGCCGATCTCCGCCAGGCCGCCGATCTGGCGGCGCTGCCGGTCGGGCGGCGGATCGTTGTCGTCGGCGGCGGCATGACCGCCATCGACATCGCCGACCAGACCAGGCGCCTCGGCGCCGAGGACGTCACCATCGTCTACCGCCGCGGGCCGGACCGCATGCCGGCGAGCCTCTATGAGCGCGCGCTGGCACAGGGCGACGGCGTCCGCATCAAGTACAACGCCATGCCGCGGCAACTGCTCGCCGAGAACGGCCGGGTGGCGGGCATGGAGTTCGAGTACACGGCAGAGGAGGGTGGCCGGCTGGTCGGCACCGGCGAGACCTTCACGCTGCCGGCCGACATGGTCTTCAAGGCGATCGGCCAGACCCTCGTGCCGGCGGCGCTCGGCGGCTCGGCCGGCACCTCGATCGAGCTGGAAGCCGGGCGGATCAGGGTCGATGCCGAGCGCCGCACGACGATGCCGCGTGTCTGGGCCGGCGGCGATTGCGTGGCCGGCGGCGAGGATCTGACTGTCCAGGCGGCAGCCGATGGGCGCATTGCCGCCGAGAGCATTCACCGGGCGCTGACGGTCCCGATGCCGCCGCAACCCAAGGAGGCCGTCCATGGCTGACCTGCGCAGCACCTTCGCCGGCATCCGCTCGCCGAACCCGTTCTGGCTAGCTTCGGCGCCGCCGACCGACAAGGCTTACAATGTCATCCGCGCCTTCAAGGCGGGCTGGGGCGGGGTGGTCTGGAAGACGCTCGGCGAGGATCCGCCGATCGTCAACGTCAACGGTCCGCGCTACGGCGCCATCCATTCCGGCGACCGCCGCCTGATCGGCCTCAACAATATCGAGCTGATCACCGACCGGCCGCTCGAGGTGAACCTGCGCGAGATCAAGGAAGTGAAGCGCGACTGGCCGGACCGCGCCCTCGTCGTATCGCTGATGGTGCCCTGCGAGCAGCCCAACTGGACGAGCATCGTCAAGCGCGTCGAGGAGACCGGGGCCGACGGCATCGAGCTCAATTTCGGCTGCCCGCACGGCATGAGCGAGCGCGGCATGGGCTCGGCGGTGGGCCAGGTGCCCGAATACATCGAGATGGTCACCCGCTGGTGCAAGGCGGCGACGCGCATGCCGGTGATCGTCAAGCTGACGCCCAACATCACCGACATCCGCTATCCGGCGCGGGCGGCGAAGGCGGGCGGCGCCGACGCGGTGTCGCTGATCAACACCATCAATTCGATAACCAGCGTCGATCTCGACAATTTCGCGCCCGAGCCGACGATCGATGGCAAGGGCACGCATGGCGGCTATTGCGGTCCGGCCGTGAAGCCGATCGCCCTCAGCATGGTGTCGGAGATCGCGCGCGATGCGGAGACCGCCGGGCTGCCGATCTCCGGCATCGGCGGCGTCACCTCATGGCGCGACGCGGCCGAGTTCATGGCGCTCGGCGCCGGTACCGTGCAGGTCTGCACGGCGGCGATGACCTACGGCTTCAGGATCGTCGAGGAGATGATCGCTGGGCTGTCGCGCTACATCGACGAGCGCCAGATGCGCAGCGTCGACGAGCTGGTCGGCCGCGCCGTGCCGAACGTCACCAACTGGCAGTATCTCAACCTCAACTATGTCACCAAGGCCTTCATCGACCAGGACCTGTGCATCAAGTGCGGCCGCTGCCACATCGTCTGCGAGGATACCTCGCATCAGGCGATCACGGCGATGAAGGACGGCCAGCGCTATTTCGAGGTCATCGACGCCGAGTGCGTCGGCTGCAATCTGTGCGTCAATGTCTGCCCGGTGGAGGACTGCATCACCATGGTGCAGATGGCGGGTGCCGATCCCCGCACCGGTGGGCCGGCCAGCGGCTACCGCAACTGGACGGAGCATCCCAACAACCCCAACTGCGTCGTGCCGCAGCGGGCGGCGGAGCCGGCGGAGTAGCGCCGCAAGGGCATCTAGCGGCGACGGCCCTCGACCTCTCCCTTAGGGAAAGGTCGGGAGCCTTGCCTCGCGCTAGCGAGGCTTAGGCGGACGGTGAGAGGTTCGGCCGGTAGTGAGTTCGCGTTCCACCGCCGCCCCT
This sequence comes from uncultured Hyphomicrobiales bacterium, assembly GCA_964483325.1. Lineage (GTDB taxonomy): Bacteria > Pseudomonadota > Alphaproteobacteria > Rhizobiales > Kaistiaceae > CAZAAW01. The sequence continues at coordinate 23,577 of CAZAAW010000017.1, forward strand.
CGTGGCGACGGCGAGTGTCCCTCACCCGGAAACGCTCCGCGTTTCCGACCTCTCCCACAGGGAGAGGTTGGGACCCCGCGTCGCCGCTACTCGTCGTCGGTTTCTATGGTCTCGTCGAGGGGACGCTCGCGATCGGTGCGCAGGATGTCTTCCTCATCGTCATCCTCGTCATCGTCGTCGTCTTCCTCTTCGTCGTCGTCCCCATCCTCGTCATCATCATCGTCGTCGTCGTCGCCATCGCGATCGTCGTCGCCGATTTCCTCCATGGCGTCGTTCTCGATGGGATCGACCGGGTCGACATCTTCGCCGTCGTCATCGTCTTCGAAGCGCGGCGTCGTTTCCTCGTCGCCCTGATCGGTGAGGGTCGGGAATTCGCCGAGATTGTCCTGGACGCCGCTTTCCTCGACCGGCTCGCCATACGGTCCGGGTCGCGTCACCGGCTTCAGCGTGCTGGCCTCGTTCTCCTCGATGGCCGCCAGCTCGGTCGCCTCGTCGAGATAGGCCTCCGGTCCGCCGGCCGGACGGCCGTGCTCCTTCCAGATCGCCTCGGCGTGACGGCGAATGCGTTCTTCGTGCCCCTCGGGCATGGCCCGCGCTCCTCCATGGATGAGAGCCGGACAACGTCACTGCAACGGCGAAGTTCCGTCAAGCCGAGCGCGGCGCCGGCCGCATGAAGGCGAAAAGCAGGATGAGCGGCCCGAAGGTGAGGGCGACGTCGGCGAGGTTGAAGACGAACAGTGTCCGGCTGCCGAAATGCAGCAGCAGGAAGTCGATCACGTGTCCATGCACCAGCCGGTCGATGAGGTTGCCGAGGGCGCCGCCGACGATCAGGGCGAAGCCGAGCGCGGCGGGCATGCCGCCATCGCGGGAGCGGGCCCAGAAGATGGCGACGAGGACGGTGATCGCCAGCGTGCCGACGATGAGGCCGGTGGCGCTGAAGCCGGCGAACAGGCTGAAGGCGATGCCGGTATTGTAGGTGCGGTAGAGCGCCAGGATGGGCAGGATGTCGATGGCCTCGCCCAGCGCCAGCCAGTTTTCGGCTGCCAGCTTCGCCAGCTGGTCGAGGATCAGGACGCCGATGACGATGGCAAGGCCGATCGGCGACAGCGGTCCCGGCGGCCGCGGCGGGGCTTGCGTTTGGCTTGCTGGGGTCACCCGGGTCTCCCGTCGGCATGTGGCAGCTTCAGTGCGTCGCGGCGCAGCTCGAACAGCATGATGCCGGTCGCGACGGCAAGATTGAGGGAATCGGCGGCCCCGGACATGGGAATCCTGACCAGCCTGTCGCAGGCCTCGGCGAGCCGGTCGCTGAGGCCGGCCTGTTCGTTGCCCATCACCAGCAGCACGGGCCCGGGACCGGCCGGCTCCCGGTAGTCCTGCCGCGCGGCGAGGTGGGTTCCCACCACGATGCCCGGCCAGCGGTCGCGCCAGACGAGAAACTCGCCGACGCTCATGCGGGCGAGCGGGACGTGGAACAGCGATCCCATCGTGGCGCGCACCGCCTCGACGCCGAACGGGTCGACGGTTTCGCCGACGAGGATAACGCCGGCGGCGCCGACGGCATCGACCGTGCGGATGATGGTGCCGAGATTGCCGGGATCGCGCACCGCCTCGAGAGCCACCCACAGCGCGTCCGGCGCCGGCGTGATCGCCGCCGGTGCGACGAGGCGCTGCTCGAAGACGCCGACCACCATCTGCGGATTGTCGCGGCGGGTGATCTTGCCGAGCACCGCCGGGCTGACGACGAGGATGTCGCCGCCGCGTGCTCGCGCGGTGGCGGCGGCCTTCTGCACCATCGGCTGCGCCGCAACCTCGGCGGCATGGATGAGCGTGCGCACCGGCCAGCCCTTTTCCAGCGCGTCGGTGACGAGCTTCAGCCCTTCGCCGAGGAAGAGGCCGCTGTCGCGCCGGTTCTTCGCCAGCGCCAGGGCGCGGATGTCCTTGATGCGCGGATTGGCGAGGCTGGTGATGGTCAGCACTTCGCCGGGCCGGATGCGGCTGTCGCTCATCCGGCGGCCCAGCGGCTGAAGAGCGACGTCGAGAGCCGCCGCCCGCCGCCCGTCTCGCGCAGCAGGAGCTCGCCCGATTCAAGCCGGCCGTCGAGGCCGGCCAGCGTCTCGGCGGCGAGCTCGTGGATCGACATGAAGGAGGCGCGGATGGAATAGGCGGTGAGGATCAGGAACAGCGGCTGCTCCGACAGCAGGCGGCGGCAGATGCGCATCATCTCCGGCAGGTGCAGGAAGAGATCCCAGACCTCGCCCTTGGGGCCACGGCCGAATTTCGGCGGATCGAGGATGATGCCGTCATAGCGGCTGCCGCGGCGCTCCTCGCGCTGCACGAAGCGCATGGCGTCGTCCATGATCCATCGCACCGGCAGATCCGTGAGGCCGGCCAGCGCCTGGTTGTCGCGCGCCCAGCCGATCGCCTTTTTCGAGGCGTCGACATGGGTGACCGTGGCGCCGGCTTCGGCCGCGACGAAGGAGGCAAGGCCGGTGTAGCCGAAGAGGTTCAGCACCCGGGTGGGGCGGCCGGCGGCGCGCAGCAGGCCGGCCATCCACGACCAGTGCGTTTCCTGCTCCGGGAACAGGCCGACATGGCGGAAGGCGGTGAAGCGGCCGAGAAAGGCGATGCCGCCATAGCGCATCGGCCAGGTCTCCGGCAGCGGTGTGCGGTAGCGCCAGCGGCCGTCGGAATCCTCGTCCTTGGCGCCGGTGAACACCGCATCGGCGCGCTCCCAGTCGGCTGCCTTCAGCCGCCGCTGCCACATCGCCTGCGGCTCCGGCCGGACGATGCGGTAGCGGCCGTAGCGCTCCAGCTTCTCGCCCTCGCCGGAATCGAGCAGGGCATAATCCTCCCAGCCCTCGGTCTCGAGCATCAGCGGTGTGAAGGGCGACGCGGCGTTGGCGATGGCGTTCATGGGCGATCCGGCGCCGCGGTGCGGCTGATGCCCGCTTGATACGCGCCGGCGCAGGGCGATGCCAAGGCCGGTGCCGTCCGGCACCGCTTGCCCGCCGGCAAATCACGATGCAACCTTTGGCGTGGCATCAGGCTTGCAGCATAGGCGTGCGTTTGAAAGCGAACTGGGCTGCGGACGAAACTCATGATCATCACCGGCGAATTCCGCATTTCTGCCAGCCGCGATGCCGTCTGGACGGCGCTGCGCGATCCGGACATGCTGCGACAGATCATCCCGGGCTGCCGCGCGCTGACGCGCCATCCCGACGGCGCCGTCGAGGCGACCCTTGCCGCTGCGGTGGGGCCGCAGGACGCCGAGTTCCGCGTCGAGGCGCGGCCGATCGAGGTCGATGCGCCGGCACGCCTGAAGGTGGCCGCCAGGGCCGACGGCGGCGAGGCGGGGACGGCGCATGGCACCGTCACGATCAGCCTTGCCGACGATGGCGGCGGCACGATCCTGCGCTATCGCGCCGAGGGGGAGGTGACGGGCCGGCTGGAACAGGCCGGCGGCGCGCTGGTGGATGCCACCGGCAAGCGTCTCGCCCATGAGCTTTTCCATAACCTGGCGGCGCGGCTGGCGCGCGATTCCGGCTTCACCGACCGGCTGGATCATACCATGGCAGGGGTGCCGCTCCTCGGCGACGAACCCAGCGAGGATGTCGTCGTGGACAAGATGGAGGAGGCCGGCGAGATCGCCCGCCAGGCCGAGGAGCGGATCGAGGTCGCCGCCGGCCGCGGCGTCCTCGGCGGCCCCGTCATGTGGGGCGTCCTGGCCCTCCTGGTGGTGATCATCGTGATCTATTTCCTGAGCCGGCCCGCCTGACGGCGCGGCAATTTTCGCACCGCCGGCTGTCAGGCGACTGCCGCGAAGCATCCGCTGCCGCTTCGGTTGAAGCCGATGCGTTGATCTTGCGCATTGCATTCCTGAATTTGGTCATGCCATGTCGGTTGCAGCCAATGCTTCCGCGAGTTCCTCTTTAGTCCAGTTCCAATGATACTGTGCTCCTGCAATGTGCTGACCCAGGCGAACATCGAGGCTGCCGCCCAGGTTCTTGCCGAGACTTTTCCGGGGCGGCCGGTTACGCCTGCCGGCGTCTTCAAGGTTCTCGGCTACCGGCCGCGCTGCGGCACCTGCTTCGAGCTGGTGCGCCGCCTGCTGCGCGACATGGAGATGCCGCTGACCTGTCCGGAGCCGCTCGATGCCGCCGCCGAGCTGGGCGTGCGGACGACGATCGTGGTGGAGGAAACCGTGATTGTGGAGGAGACGCTTCTGGTCCTGGCGAAATAGCCCCAGGCGTTTGACGACCCGGCGTGCGGCACTATAGATTGGAACTGTTCAAAATTTGGAGCAGGGTCCATGAAGGGTGAACCCCGGGTCATCGAATATCTCAACGCGGCGCTTCGGCTCGAGCTCGGCGCCGTGAACCAGTACTGGCTGCACTTCCGTCTGGTGGAAGACTGGGGCTACGGCAAGCTCGCCAAGAAGGAGCGCGCCGAGTCGATCGAGGAGATGCATCACGCCGACCGGCTGGTCGAGCGCATCGTCTTCCTCGAAGGCATGCCGAACATGCAGCAGATCGCGCCGCTGCGCATCGGCCAGAACGTGCGCGAGGTGCTGGAGGCGGATCTCGCCGGCGAATACGAAGCCCGCACGCTCTATCGCGAGGCGCGCGACGTCTGCCGTGCCGAGGGCGACTATGTGTCGATGGACCTCTTCCAGGACCTGCTGAGCGACGAGGAAGGGCACATCAACTTCCTTGAGTCGCAGCTCAACCTGCTCAAGGATATCGGTGAGCAGCTTTACGGCCAGCTCCAGGCCGAGCCGAGCAGTTCGGCCGACTGAGACCGGCCATGACCGAAGCGGAGAGACGTGGACGGCGCCGTCCTCGCCATTGATCAGGGTACGACTTCGTCCCGGGCGATCGTCTTCGCGCCGGATCAGACCGTCCTCGGCTTCGCCCAGCAGGAATTGCCGCAACGCTTCCCGGCCGCCGGCTGGGTCGAGCACGATCCGGACGACATCTGGTCCGGCGTCGTTGCGACGGTAACGGCGGCCCTCGCCCGAGCGAGGGTCGCTCCCGCCGATCTTGCCGGGATCGGTATCACCAATCAGCGCGAGACGACGCTTCTGTGGGACCGGCGCTCCGGCCGGCCGATCCATGCCGCCCTTGTCTGGCAGGACCGGCGCACGGCCGAGATGTGCCGCGGACTGCGCGAGGCCGGGGTCGAGCCGCTGGTACGCGAGCGCACCGGGCTGCTTCTCGATCCCTATTTCTCCGCCACCAAGATCGCCTGGCTGCTCGATCATGTGCCGGGCGCTCGCGAGGCGGCCATGGCCGGGCGGCTCGCCTTCGGCACGGTGGACAGCTTTCTCCTGTGGCGGCTGACGGGCGGCCGCGTCCATGCCACCGACGCCACCAACGCCGCGCGCACGCTGCTCTTCAACATCTACCGGCAGGACTGGGACGACGACCTGCTGCGCGTCTTCGACATTCCGCGCGCCCTCCTGCCCGAGGTACGCGACTGTGCCGCCGATTTCGGCACGGCCGATGCGGCCCGCTTCGGCGGCGACGGCCGGATCGCCATTCGCGGCATCGCCGGCGACCAGCACGCGGCGACGATCGGCCAGGCCTGCTTCGCGCCGGGCATGGTCAAGGCGACCTACGGCACGGGCTGTTTCGCGGTCCTCAATACCGGCGACAGTCCGGCATCATCGGCGCACAAGCTGCTGACGACCGTCGCCTACCGGCTCGGCGGGAAGGTCACCTACGCGCTGGAAGGCTCCATCTTCGTGGCCGGCGCCGCCGTGCAATGGCTGCGCGACGGGCTGGGTCTGACGTCCTCGGCGCGCGAGATCGACGCCATGGCGGCCAATGCCAATCCCGATGATCCGACCTATCTGGTGCCGGCCTTTGTCGGTCTCGGCGCGCCGCATTGGGATCCGCAGGCGCGCGGCGCCCTTCATGGGCTCACCCGCGGCACCGGCCGCCATGAGATCGCCCGCGCGGCCCTGGAATCGGTCGGCTACCAGACCCGCGATCTCATCGAGGCGATGCGCCAGGACTGGCCCGGCCTCGGCGACGGCGGCGTGCTGCGGGTGGACGGCGGCATGGCGGCCTCCGACTGGACCATGCAGTTCATCGCCGACATGCTCGCCATGCCGGTCGATCGCCCGGCGGGGCGGGAGACGACGTCGCTGGGCGTCGCCTGGCTGGCCGGGCAGGCGGCCGGCGCCTGGCCGGATGCGGCGGCCTTTGCTGCCGCCTGGCGCCGCGACCGGCAGTTCCGGCCGAACATGCCGAAGGCGAAGCGCAAGCAGAAATACGACGGCTGGCTGGACGCCGTGGGGCGCGTCCTAAGCCGGTAGAGCGGAGGCGCCGTTGTCACTTGCCGGACTTACCCGGCGTGCCAGCGCTTGCCCTCCAGCGCCACGGCGAAATGGCGCGGATCGCGGACGAAGGCGGCGATGCCGGCGAGCGCCGGGTAGGGATGGGTGATGATCGCCGTCGTGAAGCCTTCCATCACGGCGCGGTGCGGCGCCTTGTCGACGAAGCCCTCGCGGAAGCCGCCGCGCTTCAGGAAGGGGGCGATGCGGCCGGTGATGCCGCCGCCGAGATAGACGCCGCCGGTCGGCATGAAGACCAGGGCGAGATTGCCGGCATAGCGGCCGAGATAGGTGGCGAAGAGGTCGAGCGTGTCGACCGCCGCCGGATCGCCAGCCGGCCCGGCCGCGGCGGTGATCTCCGACGGCCGCGTCCATCGCGGCGTCTCGCCGTCGGCGGCGACGACGGCCCGGTAGAGGCGCACCATGCCCTCGCCGGAGAGGATCTGCTCGCCGCTCACCCGCCCGCCGATGCGCTCGATGTGGTGCCAGATCTCCTCCTCCCGCGGCGTGCGCGGGCCGATGTCGAGATGCCCGCCTTCGCCGGGAACGGGAACCCAGCGGCCGCCGGCATGGAGGAGGGCGCCGGCGCCGAGGCCAGTCCCGGGCCCCAGCACGAGCCGCGGGCCGGTCGCGACGCGGCGGTCCGGCCCGATCACGTCGATCTCCTCGTCCGCGAGGCCCGGCAGGCTGAGCGACAGGGCCTCGAAGTCGTTGAGCAGAATGACGTCGTGGAAGCCGAGCTCGGCGACCATCCGGCCCGGCGTGCAGACCCAAGCGCAATTGGTGAGAGGAATCTCCTCGCCCTGGATGACGCCGGCAATGGCGAGCACGGCCGAGACCGGTCGTTCGCCGGCATAGGCGTCCAGCATGGCGGCGACGGCGTCGTCCATCGTGGCGAAGTCCGCCGTGCCGACGGTGTGCGTCGGGCTGATGGCGCCGGCGCGGTCGACCACCGCGAAGCGGGCGTTGGTGCCGCCGACATCGCCGATCAGCGCCGGCAGCGGCGCCAGGGCTTCCGGGGCGTCCGTCTCGGCCGGCAGGGTCACGCGCCGCGGTCCCTGGCCAGGACTTCCGGCCCGTACCGTCCCGGCGATGACGACTGGAATGTCACAAGAAAGCGCATGAAAATTCCCGCAGGTCGTGCAAAGTTGATTGACCGGACGGGCAAATTTTCAGGCCGTCCAGGCCGGTAGACTAGTGGGGGTGGTCCCGGCGCACCCTGTCAAGAAGTGGGAACCGACATGCTTCGCAAGCTCATGGGCGTGGCCTTTGCTGCGGTGATCGCCGCGCCGGCCCTCGCCGCAGAACCAGCACTCGTCTATGACGTCGGCACCAAGTTCGACAAGTCGTTCAACGAAGCCGCCTTTACCGGCGCCGACCGCTACGCCAAGGAACACGGAATCACGTTCCGCGAGTTCGAGGTGCAGAACGACGCCCAGCGCGAACAGGCGCTGCGCAATTTCGCCCGCCGCGGCAACAGCCCGATCATCGCCGTCGGCTTCCTCAACAAGCCGGCCGTCGAGACCGTGGCGAAGGAATTCCCGGACATCCAGTTCGCCATCATCGACGATGTCGTCGACCTGCCGAACGTCCGCTCCATCACCTTCAAGGAGGAGGAGGGGTCCTATCTGGTGGGCGTGCTCGCCGCCATGGCCAGCCAGACCCACAAGGTCGGCTTCGTCGGCGGCATGGATATCGGCCTCATCCGCAAGTTCGCCTGCGGCTATGTGCAGGGCGTCCGTTCGGTCGATCCGGGCATCGAGATCTTCCAGAACATGACCGGCGATACCGGCGCCGCCTTCAATGATCCGGTCAAGGGCGGCGAACTCGCCAAGTCGCAGTTCGACCGCGGCGCCGACGTGGTCTACCACGCCGCCGGCGGCACCGGCCTCGGTGTCCTGCAGGCGGCAGCCGACGCCGGCAAGCTCGGCATCGGCGTCGATTCCAACCAGAACTACCTGCATCCGGGCAATGTGCTGACCTCGATGCTGAAGCGCGTCGACGTCGCCGTCTACAACACGCTCGACGATGCGGCGAACGGCAAGTGGACGTCCGGCCACCAGACCCTCGGCCTCAAGGAAGGCGGCGTCGGCTGGGCGCTCGACGACAACAACGCCTCGCTGATCACGCCGGAGATGAAGGCCGCTGTCGAGGACGCCACCGCCAAGATCATTTCCGGCGAGGTGACGGTCCACGACTACATGGCCGACAACACCTGCCCGGCGACCTGAGCCTCAGGCACGGGGCCGGCGGCGCTGTCGCTGCCGGCCCCGATGCCACAGCAACCGGACGATCCGTGCAGGCTGGAGCAGCGCCCCCCGCCATCGAGCTGGTCGGCATCGACAAGAGCTTCGGGCCGGTCCATGCGAACCGCAACATCAACCTGCGGGTCGAGAAGGGCACGATCCACGGCATTGTCGGCGAGAACGGCGCTGGCAAGTCGACGCTGATGTCGATCCTGTTCGGCTTCTATCAGGCCGATGCCGGCGAGATCCGCGTCGGCGGCCGTCCCATCGTCATCCATGACAGCCGCGCCGCCATCGCTGCCGGCATCGGCATGGTGCACCAGCATTTCATGCTGGTCGACAATTTCACCGTGCTGGAAAATGTCGTGCTCGGCGCCGAGGGTGGAGCCGTGCTGCGCGGCGGTCTTGCCCGCGCCCGCGCCGAGCTGAAGCGGCTGGAGGAGGAATACGCCCTCCAGGTCGATCCGGACGCCCGCATCGAGGAACTGCCGGTCGGTCTCCAGCAGCGGGTCGAGATCCTCAAGGCGCTGTTCCGCAACGCCGAGGTGCTGATCCTCGACGAGCCGACCGGCGTGCTGACGCCGGCCGAGGCCGATCATCTCTTCCGCATCCTTCGCCAGCTCAAGGAGCAGGGAAAGACGATCATCCTCATCACCCACAAGCTGCGCGAGATCATGGCGGTGACCGACACTGTCTCGGTCATGCGGCGCGGCGAGATGGTCGCGACGATGAGGACCGCCGAGACGACGGTGGAGGAGATCGCCGAGGCGATGGTCGGCCGGCGCGTCCTGCTGCGCGTCGACAAGTCGGCCGCCGCGCCCGGCGACATTCTCCTGTCGGTCGAACGCCTGACGGTGCGGGACGGCCGTGGCGTCACCATGGTCGACGACGTGTCGTTCGACGTCAGGGCAGGGGAGATCGTCGGCATTGCCGGCGTCGCCGGCAACGGCCAGTCCGAACTGCTGGAGACGATCGCCGGCATCCGCCGCGCAGCATCGGGCACGGTGCGGCTGAAGGGAGAGGCGATCGACGTCACCGGCCGGGCCGACCCGGAAATGCTGCGCCGGCGCGGTCTCGGCCATGTGCCGGAAGACCGCCATCACATGGGCCTGGTGCTGCCTTTCGCCGAGTACGAGAACGCCATCCTCGGCTTCCAGTACGACGCGGCCTACACCAACGGCCCCTTCCTCGACATCGCCGCCATCCGCGCCGATGCTGCCGCCAAGATCGAGGCCTACGACATCCGGCCGCCGGACTGCCGCCTCACGACGGCGAATTTCTCCGGCGGCAACCAGCAGAAGATCGTCGTGGCGCGCGAGATCGAGCGCGATCCGGCGGTCCTGCTGATCGGCCAGCCGACGCGCGGCGTCGACATCGGCGCCATCGAGGCGATCCACCGCCGCATCGTCGCTCTGCGCGATGCCGGCAAGGCCATCCTCCTGGTGTCGGTCGAACTGGACGAGATACGCTCGCTGTCGGACCGCATCCTGGTGATGTTCGCCGGGCGCATCGTCGGCGAGCGCGGCCCGGACGCCAGCGAGCAGGAGCTTGGACTGATGATGGCCGGCATCGAGAGCCGGGAAGCCGCGGAGTAGCCGATGACCGGGCAATTGCCGCGCTGGGTCGATATCGGCCTGATGCCCCTGCTCAACCTCGTTGCCGCCTTCCTGCTGGCCGGCGTGGTGGTGCTGTTCATCACCCTGCACTGGCAGGGCGATCTCCTGTCCACTGCCGGCGAGGCGGCCCGCATCCTCGGCACGGTCGTCAAGACGCTCGTCTACGGCTCGCTCGGCTATGGCGAGGGCATCGGCTTCACGCTGTTCTACGCCACCAATTTCATCTTTACCGGCCTCGCCGTCGCCGTGGCGTTCCATTGCGGGCTCTTCAATATCGGCGGCGAGGGGCAGGCCTATGTCGGCGGCCTCGGCGTTGCGGTCGTCTGCCTCAGCCTCGACAGCGTCGCGCCGTGGTGGGTGATCTTCCCCATCGCCGCCGCCGGCGCCGCCCTCTGCGGCGCGGCATGGGCCTTCATCCCCGCCTGGCTGCAGGCGAAGCGCGGCAGCCACATCGTCATCACGACGATCATGTTCAATTTCATCGCCAATTCGCTGATGGTCTACCTGCTGGTGAACGTCTTTTCGCCGCTCGGCTCGATGTCGCCGGAGACGCGGACCTTCGCCGCCAACGCCCACCTGCCGCAGCTCGATGGGCTGATGGGCCTGATCGGCCTCGATATCGGCGGGGCGCCGGTCAATATCAGCCTGTTCCTGGCGCTTGCCTGCGCCGTGCTGGTCTGGGTCCTCATCTGGCGGACCCGCTTCGGCTATGAGATCCGCACCACCGGCACCAATCCCACTGCCGCCATCTATGCCGGCATCCCGCCGACCCGCACCATCGTCCTCACCATGCTCATTTCCGGCGGGCTCGCCGGCATGATGGCCCTCAACGGCGTCATGGGCGATCAGCACCGGCTGCAGCTCGACATCGCCGCCGGCGCCGGTTTCGTCGGCATCGCCGTGGCGCTGATGGGGCGGTCGCATCCCTTCGGCATCGTGCTGGCGTCGATCCTGTTCGGCGTCCTCTATCAGGGGGGCGCCGAGCTGGCCTTCGAGATCCCGCAGATCACGCGCGACATGATCGTCGTCATCCAGGCGCTGGTGATCCTGTTCGCCGGAGCGCTCGAATATCTCTTCCGGCCCCTGCTGGTGCGGATCTTCCGGCCGGACAGGGCGTCGGCGCGGGCCGGTGCGGGAGCTGCCTGATGGACTGGTTCCACGCCACGCTGCTCCTCCTTGACTCGACGATACGCCTGTCGGTGCCGCTGCTGCTGGCGGCGCTCGCCGGGCTCTATTCGGAACGGTCAGGCATTTTCGACATCGGCCTGGAGGGCAAGATGCTGGGGGCGGCCTTCGCCGCCGGGACGGTGGCGGCGCTGACCGGCTCGCCCTGGGGCGGGCTGGCGGCGGCGATCGTCGTCTCGACCGCGCTCGCCATGCTGCACGGTTTCGCCTCCATCACCTATCGCGGCAACCAGATCGTCTCGGGCGTGGCGATCAATTTCCTCGCTGCCGGCCTCACCGTCGTCCTCGGCCATGGCTGGTTCGGGCAGGGCGGGCGGACGCCGATCCTGCCCAACAGCGCCCGCTTCATGCCGCTGCAGATGAAGGACATTGCCGTGCCCGAGGACAGCACGCTGTCCTTTGTCCTGCGGCCGCTGGCGGGGCTGCTCAACTGGATCGGCCACAGGCTTTCCGACCTGTCGGAGCTGATCGGCTCCATTCCGGTCGTCGGCGACATCTATTCCGAACTTGTCGAGGGACACAGCATCCTCGTCTACATCGCCTTCCTCGCCGTGCCGCTGACATGGTGGGTGCTGTACCGGACGCGCTTCGGCCTGCGCCTGCGCGCCGTCGGCGAGAATCCCGCCGCCGTCGATACGGCCGGCATTTCGGTCGCTTGGCTGCGCTACCGGGCGCTCATCTGCACCGGCATCCTGTGCGGTATCGCCGGCACCTATCTCGCCACCGCCCAATCGGCCAGCTTCAACCGCGACATGACCGCCGGCAACGGCTATATCGCGCTGGCGGCGCTGATCTTCGCCAAATGGCGCCCGGTGCTGGCCATGTATACCTGCCTCCTGTTCGGCTTCCTCGCCGCTGCGGCCATCCGCCTGCAGGGCGTCGTGCTGCCGGGCATCGGGCCGGTGCCGGTGCAGGCGATCCAGGCCCTGCCGTACATCCTCACCGTGGTGCTGCTCGCCGGCTTCATCGGCAAGGCGGTGCCGCCCAAGGCCGGCGGCGTGCCCTACGTCAAGGAGCGGTGATGGACGAAACGCTCTTTTCCGCCGCGGCCGGCGCCAGGCTGCGCGCCCATGCGCCCTATTCGCGCTTCGCCGTCGGCGCCGCGATCCGCACAGCCGCGGGAACGGTGCATGCCGGCGCCAATGTCGAGAACGCCTCCTATCCCGAAGGCTGGTGCGCCGAGACCTCGGCCATCGCCGCCATGATCACTGCCGCCCCGCCGGGACCGGGGCGGCGGATCGCTGCCGTCTGCGTCGTGGCCGAGGCGATCGACGGCCGCCTCACCACGCCCTGCGGCGGCTGCCGCCAGCGCCTTGCCGAGTTCGGCGGCCCGGACACCGAGGTCACGGTCGCCGATCCCGGCGGCCGGTCCGAGACCTATCGGCTGGCCGACCTGCTGCCGCACGGCTTCGCGATGGAGCGGCCGGCGTGAACGACGACGGCCGGCTCGCCGCGGAGATCGTCCGCGACTACAGCGACATCGATCCGCTGGTGGCGATCGTGCTCGGCTCGGGGCTCGGCCGGCTGGCCGAGGCGGTCACCGATGCCGTGCGCATCGCCTATGCCGACCTGCCGGGCTTTCCGCAGAGCGCCGTGTCCGGCCATCGCAGCGAACTGGTCATCGGCCGTCTCGAGGACGTCCCCGTTCTCGTCTTCTCCGGCCGCTCGCACTATTACGAGCAGGGCGATGCGGCGGCCATGCGGCCGGCCATGGGGCTGGCGCGCCAGCTGGGCTGCGATGCGGTGATCCTCACCAATTCGGCCGGCTCGACGCGGAGCGACATGACGCCCGGCGATCTCATGCTGATCACCGATCACATCAACTATTCCGGCATGAATCCGCTGATCGGCGAGCGTTCGGACGGGCGCTTCGTCGGCATGACCCACACCTATGACGCGGCGCTGCGGCGGGCGATGCTGCATGCCGCCGAGCTGGAAGGCCTGGTGCTGGCGCGCGGCGTCTACATGTGGTTCTCCGGTCCGTCCTTCGAGACGCCGGCGGAGATCCGCATGGCGCGCCTCCTCGGCGCCGATGCGATCGGCATGTCGACGGTGCCGGAGGCGATCCTTGCCCGCTTCTTCGGCCTGCGCGTCGTGGCGGTGTCGACCATCACCAATCTCGCCGCAGGCCTCGCCGCCGGCGAGCTGTCGCATGCGGAGACCAAGGAAGTCGCCGGCCGCGCCGGGCATCGGCTTGGCCAGCTCGTCCGCCGCTTCCTGCGCGACAGCGTGCAGGGCTGAGAGGACCCCGTGCTGCCGCAGGAGATCATCCGCCGCAAGCGCGACGGCGGCGTCATTTCGGCCGAGGAGATCGCCTTCTTCGTGCGAGGCCTTACCGACGGGGCGGTGACCGAAGGGCAGGTCGCGGCCCTGGCGATGGCCATCTTCTTTCGCGGCATGACGTCGGCCGAAGCCGTTGGCCTGACGCTGGCGATGCGCGATTCCGGCAGCGTGCTGGACTGGTCGGACCTGCCCGGGCCGGTCGTGGACAAGCATTCGACCGGCGGCGTCGGCGACAATGTCTCGCTTATCCTGGCGCCGATGCTCGCTGCCTGCGGCGCCTATGTGCCGATGATTTCCGGGCGCGGCCTTGGCCATACCGGCGGCACGCTCGACAAGCTCGATGCCATCCTCGGCTATGTCTCGCAGCCCGACAAGGCGCTGTTCGGCAAGGTCGTGCGCGATGCCGGCTGCGCCATCATCGGCCAGACGGCCGATCTGGCGCCCGCCGACCGGCGCTTCTACGGCATCCGCGACGTTACCGGGACCGTCGAATCGATCCCGCTGATCACCGCCTCGATCCTGTCGAAGAAGCTGGCCGCCGGCGTGGATGCGCTGGTGCTCGACGTCAAGACGGGCTCCGGCGCCTTCATGCCGGTGCTGGAGGATTCCCTGGCGCTGGCGGAAAGCCTCGTCACGGTGGCGAACGGCGCCGGCCTCAAGACGTCCGCCCTCATCACCGACATGGCGGAGCCGCTGGCCCCGGCTGCCGGCAATGCCGTTGAGGTCATGAATGCGGTCGATATCCTGCGCGGCGCCCGGCATGACAGGCGCCTTCTGGAGGTGACGGTGGCGCTGGGGGCGGAACTGCTCGCCACGGCCGGCCTCGCCTCCGATACCGACGCGGGCGCGGAAGCACTGCAGGCAGCGCTGGATTCCGGAAAGGCAGCGGAGGCCTTTGCGCGCATGGTCGCCGGGCTCGGCGGGCCGGCCGATTTCATGGATCGCCCGGCGCAGTATCTTCCCGCCGCACCGGTCAGGCGCGCCGTTGCGCCGGCGCAGAGCGGCGTCGTCACCGCCATCGACACGCGGGCGGTCGGCATCGCCGTCGTCGCGCTTGGCGGCGGCCGCCTCCGGGCGGACGACGCCATCGACCACAGCGTCGGCTTCACCGATCTCGCCGGGATTGGCGCCGAGGTGGGGCCGGGCAAGCCGATCGGCGTGGTTCATGCGCGGTCGGAAAGCGAGGCCGAGGCAGCAGTGGCGGCGCTCCTCGCCGCCTATGCCATCGGCAGCATGGCGTCGGCCGAGCGCATGGCCATCTACCGGCGCATCGGCCCAGTGGGCGACGCCAGCTAGCCGCATCGCCCGCCGGGCATCGACGCAAGGCCGGGACTGCCGGCAAGGTGCGCCGGCGCCGCCTCCACCTCTCCCACTGGGAGAGGTCGGAAACGCGCAGCGTTTCCGGGTGAGGGACACCGTCGGCGCCCACGAGAGGCTGTGGCGGTGGAGCCGCACTCACCACGGGCGTGATCCCTCACCCGTGCGCCTAAGCCTCGCTGCGCAAGGCAAGGCTCCCGACCTCTCCCTCCGGGAGAGGCAAGAGCCGCCTCGACTCTATGCGCCGAGCCTTGCCAGCAGGGCGGCGCGCGTCGGCTCGTCGACGAAAGCGGCCTCGATGGCCGTGCGCGTCACCGCTGCGAGATCGGTCTCGCCAAGCGCCTGTGCTTCGCCGATCTGGCGGTATTCGTCGGGCAGCGAGGTCCAGAAGAAGGGCGGATCGTCGGAATTCAGCGTCACCCGGCAGCCGGCATCGCGCAGGCGCCGGAACGGATGCGCGGCGAAGTCGGGATAGATCTGCAGCGCCACGTTGGAGCCGGGGCAGAGCTCCAGCACGATGCCGGCGTCGGCGATGCGGCGGACGAGGTCGGCGTCCTCGATGGCCCGAACGCCGTGGCCGAGGCGCGTCACCGGCAGGTGATCGAGTGCCGCCTGGACGCTCTCCGGCCCCGCCAGCTCGCCGGCATGGACCGTAAGGCCCAGCCCGCCGTCGCGGGCGATGGCGAAGGCTTCGGCGAAATCGGCGGGATGGCCGACGCGCTCCTCGCCGGCCATGCCGAAGCCGGTGACGAGCGGATGCGGCTGCGTCACGGCAAGACGGGCGGCCTCGGCCACCTTGTCGGCGCCGAGATGGCGGATGCCGACGACGATCATGCGTCCGACGATGCCGGTCTCGGCGGCGGCGTCGCTGATTCCTGCCGCCAGTCCGTCGCGATAGTCGGCATAGGAGAGGCCGGCGGCCAGGGCGTGGTCGGGGGAGATGAAGATCTCGCCATAGATGGCGCCGCCGGCGGCAAGACCGGTGAAGTAGCTGTAGGCAAGGTCGCGGTAGTCCTCGGGCGTCGAGAACAGCCGCGCGGCGCGGTCATAGGCGACCAGGAAGCTGGGGAAGTCGTGCCAGCGATAGTCGCCGGCATCGTCGAACAGGCCGGCGAGGTCGACACCGTCGCGCTCGGCGAGGCGGCGCACCAGATCGGGTGGCGCCGCCCCTTCGATGTGACAGTGCAGTTCCGCCAGCGCGGCCATCGCCCTCAGTCGAAGCCGACCAGCGGCATGTTCGGCGACCGGCGCAGCCAGTTGTCCGGCGCCCAGCGGGCCGTCCGGTCGTAGACGTGGAAGAGATAGGAGCGGCGTGGCCGGGTGCTCCGGTTGGGCGAGATGTAATAGGGCACCAGGCCGCTCAGCAGCACCAGCGTGCCCTTCGGGGCATCGATCGCCCGCGCCGCGGCGTGGTTCCAGTGCACCTGGTTCAGCTGCATCATCTGCAGTTCGTCGCCGACATAGCGGAACCGTTCCCGCAGGCCGCTGCGGTGCTGGCCGCTAAGGGCGACAATGCCGCCGGACTCGCCGTCGATATCGTCGAGGGCGAGCCAGAAGCCCATCAGCGATTCCGGCTGGGTGTAGAGGAAGGTGGCGTCCTGGTGCAGGGCCACTTCGGCCGGGCCTTCGGTGTGCGGCTGGTGCAGCAGCACCTGCGACTGGATCAGCACCGGGTCGGCCATGCCGAGGCCCTTGGCCACGGCGCCGAGGCTCGGATCACGCGAGAAGCCGTCGAACAGCGGGTCGAGGTCGTGGATCGCATAGCCGATGCTGGTGATGGCGCGTTCCTTGTCCTTGACCAGGTTGCCGTCGTCGTCGAATGAGCCCGGACCGAAGAAGAAGCGCATCTTGTCGCCGGATTCGCGGAAATAGGTGGCGGCGGCCTCCGCCTTGTCGGCGGCGCCGAACACCTCCCGCACCGTGCTGGGCTCGAAGGCGGCGATCAGCTCGTCGATCCGCTCCGACACGAGGTCGCAGGCGTCAGGAGCCGCAAAGTTGTCGAGGACCAGGAAGCCGTCGCGGAAATACGCGTTCAGCATGTCGGTCGTGACCACGTCGTCAGCGGGGGCGGGGTAACGCTCGATTGCGGGCATTTTCAGAGAAAGCTCCTTCCATGAAGGCCTGGTGCAAGGCCGAGATGATGGGCGACTGTCTCGCCGATATCGGCAAAGGTCGAAAGGGCGCCGACCGCAAGTCCCGGCCGGCCCGGCCGCAGGCCAAGCACCGGCACCTGCTCGCGGGTGTGATCGGTGCCGCGCCAGGTCGGGTCGCAGCCATGGTCGGCAGTGATGAGCATGAGGTCGCCGTCGCCGAGGCGGGCGATGATGTCGGGAAGCCGGCGATCGAACGCCTCCAGCGCCGCGGCATAGCCGGGCACGTCGCGGCGATGGCCGTAGAGCGTGTCGAAATCGACCAGATTGGTGAAGATCAGGTCGCCGTCGCCGCTGCGCGACAGGGCTTCCAGCGTCGCATCCACCAGGGCGTCGTTGCCGTTGCCCTTAACGATTTCGGTCATGCCGCGATGGGCGAAGATGTCGCCGATCTTGCCGACCGCGATGACCTGCCGGCCGGCGACGGAAGCGCGGTCGAGCAGCGTCGATTCCGGCGGCGGCACGGCATAGTCGCGCCGGTTGCCGGTGCGCACGAAGCTTGCCGCGTCCTCGCCGACAAAAGGGCGGGCGATGACGCGGCCGATATTGAGCGGATCGACCAGGTCGCGGGCGATCAGGCAGACCTCGTACAGCCGGTCGAGCCCGAAATGGGTCTCGTGGGCGGCGATCTGAAAGACGGAATCGGCGGACGTGTAGCAGATCGGCTTGCCGGTGCGGATATGCTCCTCGCCGAGCTCGCGGATGATGTCGGTGCCGGAGGCGTGCTTGTTGCCGAGGATGCCGGGAAGCTCGGCGGCGGCGATGAGCGCGTCGGTGAGGGCAGGCGGGAAGGTCGGCTCGCTCGGCGGGAAATAGCCCCAGTCGAAGGGGACCGGGACGCCGGCGATCTCCCAGTGGCCGGACGGCGTGTCCTTGCCGCGCGAGATTTCCGCCGCATGGCCCCAGATCGCCTCCGCAGCCGGTTCGCCGCCGCTGCGGCCGCCGGCGGCCTGCCACGCCGCGGAGAGGCCGAGACGGTCGAGATTGGGAACCTGCAGCGGCCCGTTGCGGAGCCCGGCGCGGTCGCCGGCTCCAAGCGCGCAGGCCGCAGCGATATGGCCGAACGTATCGGCTCCGACATCCCCGAAGCGGGCGGCATCGGGGGCATGGCCGATGCCGAACGAATCGAGGACGATCAGCAGGGCGCGCGTCATGCGGCGGTGGAACCTCCCGAAAGCGGGCGCCGCCCTGGCTGGCGGCGCTGCACGCCGCGCAACATAAGGACTCGCGGCGCCCCTCGCCACCTCCGTTGAAGAAAGCGGCCGGACGACAAACTGACTATTGAGGGTGGGCCCAAAGAACCATAACGTTCAGCGACATGATTGGGCCCGCCGGCGCAACTGCGCCGGTTGCTGACAGGGGGTCGCCGTGAACCGCATTCTTTCCCTTGCCGCGCTTTCGCTCGCCTTGGCGGCGGGCCTTCTCGGCAGTGCCGCGGCGCAGGAGCGTGTCGTCAACGTCTATAACTGGTCGGACTATATCGACGAGGCGGTGCTGGCCCAGTTCACCGAAGAAACGGGCATCAAGGTCGTCTACGACGTCTACGACAACAACGAGATCATCCTCACCAAGCTGCTGGCCGGCGGCAGCGGCTATGACATCGTCGTGCCGACCGACTCGACCATGACGCGGCTGATCCGCGCCGATGCGCTGCAGCCGCTGGACAAGTCGCTGCTGCCCAATCTCAGCCACATGTGGCCGCTGATCAACGAGCGCCTGCAGGTCTACGATCCCGGCAACGAATATGCCGTGAACTACATGTGGGGCACCACCGCCTTCGCCTATAACAAGGCGTCCATCGAGGCCCGCATGCCGGATGCGCCGGTCGATTCCTGGGACATGCTTTTCAAGCCGGAGGTTCTCGCCAAGTTCGCCGATTGCGGCGTCCAGGTGATCGACACGCCGGAAGATGTGTTCCAGTCGGCGCTGAACTATCTCGGCCTCGATCCGCAGTCGAAGGATCCGGACGAGCTGGCCCGCGCCAACGACCTGCTGAAATCGATCCGTCCCTATATCCAGAAGTTCAATTCCTCCGAATATATCAACGCGCTGGCCAATGGCGACATCTGCCTCGCCCTCGGCTATTCGGGCGATCTGCTGCAGGCGCGCGATCGCGCCGCGGAGGCCAATAACGGCGTCGAAGTCGTCTACGTCATCCCGAAGGAAGGGGCGCTGATGTGGTTCGACTCGATGGTCATTCCGGCCGACGCGCCGCATGTGAAAGAGGCGCATGAGTTCATCAACTTCATGATGCGCCCAGACATCGCCGCCAAGAATTCCAACTATGTCTTCTATGCCAACGGCAATATCGACTCGCAGCCGCTGCTCAGCGACGATGTGAAGAGCGACCCGGCGATCTATCCGCCGGAGGCAACGCTGCAGCGTCTCTTCACCTCGGTGACCTACGAGCCGGCGGTGCAGCGGACGCTGACGCGCATGTGGACGGAGCTCAAGGCAGGCCGCTGAAGCTTTATCCGCCACCGCCTGCCGGCGCGCCTGTTCCATGGTAGCGAAGTCGATCGGTCCGGTTCGCCGCAGTTTTGCGCCGTGGAACGATCCGGCGGCAAAGCCCTTCGTGGAATTCCGCGGCGTCAGCAAGCGCTTCGGCGACACCGCCGCCGTCGCCGACCTGTCGCTGGCGATCTACGAGCGCGAATTCTTCGCCCTGCTCGGCCCGTCGGGCTGCGGCAAGACCACGCTGATGCGCATGCTGGCCGGCTTTGAGGAGCCGACCTCCGGCCGCGTCCTGCTGGAGGGCCAGGACCTCGCTGGTGTTCCGCCCTACCGGCGGCCGGTCAACATGATGTTCCAGTCCTATGCGCTGTTTCCGCATATGAGCGTGGAAAGCAACATTGCCTTCGGGCTGCGCCAGGAGGGGATGGCGAAGCCGGCCATCGCCGAGCGGGTCAAGCAGATGCTGGATCTGGTGAAGCTCACCCCCTACGCCAAGCGCCGGCCGCACCAGCTGTCGGGCGGCCAGCGCCAGCGCGTCGCGCTGGCCCGCTCGCTGGCCAAGAAGCCGAAGGTTCTCCTGCTCGACGAGCCGCTTGCGGCGCTCGACAAGAAGCTGCGCGAGGACACCCAGTTCGAGCTGACCGACCTGCAGCAGAGCCTCGGCCTGACCTTTCTCATCGTCACCCATGACCAGGAGGAGGCAATGACGGTCGCCGACCGCATCGCCGTCATGAGCGAGGGCCGCATCGTCCAGGTGGCGACGCCGGCGGAGATCTACGAGCAGCCGGCCAGCCGCTACGTCGCCGACTTCATCGGCGACATCAACATGATCGAAGGCCGCGTCGTGTCGAGCAATGCCGGCCTCGTGCGTATCCAGTCGCCGGAGGCAGGCCTCTTCATCGAGGTGGAGCAGGAGGCGGCCGCCGTTCCCGACACGATGGTCTGGTTCGCCGTCAGGCCGGAAAAGGTCAATGTCTCGCTGGAACGGCCGGCGCAGGCCGAGGTCAATGCCGTCGCCGGCGAGGTCTGGGACATCGGCTATCTCGGCGACGTGTCGATCTATCATGTCAGGCTGCCGTCGGGGACGATGATGAAGGCCACAGTCACCAATCGGACACGGCTGGTGGAGCGGCCCATCACCTGGGACGACAAGGTCTGGCTCACCTGGACACGCGCCGCCGGCGTCGTGCTGACGCGGTAACGGCCATGGCGGACAACAAAATTCTGTGGCGTGCCGATGAGATCGCCGCCCGGACGCGGGGCTTCTCCCAGAAGCTCAATGCGAACTCGTTCTTTCACGGCGCCTATCTCTCCCGTCTCGCCGGGATGAAACGCGCCCACGTGACGCTGGTCCGCCTGCCGCCGGGCAAGGACAGCTTCGCCTACCATTCCCACCTTCTGGAGGAGGAGTGGGTGTACATCCTGGCCGGGGAGGGGGTCGCGCGCATCGACGGCGCCGAGCACATTGTCGGGCCGGGCGATTTCATGGGCTTTCCGGCGCCCTCGGTGCCGCATCTTCTGCAGAACCGGTCGGATGCCGATCTCGTCTACCTCATGGGCGGCGAGAGCCTGCCGGTCGAGGTGCTGGACTATCCGGACGAAGGCAAGCGCTATGCGCTGGTGCAGGGCGAGGGCGGGCCGCAGTTCTTCGAGCTGAAGGACAGCGCACGTCTCTTCGGCCGCGCCGAGGAGCCGGAAAAGTGAGCGAGACGGCGGCGCCGATGCCGGCGGCGCCGACCGGCCGCTCCGGCCTGGGCCACCTGCCGCGCCGGCTGGTCATCGCGCTGCCTTTCGCCTGGCTGCTGTTCTTCTTCCTGGCGCCCTTCGCGATCGTCTTCAAGCTGTCCTTCTCGGTGGTGGCCGACGCGCGGCCGCCTTACGAGCCGTCCTTCAGCTTCTCCGAAGGTCTCTGGGTCTGGCTGGACAAGGCGCGCGACTTCACGGTCTCCAACTACCAGTACCTGCTCGGCGACAATCTCTATCTGCGGGCCTATGTGTCGAGCCTGGAGATCGCGCTGGTCTCGACGGTGCTGATCCTTTTCGTCGCCTATCCGATCGCCTACGGCATGGCGCGGGCGCCGCGGCAATGGCGCCTCACCCTGCTGATGGCGGTGGTGCTGCCGTTCTGGACGTCCTTCCTGATCCGCGTCTACGCCTGGATCGGCATCCTCAAGCCGGAAGGGCTGCTCAGCCATTTCCTGATCTGGCTCGGCGTCATCGACCAACCGTTGACGATCCTCAACACCAACGTCGCCGTCTATATCGGCATCGTCTATTCCTACCTGCCCTTCATGATCCTGCCGATCTACGCCTCGCTGGAACGGCTCGATCCGAGCCTCCTGGAGGCGGCGGCCGATCTCGGCGCACGGCCGGTGCGCGCCTTCTGGCAGGTGACGTTCCCGCTGTCGCTGCCGGGCGTCGTCGCCGGCTGCTTCCTCGTCTTCATCCCGGTGGTCGGCGAATATGTCATCCCCGACATTCTCGGCGGATCGCAGACGCTGATGATCGGCAAGACGCTGCAGGAGGAGTTCCGCAACCGCGACTGGCCGCTGGCCTCGGCGGTGGCGATCCTGCTGCTGCTGATCCTCGTGGTGCCGATCCTGGTCTTCCAGGGCGTCGGACGGCGCGAGCAGGAGCAGGGGCGATGAAGCGCAACTGGACCTGGTTCAACGCCACCTCGGTGACGCTCGGCTTTGCCTTCCTCTACCTGCCGATCCTGATCCTGGTGATCTATTCCTTCAATGCCAGCCAGCTCGTCACGGTGTGGGGCGGCTTCTCGACCAAGTGGTACGGCGCGCTGCTGCAGAACCGGCAGCTCCTCGATGCCGCCTGGGTGACGCTGCGCGTCGGCCTCATTTCGGCAACGGTGGCGACGGTCCTCGGAACCATGGCGGCGGTGGCGCTGGTGCGCTTCGGCCGCTTCCGCGGGCGGACATTGATGTCGGGGATGATCTACGCCCAGCTGGTTCTGCCGGACGTCATTCTGGGCCTCTCGCTGCTGCTGCTCTTCGTCGCCTCCGGCATCGACCGCGGCTTCTGGACGGTGGTGATGGCGCACGTCACCTTCTGCACCTGCTATGCGACGGTCGTCGTCCAGTCGCGGCTCAGCACCTTCGACCGCAGCCTGGAGGAGGCGGCGCTCGATCTCGGCTCGCCGCCGCTGCGCACCTTCTTCGTGATCACCCTGCCGCTGATCCTGCCGGCGGTCGCCGCCGCCTGGCTCCTGGCTTTCACGCTGTCGCTCGACGACGTCGTGGTCGCCAGCTTCGTCAGCGGCCCGGGCGCGACGACCCTGCCGCTGCGCATCTTCAGCTCGGTGAAGCGCGGCGTCACGCCGGAGATCAACGCGCTCTGCACGATCCTCATCACGCTGGTGACGATCGGCGTCATCACCGCGTCGATCGTCACCCGCCGCCGCCAGCTGCAGCGGGAGGCGGACGAGCGCCTCGCTGTTGCCGGCAGTTAGTCGAGCTCGGCGCCGGCCGGAATGGCGCGGTCGGTCGGCGGCTCCCGCGTCGGGCTGATGCCGCTGCGCACATGCTGCCGGAACAGCTGGTCGAAGCTGGCGCCGAGTGTCGGCTCCAACCAGGTGCCGCCGAGCACGAAGGGAATCGTCACCAGCGCCTGGCCGCCGGCCGCCGCCTTGAGGATGAGCGCGCCGCGGCCGGAGACTGTCGGCTGGAACAGCGACGCCCAGCCGCGGAAGCTCATGCCGAAATTCGGGCCGTCGGCCGTCACCGTGCGGGTGCGGATCTGCCCGCCGCCGAGGCCGAGCTCGGCGTGCAACTGCTGGAAGGCGGTGGCGCCGCGCGTCGGCGGGCCGTCGCGATCGCTGGCATCGAATGCTTCGACGGTACGCTTCAGGTCGATGCCGTCGATGCTGCCGGCGGTGATGTCGACCGTTGCGGTACCGGCCGTATCCTCCAGCAGCGTGCCCCAGCTGCCGCCCTCGCCGGCGACCTCGAGGCTGGCCGAGCCGGTGCCGGTGACGCTCGAGATGCCGAAAAGCTGCCGCAGCGCCGGCTCGACGGCGACGCCGGCAACGCTTGCCCTGGCGACGAAGGAGGGCGGCTCATGGTGCAGATCGCCCTCGATCATCGCCTGGATGCGGCCATTGTGGAACTGCGCCTCGCCGAGATTGAGTGCCAGCCGCCCATCCGTCACCACGGCTGAGGCCGCGATGCGGTCGAGGCGGGCGGCGCCGACCAGCATCCGGCCGGCGGAAAGCCGCAGGTCGTAATTCACGCCGTCGACCAGCGGGATGTCGATCGGCGCCGCCATGCCGCCGGCAGTGCGCAGGCTGGCGGCAAAGGCCTCGACATAGGGCGACAGATCGAACGTATCGAAGGCGAGCGTTCCCTGGACGGCCGGCGTTCCTTCGGCAAGGTCGAGGGCGAGGACGCCTTCGCCGCGATTGCCGTCCAGCTCGACGCTGGCATCGGTGATGGTCAGGATGCCGGCGTTGAAATTGCCGTTGCCGGAGACCGACCCGACGCCCAGCGTCGAGGCCTCGCCAAGCGGCTTGCCCATCCAGTCGGCGGCGCGGCGCACAGATGGCGTCGTCACCGATACTTCGCCCCTCAGCTGCAACGCCGGACCCGTCGCGGCTGTGCCGGAGAATGAGGCGCGCAGCGGCGTCGATGCCACGGCGAAGCGGGCCGATGATTCGCCGCCAGCGATCAGCTCGAGCGGATCGGCGATCGATCCCTTCGCCTCGACCTTCTCGCCGCGCCACACGAACGAGCCGCGCGCCGTTGCGGCGGCCGACGTCGACGGCCATGAAATGTCGAGGTCGACGGCGCTCAGCGTCTCGTGCCCGTTGCGGCGCGCATCGTCGAAGGTGACAGTGCCGTCATGGATGACGAAGCGGCCGAGCTTGATGGCATCGGCGGCGGAGGCGCGGCGGGCCTGCGGATCGGCGGCCTCATCGGCCGTTTCGGCGACACGGATGCCGATCAGCCCGCCGAGATCGGTCCAGTTGCGGCGGCCGCTGCGGTCGACGCGCAGGGCGATCTGCGGCCTGGCCAGGTCGAATTCGCTGAATTCCACGCGCCCGAGCAGCAGCGGCAGCAGGCCGACCGTTCCGGTCAGCTGGTCCATGACCATGAATGCCTTGCCGGGATCGTTGCGGTCGCCGATCGCCACATCCGTCAGCCGGATGGTCGGGCGCGGATAGAGGGTGATTTCAGGCTCGCCGCTGAAGGTGACAGGCCGCCCGGTCCATTGTGTAATCTGTTCGGCGATGCGCTTCTTGGCGATGTCGGACGACAGCAGCGCCGGCAGGAGAGCGAAGCCGAGCCCGGCCAGGAGGAGCACGACGACCAGCAGGGCGGCCAGCCGCTTCATGTTTGCAGAATCCTCGCCATGGGCGCACCCCGGATGGCCCCCCGTCCGTCCGGGATAGGTATAAACGACGCCTGCGGCAAGGCGAATGTACAATTCTGGCACAGTTTCAGAGGCCTGCCGCCCGCTCTTCACAGGACCACCATGACCCACGCCGAGACCGAGCCGCTCTGGACACCGCCCGCCGACGTCCTGCAATCCTCGCCGATGGCCCGCTTCCGGATGGCGGCGGAAGAGGCTTCCGGGCGCGACCTGCCGGACTACTGGGCCCTGCATCGCTGGTCGGTGGACGAGCCCGGTGCCTTCTGGAGCCTCGTCTGGGATTTCTGCGGCGTGATCGGCGACAAGGGCGGACGGCTTGTCGTCGACGCGGACCGCATGCCCGAGGCGCGCTTCTTCCCCGATGCCAGCCTCAACTTCGCCGAGAACCTGCTGCGCCGCAGCGGGCCGGCCGATGCGCTGGTGTTCCAGGGCGAGGACGGCATCCGGCGGCGCCTTTCCTGGGATGAGCTCGCCGGCCTCGTGTCACGCCTGCAGCAGGCTCTGCTCGGTCTCGGCGTCGGGCCGGGGGACCGTGTCGCCGCCATGATGCCCAATGTGCCGGAGACGATCGCCGCCTTCCTGGCGACGGCGTCGGTCGGTGCCGTTTGGTCGTCCTGCTCGCCCGATTTCGGACCGCGCGGCGTGCTGGACCGCTTCGGCCAGATCGAGCCGGTCGTCTTCTTCGCCGCCGACGGTTATGTCTATGGCGGCAAGACGATCGGGCTCGCCGGCAAGCTGGCCGAGATCGTCCCCGGCCTGCCGACGCTGCGGGCGACGATCATCGTGCCCTGTCTCGGCGACGCGGCCGGCGTCGCCGACGGCCTCTCGGCCGTCACGCTCGATGCCGTGCTGGCGCCCCATGAGCCGGCGCCGCTGCGCTACAGCCGTCTGCCGTTCGCCCACCCGCTGGCGATCCTGTTCTCGTCGGGCACCACCGGCGTGCCCAAATGCATCGTTCATTCCGCCGGCGGAACGCTGCTGCAGCATCTCAAGGAGCACCAGCTGCATTGCGGCATCGTCCCGGAGGAGCGCGTCTTCTATTTCACCACCTGCGGCTGGATGATGTGGAACTGGCTGGTGAGCGCTCTCGCCAGCGAGGCGACGCTCCTCCTCTATGACGGCTCGCCCTTCCATCCTTCCGGCAACGTCCTTTTCGACTACGCCGAAGCCGAGCGCGCCGCGGTGTTCGGGACGTCGGCGAAGTTCATCGACAGCGTCAGCAAGGCCGGCCTCCGTCCTGTTGAGACGCACGATCTCGGCAGCGTGCGCCTGATCGCCTCGACCGGCTCGCCGCTGTCGGCCGAGAGCTTCGACTTCGTCTATTCCGCCATCCGGCCGGGCGTTCATCTCGCTTCCATTTCGGGCGGCACCGACATCGTCTCCTGCTTCGTCCTCGGCATCCCGCTGCTGCCGGTGTGGCGTGGTGAGATCCAGGGTCCCGGCCTCGGCATGGCCGTCGATGTCTGGGACGAGGCCGGGCAGCCGATCCGCGGCGAAAAGGGCGAGCTCGTCTGCACCCGCCCGTTCCCTTCCATGCCGGTCGGCTTCTGGAACGATGCCGACGGCGGGAAATACCGGGCGGCCTATTTCGAGCGCTTCCCGGGCGTCTGGTGCCATGGCGATTTCGCCGAATGGACCTCCCATGGCGGGATCATCATCCACGGCCGCTCCGACGCGACGCTCAATCCTGGCGGCGTGCGCATCGGCACGGCTGAGATCTACGGCCAGGTGGAGCAGATCCCCGAGGTGATCGAGGCGCTCGCCATCGGCCAGGAATGGGACAACGACGTCCGTATCGTCCTGTTCGTCCGGCTGCGGGAAGGCGCGGCGCTGGACGAGGCCCTCGAAACCCGCATCCGCAGCCGCGTCCGCAGCGGCGCCAGCCCGCGCCATGTGCCGGCGCGCATCGTCGTCGTGCCCGACATCCCGCGCACCAAGTCGGGCAAGATCGTCGAGCTGGCGGTCCGCGAGATGGTGCATGGCCGGCCGGTGCGGAACCGCGAGGCTCTCGCCAATCCGGAGGCGCTGGAGTACTTCGCCGACCTTCCGCAGCTGCGGCAGTGACGCTGGAGCCCGCCCGGGAAAGCCCCATATAGGGCGCTTTGACGGTTCCGCAGGGGGACACATGCAGTTTGCCGACTACTGGCTGCCCGCAGTCCTGTCGGTCGTCTCGGTCAGCCTGGGCGTGATTGCGGCCGTTCATGCCGCCATGACCAAGGACGATGTCCGCGCGGCGATCGGCTGGGCGGGCGTCGCGCTGCTGTCGCCGTTCCTGGGGCCGCTCCTTTATGCCGTGGCGGGGATCAACCGCATCCGCCGCACGGCGGTCCAGCGGCGCAAGCGCCGCAGCGGCGATGCCGGCGCCAGCCTTGCGGAGGACCTGCTGCAGAGCCGCGTCGTCGAGGTCGGCGGCCCCCAGTTCCAGTCGCTGCGGCGGCTGGGCGACGAGATCTCCCGCTTTCCGCTTTCCGACCGCAACAGGGTGACGCTGCTGGACGGCGGCGACGAATTCTACCCGGCGCTCGAGGAGGCGATAAACGGCGCCGAGCGCTCGGTAGCGCTCGAGACCTACATCTTCGATCGCGACCGCGTCGGGCTGCGCATCGCCGATGCGCTGATCGCCGCCGTGCAGCGCGGCGTCGAGGTCAGGGTGATCATCGACGGCATCGGCCTGCGCTACTCACGGCCGTCGATCGCCCGCTATCTGCGCCAGGGCGGCGTAACGGTCGGCCTCTTCCTCAACAGGATCCTCGGCCTCCGCCTGCCTTACGCCAACCTGCGCACGCACCGCAAAGTGGCGATCATCGACGGGCGCATCGCCTTCACCGGCGGCATGAACATCCGCGAGGGCTTTGCCGGCACGCTGATGGGCGACCGCGCCGCCCGCGACGTCCATTTCCGCGCCGAGGGGCCGATCGTCGGCCAGCTCTTTTCGGTGTTCACGCAGGACTGGCACTTCGTCAGCGGCGAGCGCCTGGGCGGCAGCGGCACCTGGGCGCCGCATGCGCATCCGACCGACAGCGAAGTCCTGGCGCGTGTGGTGCAGTCCGGCCCCGACAGCAATATCGGCAGCACGCACGGCCTGATCATGGGCGCGCTGGCGGTGGCGCAGGAGAGCATCGCCATCTGCTCGCCCTATTTCCTGCCCGACCGCCAGCTTGTCGGCGCCTTCACCGTCGCCGCCCGGCGCGGCGTCGCGGTCGACATCATCATTCCGGCGGCGAACAATCTCCGCCTCGTCGACTGGGGCATGACCGCCCAGCTCGACCAGGTCATCCGCCATGGCTGCCGCGTCTGGCGCTCCAGCGGGCCGTTCGATCATGCCAAGCTGATGGTGGTGGACGGCGCCTGGGCGCTGGTCGGCTCGTCCAATTTCGACCCGCGCTCCATGCGCCTCAATTTCGAGCTCGATGTCGAGATCATCGACCGCGCGCTGGCCGCCGACATCCGCCGGCGCATCGACCACCAGCTTGAGCATGCCGTGCCGGAAACCATGGCAACGCTGGCGTCGCGGCCGTTCCTGATCCGCCTGCGCAACCGCATCGTCTGGCTGGCATCGCCTTATCTCTAGACGCGCGGAGACCTCGCGGCGCTTTCTGCCGCGCTCATGCGCCGGCGCCAACGAGGATGAGGTCTCGCCGGTAGACTATTGAAGATGCAAGGAGAATTGGCTG
>CAZAAW010000018.1:0-51587 GCA_964483325.1 uncultured Hyphomicrobiales bacterium
CATGTCCCCGGTCCATACACACCCGCAGGGGGAGGGTGGCGCGCGCCGCAGGCGCATGACGGTCGCGGACGCCATCGCAAGGTTCGCACTCCCGTCGCCACCCCACAGGGCGTCATGGCCGGACTTGATCCGGCCACCCACGCGAACACGGATGGCGCAGAACGAAACGCAGCCGCGCGGCGCCCTTCCAGGCATCCACGGTGTTCGCGTGGATGCCCGGGTCTTCGCCCGGGCATGACGCAGCTCAACAGAAAGGGGCGGCCCGGGAGCCGCCCCTTCCTCATTCCATCTCCGGTTTTCGTCAGAGCGAGAAGACGTAGAGCATCGAGCCTTCGCGCATCGTGTCGAGCTCGGGATAGTCGTAGGGGCTGGCGGCGCCGCCGGCCATGATGGCGATGTACTGCTTGCCGTCGATGGAATAGCTCATCGGCGGGGCCTTCAGCGAGATGCCCGTCGGGAAGGACCACACCTCCTCCAGCGTCTCGTCGTTATAGGCCGTGACGCGGCCGTCGAGCTCGCCGGAGAAGATCAGCCCGCCCGCCGTCGACAGCACGCCGGCGAGGTTGTGGTAGGCGATGTTGTTCTTCGCCGCCACCTGGCCGGTGGTGGTGTTGATCGCCGTCAGCATGCCCGGGGCAACCGTGTTGCGGCTGGTGCCGCCGAGGAAGAACACGTTGTAGCCCTTCGGGTTGCCGCCGCCGGCGACCGGCTCCTCGGGCACCGCCTTGATAGTCGAGCAGGCATCCGAGCCGGCGATGTAGGTCAGGTGCTTGTCGGGATTATAGGCCGGCGGCTGCCAGCGCACGCCGCCCGCCTGCGACGGGCAGACGTCGATCTCCGGATTGTCGGCGCGCCGCTGGCGCGTCGCCGGGACATAGGTCTGGATGTCGAGATTGGGGTCGTATTCGACCGGCTTGCCGGTCTTCGGATCGATGCCGGCCGTCCAGGTCACCGACGACACCCACTGCGCGGCATTGATGAAGGCGCCGTTGGTGCGGTCGAGCTGGTAGAAGAAGCCGTTGCGGCCGAAATGCCCGACGACCTTGCGCGTCTGGCCGTCGATCTCGGCGTCGTAGAGAACATGCACGCCGTTCTCGTCATAGTCCCATGACTCGTTGGGCGTGTACTGGAAGTACCACTTCATCGAGCCGTCATCGATGTTCCAGGCGACGGCCGAGTTGGTGAAGAGGTTGTCGCCCGGCCGGAACTCCGGGTCGTACATCGGCACCGGATTGGCCGTGCCCCAGATGGTGACGCGCTGTTCCGGGTCGTAAGCGCCGGTGGTCCACAGGGCGCCGCCGCCGGTGTGCCAGGCGTTGTGATCGTCCTTCCAGGTCTCCGAGCCCGGCTCGCCCGGCGCCGGCACGGTATAGCTGCGCCACTTCTCCTCGCCGGTCTCAGCGTCGAGCGCCGCGAGATAGCCGCGCGTCCCCCAGTCGCCCTTCGACTGGCCGACGAGGATCAGCCCTTCGGCGGCCAGTGGCGCTGCCGAGAAGCCTTCCGAATCGTCCCACTGCCAGTCTTCCTCCTGGCCGGCGACGCGGACGTCCCAGACGATCTCGCCGGTCTCCGCATCGGTGGCGATGGCGCGGCCGTCGACGAGGTTGGAGTAGATCTTGTTGCCGAAGGCGGCGATGCCGCGCGTCGCATTGAGGCCGCCGCCGATGTCCTTCGGCATCGCCGGGTCGGTGACCCAGACGATGTTGGCGAAGCCCTTGGTGACGTCGACCTTGTAGAGGATGCCCCAGACATCCATCAGGTACATCATGCCGTCGATGACCAGCGGCGGGCCTTCGAGGTTGGCCACGTTGGTGCCCTGCAGGCCGGTGGGGATCGGCATGGTGAAGGCGACCCTGAGGTCCTTGATGGTGTCGCGGTTGATCTGGTCGAGCCGCGAGTAGCGATGGGCGGAGAAATTGCCCAGCGAGGTCAGCCAGTTCTGCGGCTCGCTGTCGGCATTCTCGAGGCGCTCCTGCGTCACGTCGCTGGCGAAGGCAGGCATGGCTATGACGCCGGCAAGCAGCGCAGCCGCAATCCCGCCGCCGCGAGCGGCTGTCTTTTCAGGTTTCATTTCCGGTCCTCCGTCGAATTTCTTTTGGTTTGCACACGGCGACTCCCCGCCCGCCGGTGCGGAAAGACTATCGCGGCAGAGAACATCGCGGTCAACGCCGTAGTCATTCGCCAGACTTATGGTATGTATACTTGGGTAAATCCATCGGCGCCGGCTAAGGCACGCTCCTGGCGGCGCCCGACGGACCGCGCCGGCGGACGCATGCATGCCTCGCCGCAGGCGCGATGCGGCTGCCGGTCTTTTTCCGATAGCGTGAACGCTTGGTAAGTGCAGCTTTAGCAAAATGTAAATCAAATGGGCACGGCGAAGCGCTGAATTCCGCCATTTGCGCTTTACCGGCCGCCGCAGCGCCGCCGTCTTGGTTAAGGCTTGGTAATTAGATAAAATTCTACACGTTTTGGGCTTAACTATTATTCAGTGTCTTGGCCCCTAGCGTCGATCCCGGTTCCGGCCGCCAATAACCAGAACAGGGCGGCAGGCAACGGAACCGGAGTTGTCAGACAAAAGGGGTCAGGAGCTTCGCCCATGAAAACCCTCCTCGCGCGCTTCCTGCGGAACGAATCCGGGTCCGCCGCCGTCGAATACGGGCTTCTCGCCTGCCTCATCGGCGCCGCCATCCTCGCCGGGGCGGCCATTCTCGGCAGCAACCTCAACACCATGTTCGTCAATCTCGGCACGCTGCAGGTCGAGGCGTCGGCCGACCATGGCGGCTGAGGCGCGCGACGCCCTGCCGCGCCGGGCCTGCCCGGCATGATGGCGGCCGCCGCCGGCCTCGTCCTGCTGCCGCTCGGCCTTGCCGCGGCGGCGCTCTCCGACCTGCGCCGGCGGACGATCCCCAACGGACTGGTGCTGGCGCTCGTCGCCGCCTTCGCGCTGCTGGTGCCGCTCGCTGGCCTGACGCCGGCCGCCCTGGCGCTGCACGGCGCGGCCGGTGCGGCGATGCTGGCCGGCGGCTTCCTCCTCTTCGCCGCCGGCATCATCGGCGCCGGCGACGCCAAGCTGGCGGCCGCCACGGCGCTGTGGCTCGGCTGGCCGGCGCTGCCGGCCTTCCTGCTGCTGCTCCTGCTGGCAAGCGGCGCCCTGGCGCTGGCGACCCTTCTCCGCCGCCGCCCCGCCGGCGCGCCCGCCCTCGCCGAGCCAACCGGCCTGCCGCTGGCGCTCGCCATCGCCGCCGCCGGCCTCGCCCTGCTGCCGGCCAGCATCTGGGCCAGCCTCGCCTGAGAGGCAGCCCCCGAGGGTCGGCGGTCGCGCGCGCTCCCTTCGCGAAGCGCCCCCTAGTGCGCCTGGTCGGCCGGGGCGGCGGGCGCTGCCGGGGCTGCCGGCGCATTGTCGTCGGTGAAGCCGAAGCGGGCGCAGGCCTGGTTGCCTTCGCCGTAATACTCGTTGCATTCGGCCGTCGTCACCTCGCCGCGGCCCTTGATGTTGTGCGCCACATAGGCGGCGACGGCGTCGAGCTCGCGCTTGATCAGCGTCACGCCGAAGCCGGGCGGCACCTGGTCGCCGAGATCGTCGGCGGTGACGCCGTAGCAGCGGTCGTCCTTGTAGGCGCGGGCGTCGAACCACGGCATCTCGGTGCCCGGCCGGCCGCACTGCACAACCTCGCGGATCTCCGCCTCGCTGAGCTGCGTGGCGCGCAGGTTGGCGCCCACCGGCTGGCGGCCGTCGTCCGGCACGCCGTTGCCCGACCAGCCGTGGCATTCGTTGCAGCGCACCTTTTCCTTCCAGATACGCTTGCCCAGCTCCAGCATCGCCGGATCGACATCCTGCGCCGCCGCATCCTGGGCGACGGCGCCTGGAACGAGACCGCCGGCGAAGGGCGCGCCGGCGACCGGCAGCGCGAGGGCGAGCAGCCCGGCCAGAAGAAGCGAACGGCCTGCGGCGAGGCGGCGGGAGACGGCGAGGGGCATGCGGGTTTCCTCCTGTTCATGCTCTGATGGCTGATTTTTGCGGCGGACCGTAACAGCGCCCCGCCGGTGTCTCAACAGGCGAAAAGACAGGAAAGATCCGCCGCCGCGCTCCTTCCGACTGACTATATGGACAGTTATCCGGACAGATGTTGACCCTTACAATATGGACCGCGATAGTTTTCGCGCGCCCGGAATCGGGGAGGGATCCGGGAAAAAACCAGAACAATTCAGGAGGACGAAAATGCACACTGCATTGCCCGGATCTCGTGGCCTTGTCTCGGGCATCGGCCTGCGCAGCGCCCTGGCGGCTGCTTTGCTGGCGGGCGCCGCAGCCATCCCGGCGCTGGCATCGGACGTGACGGAGCAGCGCCTCGAGAATGCCGACAGCGAGCCGCAGAACTGGCTGACCTCGCTGGGCAATTTCTCCGCCCATCGCTACTCGCGGCTCGACCAGATCAACCGCGACACCATCAAGGACCTCAGGGTCGCCTTCACCATGCCGATCCCCACCGGCCTGCAGGGCACCAACGTGGCCAACCTCGAAGGCCCGCCGCTGGTCATCGACGGCATGATGTACCTGATGGATGTCTGGGGCATCCTCTACAAGGTCGACGTCACCAAGGGCTTCGCCAACATCGTCTGGGTCACCGACCCGGCGATGCCGAAGGACATCGGCGGCGGCCTCAATGCGACGCGCGGCATCGCCGCCTTCGGCAACAAGATCTACTCCAACCTCGTCGACGGCCGCGCCATCGCCACCGATGCGGAGACCGGCGAGATCGTCTGGGACGTCCGCGTCGCCGGCCAGGAGGAAGACTGGCAGTGGGACGATTCGGAGGGCTTCTCGGCGGCGCCGCTTGCCGTTGAAGGCAAGATCCTCGTCGGCCAGTCGAAGGGCGACTGGGGAACGCGCGGCTATCTCGCGGCGCTCGATGCGGAGACCGGCGAGGAGCTCTGGCGCAGCTACACCGTGCCGGCGCCGGGCGAGCCGGGCTCGGAGACCTGGAAGGACGACCACAACGCCTGGCATACCGGCGGCGGCGCCCTGTGGGCGACCGGCGCCTACGATCCCGAGCAGAAGGTGACGATCTGGGGCACCGCCAACCCGGTGCCGATGTACGACCCGGAGTTCCGGCCGGGCGACAACCTCTTCACCAACGCCGCCGTCGCCTGGAACATCGATGACGGCTCGATGAAGTGGTACTTCCAGTACACGCCGAACGACTCGTGGGACTATGACGAGATCGGCATCCACTTCCTCTACGATGCCGACGTCAATGGCGAGAACCGCAAGGTCGTCGGCCATTTCGGCCGCAACGGCTTCTTCTATCAGCTCGACCGCACCAACGGTCAGTTCCTGACCGCGGCGCAGTGGGTGTCGTCGGTGACCTGGACGGCCGGCATCGATCCGAAGACCGGCAAGCCGGTCGAATACGACCCCAATCTCGACATCCAGACCTATGTCCCGGCGACGCGCCAGCGGCGCGCCGACAATCCGGAGATCGACGTCTGCCCGTCGCAGGCGGGCGGCGTGCGCTGGCAGCCGCCGGCCTATAATCCCGACAAGCACCTGACCTACATCGCCGGCTCGGATGCCTGCTCGACTATCAAGGCGGTGCCCGAGGAGCCGGTCGCCGGCGGCGGCAACCCGAAGGGCTACAACGTGTTCTTCCTCGGCGGCACCAGCCGCAACACCGTCGCCCCTGGCATCCTGACGGCGGTCGATGTCACCACCGGCCAGGTCACGGCGAAGAACAGCATCGCCTATCACAACCTCGCCGGCGTGCTGGCGACCTCGGGCGGGCTGATCTTCACCGGCAATCTCGACGGCCGCGTCACCGCCTATAACGACGAGACGCTGGAGGAAGTCTGGTCCTTCCCGACGGGCATCTCGCTGAAGGCCCCCCCGATCGCCTATGCCGTCGACGGCAAGGAATATATCGCCATCATGGCCGGCGGCCCGGCGAGCCCGGAGAGCTATCCCGAGCTCGACACCATGCGCGAAGGCTCGATGCTCTACGTCTTCTCGCTCTGACGCGAAGACCGGAGGCGAAATGAGGAAGGGGCGGCTCCCGGGCCGCCCCTTTTGCTTTTTGAGCTACTGCCATAGATTCCGGTGTAAGCTTGATGTGGCGTTGAGGCGGCGCCCTTACCTCTCCCCACGGGAGAGGTCGGAAACGCGGAGCGTTTCCGGGTGAGGGTTACCGCCTGTGACACGCGATTGCGGCGCTGGGGCAGGATTTCCGCGGGCCGAACCCCTCACCCGTCCGCCTAGGTTCGCTGCGCTCACCAAGGCTCCCGACCTCTCCCTATGGGAGAGGCAAGAGGCGGCAGCGGGGGTGCCTTCTGCGCCACCCTCACACGAAACTCACCGCACGTGACAGGGATGCGGCAATTGTGCGCTGCACGCGCCTTGACAGGACCGGCGGCGCTTGGCGTCCTGACCGGATGGCGCCGCCGGCCGGCGCCGCGCATCGGACGGAAGATTCATGACCGAGACTGTTTCGCGCAGCGCCGTGACCGCGGCCCGGCCCCTCGATGCCGACTGGTGGCGCGGCGCGGTGATCTACCAGGTCTATCCGCGCTCCTTCCAGGACAGCGACAATAACGGCATCGGCGACCTGCCCGGCATCACCAGCCGCCTCCCCTATCTCGCCGATCTCGGCGTCGACGCGATCTGGATCTCGCCCTTCTTCGCCTCGCCGATGAAGGATTTCGGCTACGACGTCTCCGACTACCGCGCCGTCGATCCGATCTTCGGCACGCTGGCCGATTTCGACCGCCTCATCGCCGAGGCGCACCGGCTCGGCCTCAGGGTGATCATCGACCAGGTGCTCAACCACACCTCCGACCGCCATCCGTGGTTCCTCGAGAGCCGCTCCGGCCGCCACAAGGCGAAGTCGGACTGGTATGTCTGGGCCGACGCAAGGCCGGACGGCTCGCCGCCCAACAACTGGCTGTCGGTGTTCAGCGGCCCGGCCTGGACCTGGGACACCAGCCGCTGCCAGTACTACCTGCACAATTTCCTGCCCGAGCAGCCGGACCTCAACTTCCACAATCCGGAGGTGCAGGACGCCATCCTCGCCGAGATGGCCTTCTGGCTCGACCGCGGCGTCGACGGCTTCCGCCTCGACACGGTCAATTTCTACTTCCACTCGGCGGGCCTGGAAGACAATCCGCCGGTGGCCGAGCGCATCTACGGCCGCATGCCGGACATCAACCCTTACAATTTCCAGGACCATCTCTACGACAAGAGCCGGCCGGAGAACCTCGCCTTCCTGCAGCGCATCCGCGCCCTGTGCGAGCGCTATCCCGGCACCACGACGCTGGGCGAGGTCGGCGACCATGCCCGCTCGCTGGAGCTGATGGCGCAGTACACCTCGGGCGGCGACAAGCTGCACATGTGCTACACCTTCGACTTCCTCGGCCCGGTCTTCGACCGCGACTATGTCCGCCGCCGGCTCGAGGCGTTCGACGCCATGGGCGGCGACGGCTGGCCGTGCTGGGCCTTCTCCAATCACGACGTGGCGCGCCATGCGACGCGCTGGGCGCAGTCGGGCGACACCGACACGATCGCCCGCCTCGCCGCGGCGGTGCTGTCGGCGCTGCGCGGCTCGGTCTGCCTCTACCAGGGCGAGGAGCTCGGCCTCACCGAGGCGGAGCTGCGCTTCGAGGACCTCGTCGATCCCTACGGCATCCGCCTGTGGCCAGTGTTCAAGGGCCGCGACGGCTCGCGCACGCCGATGGTGTGGGAGGCCGAATCGCTGCATGGCGGCTTCTCGCCGGTGAAGCCGTGGCTGCCGGTGGCCGACAACCACCTGCAGCGCGCCGCCGGCGTCCAGAGCCGCGACGAGGGGTCGATCCTGGCGCATTACCGGCGCCTGCTGGCGCTGCGCCGCGCCCATCCGGCGCTCGTCAAGGGCGCGCTGCATTTCCGCGACTGCGCCCCGCATCTCCTCGCCATCATCCGCGAGGACGAGGCCGAGCGCCTCGTCTGCGTGTTCAATTTCGGTCCGGACGAGGAATGGTTCGGCCTGTGGCCGGGCGAGACGGTGGAGCCGCTGGAGGGCGGCGGCGCGCCGGGCGCCTCGGTCGCCGAGGACGGCCGCACCATCCGCGTGCCGCCCAAGGGCTGGTTCTTCGGCCGCGTCGGCTGACGGCCGGCGGTTTCGCGAAGGTCAGGCGCCCGGGATCAGGCTCCCTTGCGCGCCCAGGGGCGGGTGCCGGCCGGCACTTCGCGGCCGCCGTCGATCGGCTGGTAATATTCCTTCACTTCCGGCCAGACGCCGCGTTCCAGCTGGTGCCGGGTCAGCTCGTCCTCGACCTGGAAGGCGTCGATGCCGACGCGCCGCATCAGCGGCATCTGGTCGACGGTGAAGGTGCCGACGGCGCGGATCTCGCCCTTGTAGCCGTCGCGCTGGCGCAGCAGCCGGGCGATGGAAAAGGCGCGCCCGTCGAACAGCTTGGGGATCGCCACCGCCACCACCGGAAAGCGCGGCAGGTCGGCGACGATGTCGTCCCATTCGGCGTCGGGCGGCAGCAGGATGCCGAGCGGCGCATTGCGCCCCTCCAGCACGGCGCGCTCCTCGCGCCAGCGCTTCAGGCTGACGATCGCCCCGGTCTCCGGCAACGGCGCCTCATCCGCCACCACCTGAAAGGCGTCATCGACGAACTGCTTGTCTTTCCAGAGAGGCATCGGCAGAGGTTCCAGTCCGTGTCCGGGCGACGGTGTCATAGGGGCTTACGCGCCGCAGCGATAGGGGCGATGGCTTGCGGAGCGCCATGCGAGCCTCCCGCCGGCGCTCCCCACCCGACCCCGCCTCACGGCGGGGCCACCCTCCCCCTTCGGGTGAGGGATGAACGCCCCTTTCTGCGGGAACCGCGTTCACATCGGGAAGTCCGCACTCATCCCTCACCGGAACGGGGAGAGCCTGCCCCCGGACTTGATCCGGGGGGTGGCGCGCGCCGTAGGCGCGTGACGGGTGGGGACCCACGCCGGGCGTGACGCGCGCCCGTCAAATCCCGCTGCCGTCCGACTCCAGCCCGAGATGGATGCCGCATTCGGTCTTTTCCTGGCCGCGCCATCGTCCGGCGCGCTGGTCCTCGCCCTCGGCGACGCGGTCGGTGCAAGGGACGCAGCCGATCGACGGATAGCCCTTCGACACCAGCGGATGCACCGGCAGGTCGTGGTCGGCGGCATAGGCCGCCAGCTCGGCGGCCGACCAGGCGGCGAGCGGGTTGACCTTGATGCGGCCGGCATCGGCTTCGAACAGCGGAATGCCGGCGCGGGTGCGGGTCTGGAAGCGCTTGCGGCCGGTGAACCAGGCGTCGAAGCCGGAAAGCGCCCGGGCCAGCGGCTCGGTCTTGCGGATACGGCAGCACAGGTCCGGGTCGGTCATCCACAGCGCCTTCAGCGGGTCGAGGGCGGCGAGGCGGTCCGGGTCCGGGCCGATGGTGCGCACATCGGCAAGGCCGAGATGCTCGGTGAGGCGGCTGCGGTAGTCGAGCGTCTCGGGGAACAGCCGGCCGGTGTCGATGAACAGCACCGGCACCGACGGACTGACCTCGGCGACGAGGCCGAGCAGCACCGCCGATTCCGCCCCGAAGCTCGACACCAGGGCGATGCGGCCGGGCCACAGCTCGTCCACCGCCCGCTCGATCAGCGCGTGGGCGCCGAGATGCCCGTAGCGGGCATTGAGCTCCTGCGCTTCCTCATGCGTGCCCGCCGCGGCCCTCAGGCGGGCCGCCGCGGCAGGCGCCACCTCAAGCATCGCCATAGAGCGCCTCCTTGAACGGGGTGCCGCCGAGGCGGCGATAGGCGGCGAGGAAGGTCTCGTCGGGCGAGGTTCGCTGTCTGAGATAGGTGTCGACGATCGTCTCCACCGCATCGACGATGCCGTCGGTGGAGAAGCCGGCGCCGACGATCTCGCCCACCGAGGTATGCTCGTCCGCCGAGCCGCCGAGGGTGATCTGGTAGAACTCCTCGCCTTTCTTCTCGACGCCGAGAATGCCGATATGGCCGACATGGTGGTGGCCGCAGGCATTGATGCAGCCGGAGATCTTGATCTTCAGCTCGCCGATCTGGCGCTGCCGGCCCAGATCGCCGAAGCGCTCGGAGATGCGCTGCGCCACCGGGATGGAGCGGGCATTGGCGAGCGAGCAATAGTCGAGCCCCGGGCAGGCGATGATGTCGGTGACGAGGCCGGCATTGGCGGTGGCAAGGCCGTTGGCGGCAAGGACGGCGTGGACCTGCGGCAGGTCGTCGAGCGCCACATGCGGCAGCACCAGGTTCTGCTCGTGGCTGACACGGATCTCGCCATGGCTGAAGCGCTCGGCAAGGTCGGCGATGATCTCCATCTGCTCCGACGTGGCGTCGCCCGGCGTGCCGCCGATCGGCTTCAGCGAGATCGTCGCCAGGGCATAGCCGGGGCGCTTGTGCGGCACGGTGTTCTGCGCCACCCAGGCGTCGAGGGCGCCGTCCTGCGCCCGCGCCGCCTCCAGCGCCGGGCTGCGGGCCGGCCGCTCGGCCATCTGCGGCAGCGCGAAATAGGCCTCGATGCGGCGGATTTCCTCCTCCGGCAGCATCAGGGCGCCGCCGCGGATGCGCTCGAACTCGGCCTCGACCTGGCGGGTGATCTCCTCGACGCCGGTCTCGTGGACGAGGATCTTGATGCGCGCCTTGAACTTGTTGTCGCGCCGGCCTTCCAGATTATACACGCGCAGGATCGCCTCCATGTAGGAGAGCAGGTCCTCCTCCGGCAGGAAGTCGCGGATGCGGTGGCCGATCATCGGCGTGCGCCCGAGGCCGCCGCCGACATAGACCGAGAAGCCAACCTTGCCGTCCGGGCCGCGCCGCGCATGGACGCCGATATCGTGCACCTGCACGGCGGCGCGGTCGCGCTCGGCACCGGTGACGGCGATCTTGAACTTGCGCGGCAGGAAGACGAATTCCGGATGCAGCGACGACCACTGGCGCAGGATTTCCGCATAGGGCCGCGGGTCGAGGATCTCGTCCGCCGCCGCGCCGGCATAATGGTCGGCGGTGACGTTGCGGATGCAGTTGCCCGAGGTCTGGATGGCGTGCATCTCGACGGTGGCGAGATCGGCCAGGATGTCGGGCACGTCCTTCAGCGCCGGCCAGTTGTACTGGATGTTCTGGCGCGTGGTGAAATGGCCGTAATTGCGGTCGTACTTGCGGGCGATATGCGCCAGCATGCGCATCTGCGCCGGGCTCAGCGTGCCATAGGGAATGGCGACGCGCAGCATATAGGCGTGCAGCTGCAGGTAGACGCCGTTCTGCAGCCTGAGCGGCTTGAACTGCTCCTCGGTGATGTCGCCGGCAAGGCGCCGCGCCACCTGGTCGCGGAACTGCGCCACGCGGTCGTTCACGAAGTCATGGTCGAACTCGTCATACCGGTACATCGATCGTCCCTCAGCGCGCCGCCAGCCGCTTCGTCAGTTCCCTGTCGCCGTAATCGACTGTCGGCCCGGCGGCGCGGATGCGCTCGCGCAGCCGCGTCGGCCGCGCCGTGCCGTCCGTCACTTCCACGTCGATGACGTAAGGCTCCACCACGATGCGGGCATCGTGCTGGGCCTGCGCATAGGCCTCGGCCTCCTTGACCTCGGCGGCGCCGTCGAGGACGCGCGCCGCGGCGATGTCGGGCGACCAGTCGCCGTCGATGGTCAGGAAGACGACCCGGCCGTCACCGAGCCGGTTGCCGGTGACGACCTTGCGCGGTCCGTCGGAAGCGGCGCGGAACATGGGTCAGTTCCTCCTCTGCGTAGGGTGGGCAAGCGCCGGAGGCGTTTGCCCACGCGGACAACCCACCCCCGTCGCATGGCCGCGTGGGCAAAGCGCTGCGCGCCTTGCCCACCCTACGGCTTCCCCGAAATCCATCACGCCACCTCCGCCAGTGACGCCGCGGCGATCGCCAGCGCGCCATGAGCGACGACGTCGCCGATGAGGATCAGCACCGGGCCGCGGATGCCGCGGTGCTGCGCCAGGCGGCCGAGCTCGTCGAGGCGGCCGGTGAAGGCGCGGCTGTCCGGCCGCGAGGCATTGTCGATGATCGCCACCGGCGTCGCGGCGGCAAGGCCGGCTTCCATCAGCCGCGCCGCCACCTTGCCGGCGACGGTGAGGCCCATATAGACGGCGACCGTGGCGCCGGCGAGCGCCACGCCGCCCCAGTCGGGCAGCGTCTCGCCGTCGGCATCGTGACCGCTGGCGAAGACAAGCGCGCCGGCGACGCCGCGCAGCGTCAGCGGGATCTCGGCCTGCGCCGCGGCGGCGAAGGCGGCGGTGATGCCCGGCACGACGTCGAAGGAAATGCCGGCCTCCCGCAGCGTCGCCATCTCCTCGCCGGCGCGGCCGAAGATCAGCGGATCGCCCGACTTCAGCCGCACGACGCGCCGGCCGGCGGCCGCCTCGCGCACCAGGAGGGCATTGATCTCGTGCTGCGGCATGGAATGGTCGCCCTTGGCCTTGCCGACATAGATACGCGCCGCGTCGCGGCGGCCCATCGCCACCACCGCCTCCGGCACCAGCCGGTCGTAGACGATGACGTCGGCCTCCTGCAGGAGGCGCTGGGCGCGCAGCGTCAGGAGATCCTCGGCGCCCGGCCCGGCGCCGACCAGCGACACATGCCCGGCGCCCGCCGCATCGGCGGCAAGCGCGGCGCGCGCCGCCGCCTCGGCGCCGTCGAGATCGCCGGCAAAGACCTTCTCGGCGACGCGGCCGGAGAAGAAGCCGGCCCAGTAGCGCCGCCGGGCGGCGCTGGTGGCGAGGCGCCCGGTGACGGCCCGGCGCAGGCGATCGGCAAGGCCGGCAAGCTCGCCGAAGGCCGGCGCCAGCAGCCCCTCGATGCGCGCCCGCACATGCCGCGCCAGCACCGGCGCCACGCCGGCGGTGGAGATCGCCACCGCCAGCGGCGCCCGGTTGACCAGCGCCGGCGTATAGAAATCGCAGAGCTGCGGCCGGTCGACGACATTGACCGGCACGCCGGCGGCCCGCGCCAGGCCGGCGATGCGGGCGTCCTCGGCCGCGTCCTCGGTGGCGACGAAGGCGAGCGCCGCATCCTCGAAATCGCCGGGCTGGACCTCGCGCGGCAGCCACTGGCCGCAGGCGGCGATCAGGTCGGCGCCGGTTTCTTTGTCGATCGCCGGGGCGATCAGCACGATGCGGGCGCTGGTCTCGGCCAGCAGCCGCACCTTCGCCGCCGCCTCCTCGCCGCCGCCGACGACAAGCACGCGCCGGCCCTCGACACGGTGGAAGGCAGGAAAGACATCGAGCTTGCGACGCACGTTGGACAAGGCCATTCCCATCGGCACGAAAATCCGCCGTCGCCCGGCCGGGCAACGTCGGCGACGTCCCTAGGTTTAGGAGCTTCCGGCCGCTGCGGCGAAGCGGG
Organism: uncultured Hyphomicrobiales bacterium; assembly: GCA_964483325.1. GTDB lineage: Bacteria > Pseudomonadota > Alphaproteobacteria > Rhizobiales > Kaistiaceae > CAZAAW01. The sequence goes on from CAZAAW010000018.1 coordinate 13,386, forward strand.
CGGTTCCAAACTGCGCAAAGCGCGGAAAAAACTATTCTCCGAAGCCGTGCCGGCGCGGCGCTTGCTGCCGCAGCGCTTGCCTCGCAGGGGTTCTCCCCGCTAACCCTTTGCAACGACAATGGCCGCCGGGGGACGAGCCGCCCGCGGCAGCCGGCAGGAAAGCGACAGACGGCGGTGCCGGACGAAACCGATCCCTTCAGCGTGCTGGCCGAGGAGAGCCGTCTGCGGCTGCTGATCGACGCCGTCGTCGACTACGCCATCTACACCATCGCCACCAATGGCCGCATCGTCAGCTGGAATGCCGGGGCGCGGCGGCTCAAGGGCTACGAGGCGGACGAGATCATCGGCCGCTCCTACGCCACCTTCTTCACCGACGAGGACCGGGCGGCCGGCGTGCCGGAGCGGGCGCTGGCCGAGGCCGCCGCCACCGGCCGCTTCGAGCTGGAAGGCTGGCGGGTGCGCAAGGACGGGACGCGCTTCTGGGCGCTGGCCGTGCTCGACGCCATCCGCGACGAGACCGGCAGGGTCATCGGCTTCGCCAAGGTGACGCGCGACATCAGCGAGCGGCGCGAGGCCGAGGAACGCCTGCGCGAGACCCAGGCGCAGCTCGTCGCGGCGCAGAAGATGGAGGCGATCGGCCAGCTCACCGGCGGCATCGCGCACGACTTCAACAACCTGCTGATGATCGTCCTCGGCAATCTGGAGATCGCCCAGCGCCACGCCGGCCGGCTCGGCGGCGACACCGCCAATCTCGACCGCAGCCTCGCCAATGCCGTGCACGGCGCCCAGCGCGCCGCGGCGCTGACGACGCGGCTCCTCGCCTTCTCGCGGCGCCAGGCGCTGAAGCCGAAGCCGCTCGACCTCAACCGCTTCCTGCGCAACATCGCCGACTTCTTCCAGCGGGCGATCGGCGAGCGCATCGGCATCGAGGTGGTGGGCGCCGGCGGGCTGTGGCTGATCGAGGTCGACGAGAACCAGCTGGAGACGACGCTGATCAACCTCGCCGTCAATGCCCGCGACGCCATGCCGGAGGGCGGCAAGCTGACGGTCGAGGTGTCGAACACCTTCCTCGACGCCGCCTATGCCCGCAAGCATCCGGAGGTGACCGCCGGCCAGTATGTGGCGCTGGCGGTGACCGATACCGGCAGCGGCATGACGCCGGAAACCGTGGCGCGGGTGTTCGAGCCCTTCTTCACCACCAAGGAGGCCGGCCACGGCACCGGGCTCGGCCTCAGCCAGGTCTACGGCTTCGTCAAGCAGTCCGGCGGCCACGTCAATGTCTATAGCGAGATCGGCCGCGGCACGACGGTGCGGCTCTATTTCCCGCGCTTCCTCGGCGAGGAGACGCCGGTCGAGGACGTGCCGGACGAGCCGCCCGGCCGGGCCGAAAACGACGAGACGATCCTGCTCGTCGAGGACGACGAGGACGTGCGCAGCTATCTCGTGGCGGTGCTGGAGGAGCTGCATTACCGCGTCCTGGCGGCGCCGGCCGCCGGCCAGGCGCTGACGCTGCTGCGCCAGCCGGAGACGCGCATCGATCTCCTCCTCACCGACGTCGTCATGCCCGGCCTCAACGGCCGCGAGCTGGCGCAGGAGGCGCGGCGGCTGCGGCCGGACCTGCGCGTCCTCTACATGACCGGCTATTCGCGCAACGCCATCATCCATGACGGCCGCCTCGACGACGGCATCGACCTTGTCGAGAAGCCGGTCACCCAGGCGCAGCTCGCCGGCCGCATCCGCGACATGCTCGACCGCCGCCCCTGACCCGCCTCATCGCCAGCCGAGGGCCGGCGCGACATGGGTGAGGACGGCCTCGATGAGATGGGCGTTGTAGTCGACGCCGAGCTGGTTCGGCACCGTCAGCAGCAGCGTGTCGGCCGCCGTGACGGCATCGTCTTGGCGCAGCCGCTCGACCAGCACGTCCGGCTCGGCGGTATAGGAGCGGCCGAAGATCGCCCGCGTGCTGGCGTCGATATAGCCGATCGTGTCGGCATCCTCGCGCCCGTCGCCGAAATAGGCGCGGTCGCGGTCGTCGACCAGCGGGATGATGCTGCGGCTCACCGAGACGCGCGCCTCGCGGTCATGCCCGGCCTTCTGCCAGGCGTCGCGGAAGATGCGGATCTGCTCCGCCTGCTGGATGTGGAAGGGCTGGCCGCTCTCGTCGTTCTTCAGCGTCGAGCTCTGCAGGTGCATGCCGCGCTCGGCCGCCCAGACGGCGGTGGCGTTGGAGGCGGCGCCCCACCAGATGCGCTGGCGAAGGCCCTCCGAATGGGGCTCCGGGCGCAGCAGGCCGGGCGGATTGGGGAACATCGGCCGCGGGCTCGGCTGCGCGAAGCCGCCGCCGCGCAGCACCTCCAGGAACACCTCGGCATGGCGGCGCGCCATGTCGGCATCGCTCTCGCCCTCGCCGGGCGCGTAGCCGAAATGGCGCCAGCCGTCGATCACCTGCTCGGGCGAGCCGCGGCTGATGCCGAGCTGCAGCCTCCCGCCGGCGATGAGGTCGGCGGCGCCGGCATCCTCGGCCATGTAGAGCGGGTTCTCGTAGCGCATGTCGATCACCGCCGTGCCGATCTCGATGCGGCGGGTGCGGGCGCCGATCGCCGCCAGCAGCGGAAAGGGCGAGCCGAGCTGGCGGGCGAAATGATGGACGCGGAAATAGGCGCCGTCGGCGCCGAGCGCCTCGACGGCCTCGGCCAGCTCGATCGACTGGCGCAGGGCGTCGGCGGCGGTGCGGGTCTGCGACTGCGGCGACGGCGTCCAGTGGCCGAAGGAGAGGAAGCCGATCTTCTTCACCACGGCAGGATACTCCACGGCAGGACACTCGACGCCAGGGCGCGCCGCGCGGCACGGGGCATTGTCTTCACGGGAATCGCTCCGGAACTCGGGGAGCGGCGCCGCGGGACGCCGCCATCATGCTGCATGTGGGATCGGGCATGCGCATCGGCCAGAACGCCCATCGCAAAAGGCCGGGAACGTTTCGCAATCCGGCTGCATCCAATGACCGACACCGCATGAATAGCGGTGGTTGCCTGGAGATGCACCCTTGAAAACGATCCCGTTCCTCGCCGCGCTGCTGCTCGCCGGCAGCCTGGTTCCCGCCGCTGCGCAGGATGTCGGCACGGCGCCGCCCGCCGCGCCGTTCCAGCCGGTCAGCAAGCTCGTCACGCTGCCCGACTTCCTGCCCGGCATGGGCCAGCTCTATGTCGATCCGGCGACCCTGCCGGCCGGCCCGTTCCTCGCCTACGACCATGACGGCAAGCTGGTCAGCACGATCTTCATGATCCCGGTCGCCGACCTCAACCCCGACAAGAGCTTCGACAATCTCGATACCGGCGACCGCCCGGTCGACCATGTCGACATCTATTTCAACGCCGGCCATCCGGGCGTCGAGCAGCCGCATGCGCATGTCGTGCTGTGGCACGTGCCGGCCGCCGACGAGGCGCGGGTCGCCAAGTGAGCTTGCCAAGTGAAATGGAAGAACCTGTGAAGATGGAGGAGCTTGCAGGATACGGCGCCACGCGGCGCCGGCTCCTGCGGGCGGGAGGCGGCCTGGCCGCCTTCCTCCTGCTGCCGCCCACCCTCGGCCGGGCGCAGGCGGTGCTCGACATCGCCATGGCCGGCACGCCGAACGGGTCACGCGTCTGGTTCGATCCGGTCGGCGTGCTGGTACAGCCGGGCCAGGTGGTGCGCTGGGTCAACGACGACGCCGGCAATGCCCACACCGCCACCGCCTATCACCCCGACAATGGCGGCAGGGCGCGGCGCATCCCGGCCGGCGCGGCGCCGTGGGATTCGGACTATCTCCTGCCGGGCCAGAGTTTCTCCGTGACCCTCACCGAGCCGGGGGTCTATGACTATTTCTGCCGCCCGCACGAGGCGGCCGGCATGGTCGGCCGCATCATCGTCGGCAGCGCCGATCCGGCGGCGGCGATGGACGACAGCGGCGTGCCGGCGGCGGCGCTCGCCGCCTTTCCGACGGTCGCCGCGATCCTTGCCGCCGGCACGGTCCACCCGGCCGCCGGTGGCGGCCACGCGATGGTGATGCCGATGGTGATGCCGGGGGCAAGGCCATGAACAGCATGCTTTCCGCCGCCGCCACGGCCCGCGCCGCGCTCGGCGACGCCGACCTGCTGGCCCTCGCCCGGCGCGGCGACGAGGCGGCAGTGCGGCTTCTGGTGAAGCGCTTCAACCGGCCGCTGTTCCGCGTCGCGCGCGGCATCGTGCGCGACGACGGCGAGGCCGAGGATGTCGTCCAGGAGACCTATGTCCGCGCCTTCACCAGCGCCGCGATGTTCCGCGGCGAGGCATCGCTGGCGACCTGGCTGACGCGCATCGCCGTCAACGAGGCGCTCGGCCGCCTGCGCCGCCGCCGTCCCACCGCCGATCTCGCTTTGCTCGACGACCCGGAAGGAAGCACGCTGATGGAGACCACCGCGCCCTCGCTGCAGGCGGAAACGCCGGAGGCCGGGGCCGGCCGCAGCCAGATCCGCGCCGTGCTGGAAAGCGCCGTCGACGCGCTGCCGGACGGCTTCCGCCTCGTCTTCATCCTGCGCGAGGTGGAGGGGCTGAGCACCGAGGAGACCGCCGAACGGCTGGCGCTGCTGCCGGAAACGGTGCGCACCCGCCTCCACCGCGCCCGGCGCCTGGTCCGCCGCTTCGTCGAGACGGCGGTGTCGCCGGGCTTCTCGGAGATCTTCCCCTTCGACGGCGCCCGCTGCGTCAACATGGCCGACCGCGTCATCGCCCGCCTCGCGCAGCGCGAGGGGTAAGGCGGCGGCGCCTTCGGGAGGTTCGCACGCTCATCCCCACCACACCAGGCGTCCTCCCCACCAGGCGTCCTCCCCGCCAGGCGTCATGGCCGGACTTGATCCGGCCATCCACGCGAACACGGATGGAGCAGAACGAGGCGCCCCACCGACCGTGTCCCTTCCTGCGCCCCAGGTGTTCGCGTGGATGCCCGGGACGAGCCCGGGCATGACGCAGCTGAAGCATTGGCGGACACTCTCCGGTCCGCACTCCTCATCGGGAAGCCCGCACCCATGCCTCACCGGAACGGGGAGAGTGGCGGGCGCCGTCAGGCGCGTGACGGGTGGGGACCCACGCCGGGCATCACGCACCTTCATCACGCACCGCCTCAGTCCCAGGCGAGGGCGCCGCCGGACTGGTATTCGGTGACGCGGGTCTCGAAGAAGTTCTTTTCCTTCTTGAGGTCCATCGCCTCCGACATCCACGGGAACGGGTTCTCCGTCTCGGCGAAGACCGGGGCGAGGCCGAGCTGGGCGCAGCGACGGTTGGCGATGAAGTGCATGTACTCTTCGCACAGCGCCGCGTTGAGGCCGAGGAAACCCCTCGGCATCGTGTCGCGGCCATAGGCGGCCTCCAGCGCCGCCGCGTCGCGCAGCATGGTGCGCACCTCCTCCTGGAAGGCAGGCGACCACAGATGCGGGTTCTCGTGGCGGATCTGGTTGATGACGTCGATGCCGAAATTCAGGTGAATCGACTCGTCGCGCAGGATGTACTGGTACTGCTCGGCGATGCCGACCATCTTGTTGCGCCGGCCGAGCGACAGGATCTGCGCGAAGCCGGTGTAGAACCACATCCCCTCGAAGACGACATAGAAGGCGACGAGGTCGCGCAGGAACGCCTGGTCGGCCTCCGGCGTGCCGGTCTTGAACTCCGGGTCGTCGAGGTGGCGGGTATAATTGAGCGCCCAGGCCGCCTTGTCGGTGATCGACGGCACCTCGCGATACATGTTGAACAGCTCGCCCTCGTCGAGGCCGAGGCTTTCGACGATGTACTGGAAGGTATGGGTGTGCACCGCCTCCTCGAAGGCCTGGCGCAGCAGGTACTGCCGGCACTCCGGATTGGTGAGGTGGCGGTAGATGGCGAGCACGATATTGTTGGCGACGAGGCTCTCGGAGGCGGCGAAGAAGCCGAGATTGCGCTTGATGGCGCGCCGCTCGTCCTCCGTCAGGCCGCCCTGCGACTTCCACAGCGCGATGTCGGCCTGCATCGAGATCTCGGTCGGCATCCAGTGATTGCTGCAGCCGGCGAGATATTTCTCCCACGCCCAGCGGTAGCGCAGCGGCAGCAGCTGGTTCACGTCGGCGCGGGCATTGATCATGCGCTTGTCGTCGACCGAGACGCGGGCGGCGCCGCGGTCGATGGCGCCAAGACCGGTAGCATCAAGACCTGTGGCGTCAAGACCGGTGGGGTCGGCCGGCTCATTGGCGGTGGGAACGGGGGTCGGGTCGGACCAGTCGAGCATGGCTTCCTCCCTTACTGGCAGGCTTCGCAGGTGGGATCGTCGATGGCGCAGGCATTGCCCCAGGCGGCGGCGATCTGGAGTTCCGGCACCGGGTCGGGCACCGCTGCGGGAGCGGCGGCGGGAGCCACGGCATTGAGGCGGCCGTCGGTGCCGCGCAGGGTGGATTTCTCCACCGCCGTCGCCGCCTGCGAGCGCAGGTAGTAGGTAGTCTTGAGGCCGCGCCGCCAGGCCAGCCGGTAAAGCGCGTCGAGCTTCCGGCCGTTCGGGCTGGCGATGTAGAGATTGAGCGACTGCGCCTGGTCGATCCATTTCTGCCGCCGCGCCGCCGCCTCGACCAGCCAGGCGCTGTCGATCTCGAAGGCGGTGGCGTAGAGCGCCTTGAGGTCGTCCGGGATGCGGTCGATGGCGCCGGCCGAGCCGTCGTAATATTTGAGGTCGGAGACCATCACCGGGTCCCACAGGCCGCGCGCCTTGAGGTCGCGCACCAGCGCGGCGTTCACCACGGTGAAGTCGCCCGACATGTTCGATTTGACGAACAGGTTCTGGTAGGCCGGCTCGATCGACTGCGACACGCCGCAGATATTGGAGATCGTCGCCGTCGGGGCGATCGCCATGGTGTTGGAATTGCGCATGCCGATGCTCTTCACCCGCTCGCGCAGGCCCTGCCAGTCGAGGCTCTGCGAGCGGTCGATGTCGAGCCCGCCGCGTGCCGCGGCCATGAGCTCTAGCGAATCGATCGGCAGGATGCCCTCCGACCACAGCGAGCCGTCGAAGGACGGGTAGCGGCCGCGCTCGGCGGCAAGGTCGACCGAGGCGGAGATGGCGTACCAGGACACCGCCTCCATGCTGCGGTCGGCGAAGGTCAGCGCCGCCTCGGAGGCATAGGGAAGGCGCATCGCCTGCAGCGCGTCCTGGAAACCCATGATGCCGAGGCCGACCGGCCGGTGGCGGAGGTTGGAGCGGCGCGCTTCCGGGATCGTGTAGAAATTGATGTCGACGACATTGTCGAGCATGCGCATCGCCGTGGCGACGGTGCGGGCGAGCCGCTCCTGGTCGAGGCCGCCCTCCGGGCTGACATGGGCGGCGAGATTGACCGAGCCGAGATTGCACACCGCCACCTCGTCGTCGGAGGTGTTGAGGGTGATCTCCGTGCACAGGTTGGACGAATGCACGACGCCGGCATGGCGCTGCGGCGAGCGGATGTTGCAGGGGTCCTTGAAGGTGATCCACGGATGGCCGGTCTCGAACAGCATGCTCAGCATGCGCCGCCACAGGTCGGTCGCCCGCATCTGGCGGAAGACGCGGATGCCGCCGGCCGCCGCCTTCGCCTCGTAGGCCTCGTAGGCGGCCTTGAAGGCCGGGCCGTAGAGGTCGTGCAGGTCCGGCACCTCGTCGGGTGAGAACAGCGTCCACAACCCGTCCGCCTCGACCCGCTCCATGAACAGGTCCGGCACCCAGTTGGCGGTGTTCATGTCATGGGTGCGGCGGCGGTCGTCGCCGGTATTCTTGCGCAGGTCGAGGAATTCCTCGATGTCGATGTGCCAGGTCTCCAGATAGGCGCAGACGGCGCCCTTGCGCTTGCCGCCCTGGTTGACGGCGATGGCGGTGTCGTTGGCGACCTTGAGGAAGGGCACGACGCCCTGGCTCTCGCCATTGGTGCCGCGGATATGGGCGCCGAGGCCACGCACCCGCGTCCAGTCGTTGCCGAGCCCGCCGGAATATTTGGCGAGCAGCGCATTGTCGCGGATCGCCTTGAAGATGCCGTCGAGATCGTCGTCGACCGTCGTCAGGAAGCAGGAGGAGAGCTGCGGCCGCAGCGTCCCGGCATTGAAGAGGGTCGGCGTCGAGGCCATGAAGTCGAAGGACGACAGCAGCTCGTAGAATTCGATGGCGCGCGCCTCGCGGTCGATCTCGCGCAGCGCCAGGCCGCAGGCGACGCGCATGAAGAAGGCCTGCGGCAGCTCGAAGCGCGTGCCGCCGGACTGCAGGAAATAGCGGTCGTAGAGCGTCTGCAGGCCGAGATAGTCGAACTTCAGGTCACGCTCGGGCCGCAGCGCCGCGCCGAGCCGGTCGAGGTCGAAGCGGCCGATCTCCGGATCGAGCTGGCCGGCGGCGATGCCGGTGCGCACATAGGCGCGGAAATAGTCGCCATAGCGCTCGGCCATCTCGGCCTGCGTCGCCTGCTGCGGCGTGCCGGTGACGAAGCCCAGCGCCTCGCCGCGCAGCCGGTCGAGGAGAAGCCGCGCCGCCATGCGGGCATAGTCCGGCTCGGTCTCGATCAGCGTGCGGGCGGCAAGGATCGGCGCCAGCGACAGCTCGTCGGCGGAGATGCCGTCATAGAGATTACGCCGCGTCTCGGCGAGCACCGCCTCGGCCGAGACGCCGTCGAGACCGGCGGCGGCCTCCTCCACCACCGCGGCAAGGCGGGCGGCGTCGAGCGGCACACGGCGGCCGTCCGGCGTCGTCATGGCCAGCACCGGGGCGTCGGCCTCGACCTGCGGCGTTGCGGCGGCGCGGGCGCGGGCCCGGTCCTCGCGATAGAGCACATAGGCGCGCGCCACCTTGTGGTGGCCGCCGCGCATCAGCGCCAGCTCGACCTGGTCCTGCACCTCCTCGATATGGAACAGCCGGCCGGCATCGGCGCGCCGCGTCAGGGCGGCGACGACCTGCTCCGTCAGCCCGGCGACGATGTCGTGGACGCGGGACGAGCCGGCGGCGCCGGCGCCCTCGACGGCGAGGAAGGCGCGGGTCAGCGCCACGGCGATCTTGCCGGGATCGAAGGGCGTGACGGCGCCGTTGCGGCGGATCAGCCGGTAGCCCGGATCGTCGCCGGCGGGCGGCGCCGCAGGCGCGGCGGAACGGGGCGGAAGGGTCTGGGCGTCGGCAAGCAGCATCTGGTGGTCACCCCGGCTGGGGGCGGGGCGAAGACGGATGCCGGCCACGGCCGGAACACCCCGACCGCGACTGCCAGCGACCCATCGGGACACCCGCCCGAGAGACGTTCAATCGGCGTCGCGGCAGGTCTCCTGGCTCGCGGGTCGCCGCCCTTGCCGCCCGGCCTTCCCGGCTCGCGCCAGTGACCATGCTCGGCAGCAGGACTCGCCGCTGACAGTTGCGGGTACAGCTCCGGCCTTGGCGTCAGGCGCCGCACCGGATTCCCTCTTGGCCTCCTCATCTTGCGACTCGGAAGACCGCGACACCCATATATAGGCGCCCCTTCGCCAACGACGTCAAGATATAGAGCAGTGGAGATTGGGGATGGGGAGAGGCGAGGGCGTTTACGGATTTGGCAAACTCATGAAGCAATTACTTGTGAGGTAGCCGGCCCGACATCTCACATACATGATGAACGGATTTTCGTTGACGAACCTCCTTGTGAACATCACATTAGCAATGGGTCTGTAGGGCATAGAGTCGTTAGATTTTTCGAGTTACGCCTACAAGAGTCCGAAGGGAGTTTCGCATGGTTAAGCGGACAGTTATTCTTTCTTCCAGACGGAAGAAAGGTGCCTTCGGCACACTCGTTATGCCGGATGGCACGAACGCGCTTGTCGTAGACAAGCAAGTCCATCAGAAAGCCCTAAAGGCAGCAGGCCAGCGCCTCAATCTCACAGTTCGCGAGATTAAGCAGGAAGCTGATGGACGCCAACCCGCCAGAGCATCTGGCTGAGGGCCAGCAGGACTCAGCCTACAATCGGGTTTTTGAGAACCTAGTCGACAGGGCCGACCCCAATGAAGAATTGATCGGTCTTGTTGCATATGGTTTATACAAAATCGCGAAGCGCGAGTGGGTGATGGACTATATGTCCAATCATCAGAGAAAACCGGACGACCCAGCGCACCAAGAATATGCCAGAAGTCAGACCCAGAGCGTACTCGATGGATACACGTCGCGGGCGACTGAGATTGTTGCAACTTACGCCAATTCGGTCGTCGAAAGTGAAAGGGCTGGTATTGAGAGAGACGCGCTAAGGGGAACGTTTTTCAAAGCAGTCTTGTCAAGCTTTGTGGGCTCGTTTGCCTTCGCGGCAGCACTGGCGCTGCTGTTCTTTATTATTTCGATTAGTGGCCCCGGCTTTCCAACGGACTTCTTGAACCGGATCTCTCAGTCTTCTTCCTCTTCGGTGCCCGATCCAATGACTCCGGCCATCCAACCGCAGCAGTAGGGATTGATCGAAGGCCTTTCTCGGAATCGTCAGTGCCGAGTTCCCTAGGTGGCCTTCCTTGTCTAGCTGCGTCCACTTTCCAATCGAGATGACCATGGCATTGGAAAAACACGCGCGCCGAAGGCGCGTGACGGGTGGGGACCCACATCAGGGAGTTCGCACCTCCCTCAGAACGGCGTGCGGCTGCGCAGGGCGGCGGAGAGGGTGCCTTCGTCGAGATAGTCGAGCTCGCCGCCGACCGGCACGCCGTGGGCGAGGCGGGTGATCTTGACGCCGAGGCCGGCGAGGCGGTCGGTGATGAAATGGGCCGTCGTCTGGCCCTCGATGGTGGCGTTGACGGCGAGGATCACCTCGCTGATGCCGCCGGCGCGCACCCGCTCCACCAGCGCGTCGATGGAGAGGTCGTCCGGGCCGACATTGTCGAGCGGCGACAGCGTGCCGCCGAGGACGTGGTAGCGGCCGTTGACGGCCCCGGCGCGCTCCAGCGCCCAGAGGTCGGAGACATCCTCAACCACCACCAGGAGCCCCGGATCGCGGCGCGCATCGGCGCAGATCGTGCAGGGATCGCTGGTGTCGATATTGCCGCAGGTGGAACAGACGACGACGGTCTTCACCGCCGTGTCGAGCGCTTCGGCCAGCGGCAGCAGCAGCTGGTCGCGCTTGGTGATGAGCTGCAGCGCCGCCCGCCGCGCCGAGCGCGGGCCGAGCCCGGGCAGGCGCGCCAGGAGCTGGATCAGACGCTCGATCTCGGGTCCGGCGACGGCACGCGGCATGGAAGCTCCGGAAACTGCGGAAGGCTGAGGAGTGGGGAGCCGGCCCGCCGATGTCAACCGCCCGCCGATGTCAACCGCCCGCTGGGTCCGGCGCCGCCCTGATTGTCGCCATGCCGCGATGCGGCTATAGGAACCTCCCCGCCTTCACGGAACCTGCCATGGCTGAGGACGACGACTTCGTCGCGCGGGCCCGGATCATCTCCACCGCCCTGCCCTACATGCTGCGCTACGACGGCAAGACCGTCGTGGTGAAATATGGCGGCTCGACGATGGGCGATCCGGAGCTCGCCCGCGCCTTCGCGCGCGACATCACGCTGCTGGAGACCTCCGGCGTCTATCCGGTGGTGGTGCATGGCGGCGGGCCGCAGATCGGCGAGATGCTGGCCCGGCTCGGCATCAAGTCGGAGTTCCGCAACGGCCTGCGCGTCACCGACAAGGCGACGGTCGAGGTCGTCGAGATGGTGCTGGCCGGCTCCATCAACAAGGACATCGTCCTCGCCATCAATGCCGAGGGCGGCAAGGCGGTCGGCCTTTCCGGCACCGACGGCAACATGGTGTTCGCCGAGAAGCTGGCGCGCAGCGAGCGCGACCCCGATTCCAATATCGAGCGCGTCGTCGATCTCGGCTTCGTCGGCGAGCCGAAGACGGTCGACCGCAGCGTCATCGACATGGTGTCGCGCGCCGGGCTGATCCCGGTGATCGCCCCGGTGGCGCCCGGCCGCGACGGCGCCACCTACAACATCAATGCCGACACCTTCGCCGGCGCCATCGCCGGGGCGCTCGGCGCCGCCCGCCTCCTCTTCCTCACCGACGTGCCCGGCGTCCTCGACCGCGACCGGAACCTCATCCGTGCCCTGACCGTTGCAGAGGCCCGGCGGCTGATCGCCGACGGCACCATCAGCGGCGGCATGATCCCCAAGGTCGAGACCTGCATCGAGGCGCTGGCGCGCGGCGTCGAGGGCGTCGTCATCCTCAACGGCAAGACGCCGCATGCGGTGCTGCTGGAGCTGTTCACCGAGCACGGCGCCGGCACGCTGATCACGCCATGAAGCCTGTCGCACCATGACACCTGATCGCGCCATGAAGCCTGATCGCGCCATGAAAGCCGCCGCTCAATGAGGGCGGCGTAGGAAGGCGGCGTCATGAGCCAGTCCGGCACTCCGCCCGATCCGCCCGGCGCCCGGCGCTTCGCCGATATCGACGCCTGGGTGTTCGACCTCGACAACACGCTCTACCCGCAGGCGACGGGCCTGTGGCGGCAGATCGACGAGCGCATCCGCACCTATGTCGAGCGCGTCCTGTCGCTGAGCCGCGAGGAGGCCGAGGCGGTGCAGCGCGGCTATTACGAGCGCTACGGCGCGACGCTGCGCGGCCTGATGATCGAGCACGGCGTGTCGCCGGACGAGTTCCTCGAATTCGTCCACGACATCGATCATTCGCCGCTGACGCCAGACCCGGCGCTCGCCAATGCCATCGCCCGCCTGCCCGGCCGCCATTTCATCCTCACCAACGGCTCGCGCCGCCATGCCGAGAAGATCGCCGCGGCGCTCGGCTTCACCGGCTCCGAATTCGAGGACATTTTCGACATCGTCTGGGCGCGGCACCTGCCGAAGCCGGCGCCGGAGGTCTACGATCAGCTCGTCGCCAGCACCGGCATCCGGCCGGCGCATACCGCCATGTTCGAGGACCTGGCGCGCAACCTGATCGTGCCGCAGCGCCTCGGCATGACGACGGTGCTTGTCGTGCCGCCGGGAACGCGCGAGGTGTTCCGCGCCGACTGGTCGCTCGACCACGGCCGCGACGCCCCGGCCGATTTCCTCACCGAGGACCTCACCGGCTTCCTCGCCGCCGCGGCGGTGGACGACGAGCGCCATTGACTGGGCGGGCGCCGGCACTATCGTCCGGCGCCGTTTGCCCCTTCCCTCCGCTGGAGTCCTCTTCCGATGGCCGAACCCGACATCACCGCGCTCAAGGCGACGATCGACGCCGCCTATGAGCGCCGCGCGGACGCCGGCACCGACACGGCCGAACTGCGCGCCACCGTCGAACAGGCGCTGAACCTCCTCGACCGCGGCACGCTGCGCGTCGCCGAGAAGATCGATGGCACCTGGACTGTGCATCAGTGGCTGAAGAAGGCGGTGCTGCTCTACCTGCACCTGACGCCGACCGAGGTCATCGAGGGCGGTCCGGGCGAATCGTCCTGGTACGACAAGATGCCGTCGAAGTTCGCCTCCTGGGGGGCGCAGCAGTTCAAGGCGGCCGGCTTCCGCGCCGTGCCAGGGGCCATCGTCCGCCGCTCGGCCTATATCGCGCCGCGCGTCGTGCTGATGCCGTCCTTCGTCAATCTCGGCGCCCGCGTCGACGAGGGCACGATGGTCGACACCTGGGCGACGGTCGGCTCCTGCGCGCAGATCGGCAAGAACGTCCACATCTCCGGCGGCGCCGGCATCGGCGGCGTGCTGGAGCCGCTGCAGGCCGGGCCGGTGGTGATCGAGGACAATTGCTTCATCGGCGCCCGCGCCGAAGTGGCCGAGGGCGTCATCGTCGAGGAAGGCTCGGTGCTGTCGATGGGCGTCTATCTCGGCGCCTCGACCAAGATCGTCGACCGCGCCACCGGCGAGATCCACATGGGCCGCGTCCCGGCCTATTCGGTGGTGGTATCGGGCACCATGCCCGGCAAGCCGCTGCCGGACGGCTCCCCCGGCCCGTCGCTCTACTGCGCCGTCATCGTCAAGCGCGTCGACGAGCGCACAAGGTCGAAGACCTCGATCAACGAGCTGCTGCGCGACTGAGGACAAGGCCCGGCGCGGCTGTCGAGGAACCGCCGGGCTCGTCGCACCACCATCGCCGTCCCACCGGCGTCATGGCCGGATGCTGTTCCAGGTGGGGAGCGCCGCCGGGCATCTAGCACCCCACGCTTCACCCCGCCGCCAGCACCAGGCTGACCGCCACCGGATCGCCGGCGGCGCCGGGGGTGATGGTGAAGCCGAGCTCGCGGGCCAGCATCAGCATGCGGGCATTGCCCGGCAGCACCTCGCCGGTCAGCGTGCCGATGCCGCGCTGGCGGGCATGGGTGATGAGCGCCGTCAGCAGCGCCGAGCCGATGCCCTGGCCGGCAAGATCGGAGCGCGTCATGACGCCGAACTCGGCACGGGCGCCGTCCGGGTCGGCGATCAGCCGGGCAACGCCGAGGACAGCCCCGTCATGGCCGAAGCCGACCAGCGCCATCTCGCGGTCATAGTCGATCTGCGACAGGCGCGCCGCCATGGCATGCGGCAGGCTGCGCATCGGCGCCATGAAGCGCAGGCGCCGGTCCTCCGGCGTCGACGCCTCGACCATGGCGACGAGCGCCGGCTCGTCCTCCGGGCGGATCGGCCGGATGGCGAGATCGCCGCCGCCCGGCAGCGGCACCGTCTCTTCCAGCTCGGCCGGATAAGGCCGGACGGCAAGGTGCGTCGGCGGCGCTCCGGGCTCGGCAAGGACGATGCGCGCGTCGACGGCGATGACGCCGTCGGCATCGGCGAGCAGCGGATTGATGTCGAGCTCGTGCAGCTCGGGGAAGTCGATCACCATCTCCGACAGGCGCACCAGCACCTGGGTGATCGCCGCATGGTCGGCCGGCGGCCGGTCGCGGTAGCCGGCGAGCAGCCGGGCGATGCGGGTGGCGCGGATCATGTCGCCGGCCAGCACCGAATTGAGCGGCGGCAGGCCGATGCTGCGGTCGGCGATGGTCTCGGTGGCGACGCCGCCGGCGCCGAAGAGGAGGATCGGCCCGAAGGTGGCGTCCTGGGCGATGCCGGCGAGCAGCTCCTGCGCCTGCGGCCGCGGCACCATCGCCTCGATGGTGAAGCCGTCGATCTTCGCCTCCGGGCGCACCGCGGCGACGCGCGCCAGCATCTCCTCGGCCGCCGCCGCGACGGCGCCCGGCGCCAGGTCGAGGCGGACGCCGCCGACATCGGACTTGTGGGTGATGTCGGGCGACAGGATCTTCAGCGCCACATGGCCGCCAATCTTCGCCGCCAGCGCCGCCGCCTCGGCCGGCGTCGCGGCGGTGCCGCCCTCCGCCACCGGGATGCCGTAGGCGCGCAGCACCTCCTTGGCCTCCGGCGCCGTCAGCACGGTGCGGCCGGCGGCGCGCACGCCGTCGAACACCGCCCGCGCCGCCCGCCGCGCCGTCTCCGGCGTCAGCGGGAAGGCGACCGGCGTCTCCTGCAGGAGATCCTGGTTGCGGCGGTAGCGCACCATCTGCATGAAGGCCGCCGTCGCGTCCTCCGGCGTCTCGAAGCTCGGCAGTTTGCCGGCGAAGGTCTGGCGCGGGCCGCGCGCCGTGGCGTCGCCCACCCAGCAGGCGAGCAGCGGCACGCGCGGCGGCGGCTCGAGGCGGGCCGTCACCGCCGCCGCCGTCGCCATGCCGTCGACAACCGCCGTCGGGCTGTTGAGGACGAGGATGGCGTCGCCGTCCGGTTCGCGCAGCAGCACGTCGAGCGCCGCGCCGTAGCGGTCGCTGTCGGCGTCGCCGATGATGTCGACCGGGTTGGCGCCCGACCAGGTCTTCGGCATCGCCGCGTCGAGAGCCGCGATGCCTTCCGTCGACAGGCTAGCGAGCCGGCCACCCTGGCGCTCCAGCGCATCGGTGGCGATGACGCCGAGGCCGCCGCCATTGGTGAGGATCATCAGCCGGTCGCCGGCCACCGGGCCGCATACCGCCAGCGTCCCGGCGGCGGTGAAGAGATCGCGCAGCGCATCGACGCGCAGCATGCCGGCGCGGCGGAAGGCGGCGTCATAGACGGCGTCGCTGCCGGCCAGCGCTCCGGTATGGGAGACGGCGGCGCGGGCGCCGGCTTCGCTGCGCCCCGACTTGATGACGATCACCGGCTTGGCGCGCGCCGCGATGCGGCCGGCGGTGAGGAATTTGCGCGCCTCGGTGACGGCCTCGACATAGAGCAGGATCGCCCGCGTCGCCGTGTCGAGGGCGAGATAGTCGAGGAGATCGCCGAAATCGACGTCCGACATGTCGCCGATCGAGATCATGTGCGAGAAGCCGATGCCCTGGCCGACGGCCCAGTCGAGCGTCGCCGTGGCGACGGCGCCGGACTGGGTGATCATGGCGAGGTCGCCGGCCGCCGGCGTCAGATGCGCGAAGCTGGCATTGAGCTTCTGGCCGGGCGAGATGAAGCCGAGGCAGTTGGGTCCGACGATGCGCATCAGGTTGGGCCGCGCCGCCTCCAGCATCTGCTGGCGCAGGGTGCGGCCGTCGGCGCCCTCGACGCCCATGCCGGCGGTGATAACCACCGCGGCGCGGCAGCCGCGGGCGCCGAGCTCGGCGATGAGGCCGGGCACGGTCGGCGGCGGCGTGGCGATGATGGCAAGGTCCGGCGTCACCGGCAGCTCGGCGACGGAGCGGTAATTGACCGTCGAGCGGATCGCCGTGGCATGCGGATTGACCGGCATCACCGGGCCGGCGAAGCCGCCATTGAGGAGATTGGCGGCAAGCACCGCGCCGACCGAGCCGGGCTGGTTGCTGGCGCCGACCAGCGCCACGGCCTTGGGCGCGAACAGGGCGTCGAGATTGCGGATGGTCAAGGCGCGGCTCCTGGCGGCGCCGCCGGACCGGCGGCGAATGAGTCGGGGGCGGCGGCAGGATCGGCTTTTCCGCCTGCCGCCTGCAACCCCCGCATCAGCGCTCGGGCGTCTTCAGGACGAGGCAGGCACCGCCGGCCGCCTGCAGCCGCCGGCACAGATCGCTGGCCGCCTCCCGCGTCTCGGCCGGCACCCGCGCCTGGTAGAAGGCGCCGCGGCCGCGGCTGCGGTTGACGCTGCCGAGCAGCATCGGCGTCGCGCCGGCCATGGCGGCCGGGAAACGGCCCTGCAGCCGCGCATAGGCGGCAAGGACGCGGCCGCGGCTGAAGCCGGCCGCCACCTGCACGCCCCACGGCCCCCAGGCGGTCGGCATGTCGGCGAAGCGCGGCAGCTCGCCGCGCGCCAGTCCGGCGGCGACATCGACGCAGCGCGCCGCATCTTCCGCCGCGCCGGCCGCGGCCTCGGCGGCGCCTTCCATCCATTCCACGGCGGCGCGGCCGGTGATGGTGAAGACGAAATCCTCCGTCTCCAGCGGCAGGCTGCGGTCGCCGGCAAGCCAGGCCGCCACCCGGTCGGGGCCGGCATTATAGGCGGCCGCGGCAAGGCCGAGATTGCCGAAGCGGCCGCGCAGCTGGCGCAGATAGCGCGCCGAGGCGGGGATCGCCTGCACCGGATCGAACGGGTCGGCGAGGCCCTGCTCGCGCGCCGTGCCGGGCATGAACTGGGCGATGCCCTGCGCTCCCTTGGGGCTGACGGCATCGGCGCGGAAGGTGCTCTCCTTCCAGATCAGCCGTGTCAGGAAGGAGGCCGGCACGGCATGGGCGCCGGCCGCCGCCTCGATCAGCTCGCAGACGCCGACCGTCGTCAGGGCGCCGGCGCTGCTGCCCGGCGGCATGGCGGCGAAATCGTCCCGCGCCGCGGCCGGCAGCGCCGCCAGCGCGGCCACGGCCCAGCCGGCGCGCCGAAGCCTGCGCATGGCCCTCCTCCCGATGGTGCCGCAAGAGGTGAGCCCAATCCCGCCGCCGAGGCAAGCCGCCGCGCCCCTCCCGCCGGCGCCGCCGGTGCAGTAGAAGAGGAACGCCCGGGGACGGTCCGCCCGTCCGCGCAGGCATCGCCCGGCGCGCGCCGCCGGCACATGGAGCCCCAGCGTCACCGCCCGGCCGGCATCGTCGGCCGCGCCTTCCCCATCGGATCATTGAGGGACCGACAATGAGACTCCACACCCTGGTGCGCGCCGCCGCCGGCCTCAGCGTCGCCGCCGCGCTTGCCGCGGCCTGGCCCGCCTCCGCGGCGCCGTTCCGGCTCATCAGCACCGACATCGAGACGGCGCTGGTGCCCAATTCCGTCATCGACCTCGCCCTCAGCGAGGGCTATTTCGCCCGCGAGGGCGTCGATGTCGCGGTGGTGAAGGTGCAGCAGACGCCGTCGGCGGTCGCCGCGCTGCAGGCCGGCGAAGGCGAGATGGCCAATATCTCGATCGAGGCGGCGCTGCAGATGGTGGCGCGCGGCCAGATGGACCTGCGCGCCGTCACCTCGCCGAACAAGTACCCGCCCTATCTTATCGCCGGCAAGACAGACATCGCCGACATCCATGGCCTTGCCGGCCGCTCCTTCGGCGTCGGCCGCGTCGGCAGCCTCGACCACACGCTGACCGCCATGGTGCTGCGCGCCGCCGGCATGGACCCGGCCAGCGTCGATTTCGTGCCGATCGGCCAGCCGCCGGCCCGCGCCCAGGCGCTCGTCGCCGGCGCCATCGACGCCAGCACCATGTCGATCGGCGTCTGGATGGGCGTCCCCGACAAGAGCGCCCTGCATGTCATCGTGCCGGTCGCCCAGTTCGCCGAAGGGGCGCCGGTGGTCGGCAAGGTCAATGTCGTCAGCGCCGAGACGCTGGCGAACCGCCGCGGCGAGATCGAGGCGGTGGTGCGCGCCCTCATCAAGGCGTCGCGCGACTACGATGCCGAGCCGCAGAAATGGGTCGAGGCGATGGTGCGGGCCCGTCCCGACGTGCCGCGCGCCGACCTCGAAACGCTGGCCGAGGCCTTCCGCGGCAGCTGGAGCGTCAATGGCGGCCTGTCGGCGCAGGAACTGAGCTTCTCCGAGGACCAGACCTATGGCAGCGAGGATTTCGCCGGCCTGCCGAAGCTCACCCTGTCGCAATGGGTCGATTTCTCGATCGTCGACGGCATCCTGAAGGAGATCGGCACCGACCCCAGCGCCGATACGCCGACCCGCTGACGTCCGGAGGCTGGCCGGCCTCAGCCGGCCACCGCCGTTCCCTCGTCCCAACCCGGTTCGGCGTCGAACAGGCCCGCCTCGACGTCGTTGCGGAAGCTTGTCAGCCAGCCGAAGCCGTCCATCGGATAGGCGCGGGCGACGCCGGTGCGGCGATGCGTGAGGACGATCGTGCGCCAGGCGTCCTGCGCAGCGCCGGATGGCTCGCCCGCGACGGCGAACTCGCCGAGGGAATGGCCGTTGCGGCGCAGGAGGGCATGGAGCTGGACGATCGTGTCTCCGGAAAGACGATGCAGACTCATGATGACGGACCCGACCCCCGGGCAAGACGAATCCGGTCCCGCCGCTGGGCGGCGGCAGCCGGGGCGAGCGGATGGTGATGTCCGCTGATCCTTCAACAAGAGTGATGCCGTTCCGGTTCCCGGTCGCGCCGCCGCACCACTGGAGGAGGCGGCAGCCGCGCCCCCCGACCGATGTCCGCCGACACTTTCAGCTGCGTCATGGCCGGACTTGATCCGGCCATCTACGCGAACACGGGTGGCGCAGAACGAAGCCCGCCGGCGAGGCGTCCTTTCTGGCGCCCACGGTGTTCGCGTGGATGCTCGGGTCTTCGCCCGGGCATGACGCAGCTGGGGCGTGGGTAGCCGACGCCGCCACCCGTTCCGCATTCGCCAACCCGCCACAAACCCCGATTGCCGCCCGTGGCAAAGCCGCTACACTGCGCCGCGCCGGGGTCGGGGGCGATGCCGGGCGGCACCGGCCGCCGGCAAGGGATGGTGGTTTGGACAAGGTTCTGCACCGCCGGCTGGCGGCGGCGGCCCGTCTCCTGCTGCTCAGCGGCGCAGTCCTCTGCTCCGGGCCGTCCTTCACGGCGGCTCCCCCGGTTGCGGCGCCATGGACGGCGGCGGAGATGGAAGCGGCCCGGTTGACCAGCCTGCCGCGCCTGCGGGCGCTCGACTTCGCCCCGTTCGAGGCCGAGCTGGCGGCCTTCGACGCCGCCCGCGCCGATGCCGTGATGGCGATCCTGCGCGGCGCGACGATCCCGCAGGTGCAGGCGGCGATGGAGGCCGGGCGGCTCACCTCGGCCGAGCTGACGCTGTTCTTCCTCGACCGCATCCGCCGCCATGACGAGACGCTGCGCAGCTATGCCGAGCTCAACCCGGCGGCGCTGGCGGAGGCGCGCGCCGCCGATGCGGCGCGGGCGGCCGGCCGGCGCGGGCCGCTGCTCGGCATCCCGCTCAGCATCAAGGACAATATCGAGACCGACGCGCCGCTGCACACCACCGGCGGCGCCGAGATCCTGCTGCAGCATGTGGCGGCCGCCGATGCGCCGGTGGTGACGCGCCTGCGCCGCGCCGGCGCCGTCATCCTCGGCAAGGCCAGCCTGTCGGAGCTGGCGGGGGCGCTGACCGCCCATGCCGGCTCCAGCGCCGTCGCCGGCCAGGGCCGCAACCCGCATGGCAGCGCCTATCCTGTCCTCGGCTCCAGCAGCGGCTCGGCGATCGCCACCGCCGCCTATCTCGCCATGGCCAGCATCGGCACCGAGACCTCCGGCTCGCTGCTGGCGCCGGCCCATGTCAACGGCGTCGTGGCGATGAAGCCGAGCCACGGCACGGTCGACGGCGACGGCATCATCCCGCTGATCCGCTTCCAGGACACCGCCGGCCCGGTGGCGCGCAGCGTCACCGACGCGGCGATCCTGCTCGCCGCCATCGGCGAGGCGCCCTCCGCCCGCAGCAGCCTCAGGCCCGACGCCCTCGACGGCGTCGTCGCCGGCGTGCTGGCCGCCGACATCGCCGCGGCGACGCGCGACGACCCGGGCCTGCTGCTGCGCATCCGCGACGGCCTCGAGGCGGCCGGGGCGCGCATGGTCGAGGTGGGGTCGCTCGACCAGCCGGATCTGACGCCGCTGGTCATGCTCGGCCTCGCCGTCGACACGGTCGGCTATCTCGCCGCCGCCGGCACGCCGGTGCGCACGCTGGCGGACCTGCGCGTCTACAACGCCGCCCTCCCCGAGCGGCGCATTCCGCGCGGCCAGGATTTCGTCGACCTGGCAGCGCGCTACGTGCCGCTCCTCCTGCAATCGGCCGGTGCGGCGACGCCAGCGGCGGTCGGCCCGGCCTATCAGGAGCTGGCGCTCGGCCTCCGCTCGCGTGCCGCCGCGACGCTCGACGCCGCCTTCGCCGGCAGCGGCGCGACGGTGCTGGCGAGCCTCGGCAACGCCCATTCGCAGCTCTACGCGACGGCCGGCTATCCGGCGATCACCGTGCCGCTCGGCCTCGGCGCCGACGGCCGCCCCTCCGGCCTGACGCTGATCGGCCGCCGCGGCGCCGACGTCGAGCTGCTGGCCTTCGCCTATGCCTTCGAACAGGCAACCGGCTGGCGCGTCGATCCCGTCCTGCCGCGCTGACAGTCTTTCCTCAACGCGGCGGGGTGCTGGCGTAGTAGGCGGCGATGCGGTCGATCTCGTCCGGCGTCAGGGCGCCGGCGATGGCGCGCATGCGGCCATAGACGTCGTTGCGGCGGCTGCCGTCGGCATAGGCGTGCAGCTGCGCGGCGAGATAGTCGGCCTTCTGGCCGGCGATGGTCGGCGTCTCCATCGGGCCGCCGGAGCGCGTGCCGTGGCAGGAGACGCAGGCCGGGATGCCGCGCTCCGGGGCGCCGCGATTGATCAGCTGCGCCGTCGCCGCATCGCCGGGGCGGGCGATGTCGGGGTCGAGCGTGCCCCTGGCGAGATGGGCGTAATAGGACGACAGGTCGAGGATCATCTGGTCGTCGAGGCCCTCGGCGACCGGTCCCATGATGTCGCTGGCGCGGCTGCCGCTGCGGAAATCGTGCATCTGCTTGTAGAGCGCCAGCGCCGACTGGCCGGCGAGATTGGGGAAGGACGGGTCCTCCGACAGGCCGGCCTCGCCGTGGCAGCCGGCGCACATCTCGGCCACCGCGGCGCCGGCTTCCGGCCGGCCGGCGCCCAGCGCCTGCAGCACCTGTGGGCTCCACGCCACTTCCGACACCGGCTGCGCCGTCGCCTCGGAGGGCGGCGTCAGGATCGCCGGGGTGCTCGGCGCGACGCCGAGGGCGCGGCAGATGGCGTTCCAGGCGCTGAGGCCGATCGGCGTCCCCTGCGCCAGCGGCAGGACGACGAAGCCGAACAGCGCCGCCAGGATCAGCGCCGCGCCGACCGCGAGGCTCGCCCAGCGCCGCCAGGCGCAGTCGAGGCGGCCGGTGTCCTCGCCGACACCCTTGTCGTCCTGATGGATGTCGGTCATGGCGCTACCCCGCTCCATCGACGCGATGGACCACGGCGGACGGCGCCGGGTTCACGAAGAACTGGGCGATCGGATAGCCGTAGGCGGCGATCATCAGCACCGCGACGATGACGTTCCACAGGCCGAAGCCGTTGAGCGCCGCCGGCAGCCGGCCGGGCGGATGCACGGCAAGGGCGTAGCGCATCGGCGGCGCCGCCGCGGCGCGCGGCGCGAAATGCAGCGAGGCGAGGTTCCACAGGAACAAGAGCGCGCTGGCGAGGAGCACGACGCCGCCGGCCAGCGACACCAGTACCCACGGTGCCCAGGCGGCGACGATCGGGTTGGAATAGTCGAACTGGGCGACGCGCCGCCACTGCCCTTCCAGGCCGACCCAGTGCCAGGGCAGCGTCATCACCAGCATGCCGACGAACCACAGCCACAGCTGCAGCCGGAGGCGCGCCTGCGAGGCGAAGCTGCGGCCGGTGAGGATCGGCCAGATGTGGTAGGCGATGGCGAAATAGAGGATCACCACCGTGCCGCCGAAGATGAGGTGGAAATGCGCCGTGACCCACGAGGTGTTGTGGATCATGGCGTTCATGCCGTAGCTCATGTTGACGAGGCCGCCGAGCCCGCCGAGCCCGAGCATGACGAAGGAGAGGCCGGTGGCGAGCACCAGCGGCCGCTTCCACGGCAGCGCCGCGATCCAGCCGAAAAGGCCGGTGCCGCCGCGCATGCGGCCGGCGATCTCCAGCGAGGCGCCGATGGTGAACACCGTCATCAGCGTCGGCACCGTCACCAGCGCCGTCAGCCCCATCTGCAGGAACTTGAAGCCGGTGGAATGCTCCGGGTCCATGAACAGGTGATGCAGGCCGACCGGCAGGCTGTAGAGCAGGAACAGCACGAAGGCGATGCGCCCCATCGTGTCGCTGTAGAGCCGGCCGCCGGCCTCGCGCGGCACCATGGTGTAGAAGGCGATATAGGCCGGCAGCAGCCAGAAATAGACGATCGAGTGCAGCGTCCAGGAGAACAGCGTGCGCGCCAGGCCGACATCGACAGTGTCGGTCCAGCCGGCGGCGGCGGGGATCACCTGGAACAGCAGTTCGGCCGCGACGCCAACCGTCGTCCACGCCCACATGATGGCATTGGCGACCGTGCCGAACATCGCCAGCGGCAGTGCTTCGCCGGGATTGGCGCGCTTCCAGCCGATCATCGCGGCGATCATCACGCCGACCCAGATCCACGAGCCGACGACTACCAGCACCAGGCCGAGATAGAAGAAGACGCTGCCGGTGAGCGGCGGATAGAAGGTGTAGAGCACCGAGGCGCGGCCCATCAGCACCGGCACGGCGGCCATGACGGCGCCGACGATGCCGAGCCAGAAGCCGACCCAGGCCCAGAAGCGGCCGGGAATGGGCCGCTGCAGCGCCGTCTCGGCGACGAAATAGCCGAAGCCCATGATGAAGAAGGTGGTCAGCACATAGGCCATGGAGACGCCATGCGCCGTCACCGAGACGTAATAGGCGTCGGGGGTGAAGAGCGGCGCCGGCAGCGGGCTGCGCGCCCACATCTGCCAGGCGCCGAGGATGGCGGCGATGCCGAAGGCGGCGAAGCCGACCCACAGATGCGCCAGCGTCAGCCGTCTAGCCTGCATCACAGGACGCCCTCCCCTGCGCATCCGGCGTGAACTGGTCCTGCGGCACCACCCGCACGGTGGCGAACATCTGGCTGTGGCCGATGCCGCAATATTCGTGGCACGGCATCAGGAGGTCGCCGGTGCGGGTGAAGACGGTGTGCACCTGCGACACGAAGCCGGGGATCACCATCGTGTTGACGTTGGTGCCGGTGACGAGGATGCCGTGGATGACGTCCGGGGTGACGAAGCGCAGGATGACGTCGCGCCCTTCCGGCACGACGACGCAGCTCGGCGCGAAGCGGAACTGGGTGGCGACGATGCGCGTCGTCACTTGTCCGTCGCTCTCCACCCGGGTGCCGAGATTGCTCTCGGTGAACTCGCCGGAAAGATGCAGCGTCCGCGGGTCGATCGTCTCGTAATTGCTCGGCGGGTTCACCCGCAGCGCGACGCCGGCATAGATCACCGCCGCCAGGATGGCGAGCACGACGATGGCGACGATGACCGCCCATCTGAGCTCGCTGACGACGATCTCGTGTTCGCTCTTGACGCTCATCCGCCGGCCCGCCTCCCCGTTTCCCTGTCCGGAACCGCGCGCCGCATGATCAGCCCACGGTGCCCCGCGGAATGAACGCGAAGAAATAGATCAGCAGCCAGCAGAGCATCAGGACGGCGACCGCCAGCGCCGCCAGGGCCATGGCGCCGCGCGGCGCCACCTTGAGGGCCTCCTCGAGGCGCGCCGCCTCAGGCCCTTCCGAAGGTTCGACAACCTCCGCGCGAATACCCGTGGCTTCGCTCATGCCGCCTCCCCGCGCAGACCGCGCTTCGGACGGGATGAACACGCCCCGCCCGGGCCCGGTTCCGCACCCGGCGCCCGGCACGGGGCGCCTCATGGATGTGCAGATTAGAACCGCGTGAAAGAGTTGCCAAGCGTCCTTGCAACCGGGAGAGGCGGCGCGGGGTGCGTCATTTCCGGCGGCGCTCCCCACCCGTCACGCGCTTCGCGATGCCCTACGCTCAGCCCTCGGCCGGACCGCCGGGCAGCACCGTGCCGACGATCGAGGCGTCGAGCGCCTCGTAATCGGCGAGGCCGATCAGGGCGTAGAGCTCGGCGCGGGTCTGCATGTCGTCCAGCATGGCGCGGGCGGAACCGTCGCGGCGCAGCGCCGCGTAGAGCCGTTCCTGCGCCTTGTTGGCCACCCGCAGCGACGACACCGGCCAGATCACCATGCGGTAGCCCATGGCGGCGAATTCGTCGGCGGTGAAGAAGGGCGTGCGGCCGAACTCGGTCATGTTGGCGAGAAGCGGCACGCCCGGCAGGCGCTCGGCGAAGGCGCGCAGCATGTCGGCGCTGGTCAGCGCCTCGGGGAAGATGGCGTCGGCGCCGGCCTCGCGATAGAGCCGGGCGCGGGCCACCGCCCCGTCCAGCCCCTCGCTCGCCGCCGCGTCGGTGCGGGCGATGAGATAGAGATGGCGGCGGGCACGCGCCGCGGCGGCGACCTTGGCCGCCATGTCATGCGCGTCGGCGAGCTTCTTGTCGTTGAGATGGCCGCATTTCTTCGGCAGCAGCTGGTCCTCGATATGCACCGCGCCGGCGCCCGCCTCCTCGAAGGCGCGCACCATGTGCATGACATTGAGCGCCTCGCCATAGCCGGTATCGCCGTCGACAAGCAGCGGCAGGCCGCTGGCGCGGGCGATCTGGCGGACGAAGAACGACACCTCGTCGACGGTGATGATGCCGAGATCGGGCAGCCCCATCGACGCCGTCATGGCGGCGCCGGAGAGGTAAAGCGCCTCGAAGCCGGCGGCCCGCGCCTGCAGCGCCGCCATGCCATTATGGGCGCCCGGCAGCGGCAGGATGCCGCCGCGCTCGACCAGCGCCCGGAAGCGCTCGCCGGCCGGGCGGTCGGGACAGTCGGCGGCGACGAGATAGGGCATCGGCGGCTCCTACCGGCCGGCGGCGGCGCCGCGCTGTTCGATCGGCACGAAGGGCCGGTTTTCCGGGCCGATATAATTGGCCGAGGGGCGGATAATGCGGTTGTCCTGGCGCTGCTCGATGACATGCGCCGCCCAGCCGGTGGTGCGGGCGATGACGAAGAGCGGTGTGAACATCGCCGTCGGCACGCCCATCAGGTGATAGGAGACGGCGCTGAACCAGTCGAGATTGGCGAACATCTGCTTGGCGTCGGCCATCGTCGCCTCGATGCGCTCGGCGATGGCGAACATCTTCGTCGCGCCCGCCTCCTCCGACAGCTGCCGGGCGACCGCCTTGATCACCCGGTTGCGCGGATCGGCGACCGTATAGACCGGATGGCCGAAGCCGATGATGACTTCCTTGTCGGCGACGCGGCGGCGGATGTCGGCCTCCGCCTCGTCCGGATCGGCGTAGCGCTTCTGGATCTCGAAGGCGACCTCGTTGGCGCCGCCATGCTTCGGCCCGCGCAGGGCGCCGATGGCGCCGGTGATGGCCGAGTGGATGTCGGCGCCGGTGCCGGCGATGGAGCGCGCCGTGAAGGTCGAGGCGTTGAACTCGTGCTCGGCATAGAGGATCAGCGACACATGCATCGCCCTGACATGCGATGCCGGCGGCGCCTTGCCGTGCAGCAGGGTGAGGAAATGGCCGCCGATCGTGTCGTCGTCGGTCTCCACCTCGATGCGGCGGCCGTTATGGGCGAAGTGATACCAGTAGAGCAGCATCGAGCCGAGGCTGGCGAGCAGCCGGTCGGCAATGTCGCGCGCGCCGGGGAGATTGTGGTCCGGCGCCTCCGGCAGGGCGCAGCCGAGCGCCGAGACGCCGGTGCGCAGCACGTCCATCGGATGCGCCGCCGCCGGCAGCAGCTCCAGCACGCCGCGCACCGCCTGTGGCAGGCCGCGCAGCGCCTTCAGCCGCGCCTTGTAGGCGGCGAGCTCGGCAAGCGTCGGCAGCGTGCCGTGCACCAGGAGATGGGCGATCTCCTCGAATTCGCAGGTCTCGGCGATGTCGAGGATGTCGTAGCCGCGATAATGCAGGTCGTTGCCGGTGCGCCCGACGGTGCACAGCGCCGTGTTGCCGGCGACGACGCCGGAAAGGGCGACCGACTTCTTCGGCTTCGGGTTGGTCGTCACGGTCTCCTCCATCAGCGGCGCTCCCAGTCGAAGAGGCCCGCCGCGGCGGGCGGCCCCAGCCGGTCGGCGGCGACCGTGAAGGTGAGGCCGCCGAGCTCTTGCGGCGACAGCAGCGGCAGGCGCTCCACCGCCGCCAGGAAGCGGTCCTGCTCGCCGGCGGCGATGACACCCTCGGCGAGGCTGCGGAACTTGCGCACATAGTCGGGCCGGGCGAAGGGCCGGGCGCCGAGCGGATGGGCATCGGCGACGGCGAGCTCGTCCTCGATCACCGTGCCGTCCTCCAGCGTGACGACGACACGGCCGCCGAACGCCTTGTCGCGCGGATCGCGGCTATGGTAGCGGCGCGTCCATTCCGGGTCCTCGACGGTGCTGATGCGGTGCCACAGCGCCACCGTCTGCGGCCGCTGGGCGCGCTCCGGCGCATAGGAGCGCTCGTGGTGCCAGCCGCCATCCTCCAGAGCGACGGCGAAGATGTACATGATCGAATGGTCGAGCGTCTCGCGGCTCGCCTTCGGGTCCATCTTCTGCGGATCGCCGGCGCCGGTGCCGATGACATTGTGGGTGTGATGGCTGGTGTGGATGACGATGTCGCGCACCTTGGTCAGGTCGCCGATGCGCGGCCCGAGGCGGCGGGCGAGATCGATCAGCGCCTGGCTCTGGTACTCGGCCGAGTGCTCCTTGGTGTAGGTCTCCAGGATGGCGCGGCGCGGCTCGCCGGGCTCCGGCAGCGGCACCTGGTATTCGGCCGACGGGCCGCCGAGCAGCCAGGCGATGAAGCCGTCCTCGCCCTCCCAGGCCGGCGACGGGGCGCCTTCGCCGCGCAGCGCCCGGTCGACCGCCTCCACCGCCATCTTGCCGGCGAAGGCCGGCGCATAGGCCTTCCAGCTGGAGATCTCGCCCTTGCGCGACTGGCGCGTCGTGGTGGTGACATGCAGCGCCTGCTGCACCGCCTGGTAGATCGTCTCCACCGGCAGGCCGAGCGCCGCGCCGATGCCGGCGGCGGCCGACGGGCCGAGATGGGCGATGTGGTCGATCTTGTGCTCGTGCAGGCAGATGCCCTTCACCAGGTCGACCTGCACCTCGTAGCCGGTGGCGATGCCGCGCACCAGCGCCGCACCCGACAGGCCGCAATGCTGCGCCACGGCGAGGATCGGCGGGATGTTGTCGCCCGGATGGGAATAGTCGGCGGCGAGGAACGTGTCGTGGAAGTCGAGCTCGCGCACCGCCACGCCGTTGGCCCAGGCCGCCCATTCCGGCGAGACAAGCCGGTCGGCCGGCAGGCCGAACACCGTGGCGCCGGGCCGGTAGGGATGCGCCTCGGCCTGCGCCCGGGCGCTCGCCACCGGATGGCGGGCGATCGAGGCGGCGGCGACGGCGGCATTGTCGATGATGCGGTTGCCGATCATCTCCACCACCTCCGCCTCCGGCGCCAGGTCCTCGGCGGCGAGGGCGGCGATCTTCCAGGCGAGCTGCGCCTCGCGCGGCAGCGGCTCGGCGGACCTGTAGGTGCGGACGGTATGGAGCTTCACGAACCGTATCTCCGGGCTGGCTTCGGGATGAGGGGCGGCAAGCGCGGCAAACGCCGCTCCTGCCCCTCGCGGCTTTCCCTGTTCGCACGATCTGCTTATGCTGCGGCAGGGCAAACAACTGAAAACGCATAGACTTGCGAAGAACAAGCGGGAAATCTGCGAAGATTGCGAAGCCGGTGGACGGCCGCCATCCGGCCTTCATGGGCGTGCGGCTGAAGCGCCTGCGCGAGACGCATGGCCTGACCCAGCAGGCGCTGGCCGAGGCGCTCGGCCTGTCGCTCAGCTATGTCAACCAGCTGGAGAACAACCAGCGGCCGCTGACGCCGGCGGTGCTGGAGCGGCTCGGCGCCGCCTTCCCCGCCGATGCCGAACCCTTCTTCGACAGCGAGGAGGCGCGGCTCGCCGGCGAGCTGCGCGAGATGCTCTCCGACCCGGCGCTGGCCGAGCCGGTGGCGCTGGCCGAGATCCGCGAACTCGCCCGCACCATGCCGGCGCTGGCGCGCGCCTTCATCGCCCAGGGGCGGCGGCTGAAGCAGGCGGGCGAGGACATCGCCGCCTATGCCGCCCGCCTCGGCGACGACCGCCAGGACCGCGCCGCCGCCTCGCCCTCGACGGCCTTCGAGGAGGTGCGCGACCTCTTCTATGCCCGGCACAATTACATCGACGAGCTCGACCGCGCCGCCGAGGCGGTGGCGGGCGAGATGGGGCTGCCGCTCGGCCGCATGGCGGCGGCGATCGCGCAGCGGCTGGAGGAGCGGCACGGCCTGCGCCTTGCCGCGCTCGACGCCGCCGACGGCGCCGGCGTGCAGCGCCGCTTCGACCCGGCGACCGGCACGCTGCGCCTGTCGCCGCAGCTGCAGCCCGGCCAGCGCGCCTTCCAGATGGCGACGCAGCTCGCCTTCCTCGAACAGGGCGGCCTGATCGACGGCCTGGCGGCGCGCGGCGCCTTCACCAGCGAGGAGGCGCGCGGGCTGGCGCGCATCGGCCTGGCCAATTACTTCGCCGGGGCGCTGATCCTGCCTTATGCGCCGTTCCTGGAAGCGGCGGAGCGCCGGCGCTACGACATCGACCTTCTCGGCGGCGCCTTCGGCACCGGCTTCGAGACCATCTGCCACCGGCTGAGCACGCTGCAGCGCCCCGGCGCCAGCGGCGTGCCGTTCTTCTTCATCCGCGTCGACCGCGCCGGCAACATCTCCAAGCGCCAGTCGGCGACCGATTTCCACTTCTCGCGCTTCGGCGGCACCTGCCCGCTATGGAACGTCTACGACGCCTTCTCCCATCCCGGCCGCATTCTCACCCAGGTCGCCGAGATGCCGGACGGCCGCGCCTATCTGTGGATCGCCCGCACGGTGGAGCGGGCGCGCGGCGGCTACCGCTCGCCGACCCGCCAGTTCGCCATCGGCCTCGGCTGTGACCTGCGCCATGCCGAGCGGCTCGTCTATTCGCAGGGCATCGTGCGCGACGACCCGTCGATGCGCACCCTGATCGGCGCCGGCTGCCGGGTCTGCGAGCGCGCCGCCTGCCCGCAGCGGGCCTTCCCGCCGCTGGCGCGGCAGCTGGTGATCGACGACCGGCGCAGCTTCTTCGCGCCCTACGCCACCGCCTGAGCGCCGCCGGGCCAAATTTTTCCACCGCTGCCGCACCGGGCCGCAGCGGCTGAAAACCGCGCTTTCACGCCATCTGCGCGACAATTGGGCAGAGGCTTGCCCTTTTTGTGGGCATTGCGCAGGGCCATCCGTCTGTGGTCATGACAATTCCCGCGCCGCAGGACTGGGGGCGCTTCACATCCTTTCTTCCAAATCCAACCAACAAAGAAATGACCGAAGAAACCCAACTGGAACGCGCCCTCGCGCGGCTGGAAGAGGCCGCCAATCATCTCCGCATCGATCACGACGTCGTCGAAAAGCTGAAATATCCGCGCGAGACGGCCAAGGCGCGGCTGCTCATCCGCATGGACGACGGCTCGCGCAAGTCGTTCCTCGCCTGGCGCTGCCGCTATGACGACACGCGCGGCCCGACCAAGGGCGGCATCCGCTACCATCCCGACGCCTCGTCGGAGGAGGTGGAGACCCTCGCCTTCTGGATGACCTTCAAATGCGCCGTGATGAACCTGCCCTTCGGCGGCGGCAAGGGCGCCGTGCGGGTCGATCCGCGCGCCCTCTCCAAGTCCGAGCTGGAGCGCCTGTCGCGCGCCTATATCCAGGCCTTTGCCGGCGTCGTCGGCCCGGAGCGCGACATCCCGGCGCCGGACGTCTACACCAATGCCATGATCATGGGCTGGATGGCCGACGAATACAGCCAGATCGTCGGCAAGGTGTCGCCCGGCGTCATCACCGGCAAGCCGATCGCCCTCGGCGGCTCGCTCGGCCGTGACGACGCCACCGCCCGCGGCGGCTTCTATCTGGTGCAGCACCTGGCGCAGGAGCTGGGCCTCGACCACACCCACAGCGTCGCCATCCAGGGCTTCGGCAATGCCGGCCAGCACTATGCCCGGCTGTCGGCCGCCGCCGGCAACAGCATCGTCGCCGTCTCCGACTCGGCCGGCGCCATCCACAAGGCCGACGGGCTCGACGTCGCCAGGCTGCTGGCCGGCAAGGCCAGCGGCAGGCATGTGACGGAGCTCGCCGGCGAGCTCGGCGCCACAGTCATCCCGGACGACCAGTTCCTCGCCCTCAAGGTCGACCTCCTGGTGCCGGCGGCGCTGGAGGACATGATCACCGCCGACAATGCCGGCGCCATCAACGCCCGCGTCGTGCTGGAGCTCGCCAACGGCCCGGTCAATTCGGCCGCCGACGCCATCCTGGCGGAACGCGGCATCGTCGTGCTGCCCGACATTCTCGCCAATGCCGGCGGCGTCACGGTCTCCTATTTCGAATGGGTGCAGAACCGCCAGGGCTTCTACTGGGACCTGGAGGAGATCCATTCGCGGCTCCTGAAGATCGTTGAGCGCGAAGGCCGGGCGATCTGGGACATCAGCCGCGACCGCGGCGTCACCATGCGGGCGGCGGCCTATATCCACGCCCTCGGCCGCCTCGCCGCCGCCATCGAGGCACACGGCACGCAGGACTTCTTCGCCAAATAGGATCTCTCGTAGGGTGGGCACGGCGAAGCCTTGCCCACGCGGTCCTCGGCGCCGGCTGCATGACCGCGTGGGCAAGCTTCCAGCTTGCCCACCCTACGCTCATCCCTCACCCCCCCGCCGCAGGCGGGATCGGGTGGGGAGCGCCGCCGGGAGGCTCGCACATCGCAGCAGCCGCACCTCCATCGGCACGATTGATATCCATAGGACTCCTATGTATCATCGCCGCCAACAGCGGAGGAAACCACCCCATGCCCGCCGACGACGGCATCCTGA
This sequence comes from uncultured Hyphomicrobiales bacterium, assembly GCA_964483325.1. Classification (GTDB taxonomy): domain Bacteria; phylum Pseudomonadota; class Alphaproteobacteria; order Rhizobiales; family Kaistiaceae; genus CAZAAW01. The sequence goes on from CAZAAW010000018.1 coordinate 45,275, forward strand.
CCGGCCTTGCCAGGATCGGCCTCGTCCTGCGCGCCTCGGCCTGGCGCCAGGCCGAGACGACGGGGCTGACGCCGACGCAGGCGCAGATCCTCGTCCACCTGGTGCGGCGCGGCCCGGCGCGGCCCGGCGCCGTCGCCGCCGAGATCGCCGTGACGCAGCCGACCGCCAGCGACGCCGTCGCGGCGCTGATCCGCAAGGGCCATGTCGAGAGGCGCGCCGACCCTGAGGACGGCCGCGCCGCCCTGCTGCACGCCACCGCCGCCGGCCGCGATACGGCCGCCACCGTCGAGGCCTGGCCGGACGCGCTTCTGGAAGCCGCCGACCTGCTCGACCCCGCCGAGCGCGGCGTCCTTCTCAAGGCCCTGACGCGGATGATCCGGACGCTGCAGTTGCGCGGCGCCATCCCGGTGCAGCGCATGTGCGCCACCTGCAGCCATTTCCGCCCCTACCGGCACACCGATGCGGCGGCGCCGCATCACTGCGCCTTCGTGGACGCCGCTTTCGGGAACGCAGAACTGCGTCTCGACTGCGCCGACCACGCGGAAGCCGACGCCGACGCGGCGCGCCAGACCTGGGCGCGCTTCGACAGGGCGCCGGTGCACTGAAGTGGGCGCCCTGCCCGCGGCAACGGACAGGGCGCCCGGTCTGCAACCTCCTCTCCCGGAAGAAAGGAAGCGTTCTTTACATGGCACAGAAGGTCCCTCTCCACCACGCCGCCCTGCGCCTGGCGGCCCTGGCGGCGCTCGCCGCCGTCCCCGCCGCCGCTCATGATGCCGACAGCCATGACGGCGGCATCACCGCCGCGGCCGGCAATGCGACGCCGTTCGACATCGTCCATGCCCGCATCGCCACCGACGGCAATGTCGCGACCTTCCGCATGTCGGTCTCCGGCAAGGCCGGCGAGACGCACCCGACGCCGGCCGGCAAGCTCGCCGGCTCGGAGGTCTTCGCCTATGTCTGGCCGACGACAATCGACCCCGCCGAGGTCGGCTTCGAGGCCGGCGCCGGCATCCTCGCCATGACGGTCACCGCCCATCCCGATTTCGACGACACGCCGCTGTTCGACGAGAACGGCGACGGCGACCCCGGCAATGACGGCGATGTCTGGCACAGCCACTGGGTTGTGCTGGGGCCGGACGAGGCTTGCGGCCCCGGCGCGCTGAAGGTGATCGACATTCCCGACGGTGCCAAGCCGCGCCTGCCGCGCACCTGGCCCGGTCTGCCGATCCTCCTCGACAGCCCCGGCTGGCAGCCGCTGCTGGACGGCGAGACGGTGACGGTACGCGTGCCGTTCGACGACATCGCCGCCGTCACGACCGCCGGCTTCGACGGCGTCACGGCGGGCCTGCGCGTCAACGCCGACGTCCACGCGCCGCTCCTCTGCGTCGCCAACGTCTTCGACACCGCCTCCGGCGACCTCAGCCTGCCGGGCAAGGTCAACCAGTAGGGCGGCGGCGACGGCCTCGGAAGAGGGCCCGACACCTCAGCCGCGTCATGCCCGGGCGAAGACCCGGGCATCCACGCGAACACGGATGGCGCAGAAAGGAACCCGCCATTGCCGCCTCCACCTCTCCCATAGGGAGAGGTCGGGAGCCTTGCCTCGCGCAGCGAGGCTTAGGCGGACGGGTGAGGGGTTCGGCCCTTGGGAATCCTGCCCCGGCGCCGCAGCTTCGTGTCACCGGTAGAGACCCTCACCCGGAAACGCTCCGCGTTTCCGACCTCTCCCACAGGGAGAGGTAAGGCTGCCCCGGCGCCGCAGCTACGCCGCATCGGCGCTCCCCACCGCCGGGCATGCCGCACCCGACGCCACCACCTCACCGACGCCACGTCTGACCCCCACCGACCGCCCCCACCTGCGACAACAGCGCCGCCGCGCGTCAGGGGGCCGACCCTTGGACGCTGCATCTTAAACAAGTAAAATAGATACATCTTTTAGAGCCGTTCCGAAGATGCCGCAAGGGCCAAGGATAGTCGGGCATGCAAGACGGGCTTCCCGCCGGCGTCGTCGCCTATCGGCGGACCGCGATTTTCGACGAGACGAGCCTCCCCGCCGCCCTGCGCCGGCACCACCGCACCAAGCCCGGCGTGTGGGCCTTGATCCATGTCATGGAGGGGCGGCTGCTTTTCCGCACACTCGACCCGCCGGGCGAGATGCTGCTGCAGCCGGGCGTGACCGGCCTGATCCGTCCCCAGCAGCTGCACGAGGTCGAGCCGCTCGGCGCCGTGCGCTTCTACATCGAATTCCATGCCGCCCCGGAGACCGCATGAGCCGTCTCCGGCCGGTTCCTCCCCCAACCGATGGAGATCCCCGATGATCAGCCGCCGTTCTTTCCTCGCCGGGACGGCCGCCACCACCGTGGTGGCGACATTCGCGCCCGCCATCCTGCGCGCCCAGGAGCCGCTCACCTTCTGGGGCCCCGGAGCGACGCCCTCCATCGTCGTGGCGCAGGCGATCGCCAGCGGCGACCTCGAAGCCATCGCGCCCGGCGCCACCTTCCGCGCCTGGAAGACGCCGGACGAGCTGCGCGCCGGGCTCAGCTCCGGCGCCATCCCGGCAAGCGTCGTGCCGAGCTACGTCGCGGCCAATTTCTACAATCGCGGCCTCGGCCTGCGGCTCCTCAACATCAACACCAACGGCCTCCTCTACGTGCTGTCGGCCGACGACAGCGTCACCGACATCGCCAGCCTGAAGGGCAAGACGCTGGCGGTGCCGTTCCGCAACGACATGCCGGACTATGTCCTCGGCCGGCTGCTGGAGAAGGCCGGCCTCGTCGCCGGCACCGACATCACGCTGGAATACACCGCGACGACGCCGGAGGCGGTGCAGACGCTGCTCTTCGGCCGCGTCGACGCGGCGCTGACCACCGAGCCCGCCACGACGCTGGCGCTGATCCGCTCGGCCGAGATGGGCAAGCCGCTGAAGCGCGTCATCGATATCTCGCAGGCGTGGACGGCGGTCGCCGGCAAGCCGGGCATCCCGCAGGCCGGCCTGGCGCTGACCGGTGGCCTCGTCGACCGCCTCGGCGCCGACGGCGTCGACGCCCTGCAGGCGGCGCTGGAGAAGGCCGCCGCCGCCGTCCTCGCCGATCCGGAGAGCGCCGCGGCGCTGGTCAGCGAGGAATTCGCCGTGCCGGCGCCGGTGATCGCCCAGTCGATCCCGTTCAGCAATCTCGTCGCCAGCCGGGCGAAGGCGATCAAGCCGGATCTCGTCGCCTTCTTCGAGGTGCTGGCGGCGGTCAACCCGGCGATCCTCGGCGGCAAGATGCCCGACGACGCCTTCTATGAACTCTGAGACGAGCGCCGCCATGTCCGCCCCTGCCCTCGCCGACGCACCGGCCCGCCCGTTCCGCATCGGAACCGGCGCGCTGGTCCTGCGCCGGCTGGGACAGGCGGCGGCATGGCTCGGCCGCTACGTCTGGTCGGGCTGGGCCGGCCTTGCCGGCCTGTTCGGCCTCGCCGCGCTGTGGCAGCTCGGGCACGAGCTCTACGGCTCGTTCATCCTGCCGGCGCCGGGCGAGACCTTCGCCGTCGCCGTCAAGCTCGTGACCTCGCCGGAATTTCCCGGCATCGCCGCGACGACGGCGGAGCGCGCCCTCACCGGCTTCGCGCTGGCCGCCGGCATCGGCACGCTTGCCGGGACGATCGCCGGCTATTCGCTGGCCGCCATGCGGCTTTTGAAGCCGATCGTCACCGTCATTCTCGGCGTGCCGCCCATCGCCTGGATCGTGCTGGCGCTGATCTGGTTCGGCTCCGGCGGCGGCTCGGCGGTGATGACGGTGGTGCTGGCCGCCATGCCGCTCTCCTTCGCCGGCGCCCTGGAAGGCGTCGCGACGCGCGACCGGGCGCTCGGCGCCATGGCGCGCGCCTTCTCGGTGCCGCCGCTGATGCGCTTCCGCACCGTCACCCTGCCGCACCTCCTCTCCTACATGTTCGCCGCCTGGACGACGACGATCGGTTCGGCCTGGAAGGTGACGGTGATGGCCGAGCTCCTCTCCAATACCGGCGGCATCGGCGGCGAGCTGGCGACGGCGCGCGCCCTCTTCGACATCCCCGGCGTGACGGCCTGGATCGTCATCACCGTCGGCTTCGCCCTCATCTCCGACTACGGCATCCTGCACCCGCTGCGCGAGGCCATCGAGCGCTGGCGCAGCGCCGGCCTGCCCTGGGGGGTCAAGCGGTGAAGCTCGCCCTCCAGTCGGTCGGCCACGCCTTTCTCGGGCGGACGATCTTCGAGGATATCGACCTGACGCTGGCCGAGTCGGAGGTGCTGGCGCTGCTCGGCCCGTCCGGCTGCGGCAAGACCACCATCCTGCAGATCGCCGCCGGCCTCCTGGAGCCGCAGCGCGGCCGGGTGGAGCGCAACTATCGCCGCCATGCCGTCGTCTTCCAGGAGCCGCGTTTGCTGCCCTGGCAGACGACGCTCGCCAATATCGGCTACGGCCTCGCCGCCCTCGGCGTCACGCGCGCCGAGCGCGACGAACGCGCCGTCGCCGGGGCGCGCGATGTCGGCCTGCTGCCGGAGGACCTCGGCAAATATCCCGTCGAGCTGTCGGGCGGCATGCGCCAGCGCGCCGCCGTGGCGCGGGCGCTGGCGATCGACCCCGACGTCGTCTTCTTCGACGAGCCCTTCACCGCCGTCGATGTCGGCCTGAAGCGGGCGCTGCAGGACCTCGTCATCGAGGCCGCCGGGACGCGCCGCTTCTCGGCGATCTTCGTCACCCACGATCTCGGCGAGGCGGTGCGCGTCGCCGACCGGCTGGTGCTCCTCTCCGCCGAGGACGGCCGCGTCCTCGACCGCCGCGCCATCGCCGGCCGACGCGGCCAGCGCAGCGACCGCGAGATCTTCGACATGGTCGAATCCTGGTCGCGCGAGCCGGCCTTCGCCGAGCTCTTCGATCCGCGGCGGCTGACATGAACGGCACGCCGCGCGCCATCCCGCCGGTCATGCTCGACGAGGGGCTGCGCCTCCTCTTTCCGGCCGCCGCGCTCCATGGCGCGCTGTGGCCAGCGCTCTGGGTGCTGCTGTGGGGGCTCGGCCTGCCGCTCGCCGGCGCCATCCCGTCCAGCCAGTGGCATGCCCATGAGATGATCTTCGGCACCTACGGCATGGCGCTCGCCGGCTTCCTCACAACCGCCGTGCCGGAATGGACCGACACGCCGCGCCGCCGCGGCCGGGCGCTGCTGCTGCTCCTCTATCTGTGGCTGCCGGGCCGCCTCGTCGGCATCGTCGGCGCCGATGCGCTCGTCGCCATCGCCGGCCTCACCGACGCGGCCTTCCTGCTCGTCCTCACCTGGTTCGTCGCCAAGCCGATGCTGGAGCGGCGCAGCACCCGCCACAGCTCCTTCCCGGTCTGGTGCGCGCTCTATGCGGCGGCGGAGATCGCCATCCGCATCGCCTGGCTCGCCGGCGATTTCGCGCTGTCGCAGCGCCTCCTCAACGCGGCGCTCGCCATCTTCCTCGTTTTCTTCTCGCTGTCGGTCAGCCGCATCAATGTCGTCGTCGCCAATCTCGCCCTCGACCCGAGCGGCGAGACGACGCCCTACCGGCCGCATCCGGGGCGGCAGAATCTCGCCGCCGGGCTGGTGGCGGTCTATGTCGCGGCGTCGCTGGCGCTGCCCAATTCGCTCGCTCCGGCCTTCCTGGCGCTCGCCGCCGGCGCCGCCTTCATCGACCGGCTGGCGGAATGGTTCATCGGCCGCGCCGTGATGAAGTCGGAGGTGCTGGGCCTCGCCGGCGCCAATCTCCTTGCCGGCGTCGGCTTCCTGCTGATCGGCGCCGGGGCGCTCGGCTGGCCGGTCGCCGCCGCCACCGGCCAGCACATGCTGGCGATGGGCTCGCTCGGCCTGGCGGTCATCTCGGTGTTCATCATCGCCGGCCTTCGCCATACAGGCCGGCCGCTCGACCTCCCCTGGCAGGCGCATGCCTCGCTGGCGCTGATGCTGTCGGCGGCGCTGGTGCGCACGCTGCCGGAGCTCGGCATCGCCACGGCGCTGCTGGGGCCGCATTACGCCCTCGCCGCCCTCCTCTGGGCCGCCGCCTTCGCCGTCTGGCTGACCGCCTTCCTGCCCTATTTCCGCACCCCCTCGGTCGCCGTCCACCACGCCTGACGCAGCCAGCGCCCGGCGGCGCTCAGCCCTTGGAATGATATCCGCCCACGCCCACGCTGCGTCATGCCCGGGCGAAGACCCGGGCATCCACGCGAACACTGGCGGTGCAGGCAAAGATGCCGCGCGGGCAGCGTTCCTTTCTGCGCCAACCGTGTTCGCGTGGATGGCCGGATCAAGTGTTCAGTCCGGGGAGATGGCCGACACC
>CAZAAW010000019.1:0-50488 GCA_964483325.1 uncultured Hyphomicrobiales bacterium
CGGCGCAGGAGAAGTCGAGCCGCTCCTTGATGTTGACCGAATGCGCCGTGTTCTGCAGCGCGACGCCCATCTGCTCGGCGATCGCCATGAAGCGGTTGTTGAACAGCTCCAGCAGCACCGGATCGGCGTCCGTGCCGATCGCAGCCTGCGGCGCACGCGCCTCCGCCCGCTTCAGCACGATGTGATCGTGGGCGGTGACCCGCGCTGCCCAGCCCGGCTCGACGACGATCGTCTGATGCGGCTCGATGATCAGCGCCGGCCCGGCGATCCGGTGGCCGGGACGGAGGTCGGCGCGCAGATACGTGCCGGCGTCGTGCCAGGCGCCCGACGAGAAGAAGCGGCTGCGGTCGGATGGCATGGCGACAGCGTCGGCGAGCGCCTGCTCCGGCTCGGCGAAGGCCGCGCCGCCGCCTGCCGCTTCGACTTCAAGCTGCTCCAGAACAACAGCTTTGCCGGAAAAGGTGAATCCGAACAGCCTTTTGTGCGCAAGTTCGAAAGCCGCGATCAGCGTCGCCGGCGTCGGAACGGCGGCTAAGGTGAAGGATGAGATTTCCTTAGCCGGATTCTCGAATAGAGGAACGGGGAGCGTCGAGTCGGAGCCGTCGTAGCGAAGATGGGCGCGGCCGATAATGCGGATCTCTGAATCGCTTACGCCCTGAGCCTGAAGCGCCGTCGCGGCTTCGCTTGCCAGGGCTTCAGCGGCGCCGGCGATCTCGTCCATCGGGTCGGGGTCGGCATCCATCCGCAGCAGCAAGGCGCGGCTGCGTGTCGTCGTGATCTGCGCCAGGCCCATGCCGTAGGCGGAGAGGATCCCGGAGAGGGGATGCAGCAGCACGGCGCGGATGCCGAGCGCATCGGCGACGGCGCAGGCGTGCTGTCCGCCGGCGCCGCCGAAGCAGTTGAGCGCGTAGTGCGTCACGTCATAGCCGCGCTGCACCGAGATCTTGCGGATGGCGTTGGCCATGTTCTCGACGGCGATGCGGATGAAGCCGTCGGCGATCTCCTCCGGCGGCCGGTCGCCGCCGATCGCCAGCGCCATGCGGTCGAAGGCGAGCTTCACGGCCGCGGCGTCGAGCTGCTGGTCGTTCTTCGGCCCGAAGATCGCCGGGAACCAGGGCGGCCGCAGCTTGCCGACCATGACATTGGCGTCCGTGAGGGTGAGCGGGCCGGCATTGCGGTAGCTCATCGGGCCGGGAGAGGCGCCGGCCGAATCCGGGCCGACGCGGAAGCGGCCGCCTTCGAAATGCAGGATGGAGCCGCCGCCGGCCGCCACGGTGTGGATGCGCATCATCGGGGCGCGGAGACGGACGCCGGCGACCTCGGTATCGAAGTCGCGCTCGTAGCCGCCGCCCTCGCTGCCGTCGAAATGGCAGACGTCGGTCGACGTGCCGCCCATGTCGAAGCCGATGACGCGGTCGAAACCGGCCAGCCGCGCCGTCTCCACCGCCGCCACGACACCGCCGGCCGGCCCCGACAGGACGGCGTCCTTGCCCTGGAATGCGGCCGCGTCGGTGAGGCCGCCGGACGACTGCATGAAGAGAAGCTGCGGCGCCGTGTCGGCTGCGCCGCCGAGCCGGCCGGCGACCGTCTCGATGTAGCGGCGCAGGATGGGCGAGAGGTAGGCGTCGGCGACGGTGGTGTCGCCGCGCCCGACGAACTTGACCAGCGGCGACACGGCGTGGCTCGCCGAGACCTGCCGGTAGCCAAGCCGAAGCGCCCGCTCGGCCACCATCCGCTCATGCTCCGGGTAGCGCCAGGCGTGCATGAAGGCGATGGCGACGGCCTCGATGCCGTCGGCGCGCGCCTGGCGCAGGATCGCATCGACGGCCGCCGGATCGGGCGCCGCTTCGACGGTGCCGTCGGCGCGGACGCGCTCGTCGATTTCGGCGACGCGCTCGTAGAGCATCTCCGGCTTGACGATCTTCTTGGCGAAGATGTCCCGCCGCGCCTGGTAGCCGATGCGCAGCGCATCGCGGAAGCCGCGCGTCACCAGGAACAGCACGCGGTCGCCCTTGCGCTCCAGCAGCGCATTGGTGGCGACCGTCGTGCCCATGCGCACGGTGCCGATCCGTTCGGCGGGAATGCTGCCGCCGGGCGGCACGCCGAGGAAGCCGGCGATGCCGGCGATGGCAGCATCGGGATAGGCGGGGCTTTCGGAGAGGAGCTTGCGGGCGTGCAGCCTGCCCTCCGGATCACGGGCGACGATATCGGTGAAGGTGCCGCCCCGGTCGATCCAGAAATCCCAAACGCCGTCCGCCAAGTCCATCTTCCTCGCGTTGAAGGCGGGCATTGTGCGTGTCGGGCCGGCCGCGGCAAGGGCGATGCCGCCGGGCGGACAAAAAAGAAGGGCTGCCGAAGCAGCCCTTTCAGTTTACCGGCTTTCGCCGGGTGTGCCGCCGGTCACGCGGCACAGGGTGGAACGCAACGGAGGGAGGTCATTGCGTTCGGGGTGGGGAGGGGAGTCGGAAGGCGTCAGGCGGTCAGTTGGTGATGACGATCGAGGTGCTGTTGTTGCCGTAGGTGCGGACGAGGTCGAAGAAGATCGCCGCATGTTCCGGCGCAAGGCGGACGCAGCCATGCGAGGCCGGGCGGCCGAGATTGGCGACGGCGTCGGTAGCGTGGACGGCGTAGCCGCCATGGAAGAACACAGCCCACGGCATCGGCGCGTTGTCGTAGGTGCGCGAGCGGTGATGGCGCGACAGCCACTGCGGCTGATAGGAGCCCTTGGGCGTCCGATAGCCGCTGCGGCCGGTCGACACGGTCCAGACATAGGTTTGCTGGGCGCCCGTCGGATGAACGACGACGACTTCCATCTGCTGCTGGTCGATCGAGACGGTGGCGCGAATTCTTGTATCGGAGGGGCGCTCGCCAGCAGCGAAGGCCGGAGCGGTGCAGGCCACCACAACAGCGGCGGCAATGACGGCGAGGATCTTCATGGTTCAGGTCCTTGAGGAAAGCGTGTTGCTTTTCGTTGCGGCGGTTGTACTCACGGGCTGTTGCGGAGCGATTGCGCCGGGCAGGAAAATGGTTTCGACGATGTTTCGTCGGCTGCCTTCTTGCGGCGCACGCCTTGAATGACCGCTGAACCAGGCTTGCAGGCGCCGTTCAGAAACCGGGTCGCGACAGATTGTTCGGCGGGCGAACTTGCCGCCGACAAGCCACGTTTGCCGCGATAGATTGGTGAGGGTCGAGGAAGAACCGGCAGTGGGAATCTGGACGAAATTGACGGCCGCGATCGGCAGCGGCACGGGCGCCATGGTCGACTGGATCAGCGCGGCGCTCGGCTGCACCCGCGATCCGGCGGAGAAGCGCCAGGTTGCCTTCTCCATCGCCATGGTCGGCCTGTCGGCCAAGATGGCGAAGGCCGACGGCGTCGTGACCCGCGACGAGGTCGAGGCGTTCCAACGCCTGTTCACCTTTCCCGCCAGCGAGCGCCGCAATGTCGAGCGCCTTTTCGATCTGGCGCGGCGCGACGTGGCCGGTTTCGAGGCCTATGCGGGGCGTATCGCATCGCTCTATCCGCCGGGCGACGCCATCCTCACCGATATCATCGACTGCTTGTTCGACATCGCCAAGGCCGACCGGCTGGTCCATGAGGCGGAGCTCGTCTTCATCGAGGAGGTGGCGCGCCGCTTCGGCATCGGCGAGGCGGCCTTCGAACGCATCAAGGCGCGTCATGTCGTGCCCGACGGCGGCGATCCCTATGCCGTGCTCGGGCTGACGCGCGGCATGCCGCTGGCCGAGATGCGCAAGCGCTACCGGCAGCTCGTGCGGGACAACCATCCCGACCGGATGGTCGCCCGCGGCGTGCCGCAGGAATTCGTCGCCAAGGCCACGGAGCGGCTGGCGGCGATCAATGTCGCCTGGGGGCGGGTCGAGGCGGACTTCCAGGGCGCATGAGCGGACCGCCACCGGCGTCGCCGAATCACGGGCCGCGGGCACCCGGAAAGCCGGTCGACATTCTGCTGCTGCACTATACCGGCATGCCGTCGGCCGCATCGGCGCTGCGCTGGCTGTGCGATCCCGCCGCGCAGGTCTCCTGCCATTATTTCGTCGACGAGGACGGCACGGTCCTGCAGCTTGTCGATGAAGACCGGCGCGCCTGGCATGCCGGCGCCTCGTGCTGGCAGGGCGAGACCGACATTAATTCGCGGTCGATCGGCATCGAGATCGTCAATCCCGGCCACCAGTTCGGCTATCGCGACTTTCCCGACGCCCAGGTGGCGGCGGTGATCGGCCTTTGCGCCAACATCCTGTCGCGGCATGCCATCCCGGCGGAGCGCGTCCTCGCCCATTCCGACGTGGCGCCGGAGCGAAAATGCGATCCGGGCGAGCGCTTCCCCTGGCAGCGCCTTGCCGATGCCGGCATCGGCCTGTGGGCCCTGGCCGAGCCGGCCGAGGGCGAGGCACTGGCAACCGGAGCCTATGGACGGCCGGTGCGCGCGCTGCAGCGGCGGCTTGCCGCCTATGGCTACCGGATCGCGGAAACCGGCGTCTTCGACTGGGAGACGGAGGCGGTGGTGACGGCCTTCCAGCGGCATTTCCGGCCCGGGAAGGTCGACGGCGTTGCCGATGCCCAGACATGCGCCACGCTCGATGCTCTTTTGGTCGCGTGCCGCCGCTGACTTTTTGTTAAAGTTTCATTGACTCTGATGGCGCGCATGAAACCGACTGCCCTTTTCGTCCTCGCGCTGCTGGCGGCGCCCGCTGCCGGCTGCTCGCTTGTCGGCGCTCCGGCCGATTTCGGCGCGCCCCTTCGGACCGGCGCGACCGCTCCGCGCTCTGCCTATGCCGAGGAGGATCGGCCGCGCTTGGCGGGGCGGGACGCCTATGCCGGGGCCATTGCCCGCGAGGCGGCGGCCAACGGCGTCCCGGCGGAACTGGGGACAGCGATGGTCGCCATCGAGAGCAACTACAATCCGCGCCTGACCGGCCAGCGCGGCGAGATCGGCCTGATGCAGATCAAGCTCGAGACCGCCCGGTCTCTCGGCTATGACGGCGACCGGGCCGGCCTCTACGATCCGGAGACCAATATCCGCTACGGCATGCGCTATCTCGGAGCGGCACGGCGCGCCGCCGGCGGAGACGTCTGCGGCACGGTCCTGCGCTATCAGGGCGGCCTTCGCGCCACGCGTCACAGCGACTGGACGCGCCAGTCCTGCGGCCGCGCCATGGCGCTCATGCGCGGTTGACCGCCCGGCCGGCGCTGCTTATCTCCGCCTCGCCAGTCGGCCGGACGACCGCTGCGGCAAGGACCGAAAGGTCGCCGGAGAGGAAAGTCCGGGCTCCACGGAAACACGGTGCCGGGTAACGCCCGGCGGGGGCGACCCCAGGGAAAGTGCCACAGAAAGCAAACCGCCGGGCTGGTTCGCCAGCGCGGCAAGGGTGAAAGGGTGGGGTAAGAGCCCACCGCGGGACCGGTAACGGGACCGGCATGGTAAACCCCACCGGGAGCAAAACCGAATAGGGGCGGCGCGGGCGCAAGCCCGGCGGGTTTCCACGCCAGCTGCCCGGGTTGGTTGCCTGAGATGTCCGGTAACGGACATCCTAGAGGAATGGTCGTCACGCGGCGGCAACGCCGTCATACAGAACCCGGCTTATAGGCCGGCTGGCACATTTTCGCCGATGGCGGGCAGAAGCAGGAGGAAAGGCCATGGCGTCCGACCCGCATGCCGGCCAGCCGGTTCTCTCGTCCGGCGCCACGCTTGCCGAGGCGCGCGCCGCCATGATCATGGTGCATGGCCGCGGCGCCGGCGCCGCCAACATCCTGTCGCTGGCCGAGGAGTTGGCGCGGCCCGACGTCGCCTACATAGCGCCGCAGGCTGCCGGCAGCGTCTGGTATCCGCTGTCCTTTCTGGCGCCGCGGCAGGCGAACCAGCCTTATCTCGATTCAGCGCTTGGCGTCCTTGAACAGCTGACGGCGGAAATCGGCGCGGGCAGCATTCGTCAGGAGCGGATCATCCTGCTCGGCTTTTCGCAGGGCGGCTGCCTGGCGCTGGACTTCGCGGCGCGCCACGGCGGCCGGTTCGGCGGCGTCGCGGCGCTGAGCGGCGGTCTGATCGGTGAGACCGTCGAGGCGGCGGATTATGACGGCGATCTTGCCGCAACGCCGGTCCTCATCGGCTGCAGCGACATCGACCCGCACATTCCGCTGGAGCGCGTCCGCCGGTCGGCCGAAATCTGCCGCAGCCTCGGCGCCGCGGTCGACGAGCGCATCTATCCCGGCATGGGGCACACCGTGAACGAGGATGAGGTGCTTTGGGTGCGGGCGCTCCTGGATCAGGTGGCGCCTCCGGCCTGACGACGAAGCGTCAGAGCGGCCGCAGCCCCGCCTCGATCTCGGATCGGCGCGGCTCCAGGAAGGGCGGCAGCGCCAGCCTCTCGCCGAGCTTCTCCATGGGTTCGTCGCTGGCGAAGCCGGGGCCGTCGCTGGCGATCTCGAAGAGGACGCCGTTCGGCTCGCGAAAATAGAGGCTGCGGAAATAGTAGCGGTCGATCCTGCCGCTGTTGGGGATGCGCAGCGCCTTCAGCCGCTCGGCCCAGGCGTCGTATTCGGCAAAGTCCGGCGTGCGGAAGGCGACGTGATGGACGCCGCCGGCGCCCTGCCGGGCCGGCGGCAGATCGGGCTGGACGGCGACGTGAAGCTCCGCCGCCGGGCCGCCATCGCCCATGGCGAAGACATGAACGGTATCGTGCGGCCGCTCCGGATACGGGAAGTCGCGCACCTTGCGCATGTTCATGACCTCGGTCAGCACCGCCTCTGTCGGCGCCAGCTCCGGCACGCTCATGGTGATGGGGCCGAGGCCGCGGATCTGGTGCTCCGGCGGCACGGGGCTGCCGGGCCATGGATGGGCTGGGCCGTGGCCGCCGTCGCCGACGAGGCTGAGGCGCTGGCCTTCCGGGTCCTCGAAGTCGAGGCCGATGCGGCCGTCATGCTCCCGCACGTCGCCCATGGCGACGCCGCGCTCGGCGAGATGGTTGTGCCACCACATGACGCTGTCCTCGCCGGCGACGCGGAAGGCAGTGCGGGTGACGCTGTTGTTGCCGCGCCGCTCGTTCGGCACCGCCCAGTCGAAGAAGGTGATGTCGGTGCCGGGGGAGGCGAGACCGTCGGCATAGAACAGGTGGTAGGCGCTGACGTCGTCCTGGTTGACGGTCTTCTTGACCAGCCGGAGCCCCAGTTCGCGCGTGTAGAAGCGCAGATTGCCGGGCGCATCGGCGGTTATCGCCGTCAGGTGATGGATGCCGGTGAGTTGCATGGGAGTCTCCTTCGCCGCATGGACCGGCGGCTGGGCGGGACCACGACTGCTCGGCTGACTATCTAGGCGAGCCGCGCAGTCCAGCCAAGCTCGGGCTCCCTCTGCCGGTTCCAGCCGGCACGAGGCAACGGCGGTGCGCGAGGCGACCGAACCGATCGCCAACACCGCGGATTGCCTGGGCTTTCGGTCCAATACCGAAAATTAAGCTTAACAGACCATGCTGCTCCGTCCGCATGCAGGACCAGCAGCCGTGGGATCTGACTCCATTGACGCCCATGAAATCCCCATGCTATCCCATGACATCCCGGTTCGAGGCGTATCTGGCCGTCAACCCGAGGCTGCGCGTGCTGCGGCTCGGGACCGGGTGTCCGCATGTCCGCGGCAGGGCGCAGGTCCCAGGCTTGGTCCGAGGCTTGGTCCCAGGCTTGGCCGTGTCCGGCGGCGATGGCGCGGCGTGGGGCGAGGCTGATGGACGAATTCGTTTCGACCTTCACCAACAGGCTGGACGGCAAGGGTCGCGTGTCGATCCCGGCGCCGTTCCGGCTGGTGCTGGGTCGCGATGGCTTCGACGGCCTCTATTGCTGCCCGACGCTCGACCAGCAGGCGGTGGATGCCGGCGGCAACCGGCTGCGCGATGCGATCCGCAGCAGCCTATCGCTGTTCGAACCCTTCTCGGCCGAGCACGAATACCTGTCGACGACGCTGATCGGCGAGAGCGAGATCCTGAAGATCGACGGCGACGGGCGCGTCGTGCTGACCGAGGCGATCAAGGCGCATGCCGGGATCGGCGACCGCGTCACCTTCGTCGGACAGGGCTACAAATTCCAGATCTGGGAGCCGGACCGTTTCGCGGCCTATCGCGCCGAGGCGCAGGAGCGGGTGCGCGAGATCCGCAGCCGGCTGGGCACCGTGTCGCCGGCGCGAGGCACGCCATGAGTGCGCCCGTCTTCGAGACGCCCGGGGCGGCGCCCCACATCCCCGTCCTTCTCGATGAGGTGCTGGCGGCGCTCGCGCCGCGGCCCGGTTCCGTCGTCGTCGACGGCACGTTCGGCGCCGGCGGCTATAGCCGGGCCATTCTCGCCGCCGGCTGCGATGTCATCGCCATCGACCGCGATCCGTCGGCAATCGTTGCGGGCCAGGAGCTTGCCGCGGAAGCGGGCGGCCGCCTGGTCCTGCGCGAGGGGCGCTTCGGCGACCTCGACCGCCTTGCCCGCCAGGCCGGCCACGAGACCGTCGACGGCGTCGTGCTCGATATCGGCGTCTCGTCGATGCAGCTCGACACGGCCGAGCGCGGCTTCTCCTTCGCCAAGGACGGGCCGCTCGACATGCGCATGGAAGGCGCCGGGCCGAGCGCCGCCGATATCGTCAACCGGCTGGAGCCGCGGGCGCTGACGCGGATCATCGCCGTTCTCGGCGAGGAGCGGAAAGCCGGCCTCGTCGCCCGGGCCATCGCCGCGGCGCGGGCCGAGAAGCCGCTGACGCGGACGGCGGAACTGGCGGCCCTGGTGGAGCGCGCCATCGGCCGGCGGCCGACCGATACGATCCATCCGGCGACGCGAACGTTCCAGGCGCTGCGCATCTACATCAACCGCGAGCTCGACCAGCTCGCCGACGCCCTTGCCGCTGCCGAGCGCATTCTCGCCGCCGGCGGCCGGCTCGTCGTCGTGACCTTCCATTCGCTCGAGGATCGCATCGTCAAGCGCTTCCTCACCGAGCGCAGCCGGATCGTTCCGGCCGGCTCGCGGCATCGTCCCGAAGAGGGGCTGGCGCCGCCGACCTTCGAGCTGCTGATGCGCGGCGCCGTCACGGCCGGCGCCGCCGAGATAGAGGCAAACCCGCGCGCCCGCTCCGCCAAGCTGCGTGCCGCCCGGCGCACTGCGGCGCCGGCCCGGCCGGTCAGCGCCGCGGCGCTCGGCGTCCCATCCTTTTCCGCCGGCAGGGAGGCTCCGACATGGGCAGGCTGATCAACATCGCTCTCGTCGCCGCCATGATCGTCGGCGCCGCGCTCACCTACCAGACCAAGCATCATGCCGTTGAGGCCGCCGAGCATGTGGCGGATCTGCGCAATCGCATCGAGCAGGAGCGGATCGCCATCTCGCTGCTCAAGGCGGAATGGAGCGTCCTCAACCAGCCCGACCGCCTGCAGGCGCTGGTCGGCCGCTACACCCGGTCGCTCGCGCTGGAGCCGTTCGACGTCAGCCGCATGGTCCGCGTCGGGGACATTCCCCTGAAGCCCATCGGCGTCCCCGGTCCGGAAGGCCAGCGCGTCGCCGACGGCATCGCCAGCATCATCGAAAGCCGCTGAGAGGGAGCCGTAGCCGTGAAGGTCATGGACAACATGGACGGCATCGCCGACGAGACCGGCGGCAGCGCAGCCGGCACCGAACCGTCCTGGGCGCGGCCGGCCCCGGCGGCGAAGCCGAAGCGCGATCCGAGCCGGGCGCGCATCCGCATCGCGCTCGCCGTCTTCGCGCTGGTCTATCTGGTCATCGGCGGGCGCCTGGCGGTTCTCGGCTTCCAGGATGTGGCGACGGGCAGCCAGAGCGCCAGCGCCGCCTCGGCCATCTCGGCGGCGCGTCCCGACCTCACCGACCGCAACGGCGAGATCCTCGCCACCGACATCAAGACGGCCTCGCTCTATGCCGAGCCGCGCAACATCATCGATCCCGACGAGGCGGCCGAGCGCATCAGCTCCGTCCTGCCGGAGATCAACGTCAACTGGCTGCGCCACCGCCTCACCGGCGATGCCGGCTTCGTCTGGCTGAAGCGCGAGATCACGCCGCGGCAGCAGGAGGCGATCCACAATCTCGGCATTCCGGGGGTCGGCTTCCTGACCGAGAACCGGCGCTTCTATCCCGGCGGCCCCACCGCGTCGCACATTGTCGGCCACGTCAATGTCGACAATCAGGGCATTGCCGGCATGGAGAAATATGTCGACGATCACGGGCTAGCCGATCTGCAGGCGTTCGGCTTCGCCAACGGCGATTCCAGCCGCCTCGATCCGATGCGCCTGTCGATCGACCTGCGCGTGCAGCACGTGCTGCGCGACGAGCTGGCCGGCGCCATGCAGCGCTATCAGGCGATCGCCGCCATGGGTGTCGTTCTCGACATCCATACCGGCGAGGTGCTGGCGATGTCGTCGCTGCCCGACTACGACCCCAACCATCCGGCGCAGGCCCTGCAGCCGGACCGGCTGAACCGCATGACGGCCGGCGTCTACGAGCTGGGGTCGGTGTTCAAGACCTTCACCGTCGCCATGGGCCTCGATTCCGGGCTGATGAACCTCAGCTCGACCTTCGATGCGTCCCGCGCCCTGCGTGTCGGCCGCTTCACCATCAACGATTTCCACGGCAAGCACCGGGTCCTGACGGTGCCGGAGATCTTCATCTATTCGTCCAATATCGGCGCCGCGCGCATGGCGCTGGCGGTCGGCAAGGAGGCGCAGCAGGCCTTCCTGGCGAAGATCGGCATCACCGGCACGCTCGACACGGAACTGCCGGAGGTGGCGCCGGCGCTGATGCCGAGGCGCTGGGCCGACCTGACGGCGATGACGATCTCCTTCGGCCACGGCATCGGCGTCTCGCCGATGCATGTCGCGGTGTCGGCGGCGGCGCTGCTCAACGGCGGTAAGCTGATCCCGCCCACCTTCCTGGTGCGAGACCGCGCCACGGCCGATTCGCTGGCGCGGCGGGTGGTCTCGGAGGAGACCAGCCGCGAGATGCGCTACCTGTTCCGGCTCAATGTCGAGAAGGGCTCGGGCGGCCGCGCCGAGGTGCCGGGCTACCTCGTCGGCGGCAAGACCGGAACGGCGGAGAAGATCGTCGGCGGCCGCTATGCCGGCAATGTCCGCATGAACTCGTTCCTCGCCGCCTTCCCTATGGACGACCCGAAATATGTGGTTCTTGTCGTCCTCGACGAGCCGAAGCCGGAGAAGCCCGGCATGGGCGCGACCGCAGGCCTCAATGCGGCGCCGGTGGTCTCGGCGGTCATCCGCCGTTCGGCGCCGATGCTTGGCGTCGAGCCCCGCCTGACCGGATTCGACGGCGCCTTACTTGCGTCCTACTGAGGTTCCAGACACGCCGCCCGAATCGGGCGGCCATTTGCCCGTAACGCCACACCGGGAATCGCCGCTGCCCATGCGCTTGGGAGACCTCGCCGCCAGCCTGAATATCGGTGCCGGCGACGCTGCCATAGAGATTACCGGGATCACCGCCGATTCCCGCGCGGTGCGGCCAGGCTTTCTGTTTGCGGCGCTGAAGGGGAGCGGCACCGACGGCGCCGCCTTTGCCGGTGCGGCGGCCCGGGCGGGAGCGGCGGCCATCCTTGCCAGCCCGGACAGCGCCATCGAGGTCAAGGGCCTGCCGATCCTGCGCACCCCCGACCCGCGGCATGCCCTGGCGCTCCTCGCTGCCGCCTTCTATCCGCGCCAGCCGGAGCATCTGGTGGCGGTCACCGGCACGTCGGGCAAGACGTCGGTGACGGTCTTCGCGCGGCAGATCTTCGCTGCGGCCGGCTATCGCGCCGCCAGCATCGGCACCATCGGCGTCGTCACCGGCAACGCAGCGCGCTACGGGACGCTGACGACGCCGGACCCCGTCGACCTCCACCGCACGCTCGACGAGCTTGCCGGCGAGGGCGTCAGCCATGCGGCGCTGGAGGCGTCGAGCCACGGGCTCGACCAGCGGCGGCTCGACGGGCTGCGGCTTGAGGCGGCCGGCTTCACCAATCTCGGCCGCGATCATCTCGACTATCATGCGACGGTCGACGATTACCTGGCGGCCAAGCTGCGGCTGTTCCGCGAGCTGCTGCCGGCCGGCCGCACGGCGGTGATCGACGGCGATTCGGCAGAGGGCGTCACCGTCCTTGGCGCGGCGCGGGCCGCCGGCCATCCGGTGCTGACCGTGGGCCGGCGCGGTCGCGATATCCGCCTGACCGACCTTGCTCCCGACGGTGCCGGCCAGCGCCTCGGCCTGGAGGTCATGGGCAAGGACTACGACATTCTTCTCCCCCTGGCCGGCAGCTTCCAGGCGTCGAATGCCCTGCTCGCCGCCGGCCTTGCCATCGCCGCCGGCATCGCCGTGGACGCGGCCATCGCCGCGCTGGCCGGTCTTGAGGGCGCGCCGGGCCGTCTCGAGCGCGTCGCGGAGACGCCGAACGGCGCTGCCATCTTCATCGACTATGCGCACAAGCCCGACGCGCTGCGGGCCGTGCTCGCGGCCCTCCGTCCGATGACGCGCGGCCGCCTCGTCGTCGTCTTCGGCGCCGGCGGCGACCGCGACGCCGGCAAGCGGCCGCTGATGGGCGAAGCCGCGGCGCAGGGCGCCGATATTGTCGTCGTGACCGACGACAATCCGCGCAGCGAGGACCCGGCCGCCATCCGCGCGGCGATCCTTGCCGGCGCGCCGCAAGCCGTCGAGATTGCCGGGCGCGAGGCCGCCATCCGCGCCGCGATTGCCATGCTGCAGCCGGGCGACGTGCTCTGCATCGCCGGCAAGGGGCATGAGACCGGGCAGATCGTCGGCCGGGAAACACTGCCGTTTTCCGATCATGCCGTCGTGGCGGCGACGCTGGCGGAGGCTGCCTGATGGCGACGCTGTGGGCGTTCCACGAGCTGGTGGATGCGGTCAAGGGCCGGCCCTTCGGCGCCTCGCCCTCGGCCGTGTCCGGCATCTCCATCGACAGCCGGACGATCCAGCCGGGCGACGTTTTCTTCGCCATCCGCGGCGAGCGGTTCGACGGCCATGACTATGTCGGCGCGGCGATCGCCAAGGGCGCCGCCACCGCGGTGGTCGCCGAGGACAAGCTTTCCGCCATGGGCCGGATCACCGGCTCGCTCGTCGTCGTCCGCGACGTGCTCGACGCCCTCGGCGAGCTCGGCCGCGCCGCGCGCGCCCGGTCGCGGGCGCGCATCGCCGCCGTCACCGGCAGCGTCGGCAAGACCGGCACCAAGGACATGCTCAACCGGGTGCTGGGCACCGCCGGCGGCGTGCACACGGCGCCCGGCTCCTTCAACAACCATTGGGGCGTGCCGCTCACCCTGGCGCGGCTGCCGGCCGACATCGACTATGCGGTGTTCGAGATCGGCATGAACCATGCGGGCGAGATCGCCCCGCTGTCGGCAATGGTGCGGCCGCATGCGGCGATCATCACCACCGTCGAGGCGGCACATCTCGACGCCTTTCCCTCCGTCGAGGCGATCGCCGCCGCCAAGGCGGAGATCTTCGTCGGCCTCGAGCGCGGTGGCACGGCGATCCTCAATCGCGACAATCCCTATTTCGATCTGCTGACGCATCTGGCGCATGCCGCCGGCGTCAGCCGGGTGATCGGCTTCGGCGAGGCGGCGGACGCGGCGGCACGGCTCGACGACCTGGTGCTCGATTCCGACAGTTCCACAGTCTCGGCGCGCATCATGGGGCGCGACGTCACCTATACGCTGGGGGCGCCGGGGCGCCATCTGGTGCAGAACAGCCTCGCGGTCCTCGCCTGCGCGGCCGAGTTCGGCGTCGACCTGGAGCAGGCGGCCGCGGCGCTCTCCGCCTTCACGGCGCCGAAGGGTAGGGGCGAGCGCGCCCGCCTCAGCGTCGGCGGCGGCACCGTCACCCTCATCGACGAGAGCTACAACGCCAACCCAGCCTCGATGCTTGCGGCCATCGCTCTTCTTGCCGGCACGCTGCCGGGCGAGGGCGGGCGGCGCATCGCCGTTCTCGGCGACATGCTGGAGCTGGGGCCGGCGGAGATGGAACTGCATGCGGCGCTGGCCGAGCCGCTGCTGCAGGCCGGGACCGATCTCGTCTATCTCGCCGGCCCACGCATGGCTGCCCTCTGGGATGTCTTGCCGGCCGACCGGCGCGCCGCCTATGCCGAGACGGCGACCGATCTGGAAGTGATTCTCTCGGGTGATCTGGCGCCCGGCGATGTCGTGATGGTCAAGGGATCGAACGGCAGCCGCCTCGGGCCGGTGGTCGAGGCGCTGAAGCAGCGCTTTGCGGAAGGGAAGCGGGACGGCGCCGAAAGCGGCCGTCGGGAACAGAGGATCTGATGCTTTACCTTCTCGGCGAGCTGGTGCAGTCGCAGCCGTTCAACGTCTTCCGCTACATCACCTTCCGCACCGGCGCGGCGGCGATCACCTCGCTGCTCTTCGTCTTCCTGTTCGGTCCGGCGATCATCGCCGCCCTGCGCGTCCGGCAGGGCAAGGGCCAGCCCATCCGTACCGACGGCCCGCAGAGCCACCTTCTCACCAAGAAGGGCACGCCGACCATGGGCGGCCTGATGATCCTGTCGGGTCTTCTCGTCTCGACGCTGCTCTGGGCCAACCTGTCGAGCGTCTATGTCTGGACCGTCCTCGGCGTCACTGTGTCGTTCGGCCTGATCGGTCTC
The DNA here is from genome assembly GCA_964483325.1 of uncultured Hyphomicrobiales bacterium. Taxonomy (GTDB): domain Bacteria; phylum Pseudomonadota; class Alphaproteobacteria; order Rhizobiales; family Kaistiaceae; genus CAZAAW01. Next base: position 14,637 of record CAZAAW010000019.1, read on the forward strand.
TATGACGATATCCTCAAGGTGCGGCGGGCGAGCCACAACGGCTTCTCCGGCCGCATCCGCCTCGTCCTGGAACTGCTCATCGCAGCGGTCGCCGGCTACGTGCTGATGCGTGCCAGCACCGGCGACCTGGCGACGGGTCTTGCCGTTCCCTTCTTCAAGGACCTGGTCTTCAATCTCGGCTGGTTCTTCATCCCGTTCGCCGCCTTCGTCATCACCGGCGCCGGCAACTCGGTCAACCTGACCGACGGGCTCGACGGGCTCGCCATCGTGCCGGTGATGATCGCCTGCGCCACCTTCGGCCTCATCGCCTATCTCTCCGGCAACGGCGTCTTTGCCGAATATCTGCAGATCCATTTCATCCCGGGGACCGGCGAGCTGGCGGTCGTCTGCGGCGCGGTGCTTGGTGCCGGCCTCGGCTTCCTGTGGTTCAACGCGCCGCCGGCGGCGATCTTCATGGGCGATACCGGCTCGCTCGCCCTCGGCGGTTTCGTCGGCACCGTCGCGGTGGCGATCAAGCACGAGATCGTCCTTGCCATCGTCGGCGGCCTTTTCGTGCTCGAGGCGATCTCGGTGATCGTCCAGGTCGTCTCCTTCCGGCTGACCGGCAAGCGCGTCTTCAAGATGGCGCCGATCCACCATCACTTCGAGCAGATCGGCTGGACCGAGCCGCAGATCGTCATCCGCTTCTGGATCATCGCCGTGGTGCTGGCGCTGATCGGCCTGTCGAGCCTGAAACTGAGATGATCGCCGTCACGACCTTTGCCGGCCGCCGCGTCGCCGTCTTTGGTCTCGGCGGCAGCGGCATCGCGACGGCCCGGGCGCTGATGGCCGGCGGCGCCGACGTCGCCGCCTGGGACGATGCAGAAGCGTCGCGGCAGGCGGCGAAGGCCGATGGCGTGTCGGTCGAGGATATCGGTGCGGCCGACTGGTCGGCCTTCGCAGCGCTGGTGCTGGCGCCGGGCGTTCCCCTGACGCATCCGGTGCCGCACTGGTCGGTGCAGCGGGCGCGCCAGGCGGGGATCGAGATCATCGGCGACATCGAGCTGTTCGCCCGCGAGCGCCGCAAGCGCGCCCCGGATGCGCCCTTCGTCGCCATCACCGGGACGAACGGCAAGTCGACGACGACGGCGCTGATCGCCCATCTGCTGGCGACGGCGGGGCGGGACGTCCAGCTTGGTGGCAATATCGGCCGCGCCATCCTGTCGCTCGAGCCGCCCGGCACCGGCCGCTACCACGTCATCGAGTGCTCGTCCTTCCAGATCGACCTGGCGCCGTCGCTGGCGCCCGGCGTCGGCGTCCTGCTCAACCTGACGCCGGACCATATCGACCGGCACGGCAGCTTCGCCAATTATGCGGCGATCAAGGAGCGGCTCATCGCCGCCTCGCGCGTTGCCGTGGTGGGCGTCGACGACGTTCCGTCCGCCGCCATCGCCGATCGCGCTGCGCAGGCGGGTCGGCGGGTCATCCGCATTTCCGGCGCGCGGCCGCTGGCCGATGGCTATACGGTGCGCGGCGGCGCCATCATCGAGGCCAATGACGGGGCCGACACCGCCATCGCCAGCCTCGACGGCGTCGCCTCGCTGCGCGGTGTCCACAATGCCCAGAACGCCGCCGCCGCCGTGGCCGCCGTGACGGCGCTCGGGCTCGGCCCGGAGATCGTACGCGCCGGGCTCCACTCCTTTGCCGGTCTGCCGCATCGCATGGAGCAGGTCGGGCGGCGCGGCCCGGTGCTGTTCATCAACGATTCCAAGGCGACCAATGCCGATGCCGCCGCCAAGGCGCTGGCGAGCTTCGACCGCATCTACTGGATCGCCGGCGGCCGACCCAAGGAGGGCGGCATCGACAGCCTGACCGGCTTCTTCCCGCGCCTCGCCAAGGCCTATCTGATCGGCGAGGCGGCGGCGGAGTTTGCCCAGGCGCTCGGCGAGGCGGTGCCGCACGAGATCTCGGTGACGCTGGAGACGGCGCTGCAGCATGCCGCGCTCGATGCCGCCGCCGATCCGGCGCGCGAAGTGGCGGTGCTGCTGTCGCCGGCCTGCGCGTCCTACGATCAGTTCAAGAATTTCGAGCAGCGCGGCGACAGCTTCCGTGCTCTGGTCCGCGCGCTCGGCGGCATTGCGACAAAAGGGGAGGCAGCCTGATGGTGAGCCGCGCCGACCGTTCCGTGTTCGCCGAATGGTGGTGGACCGTCGACAAGTACCTGCTGACGGCCTTCATCGTCCTGATGTTCGGAGGCGTGGTCCTCTCGCTCGGGGGCAGCCCGCCGGTCGCCGAGCGGCTGCATTATGACAGCTTCCACTTCGTCAAGCGCCACATCATGTTCCTGGTGCCGGCGCTGGCGATCCTCATCGGTACGTCGTTCCTGACGCCGCGGCAGGTGCGGCGCGTCTCGCTGATCGTCTTCACGACGATGGTCGTGCTGATGCTGGTGACGCTGTTCATCGGCGTCGAGGTCAAGGGCGCCCGCCGCTGGATCGATGTCGGCGGCTTCTCGCTGCAGCCGTCGGAATTCATGAAGCCGGCCTTCATCGTCATCGCCGCCTGGCTGTTCACGGAAAACGCCCGGCGCTCCGACATTCCCGGCAACCTCTTCGCCATGCTCCTGCTGGTGATCGTCACGGCGCTGCTGGTGGCGCAGCCGGATTTCGGCCAGACCATGCTGATCGTCATCTCCTGGGGGGCGGTGTTCTTCCTGGCCGGGATGCCGTGGCTGTGGATCGTCCTTCTCGGCGTCGCTGCCATATTCGGCGTCGGCGCGGCCTATGTGACGCTGCCGCATGTTGCCGGGCGCATCGACCGCTTCCTCGATCCTTCCTCCGGCGATACCTACCAGGTCGACACAGCGCTCCAGTCCTTCCTGCGCGGCGGCTGGCTCGGCCAGGGACCGGGCGAGGGCGTCGTGAAGCGCGTCCTGCCCGACTCGCATACCGACTTCATCTTCGCCGTCGCGGCCGAGGAGTTCGGGATCATCATCTGCATGGTACTGGTGGCCGTCTTCGCCTTCGTCGTGGTGCGCGGCCTGTCGCGCAGCCTCGGCAACGAGAATCCCTTCACCCGCGTCGCGGCGGCGGGGCTTGTCGTGCTGTTCGGCGTCCAGTCGGCGATCAACATGGCGGTGAACCTCAACCTCATGCCCGCCAAGGGCATGACGCTGCCCTTCATCTCCTATGGCGGTTCGTCCATGCTGGCCGTCGCATTCGGCTGCGGCCTGCTCCTGGCCTTGACGCGGCGGCGGCCTGAGGTAAGCCGCTCCGGACGCCGCGCCACCGGCGCGGCCGAAGCGGCAAACCCGGTCTGAGGGAGTTATGGCGAAGACCGCACTTCTCTGCGCCGGCGGGACCGGCGGGCATCTTTTCCCGGCCGAGGCGCTGGCGCGAGCGCTGATCAAGCGCGGCTGGCGGATCGAGCTGGCGACCGACCATCGCGCCACCAGCTACGGCGTCGATTTCCCGGCCGAGAAGACGCATATCGTTCCATCGGCGACGCCGTCCGGGCAGAAGGGCCTGAAGCGTCTCGGCGCCATGGCGCGGCTGGCCGGCGGGGCGTTCCGGTCGCTGCTCCTTCTCATGCGCGTGCGGCCCACGGTCGCCGTCGGCTTTGGCGGATATCCGACAGTGCCGCCGATCCTCGCCGCAACGCGCCTGCGCATCCCGACGATCATCCACGACCAGAATGCCGTGCTCGGCCGTGCCAACCGCTTCCTGGCGCGGCGCGTGACGCGCATCGCCAAGGGCAGCGCCGCCCTGAAGCTGCCCGACTCGTGGAAGGGGAAGGCGGTGCTCACCGGCAACCCGGTGCGGCCGGCGGTGCGCGACGCTGCCGCCATGCCCTATCCGCCGCTGGAGCCCGACGGTCCGATCCATCTCCTCGTCTTCGGCGGCAGCCAGGGCGCGCGCTTCTTCTCCGAAATGATGCCGGGCGCCCTCGCGGCGCTTCCGGCCGAGCTGCGCTCGCGCCTGCGCCTCGTGCAGCAATGCCGGCCGGAGGATCTGGAGGGCGTGCGCAGGGCCTATGCCGAGCTCGCCGTGGAGGCCGAGCTGGAGCCCTTCTTCCGCGATCTGCCGAACCGCATCGCCCAGAGCCATCTGGTGATCGCCCGGGCCGGCGCCTCGACGGTCGCGGAGCTGGCGGTCATCGGCCGCCCGTCCATTCTCGTTCCCCTGCCGCATGCGATCGACCAGGACCAGAAGGCCAACGCCAAGACGCTGGTCTTCTCCGGCGGCGCATGGATGATCGACCAGGCGGAGCTGTCGCCGGAGCGCATGGGCGCCGAGCTGGAAGCCCTGTTCAGCCGTCCGGAGCTTCTGCGCGGCGCGGCGGTGTCGGCCGGCAAGATGGGCCATGCCGATGCGGCCGAGCGGCTGGCCGACCTGGTCGAGGCCGTCGCTGCGCAGCGCAAGAAGAAGACGGGCTCGCTGCCCGCCGGCACCAAGCAGGGAGCCCGCTGACATGAAGATGAGCCGCGACATCGGTGCGGTGCACTTCGTCGGCATCGGCGGCATCGGCATGAGCGGCATCGCCGAGGCGCTCGATACGCTGGGCTACCGGGTGCAGGGATCGGATGTCGCCGAGAGCGCCAATGTCCAGCGCCTGCGCGCCCGCGGCATCGACGTTCGTATCGGCCATGATGCGGCCAATCTCGGCGATGCCGCGGTGATCGTCGTCTCCTCCGCCATCAAGCGCGGCAATCCCGAGCTGCAGGCGGCACGCGAGCGGCTGCTGCCGGTGGTGCGGCGGGCCGAGATGCTGGCCGAGCTGATGCGCCTCAAGCAGGCCATCGCCATCGCCGGCACGCACGGCAAGACGACGACAACCTCGATGGTGGCGGCGCTGCTCGATGCCGGCGGGCTCGACCCGACGGTCATCAATGGCGGCGTCATCAACGCCTACGGCACCAATGCGCGCATGGGCGCCGGCGACTGGATGGTGGTCGAGGCCGACGAATCCGACGGCACCTTCGTCAAGCTGCCAGCCGATGTGGCGCTGGTGACCAATATCGACCCCGAGCATCTCGACCACTATGGCAGCTTCGAGCGGGTCAAGGACGCCTTCCGCCAGTTCGTCGAGAACGTGCCGTTCTACGGCTTCGCCGTGATGTGCGTCGACCATCCGGAGGTCCAGGCGCTGATCGGCCGCATCGAGGACCGCCGCATCATCACCTATGGCGCCAATCCGCAGGCCGATGTGCGCTATGTCGACCTGCGCATGGAGGGGCGCATGTCGCATTTCTCCGTGGTGATCCGCGATCGCGCCACCGGCGACGTGACGACCGTCGGCAGCCTGGCGCTGCCGATGCCGGGCGAGCACAATGTCCAGAATGCCACCGGCGCCATCGCCGTCGCCTACCAGCTCGGCATTTCCGCCGATGCGATAAGGCGCGGGCTTCTCGGCTTCGGCGGCGTCAAGCGCCGCTTCACTCATACCGGCACCTGGAACGGCGTCGATGTCTTCGACGATTACGGCCATCACCCGATCGAGATCGCCGCGGTGCTGCGGGCGGCGCGCAACGCCGCCCAGGGGCGCGTCATCGCGGTCGTCCAGCCGCATCGCTATAGCCGTCTCAAGGATCTCTTCGACGGCTTCTGCGCCTGCTTCAACGATGCCGACACGGTGCTGGTGGCGCCGGTCTACGCTGCCGGGGAGGCGCCGCTGCCGGGGATCGACAGCGATGCCCTGGTCGACGGGCTGCGCACCCGCGGCCATCGCGACGCAAGGCCGCTGCCCGGGCCCGAGGCCCTTGCCGGCATGGTTGCGGAAATCGCCCGGCCGGGCGATTTCGTCGTCTGCCTCGGCGCCGGCAACATCACGCAATGGGCCTATGCCTTGCCCGGCGAACTGAAGGCGCTGGCGGCCAGTGCCGCCTGACCGGCCGGGGCTGGCCATGCCGGCGGACCTGCCGCTGCATGGCATCCGCGGGCGGCTGACGCCGGCATCGCCGCTGGCGCCCGGCACCTGGTTCCGCGTCGGCGGGCCGGCGGCCTGGCTGTTCCAGCCGGCCGATGAGGCCGATCTCGCCGCCTTCCTCGAGCAGCTTCCCGCCGATATCCCGGTGACGGTAATGGGCGTCGGCTCCAACCTCCTGGTACGCGACGGCGGCTATGACGGCGTGGTTGTCCGGCTGAGCGCCAAAGGATTCGGACAGACGGCCCTCGCCGGAGATGGCCTGATCCGGGCCGGCGCCGCCGTGCCGGACAAGCGCCTGGCGGCCTTCGCACTGGAGGCGCGGCTTGGCGGCTTTGCGTTCTACCACGGCATTCCCGGCACCATCGGCGGCGCCCTGCGCATGAATGCCGGCGCCAGCGGTGCCGAGACGGCCGAGCGGCTTGTCGAAGCGGTGGCGATCGATCGTCAGGGCCGGCGGCATGTGCTGTCCAGCGCCGAGATGGGCTTTACCTACCGTCATGCGGCGGCGCCGCCGGACTTTATCTTCGTCGAAGGATTATTTGCCGGCGAACCATCAGATGAGGCGGCAATTCTTGCCGCCATCGAGGCCGTTCAGTCGCATCGCGACACGGCGCAGCCGGTCCGCGAGAAGACCGGTGGCTCGACCTTCAAGAACCCTCCCGGCAACAAGGCGTGGGAGCTCATCGACGCCGCCGGCTGCCGTGGGCTGACGATCGGCGGGGCGCAGGTGTCGACGCTCCACTGCAACTTCCTGATCAATACCGGCACCGCCACGGCGCGCGACCTCGAGCTGCTGGGCGAGACGGTCCGGGCGAGGGTGCTGGAGACGAGCGGCGTCCGCCTCGACTGGGAGATCGAGCGCATCGGCGCTCCGGCGACGGATGACGAACCGGTTCTGCCCTTCCTCGGTCAGGGCAGCGGCTGAAAACGGCCTTCCGGCAGCGCTGAAAGCGGCGGCTGGACTAGGTTAACAAGGCGTTAACCTTTCCTAACCGAAATCCTGACAATTCTCCCGATCAACGGGAGAATCATTGGGGTCGCGTCAGTGAAGCATGTGGCCGTGCTGATGGGTGGCTGGTCGTCCGAACGACCGGTTTCGCTCAGCTCCGGGAACGAGTGCGCCAAAGCGCTGGAAGCCGCCGGCTACCGCGTGACGCGCGTCGACGTCCAGCGCGACGTGGCCGAGGTGCTGGCCCGGCTGAAGCCGGACGTGGCCTTCAACGCCCTGCACGGACCCTATGGCGAGGACGGCTGCATCCAGGGCGTCCTGGAGGTCCTGGGCATCCCCTATACCCATTCCGGTGTGCTCGGCTCGGCGCTGTCGATGAACAAGGCGCGCGCCAAGGACGTGATGAAGGCGGCCGACATTCCCGTCGCCGAAGGCCTCCTGGCGGATCGCTTCGAGGCGGCGCGGGCGCATGTCATGGAGCCGCCATACGTGGTCAAGCCGATCGCCGAGGGATCGAGCTTCGGCGTGCTGATCGTGCCGGTGGGGGCGCTGCATCCGCCCCAGGAGCTCTTCTCCGACGAATGGACCTTCGGCGACGAGGTCATGGTCGAGCGCTATGTCGGCGGCAAGGAATTGACCTGCGGCGTTCTCGGCGACCGGGCGCTCGACGTCATCGAGGTGGTGACGGAGGACCGCTGGTACGACTACGACGCAAAATATTCACAAGGCAGGTCAATCCACGTCCTGCCGGCAAGAATTTCATCTTTTGTTTACCAAAATGTCCAGATGCTGGCACTGCGGGCTCATCGCGCGCTCGGGTGCCGCGGCGTCAGCCGCGCCGACTTCCGTTTCGACGAACAGCCCGACGGCAGCGGGCCGCTCGTCTGCCTGGAAGTGAATACGCAACCCGGCATGACGCCGACGTCGCTCGTCCCGGATATGGCCGCTCATATCGGCATGAGTTTCGAGGCTCTGGTGAGCTGGATGGTGGAGGATGCGTCGTGCAGCCGGTGACGGATTGGTATGACGAGCCGGAGGAGGGCGGCCTGCGCCGGCTCCTGGCCTCGGCTGCGTCGCTGCCGGCCCGGCTGGGGCCGCGCCTGCGGCCTGCGATGGCCGCGCTCGGCGGGCGCCTGGCGCATGTGTGGACCGCAGCCCGGACCCGCCTGCCGGCGCGCCTCGGCAAAGTGCGCCCGGCGCAGCTGATCGGCGCGCCGCTGCGCCACCATGCCCAGCCGCCGCTGCGCATCACCTTCCCGGCGCCGCGCATGGTGCTGCCGCCGATCCTCAGGAAACCGGCCCGCTGGCTGTCGCGTGTCGACCTGCCGGTGCCGCGCCGTCCGATGCTGAAGCTGTCGGCGCTGCTGTTCCTGGCGACCGGCCTCTATGGCGTTGCCGCCGGCGGTCATACCGAGGCGCTGGTCGGCTCGCTCAGCGAGCAGGTCGGGCTCGGCATCAGCGCCGTCAAGATCACTGGCCAGTCGCAGACGTCGGAAGTCGACATGCTCGACCGCCTCGCCATTCCCGAGGACGCGTCGATGGTGGCCTTCGACGCCGAGGCGGCGCGCCAGCGCCTGGAGACGCTGCCCTGGATCGAGAAGGCGTCGATCCGCAAGCTTTATCCCGGCACGCTGCAGGTGACGGTCACCGAGCGGACGCCCTTCGCGCTCTGGCAGCATGGCGGCACGCTGTCGCTGGTCGACGGCACCGGCAAGGTGATCAGCGACTATGTCGATCCGATCTATGCCGGCCTGCCGATGGTCGTCGGCGCCGATGCCGCACCGCAGGCGAAGGAGATCACCGGCCTGATCGGCGCCTTCCCGGCGCTGCGGCCGCGGGTCAAGGCGGCCGTGCTCGTCTCCGGCCGCCGCTGGAACATCGTCCTCGCCAACAACGTCACCATCATGCTGCCCGAGACCGGCGCCCGGGACGCCCTGCAGCGCATCGTCGATTTCGACGCCGCCAACGGCCTCCTGTCGCGCGACATCGCCGCCGTTGACCTGCGCGTCGCCGACAAGTTCGTCGTGCGCCTCACCGACGAAGGCGATGCCCGTCTCAAGGCAGCCATCAAGGAACGCGAAAAGACGGTGCGCCGTCGCGGAGCAGCAGCATGAATTTCCTGCGCCCCAGCGACGGCTCGCGCCTGCGCAAGCTCGCCACCCGGCGCAGCGGCGTCGTCACGGCGCTCGACATCGGCTCCAGCACGATCTCCTGCCTGATCGCCCGGCTGAAGCCCAACGAGGCCGGCGAGGGCATGCCCGGCCGCAGCCACACGATCCGCATCGTCGGCATCGGCCAGCAGCGCTCGCGCGGCATCAAGGCCGGCGCCGTCGTCGATCTCGACGCGGCCGAGCAGGCGATCCGCTTGGCGGTCGATGCGGCGGAGAAGATGGCCGGCGTCACAATCGATTCCGTCATCGTCAACATCTCCGGCGGCCGCCTCGCCAGCGAAGGCTTCTCGGCCCGGATCAATGTCGGCGAAGGCGATGAGATCAGCGAGGCCGATATCGGCCGCGTGCTCGCCGCCGGCCGGGCGCATTCGGTGACGGCCGGCCGGGCGGTGATCCATTCGCTGCCGATCGGCTATACGCTCGACGCCAATCGCGGCATCCGCGATCCGCGCGGCATGGTCGGGCACAGGCTGGGCGTCGACATGCATGTCGTCACCGCCGACGCGGCGCCGCTCGACAATCTCGAGCTCTGCATCAACCGCTGCCATCTCTCCATCGCCGCCATGGTGGCGACGCCCTATGCCAGCGGCCTGTCGACGCTGGTCGACGACGAGGCCGAGCTCGGCGTCGTCGCCGTCGATCTCGGCGCCGCCACCACCACAATGGGCGTCTTTCTCGGCGGCCAGTTCATCCATGCCGATGCCATCGCCATCGGCGGCAGGCACATCACGACGGATATCGCCCGCGGCCTGTCGACCAGCATGGAAGTCGCCGAGCGTCTCAAGATCATGCAGGGCAGCGCCCTCGTCGCCGCTTCGGACGAGCGCGACCTGGTCAGCGTCCCGCCGCTCGGCGACGACGGCCGCGACGTGCCCAATCAGCTTCCCCGCTCGGCGCTGACGCGCATCGTGCGCGCCCGGGTCGAGGAGACGCTGGAGCTGGTGCGCGACCGGCTCAACGCCTCGGGTTTCGCATCGCTTGTCGGCCGGCGCATCGTCCTCACGGGCGGCGCCAGCCAGCTGACCGGCCTGGCGGAGGCCGCGCGCCGCATCCTGGCGCGCAATGTCCGCCTCGGGCGTCCCCTCGGCGTCTCCGGCCTGCCGGAGATCGCCAGGGGCCCGGCTCATGCAGCCTCGGTCGGCATGCTGATCTATCCGCAGGTCGGGCAGATCGAGCAGGCAGCCCGCCATGTCGAGGTCCAGCGGGCCACCGGCACGGGCGGTGGGTATCTGTCGCGTATGGGACGGTGGTTCAGGGAAAGTTTCTAGCCGGGGACGGCGTCGGGTGCCCGCGGCGGCGGGGCTCGCAACAAGAGCTTAAAGAGGCCGACGACGCACACGGCCGCCACAGGGGTCAAAGAGGGTTGCCATGACGATCAACCTGCAAATGCCAGACATCAAGGAACTGAAGCCGAAGATCACCGTCTTCGGTGTGGGCGGGGCTGGCGGCAATGCCGTCAACAACATGATCCGCTCGGGGTTGGAAGGCGTGGAGTTTGTCTGCGCCAATACCGACTCGCAGGCGCTGATGTCGTCACGGGCCACCCGCCTGATCCAGATGGGTGTCGCGGTCACCGAGGGTCTCGGCGCCGGCTCGCAGCCGGAAGTCGGCCGCGCGGCCGCCGAGGAGGTGATCGACGAGATCACCGACCATCTGACCGGTTCGCACATGGTGTTCGTCACCGCCGGCATGGGCGGCGGCACCGGCACAGGCGCGGCGCCGATCATCGCCCGCACGGCGCGCGATCACGGCATCCTCACCGTCGGCGTCGTCACCAAGCCGTTCCAGTTCGAGGGCGCCCGGCGCATGCGCGTCGCCGAAGCCGGCATCCATGAGCTGCAGCAGCATGTCGATACGCTGATCGTCATCCCGAACCAGAACCTCTTCCGCATCGCCAACGAGAAGACGACCTTCGCGGACGCCTTCGCGATGGCCGATCAGGTGCTGTTCTCTGGCGTTGCCTGCATCACCGACCTGATGGTCAAGGAAGGCCTGATCAACCTCGACTTTGCCGACGTGCGCTCGGTGATGAGCGAGATGGGCAAGGCGATGATGGGCACCGGTGAGGCGTCCGGCGATCGCCGGGCGCAGCAGGCGGCCGAGGCGGCGATCGCCAATCCGCTGCTCGACGAGACCTCGATGCGCGGCGCCAGGGGCCTGCTGATCTCCATCACCGGCGGCCGCGACCTGACCCTGTTCGAGGTCGACGAGGCAGCCACCCGCATCCGCGAGGAGGTCGATCCGGACGCCAACATCATCCTCGGCGCGACGTTCGACGAGTCGCTGGAAGGCGTCATCCGCGTCTCGGTGGTGGCGACCGGCATCGATGCCGAGGCTCGCGAGGACGTCACCCCGACCGAGGCCCGCATCGTCGCCATCAACAGCCGGCTCAACAATGGCGGGACCCAGCAGGTTCCGGCGCGTCCGGTCGTCGATGGACGGCCGACCACCGGTCTGCGCCAGCCGCAGGCTGCCGCCGAGCCGCGTCCGGTCGCGCCGCTGCCGCCGGCCCCGCAGCTGGAAGTGCCGCAGGGACAGGTCTACGCCCGCGCCGCAGCGCCCCAGGCTCAGGCCCAAGCTCAGGCTCAGGCCCACGCGGTGCGCGACGGCGTGACCATCGGCCCGCTCTCCATGGCGCCGCAGACGGACTATACGGCGCACGACCTGGAGCCCGAGCATGTCGCCGCTCCGGTGGCCGATGCGCCGGAGTCGATACCTTTCATCCCGCCGCAGCCGGAGGCGCCGCCCCGCATGCCGCGGGCGCAGGATTTCCCGCCGGTCGGCCAGCGCGAACTGCAGGCGCATGGACGCCAGCCGCAGCCGGAAGAAGGCGCCGGACCGATGGGCCTCCTGCGCAAGCTGGCCCAGGGCCTCAGCCGGCGTGAAGAGCCGCCGGTGGTGACGCCGTCGCGCCAGCAGCCGCCACCGCTGGCGCGCCAGGGCCAGCAGCCGCAGCGCCCGGCACAGCGTCCGCCGCAGCAGGCCGGCCAGCAGCCGCAGCAGCGCCCGGCCATGCAGCAGCGTCCGGCGCAGCAGGCGCCGCAGCGTCCTGCCGCTCCGCAGGGCGATTACGGCAAGCGTCCGCAGGCGCAGCCGCAGCAGCGCCCGGTGCAGGATGCGGCGCCCTATCGGCCGCGCCAGGGCGACCTCGACCAGCATGGCCGTCCGCTGCCGCGGGAGACCCGGATGGAGGACGATCAGCTGGAAATCCCGGCATTTCTGCGCCGCCAGGCCAACTGAGACCTGTATCAGGCCAGCGATCCCCGGAGCCTTGCTCCGGGGATTTTTCTTTTTAGATCAGTGAGTTGGAGCGCGGGAGGGGCTGTAACACTGTGTCACCAAGCGTGATTTGGTTTCGCTAAGCGTCGGTGAGACAAGTGTTTTCCAGATACATCCGAGAGTCGCGACAGGCTGCGTATCCGGCCTTGGTCCGCGACAGGGGCTGCGGGTGGCATTCAAGGGGCTGACAATGGGGCCGAGTGTGCCGGCTACGAGTATGGGACGCGGTGTATTGCAGACGACGCTGGCCAGTCGGGTCAGCCTCTCCGGCATCGGCGTCCATAGCGGCAAGACGGTCGGCCTGTCGCTCGGTCCGGCGGCGCCCGGAACGGGCATCACCTTCGTCCGCACGGGCCTCGAAGGCGGCGCCAGCCGGCCGATCCCGGCCGATTTCTTCCACGTCGGCGCGACGGACCACTGCACCACGCTGCTGGCCGGCAATACGTCGATCGCCACCGTCGAGCACCTGCTGGCGACGCTGGCGGCCATCGAGGTCGACAACGTCACCATCGAGATCGACGGTCCCGAAGTGCCGGTGATGGACGGCAGCGCCATCGCCTTTCTCGATGCCGTCGATCAGGCGGGCGTTGCAGCCCTGCCGGCGCCGCGCAGCTATATCCGCGTGCTGCAGCCGATCCGGGTCGAGCGCGGCGGCTCCGTGGCCGAAATCCTGCCCTATGACGGCCGGCGCGTCGAAGTCGAGATCGATTTCGAGAACCCGATGGTCGGGCGCCAGTCCTATGGCGCCGAGATATCGCCGCTGCTGTTCCGCAACGAGATCGCCCGGGCGCGGACCTTCGGCTTCCTCTGCGATGTCGAGCGGCTGTGGGCCCAGGGCTTCGCCCTCGGCGCGTCGCTGGACAATGCCGTGGTCATCGGCGACGGCCATATCGTCAACCCGGAAGGGCTGCGCTACGCCGACGAGTTCGCCCGCCACAAGGCGCTCGACGCCGTCGGCGACCTGGCGCTCGCCGGCGCGCCGATCCTTGGGCTTTACCGCTCCTATCGCGGCGGACATGCGCTCAATGTGAGCGCCGTGCGGGCTCTCTTTGCCGCGCCCGACGCCTGGGAACGGGTGGAGATGCCGGGCGTCCACCGCACGCTCGAGGAGAGCGTCGGCGCCCGGGCGGCGGTGGCCCTGCAGGCGTCCTGAACCGCCACAAATTTGCGCCAAAGCGTTGGCACGCCGTAGATACGTGCCTGACATCCGCCGATTTCAAGACCGTCTGCGGTGACAGGCGCTTGCGAAAACCGGCGGCTGTGATGCCGTCGTCGTAGCGCTTCGGGCGCGTTTGGTCTAGGAAAGGCCACCCGATGCCGCAACCCGCCCCCAGCCTTGCCGGATAGTCAGTCGCGATGAAGCTTCCCACCGCATTTTTCAACGTCGGTGCCCGCCCGGGGCTGGTTCTGATGCGTGCCGCCGTCCTGGCGACGACCCTGATCCTCGCCGGATGCCTGACCAAGGAATCGGACGATGACTTGCTGGCGACGCCGGAGCGGCCGGCCGGCGAGCTCTACAACGAGGCGCTGGCCTCGCTGCAGGCGGGCAAGCTGCGCGACGCAACGCGTGGCTTCGACGAGGTCGACCGCCAGCACCCCTATACGGACTACGCCCGCAAGGCGATCGTCATGTCCGCCTTCTCCAGCTTCCAGCGCGGCGATTACGACACCGCGGTGACCGGCGCCAAGCGCTACCTGTCGCTCTATCCGAGCAGCGAGGAAGCGGCCTACGCCCAGTACATTCTCGGCGAATCCTATTTCCGCCAGGTGCCGGACGTGACGCGCGACCAGGAGGCGACGCGCAACGCCCTGGCGGCGATGCAGGAAATCCTCGATCGCTGGCCGAACTCCGAATATGCCGACGACGCGCGCGCCAAGATCGTGGTTGTCCGCGACCAGCTTGCCGGCAAGGAGATGCAGATCGGCCGCTATTATCTGGAGCGGCGCGAATACATTGCCGCCGTGAACCGCTTCAAGGCGGTGGTCACCGACTACCAGGATACCCGTCACGTCGAGGAAGCCCTCGAACGCCTGACGGAGGCCTATTACGCCATGGGTCTCCTGTCGGAGGCGCAGACCGCTGCCGCCGTGCTCGGGCACAATTTCCCGGACAGCCAGTGGTACAAGGACGCCTTCGCGCTGCTGCAGACCGGCGGCCACGAGGCCAGCGAGGACCGCGGCTCCTGGATCAGCAAGGTCTTCCGCCGCAGCTCATGACATTCATGGTCGCGGATCGATGCTCGCCGCGCTCGCCATCCGTGACATAGTCCTCATCGAACGGCTGGATCTCACCTTCAGCGCCGGGCTGACCGTCCTGACGGGGGAGACCGGCGCCGGCAAGTCCATTCTTCTCGATGCCCTGTCGCTGGCACTGGGCGCCCGTGGCGACGGCGCTCTGGTGCGCCATGGCGCGGTGCAGGGGCAGGTCACGGCCGTCTTCGAACCGGCACCCGACCATCCGGCCTGGCGGCTCCTGGCCGAGAACGGCCTCGACGCGTCCGACGGCCTCATCCTGCGGCGCACGCAGTCGGTCGACGGCCGCAGCCGCGCCTTCATCAACGACCAGCCGGTCGGCGTGTCGCTGCTGCGCCAGGTCGGCGCGGCGCTGGTCGAGATTCACGGCCAGCACGACGACCGGGCGCTGGTCGATACAGCCATCCACCGCGTCCTCCTCGATGCCTTTGGCGGGCTCGGCGCCGATCGCCTGGCGGTGGCCGAGGCCTATGCCGCCTGGCGGCAGGCGGAGGCGGAGCTGGCCGAGCAGCGGCGCGCCGTGGCGGCCGCCGAATCGGAGGCCGGCTATCTGCGTGACAGCGTCGCCGAACTGCGCGCCCTGGCGCCGGTGGCAGGCGAGGAGGATGTGCTGGCCGACCGGCGCCAGGCGATGATGCGCAGCGAGAAGATCGCCACCGATATCAGCGAGGCACTGGAGGTCGTCAGCGGCACCGCGTCGCCGGTCCCAAGCCTCGCCAGCCTCGCCCGGCGGCTGGAGCGCAAGCGCGATACCGCCGGCGGGCTGCTCGATCCGGCCATCGACGCCATCGACCGGGCGCTGGCGGCGCTCGACGAAGCGGCCGTATCGCTTGAGACGGCAATGCGCGACAGCGCCTTCGATCCGCGCGAGCTGGAGCGCACCGAAGGCAGGCTCTTTGCGCTGCGCGCCGCCGCGCGCAAATACGATGCGGCGGTCGACCAGCTGCCGGAGCTGATCGAGCGGATGGACGCCGCCCTGACCGCCTATGATACCGGTGCGGCCCGCATCGGCGCCCTGGCCGAGACCGCGCGTCAGGCCCGCGCCGGCTATGATGCTCTTGCCGCCGCGCTCAGCGCCGCCCGCCGGGAGGCGGCCGCCGATCTCAACCGCGCCGTGGCGGTGGAATTGCCGTCGCTGCGCCTCGAACGTGCCGAGTTCACCGCCACCATCAGCACCGATGCGGCAAATCCTGGGGAAACCGGCATCGATGCGGTCGAGTTCGTCGTGCGCACCAATCCCGGGTCGCGGCCTGGCCCGCTGACCAAAGTCGCGTCGGGCGGCGAGCTGTCGCGCTTTCTCCTTGCCCTCAAGGTGGCGCTGGCCGACCGCGGCTCGGCGCCGACGCTGGTATTCGACGAGATCGATACCGCTGTCGGCGGTGCCGTTGCCGACGCCATCGGCGTGCGTCTCGCCCGGCTGGCGCAGCGCGTCCAGGTGGTTACCGTCACCCATGCGCCGCAGGTCGCGGCGCGGGCGGAGACGCATCTTCTCATCGCCAAGCAAGATCATGGCAGCGAACAGCGCGTCGTGACACAGGTCACGCCGCTTGACCCGGCGCGCCGGCGGGAGGAAATCGCCCGCATGCTGGCAGGAAGCGTCGTGACCGACGAGGCGCGCGCCGCAGCCGGCACCCTCATTGCCGGGGCCACGGCGGACCGCATACGGGAGACGACATGACCGCACGTTCGCGCAGCGCGCTGGCGATCCTCTTTCTCACACTGATGATCGACATCATCGGCATCGGCCTGATGTGGCCGATCCTGCCGGACCTGGTGCGCGAGCTGTCGGGCGGCAGCGTCGCCGACGCCGCCTTCGCCTACGGCCTCATCGCCGCGGTCTATTCGCTGATGCAGTTCCTGTTCGGACCGACGCTGGGGGCGCTGTCGGACCGCTTCGGCCGCCGGCCCATCCTGCTCATCTCGCTGTTCGGCCTGACGATCGACTACATCATCCTTGCCCTTGCGCCGAACCTGTGGATCGTCACGCTGGCGCGGCTGGTCGGCGGCGTCCTCGGCGGGTCGATCAGCACGGCCTCGGCCTATATCGCCGATATCAGCCCGCCGGAGCGCCGGGCGCAGAATTTCGGCCTGATCGGCGTCGCCTTCGCCATCGGCTTCATCGTCGGACCGCTGGCGGGCGGGCTATTGGGTGAGATCGGCCCGCGCGTGCCGTTCTGGGTGGCGGCGGTTGTGTGCTTCCTCAACCTGATCCTTGCCGCCGTGCTGCTGCCGGAATCGCTGGTGCCGGAGAACCGCCGGCCGTTCCGCATCCGGCAGGCCAATCCGGTCGGCGCCTTCATGACGCTGACCCGTTATCCGGCCATCGCCGCCCTCATCGTCATCTTCTTCTTCTCCGGCCTGGCGGAGCGGGCGCTCGAGAACACCTGGGCGCTCTTCACCGCCTACCGCTTCGAGTGGACGCCGCTCGACGTCGGTCTGTCCTTCGCCCTCATCGGCGTCATGATCGGCATCTCGCAGGGCGGCCTCGTCCGCTTCGCCGTGCCGCGCCTCGGCGAGCAGCGGACCCTGGAGATCGGCCTGGCGGTCGGCACGCTGAGCCTCCTGGCGCTGGCCTTCGTCAACCAGGTCTGGATGGTCTACGTCATCATCGTCGTCTACTGCCTCGGCTGGGGCATCGTCGGTCCCGCCGCACAGGCGCTGGCGACCCGGGCCGTTCCGGCCAACGAACAGGGCCTGCTGCAGGGCGGCCTCGCCAGCCTGACCACCGCCACGGGCATTTTCGGACCGCCGGTGGCCGCCGGGCTGTTCGGCTATTTCATCGGCCCCAATGCCCCGTTCCATTTCCCCGGCGTCAGCTTCTTCATCGGCGCCGTGCTGTTCCTTGTCAGCCTGCTGATGGCCCGGCGCGCCGGCATTCGCGCTGCCCTCGGCGGCGCCCCGGTGGCGAACCAGCCGAGATAGCGATGGCGGATGCCGGCCTGTCGACCAAGCCGATCGAGGAGCTGACGCTGGAGGAGGCGGCTGCCGAGCTGGCGCGCCTGGCGACCGAGATCGCCGAACATGACCGGCGCTACTACCAGGAGGACGCGCCGAGCGTTTCCGACGCCGACTATGACGAGCTCAGGCAGCGCAATGCGGCGATTGAGGCGCGCTATCCGGAGCTGATCCGCCCCGATTCCCCCAGCATGCGGGTCGGCGCGACGCCGTCGGTGAAGTTCGCCAAGGTGGAGCATCGGGTGCCGATGCTCTCCCTCGACAACGCCTTCGACGACGAGCAGGTGGTCGAGTTCCTGCTGCGGGCGCGGCGCTTTCTCCGCCTCGGCGACGATGTCGGCCTCGACGTCATGGCGGAGCCGAAGATCGACGGCCTTTCCTGCTCGCTGCGCTACGAGGCGGGCGTGCTGGTGACGGCCGCCACGCGGGGCGACGGCTTCGAGGGCGAGAACGTGACCGCCAATGCCCGCACCATCCGGGACATCCCGGTGAAGCTGCCCGCCGGCGTGCCGGACGTCATGGAGATCCGCGGCGAGGTCTATATGCGCCACGCCGATTTCGCGACGTTGAACGAGCGCGTCGCGGCCGAAGGCGGCCGCATCTACGCCAATCCGCGCAATGCCGCCGCCGGGTCGCTGCGCCAGCTCGATCCGGCGATCACCGCCTCGCGTCACCTGCATTTCTTCGCCTATGCCTGGGGCGAGACGACAAGCCTGCCGGCCGATACCCAGTCCGGCATGCTCGACGCCTTCAGGTCCTGGGGGCTGGTCATCAATCCGCTGATGCGCCGCTGCCGCACAATCGACGAGGCGCTGGCCTTCTACCGCGAGATCGCCGCGGAGCGGCCCCGGCTGCCCTACGATATCGACGGCGTCGTCTACAAGGTGAACCGCCTCGACCTGCAGGGGCGGCTCGGCTTCGTGTCGCGCAGCCCGCGCTGGGCCATCGCCCACAAGTTTCCCGCCCAGCAGGTCCAGACCGTTCTCAACGCCATCGAGATCCAGGTCGGCCGCACCGGCGCCCTGACGCCGGTCGCCAAGCTCCAGCCGGTGACGGTCGGCGGCGTGGTGGTGCAGAACGCCTCGCTGCACAACGAGGATTATATCGCCGGCATCGGCTCGGACGGGCTACCGATCCGCGACGGCAAGGATATCCGCATCGGCGATACGGTGACAGTGCAGCGCGCCGGCGACGTCATTCCGCAGATCATCGACGTCGACCTGTCGCTGCGGCCTCCCGATGCTCTGCCCTATATCTTTCCCGACCGATGCCCGGCCTGCGGCAGCCATGCCGTCCGCGAGGTCGACGCCAAGGGGCGGCCCGATTCGGTGCGGCGCTGCACCGGCGGGCTGATCTGCCCGGCGCAGGCGATCGAGAAGCTGCGCCATTTCGTGTCCCGCCTGGCATTCGACATCGAAGGCCTCGGCGAGAAGCAGATCGAGGCCTTCCATGCCGACGGCATCATCCGCCATCCCGCCGACCTCTTCCGGCTGAAGGAGCGCGCCGACGAGATCGAGCAGCGCGAAGGCTGGGGCAAGGTGTCGGTGCAGAACCTGCTGGCGGCGATCGAGGCGCGACGATCCATCCCGCTGCACCGCTTCATCTACGCCCTCGGCATCCGGCGTATCGGTGAGGCGAACGCCAAGCTGCTGGCGCGGGTCTATGGCACCTGGGACGCCTTCGCGGCGGCGATGCAGGCCGCGGCCGATCCGCAGAGCGATGCGCACCGGGACCTCATCGCCATCGACGGCATCGGCGAGAGCTTCGCCAAGGCGGTGATCGACTTCTTCGCCGAGGAGCAGAATCAGGCGCCGCTGGCCGACCTCGTCTCGCACGTGACGATCCTGCCGGAGAAGGCGGCCGACACCTCGGCGTCGCCGGTGGCCGGCCTGACGGTCGTGTTCACCGGCGCCCTCGAGCGCATGACCCGCGACGAGGCCAAGGCGATGGCCGAGCGCCTTGGCGCCAAGGTCGCCGGGTCGGTGTCGCGCAAGACCGATCTCCTTGTGGCCGGGCCCGGCGCCGGCTCGAAACTCAAGACGGCTGCGGAGTTTCAGGTTAAAGTGGTCGACGAGGCGGGGTGGTTCGACCTCATCGGCGCCGGCAAGGCTTCGCCTGCCGGCGAAGCGGCGTCAGACGAGGCGGAATAGAAGGATGAACGCATGGCGTTCCGTTTTCGCCCGCTCGCCGGGATCTGTGGATTAGCCGGCGCCGCAGCGCTGGCGCTGATGGCGCCCGCCACCGCCGGCGAGGCTTCGGCAGAGCTCGCCCGCACCCATCTCGAAGCGGGGACCCTGGCGGCCGGCGATGCTGCCCTGGAAGCGGCGCTCGCCGCTGACCCTGCCGATGAGGAAGCCCGCTACGGGCTGGGGATGATCCGCTTCGTGCGGGCCGTCGAGCACCTGTCGCAGAACCTCTACAAATACGGCCTCGCCAGCAGCCCTCAGATGTCGATTGCCGTGGTGCGGCTGCCGGTGCCGGTCAATCCGCAGCCGGAGCCGATCAGCTACGACGCCTTCCGCTCGATCCTCCAGGATTTCGCGACCGATCTCGCCAGGGCCGACGAGACGCTGGCCGGCATCGGAACCCGCGAGGTCAAGCTGCCGATCGACCTGATGCGCATTCATTACGACGCCAATGGCAACGGCACGGTTGGCCCGGAGGAGCGCTTCTCGCTGGTGCTGGCGCGTGCCCTGGCCGGCGAGGATTTCCCCGACGACCAGACGATGAGCTTCATCGTCGGTTTCGACCGCGCCGACAGCTTCTGGCTGCGCGGCTATAGCAACTTCCTGATGGCGCTCATGGAGTTCTGGCTCGCCCATGACTGGCACGCCACCTATGACGCGACCTTCCAGCGCTTCTTCCCGCAGGGGACCTTTCCGCTGGCCTCGGAACTGGCGCCGGCCGAGCCGGGCGGCTTCCTCAACTCCACCGACGTCGCCGATGCGGTCAATTTCATCCACCTGTTCAACTGGCCTGTGGCCGAACCGCAGCGGATGCTGGCGGTGCGCGATCATCTGAAGCAGGTCTTTGCGCTCAGCCGCGAGAACTGGAACGCGATCGAGGCGGAGACGGACAATGATCGCGAGTGGCTGCCCAATCCGCGGCAGCAGTCGGTGCTTGAGGGCGCAACCGTCACGACCCAGCAGATCGCCGCCTGGCGGTCGATGCTCGACGTCGCCGACAACGTCCTCGACGGCAAGCTGCTGGTGCCGCACTGGCGCCTGAACCGCGGCTTCAATCTCGGCCGGGTCTTCACCGAGCCGCGTACCTTCGACCTCGTCCTGTGGATCACCGGACCGGCGGCGCTGCCCTATCTGGAGGACGGCGCCACAATCCAGTCCGGCGACTGGGAGGCGATGACCTCGGCTTTCGGCGGCGAGTTCCTCGGCTATCTGCTCTGGTTCAACTGAAGCCCTGGCGGCGGACGGCCTGAGACGGCCGTCCGCCGCACAGCTCAGTTGGCGGGCGTGGGGTTGGCCATCGGGTCGCCGGGGCAGCGGCCGCCGCAAGGAGCGGGCGCCGGCGGCGGTTCGGCGGCGACTTCAGCTCCGTTGAAGCTTGGCGCTGCCGCGATGGCGGCGGCGTCGAGGCTGACGACATAGCGCATGTCGTCGCCGGTGATCTTGGCGAGAAGCGCCGAATAGGGCAGGGCGATGGTCTTTTCGCCGGCCTTCACCACCACGCCGACGACGGTGCGGCCCGGGTCGAGCAGCAGGTCGGTGATCTTGCCCAGTTCCTCGCTCGTCGGCCCGTAGATCGTCTGGCCGATGAGGCCGCTGGCAAGCGTCTGGCCCGACACGCGCTTTTCGATGAATTCCTGGGCGCCGGCGGCACTGGTCCATAACAGCGACGCCGCGACGACGGCAAAGATGGCGAATCTGTTCATGGCCGTTCCTTCCTCATGCCTCTATGCGGAAGCTGTCGGCGCGAACGCCATCGGTCAAGTCAGACCTGCCTCCCGGAATCGAGAACGCCCGCGGTGCGTGGCCGCGGGCGTTCCAGTCATGCGGCTGCCCGGGGGGAGGAGGCAAGCCGCAGGAGAGAAAAAGTCACCGCGCCGCGACGTCTTTCCGCTCGACGAAAGCCGGTGCGGCCTCCAGGGCCGGCTGATCGACGGCCAGCACGAGCTTCAGGGTGTCGTCGGTATCGAAGGACTTCTGGACTGAATCGAACGGCACGGCGACGTTCTTCTCGCCGATGCCGAGGAAGCCACCGACGCCGATGACGATTGCCTTGACGTTGCCGTCGTCGCCCATCAGCACATCATTGACCGATCCGAGGTTCTCGGCCTCGTCGGCCGTGCTGTTGTAGACATTGGCGCCGATGAGCTCGCTGGCGAGCAGCTCATTGGTGCCCTGGGCCGTGACCCAGCTCGGCGCGGCCGCCGCCGGGGCCATGGGTGTTTCGGCAGGGGCCGGCGTCATCGCGGCGGGCGGGGCAGCGTCAGCCGGCGGCGTCGCCGGCCGCATGGCATCCTGAGCGACCGCAGACCCGCCGAGAATGGCCAGAGCCGCGATGGACGTAAGAAGAGTTTTCATCGTGCATCCTCCGCTATTCGGGGAGGCAACGACCTGCCGCGGCGATGGTTCCGCGGCGCCTGGTGGACAAATCTAGCCGATCGGCCGTGTCGCGGCCTCGAGCCAGGCCTGCTCTCGCGTACCGAGAAGCGGCGCCAGCGTGCTGCGGACGCGGGCATGATAGGCGTCGAGCCAGGCCCTGGCCGGCGGGCTCAGCAGCGCCTCGTCGATGAGCCGAAGGTCGATCGGGCAGAGCGTGATGGTCTCGAATCCGAGCATCGGCCGCTCGCCGCCGGCAATCGCCGCCGGCGGGGTGACGACGACGAGGTTCTCGATGCGGATGCCGTATTCGCCGGTCTTGTAGTAGCCGGGCTCGTTGGAAAGGATCATGCCGGGCTCGAGCGCCACGGTGCCGGTCTTGGCGATGCGCGCCGGGCCTTCATGGACGGAGAGGAACGATCCGACGCCGTGGCCGGTGCCGTGATCATAGTCCAGCCCCGCCTGCCAGAGGGGGCCGCGCGCCAGCGTGTCGAGCTGCGCGCCGGTGGTTCCGGCCGGGAAGCGGGCGGCGGCGAGCGCGATATGGCCTTCCAGGACCCGCGTGAAACGGTCGCGCATTTCCGCCGTCGGCGCGCCGATCGGCACCGTGCGGGTGATGTCGGTGGTGCCGTCGCGGTACTGCGCCCCCGAATCGAGGAGGAAGAGCGATCCGCTCTCCAGCCGCCGGTTGGTGCCGCGCGTCACCCGGTAATGGACGATCGCCCCGTTCGGCCCGGCTCCGGAAATTGTGTCGAAGGAGATGTCGGCCAGCTCCGAGCCGTCCTGGAGGGCGGTCTCGGCGCGGAACCGCGCCAGCGCCTCGACGGCGCCGATCTCGTCGACGCGGCCGGCCGGCGCCGCCTCGTCGAGCCACATCAGGAAGCGCACCATTGCCGCCCCGTCGCGGATATGGGCGCGGCGACTGCCCGCCAGCTCGGTGTCGTTCTTGCGCGCCTTCGGCAGTAATGTCGGATCGGGTCCTTCGACCAGCACGCTGCCGCCGTCGCCGAGCGCCCGTCCGACCGCCGCGGCGGCGCTGCTGGGGTCGACCAGCACGCGGGCATGGGCGGCGCCGAGCGCCGCCAGGTCACGGGAGAACTGCTCCGGCGCCGCCACGTCGGCGACGTCCTCGAGAGCGGCGCGCACCGTATTGGAGAGCTTGCGGCCCTCGACATAGAGCGTCGGCCGCCCGTCGCGGCGAATGATGGCAAAGGCAAGCGGCACCGGATTATGGGCGATATCGGCGCCGCGGATGTTGAAGGTCCAGGCGATCGAGTCGGCTTGGGTCAGCGCCGCGGCATCGGCCTTGCGCTCGGCAAGGATCGCCGCCAGCGCCGCTAGCTTGGCCGGCACGGCCTGTCCTGCCAGCGCCTCCGGGTGGAGGACGACGGCGCCGGCCGGCGGCTCGGGGCGGTCGCTCCACACGGCGTCGAGCGGATTGGCTGCGACGGCGACGAGCTCCGCTCCCGCCTCGCTGCAGACGGCCTCGAAGCGCCGCGCCTCGGCCATCGTCAG
The DNA here is from genome assembly GCA_964483325.1 of uncultured Hyphomicrobiales bacterium. Lineage (GTDB taxonomy): Bacteria > Pseudomonadota > Alphaproteobacteria > Rhizobiales > Kaistiaceae > CAZAAW01. The sequence continues at coordinate 38,222 of CAZAAW010000019.1, forward strand.
CAGCCAGGGATCGTAGCCTATCCTGTCGCCGGCATGGAGGCGCGCGGCGAGCCACTTCGCCGGCGGCGTCTCGATGAGATGCTCAGGCGTGAACACCGTGAGATCGACCTGCGTCCGGACCTGCAGCGTGTAGCGGCCGTCGACGAAAATGGCTGCCTCGTCCTGCAGGACGATCGCCATGCCAGCCGATCCGGTGAAGCCGGTGAGCCAGGCCAGGCGCTCGGCCGAGGGCGGCGGATATTCGCTCTGGTGCTCGTCGGCATGCGGCACGATGAAGCCCGTCAGCCGCTCCGCCGCCATCGCCTGGCGCAGCGCCGTGACCCGGGCTCGCCCGGCAGCCGGATCGGAGCGGTCTTCGAAGCTCTGGAACATCGTCTGTCCTTTGATGATTGGCGGCTGCGCAGCGTCAGCGTCGCCCAGCCGTCCCGCAGCGCGCGGCGTTCGAGGGCGAGGCCCTGGTTGCGGTAAGCGGCGAGCACGCGCGGCGCCTGCTCCGCCAGAAGGCCGGAGAGGATAACCGTCCCGCCCGGCCGCAGATGGGCGACGAGGTCGCGGGCCATGCGTATCAGCGGCCCGGCCAGGATATTGGCGACGATCAGACCAAACTGCGGCCGGCCAGCGAAGACCGGCAGGCGGAAGCCGGGGCCGGCGCCGACATCGACGAGATGGCCGACGCCGTTGAGGCGGGCATTGTGGCGGGCAATGCGGGCGGCGACCGGATCGATGTCGGTCGCCACCACAGGGACGCGCCAGGCCTTGGTGATGGCGATGGCAAGGACGCCCGAGCCGGTGCCGAGATCCAGCGCCGCGCCAAAGGAGCGGTGCCGGAAGGCCTGATCGATGGCCGCCAGGCAGCCGGCGGTGGTGCCATGGTGCCCGGTTCCGAAAGCCTCGCCGGCCTCGATCTCGATGGCGACCTCGTTGGCCAGCGGCTTGTCGCGGTCATGGCTGCCGTGGACGATGAAGCGGCCGGCGCGCACAGGCGCGAGATCGGCAAGGCTCTTGGCGACCCAGTCGGTATCGGGCAGCTCGGCCTCGGCGAAGCGGACCTGCCGTCCGAGGACGCTGCGGCCGAGCGCGTCGAGGCTGTCGCGCAACGGCTCTTCCGGCCGCTGCTCGAAATAGATCGTCAGGTCCCAGACGCCCTGCTCGATCTCCAGCAGGTCATTGCCGCGATCCCAGAAGGACTCATGGTCGCCGATCGCGTCGGCGAGACGGCGCGCCTCGGTTTCCGGCAGGCGAAGGGTGAGGGTGACGGTCATGGAGTCCGCTGCGCAGGACGGGAAGGGGCAATGGGCGCCGGGCGCCGTCAGGGGCGTTCGACGAAGCTGTCGATGACGCGTTTGCGGCCGGCCTTGTCGAAGTCGATGGTGAGCTTGTTGCCGTCGACGGAAGCGATTTCGCCATAGCCGAACTTCTGGTGGAAGACGCGCTCGCCGCTGCGGTAGTCGGATGTGCCGACGCTGGTCGCGACGAGCTCGCCCTCGATCTCCATCGGCCCGGCGGCGCTGGCGCGGCCGGAGCGCAGGCCGCCGCGCCGGGACAGGTCGTCCGCCGCCGCGGCGCGATTGCGCTGGGCGCGCTGCCAGCCGGGCGTGTCGTACGTGTTCTGGAACGGGTCGCGCATGTCGAAGCGGCTGCGGCCGTAATCGGCGGCGCCATAACCTCCATAGCCGGCCGCCTGCTCGACGATCTCGACCTCGTCCTCCGGCAGCTCCTCCAGGAAGCGGGACGGCACGGAGGTCTGCCACAGGCCGTGAATGCGCCGGTTGGAGGCGAACCATATGCTGGCGCGCTGCTTGGCGCGGGTCAGCCCGACATAGGCGAGGCGCCGTTCCTCCTCCAGGCCGGCGCGGCCGCTTTCGTCGAGGGTACGCTGGGACGGGAAGAGGCCTTCCTCCCAGCCGGGCAGGAAGACGGTCTCGAATTCCAGGCCCTTGGCGGAATGCAGCGTCATGATCGACACGGCGTCGCCGTCGCCGTCGCGCTCGGCATCCATGACGAGCGAGATGTGCTCGAGGAAGCCGGTCATGTTCTCGAATTCCTCCATCGAGCGAATGAGCTCCTTGAGGTTTTCGAGGCGGCCGGGCGCATCGGCGGAGCGGTCGGCCTGCCACATCTCGGTGTAGCCGGATTCCTCCAAGATCAGCTCGGCAAGCTCGGTGTGCCGCAGCCCGTCTAGCCGATCGCGCCAGCGCGAGAAGGCATCGAGGAGGTCGCGAAGGGCGCGGCGCGTGCGGCCGTTGAGCTCTTCCGTCTCGACGAGATCGGCGGCGGCCTGCATCAGCGGCATGCGCTGCTGGCGGGCATAATCATGCAGGAGGCGCACCGTCGCATCGCCGATGCCGCGCCGCGGCACGTTGACGATGCGCTCGAAGGCCAGGTCGTCGGCGGGCTGCACGACGGCGCGGAAATAGGCAAGGGCATCGCGGATTTCCTGCCGCTCGTAGAAGCGCGGGCCGCCGATGACGCGGTAGCTGAGGCCGAGCGTGATGAAGCGATCCTCGAAGGCGCGCATCTGGAAGGAGGCGCGCACCAGGATAGCGATCTCGTTGAGCTTGTGGCCCTGGCGCTGCAGCTGTTCGATTTCCTCGCCGATGGCCCGCGCTTCTTCCTCCGAATCCCAGGAGGAGGCGACGCGGACGCGCGGCGCGTCGGGATCGCGGGCGTCGGTGAACAGCGTCTTGCCGAGGCGTCCCTCATTGTGGGCGATGAGATGCGAGGCTGCCGACAGGATCGGGCTGGTGGAGCGGTAGTTGCGCTCCAGCCGGATGACCCTGGCGCCGGGGAAATCCTTCTCGAAGCGCAGGATGTTGTCGACCTCGGCGCCGCGCCAGCCATAGATCGACTGGTCGTCGTCGCCGACGCAGCAGATGTTGCGGCGCGCCTGGGCCAGCAGCCGCAGCCAGAGATACTGCGCCACGTTGGTGTCCTGGTACTCGTCGACGAGCATGTAGCGGAAGCGCTTGTGATATTCCTTCAGCACGTCCGGGTGCTCGCGAAAGAGCCGCAGGCATTCCAGCAGCAGGTCGCCGAAATCGGCGGCGTTGAGGGTCTTCAGCCGCGCCTGGTAGAGGGCGTAGAGCTCGCCACCGCGGCCGTTGGCGAAGCCCGCTCCCTCGCCGGGCGGCAGGTCGGCGGGCGCCCAGCCGCGATTCTTCCAGTTGTCGATCAGATTGGCGAGACCGCGCGCCGGCCAGCGCTTCTCGTCGATATTCTCCGCCTGGATGATCTGCTTCATCAGGCGGATCTGGTCATCCGTATCGAGGATGGTGAAGTTCGCCTTGAGGCCGACGAGCTCGGCATGGCGGCGCAGGATGCGGACGCCGATCGAATGGAAGGTGCCGAGCCATTGCATGCCCTCGACGGCGCCGCCGATCAGGTCGCCGATGCGGGTCTTCATTTCCCGCGCCGCCTTGTTGGTGAAGGTGACGGCGAGGATTTCCCAGGGCCGGGCGCGACCGGTCGCCAGGAGATGTGCGATCCGCGCCGTCAGGACGCGGGTCTTGCCGGTGCCGGCGCCGGCCAGCACGAGAACCGGCCCTTCCGTCGTCTCGACGGCCAGGCGCTGTTCCGGGTTAAGGCGCTCCAGCCAGGCGGGCGCCTTGCTCGCCATGGCGCGCGCCGCAATGCCGCGCGGCGGCGAGGGAATATCTTCCGGCTCGCCGGCGGGCATGGCGTTGGTGCCCTTTCCGGGTCCGGTCATGAGCAGGATCCGCGATTCATAGGAACAGTATAGCAACAGATAGGGCCGCAAGGGGGCCGGCGAAAGGGCCTCAGCGGAGCCACCGTGAACGGCGGCGGCAGCCGCGGCTCATTGCGCCTCCGGAGCGCGGACGGGGCGGGGACGCAGGCGTGCCCACAGGCGCCCGTCGATCGCCAGCAGGCTCGTGGCGATCAGAACGAGGCCGGCCAGCTCGCTCAGGCCGACCACCTCCTTCAGCACCAGCACGCCCAGCAGCGAGGCGCTGACCGGGATCAGCAGCGTCACCAGCATCAGGTTGGTCGCGCCGGCGGTGGCGAGGACGCGGTAGAACACCAGATAGGCGACCGCCGTCGACAGGAAGGCGAGGCCGGCGATCGACAGCCACGTCGCGGTGCCCGGCATCGCCCCCTGCCACGGACGCTCCAGCAGCGCCGCCAGCACGATCAGGATCACCGCCGCCGCCGTCAGCTGCCCGGCCGCCGCCCGGTCGGGCGAGATGCCGAGGCGGGCGAAGCGGCGGCCATAGATGCCGGAGAGCGCATTGGAGAGCGCGGCGCCGATCACCGCCAGCTCGGGCAGCAGGTCCGACCCGGCGGTGAGGGCGCCGACGGCGTCGGGGCCGATCAGCACCGCGACGCCGGCAAGCCCGATCAGGGCGCCGACGATCTTGCCGCCGGTCAGCTTCTCGTCCTCGGTGAGGAAATGCGCGGCGAAGACGGCGAAGAGCGGCGTCGTGGCGTAGAGAATGGCCGCCAGCCCGCTGTCGATGCGCGTCTCGGCGATGGTGATCAGCGAGAAGGGCAGCACATTCGCCAGGATGCCCATGATGGTGAAGGCGCTCCAGACGGCGATGCCGCCGGGCAGGCGCCGGCCGCTTATGGCAAAGACGGCGAGGAAGACGAGCGCCGCCAGCCCGAGGCGCAGGGCGACGATGGTCAGCGGCGGCAGTTCATGAACCGCGACGCCGATGAAGAAGAACGACCCGCCCCACAGCACCGACAGGAGGACGACGAGGCTCCATTCGAACGGCGTCATGCTGCGTCGAACGGGGATCATGTCGGCTCCGGCGGGATGGTGCCCATCCATAGCCAGCCGCCGCCGCGGACGCATGTCGAAAATCGTCGCGGCTGGCCGGAGATGAACGAGGCGGGCGGAGCGCCGGCAGGGCCGCAGTTCGGTAGGGTCAGTCCTTCGGGATTATCGTGACCATGCACGCATCGTTCGTGTCGAGTCCTGCCTTGTCGCATTGAGGTGCGGTCAAGTTGAAGAAGAACACGTCCGAGCCCTTGCCCCAGGGGCGGATGTTTCGCCTGAACGGTCCTGCATCGTTCAGCATCACGTCGGCAGGAAAAGTGCGCGTGCGGCCCGGCACATATTCCGCCTTTACGACGACATACCGGGGAAGAAACTCCTCCTTGCGGAGAACCCGCGCGGAGAAGGTGACAGGTACTTTGTCCATCGGGCCACGCCTCTTTTGGTTCCGCCTGGCATTGCTTTCCGTCATATCGCCTCCGGGCAGGAGCGTGCGTAGGGTGGGCAAGGCAACGCCTTGCCCACGCGGTCACCGGCCACCGCGCCCTCGGCCGCGTGGGCAAGCGCCTGCCGGCGCATGCCCACCCTACGGCACCCCCCTCGAGAGGCCCGCACCACGCCGGCAGGACGCACCACCATCCCGCCTGCACCGGCGCCGCCGGGCATGACGCACCACGCCTCCACCTCCGCTGCGTCATGCCCGGGCTTGACCCGGGCACCCACGCGAACACGGTTGGCGCCGAAAGGAACGCCGTCGGCGAGGCGCTTTTCTGCGCCGCCGGTGTTCGCGTGGATGGCCGGATCAAGTCCGGCCATGACGCCTGGGGGGCGGGAATGGCGTACGAACCTCCCACCGACGCTCTCGACGCACCGCACCAACACCCATGCAGTCGCCGGCCGGCGGTCGCTGCGGACCGCCCCCGGCTTGTGACGCGGGACGCAGACGCAACAGGTGTGTGGGGCGACGCAGGGCAGCACAAACCCGTGCAGCCCATGCCCCACGGCGGGAGCGCTCTCGAGCACCTTCGCCCGCCATTCCGCAGCCCGGCGCTTGCCTCCCCGAGGCACAGGCCTGCTGCGGTCTCCCTCCCATGCGGAGGGCCGGAAGCGACGCGGGCCCAACGCGCCCGGCGCTCCCCATTGCTGCGGCAGGAAGCGCCGCAAGGGCGCCGCTGCCATTTCCACCGGCGCCGCCGGCCCGATCCGCGTCCCGCTCGTCACGGCATCACCGTGACAGGCGAAGGCCGCAGCGCCTCCGCCTCGGCATGCTCCAGCCTTCGCAGCAGGAGCGCCCGCCAGTCGCCGGGGCCTGGCTTGTCCGAAAGCCAGGCATCGGCGACCTGCAGCGTGCCGACGAGATCGCGGATATGCGGATAGGCCTGCCGCCAGGCGGCAAGCTCCCGCGCATCCACCCGGATGACCCTGCCGGCAAAACCAGGCGCTGCCGGAAGGCCTCTGGATTCGCCAGAATCCAGAGGCCTCTGGCCTCTGGGTTCTGGCTTCTGAGCATTGGGTCCATCCGTGGGGCCCCCATTGGGGTCCCCATCGGGTCGTCCGTCTTTCTCCTTCTTTTCAGCGTCTCGCTGGTCCCCGGGCTGCCAGCGCTTGGCAGCCCATTTGCGGCCTTCGACGGCCCTCCGCCGGTCCCTGACCATCCGCCGTGAGAACACGACGCCCTCGCCCGTCACGCTGAAGACCCCGAGCGCCTGCAGCTCGGCCATGGCGGCCGCCACCACATCGCGGGGGGGTCCCGGTTGCGCGGGCAAGGTCGTCGGCTGCCACCGGACGTCCGTTGACCTGGAGGTGTCCGTAGCGCTTCGCCTCGTGCATTGGCCTGCTTTCCGAAGCCTGCCGCATTATACCGTGCCGCCCCGCTCGGTTGCCGCAGCAGCGACGCCTTGTCCCCACAGGAAGGGCGTGAACCGCCCGGCGGCGTTCCCCACCCGACCCCGGCTATCGCCGCGCCTCATCCGCGTGGGCAAGCGCCTGCCGGCGCATGCCCACCCTACGGCATCACCGGCACGGGGAAGGGACGCGCACCAAAGGGCCGCGCCGGATTCCTCTATCGAAGCGGTGCGTGCCGACCCTGGAAGGGTTGTAGCTGGCCTGACGTTTGATAGGCTGCGCCTTCTTCTGTCATCGGCGTGGCGTTGGCGGATTGGGCGGCTCGGCCGGCCTGGTTCGACGGCACGCCGGATGTGATGGAGGCCGGAACTGGGCAGGTTTTTCCTCATCGTCGGGGGACTGGTGGTGATCGCGCTCTTTGCGGCGCTGATCGGCCCGTTCTTCATCGACTGGAACGCCTATCGCTCGACCTTCGAGCGCGAGGCGGAGAAGATTCTCGGCCAGCCCGTTCACGTCGCCGGCACCGCCGAGGCGACGCTGCTGCCGATGCCGTCGCTTGTCTTCACCGACGTCCAGGTGGGCGAGTCGGAAGGCAAGCCGATGATGACTGTGGATAAGTTCTCCATCCGCATCGCCCTGGCGCCACTGCTGCAGGGCGAGATCAACGTCGTCGACATGGCGCTGGAGCGCCCGCGCATGCGCGTCTCGGTGGACGACAACGGCACGCTCGACTGGCTGCTGCGCTCGGAGGCATCGCGCCGGCTCGATCCGAGCCGCGTGACGATCGACAGGATCAGCGTCAGCGACGGCGAGATCGACTTCGACGACGCCAAGACCGGCGCCTCCTTCTCGCTGACCGGCATCACCACCAATCTCGTCGAGGCGCGCTCGCTGGCAGGGCCGTGGCGTATCGACACGGACCTGGTGTGCCACGCCGACGTGCTCTGCGGGCCGGAGGGGATGCGCACCAGCGTCCGTCTCTCGACGGGCCGGATGGGCGACGACGGCAAGATCAAGTTCTCCACCGAGATCACGCCGTCCGATCCGTCGCTGGCCGGCACGCTGGTGACCGACGGCACGCTCGGGCTGGATGGCGGGGCGCTCGACTACAAGGGCAATTTCCGCTTCACGCGCCTGGCCCTGGCGGCGGAAGGCGAGGCGGCGCCGGCCGGACCGCAGCCGCCCGCCTGGCGCATGGAGGGCGACTTCGACCTGCGCCCGGACCTGATCGACATCCCGAAATTCAGCTTCTCGACCGGCGACGATATCGGGTCGATCGGCCTGTCCGGCAAAGCCGCCCTGTCGCTGGGCAGCAAGGCGAGCTTCGCCGCCGACATCCAGGCGCGGCAGATCGATCTCGACCGCATCCTCGGCGCCGGCCCGGCGCGCCCAGCGACCGTTGCCGCCGCCAGCGCCCGGCTCGTCGACCGGTTGCGCGACGTGGCGCTGCCGTCCATTCCCGGCCGGGTCGTCCTGAGCATTCCCGGGATCGTCGTCGGCGGCTCGATCCTGCAGGATCTCAAGCTCGAGGTGGCGGCCGACGCCGACGACTGGCAGATCAGGGGCTTCCACGCCCAGCTTCCCGGCCGCACGACGGTGGAGGCCGACGGCAGCCTGAGCACCGGCGAGCAGCTGGGCTTCGCCGGCCGCGTCCGCTTCGCTTCCGAGCAGCCGGGCGCCTTTGCCGGCTGGTGGCGCGGCGCCGAGGCGGCGGGCCTGCGCCTGGCGCCCTTCGACCTGTCGGCGAATGTCAATCTGGCGCCCGCCGCGCTCGATGTCGACGATGTCGCGGCCAAGCTCGGCGATGCGACGCTGCAGGGCTGGTTCAGCTGGAATGGTGCCGCGTCGCGCGACGAGGGCGGACGGCGGCTGTCGGTCGACCTCGAGGCCGATCGCTTCGACCTCGACCAGCTGCAGGCGCTTGGCGAGGTGGTGTTCGGCGAAAGCCTCGCCCATACGGGAGACATTGCCGAGAGCTTCGTGGTCAAGCTCTCCGCCAGCCAGCTGCGGGCCGGTCATGTCGACATGTCCGACGTGGTGGTCGACGCGACGCTGACCGGCGATGCGCTCGACGTCAAAAGCCTCTCCGTCGGCGATCTCGCCGGTGCGCGCTTCAGCGTCACCAGCGGCAGCATCACCCAGCTCAACACGTCGCCACGCGGCAGCCTGCATGCCACGCTCGACGCCGAGCGCCTCGACGGCCTGACGCGGCTCATCGCCGAGCAGGCGCCGGACCTGCCGCTCGGCCACTGGCTCGCCGCGGCGGCGCCGGCGCTGCAGCCGGCCCGGCTGCAGGTGACGGTGGCGGCACCGGCCGAGGGCGGCGCCGACTACGGCATCGCCGTCACCGGCACTGCCGGCGACAGCGACATCAAGGGCGATATCGGCCTTACCGGCCGGCTGGGCGACTGGCGCAATGCCCGCGTCGTGGCGGACCTTGCGGTGCAGTCGCCGGAGACGGCGCATCTCCTGCGCCAGCTCGGGCTTTCGCCGGCCCTTCGCGAGGGACGGGCCGGCGCCGCCGATCTCAAGCTCACCGCCAGCGGCGTTCCCGCCGCCGGCCTCGTTACCGACTGGACGCTCTCCGCCGCCAGCGCCGCCTTGTCGGGTGGCGGGACGCTGGTCCTTGGCGCCAGCGCGCCGCCGCGCTTCGACGGCCATGTCACCGTCGCCGGCGACGATGTCGTCCCGGTGCTGCAGCTGGCCGGCCTCGGCGCCGCCGGGCTGCCGGAGGCGCTGCCGGTCGATCTGACGGCCAATGTGACGATCAACGGGCCGACGATGACCGCCCAGCTGCAGCCGGGCTCGGTGGGTGGGCAGGCGGTCGGCGGCGATTTCTCGCTGAGCTGGAGCGACCTGTGGCGCGTCGACGGCCGGCTTCTCCTCGACACGGTCGACCTCGGCTGGCTGCTGGCGCTCAATCTCGGCGTGCCACCGCTGCCGTCGGCGGATAGCGAGGCACCCTGGCCGACGGCGCCGTTCACCGCACCGCTGTCGGGCAATGCGCGCGGCAAGCTCGACCTCACCATCGGGCGGCTGGTTCTCGGCCCGGGCCTGCAGCTGAACAATGCCCGCGTCGCCGCCGCCTTCGCTCCCGATCGCGGCACGCTCGACCTTTCCGAGTCGTCGCTCGCCGGCGGCAGCGTCAAGGGCAGCATCTCGGCGAGCCGCAATCTCGGCGAGGCGGCCGTGAGCGGGCAGGTCGTCATGAGCGGCGTGCCGCTGGAAGCCCTCGTCTGGCGGCGGGACGGCCAGCCGGTCGCCGACGGCAGGCTGGACCTGACGGCGCAGTTCGACGGCACCGGCCGCTCGCCGGCCGGGCTGATCTCCACCCTCAATGGCGGCGGCACGCTGGACCTCAAGGAGGGCATCTTCCACTTCATCAATCCGCAGGCTTTCGACCTGGTGATCCGGCGCTCGGACGAGGGCCAGGAGCTGTCGGAGGAGCAACTGCGGACGCTGTTTACCGGCTATCTCGACGCGGGAGAGCTGTCCTTCCCGCAGGCCTCCGCCACCTTCGACATCGTCGCCGGCAGCCTCGAGCCGCGGACGGTTTTCGTCGAGGGCGGCGGCGCCACGACGGTTGCCAAGGCGCGCATCGATCTCAGCGCCCTGACGTTGGACAGCTCGTGGCAGATCGCGCTGGCGCCGGGCAAGGCGACGGTCGAGGGCACCGATCCGGAGGTGTCGCTCAACTTCCGCGGGCCGCTCGCCTCGCCCGAGCGGCAGCTGAACATCGCTCCCTTGATCGGCTATCTCGGCGTGCGCGCCTATGTCCGCGCCAACCAGTTGCAGGACGAGGTGCTGGAACGCGAGCGGCTCAACCGTCTCCTCGACAAGCTGCAGCAGGACAGGCGGCGCCGCGAGGACGAGCGCCGCGCCGCGGCAGAAGCGGAGGAAGCCCGCAAGGTCGCCGAGGCGGAAGCGGCGCGTCGCGCCGCCGAGGAGGCCCGGCTTGCTGCCGAGGCGGAGGCGCGCCGCCAGGCGGAAGAGGCGGCGGCCCGCGCCGCCGCCGAGGAAGCGGCGCGCAAGGCTGCCGAGGAGGCAAGATTAGCCGCGGAGGCGGAAGCGCGACGGCAGGCGGAGGAGGCAGCGGCCCGCGCTGCCGCCGAGGCAGCGGCGCGCAAGGCCGCCGAGGAGGCAAGGCTCGCCGCCGAAGCGGAAGCACGCCGTCAGGCCGAGGAAGCCGCGGCACGGGCGGCTGCGGAAGAGGCGGCGCGCAAGGCTGCCGAGGAGGCCCGCCGGGCCGCCGAAGCGGAGGCAGCGCGCCGGGCTGCGGAGGCGCAGGTGCTGGAGCACGGCGCCGAAGCCGTGCGCGCCGCGGAAACCGAGGCTGCCGATCGTGCCGCCGCCGAGGCGCAGAAGCGCAGCCGCCGTGTGGCGGAGGAGCAGCAGATCATCGCCATCGGCGAGAAGGCGGCCGTGGCGGCGGAAGAGGAGGCGGCGCTGCGGCGGCTCATCGAGCAGCGCGAGGCGGAAGAGGAGGCGCGGCGGGTCGCTGAGGAGAAGGCTGCCGCCGAGGCGGCGCTGCGCGCCGAGGAACAGCGCCGTCAGGCCGAGCAGGCCGAGGTGGCGGCCCGTGAAGCCGAAGAGCGCCGTCAGGCCGAAGAGCGCCGCCAGGCAGAAGAGCGCCGCCAGGCGGAAGAGCGCGCCCGGCAGGAGGCGGCAGCGGCCGAGGCGCGGCGCCGCCAGGCGACGCCGGAAGCGGAGCCGCAGCAGGAAGCGCTGCCGCTGGAATTCCCGGCGCCGGCAACGCCGCCGTCCTTCGAGCTACGTCCCGGCGGCTGACGCCGCGTCGCGAAACCACGCCAGCACATGGATGCGCAGCGCCGACGACAGGTTGGTCGCCGGCGACCGGGCGCGGTCGATCTCCGCGACGAGCGCTGCGGTGCTGATCCCGCGCGCCGCCGCGATCTCATTGAGGCCCGACCAGAAGGGATCCTCCAGCGAGATGCTGGTGCGGTGGCCGGCGACGGCGACGGAGCGCTTGCGCACGAGGTCAGGTCGGCTCGGGGTCGTCGCGCCGATGCGCTTCGAGCGCCTCGACGGCGCGGCGGCGCTCGGCCTCGGTGGCCTTCTTCTCGGCCTTGGTCCGTCCGAACGCGACGCGGTTGTCGGCCGCTGCCTTGTCGCGCTCGGTGCGGGTCTTCGCCTTGCGGGCTGTGCGAAGATTGACGATGTCGGCCGACATGGCTTTCCCCGGCAGGTGGTGACGGCCGATCAGGCCGGGCCGATCATCTGTTCCGGCCGGACCAGGCGATCGAATTCGGCCTCCGTGACGAGCCCGAGGCGCAGCGCTTCCTCGCGCAGCGTCGTGCCGTTGGCATGGGCCGTCTTGGCGATCTTCGCCGCCGCATCATAGCCGATGGTCGGCGCCAGCGCCGTCACCAGCATCAGCGACCGTTCCAGCGCCGCCTTGATGTTGTCGCGGCGCGGCTCGATGCCGACCACCAGATTGTCGGTGAAGCTCACGGCCGCATCGCTCAGGAGGCGTACCGACTGCAGGAAGTTATAGGCCATCACCGGGTTGTAGACGTTGAGCTCGAAATGGCCCTGTGAGCCGGCAAATGTCAGCGCGGCATTGTTGCCGAACACCTGCACGCAGACCTGCGTCAGCGCCTCGCACTGCGTCGGGTTGACCTTGCCCGGCATGATCGAGCTGCCCGGCTCGTTCTCCGGCAGCG
>CAZAAW010000020.1:0-48281 GCA_964483325.1 uncultured Hyphomicrobiales bacterium
GAGATTTGGCTGGGGGACCTGGATTCGAACCAAGACTAGCGGAGTCAGAGTCCGCTGTTCTACCATTAAACTATCCCCCAGCGAGGGGAGCCCGGGACATAGCCGAGCGTCAGCCGGATTTCAAGGCTGACGCGACATCGCAGCGACAGTTCAGTCCTTGGCGCGCTCGGCGTAGGAGCCGTCCTCGGTCATCACGATGATGCGTGTGCCGGTGCCGATATGCGGCGGCACCATCGTGCGAACGCCGTTCGACAGGATGGCCGGCTTGTAGGAGGCCGACGCCGTCTGGCCCTTGGTGGTCGGTTCGGTTTCCACAACTTCGAGGGTGACGCGCTGCGGCAACTCGATGGCCACGGCATTTCCCTCGAACACCGACAGGCGCACGCTCATGTTCTCGGCGAGGTAGACCGCCTGGTCGCCGATCACGTCCGCCGGGACGGTGATCTGCTCATAATTCTGCGGGTTCATGAACACGTAGCCGTCGCCGTCCTGGTAGAGGTAGGTGAAGTCCAGATCCTCCACGAAAGCGCGTTCGACCTGTTCCGTCGTGCGGTAACGCTGCGTTGTCTTCACCCCGTCGGAAAGCCGGCGCATGTCGATCTGCGTCGTCGGCGTGCCCTTGCCGGGGAAAAAGCTCTCGGCGGAAAGCACGGCGTAGAGCTGACCGTCGATTTCCAGGATGTTGCCCTTGCGGACGTTGCTGGCGATGACCCTTGCCACGGGCTACCTCGTTCTTTCTGCGCCCGCGGGCGCCTATCGAGCGCGCAAAATACTGATTGAAACGGAAATAGCCAGCGCCCGCAAAAATGAGCGGCTTGGAGCGCGGGCACCCGGTATCGAAGCTCCTGAGCTTCGGCCACATTGAAGCGCCCGGGCTGTGGACGCTAAGGTTGGTAACGCACGCTGCCGTATCCGAAGCCTCTAAGCTTCGGCCTCATTGAAGCGCGCGCCGCAGCTGCCGCACGGCCGGCACTTGCCGGCGTACAAGGCCTCTCAGCCTCGGCCTCATTGAAGCCATGCTCGCCCTCGGTCGTCAGCCTCGGACGTGGAAGGGGCGCGCAACGAATGGTGGAGAGCTTTGCTGCTGGCAAGCGCCGTCGAGGGGCGCGCACTTGCGATTCCACCCTCACCGGCGTCATGGCCGGACTTGATCCGGCCATCCACGCGAACACATCCGCTTCCGGAAGCGACGCCGACACCGAGGCGCCCCTTTTTGTGCCGCCGGTGTTCGCGTGGATGCCCGGGTCTTCGCCCGGGCATGACGCGGCGGGAACGACGGTGCGGTGCATCACGCCCGGTCGCGTTTTGCGTATGCGGCTAGTGCCGCTGCCGCTCGGCCCGCCCCGGCCTGGGCTGGCAAGGGGCGTGTGACGTGTCGTCCAGCCAATCGTCGACGCCCTGGTGGGAGGCCGGACGCCATCACGACCGGCGGCCGATGCTCCTTGCCCGCAACCGCATCAAGGCAGCGCTGCGCGGCTGGTTCGAGGGGGAGGGGTTCGTCGAAGTGGAGGGGGCGATCCTTCAGGTGTCGCCCGGCAACGAGACCCATCTGCATGCTTTTCCGACGACGCTGACCACGGCTGGCGGCCGGCAGGCGCCTCTTTACCTGCATACGTCGCCGGAATTCTCGGCCAAGAAGCTGCTGGCCGCCGGCGAGCGGCTTATCGTCGATTTTGCCCGCGTCTTCCGCAATCGCGACCGCAGCCCGCTGCATGCGCCGGAATTCACCATGGTCGAGTGGTATCGCGCCGATGCGCTTTACGAGGTGCTGATGGACGATTGCACGGAACTGCTGCGGCTGGCGGCCCGTACCGCCGGTTCCACCGTCTGGCATCATCGCTCGCTCGCCGCCGATCCGCTGGCCGAGCCGGTGCGGATGACGATGGCCGAAGCCTTCCGGCAGGCCGGCATCGATCTCCTCGCCACGCTTGCGCCCGACGGCAGCGCCGATCGCGACGCCCTGGCGGAAGCGGCGACGCGGATCGGCATCCGCGTTGCGGCGGACGACACCTGGTCGGACATCTTCAGCCGCATCCTGTCGGAGCGGGTGGAGCCTAGCCTTGGCAGCGGCCGGCCTGTCTTCCTGACGGAATACCCGATCCCCGAGGCGGCCCTGGCGCGGCCGAAGCCCGGCGATCCGCGCGTTGCCGAGCGCTTCGAGCTCTATGTCTGCGGCGTCGAGCTTGCCAACGGGTTTGGCGAGCTTGCCGATCCGGCCGAGCAGCGCCGGCGCTTCCTCGCCGACATGGACGAAAAGGAGCGCCTCTACGGCGAGCGCTATCCGATCGACGAGGATTTCCTCGCCGCCCTTGCCGCGATGCCGCCCGCCGCCGGCGTGGCGCTCGGCTTCGACCGGCTGGTCATGCTGGCAACCGGCGCCGCCCGCATCGAGGATATCCAGTGGGTGCCGGTGGTCCGTCCGTGAGCTTCCGGACGGCGGGCAAATCGTCTACCAACACGCAATCCATGGACCGCACCATCCGCTCCGTCGCAGGCCTCGTCGCGGCGGGCCTGATCCCCGAGGCGCAGCGCGACGAGCTCGAAGCGGTGGCGGCCCGCTATGCCGTGGCCGTGACGCCGGCCATGGCGGGGCTCATCGATCCGGCCGATGCAGCCGATCCGATTGCCCGGCAGTTCCTTCCCGACCGGCGCGAAAGCGACGAAGCCCCCGGCGAACGGGCCGACCCGATCGGCGACGCCGCCCACAGCCCGGTGAAGGGCATCGTCCACCGCTATCCGGACCGCGTCCTCCTCAAGCCGCTCCATACCTGCCCGGTCTATTGCCGCTTCTGCTTCCGCCGCGAGATGGTGGGGCCTGGCGGCGAGAGCCTGACCGACGTGGAGCTTGAAGCCGCGCTCGCCTATGTCCGCGGCGATCCGCGCATCTGGGAGGTCATCGTCACCGGCGGCGATCCGCTGATGCTGTCGCCCCGCCGCGCCCGCCGCCTGGCCTCGGCGGTCGGAGCGATCCCGCATGTGCGCGTGCTGCGCTGGCACAGCCGCGTGCCGATCGTCGATCCGCCGCGCGTCACAGACGAACTGGCCTCGGCACTCGCCGCATCGGGCAAGGCGACATGGCTCGCCATCCACGCCAACCATCCGCGGGAATTCACGCCCGCCGCCGAAGCGGCGGTGGCGCGGCTTGTCGCCGCCGGCTTGACGCTGGTCAGCCAGACGGTGCTCCTGCGCGGCATCAACGACGACGCGGCGACCCTCGAAGCCCTGATGCGGCGCTTCGTCGAGAACCGGATCAAGCCCTATTACCTGCACCATGCCGATCTCGCGCCGGGCACCGGGCATCTTCGTACGACGATCGAGGAGGGGAGGGCGCTGATGCGCGCCCTGCGCGGCCGGCTCTCCGGCCTCGCCCAGCCGACCTATGTGCTCGATATCCCGGGCGGCTACGGCAAGGTACCGGTCGGTCCGGGCTGGACGGCGGAGCTTGCCGACGGCCAGGCGACGGTGACGGACCCGGCGGGACGGGTCCACGCCTATCCGCCGGCGGACGGCGACAGCTAGAGGCGCGCGAAGACCGGCATCAGCACCGGGTTGCCGCGCTCGTAGCTCTCCTGCGGCAGGAAGCGCTCGTCGCTCGGCTCGACGCCGCGGATGCGGTCGATGCGCATATAGCGCCATCCGGGCTCGACGCCGGATGTCTGCCAGCCGTAGAGGACTTCGATGCCCTTCTCGTCGATCCCGTAGGCGTGGGGCTGTACCTGGCGCTCGGTGCCGTCATAGGTGACGCGCAGCACCAGGCGCTTCTGAATTGCGCTGACGATATGCGGATCCATAGCGGCCACCATGCCGCAACTCGCACCGCGATGCGAGGGGCAGGAACGTTTGACCGTGACGGATTCTTTGCTCTAGCGTCGAAGCCCGCCCATCAACGGAATCCGCAGAAAATGGAACAGCGCCTTCAAGGCCGCTCCGGCCTTCGTGTGTCTCTCGTCGGTCTCGGCTGCAACAATTTCGGTGGCCGCATCGATCTCGACGCCAGCCGCAAGGTCATCCACCGGGCGCTCGATACCGGCATCACGCTGTTCGATACCGCCGATATCTACGGCAACCGCGGTGGCTCGGAGACGATCATCGGGCAGGTGCTCGGCGACCGCCGCAAGGACATCGTGCTTGCGACGAAATTCGGCATGCCGATGAGTGACGAGGCGCCGTCGGCGATGGCGTCGCGGCGCTACATCATGGGCGCCGTCGAGGCCAGCCTGATCCGCCTGCGCACCGACTGGATCGACCTCTACCAAGTGCACAAGGCCGATCCGCTGACGCCGATCGAGGAGACGATGCGGGCGCTCGACGATCTCGTGACATCGGGCAAGGTCCGCTACATTGGCTGCTCGAACTTCGCCGCCTGGCAGGCCGTCGACGCGCAATGGACGGCGCGCCATCTCGGCCTCAACAGCTTCGTCTCGGCGCAGGACGAATACAGCCTGCTGGCGCGGCAGGCCGAGACACAGCTGTTCCCGGCGCTTGCCGCGCACGGGCTGGGCTTCCTGCCCTATTTCCCGCTCGCCGGCGGCCTCCTCACCGGCAAATACCGGTCCGGCCAGCCGCTTCCGGAAGGAGCACGGCTGACGATGCAGGGCACCGGCCGTTTCCTCAACGACGCCAATCTTGCCGTCGTCGACCGGCTCATCGCCTTTGCCGAGGAGCGCGGCCACACGCTGCTCGATCTCGCCTTCAGCTGGCTGGCGGCGCGTCCGATCGTTTCCAGCGTCATCGCCGGGGCGACCCGCCCGGAGCAGGTGGACGGCAATATCCGGGCGGTGGCGTGGAAGCTGAGCCGGGACGACCTGGCGGAGATCGACCGCATCACCACCGGCGGGTGAGGGCCAGGCGGGCTACTGCGCCGTCCAGGCGCCGTCCATCGGGATATTGGCGCCGGTGATCTGGGCGGCCGCGTCCGAGCACAGATAGACCGCCAGCGCCGCCACCTGCTCGACGGTTACGAACTGCTTCGTCGGCTGCGCGGCGAGAAGCACGTCGTTCATCACCTGCTCGCGCGTCATGTGCCGCGCCGCCATCGTGTCGGGGATCTGGCGCTCGACGAGCGGCGTCCAGACATAGCCCGGGCTGATGCAATTGATGGTGATGCCGTCGCGCGCCACTTCCAGGGCGACGGTCTTCGCCAGGCCGATCAGCCCGTGCTTGGCGGTGACATAGGCCGCCTTGAAGGGCGAGGCGACGAGCGAATGCGCCGAGGCGGTGTTGATGATGCGCCCCCAGCCGCGCTCGCGCATGCCGGGAACGGCGGTGCGGATCGTGTGAAACGCCGCGGAGAGGTTGATCGCCAGGATGGCGTCCCATTTGTCGATCGGGAACTCCTCGATCGGCGCGACGTGCTGGATGCCGGCATTGTTGACGAGGATGTCCAGCCGCCCCAGGTCTCGCTCCGTGGCGCGCACCATCTCGGCGATCTCTTCCGGACGCGTCATGTCGGCCGGCATGTAAAGCGCCCGGACGCTGTAGGTCGTGACGAGGTCGGTGCGCAGCTGCTCGATCTCGTCCGCATCGCCGAGACCATTGAGCATCACCGAAACGCCCTCGGCCGCCAGCGCCCTGGCGATGCCCAGGCCGATCCCCGAAGTCGAGCCGGTGACCAGCGCCACCTTTCCGGCCAGCGTTCCCATGGCGAAATACTCTCCTGCCGCGAACCCTAAAGGCATGCCCCACCTGCACGCGCCCCGCAAGGGACCGGCACCGCCAGGACGTCTCGTTATCGGGGAGGGACACGGCGGGAGTCCATGCTATGACGCCGCCGCCCGTTCTCCCTGAGTAGCCCGCCGTGATCCCTGCCGCCCGCCTTGCCGCCGCCATCGAAGTCCTGGCCGATATCGAGGTGCGTCGCCGCCCCGTCGCCGATGCCCTGAAGGACTGGGGGCTGTCGCATCGCTTCGCCGGCTCCAAGGACCGCGCCGCCATCGGCAATATCGTCTACGACGCCCTGCGCTGGCGCGGCTCGCTGGCTTTCGCCATGGGGTCGGAAGCGCCGCGCGCCCTCGTCCTGGGCGTCGCGGGGTGCCGCTGGGGGCTGGGCGCCGACGGGCTGGACCGCCTCTTCGACGGCGCCGCCCATGCGCCCGACCCGCTGACCGACGCAGAGCGGCAGCAGATCGCCGCCTTCGATCCGCAGGCCATGCCGCCGCTGGCCCGCGCCGATGTGCCGGAATGGACGGTGGCGTCGCTGCAGGGCGCCTTTGGCGAGGCGTGGGTGGCGGAATGCGAGGCGCTGGCGCTTCGGCCGCCGCTCGACATGCGCGTCAATCGCCTCAAGGCGGAGCGCGACAAGGTGGAACGCGCCCTGGCTGCCTTCGCGGCGCAGCCGACGCCACATGCCCCGGACGGTCTGCGGATCGCCGCCACCACCGGCGCCGAGCGCCATCCCAATGTCCAGGCAGAGCCTGCTTTCCAGAAAGGCTGGTTCGAAATCCAGGACGAGGGCAGCCAGCTGGCGGCGCTCGCGCTGGGGGCGGCGCCGGGCGAGCAGGTCCTTGACCTATGCGCCGGGGCGGGCGGCAAGACGCTGGCGCTGGCGGCCGCCATGGCGAACCGCGGCCAGATCTTTGCTACCGATGCCGACCGGCAGCGCCTGGCACCGATTTTCGAGCGTCTGAAACGTGCCGGCGTGCGCAATGTCCAGGTGCGCCCGGCCGGCGTTACGCTCGACGATCTCGCCGGCCACATGGACCGCGTGCTTGTCGATGCGCCCTGCACGGGATCGGGCACCTGGCGCCGCCGGCCGGACGCCAAATGGCGCCTGACGGAGCGCTCGCTCGAGGAGCGCGTCGCCGAGCAGGAGGGCCTTCTGGCCGACGCCGCGCGCTTCGTGAAGGCCGGCGGCACGCTCGGCTATGTGACCTGCTCGGTCTTCCCGCAGGAGAACGCCGACCAGGTCGCGCGTTTTCTCGAGCGTCATCCGGACTTCGTGGCCGTTCCTTCCGAAGCGCTCATGACCGCATGCGGCCTGGCGGAAGCGGAGGCGGTCGCCGTGCCGGGCGGCCTCCAGATGACGCCGCGGCGCGCCGGCACCGACGGCTTTTTCGTCGCGCTTCTGCAGCGCCGGCAATAGCCGCCGTCCTTGACGCGGATGCTGCACGCCGCGGTCATTTCATGCTACCGACCCGAAGCCGGGCCGTGGGCTCGGCCACCGAGTTTCACGCACGGACCCGCAGGGCCATGGTCAATGACGATCCGGCGCGCGCCGTGATGCGCTTCGGCGGTCTCACCGCACTGTTCGTCATGGCGACGGAGCAGGAATACGGCCCGCATCTGCGCACGCGCATCGAGCCGCTGATCACCGGCGTCGGCCCAGTCGAGGCCGCGGCGGCGACCGGCGCCGCCCTCGCGGCGCTCGCCCATCGCGCAACCCTGCCGGACATCGTGTTTTCGCTGGGTTCCGCCGGCTCGCGGCTCCTCGATCATGCCGGCATCTACCAGATCGCCAGCGTCGCCTATCGCGACATGGATGCCTCCGCCCTCGGCGTCGAGAAGGGGAGGACGCCGTTCCTCGACCTGCCGGCGGCGGTGCCGCTGCCCTACCGCATTCCGGGGATCCCGGCGGCGTCGATCTCGACCGGCGCCAATATCGTCTCCGGCGCCGCCTATGACGGCATCGCCGCCGACATGGTCGACATGGAGTCGTTCGCGGTGCTGCGCGCCGCGCAGCGCTTCGGCGTGCCGATGATTGGCCTGCGCGGCATCAGCGACGGCCGCGCCGAGCTCACCGGCATCCACGACTGGATGGAATATCTGCACGTCATCGACGAGAAGCTTGCCGCGGCCGTGGATGCCTTTGCCGAGGCAGCCTCCGGCGGCCGGCTGGACCGCCTGCAGGACGGCTGACCTTTTGCGGGAGCTGTCGCTTGAGAAGCCCTGTGACTGACGGGAAACGCGACACCGCGACCGTTGCCGGAATCGGCGCTTTCCATTAACGGACGGCGATGATCCCCGCCGTCCTCATCATCGACTTCGGCTCGCAGGTAACGCAGCTGATCGCGCGCCGCGTGCGCGAGGTCGGCGTCTATTGCGAGATCATCCCCTTCAACAAGGCCGAGGAGGCGCTGCAGCGCCTGCGGCCACGCGCCGTCATCCTCTCCGGCGGCCCCGCCAGCGTCCACGAGATGGGAACGCCGCGCGCCCCGCAGGCGGTGTTCGACGCCGGCATCCCGGTGCTCGGCATCTGCTATGGCGAGCAGACGATGGTCGGCCAGCTCGGCGGCGCCGTCGAGCCGTCAGACCACCGCGAATTCGGCCGCGCCTTCGTCGATGTCGTCGCGGACAGCCCGCTGTTCGAGGGCGTCTGGCCGAAGGGCAGCCGCCACCAGGTGTGGATGAGCCATGGCGACCGCGTCGATGCCATCCCGGACGGCTTCAAGGTCCTCGCCACCTCGGACGGCTCGCCCTTCGCGGCGATCGCCGACGAGGCGCGCAAGCTCTACGGCGTCCAGTTCCACCTCGAAGTGGCGCACACACCGGATGGCGCCCGGCTGATCGCCAATTTCGTCCACCGCATCGCCGGCCTCTCCGGCGACTGGACCATGGCCGCCTTCCGCCAGGAAGCCATCGCCCGCATCCGCGCCCAGGTCGGGACGGGGAGGGTGATCTGCGGCCTCTCCGGCGGCGTCGACTCGGCCGTCGCGGCCGTCCTCATCCACGAGGCGATCGGCGACCAGCTGACCTGCATCCTCGTCGACCACGGCCTGATGCGCCAGAACGAGGCGAAGGAGGTCGTCGACCTCTTCCGCGGCCACTACAACATCCCGCTCGTCCATGTCGACGCATCGGAGACGTTCCTGTCGGCGCTGGCCGGCGAGGCCGACCCGGAGAAGAAGCGCAAGACCATCGGCCGCCTGTTCATCGACGTCTTCGATGCCGAGGCGAAGAAGCTCGGCGGCGCCGACTTCCTGGCGCAGGGCACGCTCTACCCCGACGTTATCGAGTCGGTGTCCTTCGCCGGCGGCCCGTCGGTGACGATCAAGTCGCACCACAATGTCGGCGGCCTGCCGGAGCGCATGAAGCTGAAGCTGGTCGAGCCGCTGCGCGACCTCTTCAAGGACGAGGTCCGCGCCCTCGGCCGCGAGCTCGGCCTGCCGGAAACCTTCGTCGGCCGCCACCCGTTCCCCGGCCCCGGCCTCGCCATCCGCCTGCCGGGCGGCGTCACGCCGGAAAAGCTGGAGATCCTGCGCAAGGCCGACGCCATCTACCTCGACGAAATCCGCAAGGCCGGCCTCTACGACGCCATCTGGCAGGCCTTCGCCGTGCTGCTGCCGGTGCAGACGGTCGGGGTGATGGGGGATATGCGCACGTACGACTTCGTGTGCGCGCTGCGCGCCGTCACCTCGGTGGACGGGATGACGGCGGATTTCTACCCGTTCGACATGGGGTTTTTGGGACGGGCGGCCAGCCGCATCGTCAATGAAGTGCGGGGGATCAACCGCGTCGTGTACGATGTGACCAGCAAGCCGCCGGGGACGATTGAGTGGGAGTGAATTAGGGTGGTTTCAGACCATCTCGCTCCGTGCCAAAAGTCGCCAGACCACATTGAATAACAACGATTATTCTTCTCACCCCGTGTCCCTACATGTCACCGCAGCCCGGCTACTTTGTTGGTAGCGATGTTGGTACGGCGCAGGATGGTCCAGAAACGGGCATTCGCTACCAACAGCCCCCCTTGTTGGTATCCGTTTGCCCCCGACCGGATGCGGATTTATGGGCGATCTCACTGATAAAGAACTGAAAAATCTCAAGCCGAGGGCCAAGCTCTACAAGGTGACGGACCGCGACGGGATGCACGCGGCCGTCACGCCGACCGGGGTCATATCGTTCCGGTATCAGTATCGGGTGAGCGGGCGGCAGGAGGTGTTGACCATCGGTCGGTATAGCGCCGAGGCGGCGCGCAATCTGACGCGGGCGCTCGACGCGCTGGAATACGGAATGGAGGTGTCGCTTGCGGAAGCAAGGACGCTGCTGGCGCGCGCCAGGCGTCAGGTCGAACGGGGCGAGTCGCCATCGAAAGCCAAAGTGGAGAAGCGTACCGCGTCAGCCCAGGCGTTTACGTTCGGCGGGTGGGCGGAAGCCTATTTCAAGCACAAAGCCGATCCCAAGTCTGGGGCCGAGAAACTGGCCGACAGCACCCTGGCGATGCGGCGATCCGTCTATGATCGCGCCATTGCAGGAGAGTTGTCGAAGCTCAAGCTGGGGGAGGTGACGCCGCAACGCCTCAAACACCTGTGCGACGAGGTCAAAGAGAAGCGCGGGCCGGCCGTCGCCGTGCATGTCCGCGAGGTCGTGTTGCTGGTGTTCCGCCACGCCCAAGCATGTGGGCTGGATGTGAGCAACCCGGCCGAGTCGATCCGCACCAGCGCCATCGCCACCTTCGAGCCGCGCGAGCGCGCCCTGTCGCCGTCTGAGGTCTGCGCGGTCCTGACAGCTTTGGATCATGTGACGGCGGCGCCCACGCTGCGCTCAGCGGTGAAGTTTGTCCTGCTTACCGGCGTCCGCAAGTCGGAGTTCATCGACGCCACATGGAAGGAAATCGACTTCACCGCCGCGCGCTGGACGATCCCGGCCGAGCGCATGAAGGCCGGCAAGGCGCATGTCGTCCCGCTGAGCGATCAGGCGCTCGACATTCTGACGGCGTTCCGCACCATGTTCGGCACCAGCCGATACCTGCACCCCGGCCGATAGGACGGCGATACGCCGATTAGCAATGCCACGCTCAACCGCGTGATCGACACGGTGGTAGAGCGTATCCGGGAGACTGACTCTGACTTTCAGAGCTTCGGCGTTCACGACCTGCGCCGCACATTTTCGACCGGCCTGAACCGAGCCAAGTTCGATGATCGTTGGATCGAGATGAGCCTGGCCCACGCGCCTCGGAACCGGATCGCCGCCGTCTACAACGTGAACCGCTACCTCGCCGAGCGGAAGATCATGCTTCAGTGCTGGGCCGATATGCTCGACGCCTGGGTGAAGGGCGAATCCGCAAAAGAGCTGATCGCCGACGCGAAGCGACGTGCCGCCGAGGTTCACGACGACGAATTGGACGATGATCTCTGAGCTACGTGCGGCTCGCATCCATTCTGTCCGTCGTCGGCATTGGTGGTCGCCAGCCGGCGGGATCGGCAATCCAGCGGTCGATGTCGGATTCTTTCCATCCTGCGCCGTTGATGCTGATCTTGATCCGAGGCGGGAACGTGCCCTCGGCGATCTTGCGATAGATGGTGGACCGGGACAGCCCGGTGCGGGCGAGAACGGTTTTCATGCGGACGATACGGTCTGCTACGAGCATGGCTGCGCTGCCTCCTGCCGGGTGTTTCTGACGATTGCAGAGACCAGACAGGGCGATGATTTGTTGTTGTGCAATAGATATTTAGCGGTCGTAGTAGTGTGGCGTAGAGGCGGCGGAAAATAGGATAGTTCTACAGTCCGATACCCCGGCCTCGGCCGAGGTCGATGCCGTGGCTGAACGCGAGTTCCCGGCCAAGGCTACGGCCCGAGTCGAATGAGATGCCGAGTTCCCGCTTGCGGTTGGCGAGCAGGGATTCCATCTGCGGATCGCGCTCCAGGCTTTTCGCCATGTCGCCCATCGCCGACCGTGTGGCCTTGTAACCGGACATATCGCCCGCCTGATACTGGCGCTCGCTGGCGCGGGTGAGCTTCCGCCAATCGTCCACGAAGCGGTCGGCACGCCGGGCCGGGTCGGTGCGGATTTCGGTTTCGAGTTGGAGGGCACGAATAGCGCGGTTGACCCGGCCCGTTGCTGCTTCTTGGGCGAGTTCCGGGTTCTTCTTGTAAGCAGCTTCGGCATCGTGCGAGCCATGAGGCCGCACTTCCTCGAAGGCTGCGCGGGACTCCTGCAATTCCTTCACCTGCTCCGGGCTGGCCCTGCCACCTTGCTCCTGCATCTCGAAGATCGCATCCACGGCGCGGGCATGACGCACGAGCGCCTTGGTGCGGGCCTTGCGCAGGGCTTTTGCCGGGTCTTCCTCCACCTTCCTTTCCGGCCCTTGCGCGCCCTCGGTGGGCAGGTGCAACCCGTCGAAAATGCCGCGCACCTTCTCCGGCACGACCTTGCGCACGATTTCGGCTACGCGCTCGCGGAAGGTGATCCCGCGCCGCTCGGCATAGTCCTGCGCCGGATCGGCGCGCTCGTAATCCGACGCCATATCCTTGGCTCGGTCGCGCGACAGGGTGCGGATGAGCCGGTCCTGGTCGGCAAAGTCATCGTGGCCGTAATGCAGGTCCATGCCGTCACGATGGCGCGACAGGGCGACATAGCTGCCGTGGGCGTCCAGGCCAGGCGTCGCCAGAACATGGGTGCGGTCCACAGTCATGCCCTGCGCCTTATGGATGGTCGCCGCATAGCCGTGGTCGATCCGGTCGTAATCTTTCAGGTCGAACGAGACGCCGCGCCCGTCGTCAATGCGCACGGACATTGATCGTTCGCCGACCTGCTCGACGGTCCCGAGCGTGCCGTTCTTGACGCCAAGACCGCGTTCGTTTCGCAGGAACACAACTCGGTCGCCGTTGGCGAAGCTGCGCTCGCCGCGTTCGACTGAGATACGTACGTCGTCGCCCAGATCGCCGGCGGCCCGCATCCGTTCGCGCGCGGCCTCGTTGAGTTCACGCACCTCGTCATTCGTATGGGTGAGGATGATGCGGCTCTTGTCGGGTGACGCCTGCCGGTCGCGGTCCCAGCGGTCGATCAGATTGTCGCGCGCTTGCTCGCGTGTTGCGGCTGTATGCACCATGCCATGCGCGTCATAGGCACGGATCGCCTCGCCGGTCCGGCCGGTCGCCAGATCGCGTGCGGCGTCGCGCTGCCAGTCCTCCCGCTGGCGGCGCACCTCGCCGATCTCCGCGCCGCCGTGGCGTTCGTGTATGGAGCGGAACGCCGCGCCCGCCTCGATGGATTGTAACTGCTGTGGATCGCCGACCAACACCACTTTGACGCCAGCCTCGGCGGCATGGGACAGCACGCGCTCCAACTGGCGCGTGCCGACCATGCCCGCCTCGTC
The DNA here is from genome assembly GCA_964483325.1 of uncultured Hyphomicrobiales bacterium. Classification (GTDB taxonomy): domain Bacteria; phylum Pseudomonadota; class Alphaproteobacteria; order Rhizobiales; family Kaistiaceae; genus CAZAAW01. The sequence goes on from CAZAAW010000020.1 coordinate 13,032, forward strand.
GATGACAAGCACGTCGCGGGACGTGAGTGCGTCGCGGCCCTGTCCCCAACCGTGTTCCATGCTGGCGATGGTGCGCGACGCGATGCCCGATCCGCTTTCCAGATTCTCGGCGGCGATACCGGACAGCGCCACGCCCCGGACCTCGTAGCCCGCTGCTTCCCAGGCTTCGCGCGCCACGCCCAGCATCGCGCTCTTTCCCGTCCCGGCATAGCCGACGACGACGCCGAGATCGCGCCCGTCCGTGACATGCGTAAGCGCCTCGGCCTGCTCGCCGGACAGGACAAGGCCGCGTGCTTCCGCACGCGCCAGCGCCACTTCGCGGTCCCTGTCACTGACCTCGTGGCGTTCCTTCTCGGTCATGAGTTCGGCGGCGCGGTGCAGGCGCTGCTCGGCCTCGATCATCTCGCTTGTGGTGAAGCGGTCCTCGCCGTGTCCATCCTGCCCCAATTCGACTAGATCGGGGGCGCTCCGCATCGCGCCCATGACTGCGTTGAACTGCTCGATTCCATCGCTGTGCCGATGCGCGAACATCGCCATGTGACGGCGCGTGAAGGTCGATTGCTGGTGGGTGATCGCATCGAACGCCACCGAAGGATCGGCGATGATCCGTGCGCCGTTGTTGCGGGCGATCTCGCGGTGCATTTCGGCCCGGTCGGCGGCCTCGATCCCTTCGCCCTCGATTCGCTGCGCAGTTGCGCCGATCTGGCTTTGCGGCTCCAGCGCGATGCCCTGCGCCTCCAGGCTGCGATGGTCGATGCGAGCGTCGATGTCGAGTTCGGCCAGCCGCTCGTTGGCCAGCTCCGCCCAGCGTTCGCGCCAACGCTCGACCATCTCGGTGCGGTTCCAGTCCCGCACCTTTTGCCCGAAGCCGTTTTCGTCCACGGATCGCATGGTGAGCATGACATGGGCGTGGGGCTTGGGCGTCCCGTCCTCGGCCATGTCCCAATGCACATTGAGGTCGGCGATCATGCCCCGATCGACAAACTCCGCCTGCACGAAGTCGCGGGCGAGTTCGATGCCCTGCGCCTGCGTCATTTCACGCGGAAGGGCGAACTCCACCTCGCGGGCAAGCTGCGCATCTTTCCTGACCTCGAACGCCTCGACATCGTTCCAGAGCCGTTCGCGGTCGCTCCATTCTTCGGGCGCATCCTCCGGCAGCATGACCTCGGAATGAACGACGCCGCGCTTGTTGGAGAAGTCGTGGCTGCGCTCAAGCCGGTCGTCGCGCAGCCGCGAGGCCGAGCGGTAGGCGGCGGAGGCCACCGCGCTGCTCCCGGCCTTGCGGCCAATGACCTTGACGTGAAGATGATAGATCGCCATCGCGATCAAGCATTGCCACGGCCAAGCGCACGTCGGAACGACGTATAAGCGCGCCCTCCCTCGAAAAAATCTCGGGATGGACCGGGCCGTGCCAGACCGTCCCGGCAACAATACTGCGTTCCGCACGCTGCGCAACTATCATCGCTCCATCAACAGCTTATGGAGATGATTATGCGAAAGCCACGCGACTACGACGCGGAACTCAAGGCGCTGGAAGACAAGGCGCGGGAACTGAAAACCCGCAAAGTGCAGCAGCTTGGCGAACTGGTGATCGCCACGGGGGCGGATGCGCTCACCGCCGACGAACTGGCTGGCGCGCTGGTCGTGCTGGCCGAAACCAAAGACGCCGGAAAGAGGGAGGCGTGGGCAAAACGCGGGGCCGCGCTCTTTCGAGGGCGGGCACGGCGATCTGCGCCATCGCCTGACCGCGACGCTAGCGGCGCTGCGACACCATCGGGCGGCGCGCAACCGGCATCAGGCGGCACGGGGGCGGCATGACATGCGAAGTTGGCAGGTCGAGCGCCGCAAGCGCACGCGGCATCTGATCGAACTCGGCGGCCTCGTCGTCAAGGCTGGAATTGTGGAGCTGACTGGCGACGACCGCGCGACCATCTATGGCGCTCTCATCTGGATGGCCGACAAGCTCCAGAGCGCGCAAGGCGAACATACGCGCGGCGTCTGGAAGAGGCTGGGGAATATGGGATTCGAGGCGGAACGAATGGCTGGCGCAGTCCAGTCGCAAGCGCAGCAGGATCAGGCATGACCGATGGCGGGCAGCGCGGAGACCCCATATATCGCAGCGCTGCCCGCCATCGCGCGGCTCGCCGCGTAAAGCTTAAAGAGAGAGAATGCGCTCCAACGCATCGGCCAGTTCACGCCGTTTGCTGCCGGGCAACCGATCTAGGTTGCGCTGTTTCCACATAACGGCAGGCAGATGCTGGGCCTTCGGTATCCCGAGAAGCTCCCAATCCGGCTGGCCTCGTTTGAAGCCGAGAAGGAAGCGCCGATGATCCTCGGGCATGGCGGCGACCATCGCGGTGATGATCGCTTCCCGTGCGGCCTCAAGGTCCGTAAGCGCAACAGGCTCCTGAGTCATGCCGGTGAAGCCCCGCGCAAACTCCTCGCTGAGAGGCTTGCGAGTCGGGGCGAGAACTTCGGCCATCGGACGGTTGTGGCTGATGACATAAGCCAGAAAGGCGCGGCGCAACTCGTCGCTGACGCCCTCGTTTGCCAACAGGCCGCGCACGTCGAAGAGGTCGCGCGGATGCTGGCGGTCGAAGGTCGCCACGATCTTGCCTGCATAGAGGTCGGCGAAAGACACGACCTGCATTTCGGCGAAGCCGAAGGCGTCTTCGACAGCGGGAACCACGCTCATCACGACGGGATCATAGACCGCGCCGCGGAGCACTGGCGTCACCTCGATCTTGATCTGAACGCCGCTCGCCCGAACGATCAGCTTGGTCACGATATTCTCGTCGGCCGAACGCGAAGCATTGACCTTCGCGCCTTGTATGCCCCGCTCGATCCGTTCCTTGATCCGCAGCATGGCGGCATCGATTGCCGCGAGCGATGTGGCCCGATCTTCGACCGGCAGATAGGTCAGGTCGATGTCCACGGAGAGGCGCGGCATGTCGCGCACGAACAGGTTGATCGCGGTGCCGCCTTTGAGCGCGAAAGCCCGCTCCTCCGCGGCGAAAGGAAGGACGCGAATGAGAAGGGCGACCTGCTGCCGATATGTGTCGAGGAAGGCCATGAGATTCACGAGCCTCCAAGGTCGGACGGCACGGTGATGTTGTAGTGCGGATCGAGCTTGCCGCCTTTGACAAGGACGCGCTTGCCCGAACCCAGATCGACGCGGGACATGTCGAGCCGGGATCGCCACGCATGGCGGTGGCGGTCGGCGAAGAAAAGAAAGAGCCGCTTCACCTTCACGCTGGTGCAAGCCTCCAGCAGAGTTTGCAAGCGGCGCGGGCTTAAATCGCTCATCCCTTCCATCAAGGCATCAACCTGATGGAAGCTTTCATGCTCGGGCAGTTCGTCGAGCAATTCGAGAACGGCGCGCTCCTTGCTGGAATAGCGGATGGGCAAGGTCAGGCCACCGGCGCCGACCATGACGGGGCTTGGCTCAGGTGGGGCGTCGGCATCACCAGGAAACAGCCGCAGGCTGTTGTGCCAATGAAAGGTCACGTCGAGCGGCAGGCTCGCCAGCCAGGTCGGCGGACGCTTCGGTCCGTAAAGGTGGACCTCGCGCATGGCTGTCGAAAGGTAATGGGCGTAACCCTGCTGTTCGAGCGCGGTGCGCCCGCCAACGGTCAGCGGAAGGTCCAGCACCGTCTTCTGGAGCGAGACGACCACCTGCTGCCAGGTGAGCGGCGTGCGCGAGCGGCGATAGACGCGCCGGGCCGGGCTATAGAGCCAGCCCGCGCGAACGTACTGGCTGCGCAGCGCCGACGAGTAGCCGTGGGCCTCCATCCAGGCGGCATCGGCCAGGAGTCCCTCGGGGAGTTCCTGCTGGAGCCGGTTTAGCTTGCTGCCAGAACGCATATCCATGCTTAGCATTTTGGCGGATTTCCAAACCGATGTCGAGTTCAGATTTCTTGAAATTCGCTAAGTTATGCTTCGTGTTTCATGAAATTTATAAACCGCCATCAAGATCAATGAGAAGATCAGCCACACAGGATCGTCCTGGAAAATCCGCTTTCAGAGCGGAATTTTCAATATGATGCCGAGGCGACTCCAGCCCCGCCGCCGTTGCTCGCCCTCGGGATGGGCAGCTACCGCGATCTTCCCTGATTTTCTCCGATCTTCTATATACTTCCCCAACCACGAGTTACGGCGGGCGCATGGCCGACGAAATCCTGACGATCCGGGAGGTGGCGGAACTTCTCAAGATCAATGAGAAGACCGCCTACAAGCTCGCCTCGGCAGGCAAGATTCCTGGCTTCAAGGTCGGCGGATCGTGGCGGTTCCAGCGGCAGGAAATCGCAAACTGGATAAAGCGTAAGGTTGAGGAACAGCAGGGGAGCAGCGGGGGCGCATGACGAACGAAGCCGACACCTGCCGAAAATTCGTCGTGCCCAGGCTGCAATCCGCCGGTTGGGACAGCGAACCCCATTCCATCGCCGAGCAGCGCACCATCACGGATGGCCGCGTCATTCCCGTGGGCAAGGGCTTTGTCCGCAAGCTGCCCAAGCGGGTGGACTACCTGCTGCGCTACACGCGGGATTTTCCGCTCGCCGTGGTCGAGGCGAAGGCCAGCTACAAATCAGCGACCGATGCCGTGCAGCAGGCCCGCGACTATGCGGAAATCCTCGGCCTCAATTACGCCTACGCCACCAACGGCGCCGAAATCATCGAAATCGACTATTTCAAGGGGACGGAAACGCGCGTCGCCGACTTCCCCACACCAGATGACCTTTGGCGACGCTATCAGGCGGGCAGTGGAATCGACACGCCCGAGCGCGTGGAACACCTGATCGCTCCCTACAATACGGTCGGCGGCAAGCCGCCCCGCTACTATCAGCAGATCGCCATCAACCGCACGGTCGAAGCCATCCTTGCCGGAAGGAAGCGCCTGCTTCTCACGATGGCGACGGGCACCGGCAAGACCATCGTGGCCTTCCAGATTTGCTGGAAGCTCTGGTCGAGCCGCTGGAACACGACCGGGGAACATCGCAAGCCGCGCATCCTGTTCCTTGCGGATCGCAACATTCTCATCGACGACCCGAAGGACAAGACCTTCACTCCTTTCGGGGATGCGCGCCACAAGATCGAATCCGGCGAGATCGTCAAAAGCCGGGAAATGTATTTCGCCATATATCAGGCGCTGGCCGAGGACGAGCGCCGCGCCGGGCTTTTCCGGGACTATCCGCCGGACTTCTTCGACCTCATCATTGTCGATGAATGTCACCGGGGAAGCGCGCGGGACGACAGTTCATGGCGCGTCATCCTTGAGCATTTCAAGCCAGCCTATCAACTCGGCATGACGGCCACACCGCTGCGTGAAGACAACCGCGACACCTACCTCTATTTCGGCAATCCCATCTACGAATACAGCCTGCGCCAGGGCATCGACGACGGTTTCCTCGCGCCCTACCGCGTGCATCGCGTCGTCACCCAATGGGACGCGGCAGGCTGGCGGCCGAGCAAGGACGAGGTTGACCGCTTCGGCCGCGCGATCCCCGACGATGAATACCAGACCAAGGATTTCGAGCGATCTATCGCCTTGCGCGCCCGCACGGAGGCCATCGCCCGCCACCTGACCGACTTCCTCAAGAAGACCGACCGCTTCGCCAAGACCATCGTGTTCTGCGTCGATCAGGAACACGCCTCGGAAATGCGGCAGGCGCTGGTCAACCTCAATGCCGACCTTGTGGCGCAGTATCCCGACTATGTGGCGCGCGTCACCGCCGACGAGGGCGCCATCGGGCGCGGCCACCTGTCGAAGTTCCAAGACCTCGAAACCAAAACGCCGGTGATCCTCACGTCGTCGCAACTGCTGACGACGGGCGTCGATGCGCCGACCTGCAAGAATGTCGTCCTGGCCCGCGTCGTCGGTTCGATGAGCGAGTTCAAGCAGATCATCGGGCGCGGCACGCGCCTGCGCGACGATTACGGCAAGCTGTGGTTCAACATCCTCGACTACACCGGCTCGGCAACCCGCATGTTCGCCGACCCGGACTTCGACGGCGATCCGGCCCGGATCACGGAAGAAGAAGTGAACGACGCCGGCGAGACCACCGCGACGACGGAGATCATCCCCGAAGGGCAGGAACCGGAGCCCGCCCTGCCGGACGAAGGCGAACCCGGCGTGATCGAGCCGCCGACCGGCGAACCGCGCAAATTCTATTTCGACGGGGGCCAGGTCGAAGTCGTGGCCCATTTGGTCCACGAGCTTGATCCGAACGGCAAGCAGCTTCGCGTCGTCAAATATACCGACTACGCCGCCGAAAGCGTCCGCTCGCTGGTGCCGACCTCCGCCGAGCTTCGCAAGCGTTGGGCGGATGCAGACCAGCGCAGCGAGATCATCGCCGCGCTGGCTGCTGCCAGCGCCTCAATGCGTCGTGAGCACGCGCAGGCCGCCGTCGCGGCGGAGGACGTCGACCACCACCTTCGATCCGGAGCGCCGCAGCGCCACGTCGACCGCGCCGTCGCCCAGCGCCAGATTGCGCAGGGTGACCTCGCTCAGGAAGTCCGGCAGCACCGGTCCGTCGAAGGTCACGCGCCGCTGCTCCGGGTCGAAGCCGAGGCCGAGGCAGGCCTGCAGCATGGCGAGCGGCGCCGCGGCGGCCCAGGCCTGCGGCATGCAGGCGACGGGATAGAAGGTCGGGCCGCGCGTGCGCTGGCGGGCGAAGCCGCAGAACAGCTCCGGCAGGCGGCGAAGGTCGATATAGGTCGAGGCCGCGAACAGCCCCTCGAAGATGCGGGCTGCCTGGCGCTTGAAGCCGTAGCGGGCAAGGCCGGCGGCGATCAGCGCGTTGTCGTGCGGCCAGACCGAGCCGTTGTGGTAGCTCATCGGGTTGTAGCGCGCCTCGTCGCTGGCGATGGTACGCACGCCCCAGCCGCAGAACAGCGTCGGGTCCATCAGCATGCGCGCCAGCGCCTCGGCGCGTTGCGGCAGGGCGAGGCCGGTGAGCAGCGCATGGCCGGCATTGGAGCTCTTCACCCGGCAGGGGCGCTTGTCACCGTCGAGCGCCAGGACGTAGGTGCCGAGCGCCGGATCGAAGAAGGCGCTGTCGAAGGAGAGACGCAGGGCATCGGCGCGCCGGTCGAAATCGGCGGCGCGGTCCGCCTCGCCGAAGAGGCGCGCCATGTTGGCGGCGGCGCGCCAGGCGCCATAGGCATAGGCCTGCACTTCGGCGAGGGCGATTGTCCCCCGGGCCAGCGTGCCGTCGGCATGGAAGACGGAATCGCGGCTGTCCTTCCAGCCCTGGTTGGCCAGCCCTTCCTCGGTGCGCCGGCCGTATTCGACGAAGCCGTCGCCGTCGCGGTCGCCGTACCGGTCGATCCAGCCGAGCGCCGCCTCGATGTTGGGCCATAGATGACGCAGCGTGGCGAGATCGCCGCTGCGCTCCAGATAGGCGCCGGCCAGCATGACGAAGAGCGGCGTGGAATCGATGCTGCCGTAATAACGGCGGAACGGCACTTCGCGCAGCTCGGCCATTTCGCCGTAACGCATCTCGTGCAGGATCTTGCCGGGCTCGGCGTCGGCGGCGGCATCGAAGGCGGTCGCCTGGTTGGCGGCAAGATGCAGCAGGACGCCGCGCGCCAGCGCCGGATCGAGCCACAGCGTTTCCAGCGCCGTGATCAGCGCGTCGCGGCCGAAGGCGGCGCTGAACCAGGGGATGCCGGCATAGGGGTAGGGCCCTTCCGGCGTCTCGGTGACCAGCATGGCGAGGTCGGCGACCGAGCGCCGCGCCGCCTCGTCGAAGATGGCGTTCGAGGTGACGATTGTTGCGGCTCCGGCGACGGCAGCGCGGAGCGCCCGCCGGGCATCGCGCAGCCCGCGCATGAAGCCGATGCGCACCGGTTCGGCGGCGGCGCCGTCGCAGGCGATCTCCAGCACGATCGTCGCCGCACCGTGCGGCGCGATGTCGAAGAGGAAGGCGGCATGGTCCGCCGCCAGCTGACGCGGCGTCGGATCGAAGCGCAGCCGGGTCTCCCGCCGGCGGCCGTCGAGGCCGAGATAGGCGAGCCGCACCGCGTCCGCCGTCACCACAGGCGCCTGCATCGTGCCGCGCCGCGCCCGCTGTGTGCCGCGTACCTCGAACACGTCGGCGAAATCGGCGGCGAAGGCGAGATCGACCTCGACGCGGTGCGGCTGCTCGTCGAAATTACGGATGGCGATCCGCTCATGCCATGCGCCGTTCCACAGGAAGCGTGAACGGCGCAGGTGCAGGAGGTCATGCTCTAGCGTCCGCCGGCCATCGGCGTCGAAGAGATCCGGATTAGTGAGGTCGCATGTCAGCGTCGCATTGTCGTCGCGCAGCGTCGACGACAGCAGCATCGGCCGCTGCCCGGCGATTGTGAAATGGAGATGCGACAGGTAGCGCGTGTCGCGGTGGTAGAGCCCATCCGGGCTTCCCGGTCCGGCAAGCGCATCGCCATTGTGGTCGAACACGGCGAAGGTGTCGCCCTGCTTGAGGGTATGCGGCCGGCGCTCCTGCAGCGAGATGGCGGCCGGGATGGAGAACTGCGGCGCCTCCGGCCCGCCCGGGGCCGGGGCATGCGCAACGGCATCCGCACTTGTCGTGCCGTGCATGGTGAACCCTCCGCCTCAGGCGGCTGCCGGCAGGTTGGCCTGATCCTCGGCAGCCGCCGGCATCGGCGCCGCGGTTTCCCGGAGGCCGGGCAGGCCACGATAGATGGCGAGATAGTCGTGCGCCATGCGCTCGGCCGTGAAGCGCTTCTCGAACACGGCGCGGACCCCGGCGCGGTCGAGTTCGCCGGCCCGGCGCGCCGCTTCCACCGCCGCGTCGATATCGTCGACGATGAAGCCTGTGACGCCGTGGTCGATCACCTCCGGGACCGAGCCGCTGCGGAAGGCGATCACCGGCGTCCCGCAGGCCATGGCCTCGATCATCACCAGGCCGAAGGGCTCCGGCCAGTCGATCGGGAAGAGCAGCGCCTTGGCATTGCCGAGGAGTTCGGCCTTCTGCTGTTCGTTGATCTCGCCGACGAACTCGACATTGCGGTAGCGCGGCAGCATGGGGGCGATCACCTCCTCCCAGTAGGCCTGATCGGCCTTGTCTACCTTGGCGGCCATCTTCAGCATCAGGCCGGCGCGCGCGGCGATCTCGATGGCCCGGTCGGGCCGCTTTTCGGGCGAGATGCGGCCGAGAAAGGCGAGATAGTCGCCGTCGGGATTGGCCGTGAAGGGCAGGATATCGCGCGGCAGGCCGTGATGCACAGTTCCGGCCCAGTTCACCGGCGGCATCGGCCGGCGCTGGTCGTCCGAGATGGAGACGAGGGGATAATTCGGGAAGGCCGCGTAGAGCGGCCTGAAGTCCGGCAGATCGAGCCGGCCATGCAGCGTCGTCACCAGGCGGTCGGCGAAGGCGCTGGCGAGCGGATAGTGCAGGAAATCGACATGGAAATGCAGCACGTCGAACGCGTCTGCCCGGCGGCGCACCTTCTCCAGCATGATCATGTGATAGGGGAGCGGGTCCCTGACGTCCGGATTCAGCCGCAGGGCCATGTCGCAGCATGGCACGAGTTCGGCGCTGGTCTGCGAATCGCCGCTGGCGAACAGCGTCACCGCATGCCCCTGCCGGACCAGCTCCTCGGTGAGATAGGAGACGATGCGCTCGGTGCCGCCATAGAGGCGCGGCGGACAGCACTCGGCGAGCGGGGCGATCTGGGCGATCCTCATTGACGAAAAACCTCCTCGGTCCGAACAGACAGGCCGCCTCGCCGATGGCTCATTCCGGCTTCAGCACGAAAGTCTGCGCCGGCCCGGTGACGCTGGCCGGCACGGTGATGGTGATCTGCCGCTCGCCGCCGCTGCCGGTGAAGGCAAGGGTCACGCCATAGGCTTCCGAAAAGAGCGACAGCGGCGGATCGTGCAGCAGATAGACGGGCTCAGCGCCGGCCTCGGCGAGGGGACGCAGCTCGGTGCGCAGGTCGCCGAGATCGAGGATGAGGCGGTCGCCCTGCAGGGCGAGGGACACCTCGCCGAGCTCGGCATTGGCATAGCGGCCGAGATAGGGAGCGACGGCAGCCGCATCGACCGCGCCGAGCGCCGGCAGCGGCCGTTCGGCGGCGAGCGCTTCCGCCTGCGCCTGCAGCGCGGCATCGAACGCCTGCGGCTGGTCGAACAGGAGCTCGAACAGCCGGAACTCCACCGCATGCTGGAAGGCGAGCGGCAGTGGCCGCAGCGAGAAGCCGTTGGTGAGGATGACGATGCCGAGGCCGGCATCCGGCACGAAGGCGATTTCGGCCGTGAAACCGGCCGTGCCGCCGGCATGGTCGATGATGCGCAGGCCCTTGTAGGTGCCGCTCATCCAGCCGAGGCCGTAACGCGCCATGCTCGCCGCCATCTCCGGCGGGCCGGCATAGAGGTTGGGCACGGCGACGCCCGCCGCCCAGGTCGCCTCGAGGTTTTCGGCCGAGACGATGCGATTGCCGTCTGGGGCGACGCCGTGCGCCAGCTCGGTCGAAAGATAGCGCGCCATCTCGCGGGCATTGGACCAGAGGGCGCCGGCCGGCCGGTAGGGCAGGAGGCCCTGCTCGGCCGTCAGCGGCAGCGTCTGCAGGCTGCCGGAGAGATCCGTGGCATGCGGCAGGGCGTAGTCGCCGCTTGCCAGCACCGCGTCGAAGTCGAAGGTGCTGCGCGTCATGCCGATCGGCCCCAGGACGCGCTCGCGCAGCGCCAGATCGTAGGGCGCGCCAAGGCTGCCGGTGCGGCCGTCGGCGGCGACGCCGAGCGCATAGCCGCCGGTCGCGACGAGGAGGTTGTTGTAGATGAAGGTCTCACCGTAAGGGGCGGCCGGAGCGACATCGCGGAGCGCTGCGACGACGCCTTCCGGCGTGAGGCTGCTGCCGATGAAGTAGGATTCGAGGTTGAGGCCGGGAATGCCGGAGCAGTTGCAGAAGGCGTCGCGGATCGTCAGGCGCCGGCTGAGCGCCGCATCCTTGACGGCGAATTCGGGAAGGATGTCGGCGAGCGGCGTTTCCCAGCCGAGACTGCCGTCGTCGACCAGCGTGCCGGCCAGCATGGTGGTCATCGACTTGGTGACCGAGCCGATCATCATCATCGTGTCGGGCGTTACCGGCTGCGTGCGGCCGGCTTCGCGGACGCCGAAGCCCTTCAGGTAGACGACCCGGCCGTCCTCAACGACGGCGACGGCGGCTCCCGGCACGCCGAAGCGGTGCAGCGCCTCCGCGACATAGGCCTCGAAGGCAGCGCGCCGTTCGCCGGTCAGCGGCAGCGGCGCAACGCCGCCAAGGTCGGCGCGCGCCGCCGGGCTTCCGGGGGCGGTCCCGGAGGCAGGAGTCATGACGGTCAGCGCCGCCAGTGGCGCGAGAAGGAGTGAGACGAAGGGGCGCATGGGTCACCGGCGCTGAAACGCGCCGGACCCCCATTTCGATCCATGCGTCGATCATGGCCAGGATTGCCCGTCCCGGAATGCGAGCCTAGGCCAGCAGGTGCACCAGAACCATGACGGTCATGAAGACGATGATCAGCGATCCCACCGACCAGAGGGCCGCCCTGATATCGTGGATCTGCCCGGAAAGGTAGGCGGCGAAATGCAGGAGCCGTGACACGGCATAGCCGTAGAAGAGCCACTGGGCAAGAACGAGCGAAGGCTCGGTGAGGACATAGAGGGCTCCCGCCACGAAGAAGAACGGGAGGTTCTCCAGATCATTCTGCTGGATGCGCCGGATACGCTCGACGCGCTCGTCGGGAAGCAGCTGCTTCGGGTCGGGCGCCGGGTTGAGCGGCGTCCTGCGCAGGTCTTCAGGTGAGCGAAATCCGCCTCTCACCTGCATCATTCTCACCACCGTCAGCCACGACATGGCGACGGCCTTGAGCACCATGATCGCCGCGGCGATCGCAAAGGCGGTGAAGACCGGATTATCGAAGCTCAGGAGCGACATGGCGCCCGTCAACTCCCCCTAACAGCCCAGCTCTATTCCGGAACGAGAAAATGGCGCGCCCTAGGGGAATCGAACCCCTCTCTCCACCGTGAAAGGGTGGCGTCCTGACCGATAGACGAAGGGCGCAGGCCGGCGGGTTATAGAGGCGAAGCCCTTGCCTGCCAAGGGCGATCGCAGCGGTTTGGAAGGCTACCAGCTGCCCGTGTTGGGCATGGACAGCCAGGGCTCGGCCGGCGGCAGCGAAGCGCCGGCCTGCAGCAGCTCGATCGAGATATTGTCCGGCGAGCGGACGAAGGCCATGCGGCCGTCGCGCGGCGGGCGGTTGATGGTGATGCCGGCGTCCATCAGGCGCTGGCACAGGGCGTAGATGTCCTCCACCTCATAGGCGAGGTGGCCGAAATTGCGCCCGCCGGCATAGACCTCCGGGTCCCAGTTGTAGGTCAGCTCGACCTGGGCCTTCTCATCGCCCGGCGCCGCCATGAAGATCAGCGTATAGCGCCCCTTCTCGTTCTCCGAGCGGCGGACTTCCTCCAGGCCGAGTGTCCGGTAGAAGGCGAGGGACTGGTCGATGTCGGTGATGCGGACCATGGTGTGCAGATATTTCATCGGCGGGCTCCTCATGCAGGCCGGCCAGCATAGCAGCGCCATCCGCGGCGAAGGATCCCCTGTCGTCACGCCGCCATCGCGGCGGTATGCTGGCATGGGGCATCTTCGGGGAGCTGGATATGGCAAAGCTGGCCGCTCTGATTCTTGCCGCCGTCCTCGCGGTGGGCCTCGTGACCGACGCATCGGCGGCATCGCGCCCGCGCACGGCAACGCAGTTCTACGAACGGGGCAATGACAGGTTCAGCCGCAATCTCGATGCGGCGATCGCCGACTACACGTCGGCGGTCAAGCTTGATCCGACTCTGGCGAACGCCTGGTACAATCGCGGCAACGCCTATGCCGCGCAGGGCCGCCATGCGGAGGCGATCGCCGACTACAGCAAGGTCGTGGCGCTCAATCCCGGTTATATCGACGCCTATTTCAACCGCGGCAATTCCTATTCGGCCGAGGGCGATCTCGATCACGCCATTGCCGACTATACCGAGGTGATCAGGCAGGCGACGACCTATGCCTTCGCCTATTTCAACCGCGGCAACGCCTATTTCAGCCGCGGCGACCTGCGCGAAGCGATCGCCGACTATGATGCGATCATCCGGCTCAAGCCCGATTATGCCGATGCCTATTTCAACCGCGGCAATGCCTGGTCGAACCTTCACGACTATGACCGCGCCATTGCCGATTACGACGAGGTTCTGCGCCTGCAGCCGGACTATGCCGCCGCCTACCAGAATCGCGGCAATGCCTGGCGCAGCCGGGGCGACCTGACGCGTGCCGTCGCCGATCTGCGGACAGCAACCGAACGCGACCCCTCTTCGGAAGCGCGCGTGGCGCTGCGGGAGGCGGAGGCGGCGCGGGACAGCAGCGGCGCAGCCGCTGTGGCGGCGCTGGAGCCGCCGGCCAGCCAGGCGCCGGTCGCGGCGCCCGGCGGTGAACGCCGCGTCGCGCTGGTGATCGGCAACGCGGCTTACAGTTCCGCCGGCCGGCTCCCCAATCCGGCCGCCGACGCGGCGCTGATCGGCAAGGCGCTGGAGGCGGCGGGCTTCACCGATGTGACGGTGGCCGACGATCTCGGCCGCGACGCTTTCCTGGCGGCGCTCAGGGCTTTCGCGCAGAAGGCCGACGCGGCCGACTGGGCGGTCGTCTATTTCGCTGGCCACGGCATCGAGGTCGGCGGCGTCAACTATCTCGTCCCGACCGACGCGACGCTCCTTTCCGACCGCAACGTGCCGGACGAGGCGGTGACGCTCGACCGCGTTCTGTCGGCGGTCGAGGGCGCCCGCAAGCTGCGGCTGGTCATCCTCGATGCCTGCCGCAACAACCCCTTCGCGGCGACGATGCAGCGGACGAGCGCCAGCCGTTCGGTCGGGCGTGGGCTGGCGCTGGCGGAGCCGAGCCAGGCGACGCTGGTCGCCTATGCCGCCAAGGCCGGCAGCATCGCCGCCGACGGCGACGGCACCAACAGCCCGTTCGCGGTGTCGCTGGCACGCCGCCTGGCCGAGCCGGGCGTCGAGATCAATAAGGTGTTCCGCCTCGTGCGCAGCGACGTGCTCGCCGCGACGGACAACGGCCAGGAGCCGTTCGTCTACGGCTCGCTGCCGCCGGAGGATTTCTATTTCGTGGCGGAGCAGCAGCGATGAAGGAGAGCCGGCCTTGGCCGAACGCGTGACGATCTACGGCATCAAGAATTGCGACACGATGAAGAAGGCCCGGGCCTGGCTCGATGAACACGGGATCGCCTACGCGTTTCATGATTACAAGACGGCCGGCATCGAGCGCCGGCGGCTGGAGGACTGGGCCGGCCAGGTCGGCTGGGAGGTGCTGCTCAATCGCGCCGGCACGACCTTCCGCAAGCTGCCCGACGCCGACAGGGCCGGCATCGACAAGGCGAAGGCCCTAGCGCTGATGCTGGCACAGCCGTCGATGATCAAGCGCCCGGTTCTGGATGTGGCCGGCACGGTCACCGTCGGCTTCTCGCCCGCCACCTATGCCGCGCTCTTTGCCTGAAGCTTCCGCCTGGCTGGAACGCTGCCAGGCGATCGTATAGCTTGCTTACTATCGTGTCAGGCGCCCGCTGGATCGGCGGGCCGCAAGAGGTTGCTGCATGCCGAAGAAGACCATCACCATCCAGACCAACGACGGCGTCGCGCCGGCCGCCATTTTCCGGCCGGATGGCGATGTCGGGCCGCTGCCCGGCGTCATTTTCTACATGGATGCCATCGGCATCCGCCCGGCGATGGACGAAATGGCGAACCGGCTCGCCAGCAATGGCTTTGTCGTCCTGCTGCCCGATCTTTTCTATCGCCATGGCCCTTACGGACCGTTCGACGGTGGGGCGCTGGCGAACGACGAGGCGGTCCGGTCGCAGGTGTTCACCCTGATGCGCGAGACCAGCCACGAGATGACCCGCCGCGACACGGCCGCCTTCATCGACGCCCTCGATGCGGAGGGCATATCGGGCGCAGTCGGCACCGTCGGCTATTGCATGGGTGGAGCCCGGGCCCTTGCCGCGGCCGGCAGCTATCCGGAGCGGGTGAACGCCATTGCCAGCTTTCACGGCGGCAATCTGGCAAGCGACGCGGAGGACAGCCCGCATCTCCTGGTGCCGCAGCTCAAGGCGCGCGTCTATGTCGGCGCCGCCGGCGTCGACAACAGCTTCCCGCCGGAGCAGTCGACCCGCCTTGCCGACGCGCTGCGCCGGGCGGAGGTCGATTTCACGATCGAGAACTATGTCGGGGCGTCGCATGGCTGGACCGTGCCCGACCAGCCGGTCTTCAATGCTCCGGCTGCCGAGCGCCACTGGAAGCGGCTGACCGCGTTCTTCTCCGAGGCGCTCCAGTAGTCGCCGGCAAGGCGCCGCGATCCCGGGAGGCGAGCGAGGAGGGACGTCCAGCATGGTCGACAGCGGACAGCAGATGCCGCATTCCACCGAGACCGATCCGGCCATCGAGCGGATGGTGCTTTTCACCGATGCGGTGCTCGCCATCACCATCACCCTGATGGCGCTGGAAATCCGCCTGCCGGAGGCGGCCGGCGAACTGGACGATGCCGGGCTGGCGCGTGCCCTGGGGCAGATCTGGCCGCACTATCTCGGCTACGCGCTGAGCTTCGTCGTCGTCGGCACCTACTGGATGAACCACCTGCGCAAGTTCCGCTGGGTGCGCCGCGTTACCGGCACGCTGCTGTGGCTCAATCTGGCCTTCCTGCTGGTCATCGGTCTGGTGCCCTTTGCCACCAGCGTCATTGCCGAGAACGGCGGCGCGGTGGCGACGATCCTCTATGCCGCCGTCATGGCGGTGTCGTCGCTGCTCCTGGCGGGGCTATGGGCCTATACAGTGCGGGCGGGGCTGATCGACGAGACGACGCCGCCGCGGCAGGCGCAGGCGAGCTTCCAGCAGGCGCTGCTGTTCGCCGCCGTCTTCGGCGTCTCGATCCTCATTGCCCCGTTCGATGCCGATGCCGCCAAGTATTTCTGGCTGCTGCTGATTCCGGCAACGCTCGGCCGGCGCTGGCTGGAGCGGCGCTCCGGCGGCGCCTAGCGCACGACGGAGACCAGGGTCGCCTTCTTCCCGTAGGCTTCCACCAGCCGGTAGAAGGTGCGGGCGTTGTCCGGATGCAGGCGCACGCAGCCATGCGAGGCGACCTGGCCGAGGCGGCGGATGTCGGTCGTGCCGTGGATGGCGTAGCCGCGATAGAAGAAGACCGACCACGGCATCGGCGCATTGTTGTATTTGCGCGACCGCCACTTCGCCGCCATCCACTCGGCGTTCCACTGTCCGGTGGGCGTGCCGTAGCCGCGGCGGCCGGTGGAGACGTCCCACGTATAGGTGAGGACGTTCTCCACGTAGACGTACATCTTCTGCTCGGAGAGATCGACGCGGGCGATGAGCTGCGTCGCCGGCGGCGCGGCGGGGACGCCGGCCGCTGCCAGCGTCTCGGCGAGCGGCGTTTCGGCGACCGCCTCCGCGACGCGCAGCGGCGTTCTTTCCGCCGAATGGGCCAATGATGCCGCCAGCCCGGCGACAACAAGAATCGTCAGCCTGCTTCCTCTCATATAGTGTTCACCCAGCGCCTACCGGTCCTTGCCCAAAGCCGGCTCTTTCAACCCCAAGCGTCGGCACGGTAGATGAAGATTCGGTGTGCGCGAAATCGCGTTGTCGCGATTTCGCCGCAATTGAGGAAAGGCGCTTTCGGGCCTCATCGGCCCGCCGGCCGACAGGTGCCGGGATGTCCGCGAGGAGGCCGCAATGTCCATTGAACCCCAGATCCGGCGCATCACGGCGATCGACATCGGCAGCCGCAAGGGCGGCCAGCCGGTCGTCGCCCTGACGGCCTATCACGCCCACACGGCGGCGCTGCTCGATCCGGTGGTCGACTTCATGCTTGTCGGCGATTCCCTCGGCATGGTGATGCACGGCCTGGAGACGACAGTTCCGGTGACGCTCGACATGATGATCCTGCAGGGGCAGGCGGTCATGCGCGGCTCGCAGCGGGCGCTGGTGGTCGTCGACCTGCCCTTCGGCTCCTATGAGGAAAGCCCGCAGCAGGCGTTCCGCGCCGCGGCGCGGGTCATGAAGGAGACCGGCTGCGGCGCTGTGAAGATGGAGGGCGGCCGCCGGATGGCGGAGACGATCCGCTTCCTCGTCGAGCGCGGCGTGCCGGTGATGGGCCATGTCGGCCTGACGCCGCAGGCGATCAACACAATGGGCGGCTTCAAGGTCCAGGGGCGTGACGAGCGCAGCACCGAGGCGGTTGCCGCCGATGCCGCCGCTGTCGCCGAAGCCGGCGCTTTCGCCATCGTCCTGGAGGGGATCGTCGAGCCGCTGGCGCGGCGCATCACCGCCGATGTGCCGGTGCCGACCATCGGCATCGGCGCCTCCAATGCCTGCGACGGCCAGATCCTCGTCCTGGAGGACATGCTCGGCCTCAGCCCGCGCGTGCCGAAATTCGTCAAGCGCTACGGCGAGCTCGCCGGCCATATCACGACCGCGGTCGAGGCCTATGCCGAGGACGTGCGCAACCGCAAGTTTCCGGCGGATGAGCATGTCTATCAGCTCAAGGCGCTGTCCCAGCGCCGCACCGGCTGATGTTTGCAAGGCCGGCGCCGCAACGGTATGGTGCCGCCGCCC
Organism: uncultured Hyphomicrobiales bacterium; assembly: GCA_964483325.1. Classification (GTDB taxonomy): domain Bacteria; phylum Pseudomonadota; class Alphaproteobacteria; order Rhizobiales; family Kaistiaceae; genus CAZAAW01. Next base: position 30,683 of record CAZAAW010000020.1, read on the forward strand.
TGCGCCGGGGCATTTCGCTGTACAATAATCAAGGCGTCGAGAACAGAAGACAATGTCGGATATCTTCCGCGAAGTTGACGAGGATCTTCGCCGGGAACAGGCCAAGAAGATCTGGCGCCAGTACGGCGGCTATATCGTCGGTGCCGCGGTGCTGATCGTCCTCGCGACGGGAGGATATCGCTTATGGGAATACTGGCAGGTGCGGCAGGCCGAGTCGACCGGCGACCGCTTCCTGCAGGCCATGCAGCTTGCCGATGACGGCAAGGCGGCTGAGGCCGAGGCGGCTTTCACGGCGATCGCCACCGACGGCAAGGGCGCCTATCCGGTGCTGGCCCGCCTGCGGGCAGCGAGCGGCAAGGCGGCGACGGACCCGACCGGCGCGGCCAGTGATTTCGACGCCATCGCTGCCGACACCTCGGTCGAGCCGGCGCTGCGGTCGGTGGCGCAGCTGCGGGCGGCGATGCTCCTCGTCGACACGACCGACTTCGCCAGCATGAAGACGCGCCTCGAGCCGCTGGCGGCGACCGGCCAGCCGTTCCGCAACAGCGCCCGGGAGATTCTCGGACTGTCGGCGTTCCGGGCCGGCGACTATGAACAGGCCAAGACCTATCTCACCGAAATCGCCAGCGATCCGCAGGCGCCGAGCGGCATGGTACAGCGCGTGTCGATCCTGCTCGACCTGGTGCGCGCCCGGCAGGGCGATGTCCCGCAGCCGGAGAAGCCGCCGGAAGGCTGAGCCGGACGGCGACGCGCGCCCGTGAACTCCAGGGATGTCTCCGGGCGGCCTTTCACGGTTGCCATTGTCGGCCGTCCGAATGTCGGCAAGTCGACGCTGTTCAACCGGCTGGTCGGCCGCAAGCTGGCGCTCGTCGATGACACGCCCGGCGTGACGCGCGACCGCCGCCTCGGTGACGCGCGGCTGGGCGACCTGCGCTTCACCGTCATCGACACGGCCGGGCTCGAGGATGCCGACGCCGAGAGCCTCGCCGGGCGCATGCGGCAGCAGACCGAGGCGGCCATTCGCGATGCCGACGTGTCGCTTTTCGTGATCGACGCCCGCGCCGGCATTACACCGGTCGACGAGCATTTCGCCAGCCTGCTGCGGCGGGAAGGCAAGCCGGTTGTGCTGGTCGCCAACAAGGCGGAAGGCCGGACGGGCATGGCCGGCGCCTATGAGGCCTTCTCCCTCGGGCTGGGCGATCCGGTGCCGATCTCGGCCGAGCACGGCGAGGGGCTTGCCGACCTCTACGGGGCGCTGGCAGCGCATATCGGCGGCGACGAGGAGCCGGACGCCGAGGCCGAGGCGGAGCAGGCGGAAGACGACCACCTGCGGCCGATGCGGATCGCCGTCGTCGGCCGCCCCAATGCCGGCAAGTCGACCCTCATCAACCGCATGATCGGCGAGGAGCGCATGCTGACCGGCCCGGAGGCCGGACTGACGCGCGACTCCATCGCCGTGCCGTGGACGTGGCGCGGCCGCGCGCTGCTTCTCCACGATACCGCGGGCATGCGCCGCCGGGCGCGGGTCCAGGAGAAGCTGGAGAAGCTGTCGGTCGCCGATGCGCTGCGGGCGATCCGCTTCGCCGAGGTCGTCATCGTGACGATCGACGCGACAAGCCCGTTCGACCGGCAGGATCTGCAGATCGCCGATCTCGCCGAGCGCGAGGGCAGGGCGGTGGTCATCGCCCTCGACAAATGGGACCTTGTCGACAGCCCCGACGAGGCCCTGCGCCGGCTGCGCGAGGAGGCCGAGCGGCTGCTGCCGCAGCTGCGCGGCATGCCGGTCGTACCGGTTTCCGGCCTGACCGGCGCCGGCATCGACAGGCTGATGACGGCAGTGCTGAAGATGCACGACACCTGGAACCGGCGGGTCAGCACGGCCGGACTTAATCGCTGGCTGGCCGGGGTCCTGGAAAGCCATCCGCCGCCGGCGGTGTCGGGCCGCCGCATCAAGCTGCGCTACATGACGCAGGCCAAGGCGCGGCCGCCGACCTTCATCGTCTTCTGTTCCCGGCCCGAGGCCTTGCCGGATTCCTATCGGCGCTATCTGGTCAATGGCATCCGCGACGCCTTCGACCTGCCGGGCGTGCCGATCCGGCTCACGATGCGCAAGGGCGAGAACCCGTTCGCCGGCAAGGACTGAACTTTCTCTCCCGGTGCCTGTCGAATCCCGACTGCGTCGATCGTCCTTTGAAGGCGGCGCCGAAGCCGCAAAGAAAAAGGAGAGCCAATGAGCGACGTCAGCATGTCCAACAGCCACGACAGCGTCGTCTCCGCCGACGGCACGGTCATCGCCTTCGAGGCCCGTGGTTCCGGGCCGCCGGTGGTTCTTGCCGGCGGCGCCTTCAACGACCGCCACTCGCCGATCGCCGGCCTGCCGATGGCCGAGCTCCTGGCGCCGGATTTCACCGCCTACGCCTATGACCGGCGCGGCCGCGGCAACAGCCGGGGTTCGGCGCCCTATGCCGTGCAGCGCGAGATCGAGGACCTCGAGGCGCTGGTGGCGCGCATCGGCGAGCCGGTCTTCATCTTCGGCCATTCGTCGGGCGCCGCCCTGATGCTGGAGGCAGCGATTGCGGGCCTGCCGCTGCGCGGCGTCGCGCTCTATGAGCCACCCTATGCGATGGACGAGCCGGCGGAGCGCGACAGCGCCGCAATCGATGCCGAACTGCGGCGGCTTATCGCTGCCGGCGACAATGAGGAGGCCGTGGTCCGGTTCGTCGTCAATACCGGCATGCCGCAGGCCATGGTCGAGCAGATGCGCGACGCGCCCTTCTGGAAGGGCATGGTGGCGATGGCGCCGACGCTGCCGCATGAGACAGCGGTGATACGCCATGACGGCAGCGCTTATCCGCCGCTGGAGCGGGTCCGCGGCCTTGCCACGCCGCTCTTGGCGATGGCCGGCGACAACAGCCCGGACTGGATGCAGGCCGCCGCCAGGGCGATCGCCGAGGCCGCGCCGCAGGGCCGCTATGAGCTGTTCGCCGGGCAGGACCATCGCGTCCCGCACGAGGTTGTTGCTCCGGTGCTGAAGGACTTCTTCCGCTAGGTGGCGGGGAACTCGCGCAGCGCGCGCTTGCGCGTGTCGTAGATGACGCCGTTCTCCGTGAAATCCGGAGACAGCATCGTCACGATCTGAGCCACATGGCTGTCCGGCGGCGGCAGCGTCGCCGGATCCTCGCCGGGCATCGCCCGGGCGCGCATGGCCGTGCGCGTCGGGCCCGGATCGTAGAGATTGATCCGCACCGTCGAGTGCCGCACCTCGCCGGCATAGGTGCGCACCAGCGCTTCCAGCGCCGCCTTGGAGACGCTGTAGACGCCCCAATAGGGGCGCAGGCTGTGGGCGGCGCCCGACGACATGAAGAGGGCGCGGCCGGCATCGGAGAGGCGCAGCAGCGGATCGAGCGAGCGCAGCAGGCGGAAATTGGCCGTGACGTTGATGGCCATCACGTCGTCCCACAGCGCCGGCTCGATATGCGGCACCGGCGTGATGGCGCCGAGAAGGCCGGCATTGCCGAGCAGCATGTCGAGGCGGCCGAAGCGCTCATGAATGGCGGCGCCGAGCCGGTCGACGGCATCGCCGTCGGTGAGGTCCATCGGCACCAGCGTCGGGCCGGGATAGTCCCGGGCGCGGATCTCGTCGTCCAGCTCCTCCAGGGCCCCGACGGTGCGCGCCACGGCGTAGACATGGGCGCCGGCTGCGGCAAGGCCGAGCGCCGCGGCGCGGCCGATACCGCGCGACGCCCCGGTCACCAGGGCGATGCGGCCGGAAAGATCGGCAGGCATCAGACGGCTTCGGCGAGGATGGGCACGGCGCGGATGCCGAGGCTCTCTTCCTGATCGGTCAGGCGGGTCGGGTAGTCGCCCGTGAAGCAGGCGTCGCAGAATTGCGGCGTGACGCCGTCGCGCTTCGCCTCGCCGACGGCGCGGTAGAGACCGTCGATGGAGATGAAGGCGAGGCTGTCGACCTTGATGAACTCGGCGATCTCCGCGACGTTCATGTGCGAGGCGATCAGCTTCGCCTTTTCCGGCGTGTCGACGCCGTAGAAGCAGGAATCGCTGGTCGGCGGGCTGGCGATGCGCATGTGCACCTCCGTCGCCCCGGCCTCGCGCACCATCTGGACGATCTTCGACGACGTGGTGCCGCGGACGATGGAATCGTCGACCAGCACGACGCGCTTGCCGGCGAGGATCTCGCGGTTGGCGTTGTGCTTCAGCTTGACGCCCATGTGGCGGATCGAATCGGTCGGCTCGATGAAGGTCCGGCCGACATAATGATTGCGGATGATGCCGAGCTCGAAGGGCAGGCCGGCCGCTTCGGCGAAGCCGATCGCCGCCGGCGTGCCGGAATCGGGCACCGGCACGACGATGTCGGCCTCTGCCGGTGCCTCGTGTGCCAGCTCGGCGCCGATGCGCTTGCGCACCGGATAGACGGCGCGTCCCTGGACGCGCGAGTCGGGCCGGGCGAAATAGACATACTCGAAGATGCAGAAGCGCGACGGCGCCGGCGCGAAGGGCCGCAGGCTCTCGATGCCAGTCTCGGTGATCACCACCATCTCGCCCGGCTCGATATCGCGCACATGCGTGGCGCCGATGATGTCGAGGGCGCAGGTCTCCGAGGCGAGGACCCAGCTGTCCTCGAAGCGGCCCAGCACCAGCGGCCGCACACCGAGCGGATCGCGGCAGCCGATCATCTTCTTGTTGGTGAGGCAGACAAGCGAATAGGCGCCCTCGACCTGGCGCAGGGCGTCGATCGTGCGGTCGACGAGCCGCGCCTTGGTGCTGGTGGCGATGAGATGAAGAATGACCTCGGTGTCGGAGGTCGACTGGAAGATCGAGCCGCGCCGCTGCAGCGCCTTCTGCAGCGTCACCGCATTGGTGAGGTTGCCGTTATGGGCCATGGCGAAGCCGCCGCCGGAGAACTCGGCGAAGAGCGGCTGGATGTTGCGGGCGAGCTGGCCGCCGGCGGTCGAATAGCGCACGTGGCCGATGGCATGGTCGCCCATGAGGCGGTCGATGACCGACTGGCGGGAGAAATTGTCGCCGACGAGCCCGGCGTGACGCTCGTTGAAGAACTGCGATCCGTCGGACGAGACGATGCCCGCTGCCTCCTGGCCGCGATGCTGCAGGGCGTGCAGCCCGAGCGCCGTCAGGGCGGCGGCGTCGCGATGGCCGTAGATGCCGAAGACGCCGCACTCCTCGTGCAGCGTGTCGTCGGCCAGAGGATCAAGCGAGAAATCGTCCATGGGTGTGTCTTCTAGAGGGCTTTGGCCGGGAAGGCGCCGCGACGCTCAGTCGCCCGGCCCGTTCCCCTCGAATATCTGGTTCAGGCGCTCGCGCGAATTGTTGTCGTAACCCTCGTCGGGGGCGCCCGGATCCACCAGCGACGGCGGCAGGGCGGCGGGGTTGTCGTCCGGCGTGTCGGCGGGAGCCTCGTTGGGCGCCTCCTCGCCGGCGCCGCCGGGCCGGCCGCGCAGCCGCTCCTGGATCTGGGTCTCGATGTCTTCCGGCAGCATCGCGATCAGCTTCTCCGCCATCGATTGCAGCATCGGAGCTGACTGGGCATTGGCGATCCACGGCGGCGGCGTCGGCACGAACCAGATGAAGAAGCGGTAGGCAATGATCACTAGCAACAGGCCGCGCACGGCGCCAAAGGCAAAGCCGAGCAGGCGGTCGAGGGCGCCAGCCCGGCTGTCGATGACGAAGTCGGCGATCTTCATCGTTATATAGCTGGCGATGACCAGCACGACAAAAAAGATCACCGCGGCGGACACGATTGTCGCAACCGTTTCGCTGGCGATGTAGGGCTTCACGTAGACGAGCAGGTCGTCATAGAAGGCGTAGGCGGCGACCGCCGCCACGACCCAGGATGCGACCGACAGGATCTCGCGGACGAAGCCCCGCACCATGGCGAGGATTGCCGAGATCAGGATGACGACGGCAACGATCCCGTCGAGTGGTGTAAGCGACATATTCCTGTCACCTTGACATCGCGCGACCGCGCCCGGCTGCTCGGTAGCACGATTCTGCGGGCCCGTCGCGGGCAGGACGGTGGCTTTTCCCGGCTAAGCGGCCGAGCGGCGCTCGCCGGCGGCAATGGCCGCGACGAGGGCGGAAAGGTCGTCGATGCCGGTGACGGCGCTGCGCCCGGTCTCGGCTGCCGAGGCGGTTGGAACGACGGCGCTGCGGAAGCCAAGTCTTTCGGCTTCCTTGAGCCGCGCCGCGGCGTGAGCGACGGGCCGGATGGCGCCGCTGAGGCTGATCTCGCCGAAATAGACGCTGTCCTGCGGCAGCGGCCGGCCGGCCATCGACGACACCAGCGAGGCGGCGACGGCAAGGTCGGCGGCGGGTTCGCCGATGCGCAGTCCGCCGGCGACATTGAGATAGATGTCATGCGTGCCGAGCTTCAGGCCGCAATGCGCCTCCAGCACCGCCAGCACCATCGCCAGCCGCGACGAATCCCATCCCACCACGGCGCGGCGCGGCGAGCCGGGGAGGGAGGGCGCAACGAGCGCCTGGATCTCGCAGAGGACCGGCCGGGTGCCTTCCATGCCGGCGAAGACGGCGGCGCCGGGGGCAGCGACATTGCGCTCCGACAGGAAGAGCTCCGACGGATTGGCGACTTCCGCCAGGCCGCGGCCGGTCATCTCGAAAACGCCGATCTCCTCGGTGGCGCCGAAGCGGTTCTTGACGCCGCGCAGGATGCGGAACCGGTGGCCGCCTTCGCCCTCGAAATAGAAGACGGCATCGACCATGTGCTCCAGGACGCGCGGGCCGGCGATCTGCCCGTCCTTGGTGACATGGCCGACGAAGCAGGCGGTGGCGCCGCTCAGCTTGGCGTAGCGGATCAGCGCCTGCGCCGCGGCGCGCACCTGCGTCACCGTGCCGGGGGCCGATTCGGCGGCAGCGCTCCACAGCGTCTGGATCGAATCGAGGACCACCAGATGCGGCGGCTGGTCGGCCTGCAGCGTCGCGATGATGTCCTCGACGCTGGTCTCGGCGGCGAGCTTCAGCGGCGCATCGAGAAGGCCCAGCCGCGCGGCGCGCAGGCGCACCTGCGCGATCGCTTCCTCGCCGGAGATGTAGACGACGCGGCGGCCGGCGCGCGCCAGGGCGGCGCAGGCCTGCAGGAGCAGGGTGGACTTGCCGATGCCGGGGTCGCCGCCGACCAGGACCGCCGAGCCGGTGACGAAGCCGCCGCCGGTGACGCGGTCGAGCTCGCCGATGCCGCAGGCGATGCGGGGTGCTTCCTCGGTGCTGCCGGCCAGCGGCTGCAGGTCGATGATGCGGCCGCGCGATGCCGTCGGTGCTGCCGGCCGACCGCCCACGCCGCCGCCGAGCGATTCCTCGACGATGCTGTTCCATTCGCCGCAGGCATCGCAGCGGCCCTGCCAGCGCGTCGTGACGGCGCCGCAGTTCTGGCAGATGTACTGGATGCGCGCTTTCGCCAAAGCCGGCTCCCGGATGTTCTCTCTATGTTCTTGCCATCCCCGGCGCGCTCTGGCAAGCGGCGTCAGCCCGCATAATTCCGCGCGTAGCGGCGGCCGAGGCCGGTGAGGAGCTCGTAGCCGATCGTGCCGGCACGGCGCGCCACGTCGTCGACGGGGATATGCGGCCCGAATAGCTCGGCCCAGTCGCCGCGCCGCACGTCCGGGCAGTCGGTGACGTCGACGGCGATCAGATCCATGGAAATCCGCCCCACCAGCGGGGCCGGGCGGCCGCGGACGAAGACGCTGGCGCCGGGTGCGGTGTCGGCGGAGCCGGCGGCGCGGTGATAGCCATCGGCATAGCCGGCGGCGAGGATGGCGATCCGCGACGGCCGGCGCAGCGTTTCGGCCGCGCCATAGCCGACGGCGTCGCCCGGTTTTGCGTCACGGACCTGGATCACCCGCGCCTCGGCGGTGACGACCGGTCTCAGCGGCGGCCGGCCGGCGATCGATTCGCCGCCGTAAAGGGCAATGCCCGGCCGGGTGAAATCGAACTGGAAATCGCTTCCGAGCTGAATGCCGGCCGAGTTGGCGAGCGAGGCGGGGATGCCGGGAAACAGCCCCCGCACCTGCCGGAAGGCCGCCAGCTGCATCGCGTTGCGCGGGCTGGCCGGCGTGTCGGCGCAGGCGAGATGGCTCATCACCAGCGCCGGCGCCAGGACGGCCAGCCGGTCGCGATCGGCCGCCAGCGCCATGGCTTCCGCCAGTGACAGGCCGAGGCGGTTCATGCCGGTGTCGATATGGACGGCGCAGCCGGTCGTGCCGCCCGCCTGCCGGAAGGCGAGCCATTCGTCGATCTCGGCCGTGGAGCCCAGCACCGGCCGCAGGTCGAAGGCGGCGAGGAACGGCGCATCGCCGGGCGAGAGCCCGTTCAGGACGTAGATCTCGGCGTCGCCCGTTACCTGCCGCGTCCGCCGGCCCTCGTCGGGCAGGGCGACGAAGAAGGTCGTACAGCCGGCAGCGCTGAGGGCCCGGACGGCCGGCTCGATGCCGATGCCATAGGCGTCGGCCTTCACCACGGCTGCGGTCCGGGCGCCTGACGCCAGGGCGGCCAGGGCGCGCCAGTTGGCCACCAGGGCACCGAGGTCGATCGTCAGCCTGCCGCCGGCCGGCGTAGGGAGAAGGTCCGTCACTTGCTCCGCCGTCGTCGGGCTCCTGCCGATGCAGGCCCCGCTGATGCGCCGATTCTCAGTCGTACTGTACCGGCAGATTGTCGGTGCGGGCGAGGTTGGAGAAGCGCGTCACTTCGGCATCGAACTGCAGCGCCACGGTTCCCGTCGGGCCATGGCGCTGCTTGCCGATGATCACCTCGGCGCGGCCGACCTGCGCTTCCATCTCGGCCTGCCACTTGAAGAACTCTTCCGTGCCTTCCTTGGGCTTGCGGTTCTTCAGGTAATATTCCTCGCGGAAGACGAACATGACGACGTCGGCGTCCTGCTCGATCGAGCCGGATTCGCGCAGGTCCGACAGCTGCGGCCGCTTGTCGTCGCGGTTCTCGACCTGGCGCGACAGCTGCGACAGGGCGAGGATCGGGACGTTGAGCTCCTTCGCCAGCGCCTTGAGGTTGTTGGTGATCTCGGTGACTTCCTGGACGCGGTTGTCGCCGCCGCGCTTCGACGAGCCCTGCATCAGCTGGATGTAATCGACGACGATCAGGTCGAGGCCGCGCTGCCGCTTCAGCCGGCGGGCGCGGGCGGCGAACTGCGATACCGACAGACCGCCGGTCTGGTCGATGAAGAGCGGCATGCGCTGGATTTCGCGGGCGACATGGACGATGCGGCTGAACTGGTCCTCGTGAATGGAGCCGCGGCGGATGTCGGAGGAGGGGACGCCGCTCTGTTCGGCGATGATGCGGGTCGCCAGCTGCTCGGACGACATTTCCAGCGAGAAGAAGCCGACGATGCCGCCATTGACGGTCTTCAAGGTGCCGTCGGGCTGCGGTTCGCCGCGCCAGGCGCGGGCGATGTTGAAGGCGACATTGGTGGCGAGCGACGTCTTGCCCATGCCCGGACGGCCGGCAAGGATGATGAGGTCGGAGGGCTGCAGGCCGCCCATCAGCCGGTCGAGGTCGTCGAGCCCGGTGGCGATGCCGGAGAGATGGCCGTCGCGCTTGTAGGCGGCGCTCGCCATCTCGATGGCGGTCTTCAGGGCGCTCTCGAAGGTGGCGAAGCCGCCGTCGAAGCGGCCGCTTTCGGCAAGGTCGTAGAGGCGGCGCTCGGCATCCTCGATCTGCGACCGCGGCGGCATGTCGACCGGCGCGTCATAGGCGATGTTCACCATGTCCTCGCCGATGAGGATCAGCGAGCGGCGCAACGCCAGGTCGTAGATGTTGCGGCCATAGTCCTGGGCATTGATGATCGTCGTCGCCTCGGCGGCGAGACGCGCCAGGTACTGCGCCGCATTGAGGTCGGCGACCTTGAGGTCGGCCGGCAGGAAGGTCTTCACCGTCACCGGCGTCGCCGCCTTGCCGGCGCGGACGATCTCGCCGATCACCTCGAAAATGCGCTGGTGCAGCGGCTCGAAGAAATGCTCCGGCAGCAGGAAATCCGACACCCGGTAGAAGGCGTCGTTGTTGACGAGGACGGCGCCCAGCAGCGCCTGCTCTGCCTCGATATTGTGCGGGGCGAGCCGGTAAGCGGGTGCCTCTTCCTCGAGTTTCAGTGCCGGTAGGTTCATCGTGCCTTTCGCCCCGTCGTCGACGGATGTTTAGCGCCTGCCGATGGGGAGGGGGCAAGCGCCGTGCGCGGAAGGCACGAATCCCGCGCAATTAACAGGCGACGAAGAATCCGCGACTGTGGCTTGAATCAAACGGGCCGGCCTGCGCCGGCCCGCCGCAACTGATTCGCGACCGCTAGAGGGTCAGGCGGAACTGGGCGAAACCGCCTTCCGCCTCGCCGACATAGTCGATGTTGCTGACGTCGCCGAGGTGGTCGCGGGCGCGGGGGCCGGATTCGAACAGCACGCTGGTGTTCGGGATCGGCGCGAAGCTCCAGTTGCCGTCGGCCGACGGATTGATGGTGCCCTGCTCGACGATGTAGCGGACGATGACGTCGCGGTTGGTATCGGGGCCGACGAAGATGATCTTGTCGCCGGCGATCTCCGGGAAATTGCCGCCGCCGCCGGCGCGGTAGTTGTTGGTGGCGACGACGAACTTCGCCGCCGGGTCGATCGGCGCACCGTCATGGGCGAGGTCGACGATGCGGCTGGAACCGGCATTCACGACGTTGCCCTTGTCGTCATATTTGGCCGGCTGCGACAGGTCGATCCTGTAGGTGACGCCGTCGATGACGTCGTAGTTGAAGCTCGGGAAGGCAGGGTTGAACAAGGGCTGGTCGCTCTTGCCCGGCTCGACCTGGTTGAACATGCCGGCCGACATCTCCAGCCACTCCTTGACCTGCGCGCCGGTGATCAGCACGGCGCGCACGGTGTTGGGATAGAGGTAGAGATCGGCGACGTTCTTGATGGCGATATCGCCGGCCGGAACGTCGGTGTAGTAGTCCGGCCCGCTGCGGCCGCCGGCCTTGAAGGGCGCGGCGGCGGAGAGGATCGGCAGGCTCTCCCACTCGGTCCCCTTCATCATCTGGGCGATGTACCAGGTCTGCGCCTGGCTGACGATCTGCACCGACGGATCGTCGGCGACGAGCGCGAAATAGGAGAAGAGCGGCGCCGCCGTCTTGCCGACCGGGCGGCGGACATAGGCGAGAGTCGCCTCGTGCTCTTCCCTGGCGGACGCCTCGACGGTCGCCTGGTCGCCGACCAGAGCGACGTTCTTGTTGTCGCGGCGCTCATAGATGGGCCGCGCCTCCGACCCTGAGGAGATCACCTTCCAGGCCGAGCCGTCATGCTCCAGCAGCAGGTCGATCAGGCCGAGATGCGAGCCCCAGAAGCCGGCCATCACTGCCGGCTTGCCGAGCAGCGTGCCGGCGGTCACGTCTGCGCCGGCGACGTCCTTGAAGGTCGGGCCGGGGAAGACGAGGTGCTGGTGGCCGGTGAAGATCACGTCGATGCCGGGGATCTCACCGAGGAACAGCGAGGCGTTCTCCATCATGTCGGTGCGGGCGGCATCGATGCCGGAATGGGAGAGCGCGACGACGATGTCGGCGCCGTCCTCCTTCATCTGCGGCACCCAGGCCCTGGCCGCCTCGACGATGTCGCGGGTGACGACATTGCCGACAAGGTTCTTCGAATCCCACACCATGATCTGCGGCGGCACGAAGCCGATGAAGCCGATGCGGATCGGCTTCTCGCTGCCGTCGCCGAGCTTGATGGTGCGGTCGACGATGACATAGGGCTTCAGATAGAGCCTGTCGTCGCGCGGGTTGGCGGCAAGCTCGGTGCCGTTGACGAGGTTGGCGCAGACGAACGGGAAATTGGCGCCGGCCAGCACCTTGTTCATGAAGTCGAGGCCGTAATTGAACTCGTGATTGCCGAGGGTCGAGACCTCGTAGCCGAGCGTGTTCATGGCCTTGATGACCGGATGCACGTCTCCGTCCCGCATGCCCCGCTCGTAGGCGATGTAGTCGCCCATCGGGTTGCCCTGCAGGAAGTCGCCATTGTCGATCAGCAGCGAATTGGTCGCCTCGGCGCGGATGCCGTCGATGATCGTCGCGGTGCGGACGAGGCCCATCGTGTCGTCGGGGCCGTCGCGGTAGTAGTCGTAGGGGTAGACGTTGACGTGGATGTCGGTCGTTTCCATCAGGCGCAGATGCGCCTGGTTGGCCTGGGCCCGTGCCGAGAACGGGTGGAGGACGATCAAGGCGCCAGCTGCCGCAGAGCCGAACAGGAAGAAGCGCCGATCGATATGCAGGGGATGTGACAAGGCCATGGTCCGCTCCGGAGGTTCCAGGGAATCTGGGCACGCGCCGCGCCGCCTGACTTAGGTCCCTGCCGCGCCGCTTTGTGCGGGCCCATACCTAGTGCTGGCAGATGGCGACTGGATGACTTGCCTTGGCACCACGGCGAAGCCGGAAACGCGCAACTTACCAGCAGTGCCCGAGCCCAGTCACACTACGACAGTATCCATGTATTCGTAATGAAGCCATGCCGATTTTGAAAGTCGTGGACAAATATTCTCCAGCCGCATAAGCTCGAACTTGACCGTGGCGTGAGCCGGCTGCTTGCCGGCCGGCTGGCTGCGTCGGCCTGCTCAAGGCACCGTCCCCCGGGATGCACTGCCAGAAGGCCGCTGTCCTTTGTTCTGTTCGTGCAGCGCGAATGCGGATGGGGACGATGCCGGGTTTCATTCTTCCGGAAGACAAGGAAATCACCTGGGACGGGCGCAACCTGCTGACCCTGCCGCAGGGTGTCTTTGCGCAGAACATCGAGCGGCCCAACCCGGTGCGGGTCAGCGACCCGGGTATCGAGATCCGTCAGGGCAGCGTCAATTTCAACTTCGTCGGTTATCAGATCGCCGTCACGCAGCCGTCGCTGGCGCAGGCGCTGGCCGACCTCATCGCCTCCATTCCCACAATTCCCGGGCTGTTCACCGCCGGCGGCGTCCGGGATGTGGTCAACAGGATCCAGGAAAAGCTGCGCGGCCTGCTCGAGCATACGACGATCAGCCTGACGGGCCGGGCCGGCATCACGGTGCGGAAGAAGGAGGCGGGCAAGATCGTCATCCGCGCCTCGGCCGAGACCCAGGGCGATCTTCGTGCCGCCGGTTCCGGCGTCTGGTTCAAGGCTGAAGTCGAGATCAGCAATCCGAACGGCAAGGCGGCGCCCGGCAGCCGCGCCAATGTCGGCTACGCCGCTCCCGATACGGGCTCGCTGCCGGCCGGCAAGACGCCCGCCACGATCGGCGAGAGCACGTCGTTCAAGGTCGTCGACACCGTCTATGTCGGGCTCGATTCCGGTGCCACCGTCCTGACGGTGCGGCAGACGCTCGAGGCGTCGATCGCTTCCATCCTGCCGGCCGACCAGATGCAGAAATTCTCCAACGACCTGGTCGAGCGGCTGCGCGGCAAAGGTCTTACGACGCCGCCGCCAACGCCGGCGCCGGGGGCACCGGGCGCTGCGCCGGCACCGGCGGCCGAGGAGAAGCTGAAGGATCCAAAGGACGATCCGGCTCCCGATTCAGTGGCGAATTTCCTTGCCGGCGTCATCGATGCCCTGCAGTCGGTCTTCAATGTCGTGCTGGACGCCTTCAAGACGCGCATCGCCGCGGCGAGCGTATCGTCGACAAACCTGTCGCTGACGGTGATCGACAAGCTGCCCGAAGGCCTGGCGCAGGAGGCTCTGTTCTCGGCCAATCCCGAACCCTCGCCCTGGGACGGGGCGCTCGCCCTGCGCGTGACGGGCGCCGACAGCCTTTTCCGCGAGGCGCGCATCAGCCTGCCGCCGAAGCACGAGGCGCTGGTCCTCGACGTTGCCGCCATCGTCGGCGAGCTTGCCCGGCCCGGCGCAGCCGCGGCGAAGCTGGAGAGCCGGGCGGGGGCCGATGCCTCCGGCACCTTCGTCGGCGTCCGCGGGCTCGATCCGGCGCACGATCTCCTGCGCATCGGCGAAGGCGACCCGGCCATGACGGCAAGCCTTGAGGTCGCGGCGGCCGGCGATATCTTCGACACCCGCCAGACCTGCCGCACCATGGAGATTACGGTCCGCGACCCGGCCGGCGCGCGGCCGATCGGCATCGAGATGAGCATTCTCGATCCGCCCGGCGAGGATGATGTGGCGAAGGCTGTCGCGGCGCTGCTCCAGGACCAGGTCAGCCTGCAGGCTGGCAGCCACGGCAGCATCGTCCTGCGCATCGACGGTGCAGCGCTTGCCGCACGGCTGAAGGGCACCGCAGCGGCGTTTCCCTATGGAACGGTCCGGCTGCGATTCCCGCCGCTTGGCCTGGCCGACCTGATGCTGCGCGTCCACCGCACCTTCAGCGCCTGAGGTCCGGACAGCCGGGCTCAGGCGCGCATGCGCTGCCGCAGCTCCATCAGCGACGGACGTTGGCCGTAAAGGTAGTCGCGCGTCAGCGGCACAGCCTGCAGATCCTTGGCGATCTGCAGCTGGAAGACGGCCAGCGCCGAATGGTAGAAGCCGCGCTCGGCGCTCTGCAGGTAGAATTCCCACATCCGGCAGAAGCGCTCGTCCATCTTGCGGGCGATCTCGGCGCGCGCTGCCTGGAAGCGGCGGTCCCATTCGTGCAGCGTCTTGGCGTAGTGGATGCGCAGCGTCTCGAAGTCGGTCAGCCACAGGCGCCGGTTTTCCAGAAGCGGCGCCAGCTCCGACAGCGACGGCAGGTAGCCGCCGGGGAAAATATACTTGCGCGTCCAGGCATTGACCGGGCCGGGCGGGGCCATGCGGGCGATCGTGTGCAGGACGGCGATGCCCTGCGGCTTCAGCAGCCGCACGATATGGTCGAAGAACTCGTTGTAATGCGCCTTGCCGACATGCTCGAACATGCCGACCGAGACGATGCGGTCATAGGTCTCCGGCTCGAGCCGATAGTCCTGCAGCTTGAAGGTGACGCGGTCCGCCAGCCCGGCCTCGGCGGCGCGCCGGACGGCGGTCTCGTGCTGGTCGGTCGACAGTGTCACGCCCGTGACGCGGACGCCGTATTCGCGCGCCAGATGCAGCGCCAGGCCGCCCCATCCGCAGCCGATGTCGAGCACCGTCATGCCGGGCTCGAGCAGCAGCTTGCTGGCCAGATGCTGCTTCTTGTCGTACTGGGCCTGCTCCAGCGACGTCACGCCATCGCGCCAGTAGGCGCAGGAATATTGCATGTCCTCGTCGAGGAACATGGCGTAGAGGTCGTGGTCGATGTCGTAATGGTGCTGGATGTTGCGGCGGGCACGCCGCAGCCCGTTGCGGCCGTTCAGCCGGCTGGCGATGCCGTTGACGGCGCTGAGCAGCGGCCCGGCTGGAACGCGTTCGGTCGACTCCAGGAGGATGTCGAGGAAGTCGCGCAGCGTGCCTTCCTCGATCGTATAGGAGCCGTCCATATAGCCTTCGCCGACGACGACGGCGGGATTGGTGATGACCCGCCACTTGAAGCCCGGCCGCCGGATGCGCACCGTCGCCGAGGGTCCCGCTTCGCCGGCAAAGGTCCGGCTCTGCCCGTCGGTGTCGATGACCGTCAGCTGGCCATAGGTGATGATGCGATCGAGAAGGCGATCGAGCGGGAACAGAGACATACGATCAAAACTCGCCCCAAATCAGTAAGGTAATCTTACGCTACCACAACGCGGCCGCAACCCGTGCGCTGCCGGGCAGGCATGCATTAGATAAATGGTAACATGGGGGCGCGGCGGCCGTCAGCCCGGCGGAAGGACGGCTGTCAGGCAGCCTGACGGCACGGCTCTGCGGCGAGAAAGCGCCAGGCGCGCTGGTGCGTCGCCCGGCGCTTTGGGGGTCCTAGCGGCCTTCTTCCTCGGCAGCTTCGGCGCTCTCGTCCTCCTCGACGAGATCCTCGCGGGTCTCCATCTCGAACTCCTCGCGGGTCGTCAGATCCTCGCCGCGCGACTGGCGTTCCGCCTCGTCGACCGAGCGGGCGATATTGACGGTAACCGTCGCTTCCACCTCGGGGTGAAGGAGGACGGCGACCTGGTGCAGGCCGATCTCCTTCAGCGGATGGTTGAGGCCGACCTGCGTCCGCGCCACGGTGAAGCCGCCCTCGGTCATGACGTCGGCGAGGTCGCGGGTCGATACCGAGCCGTAGAGCTGGCCGGTTTCGCCGGCCTGGCGCACCAGAACGAAGCTCTGGCCGTTCAGCTTCGCCGCGACGGCCTCGGCCTCCTGCTTGCGCTCCAGATTGCGCGCTTCGAGGTTGACGCGCTCGGATTCGAATTTCAGCCGGTTGGCCTCGTTGGCGCGCAGCGCCTTGCCCTGCGGCAGCAGGAAATTGCGAGCATAGCCGTCGCGGACGCGGACCACGTCGCCCATCTGGCCGAGCCGGGCGATGCGTTCGAGGAGGATCACTTCCATGGGGTCTTTCCTTCTTTTGCTGTGTCAGGTGCCGTGCGGGCCGCTACGCCGCGCACGGAAATTGAGGAAACTGTCGGCAAGCCCGATCAGCAGCGTCACGAACAGCGACACGCCGAGCAGGAAGAGCGTGTAGGTGAGGGCGAGGATGGCGAAGCGGGCAGGACGGCCGAGCGTCAGGGCGTGGATGACCGCCAGCCCGATCAGGCTATGGGCGAAGCCGAAGGCGCCGGCCACCGTGCCGGCGGCGTGGCCGATCGGCCCGCCGGCGAAGGAGAGCGCCAGCGCCAGGACGAAGACGCCGGCCGCCCAGGACGGCAGGGTCGTCGCCCATAGCGGCGTCTGCGGCCGCCGGGCCCGCCCGGAAGCGGCGACGATGCGCGATCCGAGCCAGGTGTTGAAGACCAGCATGAGCAGCGCCAGCGTCGCCGTCGTGAACGGCAGCAGGGCGATCTGCGCCCGGATGGCCGGCTCGATCTGCTCACGGGCCGGCGGCGCTCCCTCGCTGGCGGTGAGGAAGGCCTGCATGGCGTCGACGGTCTCGCGCGTCAGCTCGTCGAGATCGTAGCCGACCAGGATGCCGGTGAGCGTCACGCCGGCGGCAACGACGATTGCCGCATGCAGGAGAATGCGGCCGAGCGGAAACCACTCCACGGCGGCTGGCGCGGCGGACTGGCGCGACAGTCCGGTGAGGTAGCAGACCCAGACTGTCGGCCCGGCGACGAGAAGCAGGGCCACAAGCGCCATCAGCGGCTCGACGCCGAGATAGAGGGAATAGCCGAGAATGACGGCACCCGTCGTCAGCGCGGCGCTGATGCCGGCAACGACACCCCAGCCGAGGGTGGCGACGGCAATCGGCAGCGGCGACAGGATGAACAGCGGCACGGCGACGCTGGTGCCGGTCATGATCGCCGACAGCAGCAGGACGCAGGCAATGCCGGCGCCGATGCCGAGGAGGATGCTGGTCGCGGGGTTGCCGCTCATCGCTTTCGCTGTCCCGCATGCTGCGGTTAGAGACAGGCGGCCCATGCCCCCGTCCCAACTCGTCGTGAAAGGCGGCCGGAGACCGGCCGCCACCTTGGTCGGGCTCTTACTTGATGACGTAGGGCAGCAGGCCGAGGAAGCGGGCGCGCTTGATCGCCTTGGCGAGCTCGCGCTGCTTCTTGGCCGACACCGCCGTGATGCGCGACGGCACGATC
>CAZAAW010000021.1:0-48051 GCA_964483325.1 uncultured Hyphomicrobiales bacterium
TGTCCACGATGTCTCCGAACGCATGTCCACCATGTCCCCGGTCCATACACACCCGAAGGGGGAGGGTGGCCCCGCCGCAGGCGGGGTCGGGTGGGGAGCGCCACCGGGCGCAATCTGCGCCTTCAACGCCGCCGGCGCCCAATTTGCGGAGGGGGGCCTTGCAGCCGGCGCCGGTCAGCGCGCCGGCTGCAAGGCAGGCGGGGTCGGGAGGGCCTCCGCCGGTCGCGTGTCAGTCCTTCACCACCTGCGAGGCCATGGCCTTGCCGCCCTGCTGTTCGTAGGTGACGCGAACCCTCTCGCCGACCTTGAGGCCGGCTGTCTTGAACTTGGCGGGCAGCATGTAGGTGTCGCCATTGTTCAGAACCAGCGTCTGCGCGCTGATCGACTTGATCGATCCGGTGGCGTGCATCGGCGTGGCGGCGTAGGACGCGGCGGCTGCGAACAGCGCCACGCTCGCGGTGGCGGCGGTCATCAACTTGCGCATGGGATGATGTCTTTCATCAGGTTGTCTGCGCCTCTCGGGCGACCGGGTGCCTCGGCGAGGGCGGGTCGTCCCGGCGCAGGCGAAAGGTGCGTCCGGCGGGGCGGCGGCTCAACTTTCAAAAAGATAATGTTGGCCGTCCCGGATTCGGCCCAAATCGTAAGGCGGACGGATCGATTATGGCGGCCGGGCGACCGAATTCGGTCATGCCGCGCTGCAGCATGCCGGTTTGACGCCTTATTGCCGCTCCCCTAGAACGGACGGCCCCGGAGTATGGCAGCTTGTCCCACAACACCTTCGGCCACCTCTTCCGCGTCACCACCTGGGGCGAAAGCCACGGGCCGGCGCTCGGCTGCGTCGTCGACGGCTGCCCGCCGCGCATCGCCTTTTCCGAGGCCGAGCTGCAGCACTGGCTCGACAAGCGCCGCCCCGGCCAGTCGCGCTTCACGACGCAGCGGCGCGAGCCCGACACGGTGCGCGTCCTCTCCGGCGTCATGCCCGGCGCAGCCGAGGGCGAGCTCATCACCACCGGCACGCCGATCGCGCTGATGATCGACAATGTCGACCAGCGCTCGAAGGACTATTCGGAGATCGCCGACCGCTACCGGCCCGGCCATGCCGACTACACCTATGACGCCAAATACGGCATCCGCGACTATCGCGGCGGCGGCCGCTCCTCGGCGCGCGAGACGGCGGCCCGCGTCGCCGCCGGCGGCATCGCCCGCAAGGTCGTGCCGGGCGTGACGGTGCGCGGCGCCCTGGTGCGCATCGGCAAGCACGCCATCGACCGGTCGCGCTGGTCGTGGGACGAGGTCGGCAACAACCCGTTCTTCAGCCCCGATCCGGAGATCGTGCCGGTGTGGGAGGCCTATCTCGACGGCATCCGCAAGGCCGGCTCCTCGGTCGGCGCCGTCATCGAGGTGGTCGCCGAGGGCGTGCCGGCTGGCCTCGGCGCGCCGCTCTACGGCAAGCTCGACCAGGACATTGCCGGGGCGCTGATGTCGATCAACGCCGTCAAGGGCGTCGAGATCGGCGCCGGCTTCGCTGCTGCCGAGCTGACCGGCGAGGAGAATGCCGACGAGATGCGCCATGGCGAGGACGGCAAGCCGGTGTTCCTGTCCAACAAGGCCGGCGGCATCCTCGGCGGCATTTCCAGCGGCCAGCCGGTCGTCGCCCGCTTCGCCGTCAAGCCGACCTCGTCGATCCTGACGCCGCGACGCTCCGTGACGAGCGGCGGCGAGGAAGTCGATGTCTCGACGAAGGGGCGGCACGACCCCTGCGTCGGCATCCGCGCCGTACCGATCGGCGAGGCGATGCTGGCATGCGTCATCGCCGATCACTACCTGAGGCATCGCGGCCAGACCGGCGACGACCCGGCAGCCCGCTGATCTTATCTTCCCCTCCGCCCCGTCTCCCACCGGCAGGCATCCTATGACCACCGACATGCAGCGCGTCGCCGACGCCATCAAGGCTTTCGAGGCCGGCGAGATCGTCGTCGTCACCGACGACGACGACCGCGAGAACGAGGGCGACCTGATCGTCGCCGCCGTCCACGCGACGCCGGAAAAGCTCGCCTTCATCATCCGCAACACCAGCGGCATCGTCTGCGCGCCGATGCCCGGCGCCGAGGCGCACCGGCTCAACCTGGCGCCGATGGTGGCCGAGAACGACGCGCCGCTCGGTACCGCCTTCACGGTGTCGGTCGATGTCCGCCACGGCCTCACCAGCGGCATCTCCGCCGAGGAGCGCTGCAACACGGTGCGGGCGCTCGCCAATCCCAATATCGGCCCTGGCGATTTCGTCCGTCCCGGCCATGTCTTCCCGCTGGTGGCGCGCGACGGCGGCGTCCTCACCCGCTCCGGCCACACCGAGGCGGCGGTCGATCTCTGCCGGCTCGCCGGCCTGCCGCCGGTCGGCGTC
The DNA here is from genome assembly GCA_964483325.1 of uncultured Hyphomicrobiales bacterium. Taxonomy (GTDB): domain Bacteria; phylum Pseudomonadota; class Alphaproteobacteria; order Rhizobiales; family Kaistiaceae; genus CAZAAW01. Next base: position 2,402 of record CAZAAW010000021.1, read on the forward strand.
ATCTCCGAGCTCGTCAATGACGACGGCACGGTGATGCGCGGCGCCCAGGTCGCCGCCTTCGCCGCCGCGCATGGGCTGCGCACCGTCTCGGTGTCGGACATCATCTCCTGGCGGCAGCGCCGCGAGACGCTTGTCGAGCGCGTCGGCGACGAGATCATCGAGACGATCGCCGGCCCGGCCCGCGCCGTCAGCTACAAGACGCCGTGGGATCCGATGCAGCAGCTGGCGGTGGTGTTCGGCGATATCGGCGACGGCAAGAGCGTGCCGGTGCGCCTGCACCGCGAGGCGGTGCTCGACGATGTCTTCGGCGCCAACAGCATCGATCCGATCATCCGCCGCATCGCCGCCGGCGGCCGCGGCGTCATCGTCTATCTGCGCGAGGGCTCGGTCGGCGTGGCGCGCAGCAACGCCCGGCCGCGCGACGCCATCGTCGGCGACGAGAGCCACGCCTCGGCCCGCCAGCGCGCCGACGAATGGCGCGAGATCGGCCTCGGGGCGCAGATCCTGAAGGATCTCGGCGTCCACTCGATCCGCCTCATCGCCTCGCGCGAGCTGCGCTATATCGGCATCGAAGGCTTCGGCATCGCCATCGAGGCGACGGACAAGCTGGAGGGGTAGGTTCCGCCGCGGATCAAGCCCAGCGTGGGTCCCCACCCGTCACGCGCCTACGGCGCGCGCCACCCTCCCCGTTCCGGTGAGGGATGGGTGCGCGCCTCCCGATGGTTGGCGCGGTTCTCGAAGAAAAGGCGCCCATCCCTCACCCGCAGGGGGAGGGTGGCCCCGCCGCAAGGCGGGGTCGGGTGGGGAGCGCCGCCGGGCCTTGTTCGCCTACCGCGAAAACACCGCCACCGCCTCGACATGCGGCGTCCACAGGAACTGGTCGACCGGCTGCACCGATCGCAGCCGGTAGCCGCCGTCCAGCAGCGTCCGGGCGTCGCGGGCCAGCGTCGCCGGGTTGCAGGAGACGGCGATCACCGTCGCCACCTGCGAGCGCGCCAGTTCGGCCGCCTGGGCGGCGGCGCCGGCGCGCGGCGGGTCGAACACCACCGTGTCGATGCCGCGCAGTTCCATGGCGGTCATCGGCATGCGGAAGAGATCGCGCTTCTGCGCCGTCACCGCCTTGATGCCGCTGGCGCGGCGCACCGACTTCTCCAGCGCCGCGACGGCCGCCGCGTCGCCGTCGACCGCCAGCACCGGCGCCTGGCGGGCGAGGCGCAGCGTGAAAGTGCCGATGCCGGCGAAGAGATCGGCGATCCGCTTCGGCCGGTCGAGGCCGGCCAGCACCGCCGCCGCCAGCGCGTCCTCCGCTTCCGCCGCCGCCTGCAGGAAGCCGCCGGCGACCGGAAAGAGGCTCAGGCCGCCGGCGGCGATCTCCGGCTCCCGCACCGCCAGCGCCGTCTCGCCGTCGACGCTGATGCGGGCGATGGCCGGGTCGGCGGCGAAGGCGGCAAGGGCTGTGATCTGCTGCCGCGTCAGGGCGCGCCGGCGGCCGTCGCGGGCAAGCGCCACATCGAGGCCGTTGCTGCCGGCGACGACCGACAGCCGGCCGCGCTCGCCGCGCTGCAGCAGCGTGTCGGCGAGCCGCGCCAGCGCTGCGCGGCGGGCGACGATGGCCGGCGCGGCGATGACACATTCGGTGATGGCGACGATGTCGTGCGAGGCGCGGCGGTTGAAGCCGAGCCGCGTGCCGGCCTCGCTCCTGGCGACGGCGAAGACGACGCGCCGGCGTGTCCGCGGCGCGACGGGCGTGGTCGGCGCCACCGGCGCCTCGATGCCGCGCTGCGCGAAGGCGGCAGCGACCTGCGCCGTCTTCCACGCCGCATAGGCGGGCGCCGCCATGTGCTGCAGGGCACAGCCGCCGCAGGTGCCGAAATGGCGGCACGGCGCCGGCACCCGGTCGGGCGAGACCTCCAGCACTTCGAGAAGCGTCGCGCCGTCGCCCTCCGCCTCGATCCGCACCCGCTCGCCGGGCAGCGTGAAGGGCACGTAGAGCGGCCCGCTCGCCGTCTCGGCGATGCCGTCGCCCTCATGGCCGAGCCGGTCGATGGTGACGGTCTCGCTCACCTGCGGGCGCCGACAAGATATTCGCGGTTGCCGTCGCCGCCGGCAATGGGTGAGGCAATCAGCCCGTCGACCTGCCAGCCGAGCGCCGGCAGCCAGGCGGCGATGGCGGCCGCCGCCGCCTCGCCCTCCGCCGGGTCGCGGACGAGGCCGCCCTTGCCGATGCCGGCGCGGCCGACCTCGAATTGCGGCTTCACCAGCGTCGCCAGGAAGGCGCCGGGTTCGGCCAGGGCGAGGGCCGGCGGCAGGGCGAGGCGGAGCGAAATGAAGCTGACGTCGCAGACGACGGCGCTGAACGGCGCCGCAACATGGCTGCGGCCGAGGTCGCGGGCATTGACGCCTTCCAGCACCGTGACGCGGCCGTCGCCGGCAAGGCGCGGATGCATCTGGCCGTGCCCGACATCGACGGCGAAGACATGGGCGGCGCCGCGCTGCAACAGCACATCCGTGAAGCCGCCGGTCGAGGCGCCGAGATCGACGGCGATGCGGCCGGCCGGGTCGTAGCCGAAGGCCTCCAGCGCCGCGACGAGCTTCAGCGCGCTGCGCGACACGTAGGCGGAGGCCGGATCGGCAACGGCCAGCGCCGCGTCGGGCGCCACCGCCATGGCCGGCTTTGCCGCCGGCGCGCCGTCGACTGTGACATGGCCGCGCCGGATGGCGTCGCGGGCCCGGGCGCGCGACTTAACCAGCCCGCGCTCCACCAGCGCCTGGTCGAGCCGCAGCATTGTCAGGACCGGATCAGAACAGGCAGCCGAAGCCGCCGGCGTTCATGAAATCGATGAACACGCCCTCGCCGAACCGCGCCCACAACGCCCCCGTGGTCGCCAGAAGGGCGACGGCGGCAAGGGCGATGACCGGCAGGCGAAAGGTCGACATGGAAGGAATATAGCACCGGCGCCGGCGGTTCTCCAATGCCGGGAGGGGGGCTGCGGTCTTGTGCGTCAGGCCCGGCGTGGGTCCCCACCCGTCACGCGCCTACGGCGCGCGCCACCCTCCCCGTTCCGGTGAGGGATGGGTGCGCGCTTCCCAATATAGTGCCCTCACAGAAAGAGGTGCCTATCCCTCACCGGAACGGGGAGGGTGGCCCCGGCGATAGCCGGGGTCGGGTGGGGAGCGCCGGCGCAGGATAAGGCATCGGCGATGCGGCGGGGCGCTCCACACCCCCCTTCAGCTTTCCGCGATCAGGCGGCGGATGCGGGCGACGGCTTCGTCCTGCGTCTCGTTGTAGTTGAGCGTGCCGACCAGGGCGGCGTTGGCGTCGAGCAGGTAGAAGCTGGCGGCGTGGTCCATGAGGTAGCCGGCGCTGTTCTCGACCGGCACCTTGCGATAGTAGACGCGGAATGCCTTCAGCATCGCCTCGACCCTGTCCTGCGGCCCGGTGATGCCGGTGATGCGCGGGTCGAAGCTGCCGAGATAGCTCGCCATCTGCGCCTGCGTGTCGCGCTCCGGGTCGACGGTGACGAAATAGACCTTCACCCGGTCGGCATCGCCGCCGAGCGTCTTCATCCAGGCGGTGACGTCGGCCAGCGCCGTCGGGCAGACATCCGGGCAGTAGGTGTAGCCGAAGAACATCAGCGACGGGTGGCCGCGCAGGGCCGCCTCGGTGATCGGCGCGCCGGTCTGGTCGACGAGCTGGAACGGCCCGCCGATGCTGACCGCCGCCTCGCCGACCGGCGGCGGCGCGAACCAGCGGTAGCCGAGAATGGCGCCGGTTGCGACAACCGCCAGGACCACCAGGCCCCAGACGGCGACGCGGATGGTGCGCAGCGTGTTCAATGGTGCATTCCTTCCATGGCCGGCATGGCATCCTGACCGGCGCCTGCCTGCGGCCCGGGCGAGCCGACCGGCATGATGTGCAGCGTCACCTCGACCGTGCCGGCCTTCTCGAAGGTCAGCGTCACCGGCAGCTCGCCGCCCTCGGCGAAGGGCTCCCTGAGGCCGGTGAACATCAGGTGATAGCCGCCCGGCGCCAGCGTGACGGTGCCGCCGGCCGGAATCGCAACGCCCTCGGCGACCGGCCGCATGCTCATGCGGCCGTCCTCGACCTTCATCTCGTGCAGCTCGCCGCCGGCGGCAAGGGGCGTCGCGGCGCCGACCAGCCGGTCGGGCGCGTCGCCGGTGTTGGTGATGGTGAGATAGCCGGCGCCGGTCGGCGCTCCGGCCGGCGTGGCGCGGGTCCACAGGTTGCTGAGCTGCAGCGGGCCGACGCTGGCATCGGCGGCCAGGACAGGGCCGGCGAAGGCGGTAAGAACGGTGAAGGCCGCCACGGCGGCAAGGCGGAAGAACGAACGCATGATGGTCCTCTCGGGTGAGATGGCAAAGGGTCGGAAGCCGCGCCGGGCGCGGGCAGTTCAGACGCTTTGCGGCGGACCGCGGGCACTCCAGGGGCCGATCGAGACAGGAGAGGGCGGCGCCTCGGCCATGACGGGCGCCGGCGGCAGCGTCGCCGCGACGGCGGCCAGAGGCGGCTGCGGCCGCTCCGGCAGCGGCGCCAGGCCGCCGCCCATCGGGCAGCCGAGGGCGATGCATAGCGTATGATCGGCATGGGCCGGCAGATCGGCATCGCCGGTGCTGCCGGTGAGGCAGAGGACAATTCCGGCGGCCGGCGCCGCGACGGCGGCCGCCTGGAAGGCGCCGAGAATGCCGGCAAGGCCGAAGAGCAGCGCCACCGCCCGCATCAGCGAACGGCCATCAGACCCGCGCAGCGTCGCCAACAGGCTGCTCCTCATGGCGCGATCCTTAGCAGGGGAGCGGCGCCGGCGCATCCGTGTCAGGAGGTCGCGCTGGCGGCCGGGCAGGCGCTCCTAGGGGCGTGGCGCCGCCCGGCGCAGGCTCTCCGGAAAGCGCTCCTCGGCCGTTTCGGAGCGGCCGAGCGCCGCGAACACCGCCGTGACGATGCCGGCGGCGTCGAGGCCGGCGGCGCGATACATCGCCTCCGGCTTGTCGTGCTCGATGAAGCGGTCGGGCATCACCAGCGTGCGCACCCGAAGGCCGTGGTCGAGCGTCCCTGCGCCGGCGAGGAAATGCAGCACCTGGGCGCCGAAGCCGCCGCTGGAGCCTTCCTCGATGGTGACAAGCACCTCGTGGTCGCGCGCCAGCTGCAGCACCAGCTCGGTGTCGAGCGGCTTGGCGAAGCGGGCGTCGGCGACCGTCGTCGGCAGGCCGTAGCCGCCGAGCTCGTCGGCCGCCTTGAGGCATTCCTGCAGGCGGGCGCCGAAGGAGAGGAGGGCGATCTTGCCGCCGTCGCGGACGATGCGGCCCTTGCCGAGCGGCAGGATCTCGCCGTGCTGCGGCAGGTCGATGCCGATGCCGTCGCCGCGCGGGAAGCGGAAGGCCGACGGGCGGTCGTCGATGGCGGCGGCGGTGGCGACCATGTGCACCAGCTCGGCCTCGTCGGCCGGCGCCATCAGCACGATCCCCGGCACCGTGGCGAGGAAGGCGACGTCATAGGCGCCGGCATGGGTCGGGCCGTCGGCGCCGACGAAGCCGGCGCGGTCGATGGCGAAGCGCACCGGCAGCTTCTGGATCGCCACGTCATGGACGAGCTGGTCGTAGCCGCGCTGCAGGAAGGTCGAATAGAGGGCGCAGAACGGCTTGAGCCCTTCCGTGGCGAGGCCGGCGGCGAAGGTGACGGCGTGCTGCTCGGCGATGCCGACATCGAAGGTGCGGTCGGGGAAGCGCTCGCCGAAGAGATCGAGGCCGGTGCCGTTGGGCATCGCCGCGGTGATGGCGACGATGCGGTCGTCCTTCTCCGCCTCGGCGATCAGGCTATTGGCGAAAACCCGTGTGTAGGAGGGCGCATTGGAGACCGGCGCCGCCTGGCGGCCGGTGACGACGTCGAAGCGGCCGACGCCGTGGAACTTGTCCGGCGCCGCCTCGGCCGGCGGGTAGCCCTTGCCCTTGCGCGTCACGACATGGACCAGGATCGGCCCGTTGTCGGCGTCGCGGACATTGCGCAGCACCGGCAGCAGATGGTCGAGATTGTGGCCGTCGATCGGCCCGACATAATAGAAGCCGAGCTCCTCGAACAGCGTGCCGCCGGTGACGATGCCGCGGGCGAATTCCTCGGTCTTCTTCGCCTTGTCGCGGACGAATTTCGGCAGCTTGCCGAGGAACCACTTGGCGAAGGAGCGGAAGTTCCGGTAGGTGCGGCCGGAGACGAGCCGCGCCAGATGCGCCGACAGCGCGCCGACCGGCGGAGCGATCGACATGTCGTTGTCGTTGAGGATGACGATGAGCCGCGAGCGCAGCGCCCCGGCATTGTTCATCGCCTCATAGGCCATGCCGGCCGACAGCGCGCCGTCGCCGATGACGCAGACGATGCGGTTGTCGCGCCCGTCTATGTCGCGCGCCGCCGCCATGCCGAGGCCGGCGGAGATCGACGTCGAGGAATGGGCGGTGCCGAACGGGTCATAGGGGCTCTCGTCGCGGCGCGTGAAGCCGGAGAGGCCGCCGGCCTGGCGCAGCGTGCGGATGCGGTCGCGGCGGCCGGTGAGGATCTTGTGCGGATAGGCCTGGTGGCCGACGTCCCAGATCAGCCGGTCCTTCGGCGTGTCGAAGATGTAGTGCAGCGCCACCGTCAATTCGACGACGCCGAGGCCGGCGCCGAGATGGCCGCCGGTCACCGAGACGGCGGAAATCGTCTCGGCGCGCAATTCGTCGGCAAGCTGGCGCAGGGCCGATTCCGGCAGGCGGCGCAGCTCGTCCGGGGTGCGCACGCGATCCAGCAGCGGTGTTTCAGGTACGCGGCTCACGAGCACTCCAACCGCAAGGTCCCGCAGAGTTACATGACGGGCCGGGGCTGTGCAAATAAGAGACAGAACAGCGGTGGAGAAGCGCAGCGATGGCCATTCATCTGCGCCGCTGCGGCGGGTCGCGCCGGCCGGCGCGACCGGAACCGGCTCTTGCGGTTGACGTTGGTGCGGCAGGACTGAACCGCGCGCCCCGAAAGGAGCCCAGCCAGAGGAGCCTGCCATGCGTTCCTTCCTGATCCCGGCCGCCGCCGCGGCCCTGTTCGCCGCCGTCTCGCTCGCCGCTGCCGCCGAGGCGACCGGCAAGGTCGAGACGGTCGACACAACCGGAATGAAGATCACCCTGGAGGACGGCAGCACCTACATCCTGCCGGACGATTTCGACGCCACGTCGCTGAAGCCCGGCGCCACCGTCGCCATCACCTACGACACCCAGCAGGATGGCCAGATGAAGGCCACCGCGGTGACGGTGCAGCAGTAAGGGAGCCGCGTGCGGCTGGGTGGTGCGAGCCTCCCGACGTGGGTCCCCACCCGTCACGCGCTTCGCGCGCGCCACCCTCCCCGTTCCGGTGAGGGATGGGTGCGCGCTTCCCCATGGGGTACCTCCCTCACCGAAGGAGGCGCCCATCCCTCACCGCTTGCGGGGAGGGTGGCCCCGGCGCGAGCCGGGGTCGGGTGGGGAGCGCCGGTGCAGGATGAGGAGCCGCCGGTACGGCCAGGCCTTACCGTAAGCGGAAGCTAGCCTGCCGCCTTATTCAGGGTCCAGCGGTTCGCTGCCGGCGGCGCGGCCGTCGCTGCCGATGCGGATGCGCTCGACGCGGGCTTCCGCCTCGCGCAGCAGCGTCTCGCAATGCTGCTTCAGCGCCTCGCCGCGCTCGTAGATCGCCACCGATTCGGCCAGCGGCACGTCGCCCCGTTCCAGGCGCGTCACGATGGTTTCGAGCTCGGCCAGAGCCTTCTCGAAGGTGAGGTCCTTGATCGGCGGAAGGGCGTCGTCGGGCATGCTGTCCCCTGTCTGGTGCCGCCTCTATGTCGGCCGTTCCGGCGGCTTTGGCAACTCAGCCCATCAGCGTCCGCACATGCGCCGCCGCCGAGGCGGCGAGCGCGGCAAGGTCGTAGCCGCCTTCCAGGACGCTGACGATGCGGCCGCCGCAATGGCGCGCCGCCGCCTCCATCACCCGCTCCGTCGCCCAGGCGAAATCCGCCTCGTCGAGATTCATCTCCGCCAGCGGGTCGCGTCTATGGGCGTCGAAGCCGGCGGAGATGAGGATCAGGTCGGGGGCGAAGCGGTCCACCGCCGGCAGAATCAGGTCGGCGAAGGCCTCGCGGAACAGCTGGCCGCCGGCGCCCGGCGGCAGCGGCGCGTTGACGATATTGCCGACGCCGGTCTCGCTCTCCGCGCCGGTACCGGGAAAGAGCGGCATCTGATGCGTCGAGGCATAGAGGACGCTGGCATCGGTCTGGAAGATCGCCTGCGTGCCGTTGCCGTGATGGACGTCCCAGTCGACGATGGCGACGCGCTCGGCGCCATGCCGCTTCTGCGCATGGCGGGCGGCGATGGCGACGCTGTTGAGGAGGCAGAAGCCCATCGCCTGCGTCGGCTCGGCATGATGGCCGGGCGGCCGCACGGCGCAGAAGGCATTGTCGGCGACGCGCATCATCACGTCGTCCACCGCCTGGCAGGCGGCGCCAGCCGCCAGCATGGCGACGTCGAAGCTCTTCGGCGACACGAAGGTGTCGGGGTCGAGCTGCCGCAGGCCGTCCGGCGGCACGTAGCGGCGCAGCGATTCCAGATAGGCGAGTGGATGGCAGGCGGCGACCGAATCGAGATCGGCGGCAAGCGCCTCGTCACGCCGCAAGGCGGCGAATTCCGGCTCCTCCAGCGTCTCCGTCACGACGCGGATGCGGTCCGGCCGCTCCGGATGGCCGGGCGGCACGAGATGCTCCGCAAATAGCGGATGGCTGACGAGGAGGGTGGTCACGATGGCCGAGCCTGCGGGCGAGTCGCCCCAGCCTGCCATGCCGGCCGGCCGGGACGCAAAGCGGCAAAGCGTTCAGCCGGCGTCGCGATTGGCGTTGATGAAATCGTCGAAGGCGTCGCGCGCCTCGCGCGAGTGCTGCAGGTCGGGGAAGGCGGAGGCCTCGGCGTTGATGCGCGCCACCACGTCGCGGCGGTCGCCGCGCATCATCTGGCGGGCGAGGCGCACCGCTTCCGGCGGCCGGCTGGCGATCAGCTCGGCGGCGTTGAGCGCTGTCTCCTCGACGATCTCCGGCGCCACGACGCGGTTGACGAGGCCGATCTCCCGGGCCCGCGGCGCGTCGAGCGTCTCGCCCATGACGAGGAACTCGAACGCCGCATGGCTGCCCATGATGCGCGGCGCCAGCAGCGTCGCGGCGCCCTGCGACGGCAGGCCCATCTCGATCAGCGGCACGGAGAAGGCCGACCATTCGCTGGCGACGACATAGTCGCAATGCAGCAGCAGGATGGCGCCGATGCCGACCGCCAGGCCGTCGACGGCTGCCACCACCGGCTTCTCGACCATCGCCAGCGTCTTCAGGAAGCGCACCGAGGTCGGCGTCACCATGCCGCTCTCGGCATATTCGCGGAATTCGCCGATGTCGCTGCCGATGGTGAAGGCGCCGGGCGTGCCGGCGAGGACGAAGGCGCGGATGCGCGGATTCTCGTCGCCCAGCACCAGCGCGTCGGAGGTGGCATCGAGCATCAGTCCGGTGAGGGCGTTCTGTCGCTCCGGCCGGTCGAAGCGGATCGTCTGGACGTAACCGGACGTCTCAACCCGCACCAGATCAGTCATTGCTTGGTCCTTGCGCCGCCCCGAGCGGGAAACGGCAAGGTTTTGGGCGAACTGGGGTTCAAGTGCAACCCGTCGATACCGCACCGATGCACGAAACGGGCGGAATTCATGCGCTGCCGGCCCCTTGACGGCGCCGCCGCCGGGGGCTCACAAGCCGCCGCGAAGGAGCGACGATGCCTCTCGTTTTCGACATGAACGATCCGGCCCGGCGCGGGCCGGGCCTGCGCGAGGCGGCGGCGGCGCTGCGGCGCGGCGCCCTGGTCGGCATGCCGACGGAGACTGTCTACGGCCTTGCCGCCGACGCCTCCAGCGGCGCAGCCGTCGCCGCGATCTATGCCGCCAAGGGCCGGCCGCGCTTCAACCCGCTGATCGTCCATGTGCCGTCGCTGGCGGCGGCGCAGGAGCTTGCCGTCTTCGATGCCGCCGCCACGGCGCTTGCGGGCGCCTTCTGGCCCGGCTCGCTGACGTTGGTGCTGCCGCGCCGGCCGGAGGCGGCCATCGCCGACATCGCCACCGCCGGCCTGCCGACCGTGGCGCTACGCCTGCCGGCGCATCCGGTGACGCGCGCTCTCCTGGAGGAGGCCGGCGTGCCGGTGGCGGCGCCGAGCGCCAACCGTTCGGGCCATGTCAGCGCCACCCTGGCGGCGCATGTCCTCGACGATCTCGGCGACGCGCTGGCGGTGCTGCTCGATGCCGGCCCGTCGCCGCTCGGCCTCGAATCGACGATCGTCGCGCCCGGTCCGAGCGGCGTCGTGCTGTTGCGGCCCGGCGCCGTGCCGCGCCAGGCGATCGCCGCCGTGCTCGGCGGCCCGCTCGGCGGCCTCCCCGCCGAGGACGCTGCCGCGCCGGTGTCGCCCGGCATGCTGGCGAGCCATTACGCGCCGTCCGTGCCGCTGCGGCTCGGCAGCGATGCGGTTCGGCCGGGGGAATCGCTGCTCGCCTTCGGCCCCGACCTGCCGCCCGGCGCCGCGAAAGCCGTGGCGATAGAGAATCTCAGCCCCGCCGGCGATGTGACGGAAGCGGCGATCCGCCTCTTCGCGGCGCTGCGCAATCTCGACAGCGCCGGCGCGCCGATCGCCGCCATGCCGATCCCCGCCGAGGGCCTTGGCGAGGCGATCAACGACCGGCTGCGGCGAGCGGCAGCGCCGCGCTCCTGACACGGCCGCTCCTGCCGGGCGCTTGAACGGCACTTTTCCTGCTGATTATCTGTCCCGGCCGGCGGTTCGGCAGCCACGAGGCGGGGTTTGGCAGAAAATGACCGACGAACTGCCGCGCTACGCGCGCTCCTACGAGGCCTATACCAGCGCCACGCTGGCGCGCCTGCCGCTCGACAAGGCGATGGAGGCGCTGGTCGGCGGCGACGACAGCGTCGGCGATCTCGAACTCGTCGTGCTCGACCATTTCGGCCTGCGCGACGGCCAGTTCCTCGTCGATATCGGCTGCGGCTCGGGCCGCCTGGCGCGGCGTGCCGCCCTGCTGCCGAAGCTGCGCTATCTCGGCACCGATGTCAGCGGCGCCATGGTCGACTATGCCCGGCAGACCTGCGGCCGGCCGGACTTCGCCTTCGTCCATGTCAGCGGCGTTCTCATTCCCCTCGAGGACAGCGTCGCCGACATCGTGGCGTTCTTCTCCGTCGGCACGCATCTCCTCAACGAGGAGTTCTTCGTCTACCTCTCCGAGGCGCGGCGGGTGCTGCGCCCCGGCGGCCGCATCGTCCTCTCCTTCCTCGACATTTCGCTGGAGGTGATGCGGTCGATCTTCATCGCCATGACCGAGCGGGCCCGGGCCGGCAAGGACCCGGACATCCTCAACATCTTCTTCACCGCCGACACCGTGCGCGCCTGGGCGAAGATGCTCGACATGACCTGCCACACGATCATTCCGGGCAACGAGGTCGGCATCCGGCCGTCGCCGGCGATGAACGGCCTCTTCGGCCGGACGATCCCGCCCTTCGCCTTCGGCCAGTCGCTGGCCGTCCTCGGCAAGCCGTTCGACTAGCCGCCCGTCAGCTCTCGAATTCGCGCCGCACGTCGGTGCGGTCGCCGTCGCGCCAGCGCTGCATCAGCGCCTGCAGCTCGGCATCGGGCTTCTCCGGCAGGACGATGCGCAGCGACACCAGGAGGTCGCCGCGGGTGCCGTCGGCGCGCGGCAGGCCCTTGCCCTTGAGGCGCAGGGCGCGGCCGCTGGAGGAATTGGCCGGCACCGTCATCGTCACCGGCGCTTCCAGCGTCGGCACGCGCACCTTGGCGCCGAGCACCGCCTCGTCGAGCGACACCGGCAGCTCGAGCCGGAGGTCGGCGCCTTCGACACGGAAGCGCGGATGCGGCACGAACTCGACCGTCACCAGCGCGTCGCCATTGGGACCGCCGAGCGGCGAGGGATAGCCCTGGCCCTTGAGGCGGATCTGCTGGCCGGCGCCGGTGCCGGCCGGCACCGTCAGCTCGACGGTGCGGCCGGTCGGCAGGTCGACGCGCACCTTCTCGTGGCGGGCCAGCTGCTCCAGCGTCACCGCGACGGCGGCCATGGCGTCCTGGCCGCGGCCGGTGCCGCCGCGGGCACCGCCACCGCGCGGCGCCTCGCCGGCGGCGCGGCGGCCGAACCCGCCGAGGATCTCGTTGAGCAGGTCGTCGGTGGAGAAGTCGCTGCCGCCGCGCTGGCCGCCTGTCGACCAGCGGAAGGTGCGCGCCCCGCCGGGCCCGCCCGCGCCGCCGCCGGCGCTGCGGAAGGCGCCCGGATCGAATCCCTCGAAGCCCTGGAAGCGCGGCTTGCCCTCCGCGTCGATCTCGCCGCGGTCGAACTGCCCCCGCTTGTCCTTGTCGCCGACGATCTCGTAGGCGGTGTTCACCTCGGCGAATTTCTCCTTCGCCTTCGGATCGTCGGGATGCTGGTCGGGATGATATTTCTTGGCGAGCTTGCGGAACGCCTTCTTGATCTCCGCAGCGCTTGCCGCACGGGACACGCCGAGGATTTCGTAGGGATCACGCATGGAAAGACACCTTGGCAGGCTGGATTGACGGAGAGAATAACACCGCCGGCCTCATATGGTCGCGCATAGGAATGGATTCCAGCAGCGCAAGGCCAAAAGCCTGCACTGGCGCGAACGTGATCGGTGCCTGGGAGAGGCCTAGAGGAGCTGGGAGTCTTCCGGGACGATGGACGTGAAGCGCCAGGTGGCGTCGTCCTGCTTGCAGGCTTCGGCCTGGTAGCGGCGCACGCCGCGCATGTCGCTCAGCGAGGCGGTATAGGCGCGGCAGTCCGGCCCGTCTGAGAGCGCCGTCACCGTGCCGCTGGAGCCGGTGAGCGGGTTGGACCACGGCACCGCCGTGCCGACCGAGGTGCCGGAGAGGGTGCGCTCGACGGTGCGGCGGATGGCTTCCCAGTCGGAGGGCTCGACGCCGTCGGTACCGCTGGCCAGCGCCAGGGCGGCCGCCGGGGTCGCCTGGGCAGCCGGAACCGGCGTCGCGGCAGCGCCGCTGGCGATCTCCGCGGCGCCCATCGGCAGCCCGACGCGGCTGCAGCCGGCCAGGGCCAGCAGCGCGATCGCCGCAAGGGTGACATGCCGAACAGCAGTTGCAGGGTGCGTGCGCCGCATCGATACTCGTCTCGGTAACTGGCCGGTCACCATACTGGGAAGAGTTCCTTAATGAATCATGACTTCGGCGAAGGGGCGGACCCGATTGCCCTTTTTGCGGCGTGGCTTGCCGACGCCGAGGCCTCCGAACCCAGCGACGCCAACGCCATGGCGCTGGCGACGGAAGGCGACGACGGGCTGCCCGATGTCCGCATGGTCCTCCTCAAGGGCCACGATGCCCGCGGCTTCATCTTCTATACCAACCGCGACAGTGTCAAAGGCCGGGAACTGGCCGCCAGCCCGGTGGCGGCGCTGTGTTTCCACTGGAAATCGCTGCGCCGCCAGGTGCGCGTCCGCGGCCGCGTCGAGGAAGTGACCGCCGCCGAGGCCGACGCCTATTTCCAGTCGCGCCACCGCCTCAGCCGCATCGGCGCCTGGGCCTCGGCGCAGTCGCGGCCGCTCGACTCGCGGGCCGTGCTGGAGGAGGCGGTGCTGTCCTGGACCGAGCGCTTCGGCGACGACGACATCCCGCGCCCGGACTACTGGACCGGCTACCGGGTGATCCCGGCCTCGATCGAGTTCTGGCACGACGGCGAATTCCGCCTGCACGACCGCTACCGCTTCACGCCGACCGAGGACGGCGGCTGGGAAAGCCAGCGGCTTTATCCATAGAGCGGCGTCTCGTCCTGCACCGGCGCTCCCCACCCGTCACGCGCTTCGCGCGCGCCACCCTCCCCGTTCCGGTGAGGGATAGGTGCGCACCTCCCGATGCCGGATGCTGTCCCTCAAGAAAAGGGCGCCCATCCCTCACCGGAACGGGGAGGGTGGCCCCGCCGTCAGGCGGGGTCGGGTGGGGAGCGCCGCCGGGCATGGTCCCGACATCCCGGCAGCGTCATCGCCTTACCGCCGGCGCTCGTCCCGCCGCTCCTCCGCCGCGCGCTTGTGCGCCTGCTTCTTCCGCCAGGGCGCGTCGCGCTGCCAGTCGCCGGCCATGATGTTGCCGATCGGCTCGACCACGTCGACGATCCTGGCGAGCCCGAAGCGCTCCACCTGGGCGCGCACCGAGGCGGCGTCCTTGTAGGCGCTGGGCAACTCGGAGATGTCCGGCACGCCGCAGAAATAGCGCACGTCGATCCCCGGCGCCTCGGCCGCGACGATCTCCGCCGGCGGCCGTCCGGCATGGCGGCGGAAGAACTCGCTGCGCGAGAAGTTGCGCCCGGCGCCATGCGGCGCGAAGCCGAGCCCCGCCGGGTCGTTGCGGCCGCGGGTGATCAGGATCGGCGCCGCCATGTTGAGCGGGATGAGCGTCAGCCCGCTGTCGTCGGCGGCGAAGCCGGGGAAGGCCGGGGTGGCGCCCTTGGCGTGATAGAACAGCCCGTCGCTCTTGCGGAAGATGAAGTTGTGCTCGTTCCAGAAGCGGTCGCGCACGCCAAGGCCGAGCCCTGCCGCGACGAGGTCGTGGATGGCGAAATGGCTCGCCTTGGTCCAGCCGCGCACCGCCTGCAGCGCCGCCCAGTAATCTTCACCCTCGCGGCTCTCGGCGACAATCCAGGCATTGCCCGGCGCCGTTTCCGGCGACAGACGCTGCCGCGTCCGCTCCGCAACAGTCATGCCGGCCTTGTAGAGAAGGGCACCGGGGCCGCGCGAGCCGTGATGCGTCACCAGCGCCACCTCGCCGGTCGAGCCGAGGCGGCCGACATAGAAGAAGTGGTTGCCGTCGCCCTGCGTCGCGAAATGCGTCCGCGCCGCGCCGACCAGCCCCTTCAGGAACGGGTTGGCGTCGAAGGGCTGCATCACCGCATCCGGCACCGGAACGGTCCGGTCCGACGCGCGCCCGCCGCCGCCGAAATGCGACAGCGCCATGCCGGCGTCGAGCACCTTCTTCGGATCGGCATGGCCGAGGATGGAGATCGCCACGGAGCAGCAGATGTCGGCCGAATGCATGCCGGGATGGATGGCGTTCTCGGTCGCCACGACGCCGCCGACCGGAATCGTGCCGACCGGCCCCGCCGGGCAGGCATCGGGCATGACGGCGCCGGCGCGCACCGTCGGCACGCGCATCAGCTCGTCCATGGTACGCGTCACCGCCTCGACATTGCGGAGCTCGTCCTCGCCCCCCGGCTCGATCAGCCGGGCATAGCCGAGCGCACCGGCCGGGCGCGGCGGCATGGGCTCGACCGGCTTCGGAGCGATCTCCGCCACCGCGGCGCGGGCATCGCGCCCGTCCGCCTCGGCCCGGCGCGCCGCCTCGATAGCGGCGGGGAACCACGGTCCGGGGCTGTAGCCCCAGTCGATCAGGATCTTGCCGGTGACGATGCCGGCCATGATGCTCTCCCAAGGTTGGCGGCTGCGGAAAGCGGCGGAACAGATACGCAATACCGCGCCGCGTCCAATCAAAAGGACGCAGCCCGTCCATCACAGCCGGCGATGGGTGGAGTGCTCTGCTCGCGGCGGTGCCGGGTCAGGAGCGCCGCCGGCGGTTTGCACGCCCTGCATCGCCACCGCTGGGGCGCTTCACACTGCCATCGCCGCCTCACAGGCGTCATGGCCGGACTTGATCCGGCCATCCACGCGAACACTGCTTTTGCACAACGAAATGCGCCAGCGAGGCGCCCATTCCTGCACCGCCGGTGTTCGCGTGGATGCCCGGGTCTGCGCCCAGGCATGACGCAGCTTGGGTGTGGGCGTGCCATTCGAAGGGGAGGCGAGTGCATTCCGTTTCCATGCACAAAGGAAGCGGCGGCAATGCCCTGCTCAGCCTATCGGCTGGCCGGCTCCGCCGGCTCGCCCGCCGCCGGGTCGGTGACCACGGCGGTTTCCTCGTTGAGGGCGCGGCCCTGGCTCTTGGGCGGCGTCAACGGCACCGGCACCGGGCCGGGGCGGAAGGTGAAGTCGCGGCCGGCGAGGTCGCTGCCTTCCAGGATCTGCAGCCGCAGCCGTTCGTTGTCGCGGCGGCGCACCTCGGCGGCGGTGGCGGCGGCTTCCTCGTCGCTGAAGCCGAGCGCCGGCAGGATCGCCTCGCCGAGCGCCATGGCAGATTCGAAGGTCTCGCGCACGTAATAGTCGACGCCGAGCTTGACCAGGCTGATGGCGTGGCCGCGGTCATAGGCGCGCACGAAGAGCTGCGCCAGCGGGAAGGTCTCGCGCACCAGCTCGGTGATGCGCGTCGCCGCCTCCTTGTCGTCGATGGCGACGATGATCGCCTTGGCGGTGCCGGCGCCGGAGGCGCGCAGCACGTCGAGCCGCGTGCCGTCGCCGTAATAGATCTTGGCGCCGAAGCGGGCGGCGCTGCGGATCATGTCGGTGTCGGAATCGATGACCGTCAGGTCGACGCCGCGCGCCACAAGGAACTGCGCCGCGATCTGGCCGAAGCGGCCGAAGCCGACGAGCAGCACCGTGCCGGAGAGGCCGCGCGCCTTCTCGACGCCGTCGAAATTCTCCTTCGGCTTCGGCAGCAGCAGGCGCACGACGATCGGCGCCAGCGGCGTCAGCGCCATGGAGATGATCACTGCGGCGCCGAGAATGGCGAGGAGGCGCGGCTCGAAGAGCCCGGCGGTGCCGGCGGCGGTATAGAGGACGAAGGCGAACTCGCCACCCTGCGCCAGCAGCAAGGCGCGCTGCAGCGCGTCGGCATGGCTGGAGCGAAAGAGGCGGGCGACGACATAGATGCCGGACGCCTTGACCGCCATGTAGGCGACCACCGCCAGCAGCACCATGGGCCAGTCGGCGGCGATCACCGACAGGTCGAGCGACATGCCGACGCTGAGGAAGAACAGCCCCAGCAGCAGGCCGCGGAACGGCTCGATGTCGGCTTCCAGCTGGTGGCGGAAGCTCGAATCGGACAGCACCACGCCGGCGACGAAGGCGCCCATCGCCATCGACAGGCCGCCGGCCTCCAGCGCCAGTGCGGCGCCCAGCACCAGCAGCAGCGCCGCTGCGGTCATCACTTCGCGCGCCTGGCTGGCGGCGATGATGGAGAACAGCGGCGTCAGGATGTAGCGGCCGGCGAAGACCAGGCCGACAATGGCGCCGACCGCCGTCAGCGCCATAATCCACAGCGGCACGCCTTCCTCGCCGCCCGGCGCCAGGAAGGCGAGGATCGCCAGCAGCGGCACGATGGCGAGGTCTTCCAGGAGCAGGATGGAGACGATGTGCTGGCCGTGCGGCTCGGTTGTCTCGCCGCGCTCGTCGAGGATCTGCAGGACGATCGCCGTCGAGGAGAGGGTGAAGCCGGCGGCGGCGATGAAGGCGACGGCCGGCGACAGGCCGCCGATGAGGCCGACGACGGTGAGCAGGGCGCCGCAGAACAGCACCTGCGCCACGCCGAGGCCGAAGATGTCGCGCCGCAGCGTCCACAGCCGCGACGGCTTCATCTCCAGGCCGATGATGAACAGCAGCATCACCACGCCGAGCTCGGCGATGTGCAGCGTCGATTCGGCGTCGGCGATGAGACCGAGGCCGAACGGGCCGATCACCAGCCCGGCGGCGAGATAGCCGAGCACCGAGCCAAGGCCGAGGCGCTTGAAGATCGGCACGGCGATGACGGCGGCGCCGAGCAGCGCGACAGTCTGGCCGAGGTCGATCCCGGTGGCGGTTTCAACGGCCATGGTTTCCCCGCAATGTGGCTAGGGGCGCCCCGCAATGCGCCCGGACGACAAAATGCGCCTTTGCCGGAGCCGCCGCCAGTGCACCGCCCGGCATTGCATGCAGGGCAGCACCGTAGGGTGGGCAGGGCGAAGCCTTGCCCACGCGGTCACCGGCTCGGCCGCGTGGGCAAGCGCCTGCCGGCGCATGCCCACCCTACGGCGCCGCGCCTCGAAGGACGCACCGTCCTTACCGCGTGGCGGTGCCGCCGACGGTGATCTGGTCGATGCGCATGGTCGGCTGGCCGACGCCGACCGGCACGCCCTGGCCGTTCTTGCCGCAGGTGCCGATGCCCGGATCGAGCGCCATGTCGTTGCCGATCATGCTGACCCGGTGCAGGTCGGTCGGGCCGTTGCCGATCAGCATGGCGCCCTTGATCGCCGGGCCGAGCCGGCCGTTCTCGATCCGGTACGCCTCGGTACACTGGAAGACATATTTGCCCGAGGTGATGTCGACCTGGCCGCCGCCGAAGGAGACGGCATAGATGCCGTCCTTCACCGAGGCGAGGATCTCGGCCGGGTCGTCCCTGCCGCCGAGCATGATCGTATTGGTCATGCGCGGCATCGGCAGATGCGCATAGGACTGGCGCCGGCCGTTGCCGGTCGGACGCATGCCCATGAGCCGGGCGTTCTGGCGGTCCTGCATGTAGCCGACCAGGACGCCGTCCTCGATCAGCACGGTGTTGTTGGTCGGCGTGCCCTCGTCGTCGACATTGAGCGAGCCGCGGCGGGCGTTGATGGTGCCGTCATCGGCGATGGTGACGCCCTTGGCCGCCACCTGCTGGCCGAGGAGGCCGGAAAAGGCGCTCTGCTTCTTGCGGTTGAAATCGCCCTCGAGGCCGTGGCCGACGGCCTCGTGGATGAGGATGCCCGGCCAGCCGGGGCCGAGCACGACGTCCATCGTCCCGGCCGGCGCCGGCACCGCGTCGAGATTGACCAGCGCCTGGCGCAGCGCCTCGTCGACCGTGGGCTGCCAGCTGTCGGTGGCGACGAACTGGCCGAAGCCCTCGCGGCCGCCGGTGCCGAAGGAGCCGGTCTCCTGGCGGTCGCCGCTGCCGACCACCACTATGGCGTTGATGCGCACCATCGGCCGCACGTCGCGCACCAGCGTGCCGTCGGCGCGCAGGATCTCCACCACCTGCCACGAGCCGGCGAGCGACACCGACACCTGCCGCACGCGCGGGTCCCTGGCGCGGGCATAGGCGTCCATGCGCTCCAGCAGCTTCACCTTCTCCTCGAAGGTCGGCGCGCCGAGCGGGTTCTCGTCATTGTAGAGCGAGCGGTTGGTGCGGGGCGGCGGCGCCGCATAGGTGCCGCTATAGCCGCGCTTGACGCCTTCGACGGCCTCGGCGGCGCGGCGGATGGCGTCCTCCGACAGCTCGCCGGAATGGGCATAGCCGGCGGCCTCGCCGGCAATGGCGCGCAGGCCGAAGCCCTGGCGCGTATCGAAGGTGCCGGATTTCAGCCGGCCATTGTCGAACATCAGCCCTTCGGACTGGGTGTATTCGAGGAACAGTTCGCCATCATCGGCGCCGTCGAGCGCATCCGCCACCCGGCGCCGCGCCGCTTCGGTATCGATGCCGGCCCGGTCGAGCAGGCTGATCACGGAATCGGTCATGGCGTTTCTCCGGGAGGGGGCGGGAAGAGGAAAAAGCCAATATGGCCGCCGCGCCGCCGCGTTCCAAGGGGGACGGTGGCGGCGTGCTATTGGGGAGTCGTGATGCCGGCGCTGGTGCGTGACGCCCGGCGGCGCTCCCCACCCGTCACGCGCCCTCGGCGCGCGCCACCCTCCCCGTGCCGGTGAGGGATGGGTGCACGCTTCCCGATGATGGAGGCCGTCCCTGGCAAGAAAAGGCGCCTATCCCTCACCCGAAGGGGGAGGGTGGCCCCGCCTCCGGCGGGGTCGGGTGGGGAGCGCCGGTCGGGAGATCGCGCCGCCGCTCAATCCCGCCCTCAGCCCTTTACGGCAATGCGTCGAAGCCTTCGCCGAAGCCGGCCAGCGACACCGGGATGCCGATGCCTTCCTCCGGCGTCTGGAAGATGATGAAGGTGGCGGTCGTGCCGTTGCGCAGCCGGGTGAGGAGGGCGTCCTCCAGGATCACCTCGGCGACGCAGCCTTCCGGCAGGCAGCGCACGAAATTGACGCTGCCGATATTCTCGCCGTCGATGGTGAGGCCGAGGCCGTAGGGTAGGGCGACGCCGAGCGGCGCCACGACGCGCAGCAGCCGCGCCTTCTGGTCGGCAGTCTTCAGGACGATGACGTTGAGGCCGATATTGTCGCGATCCTCCGCCAGCACCGTCTGCGTCAGGGCGCATTGCTCGGTCGAGGCGCCGGCCGGCGTGTCGCAGCGCACCACCCAGTCGCCGTGGGTGGCGCGGACCTCGCCCTGCGCCAGCGCCGGGCCGGCCAGGCCGCAGAGCACGAGGGCGAGCGGCAGGGCGTGGCGCCGGATCGCATGGCGCCGGATCCCGCGGCGCCGGATCATCCCGAGTATCTTCGTCATCCCGGCTGTCTTCCTTGTCCCGGCTGTATTTCCGCTGCCG
Organism: uncultured Hyphomicrobiales bacterium; assembly: GCA_964483325.1. GTDB lineage: Bacteria > Pseudomonadota > Alphaproteobacteria > Rhizobiales > Kaistiaceae > CAZAAW01. Next base: position 22,785 of record CAZAAW010000021.1, read on the forward strand.
CGCATGGGACGGCAGGCTCCGTTTTCAAGTTCGGCGGCGCGCCGCCGGCGCTGTTCCGGCAGCGGATATTTGCCGCGACCGAGGCCGCCTTAAGGCGATTCGGCGCCGCAGAGTGCAATTTTGCCGCATCCGGCGCCTTTTTCACGCATTGCAGCCCCAGGGGGCATGTGGTTTCTCAGCCCCGCGACCGACTGCAAAACGTCGCATGGCTGCCTCTTGCCGTCCGCCTATACTGTTGCGGCAGGGCGTGCAACGACCGGCGCTGTGTTGCGGCAACGGTTGCGCAATGGGGCCATTGGCCGCTGCGCAGACTTGCGGCGGCAGGGCCGGTCGGCTATCCGCGATGGCGCATGACGGCTGGCCCGCCAGATGGAGCCGGCACGCCGAGGACTGGGGCATGGGAGGAACTGGGTTTTGAGCACGCATATCGATCGCACCTCGATGGATCGCGCCCGGATGGATCGCGCCCGCGGCTGGATGGATCGCGTCCGTGGCTGGGCTTTCGGGCTTGCCGGTCTGGCGTTCCTGCCGGCCGCCGCCATGGCTCAGGACGCCGCAGCGCCGGCGGCCAAGCCGGTGGTCGAGGGGCTCAGCGACTGGCAGGTCTATTTCCAGCCGGCGGCGGCGCCGATCATGCACGAGATCAGGAACCTCAATTCCTGGCTGCAGGTCATCCTGGCGGCGATCCTGCTGCTGGTTCTCGCCCTGCTCGGCTGGTGCATCATCCGCTTCAATGCGCGCCGCCATCCGGTGCCGAGCAAGACGTCGCACAATTCGCTGATCGAGGTGCTGTGGACCGTCGTCCCGGTGCTCATCCTGGTCGGCATCGCCATCCCGTCCTTCTCGCTGCTCTTCGCGCAGTACGATCCGGCGCGCGCCGTCGCCGACTACGATCCGGACAAGGCTCTGACCATCAAGGCCACGGGTAACCAGTGGTACTGGGTCTATGACTATCCGGACAGCGGCATCGAGCTCTATTCCAACCCGATCCCGGACGGCGACGACCGGCTGCAGACGCGGCCCCGCCTGCTGGCGGTCGACTATCCGATGGTGGTGCCGGTCAACACGGTCGTCCGCCTGCAGGCCACCGCCGATCCGAGCGGCGTCATCCATGCCTTCGCCCTGCCGGCCTTCGGCATGAAGATCGACGCGGTGCCGGGCCGCATTACCGAGATGTGGTTCCAGGCCGAGCGCGAGGGGACCTATTACGGCCAGTGCTCGGAGCTCTGCGGCAGCAACCATTACAACATGCCGATCGAGATCCGCGTCGTCAGCCAGGACCACTACAACCAGTGGGTGGAGACGGCGGCGACCGATCCGGATGCCGGCAACGACCTGCTCGATACCTGGGAGGCCGAACGCCAGGCCAGCACCCAGGCGGGCGGGGCAAGGGTCGCACAGAACTAGAGGCCGCGTCAGGTCGGCCGGGAGAAAGAAATCGACGGCTGGGGGCCCCGGCCAGATCGACTGAGGGAGTACGATAAAAAATGGCGAGCACGACGGCGCACACCGAGGTGGCGCATAGTGATCATGGTCACGCCGCCCATGATCACCCGACCGGCCTGAAACGCTGGCTCTATTCGACCAACCACAAGGACATCGGCACGATGTACCTTGTGTTTGCGGTGATCATGGGCCTGGTCGGCGGCGTTCTGTCGATCATGATGCGCGCCGAGCTGCAGGCGCCGGGCATGCAGATCTTCGCCGATCCGCACCTGTTCAACGTCTTCGTGACGGCGCACGGCCTGATCATGGTGTTCTTCGTTGTCATGCCGGCGATGATCGGCGGCTTCGGCAACTGGATCGTGCCGCTGATGATCGGCTCGCCCGACATGGCCTTCCCGCGGCTCAACAACATTTCCTTCTGGCTGCTGATCCCGTCGGTCGGCCTGCTCATCACCTCGCTGTTCCTGCCGGGTGGCGAAGGCACCGGCGCCGGCACCGGCTGGACCGTCTATCCGCCGCTGTCGACGAGCGGCGGTCAGGGACCGGCGATCGACTGCGTCATCCTCTCGCTGCATCTGGCCGGCGCGTCGTCGATCCTGTCGGCGATCAACTTCATCACCACCATCCTCAACATGCGCGCCCCGGGCATGACGCTGCACAAGATGCCGCTCTTCGCCTGGGCGATCCTTGTCACGGCCTTCCTGCTGCTGCTGGCCCTGCCGGTGCTGGCCGGCGCCATCACCATGCTGCTCACCGACCGCAATTTCGGCACGACCTTCTTCGCGGCGTCGGGCGGCGGCGATCCGGTGCTCTACCAGCACCTGTTCTGGTTCTTCGGCCATCCGGAAGTGTACATCCTGATCCTGCCGGGCTTCGGCATGATCAGCCACATCATCGCGACCTTCTCGCGCAAGCCGATCTTCGGCTATCTCGGCATGGCCTATGCGATGGTGGCCATCGGCTTCATCGGCTTCATCGTGTGGGCGCACCACATGTTCACGGCCGGCATTTCGGTGGGCGCCCAGGCCTATTTCACCGCCGCGACGATGGTCATCGCCGTGCCGACCGGCATCAAGATCTTCTCGTGGGTCGCCACGATGTGGGGCGGCTCGATCGACTTCAAGGCGCCGATGCTGTGGGCGATCGGCTTCATCTTCCTGTTCACGCTCGGCGGCGTGACCGGCGTGCAGCTTGCCAATGCCGGCTTCGACCGTGCCGTTCACGACACCTATTACGTGGTGGCGCACTTCCACTACGTGCTGTCGCTGGGCGCCATCTTCGCCATCTTCGCCGGCTGGTACTACTGGTTCCCGAAGATGACCGGCTATCTCTACAACGAGACGCTGGGCAAGATTCACTTCTGGCTGATGTTCATCGGCGCCAACCTGACCTTCTTCCCGCAGCACTTCCTCGGCCTCGCCGGCATGCCGCGCCGCTATGTCGACTATCCGGACGTGTTCGCGGGCTGGAACATGGTGTCGTCGCTCGGCTCCTACCTGTCAGGCATCGGCGTGCTGGTGTTCCTCTACTGCGTGTTCGACGCCTTCGCCCGCAAGCGCAAGGCCGGCAACAATCCGTGGGGCGCCGGCGCCACCACCCTCGAGTGGCACCTGCCGTCACCGCCGGCCTTCCACAGCTACGAGACGCTGCCGCGCGTCAAGTGACATGACAACGGGCGCCGGCCTGCCGGCCGGCGCCCCAAAACCTCGAACCGGACGACCAATGGCCTACGCCCAGAACAGCGACTTCGACACCGACACCCAGCTTGCGGGATTCCGCGACGCGCCGGTGTCCGACTACGTGGCGCTGCTCAAGCCGCGCGTCATGTCGCTGGTGGTGTTCACGGCCTTCGTCGGCATCGTCATGGCGCCGGGCGGCATCAATCCCGCCCTCGGCCTGATCGCGCTTCTGTGCATCGCGGTCGGCGCCGGCGCCTCCGGCGCCCTCAACATGTGGTACGACGCCGATATCGACCGCGTCATGAGCCGCACCCGCAAGCGGCCCATCCCGGCCGGACGTGTCGCGCCCGGCGAGGCGCTGCAGTTCGGCATGTGGCTGTCGGTGGGGTCGGTGGCGGTGCTCGGCCTGGCGACCAACTGGGTCGCGGCGGCGCTGCTCGCCTTCACCATCTTCTTCTACGCCTTCATCTACACCATCTGGCTGAAGCGCCGGACGCCGGAGAACATCGTCATCGGCGGCGCGGCCGGAGCGCTGCCGCCGGTCGTCGGCTGGGCGGCGGTGACCGGCTCGGTCAGCATCGAGAGCCTGGTGCTCTTCGCCATCATCTTCCTCTGGACGCCGCCGCATTTCTGGGCCCTGGCGCTGTTCAAGTCGGACGATTACGACACCGCCGGCGTGCCGATGCTGCCGGTTGTGGCCGGCCATGCGGTGACCCGCCGGCGCATCTTCATCTACACGCTGATCCTTGCCCCGGTCGGCATGCTGCCCTTCTTCATGGGCTTCGCCTCGCCGGTCTATGGCGTCATCTCGGCCGTCCTCGGCGCCGTGTTCATCTGGCGCGCCGTCGACGTCCTGCGCATGAAGGATGACGACAAGGCGATGAAGCCGGCCAAGGCGCTGTTCGGCTTCTCGCTGCTCTACCTGTTCCTGCTGTTCGCCGCGCTGCTGGCGGAGCGGGCGGTGCAGCTGCTGGCGGGCTGGCTGGCATGAGCCGGGAGGTGGCCGCAGTCATGAACGACGACGACAATGTCCGTCTCACCGAGGCGCAGAAGCGCCGCCAGCGGGCGCGTTCCATCGCCATCGGCCTGGCGCTTGTCGCCCTCGCCGTCCTTTTCTACGTCATCACCATCGCCCGCCTGGGCGGTGATGTGGCGAGCCGGCCTCTCTGAGGAGGCATTACCGTGACCGCAGACAACCCCAATCCCAAGCAGCGCAAGGGCAAGGCCATCACCGGCCTTGTCGCCGCCGGCGTCGTCTTCGCCATGGTCGGCGCCTCCTTCGCCGCCGTGCCGCTCTATCGCCTGTTCTGCCAGGCGACCGGCTATGGCGGCACGACGCAGCGCGCCGATGCGGCGCCGGACCATGTGCTCGACCGCGTCATCACCGTCCGCTTCGACGCCAACATCGCCAAGACGCTCGGCTGGGATTTCGCGCCCGAGCAGCGCGAGGTGCGGGTGCGCGTCGGCGAGCCGACGCAGATCGCCTATCGCGCCCACAACAAGAACGACGTCAGCACCACCGGTTCGGCGATCTTCAACGTCACGCCCGAGGTCGCCGGCGGCTACTTCAACAAGATCGCCTGCTTCTGCTTCACCGAGCAGACGCTGAAGGCGGGCGAGTCGGTCGACATGCCGGTGCTGTTCTTCGTCGATCCGTCGATCGCCGACGACCACACGCTCGACGGCATCGACACGATCACCCTGTCCTACACCTTCTACCCGGTGGACAAGCCCGACCAGCCGGTGGCGGCCGCCGAGCCGGCGCCGGCGCCGGGCGGATAGGGCAGGGCGGCGCTCCCTCAGGAGCGACGCGGACACAAGTTTTACGCCCCGTTTTCCGGGGCGCGCAGACAGCCTCCGCTGCGGCGGGGGACGGGAGGAACCCCGGCGCACGGGAATAACCCGGCGCCGATAGACTGGAGACCATGATGGCCGACGCGGCTCACGCCCAGCATCCGCACGACTACCACCTTGTCGATCCGAGCCCATGGCCCGTTGTGGGTGCCGTATCGGCGCTGATACTGGCGGCCGGCTTCATCTCCTTCATGCATGGCGCCAGCCCCTGGTGGCTGGCCCCCGGCGTCATCGCCGTCCTCTACACGATGATCGTGTGGTGGCGCGACGTCATCCGCGAGGCGCATGCCGGCCACCACACGCCGGTGGTGCAGCTGCACCTGCGCTACGGCATGATCCTCTTCATCGCCTCCGAGGTGATGTTCTTCGTCGCCTGGTTCTGGGCCTTCTTCGAGGCGGCGCTGAACCCCGACGATCCGGCGCAGGTGGCGCGCGTCGCCTTCACCGGCGGCATCTGGCCGCCGCAGGGCACCGAGGTGTTCGACCCGTGGCACCTGCCGCTGCTCAACACGCTGATCCTGTTGACCTCCGGCACCACCGTCACGGCGGCGCATCACGCCCTGCTGCACGGCGACCGGCGCGGCCTCATCCGCGGCCTGGCGCTGACGGTCGCCCTCGGCGTCTGCTTTACCGGCGTCCAGGCCTGGGAATATGCCCACGCCGCCTTCTCCTATGGCGGCAGCATCTACGGCGCCACCTTCTTCATGGCGACCGGCTTCCACGGCTTCCACGTCCTGATCGGCACCATCTTCCTGGCGGTCTGCCTGTTCCGCGCCATCCGCGGCGACTTCACGCCGAAGCAGCATTTCGGCTTCGAGGCGGCCGCCTGGTACTGGCATTTCGTCGACGTGGTGTGGATCTTCCTGTTCTTCTTCATCTACGTCTGGGGCGGCTGGGGCGGCGTCATCCACCACTAGTCGCCGGCCGGCGGAGGCCGGTCGACAACCCGCCGGCGCGCCCGGCCATGCAATCGAAGGCCGCGTCGCATTCCGCGACGCGGCCTTGACCTTTCAGGGCGGCCTCGCCGCCACGCTTCAGGTGACCGGCACGGCCGGCAATGCGATGTCCAACGCGACGCCTTCTTCCGCTTCCCGCCCGTCGCCGCTGGCGGCGGGCCTGCGCGGCCGCTGCCCGGCCTGCGGCCGCGGGCGGCTGTTCTCCGGCTTCCTCGACCTCGCGCCTGCCTGCGACGTCTGCGGCCAGGACTACGGCTTCGCCGATTCCGGCGACGGACCGGCGGTGTTCATCATCCTCATCGTCGGCTTCCTGATCGTCGGGCTGGCGCTGCTGGTCGAGTTCACCTGGTCGCCGCCCTTCTGGGTCCACGCGGTGCTGTGGACGCCGCTGGTCCTCGGTTCGGCGGTCGGCCTGCTGCGGCCGCTCAAGGGCCTCTTCGTCGGCGTCCAGTACCGCACCCGGGCGGCCGAGGGGCGCGTCCGCACCGCGGAGGACTAGGCGTGGCCACCGTCGCCAGCGCCCCGGCGGCCGCGGCCGCCCGTTCGCCGTTCCGCCGCCTGCTGGCGCCCGGCATCGCCACGCTGATCGGCGTCATCATCCTGTGCGGCCTCGGCACCTGGCAGCTGCAGCGCCTCGCCTGGAAGGAAGACCTCATCGCCCGCGTCGAGACGCGCACGCACCTGCCGCCGGTCGCCGCGCCCGGCCCGCAGGCCTGGCCCGGCCTCGACCTCGATGCCGCCGACTACCTGCCGGTGACGGTGAAGGGCCGCTACGACAACGACCGCGAGGTGCATGTCTTCGCCGCCCTCACCGAGTCGCACGGACCGCTCGGCGGCCAGGGCTATTTCGTCATGGTGCCCTTCGTCACCGATGCCGGCTGGACGGTGATCGTCAATCGCGGCTTCGTGCCGGAGGCGTTCAAGGACCCGGCGACGCGGGCGGAGGGGCGGATCGACGGCGAAACGGAAGTCACCGGCCTGCTGCGGCCGCCGCAGGGCCGCAACTGGTTCACGCCGGCCGACGATACCGCCCGCAACATGTGGTTCACCCGCGACCCGGCGACGATCGGCGCCTTCCTCCAGGTGCCGCCGGCCTCTCTGGCGCCCTATACGATCGACGCCCGCTACGATCCGGCGCTGCCGGGCGGCCTGCCGCAGGGCGGCGAGACGACCGTCACCTTCCCCAACAACCACCTGCAATATGTGATCACCTGGTTCGGCCTGGCGGCGGCCCTCATCGGCGTCTTCGCCGCCTTCGCCCGCGCCACGCTGCGCAAGGGCCGCGCAGAGGCATCCGCACCGCATTTGTAGGGTGGGCAAGGCGAAGCTTTGCCCACGCGGTCATGCGCCGGTCGTGGTTTGTCAGGGTGGGCAAGTTGCCGCTTGCCCACCCTACGGCGCCTTCATCTCAGGCGTGGCCGGCTTCGCCCGACAGCATGCGCGGATCGACGCCGATCTGCGCCAGCGCCCGCTCGTATTTGCCGTCGATCTCCGGATCGAAGACGATGTCTGCCGGCGCCGGCGCCACCAGCCAGCCATTGCCCGACAGCTCCTTCTCCAGCTGGCCGGGCATCCAGCCGGCATAGCCGAGCGCCAGCAGGCAGTCGCGCGGCCCGCGGCCGGAGACGATGGCGCGCAGGATGTCGAGCGTCGCCGTCAGGCACAGCCCGTCCTCGATCACCAGCGTCGCATTGTCGATGACATAGTCCGCCGTGTGCAGGACGAAGCCGCGGCTGCTGTCGACCGGGCCGCCGCGATGGACGATCATGTTGTGGCCGAAGCTGCCCGGCGCCGGCTCGATGTCGAGCTGGCCGAGGATCTCGGCGAAGGTGATCTGCGGCGCGATCTGGTTGATGCGGATGCCCATGGCGCCCTCCGGCGAATGGGCGCACATGTAGATCACCGCCCGCTCGAAGCGCGGGTCGCCGATGCCCGGCATGGCGATCAGCAGCTGGCCGTCGAGAAACGCGCTCCCGAGGCTGCTGGCATGCCTGCCTGACTGTCCCTGCTCGTTCGGCCGCTCCATGACGGGAATCCTAGCATCGCGGCGGCAAAAGAAAACCGCCCTCGGCCTCACGACAAAATGAAGCGGCCAGCCGAGCCCCGGCTAGCCGCCGCCACAGGGCATAACTACGCTCCGGACATGCCGTTCCGCTTCGCCACGCTTCTCCTGCCGCTTCTTCTCCTGCCCGCTCCCGCCTTCGCCGCCATGGGCGAATGGGTGGAGGGCGAGCATGTCCGCCTGCGCCTCGTCGCCGCCGGCATCGGCCCCGATGGCCGCCTCGATGCGGCGATCGAGATCGCCCTCGACGACGGCTGGGACACCTACTGGCGCGATCCGGGTGAGGCCGGCATCGCCCCGGTGCTCGACTTCTCCGCCTCCGCCAACGCCGCCGACGCCCGTGTCGCCTTCCGGGCGCCGGAGCGGCGCGACGACGGCTTCGCCGTCACCAATGTCTATACCGCCGCGGTGACGCTGCCGGTGTCGCTCGCGGTGCCCGACCCGGCGCAGCCGGTCGACCTGCGCCTCAGCGCCGATCTCGGCGTCTGCGAGCAGGTCTGCATTCCCGTCCATCTCGATGCCGCCGTCACCGTGCCGCCCGGCGAGCGCGACCAGGCGGTGGCGGCCTCGATCATCGCCGAGGCCAAGGCATGGCTGCCGGAGAAGCCGCGGCCGGGCGCCCTGGCGGCGGAAGGCATCCGCCGCACCGGCGGCGACGATACCGGGCCGCAATACGAGATCGAGGTCTCCACGCCGGAACCGGCGGCCAGCGTCCTCTTCGTCGAGACGCCGGCCGACTGGTATCCGACGGCGGCGCAGCGCGTGGCGGAAGGTGCCGGCAGGGCGACCTTCCGTCTCGTCATCGACCGCAAGACCGCCAGGACGCCCCTTGCGGGCGCGGATCTGCGCTATACGCTCGCCGTCGACGACGAGGCGGTGGAAGGCACGCTCCGCCTGCCGTGAGCGTGCGAGGCTTTGGCCCGGGAGGCGGCTACTCCGCCGCCTCGCTATAGGGCTCCGGCCGCGTCCATTTCAGCTTCGGCGAGCGGGCGGCGCGGGTCTCGTCCAGCCTGCGGCGCGGCGCGAAGCGCGGCGCGGCCTTGAAGGCCTCGGCGTCGCCGTCCCGGGCGCGCATGACGAGGTCGCGCAGCGTGGCGATGAAGAGGTCGAGCGCCGCCTTCGATTCCGACTCGGTCGGCTCGATCAGCAGCGCGCCATGCGCCACCAGCGGGAAGTACATCGTCATCGGGTGGTAGCCCTCGTCGATCATCGCCTTGGCGAAGTCGAGCGTCGTCACCCCGGTCCCTTCCAGGAAGGCGTCGTCGAACAGCACCTCGTGCATGCAGGGGCCGGTGCCGAAGGGCTGCGTCATCAGGTCGGCGAGGCCGACGCGGACGTAATTGGCGTTGAGCACCGCGTCCTCGGCCGCCTGGCGGACGCCGTCGGCGCCATGCGACAGCATGTAGGACATCGCCCGCGTGAACATGCCCATCTGGCCGTGGAAGGCGGTGAGGCGGCCGAACGGCGTCTCGCCCTCGGTGCAGGCCTCGTTGGTCTCGACCAGCACCGGCTTGCCGTCCACCAGGCGGATGAAGGGCAGCGGCGCGAAGGGTGCCAGCGCCGCCGACAGCACCACCGGGCCGGCACCCGGGCCGCCGCCGCCATGCGGCGTCGAGAAGGTCTTGTGCAGGTTGATATGCATGGCGTCGACGCCGAGATCGCCCGGCCGCACCTTGCCGGCGATGGCGTTGAAATTGGCGCCGTCGCAGTAGAAATAGGCCCCCGCCGCGTGCACGGCATCGGCGATGGCAGCGATGTCGCGCTCGAACAGGCCGCAGGTGTTGGGGTTGGTCAGCATGATCGCCGCGACGTCCGGCGCCAGCAGTGCCTTCACCGCCTCGACATCGACGGTGCCGTCGTCGCGCGCCGGGATGTCGACAACCTCGTAGCCGAGGAGGGCGGCGGTCGCCGGGTTGGTGCCATGCGCCGATTCCGGCACCAGCACCTTGCGCCGGGCCGTCTCGCCGCGCGCCTCCAGCGCCGCCTTGATCGCCATCATGCCGCACAGCTCGCCATGCGCGCCGGCCTTGGGGCTCATCGCCACGGCCTGCATGCCGGTGAATTCCATCAGCCAGTGGCCGAGTTCGGCCATCAGCTCGACGGCGCCGGCAACGGTGGAGAGCGGCTGCAGCGGGTGGATGTCGGCGAAGCCGGGCAGCCGCGCCATCTTCTCGTTGAGGCGCGGATTGTGCTTCATCGTGCACGAGCCGAGCGGATAGACGCCGCTGTCGATGGCGTAGTTCTTCTGCGACAGGCGCACGTAATGGCGCATCGTCTCCGGCTCGGTGAGGCCGGGCAGGTCGATGGCGGTCCTGCGTCCGTGCTTGCCGAGCCGCGACGGGACTTCTTCCAGCTCGGGGAAATCGACGCCGGTGACGTCGTTGCGGCCGGTCTCGAAGATCAGCGCTTCCTCGATCTGCAGGCCGCGATTGCCGGTGAAGGTGCCGCGCTCGTCGCCGGAAGAGCCGGCTTCGGGAGCGGTCGGACGACCCTGGTTGTTCAGCATCAAAGCACCTCCGCAAGGGCCGCGGCATAGGCGGCGCGGTCGTCTTCCGTGTTCACTTCCGTCGCCGCGACGACGATGAGGTCGGCGAGCTCCGGCCTGCCGGGCTCGAGGCGCGACACCGGGATGCCGCCGAGGATGCCGGCGGCCGCCAGCTTCTCCACCACCGCGGCGGCGTCGCCCGGCACGCGGATGGTGAATTCGTTGAAGAAGGTGCCGTTCAGCACCTCGACGCCCGGAACCGCCGCCAGCCGGTCGGCGAGCCTGACGGCGCTGGCGTGGTTGAGCGCTGCGAGGCGCTCCAGGCCCGTCTCGCCGAGCAGCGTCATGTGGATGCTGAAGGCGAGGGCGCAGAGGCCCGAGCTGGTGCAGATGTTCGACGTCGCCTTGTCGCGGCGGATATGCTGCTCGCGCGTCGACAGGGTCAGTACGAAGCCGCGGCGGCCGTCGGCATCGACAGTCTCGCCGCAGAGGCGGCCCGGAAGCTGCCGTAGGAACTTCTCGCGCGTTGCGAAGAGACCGACATAAGGCCCTCCGAAACCAAGAGAATTGCCAAGCGACTGGCCTTCGCCGGCGACGATGTCGACGCCCTGCGTGCCGGGCGGCTCGATGGCGCCGAGCGCAACGATTTCCGTCACCACCGACACCAGCAGCGCGCCCCGGGCGTGGCAGGCTTCGGCGATCGGCGCCAGGTCGATGATCTCGCCGTAGAAGGAGGGCGACTGCACCACGACGCAGGCGGTGTCGTCGGTGATGGCGGCGATGATGTCCTCGGCGCCGCGCGGATCGGGCGGCAGCGCCGTGACGGTGCCCGACGACATGCCGGCCAGCGTCTCGATGACGGCGCGGTATTGCGGATGGACGCCGCCGGAGACGATCGCCCGGCTGCGCCGCGTGACGCGCCGCGCCATCAGCACCGCCTCGGCCGCCGCCGTCGAGCCGTCATACATGCCGGCATTGGCGACCTCCATGGCGGTGAGATGCGCCACCTGGGTCTGGAACTCGAAGAGATATTGCAGCGTGCCCTGGCTCACCTCCGGCTGGTAGGGCGTGTAGGAGGTGAGGAACTCGGAGCGCTGGATGAGGTGGTCGACCGACGCCGGGATGTGGTGGCGGTAGGCGCCGCCGCCGACGAAGAACGGCACCGAGCCGGCGGTGACGTTCTTGCCGGCGAGGCGGCCAAGATGGCGCTCGACCTCCAGCTCGGTCTTCGCCGTCGGCAGGTCGACCAGCCCGGCGAGCCGGGCGCTCTGCGGGATGTCGGCGAAGAGATCGTCGATGGAGGCGACGCCGATGCGGGCGAGCATCGCGTCGCGGTCGGGCGTCGAAAGGGGAAGGTAGCGCAACGGGCGGCTCCTCGATGAAGGGGTCAGGATGTCGCCGTTCCGGCCGGCTCGACGCGGACGTCGGTGAGGACCGAATTGGCGATGTAGCAGAGGTCGTGGGACTGGTGATGGAAGGCGGCGATCTCGTCCTCGCCGGGAGCCTTGCCGGCGAAGGTGACGGCCGGACGCAGCGTCACCCGCTCCATATAGGTGCGGCCGCGCGCATTGCGGCCGAGGACGCCGACCGGATTGTCGACATAGCGCTCGACCACGTAGCCGCGCTTGGCGGCGACCGCCAGGAAGAACAGCATGTGGCAGCTCGCCAGCGCGGCGATCAGCGCCTCCTCCGGATCGACGGCGTCGGCGCGCGAATGCGGCAGCGGCACCGAATGCGGCGAGGAGGACGCCGGCACAACGACGCCGCCGTCGAAATGCCATTCATGGGCGCGGCTGTAATCGGCGCCGGTGAAAGGCGCGCCGTTGCGCGCCCAGTGGATGCAGGCGGTGAACTCAGCCATGGGCGCCGCCATGGAAGCGCCGGTGCGCCATGCCCGGCGTGGGTCCCCACCCGTCACGCGCCTGCGGCGCGCGCCATCCTCCCCGTTCCGGTGAGGGATGGGTGCGCGCTTCCCGATGTGAACGCGGTTCCCGCAGAGAGAGGCGCCTATCCCTCACCCGAAGGGGGAGGGTGGCCCCGGCGCAGCCGGGGTCGGGTGGGGAGCGCCGGCTGGATGTGAAACGCAGTCCGGCCGGCCAGGCGTCAGCCCGGCCGGCCGTCGTGTCAGCAATTGCGGATGCCGTCAGCCGGGCCGTCGCGACCGGGCCGGCCGCCCCGTCCGGGCGGGCTGCGTCAGTGGCTGGTCTTGAAGAAGTCGTCGACCTGGCGCTCGGCCTCGTCCTTGGCGATGCCGTAGCGTTCCTGGACGCGGCCGACCAGTTCGGTGCGCTTGCCCTCGATGAGGTCGAGGTCGTCATTGGTCAGCTTGCCCCACTGCTGCTGGACCTTGCCCTTGAGCTGCTTCCAGTTGCCGGCGATGATGTCGTTGTTCATGGGACACTCCGTTTCTGGCCCGGACTCATTCCGGGGCGTGGTGTGCCCATGAAACCCCAGCGGCCCCGCTTCGGTTCCGCCGGAAAATCGCATCGGTGTCCGGGCGATGCTCCGGACCCCTTCCCCCCTCGATGGTCTGGCGGGGCGCCGTTACAGCGTCGCGACGAAGCTCTGGTAGGCCGCTTCGTCCATCAGGCCCTCGACATCGGCGGCGCTGACGCCCTTGACCTTGAAAAACCAGCCGCCGCTCTCGGCGGCGCGGTTGACCAGCGCCGGGTCGTCGGCAAGGGCGCCGTTGACCTCGGCGACCTCGCCGGAGAGCGGCGCGAAGACCTCGCTGGCGGCCTTCACCGATTCGACGACGGCGGCCTCGCTGCCCTTCGTCAGGCTCTTGCCCACCTCCGGCAGCTCGACATAGACGACGTCGCCGAGCTGCTGCTGGGCGTAGTCGGAAATGCCGACGACGGCGACGCCGTCCTCGAGGCGGATCCACTCATGGTCCTTGGTGTAATGCGTCGTCATGGCTTTCGGCTTCTCGGCTGTTAGGCAGTCGGCTTGCGATAGTAGCGGTGCGGCACGAAGGGCATCGGCGTCACCGTCGCGGCGAGCGCGCGGCCGCGCACCGGCAGGCTGAGCGCCGTGCCCGGGGCGGCGAGGGCGGGCGGCACGTAGCCCATGGCGATCGGCGCCGCGACGGTCGGGCCGTAGCCGCCCGAGGTGACGATGCCGACGGTCCGGCCGGCGTCCTCGATGGGCGTGCCGTCGCGCGCCGGTGCCTTGCCCTCCGGCCTTATGCCGACGCGCCGGCGGCTCGTGCCCTCGGCCAGCTCGCGCAGGATGCGCTCGGCGCCGGGGAAGCCGCCGCTCTCGCGGCGGCGCTTGTGAATCGCGAAGGCGAGGTCGGCCTCGACCGGCGAGGTCGTCTCGTCGATGTCGTGGCCGTAGAGCGGCAGCCCGGCTTCCAGGCGCAGCGAGTCGCGGGCGCCGAGGCCGATCGGCATCACCTCCGGCTCGGCCAGCAGCGCCCGGCACAGCGCCTCGGCCTCTGCGGCGGCGACGGAAATCTCAAAGCCGTCCTCGCCGGTATAGCCGGAGCGGCTGACATGGCAGTCGATGCCGTCGAAGGCGAGGCTGGCGGCGGCCATGAAGCCGAGCCCGGCGGCCTCCGGCATATGCCGCGCCAGCACCTCGGCCGCCTTCGGACCCTGCAGCGCCACCAGGGCGCGTTTCGGCTCCGGCTGCAGCACGACGCCGTCCGGCAGGTGGGCGGCGATATGGGCGAAGTCGACATCCTTGCGGGCGGCGTTGACGACCAGCATCAGGGCGCCGTCATCGGCCGGGTCGGCCGAGCGCGTCACCATGAAGTCGTCGATGATGCCGCCCTCGTCGTTGAGCAGCAGCGTGTAGCGGATGCGGCCGAGCCCGAGGCTGGTGAAATCGCCCGGCGTCAGCGCTTCCAGCGCCGCCGCGGTGGTGGCGTGATCGGGGCCGCAGAGGAAGGCCTGCCCCATATGCGACACGTCGAACAGGCCGGCGGCGGTCCGCGTGTGCTGGTGCTCGGCGAGGATGCCGGCAGGGTACTGCACCGGCATGGCATAGCCGGCGAACGGCACCATCTTGCCGCCGAGTTCGCGATGCAGCGCCGCCAGCGGCGTCTCGCGCAGGTTTTCGAGCGTATCGCTCCCGGCATCGGCCATGGCCGCCTCCTGACAGTGGATATGCGCGCCCGCGGATTATCCCACGTTCGCGCCCCCTCTGTCGGATTACCTGAGAGCTTTCCCGCGCAACGGCCCTGGTCGCAGGCCCTGCCGCGGTTTCTCCTTCGGTGAGCCGTGGCGTCTCGCCGCCCGGCTGCTTTCCAGAGTGTCGCCGACCGTCCGGTCCATCGGCCTGAGAGATTCCGGGGCGGTTGCTCCTTCGGCGCCGGCCTTTTGGGCCAGCTCTCCCGGCGGTCGTCCGGCCCGAACTGAGGCCGCACCGGAGCGCGACTCCTCTCCGGCCGCAGCAGCTATAGTTTGCGCCGCAACAGAGTCAATCGTGGCCGGCGTCAGCCGCGGCTGCGGCGGCCCTGCGGCGCCTTGTCGTCGAAGCCGACATAGATGCGCAGCCGGTCGCCGGCGCCGGGGATCGGCACGGCGATGGTTTCCTCGACATAGGCGAAGGGCGTGCTGAAATCGGGCGCCGCCAGCGTCACCGGCACGTTGTAGAGCTGCGAGAACAGCACATTGTCGCCGTTGCGCACCACGGCGATGCGCACCGGCACCGTCACCTGGCCGGGCCGCACCTTCGGGCCGCCGATGACGCGGCCCTCGACGCCGACCTTGAGGGTCAGCTGGCCGCCCACGTCGCGGCATTCGCGCGCCGTGTTGGTGATCGAGCCAAGATAGCGGACATTGGCGGGGTCGGTCTCGCCGCGCCGGTCATAGACGGTGACCGATTCGGTGCCGCTGCGGATATCGACGTCCGGGCACTGGCTGACGGCGATGAAATAATTGGGATCGATCGGCTCGGCATCGGCGGCCGGCTGCGACTCGAACAGCCGGTGCGCCAGCCCGCCGGCGCCGCCGCTGCTGACGCAGGCCGACAGGGTGCCCGCCACGAGGGCCACGAGCCCCCCGGCCAAGGCCCCGCGAACGCCGCGTCCCCAAACGCCCGATCGGGATCCGTCCATCTTCCGCACTCCCCACGCTCAAGTTGCCGTCCTATAGCAAGCACCCACGCCTTTGGCGAACCTGAGGCAAGGACGGGGCAAAGGGGGAGGGCACCTGTGAAATACATCAGCACAAGAGGCCTCGCGCCCGGCGGCCGGCCGCCGCCGTGACGCTGGCGCCGCCCGGGCGCTTCGCGCCCTAACCTCTCCCTGTGGGAGAGGTCGGAAACGCGGGAGCGTTTCCGGGTGAGGGACACCGTCGCTGACACGAGGCTGCGGCGCCGGGGCAGGATTCCCTGCGGCACAGCCCCTCACCCGTCCGCCTAGGCTCGCTTCGCTTGCCAAGGCTCCCGACCTCTCCCACAAGAAGAGGTAGAGACGGCACCGGCGCGACCTTTGCTGTGCGCCGCCATGTTTGCGTCGATACCGGATCACGTCCGGTTGGACTGCTCGTGCCGGGCTTTCAACGCGCCAGGCTTCCCGACGCACCTTGGCCGTGCCTACCGGCGGCCGGGCGAATCGTCTTTTCCCCTTGCCCCGAACCCTCTTTCGCCCGATTGATCCGGCCTCAGTCGTAAATTTCCAACCGCCTACAACTATCTCTGCAACCGTTTCCAACCGCGGAGCGTCATCCTTGGACTATGTGAGCACCCGTGGCCGGGCGCCGGCGGCCGGGTTTTCCGATGTGCTGCTGGCCGGGCTTGCCCCCGATGGCGGGCTCTACATGCCGTCGGCCTGGCCGCGCTTCGCGCCCGACGAGATCGCCGCCTTCGCCGCCATCGGCCATGACGCGGCGGCGGCGCTGATCCTGTCGCGCTTCGTCGGCGGCGAGATCGGCGACGCGGCGCTGCAGGCGATGGCCGCCGACGCCTATGCCGGCTTCCGGCCGCCGGCGCTGGCGCCGCTCAGGCAGATGGCGCCCAATGACTGGCTGCTCGACCTCGCCAACGGCCCGACGCTGGCCTTCAAGGACTACGCCATGATGCTGCTGGCGCGGCTCATGGACCATGTCCTGAAGGCGCGCAGGCGGCGCATGACGATCGCCGTCGCCACCTCCGGCGATACCGGCGGCGCCGCGGCGCATGCCTTTGGCGGGCGGGACAATGTCGATGTCTTCGTGCTGTTCCCGAAGGGCCGCGTGTCGCCCTTCCAGCAGCGCCAGATGACCACCACCGGCAGCGACAATGTCCATGCCCTCGCCGTCGAGGGCTCGTTCGACGACTGCCAGCGCATGGTGAAGGCGGTGCTCGGCAACCGGGCGCTGGCCGAACGGCTGTCGCTGGCGGCGGTCAATTCCATCAACTGGGCCCGCATCGTCGCCCAGACGGTCTATTATTTCACTGCCGCGGCAGCGCTCGGAGCGCCGCAGCGCGCCGTGTCCTTCACAGTGCCGACCGGCAATTTCGGCGACATCTTCGCCGGTTACGCAGCGCAGCGCATGGGCCTCCCCATCGCGCGGCTGGTCATCGCCACCAATGCCAACGACATCCTGGCGCGGGCGCTGGACAGCGGCCGCTACGAGACGCACGGCGTCGTGCCGACAAGCTCGCCGTCGATGGATATCGAGGTGTCGTCGAATTTCGAGCGCCTGCTGTTCGAGGCCTATGACCGCGACGGCGATGCCGTGCGGCAGCTGATGAACAGCCTGGCGCAGAGCGGCGCCTTCATCATCGCCGACAAGCCGCTTGCCGCCATCCGCGCCCTGTTCGGCGCCGGCCGCGCCTCCGAGGCCGAGGTGGCGGACGAGATCCGCCGCACCTTCGCGGCGCAGGACCTGTTCCTCGACCCGCATACGGCGGTGGCGCGGCACGTTGCGGCCGGCTTCTCGAATCCGGCCGTGCCGATGATTACATTGTCGACGGCGCACCCGGCCAAGTTCCCGGACGCCGTCGAGGCGGCGACCGGCCATCGGCCGCCGCTGCCGATGGGCTACAGCGATCTTTCCGAGCGGGCGGAGGTTTTCTCCGTCCTTCCCAACGACTTGGCTGCGGTGCAGGCTTTCATCGAGGCGCGGGCCCGCGCCGCCACCAAAGAGGCATAGCGTTTCATGTCCGTCGAAGTCACACGCCTCCCCTCCGGCCTGACGGTCGTCACCGACCGCATGGACCACCTGCAGAGCGCTTCGCTCGGCGTGTGGGTCAATGCCGGCTCGCGCTCGGAGCGCCAGGACGAGAACGGCCTTGCCCACCTGATGGAGCACATGGCGTTCAAGGGCACGACCACCCGCAGCGCCGCGCAGATCGCCGAGGAATTCGAGGATGTCGGCGGCGATTTCAACGCCATGACCAGCAACGAGACGACGCATTACTACGCCCGCGTCCTCAAGGAGGACGTGCCGCTGGCGGTCGATATCCTGAGCGACATCCTGACCAGGTCGGTGATCGACCCGGACGAGCTGGCGCTGGAGCAGAACGTCATCGTGCAGGAGATCGGCGCCTCGCTCGATGTGCCGGAGGACCTCGTCTACGACCAGTTCTCCGAGACAACGTTCCCCGACCAGCCGCTCGGCCGGCCGATCCTCGGCACCGAGGAGACGGTGCGGGCGATGAACCGCGACACCATCGTCAGCTACCTGGAGCGCCATTATCGCGGCGGCGACATGGTGCTGGCGGCGGCCGGCGCCATCCGGCATGGCGAGGTGGTCGAGCTGGCGCAAAAGGGCTTCGGCGGCCTTGCCGGCGGCAACGGGCCGAAGCCTGAGGCGGCGCGCTATGGCGGCGGCGACAACCGCGTCATGCGCGACCAGCAGGAAGCGCAGATCGTGCTCGGCTTCGAGGGCCGGCCCTATTCCTCGCCCGACTATTACACGGCGCAGATCCTCGCCTCGGCGCTCGGCGGCGGCATGTCGACGCGGCTGTTCCAGGAAGTGCGCGAGAAGCGCGGCCTCTGCTACTCGATCTATGCGTACCACCAGCCCTATGTCGACAGCGGCATCTTCGCCATTCACGCCGCCACCGGCGAGAGCCATGTCGACGCGCTGATGCCGGTGATTCTCGGCGAGATGGAGAAGGCGGCGCACGATCTGCGCGAGAACGAGATCGCCCGCGCCAAGGCGCAGGCGCGCGCCGGCCTGCTGATGGCGCTGGAGAGCCCGACCGCCCGCGCCGGCCAGCTGGCCCGCCAGATGCTGATCTACGGCCGCCCGGTGCCGCTGGAGGAACAGGTGGCGCTGGTCGATGCCGTAACGGTGGATTCCGTCCGGCGCCTCGCCGATGTTATCTTCACCTCGAGCACGCCGACGCTGGCGGCGATCGGGCCGATCGGCAAGCTGATCGCCCATGACCGCCTCGCCGAACGGCTCGGCGCCCCCGCGGCGGCCTGAGGACAGGCGGCCGGCGGGAAAGTGGAGCGACGCGATGGCGTTCCTGCGTTCCGTACCGCCGGCCAGTTCCAGCGCCATCATCCGCGCCGAGCGGGTGATGCTGCGCACGCCGGCGCTGACGGACTACGCGCAATGGGCCTTCCTGCGCGCCGAGAGCCGGGCCTTCCTGGCGCCGTGGGAGCCGGTCTGGCCGGCCGACGAGCTGTCGCGGCTCGCCTTCCGCCGCCGCATCCGGCGCTACCAGCGCGATATCCGCGACGGCACCGGCTATCCGTTCTTCCTCTTCACCCCGGACGGCGCGGCGCTGCTCGGCGGCCTCACCCTGTCGCAGGTGCAGCGCGGCGTCACCCAGTCCTGCGCCCTCGGCTACTGGATGGGCGCCCGCTATGCCGGCCAGGGCTACATGAGCGCCGGCGTCCGCGCCGTGCTCGGTTTCTGCTTCGAAACGCTGCGCCTGCACCGCGTCGAGGCGGCGTGCCTGCCGCACAACCGTGCGTCGATCGGCCTTCTCGAAAAGGTCGGATTCACCCGTGAGGGATATGCCCGGCGCTACCTTTGCATCGATGGCCGCTGGCAGGATCATCTGCTTTACGGCATCGTCAGCGACGATCCGCGCAGCTGATGCGTCGTGCGTCCTTCGAGGCCCCGGCTTTGCCGGGGCATCTCAGGATGAGGACCCAGGAGATTGAGGCGAGTGGCGAATGGCGAGTAGCGAATGGAAGGGATCGCTATTCGCCACTCGCCATTCGTCACCCGCCAATCAGGAAATTCCTTGTCGCACCAAGCCTGTGGCTCTAAGACTGCCGGCCGGAAGCCCGTCATCCGGGGAAGGTCGTTGAGGTTCGCGCGCCGGTTCGCAGCCATCGCCGCCGCCGCAGTCCTGGCGCTCGCCGTTCTCCCGGCGCTCTGGGCGGGGCCGGCCGCGGCTTTCGATACCGTTCAGGTGCCGCTTGACGGCAGCACGCTCGACCTGACCGACGCCGTCGACCTCTTCCGCCAGGAAGACAACAAGATCCAGGTATCGACCGCCCCCGGCGCCGACGGCATCGTCCGCCGTATCGAGGTGAACGCCCAGGAGCGCAGCAGCGGCTCCGACTGGGTGGTCTTCGCCCTCGCCAATAACAGCGACGAGCAGATCGACCGCGTGCTGGTGGCGCCGCATTTCAGGCTTTCCGGCTCCGGCCTGTTCTGGCCCGATCTCGGCGCCTCGCGCATCGCCTCCATCACGCCGAGCCAGGGCCTGGCGCCGGAGCGGCAGCCGAGCCAGGAGGCGGACGTCTTCCGCATCACCCTCGACCCCGGCGCCATCGTCACCTTCGTCGCCGAGCTGCGCACCCCCAACCTGCCGCAGCTCTATCTGTGGGATGCCGACGCCTACAAAGACCAGGTCAACAGCTACACCCTGTTCCGCGGCATCGTCCTCGGCATTGCCGGCCTCTTGGCGCTGATGCTGACGGTGGTGTTCGTCATCAAGGGCACGGCGCTATTCCCGGCCGCCGCCGGCCTTGCCTGGGCGGTGCTGATCTATCTGTGCATCGATTTCGGCTTCTGGAACCGGGTGATCCATGTGGCGCCCGGCGACGACCAGACCTGGCGCGCTGCCGCCGAGGTGATCATCGCCGCGACGCTGCTGATCTTCAGCTACACCTATCTCCACCTGGCGCGCTGGCATATCCGCTACAGCCATGTCTTCATCGGCTGGCTGACGGGCCTGCTGATCCTCCTCGGCGTCGCCGTCTTCGAGCCGTCGGTGGCGGCCGGCATTGCCCGCTTCTCCTTCGGCGGCGCGGTGATCCTCGGCGCCGGGCTGATCGCGGTGCTGGCGCTGCGCGGCTTCGACCGCGCCATCATGCTGATCCCGACCTGGGTGCTGCTCGTCGGCTGGGTGGTGGTGGCCGGCATGACGGTCACCGGCTCCTTCGTCAACGACGTCATCCAGCCGGGCCTCGCCGCCGGGCTAGTGCTGATCGTCCTCCTCATCGGCTTCACCGTCATGCAGCACGCCTTTGCCGGCGGCGTCGCCATGGTCAAGGGGCCGATCGCCGAGACGGAGCGGCGCGCCCTGGCGCTGACCGGCGCCGGCGACATCATCTGGGACTGGGACGTCGACCGCGACTACATCACCGCCGGCCAGCAGGCCGACGAGCTGCTCGGCCTGCCGCCGGGCACGCTCGACGCGCCGGCGCTCGACTGGGTGAGCTACGTCCACAGCGCCGACCGCGACCGCTTCAAGGCGCTGCTCGACGCCATGATCGAAGTGCGCCGCGGCCGCATCAACCAGGAGTTCCGCCTCCGCTCCGAGGACGGCCATTTCCGCTGGTTCCTGCTGCGCGCCCGGCCGGTCCTGGCGGGCGACGGCGAGGTGCTGCGCGTCGTCGGCACGCTGCTCGACGTCACCGAGGAACGCATGGCGCAGGAGCGCCTGCTGCATGATGCCGTCAACGACAACCTCACGGGCCTGCCTAATCGCGAGCTGTTCCTCGACCGCCTCGGCGCAGCGCTGGCGCGCAGCCAGGCCGAAGGGGCGCGGCGCCCGGCGGTGTTCGTGGTCGACATCGATCATTTCAAGGAGATCAACGACGGCTACGGCCTGTCGGTGGGCGACTCGATCCTCCTGACGATCTCCCGCCGCCTCGCCCGGCTGATCAAGCCGCAGGACACCGTGGCGCGCATCGCCGGCGACCAGTTCGCCTTCCTGCTCCTGTCGGAGACGCAGCCGGAGCGCATCGCCGCCTTCGCCGAATCGGTCCGCCGCACCGTGCGCGCGCCGATCACCTTCGGCGAGAAGGAGATCTTCCTCACCGCCTCGATCGGCATTGCCATGGCCGACGAGAAGGCCAAGCCGCAGACCGACCCGGCCGAGGTGGTGAAGGATGCCGAGATCGGCATGTATTACGCCAAGAAGAACGGCGGCGACCGCATCGAGGCGTTCCGGCCGGCGCTGCGCCAGGCCGGCGCCGACATGTCCAACCTGGAGGCGGACCTGCGGCGCGCCCTCGGCCGCGACGAGATCAAAATCTTCTACCAGCCGATCATCCGCCTCTACGACCGCAGCATCGCCGGCTTCGAGGCGCTGGCGCGCTGGGACCATCCCAAGCACGGCCCGACGCCGCCGTCGGAATTCATCCCGATCGCCGAGCGCAGCGGTCTCATCGCCCAGCTCGGCCTGTTCGTCCTGGAGCGCGCCGCCCGCCAGCTGGCCGACTGGCAGCACGATCTCGGGCCGTCGGTGCCGCTTTTCGTCAGCATCAACGTCTCGTCGCGCCAGCTGCTGCGCCATGACCTCATCAACGACGTCAAGTCGGTGCTGGTGCGCTCCAGCATCGAGCGCGGCTCGCTGAAGCTGGAGGTCACCGAGAGCCTGGTGATGGAGAACCCGGAATATGCCGCGCAGGTGCTGACCCGCATCCGCGAGCTCGGCGCCGGCCTGTCGCTCGACGATTTCGGCACCGGCTATTCCTCGCTTTCCTACCTGCAGCGCTTCCCCTTCGATACGCTGAAGATCGACAAGAGCTTCATCCGCGGCGAGCGCGGCAGCGCCCGCGACGTTATCCTGCAGGCGATCGTCCAGCTCGCCCACGACCTCAACATGGATGTCGTCGCCGAGGGCGCCGAGACCGAGGAAGACGTGACCGAACTGACCGATCTCGGCTGCGAATTCGCACAGGGCTTCCATCTCGGCCGGCCGATGACCAGCGCCGAGGCCGGGCGCCTGCTGCTGCGCGAGCGCAGCGTCGCGGTGGCATGATGACGATGGGCGAGTGGCGAATGGCGAGTGGCGAATGGGGGAAGAGGCGCTTCTTTTTCCCCTATTCGCTATTCGCCATTCGCCATTCGCAGGACGCGCTATGAGCGCGGCCTTGCCCCCCCTCGATGTCCTTCTCTGCGCGCCGCGCGGCTTCTGCGCCGGCGTCGACCGCGCCATCCAGATCGTCGAGCTGGCGCTGCAGCGCTACGGCGCGCCGGTCTATGTGCGGCACGAGATCGTCCACAACCGTTATGTCGTGGAGAGCCTGAAGGCCAAGGGCGCCGTCTTCGTCGAGGAGCTCGACGAGATCCCCGATACGCAGCAGCCGGTGATCTTCTCCGCCCATGGCGTCGCCAAGGCGGTGCCGGAAGCGGCGGCGCAGCGCAACCTCTTCGCCCTCGACGCCACCTGTCCGCTGGTTTCCAAGGTGCACAAGGAGGCCGAGCTGCACCATCGCCGCGGCCGCGAGATCATCCTCATCGGCCATGCCGGCCATCCCGAGGTGGTCGGCACAATGGGCCAGCTGCCGGAAGGCGCCGTGCGCCTGGTGCAGACCGTCGAGGAAGCGCGCGCCTTCGTGCCGCGCTCGCCCGACGCGCTGGCCTTCGTGACGCAGACCACCCTCTCTGTCGCCGACACGGCGGAGATCGTCGCCGTGCTGCAGGCGCGCTTCCCGGCCATCGTCGGGCCGCACAAGGAAGACATCTGCTACGCCACCACCAACCGCCAGGAGGCGGTGCAGCGGGTGGCGCCCGAGGTCGACGCGATGATCGTCGTCGGCGCCCCCAATTCCTCCAATTCGCAGCGCCTGCGCGAAGTCGCCGAGCGCTCCGGCTGCCCGCTGGCGGTGCTGATCCAGCGCGCCGCCGATCTCGACTGGACGCTGCTGCAGGGCATCCGCCGCGTCGGCATCACCGCCGGTGCCTCGGCGCCGGAAGTGCTGGTCGAGGAGGTGATCGATGCCCTGTCGGCCCGCTTCGTGGTGACGACGACGCTCGTCACCAATGCCGAGGAACGCATCGCCTTCGGCCTGCCGCGGCCGCTGCGCGTCGCGGCGGGGTAGCCGGCGAATTGGCTGTCTATACCGAAATCAGCAACGAAGAGCTCGACGCCTTCGTCGCCCGCTACGACATCGGCGCCGTGCTGTCGGTGAAGGGCATCGCCGAGGGCGTCGAGAACTCCAATTTCCTTCTCGTTACCGAGCGCGGCCCCTACATCCTTACCCTCTATGAAAAGCGCGTCGATCGCGGCGACCTGCCGTTCTTCCTCGGCCTGATGGACCATCTGGCGGCGCGCGGCATCTCCTGCCCGACGCCGGTGCATGACGCCACCGGCACGGCGCTCGGCACGCTCGCCGGCCGGCCGGCGGCCATCGTCACGTTCCTGCGCGGCGTCTGGGTAAGGCGGCCGCGCAAGGAGCACTGCGCCGCGGTCGGCGAGGCGCTGGCGCGGCTGCATCTTGCCGCCGCCGACTTCGCCCTGACGCGCCCCAACGCGCTGTCGCTCGCCGGCTGGCAGAAGCTGGCGGGGATGAGCGCCGAGCGCGCCGACACGGTGCTGCCGGGCCTCCGCGACGACATCGCCGCCGAGCTCGCCTATCTCGCGGCGCACTGGCCGCAGGACCTGCCGACCGGCGTCATCCATGCCGACCTCTTTCCCGACAACGTCTTCTTCCTGCAGAACACGCTGTCGGGGCTGATCGACTTCTACTTCGCCTGCAACGACATGCTCGCCTACGATCTCGCCATCTGCCTCAACGCCTGGTGCTTCGAAGCCGACGGCGCCCTCAACGTCACCAAGGCCCGGTCGCTCCTCACCGGCTACGCCAGGGTCCGCCCGCTCGGTGAGGCGGAGACGGCGGCGCTGCCGCTGCTGGCGCGCGGCTCGGCGCTGCGCTTCCTGCTCACCCGCCTCTATGACTGGCTGACGGTGCCGCCGGGGGCGCTGGTTGTGCCCAAGGACCCCCTGGAATACCTCACCCGGCTGCGCTTCCACCGCAAGGCGGCGGACGCCTCGGCCTACGGGCTGGCGCTGTGAGTCCGGGCAAGACCGGGGCGGCGGAGGGCGGCCGCATCGCCGTCTGGACCGACGGCGCCTGCTCCGGCAATCCCGGCCCCGGCGGCTGGGGCGCCGTGCTGCGCTGGAACGGCCACGAGAAAGAGCTGAAGGGTGGCGAGCCGCACACCACCAACAACCGCATGGAGCTGTCGGCGGCCATTGCCGCGTTGGAGGCGCTGAAGAAGCCCTCGGCGGTCGATCTCTTCACCGACTCGCAATATCTGCGCGGCGGCGTCACCGGCTGGATCCACGGCTGGAAGCGCAACGGCTGGAAGACCGCCGACAGGAAGCCGGTGAAGAACGCCGACCTGTGGATGCGCCTCGACGAAGCGCAGGCGCGCCACGACATCGCCTGGCACTGGGTGCGCGGCCACGCCGGCACGGAAGGCAACGAACGCGCCGACCAGCTCGCCCGCGACGGCATGGCACCCTTCCTGAAGAGCCGCGCCGGCTAGCATCGGCATGCGCCTCCCGGCGGCGCTCCCCACCCGTCACGCGCCTTCGGCGCGCGCCACCCTCCCCGTTCCGGTGTATGGACCGGGGACATGGTGGACATGGGTTCGGAGACATCGTGGACAGTTTTCTGATCTCAAAGAGGAGGTCGGGATGCCGT
>CAZAAW010000022.1:0-45521 GCA_964483325.1 uncultured Hyphomicrobiales bacterium
GCCTCACCCGCTGGATCGTCGACAACCTGCCGGCCGCGCAGGGCGACGATGGCTGACGACCCGGAGCAGAACCGGCTCAGCCGCCGTCTCGGCCGCTATGTCCGCGTCGGCACCGGCGTCGGCGGCATGGCGGCGCGAGTGGCCGGGGCGCGGCTTCTCGGGCGCGACCTCTCCGATCCCCGCAATGCCGCCGACATCGCCGCCACGCTCGGCTCCCTCAAGGGGCCGCTTATGAAGGTGGCGCAGATGATGGCGAGCATCCCGGACATCTTGCCGCCCGACTATGCCGCCGAGCTGCAGAAGCTGCAGGCCGCCGCGCCGCCGATGGGCTGGGCTTTCGTGCGCCGGCGCATGCAGGCGGAGCTCGGCCCGGACTGGGAGCGCCGCTTTGCCGGGTTCGAGCACAAGCCGGCCGCGGCGGCGTCGCTTGGGCAGGTGCACCGCGCCACGGCGCATGACGGCGCACCGCTGGCGGTGAAGCTGCAATATCCCAACATGGAATCGGCGGTCGAGGCCGACCTCGCCCAGCTCGGCGTGCTGCTGTCGCTGCAGCGGCGCTTCGCCGGCGAGATCGACACGCGCGAGATCGCCGTGGAGATCGGCGAGCGCCTGCGCGAGGAGCTCGACTATGCCCGCGAGGCGAAGCACGCCGCGCTCTATCGCACCGTCCTGGCCGGCCAGCCCGACATACGCGTCCCCGGCACGCGCCCGGACCTTTCGACGCGGCGGCTGCTGACGATGGACTGGATGGACGGCAGACCGCTGCTCGCCTGCCTCGAACGGCCCCTCGAAGAGCGCAACCGGTTGGCGACGGCGCTGTTCCACGCCTGGTGGCAGCCCTTCGCCCGCTACGGCATCATCCACGGCGATCCGCATCTCGGCAATTACACGGTGTTCGGCGATGGCGAGGCGGCGGCCGGCATCAACCTTCTCGACTATGGCTGCGTCCGCATCTTCCGGCCCGAATTCGTCGCTGGCGTCGTGGCGCTCTATCACGGGCTGAAAGACGACGATCAGGAGGCCGTGAAGTCCGCCTATCGCGGCTGGGGCTTTCATGACATCTCCGACGAGACGGCGGAAACGCTGACCATCTGGGCGCGCTTCATCTATGCGCCGCTGCTCGACGACCGCGTCCGCACCATCGCCGACGGCGTCGCGCCGCATGCCTATGGCCGGCGCGAAGTATGGGAGGTGAAGCAGCGCCTGAAGCCGCAGCAGACGCTGCGCATCCCGCGCGAATTCGTCTTCATGGAGCGGGCCGCCGTCGGTCTCGGCGCGGTGTTCCTGCACCTGCGCGCCGAGCTCAATTTCCACCAGCTGTTCGAGGCGGAGATCGCCGGCTTCGATGTCGAGCGGCTGGCGGAGCGGCAAAAAACGGCCCTTGCGGCTGCCGGTCTCAAGGCACCGTAGCGTGCCGCGCCCTAGGACAATTGGAACGGATTTCCTATGCGCAGCGCGCTTATCCGGCCATTGTGGCTGCGTCACGGCGAGCGATTGCCCGCCTTGACCGATTGGGTTAAGACGCGGCCCTCGACAAACCTTTTGCGCGGGATCAGGGAATGGCTCACGAGACGCAGATCACAATGGCGACCCCGGCTGATATCGCCGCGGATATGGAAGAGCATCGCAAGACCTATCAGCGTTTTCTGCGCGTCATTGTCTACACCTGCATCGGTGCCGCGATCGTCCTGACGGCGCTCTTCCTGAGCTACTGACGTCGGCGTACGTCCGAACATCCGCCCCTGGCTCCGCTGCCCGGGGCCGGGGAGGATGATTCCATGAAATTTGCTGTACCGGCGGAGATCGCCGAGGCAGAAGGCCGTGTTGCCGCCACGCCGGAGACGGTGCGCAAGCTGATCGGGCTCGGCGCCGAGGTCGAGGTCCAGTCCGGCGCCGGCTTGGGGTCGCGTATTCCCGACGCGGAATACGAGGCTGCCGGCGCCCGGATCGCCAAGACGGCCACCGCTGCCGTCAAGGATGCTGACCTCATCCTCAAGGTGCGCCGGCCGAGCGAGCCGGAGGCCCAGCTCTACAAGCCGGGTGCCGTCGTGGTTGCCATGATGGATCCCTATGGCCACGAGGCCGCCCTTGCGGCGCTGGCCAAGGCCGGGCTTCTCGCCTTCGCCATGGAGCTGATGCCGCGCATCACCCGGGCGCAGGTGATGGACGTCCTGTCCAGCCAGGCGAACCTCGCCGGCTACCAGGCCGTCATCGATGCGGCGGAGCAGTATGACAGGGCGCTGCCGATGATGATGACGGCGGCCGGCACCGTGCCGGCGGCGCGCGTCTTCGTCATGGGCGCCGGCGTCGCCGGCCTGCAGGCCATCGCCACGGCGCGCCGCCTCGGCGCCGTCGTCACCGCCACCGACGTCCGCCCGGCGGCCAAGGAGCAGGTGGAAAGCCTTGGCGCGAAGTTCATCGCCGTCGAGGACGAGGAATTCCGTCAGGCCGAGACGGCGGCCGGCTACGCCAAGCCGATGTCGGCCGAGTACCAGGCCAAGCAGGCGGCGCTGGTCGCCGAGCACATCAAGAAGCAGGACATCGTCATCACCACGGCGCTCATTCCCGGGCGCCCGGCGCCACGGCTGGTCAGCCGGGCGATGCTGGACTCGATGCGGCCGGGCTCGGTGCTGGTGGACCTGGCGATCGAGCGCGGCGGCAATGTCGAGGGTGCCGAGCCGGGTGTCACCAAGGTCGGCGACGTCACCATCGTCGGCTACGCCAACGTCGCCGGCCGCATCCCGGCCACCGCCTCGGCGCTCTATGCCCGCAACCTCTTCGCCTTCGTCGAGACGCTGATCGACAAGGAGACGAAGGCGCTGGCGATCAATTACGACGATGAACTCGTGAAGGCGACGCTGCTGACGCGCGATGGCGCAGTCGTGCATCCGACCTTCGCACCGAAGGGAGGCAACTGATGCCAGGCCCGCTCCTCAGTCCCGATCAGGCGCGCGCGGCGGCGCAATCCGCCGCCGATGCCGCGGCGGAAGCAGCCCGGACGGCGCAGGAGGCGGCTGAGGCCGCCCGGACCTTCGCCGATTCGATCGCCGACGGCGCCGGCGCGCTGGCGCATGCCGCCAGCGGCGGCGCCATCGATCCGTTCATCTTCCGCCTGTCGATCTTCGTGCTGGCGATTTTCGTCGGCTATTACGTCGTCTGGTCGGTGACACCGGCGCTGCATACGCCGCTGATGTCGGTCACCAACGCCATTTCCAGCGTCATCGTCGTCGGCGCCCTGCTGGCGGTCGGCGTATCCGCCGCGCCGGCTCTGGCGGAAGGCTCAGGCTGGGCGAAGGGCTTCGGCTTCGTCGCCCTCATCCTCGCTTCGATCAACATATTCGGCGGCTTCCTGGTCACGCAGCGCATGCTGGCCATGTACCGGCGCAAGGCCAAGCCGGAGGCCCGCTAGACATGACAGCCAATATCGCGGCTCTTCTCTACCTGATCGCCGGCGTCCTGTTCATCATGGCGCTGCGCGGCCTCTCCAACCCGGAGACGTCGCGTCAGGGCAACATGTACGGCATGATCGGCATGGCCATCGCCGTGCTGACGACGCTGGCCCTTGCCTCTCCGGCCGATCTCAACAGCTGGGCGATGATCGTCGGCGGCATCGCCATCGGCGGCGCCATCGGCGCTTTCGCGGCGCGGCGCATCGCCATGACGGCGATGCCGCAGCTGGTGGCGGCGTTCCACAGCCTGGTCGGCCTTGCCGCGGTGCTGGTGGCAGCGGCGGCGCTCTATGCGCCGGTTGCCTTCGGCATCGGCGAGCCCGGCAACATCCACGGCGCCAGCCTGGTGGAGATGTCGCTCGGCGTCGCCATCGGCGCGCTGACCTTTACCGGCTCGATCATCGCCTTCCTGAAGCTCGACGGCCGCATGTCGGGCAAGCCGATCATCCTGCCGTCGCGCCACCTCATCAATGGCGGCCTCGCCATCCTGCTGGTGGTGCTGATCGTCGCCTTCGTCATGACCGGCCATCAGTGGCTGTTCTGGCTGATCACCGCGATCTCGCTGCTGATCGGCGTGCTGCTGATCATCCCGATCGGCGGCGCCGACATGCCGGTCGTCGTGTCGATGCTCAATTCCTATTCCGGCTGGGCGGCCGCCGGCATCGGCTTCACGCTCGGCAATACGGCGCTGATCATCACCGGCGCGCTGGTCGGCTCCTCCGGCGCCATCCTCTCCTACATCATGTGCAAGGGGATGAACCGGAGCTTCATCTCGGTGATCCTCGGCGGCTTCGGTGGTGAGACGGCCGGTCCGGCCGGCGGCACCGCCGAGCAGCGGCCGGTCAAGCAGGGCTCGGCCGAGGACGCGGCCTTCATCATGAAGAACGCCTCGAAGGTCATCATCGTGCCGGGCTACGGCATGGCGGTGGCGCAGGCGCAGCACGCGCTGCGGGAGATGGCCGACAAGCTCAAGGAGAACGGCGTCGAGGTGAAATACGCCATTCACCCGGTGGCGGGCCGCATGCCGGGCCACATGAACGTGCTGCTCGCTGAGGCCAACGTGCCCTATGACGAGGTGTTCGAGCTGGAGGACATCAACTCGGAGTTCGCCCAGGCCGACGTCGCCTTCGTCATCGGCGCCAACGACGTCACCAATCCCGCCGCTAAAGAGGACAAGACATCGCCGATCTACGGCATGCCGGTCCTCGAGGTGTGGAAGGCGGGCACGGTGATGTTCATCAAGCGCTCGCTGTCCTCCGGCTATGCCGGCATCGACAACACGCTGTTCTACCGCGACAACACGATGATGCTGTTCGGCGACGCCAAGAAGATGACCGAGGGTATCGTCAAGGCGATGTAGGCGGCGGCCTCGCACCTCTCCCGGCGGGAGAGGTCGGGAGCCTTGCCGAGCGTAGCGAGGCCTAGGCGGACGGGTGAGGGATCACACCCGTCGTGAGTCTGGCGCCCCAACTCCGACTATCGAATGTCCCTCACCCGGAAATGCTGCGCATTTCCGACCTCTCCCATTGGGAGAGGTGAGCGCGGCGCCGTCCGCCAGCCCCTTAGACGCGCGGCTGCTGTGCCGGATCGATCGTCCGGCCGGCGCTGACGCGGCGCATGCCGTCATTGGCCGGGGCGTAGCCGGGATTGAGCGACTGCGCCTTGGCGAAGGCGGCAAAGGCCTTGTCGCGCTCGTTGAGGCGCTCCAGGGCGAGGCCCTGATTGGTCCAGGCCTCGGCGGAGTTGGGGTCCTTGGTGACAGCCTGGTTGAAATCCTCCAGCGCCGCCTTGTCGTCGCCGAGTGCCATGTAGGAGAGGCCGCGGGCGCTGTAGGGCTCGGCGGCATTCGGCTCGAACGAGATGGCGGAGGTAAAGTCGGCGATGGCCTGCTCGTGGAGGCCGCGTGCCTGGTAGATCAGGGCGCGATTGTGGAAGGCCCGCGCGTCGGAGGGCTCCAGCGAGACCGCCTGGTTGAAATCGGCCAGCGCCAGGTCGAACTGGCCGTTCTGGCGATAGAGATTGCCGCGCCCGGAATAGGCGGTGGCGTAGCTCGGGTTGATCTGGATGGCGGCGTTGTAGTCCGCCAGCGCATCCTTGTCGCGGGCGAGGCGGCGATAGACCAGCGCCCGGTTGGCATAGGCCTGATAGAAGCTCGGGTTGAGCTTGATCGCCTGGTCGAAATCGGCGAGGGCGTCGCGGAACTTGCCCGCCCGGCCATAGGCCGTGCCCCGCACATTGTAGCCATTGGCGTCGGTCGGGTCACGGTTCACCACATCGGTGAGCGAGGCGATATTGGCCTGGCCGCCGATGTCGGGATCGACATTGGAGAGCTGCAGGTCGCGCGTGCCGCCCTGGCTCTGGCATCCGGCAAGGGCAAGCCCGACAAATAGAAAGAGGGGGCGGCCCAAGGAGATTCCGGACCGCTTGTTGTACGCCATTGTCATGGAACCGCCGTTCGTTACAGCCGGGATCGACGAACCGTCGTCAAATCTGCCTGGTCCTTGATGGCGCAACGCCCGGCCGTTGGCAGATGGTGCAAGTCCCGACCACATAGATCAGACAAGCCGGCGAAAAGAGGGCGAGAGCCTCGTTGCAGCCTGCGCAATGTCGCCGGAAAGCCCGCTCCGTCTAGCAGAGTGGCGCATTTGCCACAAGGCGGGAATGGGGCAGGGGGCGGACTGACGAGATCAGCTGCGGCGGCTGATTCGGTTGACGTGTCCCATCTTCCGGCCCGGCCGGATTTCGGTCTTGCCGTAGAGGTGCAGACGGGCGCCGGGCTCGGTGAGGATGTCTTCCCACGCTTCCGCCGCCTCGCCGATGAGATTCTGCATGACGACGTCGGAATGGCGCGCCGGGTCGGCGAGCGGCCAGCCGGCGACCGCGCGGATATGCTGCTCGAACTGCGACGCCAGGCAGGCGTCCTGTGTCCAGTGGCCGGAATTGTGGACCCGGGGGGCGATCTCGTTGACGAGCAGCCGCGTCCCCTCAGGATCCTCGACGACGAAGAGCTCGACGGCGAGGAGGCCGACATAGTCGAGGGCGACGGCGATGCGCTCGCCGATGCCGACGGCCGACGCGGCCAGCGTGTCCGGAATCGCCGCCGGCACCGTGCTGGTGGCGAGGATGCCGGCGCTGTGGCGGTTCTCGGGGATGTCGAAGCTGCGCAGGGTGCCGTCGCGGCCGCGGGCGACGAGCGCCGATATCTCGCGAGTGAAGGGGATGAGCGCCTCGAGGATCGCCGGCCGGCCGCCGACAGCGGCAAAGGCCGCCGCGGCGTCATCCTCCGGGCCGAGGCGGATCTGGCCCTTGCCGTCATAGCCGAGGCGCCGCGTCTTGAGGATGCCGGGACCGAGGCGGCGCAGCGCCGATTCGAGATCGGCAGCCGAATCGACGGGCATGTAGGGCGCAACGGCGAGACCGAGCCCGGTCGCCATCGTCTTCTCGGCAAGGCGGTCCTGCGCGACGGCGAGCACATCCGGATTGGGATGGACCGGCCGCAGCGTGGCAAGGAAGCGGGCCGTCGCTTCGGGGACGTTCTCGAATTCGTAGGTGATGACGTCGACGCCGGCGGCGAAATCGGCAAGCGCGGCGCGGTCGTCCCAGGCGCCGGCCGTCGCCTGGCGGGCGACGTCGAAGGCCGGATTGTCGCCGGCCGGCGCGTAGATGTGGCAGGCGAGCCCCATCTCGGCAGCCGCCATGGCGAGCATGCGGCCGAGCTGGCCGCTGCCGAGGATGCCGACGGTGCTGCCCGGCGCCAGCGGAAGGTCAGTGGTCATGCGTCGGGCGTTCGGCGACGGCGGCTGTCTGCTCATCCCGGAAGGCATCGAGGCGGTCGGCCAGGGCCGGGTCGCCGAGCGCCAGGATGGCGGCAGCGAGCAGGGCGGCGTTGATGGCGCCAGCGCGGCCGATGGCCAGCGTTCCGACGGGGATGCCGCTCGGCATCTGGACGATCGACAAGAGGCTGTCCTGTCCGCCCAGCGCCGCCGTCTCGACCGGCACACCCAGCACCGGCAGCGGCGTCATTGCCGCCACCATGCCCGGCAGGTGCGCCGCCCCACCGGCCCCGGCGATGATGACCTTGAAGCCGGCATCGCGGGCGCCGTGGGCAAAGCTGACCAGCCGGTCGGGTGTCCGGTGCGCGGAAATGATCCGAGCCTCGTGGGCGATGCCGAGCGTCTCGAGCGTCGCGGCGGCGTGCGTCATGGTCGCCCAGTCGGACTGGCTGCCCATGACGATGGCGACAAGGGGGGTGACGGAGGAAATGGCCGGAAGCCCCGTGTTGCAGGAGGTGAGAACGGCACGATTATAGAGGCGCGGCAGCCGCCGCAAGCCGGCCGGTTCAGGCGATGATGTCGGGCAGCAGCTGGTCTTCCAGGCGGGAGATGCGGTCCTTCAGCGCCAGCTTGCGTTTCT
Organism: uncultured Hyphomicrobiales bacterium; assembly: GCA_964483325.1. GTDB lineage: Bacteria > Pseudomonadota > Alphaproteobacteria > Rhizobiales > Kaistiaceae > CAZAAW01. Next base: position 7,863 of record CAZAAW010000022.1, read on the forward strand.
TCAGCCTCTGCAGGCTGAAGGGATCGTGCCCGGCCTCCGCCATGGCCGCAATCGCCGTGTCGAGGTCGCGATGTTCCTCGCGCAGCCGGACGATCTCGGCCCGGATGACCTGTTCCTCTTCGTCGGTCATGCACCTGTCCGTTTTGGTGCCACGGACCGCCTTGCCGCTGGTTATCAACCGGAATTCCAGGCGAGGTTACCACGCCGCCAGGCTGCGGCAAAACCGGCGCCGGTGCCGCATATTGACAGGCCCTTGGGCCGCACACACATCGCTTGAAGGAGCTGTTGCCGGCGCCGTCCGGGCCGTGGCGGCGGCTTCATGCAGGCAGGCGTTGTTGGCCGGGCCGGATCGCTGTGGCAGACTGACCGCGCCTGATCGTTCAAAATGGAGGATCTCCTGATGACGACAGAATCGCATCTTGCCGAGCTTGAGCGCCGGCATGCCGACCTGGAGAAGGAAATCTCCGAGGTGATGACCCATCCCAGTGCCGACATGGCCGTCATAACCGAGCTCAAGCGCCGCAAGCTGCACATCAAGGACGAGATCGCCCGGCTCAGGGACAGCCAGACGCTGCATTGATCCACCTCAGACGGCAATGATGGATGCGCCGCGCAATGCCGCGGCGCTTTCTTTTTGCGGGATATCTCGTGACTTTCGCACTGGCGCCATCCGGCTCCTGACAGGAGGGTGTCAGCAGGCCTCCGGTAGTGTCGCGGGGTGGGCCGATATGGCCGATCCAGACAAAAGGAGCAGCACGATGCCGCAGGATACACCGACCAAAACCGCCGCCGTATGGTTCGAACTGCCGGTCCGCAATCTCGACCGCGCCGTCGCCTTCTATGAGACGATCTTGTCGACGCGGATGATCCGCGAGCAGCTCAGCCACGGCATGGGAGCGGTCTTCCCCTATGCCGAGGGCAGCGCCTCGGGATCATTGATGGAGCAATCCGACCACGCGCCCGATACGGCCGGCGCGATCGTCTATCTCGATTGCAGCGGCCGCCTCGAGGAAGTGGCGGGCCGGGTGGAGCAGGCCGGCGGCCGGCTGCTGACGCCGCGGGTCGATCTGCCGAACGGGCAGGGCTCCTTCTTCCGGATCGCTGACAGCGAGGGCAACCGCGTCGGCCTTCACGCCGCCGCCTGAGCCGATGCGCCGTGCCGACCGGCTCTTCGATATCGTCCAGGCCCTGCGTGGTGACCGGTTGGTCACGGCGCAGGCGCTGGCGGACAAGCTCGAGGTCTCGGTCCGGACCATCTATCGGGACATCCGCGACCTGCAGGCCGGCGGTGTCCCGATCGATGGCGAGGCCGGCATGGGCTACATCCTGCGCCCCGGCTTCGACCTGCCGCCGCTGATGTTCACGCTGGCGGAGATCGAGGCGCTGGTCGTCGGGGCGCGCATGGTGCGGGCGTGGACCGGGACGGCGCTGGCTGGCGCCGCGGCCGAGGCGCTGGTCAAGATCGGCGCCGTCGTTCCGCCGGACCGGCTGCGCACCGCCGAAAAGGTGGCGGTCTATTCGCCGGGCTTCATCCTCGGCGAGGATGTGCGCGCCCGCTTCGATCTCGCCATGGCGGCCATCGCCCGCCAGCGGCGGCTGCGGCTTGCCTATGTCCGGGAGGATGGCGGCGCCAGCGACCGCGTCGTGCGGCCGCTCGCCCTGCACTTCTGGGGCGGCGTCTGGACACTCGCAGTCTGGTGCGAGCTGCGCAGCGATTTCCGCAGCTTCCGCCTCGACCGCATGCTGGCGCTGTCGGAGACCGGCGACGGCTTCGTCGCCGAGGCCGGCAAGGGGCTCGACGACTTCATGGCGCAGGTGCGGCGCGAGTCGGGCGGCTGACTAGTCCCGGTGGTCCGGGTTGTCGTCCTCGCCCTCTTCCTCGCCGCCCTTGAGGGACTTCAGCTTGGCGAAGACGGCGTCGGCGTCCAGCTGCTCTTCCTCGGCCGGCGAACGGCGGCGGGCAGCGGCCGCCAGAGCATCGGCGGCGATCTGCGTCTGATCGGCCGGCAGCAGCGTCGAGCCGGGCGTTTCTTCGCGCGGCGGGGCGTTCTTCGCCGCCTTCTCGACCTCGAAGTCGAGGTCGATCTGCGAGCACAGGCCGAGGCTCACCGGATCCATCGGCTGGAGATTGTTGGTGTTCCAGTGGGCGCGCGTGCGGATCGATTCGATCGTCGGCTTGGTCGTGCCGACGAGGCGCATGATGGCGGCGTCCTTGAGCTCGGGATGGTTGCGCAGCAGCCACAGGACGGCATTGGGGCGATCCTGGCGCCGCGACACGGGCGTATAGCGCGGCCCCTTGCGCTTGGCCGTCGGCACGCGGACCTTCGGGTCGGCCAGCTTGAGCCGGTAGTCGGGGTCCGCCTCGCCCTTGGCGATCTCCTCGCGTGTCAGTTGGCCGGTGCTGACCGGGTCCAGCCCCTTGATCAGGGCGGCGGACTCGCCGTCGGCAATCGCCTTGATCTCCAGCGGGTGCAGGCGACAGAAATCGGCGATCTGGTCGAAGCTCAGCGACGTATTGTCGACTAGCCAGACGGCGGTGGCCTTGGGCATCAACAGCGTGTTGGACATAAATCCTCCTTGCGCTCGGCCGGTATCTGGCGGCCGAGCCCCGTCGCAAACCGAACGATCAGGGAATGTCGCGTATATAGTTGCGGTTCGACGCCGACGCAAACAATCTACACGGTCCGGCTGCGGCTCCGGCCGGCCTGATCGCAAGAGGAGTTGAACATGCCGCAGTCAGACGACGAGCCCCGTCCGGCAACGCCTGGCATCGTGGTGGGCGAGGATCTCGCCCGCCTTTCGGAATCCGAGCTCTCGGCGCGCATCGAAGCGCTGCGCACCGAGATCGAACGGGTGGAAGCCGCGCTTGCCGCGAAGGAGGCGAGCCGCCGCGCCGCCGCATCCTTCTTTCGGACTTGATGAAAAAAATATCGGCCTGCGACCGTTCGACTCAGGGTTTCATTTCGGGACTGGCATCCCGCGTTGAGACACGGCCGGCTGGCCCGGCTTGTCGGCGGCTGCACGATTAACAAATTGTTAAGCTTTACAGGTGTTTACTGAAGCCTGTCCAGTTTTCTGGACCGCGAGTGGCCTGTCCACTCTGTTTGACGCCTCCCTGTTTAACTCTCCAGAGCCGCGCATCCGCGGCTCTTTTTTCGCCCAAAGCGTGCAGTGAGGCTTCGGCACGGGCCTTGCCTAGGGGCGGACACAGTGGTCCATTGCGGGCCACGGACGCGAAGAAGCGAACGTAACGGGCCGAAACCAATGAATGAATCCCCGCGGAGCCGCTCGCCGATGGCGGACCTGCCGGTCCCCTTCGGGCAACGCCTCGCCAACTCCGAGAGCTTCCGGGCCCTGTTCCGGCAGGGCATGGCCCTGGTCGAGGAGGCCGCCGGCTACCTGGACGGCGACGGCCGGACGGAATCGCGCGGCCTGTCGCGCGTCGGCACGCAGGCCTATGCGGCGGAGACGATGCGCCTGACGAGCCGCCTGATGCAGCTTGCCTCATGGCTGCTGCTGCAGCGGGCCGTCAACGAGGGCGAGATGGGGGTCGATCAGGCGCGCCAGGAGCGGGCCAAGGTCCGCCTGCGCGGCTTCGACAGCGCTATCGGCGGGGCCGGCTGGCTGGACCTGCCGGAGCGGCTGAGGGACCTCATCGAGAGGTCGCTGCATCTGCGCGAGCGCATCCGCCTGCTGGATGATGCGCTGTACCTCTCGCCGATGCCGGAGCCGGTGCAGAATCCCGTCGCCCGGCAGCTTGGCCGCGTCGCCGAGGCCTTCGGCCTCGCCGTGGTGGAGTAGGCAGGCGGCGCTGTCGGCGCCGCCTCGACAGGGCAGCTTTATTTGCTGCCCATCAGCCCCTTGAAGCGATTGTTGAAGCGCGACACGCGGCCGCCGCGGTCGAGGATCTTCTGGTCGCCGCCGGTCCAGGCCGGGTGGGTCTTGGGATCGATATCGAGCTGCAGCGTGGCGCCGGGCTCGCCCCAGGTCGAGCGGGTTTCGTAGACCGACCCGTCCGTCATCACCACCTTGATGGCGTGATAGTCGGGGTGAATATCCTTCTTCATGGCGCGGGATTCCCTTGCAAGCCGTTGCTGCCGACGACAGTGAAATGCCCGGCGCATTGAAGGCGGCGATATAGCCGAAGGCGCCGCCTCAGACAAGCAGCGCCAATGTCTCAGCGCTCGGTGAGCTTGAGCTCGATGCGCCGGTTGCGGGCGAGGATCTCGTCGCTGTCGCCCTGCTCCAGCGGCTGGAACTCGCCGAAGCCGGCGGCGACAAGATGCACCGGCGCGACGCCCTGCTGGACGAGATAGCGCACCACCGAGCTGGCGCGCGCCGCCGAAAGGTCCCAGTTGTCGCGGAAGCGGCCGCCGGTGATCGGCCGCTTGTCGGTATGGCCGTCGACGCGCAGCACCCAGGCGATGTCGGAGGGGATCTCCGTCTCCAGCTGCTTGATGGCGTCGGCAAGCTTCGCCAGCTCTTCGGTGCCGGCGGTGTTGATCTCGTCCGAGCCGGTGGCGAACAGCACTTCCGACTGGAACACGAAGCGGTCGCCGACAATGCGGATATCGTCGCGATTGCCGAGAATCTCCCGCAGCCGGCCGAAGAAGTCGGAGCGGTAGCGCGACAGTTCCTGAACACGCTGGGCGAGCGCCACGTTGAGGCGGCGGCCGAGGTCGGCGATGCGCGTCTGGCTCTCGCGGTCCTTGGCCTCGGAGGCGTCGAGCGCCTGTTCCAGCGCGGCGATCTGGCGCCGCAGGGCGGCGATCTGCTGGTTGAGGATCTCGATCTGCGACAGCGCCCGCTGGCTGACATTGCGCTCCTGGTCGAGCTGATCGTTCAGCGCCGCCACCTGGCCGCCGGCCGAGCTGGCGGCGGCGTTCTGGCTGTCGATCAGGCCCTGCAGGCGGTCGCGCTCCGATAATGTCGAGTCGAGATTGGCCTGCAGCGAGGCGATCGTGTCGTTGAGATCGACCTGCTTGCCCCGTTCCAGCGCCAAGAGCTCGTTGAGCTGGGCGATCTGGCCGCGCAGCTGGTCGAGGACGGTGTCGCGGCCGCTGATCTCGCGCGTCAGGAAGAACTGCACCAGCGCGAAGACCGACAGCAGGAAGATGAAGACCAGCAGCAGGTTCGACAGGACGTCGACGAAGGCCGGCCAATATTCCGGCCGGGCGGCGCGGCGGCGGGCGCGGGCGGCCATCGGCTATTCCGCCGCCGGCGTCTTCAGCGCGTCGGCGATCACCTCGAGGAGATCGTGGATCTCCCGCTGCTGCGCGGCCTGCCCCTCGATCCAGTTGCGCATGTATTGCTGGTCGCCGCGCATGTGCTGCACGAGGCCCTGGATGCCCTCGGCGAGATTGGCCATGGCGGTCGTCGTCCGCTGCGTCGCCGCTGCCGCCGCGCCGCCGCCCCCGCCGTTTTCCTGGACGATGCGGGCCAGGCGCTCGACGGCGATGCGCAGGTCTTCCGCCGTGTTGCCGCTCTCGCCCGTGACCATCGTCGGATCGAGATCGGTGACCGTCGAGAGCCAGTCCTCCAGGTCGTTGTAGAACATCGACTGCGCCTGCCCGGCCTGCAGGTCGAGGAAGCCGAGAACCAGCGAGCCGGCGAGGCCGAACAGCGACGACGAGAAGGCGATGCCCATGCCGGCCAGCGGCGCGGCGAGGCCTTCCTTGAGATTGTCGAAGATGACGCCGGTATCGCCGGAGGAGACGTCGAGCGACTGGATCGTTCCGCCGACGGCGCTGACCGTTTCCAGGAGGCCCCAGAAGGTGCCGAGGAGGCCGAGGAAGATCAGCAGGCCCGTCAGGTAGCGCGAGATGTCCCGGTCCTCGTCGAGGCGCATGAGGATCGAGTCGAGGATCGACCGCATCGTCTGGGTCGAGATCGCCATCGGGCCGCGCCGGCTGCCGAGCAGCGCCGCCATCGGCGCCAGCAGCACCGGGGCGCGGTTGACCTCGATGCCCGGCTCGCCGACCCGGAAGGTGTTGACCCAGCGCACCTCGGGAAAGATGCGCAGCACCTGGCGGAAGGCGATGATGGCGCCGATCAGCAGGACGGCGACGATGACGCCGTTGAGCCCGGGATTGGAGATGAAGGCGCGATAGGCCTGCTGGTAGAGGATCAGGACAAGGAAGGCGGCGATGATCAGGAAAATGATCATCCGCCAGAGGTACACCTGCGGGCTCGCCAGCTTGTACGGATCGTACGCCGCGTTGCTCGACCGTCTGAAGACCACGCCTTCTCGTCCTCTCTGCCCGTCAGGCAAGATGTAACGTGAATTGTGGCGACATAGGAACCGCTAATTCCCCCGCGCTGCGGCCTCAGGCCGCGCGACGGGCGCGCCCCAGCATTTCCAGCAGCTTGCGCTGGACCGCCCCGTTGCCGGCGACGATCGTGCCGGTGTCGAGCATGCGGTCGCCGCCATGGATGTCGGTAACGAAGCCGCCTGCCTCGCGGATGAGAATCACTCCCGCCGCCATGTCCCAGGGCAGCAGTCCCTGCTCCCAGAAGCCGTCGAAGCGGCCGGCCGCCAGCCAGGCGAGATCGACGGCTGCGGCGCCGCAGCGGCGGATGCCGATGACCTCGCTCATCACCAGGCGCAGCTCGGACAGGAACTCGCCATGAGCGCCGCGGCCGAGATGCGGGATGCCGGTCGCCATGACGGTGTCGGAGAGTTCGCTGCGCCCCGCGACGCGCAGGCGGCGATCGTTGAGGAAGGCGCCGCCGCCCTTTTCGGCGACGAACAGCTCGTTCATGACCGGGTTGAAGACGACGCCGGCGACGATCTCGCCGTCCCGCTCCAGCGCCACGGAGATGGCGAAGATCGGAATGCCGTGCAGGAAGTTCGTCGTCCCGTCGAGCGGGTCGATGATCCACCGGTTGCTGTTGTCGCTGCCCGGAATGGTGCCGGTCTCTTCGGTGAGGAAGCCGAAGCTCGGCCGGGCCTTGGTGAGCTCGGTGACGAGAATCTGTTCCGCCCGCTTGTCGGCGGCCGAGACGAACTCGCCCGGTCCCTTCAGCGAGACCTGCAGGTTTTCGACCTCGCCGAAATCGCGGGCGAGGGAGCGGCCGGCCTTGAGAACGGCCTGGACCATCACGTTAAGCAGCGCCGTGCGGGCCATCGGTAACTCGTTCGATCGGATCGGCGCGGCGGAAATTGACGCGAAGTCCGGCGGTAAGGGGCATGCCCCGAGGGGCGCCTCTAGCATCACAAATCGGCGAGCCCCGCAAGGGGACGCGGCGCCGCGCTAGCCGTTGGGCCAGCGCTCCGCGGCGGCCTCGGCGGTCTTGCGGTCCTGGTCCGGCATGCGGGCGACAAAGGCATCGAGCCAGTCGTCCGCCGCGGCGCCCGCCTTGCGGGCGATAAGATACCATTTGGCGGCCTCCACGGCGTTCTCGTCGAGGCCGCGGCCCGAGGCGAGAATGCGGGCGAGCCTGGTCTGCGCCGTGGCATTGCCGGCGATCGCCGCCCGCCTGAACCAGGACGCGGCGGCCGCCGGGTCGGCAGCGCTGCCGACACCGTTGAAGAGCCGGATGGCATATTCGATCTGGGCGGCGACATGGCCGGACTTGGCGGCGCGCAGCAGCCAGTCATTGGCGATGGTGTCGTCGCGGGCGACGCCGGTTCCCTCGATATACATCGAGGCAAGGGCATACTGGGCGTCGGCATTGCCGAGGCCTGCCGCCCGGCTGAAATAGTCGGCCGCCTTGGCGTCGTCGCGGGGACGGACCTTGCCCTCCAGGTGGAGGAGGCCGAGATTGTAGAGGGCTTCCGGCCGGTCCTGGGCGGCGGCCATCTCGAAATAATCGGCCGCCTTGCTGCGGTCTTCGGTGACGCCGCGCCCTTCCAGATAGGCGAGGCCGATCGCGACCTGCGCCGAGGCGTCGCCGCCCTTGGCCGCCAGCTCGTACCAGCCGGCCGCCTCCACGACATTCTGCGGCACGCCGAGGCCGCCGCCATAGAGGACGCCGAGCAGCGTCTGCGCCGACGAATTGCCCTTCTCCGCCAGCGGGAGGGCCGCCCCGAAAGCCTCCAGGTAATGCCCGCGCTGGTAGGCGCCATAGGCCGCGTCGGCTGCCGCAACGGTTGATGGGTCAACCGGCGCAGCGGCGGCGGGCGCCGCAGGCGCATCGTCATTGCGGCGGATGAGGCCGGCGACCGGGTCGGCGCCGTCGGCCTCGCCGCTGCCCGCATCCGCCGCCGGCGGCTCCGCCGGTTCGGTGGTATTGGCGGGAAGGATGGGAAGGTAGCCCAGCGTCGCGGCGAGCGTGGCGCCGCCGATGCCGACGATGACGACAATGGCCGCGATGACCAGCGCCCGCTTCATGTCGGCAACCGCGTCGCGGCGAGGAAGCTGTTGGCCTCGGCGATGGCCGCCGCTGGCCCGTCGGCATGGTCCCAGACGGCCCGGCTGAGGGCAATGAACTCCGCCCCGGTCGCCGCGGCCTCGCCGAGGCTCTCGAGGCTGGCGCCGCCCATCACGATCGCCGGGATGTGGAACAGCGGTGCCCACCAGGCGGCGAGGGCCAGCGCCTGGGGATGGGGATCGCTGTCGGTGTCGCCGTCGAGCCGGCCGAAAAACACGTAGTCGGGATCGGCTTCGCCGAGGACCATGGCATCGTGACGGGTTTCTGCCCCGCCGGCGCCGACGAGGCGCTGCGGGCGCAGCCGCGCCACGGCATCGCGCAGGTCATTGGGGCCGGTGTCGACATGGACGCCGTCGGCCCGCGCCCGCCCGGCAATGCGCGTGTCGTTGTGGACGAGGGCCGCCACGTCGTGGCGCTGGGCGATAGGTGTCAGCGTTTCCGCCATCATCTGCAGGTCCGACGGCGCCGCATTTCCGAGGGTGATGATCAGCGAGGCCACGTCACCGCCCGACAGCGCCGCCTCCAGGCGGGCCGCAAGATCCGCCGGCGGGATCCCCACCGGCGTCACGAGGCACAGGCGCTGCAGGGACGATCGACCATTGGCCATCTTGAGCTTCCAGGATCAGGTGCCGGACCCTTATGGCAAAAACGCGACCGGACCGGCAGTTCGGCTATCCACCGATTACATCGCCTGTTCTTTTCGGCAGGTGAACGCAATGCCTGAGTGCAATCTAATTTCCTCGCATGCCCAATGGGATGCGGCGGACAAGAACCCCCCGCCGGTCCGCTCCGAAAGGAGCGTTCCGGTAAAAGCAGCAGGGGCCGCGTTCCGGATACCGGAAGCGTGGCCCCTGTTCGCTTGTGACGGTCCGCCCTGCGACGGAAGCCCGCAGCCCACCAATTGCACCATTTCGCGATGTCGGTCGTTGTCCACGCGGCAGCGCCCGGAGCGCCGTTGCATGCCGGGCCGCCTTGCGAGGAGCCGTCGCATGTCGAGAACGCACACGCTTCCGGCACATCTTCTTTCACGGACCGACGGACGCCGGGCCTTGGCATCGGCCGGCCATGCAGGCCCGCCGTGGCACTTTCCGCGCCGGCCGTTTCAGACCTGGACCGGAATGATTTCCGCCCGCGAGGCTCTGGTCCAGCTGGCGATCATGCCGATCGCCTTGCTGGTCGCGGCGATCGGCATCACGGTCATCTTCCTCATCATGCGCTAGGGCGACGGCGACCTGACCGGGCGAGGGCGATGGTCCCGACCTCTTCCGCCAGCCGGGGTTCGGCGCCGTCCTCCAATAGCCAGGCAGCGGACAGCCCGGCATAGGCGACGATCCATGCCCGAAGTCTGTCCGGTGCCTCGCCGGACATCTCCGCCACCACGGCCAGCTGCCGGTCGAACCGGCCCGGCCGCGTCGCCACCGCCATATCCGGATTGAGAAACAGATTGGCGAAGTCAAAGGTACGGCTGCCGATGAGGCCCTTCGGGTCGATGGCGAGCCAGCCGCGCTCGCCGAAATCGAGCACGTTGCCGTGGTGCAGGTCGCCGTGAAGGACGGTCGTGTGATCCGCTTCCTGCAGGAGTTCACGTGCCGCCGCCAGCGCCGCGTCGAGCAGCCGCCCGTATCGGGCGTTCCGGTGCCGTTTGGCCTGAGGCGCCAGCGCGGCAAACCAGTCGGGCAGGGCGGTCAGGCCGGGCGACGGCCGTCCTTGCCGGGCATGCAGGGCCATTGCGGCGGTGCAGAGGATGCGCGTCGCCGCGTCGTCATGACCGGTGCGGGCCATAGTGGCCAGAGAGCGGGCGCCTGTCGCACGCTCCAGGAGAAGCGGGCCGGCGGGGTCGTGTTCCAGAACAGCAGCGGCGCCGACACCACCCCACCATGCCATGAGCGCACCGCCGCGGCGTTCCTCGTCCTCCAGGGGAATCTTCAGCATCGCCGCCGTGCCGTCACGCCGGCGCACCGGCACGAGGCGGCTGCTATGGGTGACGAGCACGGCTCCGTCGGGCCGCAGATCCCAGCGCCGCAGGCACTCCGCGAGCAGGGCGTCCGGCGACGCCGGACAGCCCGGCGTGCTAGACATCTTGTCCGCCCGATCGAATTTCATCGCGACAGTCTCGCGGCACGGGGCCGATCGGGGGAGGGGGCAGATGCGCATCTTGGTGATGGGAGCCGGCGTGATCGGCGTCACGGCGGCGTATTACCTGGCGGAGGCGGGCCATGAGGTCACCGTCATCGACCGCCAGCCGGGACCGGCGCTGGAGACGAGCTTCGCCAATGCCGGCGAGATTTCCCCCGGCTATGCCTCGCCCTGGGCGGGGCCGGGCGTTCCGCTGAAGGCCGTCCGCTGGCTGCTGATGCGCCATGGGCCGCTGGTCCTGCGCCCTCTTTTCGATCCGGCGATGATCCTGTGGGTCCTGCGGATGCTGCGCAACTGCACGCATCGGCGCTACGGCGTGAACAAGGCCCGCATGGTGCGTCTGGCCGAGTACAGCCGCGACCGGCTGCGCGACCTGCGCCAGACCACCGGCATCGCCTATGACGAGCGGGCGCTCGGAACGCTGCAGCTTTTCCGCACGCAGAAGCAGGTCGATCATGCCGCCGAGGACATCGCGGTCCTGCAATCCTACGGCGTGCCGTTCGAGGTGCTGGACATCGCCGGATGCATCCGGGCGGAACCGGCCCTCGCCGCCGTCCGGGACCGCTTTGTCGGCGGCCTGCGCCTGCCCGGCGACGAGACCGGCGACTGCCGCATCTTCACCGAAAGGCTGGCGGCGATGGCGGCCGAGCGGGGCGTCGACTTCCAGTACGGCACGGCGATCCGCCGGATCGTCGCCACCGGCGCGCAGGTCACCGGCGTTGAGACCGATGCCGGCCTCCTTACCGCCGACGCCTATCTGATGGCGCTCGGCAGCTATTCGCCGCTGATGCTGCGGCCGCTCGGCATCCGCATCCCGGTCTATCCCATCAAGGGTTATTCGATCACCGTGCCGATCGTCGATGCCGCGGCAGCGCCGATGTCGACGGTGATGGACGAGACCTACAAGGTCGCCATTACCCGGCTCGGCGATCATATCCGTGTCGGCGGCACGGCCGAGGTCGCCGGCTATGACCTGCGCCTCAGGCCCGGCCGGCGGGCGACGCTGGACCATTCGGTCGGCGATCTCTTTCCCGGCGGCGGCGACCTGTCGCGAGCAAGCTTCTGGTGCGGATTGCGGCCGATGACGCCGGACGGGCCGCCGATCATCGGGCCGACCCGGCTGGCCAACCTCCATCTCAGCACCGGCCACGGCACGCTGGGCTGGACCATGGCGTGCGGATCGGGACGGGTGGTGGCGGATATGATGTCCGGCCGCAAGCCGGACATCGATGTGAGTGATCTGGGGCTCGCCCGCTATGCCTGACGCTTTGCGTCAGGCGCGCAGGGCCTCGACGCCGGGCAGCGGCTTGCCTTCCATCCATTCGAGGAAGGCACCACCGGCCGTCGAGACATAGCTGAAGCGCTCCGCCGCCCCGGCATGGTTCAGCGCCGCGACGGTGTCGCCGCCGCCGGCTACCGACAGGAGTTTCCCGGCTTCGGTCAGGTCGGCCGCATGCTGCGCCGCGGCGACAGTCGCCCTGTCGAAGGGCGGGATCTCGAAGGCGCCGAGCGGGCCGTTCCAGACCAGCGTCGCCGCGGTGCCGAAAGTCTCCCGCACGGCGTCGATCGACTTCGGCCCGACATCGAGGATCATGCTGTCGGACGGAACCGCGTCGACATCGACGGTCTCGGTCGGCGTGTTGGCGGCGAACGCCTTCGCTACGACGGCGTCGACCGGCAGCACCAGCGTGCAGCCGGCCTTGTCGGCGGCGGCGCTGATGCGGCGGGCGGTGTCGACGAGATCCGGCTCGGCAAGCGACTTGCCGACTTCGATGCCCTGGGCGAGCAGGAAGGTGTTGGCCATGCCGCCGCCGATGACGAGAGCGTTGACCTTGCCGACAAGGTTTTCCAGCAGGTCGATCTTCGAGGATACCTTGGCGCCGCCGACGACGGCGACGACCGGGCGCTTCGGCTCGCCGAGCGCCGCTTCGAGAGCCTGCAGTTCCTTCTCCATCGACCGGCCGGCATAGGCCGGCAGGAGGTGCGCCAGCCCCTCGGTGGAGGCGTGCGCCCGGTGTGCGGCGGAGAAGGCGTCGTTGACATAGACATCGCCGAGGCGGGCGAGCGCCGTCGTGAAGGCGCTGTCGTTGGCCTCCTCGCCCTCATGGAAGCGGGTGTTCTCCAGGAGGAGCACGTCGCCCGGCGCCATCGCCGCGACGGCGCTGATGGCTTCCTCGCCAATGCAGTCGGCGGCGAAGTCCACCGGCCGGTCGAGCGCTGCCGCCAGCGCGCCGCGCACCGGGGCGAGCGAGAACTCCATCTTCCGCCGGCCGCCGGGACGGCCGAAATGGGCCAGCAGGATGACCTTGCCGCCCTTGTCGGCAATGTCCCGGATGGTCGGCGTGACGGCATGGATGCGCGTCAGGTCGGAGACCTCGCCGTCCTTCATCGGGACGTTGAGGTCGACCCGGACGAGGACGCGCTTGTCGGCGAGATCGGCCTGATCGAGGGTGCGGAACGCCATCGCCCGGCCGCTCAGAGGAGCTTGCCCATGGCGACGGCGGTGTCGACCATGCGGTTGGAGAAGCCCCACTCGTTGTCGTACCAGGCCATGACGCGGACCAGGTCGCCTTCCAGCACCTTGGTCTGATCGAGGGCGAAGCTGGCCGACGCCGGCTCGTGGTTGAAGTCGTGGCTGACCAGCGGCGCGTCGACGATGGTGATGATCCCCTTCATCTGCTGCGACGCGGCAGACTTCATCACCTCGTTGACCTCCTCGATGGTGGTCGAGCGCTTGGCGTTGAACTTGAAGTCGATGGCCGAGACGTTCGGCGTCGGGACGCGCACCGAGACGCCGTCCAGCTTGCCCTTGAGCTCCGGCAGGACGAGACCGACGGCGCGGGCGGCGCCCGTCGAGGTCGGGATCATCGACAGCGCCGCGGCGCGGCCGCGGTAGAGATCCTTGTGCATCTGGTCCAGCGTCGGCTGGTCGTTGGTGTAGGAATGGATCGTCGTCATGAAGCCCTTCTCGATGCCGATGGCGTCGTGAAGGACCTTGGCGACGGGGGCGAGACAGTTGGTCGTGCAGGAGGCGTTGGAGACGACGGTGTGGTCGGCGGTCAGCTTGTCCTGGTTGACGCCGTAGACGATCGTCAGGTCGACGCCGTCGGCCGGGGCCGAGACCAGCACGCGCTTGGCGCCGGCCTGCAGGTGGGCTGAGGCCTTGTCCTTGCTGGTGAAGATGCCTGTGCACTCGAGGGCGATATCGACGTCGAGCTCCTTCCACGGAAGCTCGGCCGGGTTCTTGATGGCCGTGACCCGGATCGGGCCGGCGCCGGCGTCCATCGTATCGCCCGAGACGGTGACTTCCTTCGGGAAGCGGCCGTGGACGGAATCGTAGCGCAGCAGGTGGGCATTGGTCTCGACCGGACCGAGATCGTTGAGCGCGACGACCCGGATGTCGCTTCTGCCGCTCTCGATGATCGCGCGAAGAACGTTGCGTCCGATGCGGCCGAACCCGTTGATCGCCACCTTGACCGTCATTCCCACCTCCCAATCTGGCGCGCGGGCGCTATCGCCCCCTTAGAACGCGAAAAAAACTGCGGGGCAGCACCGCTTGCGTCAATGCGTCAGGCAAACGCACTGTCCGGATAGACGCCGGTCAGGCAGAAAGATCGGGCAAGTCGGCGGGCCGCTTCGGGTGCTTGGCAATAGCAGGTAGGGGCCGCGAGTCAATCAAGTGCCGCCGCTTCATGATTGCCGGCTGTCTTCGCGCGAATTCACAGGGCTTGCGTCCAAATCCTTCCAAGACCAAAGTTCCTGCCGCCCGCGGATTCGGTTGCGGGATCGCCTGCGGATCGACGCTGCCAACACAGCGTCGCGTTGCCGCGGGCCGCCGGAGGGGAGGATGGCGGGCGACGCGTTGCTGGCGACGGCCGTGAAGCGGCTGGAACAGGCGCTGGGCGCGCTTGAGGATGCCATCGAGGAGCGCGTGGAGGCCGAGCGCCGCCGCGCCGACCTGGAGACCGAGATGCAGAGGCTGTCGGCCGACCGGTCGCGCCTGGCGCAGACCCTCGACGGCTCGGAGGCGCGCGCCGCGCGGCTGGAAGAGGCGAACCGGGAGGTCTCCCGCCGCCTGGTGGCGGCGATGGAAACCATCCGCGCCGTCATCGAGCGCTAACCGGAGGAGGCCGCCATCGCCCAGGTCAACGTCACGATCAACGGCAAGACCTACCGCATGGCCTGCGACGACGGCCAGGAGGCGCATCTCCTGGCGCTCGCCGAACAGCTCAACGCCACCATCCAGACATTGCGCGGCAGCTTCGGCGAGATCGGCGACCAGCGCCTGACCGTCATGGCGGCGATCACCCTTGCCGACGATCTGTCGGAGGCGCAGCGGCAGATCCGGCGCCTCGAGGCGGAGATCCAGGCGGTGAAGGAAAACGGCGCCGCGATGGTCGAGCGCTACGAAGCTGCCGAGGCGGCGATGGCCCAGGCGGTCTCCGGCGCCGCGAAGCGGATCGGCGAAGCTGTCGCCCGCCTCAATGCACGATCCGACAGT
Source organism: uncultured Hyphomicrobiales bacterium (assembly GCA_964483325.1). GTDB lineage: Bacteria > Pseudomonadota > Alphaproteobacteria > Rhizobiales > Kaistiaceae > CAZAAW01. The sequence continues at coordinate 22,873 of CAZAAW010000022.1, forward strand.
GCCGCCTGATCCCCGCCGCGCTGGCGCGCCGCTGCCTTTCATCCTATATCTGGCGCCGGCGAGTGCTGCGGGGTACGACAGGAGATCACATTCCCCGGGGCCTTAACGATCCCTAAGGGAGCTGCCTCTGACCGGGCCCGTGGGCCTGGACATGTGGCTCCCACCTACGCTGTAGGTTCCCGGGATCGCATCTGCCATCGGCCATTGCGGCCTCGCCATCCGCCAAGCTTCTGATGTCTGCCGAAACGATTTCCAGCAAAGACGAACTGCGCCGGGCGGCGCTGGCCCGGCGCGATGCGCTCGAGGCCGCCGATCGCGCCGCCTGGTCGGACGCCATCTGCGCGCGCGCCGTCGATGTCATTCGCGAGCATGGGCCGGCAGTCGTCTCCGCCTACTGGCCGATCCGCAGCGAGGTCGATATCCGTCCGCTGATCGGCCTTGCCCGCGAGCTCGGCGCCGAAATAGCCCTTCCCGCCATCACTGACGGCCGGCTGATCTTCCGCGGCTGGCAGGAGAGCGATCCGTTCGTCGCGGCCGGCTTCGGCCTCTCCGAGCCCGGTCCCGGGCAGCGCGAGCTGGCGCCCGATCTCATGCTGGTGCCGATGGCGGCTTTCGATCGCGCCGGCAATCGGCTCGGCTACGGCAAGGGTTATTATGACGGCGCTATCGCCGCCTTGCGCGCTGCCGGCGGCCGGCCTCGGCTGCTCGGCATCGCGTTTTCCAGCCAGGAGGTGCCTTCCATCCCCGCCGAGGCGCACGATGCCCGGCTGGACTGGATCGCCACCGACCGGGAACTCCTCGCCTTCGGCGGATGAACGCCTCGCCTCGACAGGACCTCCGGCTCGCCGGCTGGCCTCCAACCCGGTTGCATCATGCGTCTTCTTTTCCTGGGTGATGTTGTCGGCCGCAGCGGTCGCGCCGTGGTCAGCGAACGGCTCCCCGGCCTCATTGCCGAACACCGCATCGATTTCGTCGTCGTCAACGGCGAGAACGCCGCCGGCGGCTTCGGCATCACGGAGGATATCCACCGCGGCTTTCTCGACGCCGGCGCCGACGTCGTGACTACCGGCAATCATGCCTTCGACCAGCGCGAGGCGCTGGTCTTCGCCGAACGCCAGGACCGCTTCCTGCGGCCGGTCAATTTCCCCGTGGGGACGCCGGGGCGCGGTTCCGGCCTCTACATCGCCCGCAACGGCGCCCGCATCCTGGTGGTGAACGCCATGGGCCGGGTCTTCATGGACGCGCTGGACGATCCGTTCGCCGCCATCGAGCGGGAGCTGGCGGCGGCGCCCCTGGGCGAACAGGCCGATGCCGTCGTCATCGATTTCCATGCCGAGGCGACGAGCGAGAAGGAGGCGGTGGGCGTCTTCGTCGACGGCCGCGCCACGCTCGTCGTCGGCACGCATACCCATGTGCCGACCTCCGACTACCGCATCCTGCCGGGAGGCACGGCCTATCAGTCCGACGCCGGCATGTGCGGTGATTTCGATTCGGTGCTCGGCATGGAGAAGGACGAGCCGGTGCGCCGCTTCCTGACCAAGCTGCCGACGGCGAAATTCACCCCGGCGCTCGGCGAGGCGACGCTGTGCGGGCTTGCCGTCGAGGTGGCGGACGATACCGGCCTTGCCACCGCCGTCGCGCCGCTTCGCCTTGGCGGCGTCCTGGCCGAGACGATCCCGCCCTTCTGGCGCTGAGATCAGCGCAGGATGCTGAGGACGGAGAAGCCGCGCTGGTAGACGGCCGCCAGCCAGCGCTGCAGTTCAGCCCCTGCCACGCCGGCCGGCGCCGCCGTGAACATGACCGTGACGATGCCGATGGCGACCGGGGCGCCGTCTGCTTCGGCATCGACGACGTTGCTGCGGAAATCGGCGCGCACCATGCGGTTGGCGGGGAACGCTTCGAGGCGCCGCGCGATCTCCGCCGTCCCGGCCTCCGCCGAGGCGCGGTCGGTATAGAGAAGGACGAGCTGAGCAGTCTCCTGGTCGGCCTGGCTTGCCGCGACGAACATGGCGAAGACGAAGGGCGGCATGGAGAAGCCCGCCGGCCCCTGCTCGGCCAGCCGCGGCCGGCCATCCGCACCCAGCACGATAGGATCGCCAAGCTCGAGGAAGGCAGCGACGTTGAAGGCATTGGCCTGGTAAGCCTGCGCCCCGGCGCGGGTGGCGCCCTGCGCCGCGGCGATCATCGCCGAGAGAAGGCGGGCGGCGCCTGTGCCGGGCTCGTCCGGAAACGGCAGCGCCCTTGCCAGGGCCGCCCAGTTGGCAGCCACCACCGCCCTCCCATCGGCGATCGCGACCCGCTGCGACCGGCCGAGATTGGCGCCGAACGGATCGGCGGGATCGCGCTTGGCGAGGCTGATGGCATTGTCGTCGCCGATGGCAAAGACCGGGACGCCGGATGACTGGCTTTCGGTGAAGCCGCGTCCCTCAAGCGCGCTGCGGATCGCAGCCGGGTCGAGTGCGTCGCCGACCAGCAGCATGACCCGGTTCGGCGGCTGGCCGAATTGCAGGAGGCCGTCGAGCCGCGGGAAGTCGATGCCGGTGCGCTGGCGCGCCGCATCGGGATCGAGCAGCGCCTGGTCCAGCTCGGGGTGTCCAAGGCCGATGCTGTGAACGCCGGCCCTGAGGGCATTGGCGGGCGAGACGAAATCGAAGACCAGGCCAGTGCGGTCGCCCAGCACATCGTCCGGCACCTGCATGGCTGCCGCGGCCAGGGCGTCGAAGCCGTCGGCGGCCGCCGGCGACATGGCGGCTGTTGCAAGCATCGTCGCCAGCATCGCGCCAGCAGAGTGCATCCATAGCGGCGACATTCTCGACCTCCCGCGGCAACGTCCGGCGGCTTCATCTCAGGGCGTGAGAATAAGTCATCCCGATATCGACATGCCAACCGGCAGCCCCGGGTGGATTTTGCAGCCCCGGGCCACTATAAGCGCCAATCTCCTTCTGATTGCCCTTCGGGGCGCGCGGCCGACCGGTCGTGCGTCGCGCCTCAGCCGATGGATGGACCATGGCCGGACATTCCCAGTTTAAGAACATCATGCACAAGAAGGGCGCCGCCGACGCCCGCCGCTCCAAGCTCTTCTCCAAGCTGGCGCGCGAAATCACGGTGGCGGCCAAGATGGGCATGCCAGATCCGGCGATGAATCCGCGCCTTCGCCTGGCGATCCAGAGTGCGCGCGCCGAGAACATGCCGAAGGACAATGTCGAGCGGGCGATCAAGAAGGCCGCCGGCAATGACGGCGAGAGCTACGAAGAGGTGCGCTACGAGGGTTACGGCCCGGGTGGCGTGGCGATGATCGTCGAAGCGCTGACGGACAACCGCAACCGCACCGCCGGCGCCGTCCGCTCCTATTTCTCGAAGGCCGGCGGAGCGCTTGGCGAGAGCGGCTCGGTCGCCTTCATGTTCGATCGCGTCGGACAGATCGTCTATCCGGCGTCGGCCGGCAGTGCCGACCAGATGCTGGAAGCGGCCATCAATGCCGGCGCCGAGGACGTGGTGAGCGACGAGGAAGGCCACACGATAACCTGCGCCTTCACCGATGTCGGCGAAGTCTCCAAGGCGCTGGAGGAAAGTCTTGGCGAGGCCGAAAGCGTCCGCGTCGTCTGGCGCCCGAAGACCGGCACGCCGGTCGATGAAGAGACGGCGGCGAGCCTTCTCAAGCTGATGGCGATCCTGGACGACGACGACGACGTCCAGACGGTCTTCGCCAATTACGAGATCGCCGACGACGTGATGGCGAAGCTCACCGCCGCCTGACCTTTGTGGCACGGGGCGTGGATGCTATGGTTGCGACAGCGCGACCAGGGGGATCCGTTGCTGATGCGCCCTTACGCAGGCTTGGCGGCTCTGGTCGGCTGGTTCGCGTTCGTCCTGCAGCTTGTCCTGATGCTGACCGCGCCGGCGGAAACCTCGGCTGCGGCGCGCCTCGTCAATTTCTTCAGCTACTTCACCATCCTCAGCAATCTGCTGGTGGCGGCCGTGCTGACGGCGAGCGCCCTCGGCAGCCGGGGCGTTCTTGCGCGCCCGGCGGTGCTGGCGGCGGCGGCGCTCTATATCGCCATCGTCGGCCTGCTCTACTTCTTCCTGCTGCGCATGGTGTGGGACCCGCAGGGCTGGCAATGGCTGGCCGATGCGCTCCTGCACTATGTGATGCCGCTGCTTTATGTCGTCTTCTGGCTGGTCTTCGCGCCGAAGGGAAAGCTGCGGCCGGCGCATCTCGGCTGGTTTCTTGTCTTTCCGCTGCTCTTCGTCGGCTACAGCCTGGCGCGCGGCAGCATCGTCGGCTGGTATCCGTATTACTTCATCGACGCCGGCCAGCTCGGCTATGGGCAGGTGCTCCTCAATGCCGTCATGCTGACGGCGGTGTTCCTCGTTGGCGGCGCTATCGTCCTCGTCCTCGATCGCTGGCTCGGACGCAGCGCTCAGCGCCGCGTGGCCAGCGCCTGAGCCTGTCGCCGGGCAGTAGCCGGCGCTAGACCGGGACGATGCAGGCACCGATTCGAATCATCGGCATCGACCCCGGGCTGCGCCGGACCGGCTGGGGCGTCATCGAGATCTCCGGCAGCGCGCTGAGCTTCGTCGCAGCAGGAACCGTCCGCGTCCCGCTCGACGGCGCGCTCGCGGCGCGCCTCCTCGCCCTCCATGGCGGTCTGGCGGAGGTCGTGGGGGCGATGCAGCCGCACGAGGCGGCCGTCGAGCAGACCTTCGTCAATCGCGACGCGTCGGCGACGCTCAAGCTCGGCCAGGCGCGCGGCATAGCCCTGCTCGTTCCGGCGCAGGCGGGCTGCCCCGTCGCCGAATACGCCCCCAATGCGGTCAAGAAGGCGATCGTCGGCGCCGGCCATGCGGAGAAGCGCCAGATCCGGATGATGGTCGGCGTGCTGCTGCCGCGGGCTGTGTTCGACACCGACGACGCCGCCGATGCGCTGGCCATCGCCATAACCCACGCGCATCATCGCCAGAGCGCCGCCGGCCGGCTGGCGGCGCTTGGATGACCGGCGGCGCTTGGATGAGGCAGCTCAAGCTGCGGCCTCGCTTGCCGATGTTGCCTGAATGTTCTATGCGAGCCGCACAGCTTCACGCGCTCCAGGATGGGCCAGTGACCAGCCCGAAAGCCTTAGCATCGCAGCCTGCCTGCCCCCGGGGGGGCCGGCCATGATCGGCAAGCTGCGCGGCGTCGTCGATTCCTATGGCGATGGCTGGGTGATCATCGATGTCGGCGGTGTGGGCTACGAGGTCCATTGCTCGGTGCGGACGCTGCAGGCGCTGCCCGGTCCGGGCGAGGCGGCGTCGCTTGCCGTCGAGACCTATGTCCGCGAGGACGCGATCCGCCTGTTCGGTTTCGCCTCCGACGTCGAGCGGGAATGGTTCCGGCTCCTGATGACGGTGCAGGGCGTCGGCACCAAGGTGGCGCTGGCCATTCTCGGCATGCTGAAGCCGGCCGATCTGGCGACGGCCATCGCCCTGCAGGACAAGGCGCAGCTGGCGCGCGCCCCGGGGGTGGGCAAGCGCGTTGCCGAGCGCCTGGTGACGGAACTTCGCGACAAGGCGCCCGGCTATGCCGGCGCCGATCCGGCGGTGGTGCATCTCCAGGCCGATCTGGCCGAGAAGCGGGCGCCGCAGCCGGTAGCCGACGCGGTATCGGCGTTGGTCAATCTGGGCTATGCCCAGCTTCAGGCGAGCGCCGCGGTCGCCGCCGCGTCGCGCAATGCCGGCGAGGCGGCGACCACGGAGCAGCTGATCCGGCTCGGTCTCAAGGAGCTGGCGCGATGAACGGAGCTGGCGCCGTGAAGATAGCTGGCGCCATGGGCGCCCGGGAGATGACGCCGCGTGGCTGAGCGCCTTGTCTCCGCTGCGCCGCAGGGCGAAGACGCTGCCGACGCGACGCTGCGGCCGCAGCGTCTCGCCGAGTTCGTCGGCCAGGCGCAGGCGCGCGCCAATCTGGAGGTCTTCATCGCCGCCGCCCAGGCCCGGTCGCAGCCGCTCGACCATGTGCTCTTCGTCGGCCCGCCGGGCCTCGGCAAGACGACGCTGGCGCAGATCGTCGCCCGCGAGCTCGGCGTCAATTTCCGCGCCACCTCCGGTCCGGTGATCGCCAAGGCCGGCGATCTCGCCGCCCTGCTGACCAATCTGGAGGAGCGCGACGTTCTCTTCATCGACGAGATCCACCGGCTCAATCCGGCCGTCGAGGAAGTCCTCTATCCGGCGATGGAGGATTTCCAGCTCGACCTCATCATCGGCGAGGGGCCGGCGGCGCGGTCGGTGCGCATCGACCTGGCGCGCTTCACGCTTGTCGGGGCGACGACGCGGCTGGGGCTTCTCACCAATCCGCTGCGCGACCGCTTCGGCATCCCGGTGCGCCTTGCCTTCTACACAGTCGAGGAGCTGGAGCTGATCGTGCGGCGCGGCGCCCGCATCCTCGGCGTCGCCATGACGGCGAACGGCGCGGCGGAAATCGCCCGCCGCTCGCGCGGCACGCCGCGCATCGCCAGCCGGCTTCTGCGCCGGGTCGCCGACTTCGCGCTGGTCGAGGGCAGCGGCGAGGTCGATGCCAGGATCGCCGACCGCGCCCTGCAGCGCCTCGAGGTCGATTCGCTCGGCTTCGATTCGCTCGATCGCCGTTACCTGACCTGCATTGCCGAGGGCTTCGGCGGCGGCCCGGTGGGGATCGAGACGATTGCCGCCGCCCTTGCCGAGCCGCGCGATGCCGTGGAGGAGATCGTCGAGCCCTTCCTGATCCAGCAGGGCTTCGTCCAGCGGACGCCGCGCGGCCGCGTCTTGACCGCCAATGCCTTCCGCCATCTCGGACTGGCGCCGCCGGCCGGCGGCACCGATATGCAGTTCGGCCTGTTTCCCGGCGGCGAGCCCGATTAGCAGGGGGCTTTCCTTTCGCCCGCAAAGATGGTCTCCCTGCCGCCCGTTTCACAGTCGAGACAATTGCCGATGCCCGCACTGATCTTCGATATCGACGGCACGTTCTCCGAGACGGAGGAGGTGCACCGCGCCGCCTTCAACGAGACCTTCGCCGACAGGGGGCTCGACTGGGTGTGGGACCGCCCGATGTACAAGAAGCTGCTGGAGGTGACCGGCGGCAAGGAGCGCATCCGGCATTTCATCGACACCTATGCGCCACCCCGCGGTGCGGAGGTCATCGACAGCATCCCGGCGATGCATGCGGACAAGACCGTCCGCTACGCCGCCATGATCGACCGCGGCGCCGCGACGCTGCGGCCGGGCATCCTGCGCCTCATCCGGGAAGCCAGGGCCGCCGGCCATCCGGTCGCCATCGCCACGACGACGAGCCTTCCCAATGTCGAGGCGCTGGTCCGCGCCACCATCGGTCCGGACGGCATGCAGCTCTTCGACGCGGTCGGGGCAGGGGACATGATCCCGAAGAAGAAGCCCCATCCGGACATCTATCTCTGGGTCCTGAAGGAACTGGGCATCGATCCGGCCGAGGCGGTGGCTTTCGAGGATTCGCTCAACGGCCTGCGCTCGGCAGCCGGCGCCGGCCTGGCGACGATCGTCACGCCCAGCGTCTACACCGACGACCAGGTCTTCGAGGGAACGCTCGCCCTGCTGAGCGACCTCGGTGAGCCGGATCGGCCCTACCGCCACATCGCCGGCGCCGGCCGCGGCGAATCGATGGTCACCGCAGCCGGCCTCGACGACTGGCTGGCGCGGCACCGCCGCGCCGCATGAGCGGGGCCGCTTCGCCCGCCGGACCCTGGCCCGACCTTGCCGGCCGGCTGGCCGGCGACGAGCATCGCCTGGCCGTCCGCGTCTATTTCGAGGACACCGATTTTTCCGGCGTCGTCTATCACGCCAGCTACCTGCGCTTCATGGAGCGCGGCCGGTCGGACTTTCTCCGCCTTGCCGGCATCCACCATCGCGACCTGGCGGAAGGCGCGGAGGCGCTGGCTTTTGCCGTGCGCGCCATGGACATCGTCTTTCACCGGCCGGCCCGCATCGACGATGTCGTCGAGGTCGTGACGCGCATCCGCGCCGTGGAGGGCGCCCGCATCATCCTGGCGCAGTCGGTGCGTCTCGGCGACGTCGTCCTTGTCGAAGCAGGCGTTACGGCGGTACTGGTCAACGCCGCCGGGAAACCGCGCCGATTACCGGCGTCGTTGCGCGCCAGGCTGCAGCATGCCGGCGCGCCGCGATAACCTTTCCTTAACCATGATCATCGGACAAAGTGCTGATCGCTCGAGGGGCTTCCGCAGCACCGCACGTCGTCTTTTCGACAGAATTGGCGGCGACGCAGGCCGGGCGGAATGGAGCGCGAGGGGCATTGTGCGCTCCCCGGTCTCGCCGATGATGCCGTTCCACCAATCCTGGTCACCGTCGCCCACCGGGACGCCGCAAGCGAAAGGCTGATCTGAATGAACCCTGTGGACGTGGCGCAGTCGGCAATCGGCGGAGCCAGCGGCGACGTTTCCCTTATCTCCCTCTTTCTCCAGGCCCATTTCGTCGTCAAGCTCGTGGTCGTTGGCCTGATCGCGGCATCCGTCTGGACCTGGGGCATCATCATCGACAAGACGCTGCTCTACCGGCGCACGCGCCGGCAGATGGCGCGCTTCGAGACGGTCTTCTGGTCAGGGCAGTCGCTGGAGGATCTCTACCGCAACCTCAAGGACCGCAATTCGACCTCGATGGCGGCGGTTTTCGTGGCGGCGATGCGGGAGTGGAAGCGCAGCTTCGAGACGGGGGCGCGATCGCCGGTCGGCCTGCAGATGCGCATCGACAAGGTGCTCGATGTCACCATTGCGCGCGAAAGCGAGCGGATGGAAAGTAATCTGCTGTTCCTGGCCAGCGTCGGCTCGGCGGCGCCCTTCATCGGCCTGTTCGGCACGGTGTGGGGCATCATGTCGTCGTTCCAGGCGATCGCCGCGTCGCGCAACACGTCGCTGGCCGTTGTCGCCCCGGGCATTGCCGAGGCCCTGCTGGCGACGGCGCTCGGCCTCCTCGCCGCCATCCCGGCCGTCCTTGCCTTCAACAAATTGTCCAATTCGGCCGCGAAGATCACGCAAAGGCTTGAGGGCTTCGCCGACGAGTTCTCCGCCATTCTCTCCCGTCAGGTCGACGAGAGGAGCAACTGACGATGGCCCTCTCCCCCGGGATGCAGCCCGGCCGGCGATCAGGCCGCCGGCGCCGGCATGCTCCCATCAGCGAGATCAACGTGACGCCGCTGGTCGACGTCATGCTGGTGCTGCTGATCGTCTTCATGATCTCCGCGCCGCTCCTCACCGTCGGCGTGCCGATCGACCTGCCCGAGAGCCAGGCGAAGCCGCTGACCAATGATTCGGAGCCGATCACCGTCACCGTCGATCCGCAGGGACGCATCTTCCTGCAGGACAGCGAAGTCTCGGCAGGCGAGATCGTTGCCCGGCTGCTGCAGGCCACCAGCAACAATTACGATCAGCGCATCTATGTGCGGGGAGACCGGACCTCCAATTACGGAACGATCATGCAGGTCATGGGCACCATCAACGGCGCCGGCTTCCGCAGCCTCGGCCTCGTGACTCTGCCCGAGCAGGAGAACTAGGGCGGCATGCGGCCGGGCGTCTTCGTCTCCGCGATCCTGCACGCCGTCCTGATCATCGGCGGTCTGATCTCCTTGCCGAGTGCCCGGCCGCTTGACGCCTCGCAGATCGAGGCGGTGCCGGTGCAGCTGGTATCGCTGGCCGACATCACCGACCTGCAGCAGGGCGAGGAGAAGGCGCCGCCGCGCGAGGAATCCTCGCCCAACGATCCGACGCAGCGCGAGACCGTCAGCGAGGCGCCGCCGGCCGAGCCGGAGCCGACCGACGCAACGCCGCCCCCGCCGCCGGCGGAGCCACCCCCGCCGCCGCCTCCCGCCGCCGAGCTGGAGCCTGAGCCGCCCCCGCCGGCTGCCGAGCCGGAGCCCGAACCTGAGCCGGCGCCCGAACCCGTCCAAGAGCCTGCACCGGAGCCTGCGCCGGAACCGGAGCCCGCGCCGGTCGCCGAGCCCGAACCGCCTCCGCCACCCCCGGCGGCGACGCCGGAAGCTGCAGCGCCGCCTCCGCCACCCCCGCAGCGTCCGCGCGAGCCGGAGCCGGCGCGCGTCGCCGCGTCGCCCAGCGCGCCCGCCCCCATCCCGCGCGCCAAGCCGCGCAATCCCCGCGCTGCCACGCCGCCGACGCCGCCTCCGCCGGAGCCGCAGGAGGAAACCGAGGTGGCCGATGCCAGGCCGGCGCCGCCGCAGCGCAACCGCGAGTTCGATGCCGACAGCATCGCGGCGCTGCTCGATCAGTCGGAGCCGGAAAGCGGCGGTCGCCTGTCCGAGCGCGAAGCGTCGCAGGGCGCCGAAGCCAACAACCCGTCGGCGGCGATGACCGCCAATGAAGTGGACGCGCTCCGCGCCCGCCTCGCCGAATGCTGGTTCCCCCCCAATGGCTGGTCGGACCCGGCCGAGGTGCGGGTTGTCGCCCAGTTCCGCCTCAATCGCGATGGTACGCTCCTGGGAACGCCGGATGTCGTCGAGGCGCCGTCCGGCCGCTATTCGCTGCCGGCGCAGGAAAGTGTCCTGCGGGCGCTGCGGCGTTGTGCGCCCTATGAGCTGCCGCCTGAGAAGTACGAGTCATGGCGCGAGATGAGGATTACCTTTGATCCGATTGCCATGTTGCGTTGACCTATAGAGATCGCCAGAGGGTATTTCGATGACGCCAGTCGCGCGGCCCAAGGCCGTCGTTCCGCACCGCCTGATGACCGGCCCTTCCAGGCGCGCCCTTCTGGGCAGCTTCCTCCTGGCCGGAGCGGTCGGTGTCGCGCTGCCGAATCCGGCGCTGGCCCTGCTTGAGCTCGACATCACGCAGGGCAACGTCCAGCCCCTGCCGATCGCCATCACGCCCTTCATCGGCAGCGGCGCCGACGGGCAGATGGGCGCCGACATCGCTCAGGTGATCACCGCCGATCTCAAGCGGTCGGGCCTGTTCGCGCCGATCGACCCGGCGCGCTTCACGCAGAGCATTGCCTCCCCGGACGAGACGCCCCGGTTTGCCTCATGGCGCGATATCGCCGCGCAGGCGCTGCTGACCGGCGGCGTTACGCGCCAGGCCGACGGCCGCCTGCGCGCCGAGTTCCGGCTGTGGGACGTGTTCGCCGGCCAGCAGCTCACCGGCCAGCAGTTCTTCACCGGCCCGGAGAACTGGCGCCGCGTAGCCCATATCATCGCCGACGCGGTCTATGAGCGCCTGACCGGCGAGAAGGGCTATTTCGATTCGCGCGTCGTGTTCGTCGACGAAAGCGGGCCGAAGAGCGCGCGCGTCAAGCGGCTGGCGATCATGGATCAGGACGGCGCCAATGTCCGCTATCTGACGCAGGGCAACGAGCTCGTCCTGACGCCGCGCTTCAGCCCGTCGACCCAGGACATCACCTACATGGCCTATGAGGGCGACCAGCCGCGCGTGTTCCTGCTCAATATCGAGACCGGCCAGCGCGAGCTTGTCGGCAACTTCCCGGGCATGACCTTTGCGCCGCGCTTCTCGCCCGACGGCCAGCGGGTGATCATGAGCCTGCAGCGCGACGGCAACGCCAATATCTACGTCCTCGACCTGCGCTCGCGGCAGACGACGCGCCTTACCGATTCGGCGGCGATCGACACAAGCCCGAGCTACTCGCCGGATGCCCGACGGATCGTCTTCGAATCGGATCGCGGCGGCACGCAGCAGCTCTACGTCATGAGTGCCGACGGCTCCGGGCAGACCCGCATCAGCTTCGGCAACGGCACCTACTCGACCCCGGTCTGGTCGCCGCGCGGCGATCTCATCGCCTTCACCAAGCGGGTCGGGGGCGAGTTCGCCATCGGCGTCATGCAGCCGGATGGCGGCGGCGAACGCACGCTCACCCAGGGCTTTCACAATGAAGGGCCGACCTGGTCGCCGAACGGCCGCGTGCTGATGTTCTTCCGCGACACGCCCGGCGCCAATGGCGGCCCGCAGCTGTGGTCGATCGACCTCACCGGCTACAACGAGTTCCGGGTTCCGACGCCGAATTTCGGCTCCGACCCGGCCTGGTCGCCGCTGATCAACTAGCTTTTTCCTGCGCTCGCGGCAGCGATAACGAAGCCTTAACCATGGCGCTGAACCGCCGATTAACTATCGCGGATTAGACCTCAGCCAACGCGCCGTGGTGCACAAGGAGTTAATGCAATGGCGACAATGCAAGCGATCAGCCGCGGCGGACGGTTTGCGGCGGCATTGGCGATGGCGCTGTTCCTGGCAGCCTGCGCCAACAATCCGGGCGGCCCGGATGCCGGCGGCCTCGGCGGCGCGGGCGGGGCCGGTCTTGCCGGCGGTCCGGCCACGCCGGGCAGCGCCCAGGACTTCGTCGTCAATGTCGGCGACCGCATCTTCTTCGAGACGGACTCGACCGACCTGACCTCACAGGCGCGGGCGACCCTCGACAGGCAGGCCCAGTGGCTGTCGCTCTATCCCCGCTACGCCATCACCGTCGAGGGCCATGCCGACGAGCGCGGCACACGCGAGTACAACATCGCGCTGGGCGCCCGCCGCGCTACGATCACGCAGGCCTATCTCGTGTCCCGCGGCGTTGCGCCGAACCGCATCCGCACCATCTCCTACGGCAAGGAGCGGCCGGTCGCCGTCTGCAACGACATCTCCTGCTGGTCGCAAAACCGGCGCGCCGTGACTGTCGTGAATAACGGCCGCTGACAGCGTCCGCATCGGTCTTCAGGAGGATGGCCGGGGCTCAGCTCCGGCCATCTGCATTTCCGGTACAGCCTGTCACGCAAGATTGCGCGGCCGACATGTGCATCACAATGCTGGCAGCCCGCCGTTTCTTGCTTTCAGGCGCCAAACTTTGGCCGAACTCCCTGCGCCATGGTTTCCATCAAAGCTGATGCCCATTACTTTTGGGCCAAACGTTTTTCCGGTTCGGAACCCATGACCGCCAGATCCCGTCTGCTTCTCGCCGCCACCCTGGCCGTGGCGGTCGCCGCTCCGCCCGTCGCCGCCGAGGCGGCATGGTGGAATCCCTTCCGTCGCGACCAGCCGGCGCAGGACGCGCCTGTTCCGCCGGCCGGCGTCGCGACGCCGGTCCAGGCAGCGCCTGCCGGTGCGCCGATCGTCACCGCCCAGGGCGATGATGCCGCGATGCGGCTGGACCGGGCGGAAGCCCAGATGCGCGCCATGACCGGCCAGCTGGAAGAGCTGACGCACCAGCTGAAGCAGCTGCAGGAGCAGATGCAGCGTATGCAGCAGGACAACGATTTCCGGTTCCAGGAGCTGGAAGGCAGCAATTCCTCCGGCCGCGCGCAGCCGCGCCGTTCCGAGGCGGCCCCGCCGGCGGCACAGCCGCCACGCCGGCAGGCTGCGGCGGAACCGGCCGGCGCTCCGATGGACGATATCGCTCCGGACGAGCAGGAGGCTGCGGCCGTCGCCGCGCCGCCCGGCCGTGGTGCGCCGCCGCGCGACCTGGGGCAGATCCCGGCGACGCCCGGCGCAGGACCGGATTCCGGCGCGCCGCTCGATCTCTCCGCCCTGATCCGCCGCGAGGGGGGTGGTCCGGCCGCCGGATCGGGCGAGAGCCAGCAGACGGCAGCGCTGTCGACCGGCGATGCCCGCGCCGACTATGACGCTGCCTACCAGCATGTGCTGGCGGGTGACTACGAGCTTGCCGAGCAGGGGTTCCAGGCCTTCCTTGCAAGCTATCCGGCCGACCGCATGGCGGGCGATGCGCAGTACTGGCTTGGCGAGAGCCTCTATGCCCGCGGCATGTACAAGGAAGCGGCGGCGCAGTTCCTGAACGGCTTCAAGACCTATCCCGACAACCCGCGCGCCCCTGACACGCTGCTGAAGCTGGGCATGTCGCTGCAGGGCCTCGGCGAGAAGGATGCCGCCTGCGCCAGCTATGCCCAGGTGCTCAAGCAGTTCCCCAATGTCTCCGGCGTCCTCAAGGAGCGCGTGAAGTCAGAGCAGGCGAGTGCCCGCTGCTGACGCGGCGCCGGTTGCCGATGCCGAACTGCCGGGGCTGTTCGACCGGTTCGCCGGTGCCGGCGGGCTTTGCCTTGCCGTCTCCGGCGGACCCGACTCGCTGGCGCTGCTGATCCTGGCGCAGCGCTGGCGCGCCCTGCGGCCAGCCGCTCCGTCCCTCCTGGTGGCGACCGTCGATCACCGCCTGCGGCCGGAATCGGCGCGCGAGGCGGCGCAGGTGGCTGAAACGGCAGCGGCGCTCGGCCTTCCCGCCCGTGTTCTTGTCTGGGACGGCGCGCCAGTCTCCAGCCGCATCGAGGAGACGGCGCGGGCGGCGCGCTACGCGCTTCTGGCGGAGGCGGCGCGCGATGCCGGCGCGTCGCATGTGCTGACGGCGCATCATCGCGACGACCAGGCCGAGACCCTGCTGCTGCGTCTTGGCCGCGGTTCCGGCCTGACCGGCCTCGGCGGAATGCGCGCCGAGCGGCCGCTGGCGCCCGGCATCACGCTGGCGCGGCCGCTTCTCGAACTGCCGCGCCGGCGCCTGACGGCAACCGTCGCGGCGGCCGGCCTGACGGCGGCGGATGATCCGAGCAATCGCGACGAGCGGTTCGCGCGCGCCCGGCTGCGGGCGATGCTGCCGGCGCTGGCGCGGCAGGGGATCGCGCCGGCCGGTCTGGCGCGCACGGCCGCCCGGCTTGCCCGCGCTTCCGACGCGCTCGACCATTATGCCGCGCGGCTGGTGGCTGAGGCCGTGCAGGTGGACGCGCTGGCGGTCGCAGCGGTCGATCGGCACCGCCTGGCCGACGTTCCGGCGGAGGTGCGGCTGCGGGCTCTGGCGCGGATCATTGCCGCCCTCGGCGGATCGGCCGGGCCGGGCCTGGGCGAAGCCCTCGAGGCGCTCGACCTGCGCCTTGCCGAGGGCAGCGCCTTCACGGCGACGCTCGGCGGCATCGTCCTCGATGCCGGTGATGCGACAATGCGCCTTTACCGCGAAGTGGGACGCCAGCCGCAATATGCGCTGGTGGTCCGCAGCGGCCATGACGATATCTGGGACGGCCGCTTCCGCGTCGTCGTCGAGGCGGATGGAGGGGCGCCGCTGCAGCTCGGGCCGCTGGGCGAGGCGGGCCGCCGGCAGCTCGGCGCCGCGGCGGGAAAGGCCAGCGCCCGCGCCGTGGCGGCGCTTCCGGCGCTGCGGCGCGGCAGCGACCTGATCGCCGTGCCGACGCTGGGTCTGGCGCCGCCGGCGGCCGCGGGACTGGCCCTGCGGGTCGATTGCATCGTCGCGCAGCGGCTGGCGGCAATGTGAAAGAGACCGCGGACGTACCTGCCGGGATTGCCACGTCATGGCCAAGATATTGGCTAAGCGTCGGCACATCCCTATCTTAGGGCGAAAGGCGGCGCCGGCGACCTTGCCCTGCGTCGTTCGAAGGGACCAGCATGAACGCGAATTTCCGCAACTTTGCCCTCTGGGTGATTATCGGGCTGCTGCTGATCGCCCTGTTCAACCTCTTCCAGAATCCTGGCCAGCGCTCCAGCGGGCAGGAGGTCGCCTATTCCCAGTTCCTCAATGATGTCGAGCAGGGGCGCGTCCGCAACGTCGTGATCTCGGGCCAGCAGATCACCGGCTCCTACACCGACAGCACGGCCTTCCAGACCTTCGCGCCGCAGGACCCGGATCTGGTGAAGCGGCTTGAGGAGCGGGGCGTCGCCATCGCCGCCAAGCCGGCCACCGAGGGCGGCCAGTCGCTGCTCGGCGTCATCATCTCCTGGTTCCCGATGTTCCTGATCCTCGCCGTGTGGATCTTCTTCATGCGGCAGATGCAGGGCACCGGCGGCAAGGCGATGGGCTTCGGCAAGTCGAAGGCGAAGCTCCTGACGGAGGCGCATGGCCGCGTCACTTTCGAGGACGTCGCCGGCGTCGACGAGGCCAAGGAAGACCTCGAGGAGATCGTCGAGTTCCTGCGCGACCCGCAGAAGTTCCAGCGCCTCGGCGGCCGCATCCCGCGCGGCGTGCTGCTGGTCGGCCCGCCCGGCACCGGCAAGACGCTGATCGCCCGTGCCGTGGCCGGTGAGGCCAATGTGCCGTTCTTCACCATCTCCGGTTCGGACTTCGTCGAGATGTTCGTCGGCGTCGGCGCCTCGCGCGTCCGCGACATGTTCGAGCAGGCGAAGAAGAACGCGCCGTGCATCATCTTCATCGACGAGATCGACGCGGTCGGCCGCCATCGCGGCGCCGGCCTCGGCGGCGGTAATGACGAGCGCGAGCAGACCCTCAACCAGCTGCTGGTCGAGATGGACGGCTTCGAGGCCAATGAAGGCATCATCATCATCGCCGCGACCAACCGTCCGGACGTGCTCGACCCGGCGCTGCTGCGCCCCGGCCGCTTCGACCGCCAGGTAGTCGTGCCGGCGCCCGATATCGTCGGCCGCGAGCGCATCCTGAAGGTGCATGTGCGCAAGGTGCCGCTGGCGCCCGACGTCGACCTGAAGGTGCTGGCCCGCGGCACGCCCGGCTTCTCCGGCGCCGACCTGATGAACCTCGTCAACGAGGCTGCGCTGCTGGCGGCACGCCGCTCCAAGCGGCTCGTCACCATGGCGGAGTTCGAGGATGCCAAGGACAAGGTGATGATGGGCGCCGAGCGCCGCACGCTGGTGATGACCGAGGACGAGAAGCGCCTGACGGCCTATCACGAGGCGGGCCATGCGCTTGTCGCGCTGAAGGTGCCGGCGACCGACCCGGTGCACAAGGCGACGATCATCCCGCGCGGCCGTGCCCTCGGCATGGTCATGCAGCTGCCGGAGCGCGACAAGCTGTCGATGAGCTACGAGCAGATGACCTCGCGCCTCGCCATCATGATGGGCGGCCGCGTTGCCGAGGAGATGACCTTCGGCAAGGACAAGGTCACCTCCGGCGCCGCCTCCGACATCGAGCAGGCGACGCGCCTTGCCCGCATGATGGTGACGCGCTGGGGCTTCTCGGACCAGCTCGGCACCGTCGCCTATGGCGAGAACCAGGAAGAGGTGTTCCTCGGCCACTCGGTGTCGCGGACGCAGAATGTCTCGGAAGAGACGGCGCAGAAGATCGATGCCGAAATCCGCCGCCTGGTGGAGATGGGTCTGGAGGACGCCCGCCGCATCCTCGGTGAGAATGCCGACCTCCTGGAACGTCTCGCCCAGGCGCTGCTCGAATACGAGACGCTGAGCGGCGACGAGATCCGCGACCTTCTGGCCGGCAAGCCGCCGGTGCGCGATGTCGGCGAGGAGGCGTCGCTGCCGAAGGCCTCTGCAGTGCCGCGCACCAAGGGACCGCGCTCGCGTGGCCCCAAGGGCGAGCCGGATGCCGGCCTGGAGCCACAGCCGCAGGCTTGATCCGCAGCAGGATTGCCAAAGCAGAAAAGCCCGGGACCTTTCCCGGGCTTTTCTTTTGGCCGCCTCTTGAAGAGAGGTTGATCAGGCTGCAATGCCGTGCGGCTTGCGGCCCTGTTCCTGCGCCTCGACCTGGCGCCGCAGCGCCGTGAACAGGCCGAACTCGGCCATCATCAGCGGCGCGTCGTCGTCGAGCTCGCCGGCGTCGATATAGGCCAGCGGCCATCCCGAGAAACCGCGCTCGGCGACGGGCTCGGACGCGAGGACCGTGATGTTGCTGTGGCGGGGATCGGCTTTGATGCGGGTGAAGGTTTCCTCGATGGCCGCCTTGCCGCCTTCGAGGACCTGGACGAAGCCGCGATCGGTCACCAGCAGGGCGCCCGTCACATCGTTCTTGAGATTGTTGCGGCGGGCGCTCGCCAGGATCTTCTCGATCTCGGTGCGGCGCAGCCGCTCCACCGGCGACATCTCGATGCGGCTGCTGTAGGTCAGGCGATAGAACTGGTTGGTCATGGTCATTCCCTTCACTGCCATCGACGAAGCTGGGGTGGGGCTCCGAGGCTGTTCGTCGGGAAGGGATAGGACCGTCCGGTTTCGGGCTGATGTCGCCTGCCGGCGACTTGGTTTCTTCGCCATGTCTTCGCTGCGGCGCAGCATGGCGGCGCTTCCGTCCGTGTTACAATCGCTCACCAATTTTGAACCGCACCTGCGCCATGCTCCGGTAAAGCTCGGGCGGAGCGGGGGCTCCCTTCCAGCGGAGACGCAATGGCGCGCAAGTTCTTCGGCACCGACGGCATTCGCGGCCTGGCCAATTCCGATCCGATCACGCCGGATCTGGCGCTGAAGGTCGGCATCGCCACGGCGCTTGCTTTCCGGCGCGGCGGGCTCGACCGGCCGCGGGTCGTCATCGGCAAGGACACGCGCCTGTCCGGCTACATGATCGAGCCGGCGCTGACGGCCGGTTTCACCTCGGCGGGCATGGACGTCTTCCTGCTGGGACCCATTCCGACGCCGGCGGTGGCGATGCTGACGCGATCGCTGCGCGCCGATCTCGGCGTGATGATCTCGGCATCGCACAATCCCTTCCATGACAACGGCATCAAGCTGTTCGGCCCGGATGGCTACAAGCTCTCCGACGAGACCGAGCTGGAGATCGAGCGGCTGATGGAAGAGCCGCTCGGCGACCGTCTCGCGGCGCCGGCCGATCTCGGGCGGGCGAAGCGCATCGAGGGCGTGCGCGATCGCTACCTGGAATTCGCCAAGCGCACGCTGCCGCGCAATCTCGACCTCTCCGGTCTTCGCGTGGCGATCGATTGCGCCAACGGCGCCGCCTACAAGGTGGCGCCCGACGCCCTGTGGGAGCTCGGCGCCGAGGTGGTGAAGCTCGGCGTCGAGCCGGACGGCTTCAACATCAACCACGAATGCGGTTCGACCGATCCGTCGCCGCTCCGCCGCAAGGTGCACGAGGTGCGCGCCGATATCGGCATCGCGCTGGACGGCGACGCCGACCGCGTCATCATCATCGACGAGCGCGGCGAGATCGTCGACGGCGACCAGCTGATGGCCGTCGTCGCTGCCTCGTGGCAGGAGGAGCAGCGCCTGAGCGGCGGCGGCATCGTCGCCACGGTAATGTCGAATCTCGGCCTGGAGCGCTATCTCGGCGGCCGCGGCCTGGCGCTCGCCCGCACCCGCGTCGGCGACCGCTATGTGGTGGAGCACATGCGCGCCAACGGCTTCAATGTCGGCGGCGAGCAGTCGGGCCATATCATCCTCTCCGACTATTGCACGACCGGCGACGGTCTGGTCGCCGCCCTGCAGGTCCTGTCGGTGGTGCAGCGCCTCGGCCGTCCGGTCAGCGAGGTCTGCCGCCGCTTCGAGCCGGTGCCGCAGGTGCTGAAGAGCGTCCGCTTCCGCGGCGGCACGCCGCTGGAAGACATCCACGTCAAGCAGGCGATCGCCGAAGGCCAGAACCGGCTCGGCGCCGGCGGCCGCATCGTCATCCGCCCCTCCGGCACCGAACCGGTCATCCGCGTGATGGCCGAAGGCGACGATCAGGGCATGGTGGAAGCCGTCGTGGCCGATATCGTCGGCGCCGTCACGGCGGTGGCGGCCTGACGCCACCCGCAAGGCTGCAACGACAAAGGTGTGGCGCCGAAAAAGGCTTAGTCCGCGGCGTCGCGTCCAACGCCGGCTGGAGCAACGCAGGGCGGTTAGCACCGCCTTTCAACCCCACCGGCGTCATGGCCGGACTTGATCCGGCCATCCACGCGAACATGGATGGCGGCGAAGGAGGCATCGTCCGCAAGGCGTTCTTTTCGGTACGCGCGGTGTTCACGTGGATGCCCGGGTCTTCGCCCGGGCATGACGCAGCTGAGGCGATGGCGTTCCGTACCGGGGCGGAGGGTGCGAACCTTAGGCGGACGGGTGAGGGCGTCGGCCTTCGGGAATCCTGCCCCTGCACTGCAACCGCGTGCCGCCGGCAGTGTCCCTCACCCGGAACGCTCCGCGTTCCGACCTCTCTCACGGGAGAGGTAAGGGCGCACCTTGTGACGGCGCCACGCTCCCGGTACTGTCGATATTGCAGCCTTACGATAAATAGAACTTACGGGCTGCGATCTCCTAGGGACTTAGGGAGCAACCTGACATGAAACTCATTCCAACCGCTTCCGGCGGCAGCCTTGTGCTGTCGGCCTTTCTGCTCGCCGGCTCGGCCCTGACCTCGGCCCATGCCGGCGAGGTGACGGCCGAGAGGCTCCTCAACGCTGCCTCCGAGCCGCAGAACTGGCTGATGGTGAACCACACCTATGACAGCCACCGTTTCTCGGCCCTCGACCAGATCACCCGCGACAATGTCGCCGGTCTGCATGTCGCGTTCACGGCCGGCCTCGGTACCGGCATCGCCGCATCGACGGGCTTCCAGTCCACGCCTCTCGTCGAAGACGGCGCGATGTACATCGTCGACGGCGCCGGCACCGTCTACAAGGCGGATGTACGCAGCGGCAAGGGCGCCCACATGGTGTGGGTGATGGATCCGGGCGTCGACCAGACCAATGTCGGCTCCAACCGCGGCGTCGCCCTCTACAAGAACTTCGTGGTCTCCTTCACCCGCGACGGCACGCTCAACTGGACCAATGTTGAGACCGGCGAACTGGTGAAGTCGGTCAAGGCCGACACCGAGACCGAGAACTACCATCTGACGGCGCCGCCGCTGATCATCGGCGACAAGCTGATCGTCGGCGGCTCGGGCGGCGACAGCGGCGTGCGCGACCATATCGAGGCCCTGAACGCCGATACCGGCGATCAGGTATGGCGCTTCTATTCGGTGCCGGCGCCGGGCGAGCCCGGCTCGGAGACCTGGAAAGACGACCACAATGCCTGGCAGCATGGCGGCGGCGCCTTCTGGCAGACAGGCTCCTACGATCCGGAGACCAATCTGACGATCTGGGGCACCGGCAACCCGGTGCCGATGTTCGATCCGGAATACCGGCCGGGCGACAATCTCTACACCAACTCCGCCATCGGCCTGAACGTCGATGACGGCAAGCTCGCCTGGTACTTCCAGTACACGCCCGGCGACTTCCTCGACTATGACGAGATCGGCGTCCACATCCTCGTCGACACCGAGATCAACGGGGAAATGCGCAAGACCGACACCCATTTCGGTCGCAACGGTTTCCTCTATGTCCTCGACCGCACCAACGGCCAGTTCATCAGCGCGACGCAATATGTCGACCAGCTGAACTGGACCGCCGGCATCGACCCGAAGACCGGCAAGCCGGTCGAATACGATCCGTCGAAGGACCTCCAGAGCTATGCCATCGGCGCGCCGGAAGGGCGCCGGGCGCAGGGCGAGATGTCTGGCTGCCCGAACATTCAGGGCGGCGTCAACTTCATGCCGACCACCTACAGCGAATCGTCCAAGCTCGCCTACGGCGCCGGCATCGAGGGCTGCTCGCTGACGCAGCCCGATCCGGAAGGCTTCGCGGCCGGCAAGAACTGGCTGGGCGGCAAGTACACGAATGCCGACCGGCAGACCGGCAGCATCACCTCCGTCGATCCCGCGACGGGCAAGAAGGTGGCGCAGCACCTCCTCGACTACGCCGTCTATTCGGGCGCGACATCGACTGCCGGCGGCCTCGTCTTCACGACGACGGTCAACGGCATGATCTACGCCCTCGACGACAAGACGCTCGAGCCGCTGTGGACCTTCGACACCGGGACGCTCAGCTCGGCGCCGCCGATGGTCTATGCCGTCGACGGCAAGGAATATGTCGCCCTGCTGATCGGCGGCAACGCGCTGACGCGGACGCTGATGAACAAGTCGCCCGAGATGGCCGACATCCAGAACGCGTCGATGCTCTACGTCTTCAGCCTCTGAGGCTGGGCTATGGGAGGCGCCCGCAAGGGCGTCTCCCGGCACGCTTCACTCGCTCTCTTCGGCGAGCTCCAGGTCCTTGCCGGGTGCGACGCGGGTAATCACCTCGCCGCGGCCGTTGCGCTTGATGTCGCGGGCGAGGGAAGCGGGAAGCCGGTCGCTGGGACCGAGCAGGGTCCATTTGTCGTGATCGACCTGCGTCGGGTTGGGGGCGCCCATGTAGAGGATCAGCAGGCGGCGCGGATCGTCCTTGCGGGCGAACATCAGGAACAGTTCCTGCGGCGGACGCCCTGGAACGCGCGGCCGCAGATGCGCCTGCTTGACGATCTCGTCGCGCGTCATCGCCCGGCACAGCATGGCGATGGGCGGCGGCACCTTCCCCTCGGGAGTCTTGTAGGCATTGTAGCCGCTGAGCGAGACGCCGAGCAGGTCGGCAGCTTCCTGGTTTGAAAGCCCTTGCGCGCGCTGCCAGTTGGCAAGATCGCGTCCGGTGAAGGGCAGCTGTTCCTCGGCGAGTAGCCGCAGGTGACGCGAATCCATCCTGACGCCGGCCTGGTCGTCGCCGTAGCCCCAGGCGACGGCGCTGCCGTGCTCGGTGACACGGGCCGTGGCGAAGAAGAGGGGATTCGACAGATCGTCGATCGGACCACCGCCGGCGGCAATCCAGCCGGCAAGCTCGATACGGTTTTCGCCGCCGTCCTTCCAGCGCACCTTGATGGAGGAGGGCAGCACCGCCTGGACGCTTTCGATGCCCGGCATTTCGGACGTGATCATTCCCCGTCTCCTCTCAGGCAGCGGGAACGGCGCTGGGATAAAACATAGTCCGCTATATGGATGATGTAAATGGAGAACGTATGGCGGGCGAAATGACGCTGGGCTGCGCTTCCCGCTTGCCTTCGCCAATGCCGAGGTCTACACGCGGCGGCGGGACACCCTTCCCCAACGAAGGG
>CAZAAW010000023.1:0-40172 GCA_964483325.1 uncultured Hyphomicrobiales bacterium
GGCGAGCTCGCGCTGCTTCTTGGCCGACACCGCCGTGATGCGCGACGGCACGATCTTGCCGCGCTCGGAGATGTAGCGCTGCAGCAGCCGGGTGTCCTTGTAGTCGATCTTCGGCGCATTGGCGCCCGACAGCGGGTCGGTCTTGCGCCGGCGGAAGAACGGACGGCGGGCGGCGCCCTGCGAGGCGGCCGCGGGAGCAGCGGGGGTGGTGGTCGTTGTGTCAGCCATTACTCTTCTCCCGCCTCGCTGCCTTCATCGCCACGACGCGCCGGGGCGCGATCGCCGAAGCTGCGGCCGCGGCCACCGCCGCCAAAGCCGCCGCGATCGCCGAAGCCGCCGCGCCGGTCGTCGCGCTCGTTGCGGTCGCGCTTCTGCATCATCGCCGATGGTTCCGTCTCGTGCTCCTCGACGCGGATCGTCAGGTAGCGGAGGACGTCCTCGTTGATGCTCTCCAGACGCTCCAGCTCCTTCACGGCCGGCGCCGGGGCGTCGATGTTCATGAGCGTATAATGCGCCTTGCGGTTCTTCTTGATCCGGTAGGCGACCGACTTCAGGCCCCAGGCCTCGATCTTGGGCACCGAGCCGCCATTCTGCTCGATGATGCCCTTGAACTGCTCGACAAGGGCCTCGACCTGCTGCCCGGACATGTCCTGCCGGGCGAGGAATACGTGTTCGTAAAGCGGCATCTGCCTTTCCTTGTGGTAACCGGCGCCTAGCCTCACCGAAGCCTTCGGAAGAAAGGCGATCGGAGAATCTTCGTGAGCGGAGACACGGGAAGACGGATCACCATGATCCTGCAGCTTGCGCTGCCTTCCGTTCAGCCACCGGCCGGTTGTCCTGCGTGGACGGCGCGTTATACGCAGCAGCCGCGGAAATGCAAGCACGGCCGTCAAAGAGCGGGACGCGGTCATGCTGTCGTCTTGACAGGCCGGCGGCAAAAAGAAACAAGGCGCCGATCGATTCAGACCCCTGCCGCACTGTCTGCGGGCGGATTTCGGGCCGAAAACATCAGCGCATGACCACGGCACTCATCTTTCCTGGACAGGGCAGCCAGGCCATCGGTATGGGCAGAGCGCTCGCCGAAGCCTTTCCGGCCGCTGCCGCCGTGTTCGCGGAAGTGGACGATGCGCTGGGCGAGAAGCTGTCGGAGCTGATGTGGAACGGCAGCGCCGACGACCTGACGCTGACCCGCAACACGCAGCCGGCTTTGATGGCCGTCAGCCTCGCCGCAGTGCGCGCCATCGAGGCGGAGACGGGCGGGCTTGCCGGCCGCGTCGCCTTTCTCGCCGGCCATTCGCTCGGGGAATATTCCGCCCTGGCGGCGGCGGGCAGCCTGACCGTTGCCGATGCGGCGCGCCTGCTGCGCATCCGCGGCGACGCGATGCAGCGGGCGGTTCCGGTCGGGGAGGGAGCGATGGCCGCCATCATCGGCCTTGCCCCCGACGATGTCCGGCTTGTCGCCGAGGAGGCGGCCGGCGACGAGGTCTGCCAGCCGGCCAATGACAATGGCGCCGGACAGGTCGTCATCTCGGGCCATGCCGCCGCCGTCGGCCGGGCGGTCGAACGCGCCAAGGCCCGCGGCGCCAAGCGCGCCGTTTTGCTGCCGGTCAGCGCTCCGTTCCATTGCCGCCTGATGGCCCCCGCCGCCGAAGCCATGGCCGAAGCGCTGGCGACAGTTGCAATCGCCGAGCCCGCTTTGCCCGTCGTCGCCAATGTCACGGCGCGGCCGATGGCCGACGCTGTGGAGATCCGCAACCGCCTGGTGGAACAGGTGACCGGCATGGTCCGTTGGCGCGAGTCTGTGGAGTGGCTGGCCGGCGCCGGGGTAGCCCATTTCGCCGAACTGGGTCCGGGCCGGGTTCTGGCTGGACTGGTGCGCCGCATCGTGCCGGATGCCGATACTGCATCTGCCGGCACGCCCGAGGAACTTCCAGCCGTTATTGCACGGCTCGGCTGAGGGGGAGCTATGTTCGATCTGACGGGGAAGACCGCCCTTGTGACGGGCGCCAGCGGCGCCATCGGCAATGCCATCGCCCACGCCTTGCACGCCCAGGGCGCCACCGTGGCGGTTTCCGGAACGCGCCGCGACGCCCTTGATTCTCTTGTCGCCGATCTCGGCGGACGCGCTGTCGCCTTCGAATGCGATCTTGCCGATGGCGAACAGGTCGACGCTCTTGTCGGGCGGGTTGAGGAGGGCCTCGGCCCGCTGGACATCCTCGTCAACAATGCCGGCGTGACGCGCGATGCGCTGTTCGTGCGGCTGGCCGACGAGGATTGGGACGCCGTCCTGTCGGTGAACCTGCGGGCGGCCTTCAAGCTGACCCGTGCCGCCCTGTGGGGCATGATGCGCCGGCGCAGCGGCCGCATCATCTCGATCACCTCGGTGGTCGGCGTCACCGGCAATCCCGGCCAGGCCAACTATGCCGCCTCCAAGGCCGGCCTGATCGGCATGACCAAGTCCCTGGCGCACGAGGTCGCCAAGCGCAGCATCACCGTCAACTGCGTCGCGCCCGGTTTCATCGAGACGCCGATGACCGACAAGCTCAACGAGCGCCAGCGCGAGGCGATCCTCGCCAAGGTACCGGCGGAACGGCTCGGCATACCCGCCGACATCGCCGCCGCGGTGGTCTATCTGGCAAGCCCGGAAGCGGCTTATGTGACGGGTCAGACGCTGCACGTCAATGGTGGCATGGCCATGATCTAAAAGGGAAATTTCGTGCCAGGGGTGGGACCTCGGCGCGTCTGGCATCGTTCGGGAAAGTGTGTTACGACCGCTTTCCCTGCCGATGCCCATATCGGTGGTGGGGCATGAGCGTGATCTTCTTCGGCTATTCGTTACCGATCTTGCTCGTTCAACCACTCCGCTAGAGTACGAACCTGGAGAGCGATGCTCGCTTGCCGGACTTATGCTCGGAGAGGGCTTGGGAATGCGGCACCGGCCGCTTCCAGGTGAAACTGGTCCATAGTTGAGACAATCGAGGAACATCGGAAAATGAGCGATATCGCTGATCGAGTGAAGAAGATCGTAGTCGAACACCTTGGAGTGGATCCCGAGAAGGTGGTCGAGAATGCGAGCTTCATCGACGATCTGGGTGCCGACAGCCTCGATACTGTCGAGCTGGTGATGGCGTTCGAGGAAGAGTTCAGCGTCGAGATTCCCGACGATGCGGCCGAGACGATCCTGACCGTCGGCGACGCCGTCAGCTTCCTGGAAAAGAACGCGGCCTGAGCAATCAGCCAAGCCGTTTGTGAGTCTTTGCCGGGCCGGCCTGAGGCCCGTTCGCGGGTCTTTGCATGAGACGTGTCGTAGTAACCGGTCTGGGCATGGTGACGCCGCTTGGCTGCGGCGTCGAGGCGACGTGGAGCAACCTTCTGGCCGGGCGCAGCGGCGCCAGCCGGGTCGACAATTTCGACGTCTCCGACCTTGCCTGCCAGATCGCCTGCCAGATTCCCCGCGGGCCGGGGTCGGAGGGGAAATACGACCCCGACGACTGGATGGAGCCCAAGGAACAGCGCAAGGTCGACGATTTCATCGTCTACGCCATGGCGGCCGCCGACCAGGCGCTCGCCGACGCCGACTGGCATCCCACCGACTATGAAGACCAGATCGCCACCGGCGTCCTGATCGGCTCCGGCATCGGCGGCCTGCAGGGCATCGAGGCCGCGTCGCTGCTCTTCGCCGAGAAGGGGCCGCGCCGGCTCAGCCCATTCTTCATTCCCGGCCGGCTGATCAACCTCGCCTCCGGCCAGGTGTCGATCCGCTACGGCCTCAAGGGACCGAACCATTCGGTCGTCACGGCCTGCTCCACCGGCGCCCATGCCATCGGCGATGCGTCGCGGCTGATCGCGCTCGGCGACGCCGACGTGATGGTGGCCGGCGGCACCGAATCGCCCGTCTGCCGCCTCGCCCTGGCCGGCTTCGCCGCCTGTCGGGCATTGTCGACGGCCTTCAACGATGAGCCGACCCGCGCCTCGCGCCCCTATGACCGCGACCGTGACGGCTTCGTCATGGGCGAGGGGGCGGGGATCGTCGTTCTGGAGGAACGCGAGCACGCGCTGGCGCGCGGCGCCCGCATCTATGGCGAGATCATCGGCTACGGCCTGTCCGGCGACGCCTATCACATCACCGCGCCGGCCTCGGATGGCGACGGCGCCTTCCGCTGCATGAACGCCGCGATCAAGCGCGCCGGCGTCACCCCGGCGGAGATCGACTACGTCAATGCCCATGGCACATCGACGCAGCTCGGCGACGAGATCGAGCTGCGGGTGGTGGAGCGCATCGTCGGGCATTCGTCGCAGGTGGCGATGTCGTCGACCAAGTCGGCGACCGGGCACCTCCTCGGCGCCGCCGGTGCGGTGGAGGCGATCTTCTCGCTCCTTACCATCCGCGACAACATGGTCCCGCCGACCCTCAATCTCGACAATCCGTCGGTGAATACGGGCCTCGATCTCGTTCCCCACCAGGCGAAGGCGAAGACGGTGGACGTGGCCCTGTCCAACTCCTTCGGTTTCGGCGGCACCAATGCCTCTCTGGTGTTCCGCCGCCACGCTGCCTGAGGCGGTGCAAGTACTTGTGTATCAAAGCCTTATCTTTCGCCCTGGAGACGGCGGTTTCGCGAATCCGCCATAATCGCTGGAGAAGTTGAGCGCCTGGCCCGCTGGGGATGCGCTGTAGGTCGTGGGGTACCGGATGAACGACGGAGCGATGGGCACACGTGATCGCCGCGAGGCGATCGCTCCGATCAGTCCCAAAAGCGCTCGCGAGATGCTGCAGCCCGAGGACGTTCCGCCGCCGCCACCGCGCTCGCGTGCCGTCCGTCACCCTCTGGTCGTCGTCCTCAACTTCTTCATCACCGTCCTCGTCATCGGCGTAGTGGTCGCCGGCGGCACGGCGCTGTTCGCCAAGATGCAGTTCGACGGCACGGGGCCGCTGGATTCGGCGCGCACCGTGCAGGTGACGCCGGGCAGCAGCGTGGCCGAGATCGCCAACCGGCTGCAGGACATGGGCGTCATCAGCAACCGCTGGATCTTCCGCGCCGGCGTCTCCTTCTACAACGCCCAGTCGCGCCTGCAGGCCGGCGAGTATGAAGTGCCGGCGCATGCCAGCATGCGCGACGTCATGGACCTCCTGGTCCAGGGCAAGTCGATCCTCTACGCGGTGACGATTCCGGAAGGGCAGACGACGCTGCAGATCGTCGACCGGCTGATGGCCGATCCCAATCTCGTCGGCGAAGTCACCGAAGTGCCGCCGGAAGGGGCGCTGCTGCCCGAGACCTACAAGTTCAACAAGGGCGACACGCGGCAGAATATCATCAACCGCATGCGCCGCGAGCGTGATCGGGTCCTGACGGATGTCTGGAACCGGCGCGTTTCCGACCTGCCGGTCTCGACTCCCGAGGAACTGGTGACGCTAGCCTCCATCGTCGAGAAGGAGACCGGCATCGCCGACGAGCGCACCCGCGTCGCGGCGGTGTTCATCAACCGGCTCAATCGCGACATGCGCCTGCAGTCCGATCCCACCGTCATCTACGGGATCTTCCGCGGCAAGGAGCGGCCGCCGACCTGGGCGCTGACGCGCAGGGCGCTCGATACGCCCAACGAATACAATACTTACATGATCGACGGGCTGCCGCCCGGTCCGATCGCCAATCCGGGCCGCGCCTCGCTCGAGGCGGTCGCCAATCCGTCGCGGACCAACGATCTCTATTTCGTCGCCGACGGCTCCGGCGGCCATGCCTTCGCCGCCACCTACGAGGAGCACCAGCGCAACGTGGCGCGCTGGCGGCTGATCGTGCAGCGGCGCCAGCAGCAGGACAATGCGTCGCCGGCGGCCGCCCTGGTCGAACCGGACCGTCCTGCCGATCCGGCCGCCGCGGTCGACAATGACCTTGCCGATCCCGAAGGCGAGGCTGCGCCGGCCAATTGACACGGGGATCGCGGCGACTGGCCGCTTGAGCGTGAGCCGGGCGGGTCGTAGTGTCCGGCTCGCCCGACTGATCCCGTTTTCCGACCGCGAGTATCGAGCCTGATGGACACGGCCCAAGCCCTCCAGAGCATGACCGGCTTTGCGAGGGCCGAAGGCAGCGGCAACGGCTTCCGCTGGACGTGGGAACTGCGCAGCGTCAACGGCAAGGGGCTCGACATCCGCTTCCGCGCCCCGCCAGGCTTCGACCAGCTCGATCCGATCCTGCGCGAGCGCGCCGCCGCCTATCTGTCGCGCGGCGCCCTGCAGGCGACGCTGACGCTGCAGGGCGAATCGCCGGCGCTGCGCCTGCGCATCAACCAGGCGATGCTGGACGAACTGCTCGCCCTGGCGGACGAGCTGCGCAGCCGGCTCGATGCGCCGCCGGTGACGGTGGAGGGCCTCCTCGCCATCCGCGGTGTCGTCGAAACCTACGAGGTGGAAGGCGCGGTTCCGGAGGATCTGGCGGAGGGCATCGTCGCCACGCTGGACCGGGCGCTCGGTGCCCTGGCGGCGGCCCGCGGCGAGGAGGGGGCACAGCTCGGCGCGGTTCTGCATCTTCGGCTCGACCGGATCGAGGCGCTGACGCGCCAGGCCGAGGCCAACGCCGCGGCAGCGCCGGAGGCGCTGCGGGCGCGGCTGGCGGAGCAGGTCGCCCTGCTGCTCGATTCGGCGACGGGGCTCGATCCGCTGCGCCTCCACCAGGAGGCGGCGCTGCTGGCGACGCGGGCGGATATCCGCGAGGAGCTCGACCGGCTGATGGCCCATGTGGCGGCGGCGCGCAGCCTGCTGGCGGGTGGCGGCGCCATCGGCCGGCGTCTCGATTTTCTCGCCCAGGAATTCAACCGGGAAACCAATACGCTCTGCGCGAAATCGACCGACAAGGCGCTCACCGCCATCGGCCTCGAACTGAAGGCCGTCGTCGACCAGCTGCGCGAGCAGGTGCAGAACCTCGAATGACGGCGGGGCTGCCCCTTGGTCGTCGCGGCCTCATGCTTGTGCTTTCGTCGCCGTCCGGGGCGGGCAAGTCGAGCCTGTCGCGCGAATTGCTGCGCCGCCATGCCGAGGTCACGCTGTCGATCTCGGTGACGACGCGCGAACGCCGCCCGAGCGAGGTCGACGGCATCCACTATCATTTCA
Organism: uncultured Hyphomicrobiales bacterium; assembly: GCA_964483325.1. GTDB lineage: Bacteria > Pseudomonadota > Alphaproteobacteria > Rhizobiales > Kaistiaceae > CAZAAW01. The sequence continues at coordinate 7,103 of CAZAAW010000023.1, forward strand.
TCGACAAGGCGCGGTTCGAGCGTATGCGCGAGCGCGGCGAGCTGCTGGAATCGGCCGAGGTGCACGGCAATCAGTACGGCACGCCGCGCGATGCGGTCGAGGCGGCGCTGGCCGCCGGCCGCGACGTGCTGTTCGATATCGACTGGCAGGGAACGCAGCAGATCGCCGCTGCCATGCCCGACGACCTCGTTCGCATTTTCCTCCTGCCGCCCTCCATGGCCGAGCTGAAGGCGCGTCTCGAACGCCGGGCGGAGGATCGGCCGGAAATCATCGCCAAGCGGCTGGCCGCCGGCCGCGACGAGATCGCCCATTGGGGCGAGTACGACTACGTCATCGTCAATGACGACCTGCAGGTGACGCTGAGCGGCGTCGAGGCAATCCTTGCCGCCGAACGGCTGCGGCGCCAGCGCCAGATCGGCCTCGATGTCTTCGTCGAAGGTCTGCTGGCGGAGGACTGAGCAGAATCCCGTAGGGTGGGCATGGCGAAGCCTTGCCCACGCTGTCTGCGCGGCTGGTTATTGACCGCGTGGGCAAGCGCCTGCGGCGCATGCCCACGCTACAGCGCCGACTGGTATGCCGCGGCGATCGCCAGGAAGCCTTCGACGCCGATCGTCTCGGCGCGCGCCGTCGGCTCGATGCCGGCTGCGGCAAGGAGCGGCAGCGGGTCGACACCGAGGCTACGCAGGCTCTGGCGCAGCATCTTGCGCCGCTGGCCGAAAGCCGCTGCCGTGACGCGTTCGAGGGTCCTGAGGTCGCCGGGCAGCAGCGTCTGGCGCGGCTCCAGGTGAACGACGCTCGACGTGACCTTGGGCGGCGGCGTGAAGGCGCGGGGCGAGATGTCGAAGAGGATGCGCGCCGCTGCCCGCCAGCCGGTGAGCACCGCCAGCCGGCCATAGGCATCGTCGCCTTCCCGGGCGACGATGCGCTCGGCGACCTCGCGCTGGAACATCAGCGTCATCGACAGATAGGGCGGCGGCCACGGCTCCGCTGACAGCCAGCCGACCAGCAGCGGCGTTGCGACATTGTAGGGAAGGTTGGCGACGATCCGCATCGGGCCGGTGGCCAGCTCCCGCAGATCCGTCGCCAGCGCGTCGCCATGAATGATCTCGAGCCGGCCGGGATAGTGCGCGGCGATCTCCGCTAGCGCCGGCAGGCAGCGCTCGTCCTGCTCGATCGCCACGACCTTCCGGGCGCCCTCGGCCAGCAGGGCGCGTGTCAGCCCACCCGGGCCGGGGCCGACCTCGACGACGGTGACGTCGCGGAGATCGCCGGCGGCGCGGGCGATGCGGCCGGTGAGGTTGAGGTCGAGAAGGAAATTCTGTCCCAGCGATTTGCGCGCCGCCAGGCCGTGGCGCGCGATGACGTCGCGCAGGGGCGGCAGCCCGTCCGGCGTGCTCATCCGCCGGCTGGAACGGCGGGACGCTCGGCGCGGGCGGTCATCTCCGCCGCCAGGCGCAGCGCCGCCACCAGGCTGTTCGGGCGGGCCCGTCCGGTGCCGGCGATGTCGAAAGCGGTTCCGTGATCGGGCGAGGTGCGGATGAAGGGGAGGCCCAGGGTGACGTTGACGCCGTCGTCGAAGGCGAGCGTCTTGAGCGGGATCAGCGCCTGGTCGTGATACATGCACAGCGCTGCGTCGTAGCTGCGCCGCGCCTCCGGATGGAACAGCGTATCGGCCGGCAGCGGCCCGCGGGCATCGATGCCCATGTGCCGCAGCGCTTCGACAGCCGGCCGCACGATGCGCTCGTCCTCGTCGCCCATGGCGCCGCCTTCGCCGGCATGCGGGTTGAGCCCCGCCACGGCGAGGCGCGGATGATCGATGCCGAAGCGTGCCGCGAGGTCTTCGGCAAGGATGCGTCCGGTATCGACGATCAGCGCCCCGTCGAGCTGCTTCGGCACCTCGGCAAGGGCGATGTGGATCGTCACCGGAACGACCTTCAGCTCGGGCCCCGCCATCATCATCACCGGCCGCACCGGCCGTCCGGTCCATTCCTTCGCCAGCTCGGCGAGGAACTCGGTATGGCCGGGGAAGGCGAAGCCGCTGTCGTAGAGGACCTTCTTGGCGATCGGGTTGGTGACGACGGCCGCGGCATGGCCGGCCCTTATATCGGCGACGGCGCGGCGGATAGCTTCGACCACGGCAGGGCCGTTGCGCGGATCGGGATGGCCGGCCTCGACGGGAATAGCCGTCCGCACCGGCACCACCGGCAGCGCCGCGGGCCAGCAGGCTGCCGCGTCGGTGGGGGCGACGGTCTCGACGCGGAGGGCGAGGCCGAGCTGCTGCGCCCGCGCCGCCAGAACGTCCGGATCGGCAAGGCAGTAGAATGGCGGGAGGCGCAGGGCCTCCCACTGGCTGTAGACGGCGAGGGTGATGTCGGGGCCGATGCCGGCCGGATCGCCCATCGTCAGCGCCAGAGGCAGGCTCATGGCCGGATGCCGTTCCCCCTCTGGCGCCGCCAGTCAGCGGCGCTCGATGATCGCCTTGCCGCGCAGCTCGTCGAGATACTCCTTGCCGACCGTCTCGCTCTGCGCCACGAGCAGCCGGTTCTCGATCTCGGCGCGGGCGGCAGCGTTGCTGCGCACTTCGCGGACGGCGCAGACAGCGACCAGCTCGATGCCTTGATCGGTCTGGCGCGGCCGCGTCGCGCTGCCGGTGCGCGTCTTGCCGATCTCTTCGCCCTGCGCACCGCCGAGCTGCGTGGTGTCGCGCCGGCCGAGATCGCGCACGACGACGTTGCGCAGGCCACGCGCCTGCTGCAGGGCGTTGTCGCAGCCGCGGAAGCGCTGGCGGAAGGACTCCGCCTCGCGGCGGCGCTGCGCATAGACGCCGGCCGAGGAGCCCTTCGGCGCCACGAAGATGATCTGCTGGAGCGTGTATTCCTTCATGGTCTGGGCGGCGTCGCCGCGGGCCAGCAGCTCGTTGGTGATGTCCTGCCGGTTGACGGCGGCGCGCTGCATGCGCCCCTGCATCAGCTGCCCCCAGGCGATCTGCGCCCGGATGCGGTTCTTGAGCGAATCGGCATTGACCCCGGCGCCGGCCAGGGCGCGCGTGAACTGCGCCGGCGTCATCTTCACCTGGGTGGCGATGGAGGCAAAGGCGGCGTCGATCTGCGGCTGCGGCACGGTGATGCCGCGCCGCCTGGCTTCGCTCAGCTGCACGGCTTCGTTGATCAGCTCCTCGACCGCGGCCGAGTTGCTGGCGCGCTGGCCGGAGATCTTCTGCATCGCGACGCGCTGGGCGATGTCATAGCTGGTGATCGGCTCGCCGTTCACGAGCACCTTGATGTCGGCGGCGAAGGCGGATTGCCAGGCGCCAGCGAGAACGAGGCAGGCAAGCACCGGCAGGAGTCGGATACAGCGGATCATGAGCGATAAGGCTCCGGCTTCAGGACTGACGCGAATCGCGGATCGGCAATGGTCATGCAGGGGAAATCGCATCCTGCATCCACCAACGCCAGAGAAAAGGACCAGCAATCCGGCAAAAGGATGAAAGACAACCGGCGGCACGACCGCCTCACGCAGTTGTCAGCATGTCAGAGAGACGGCTGGCCGATGCCGAAGTCGCCCAGGGTGCGCAGCTGCATGCGCACCAGCACACTGCGATTGGGCTTCAGGTCGGTATAGGGATCCCGCGTCTCGGCATAGGCGACAGAGAGCACCAGACACTCGTCGGCATAGGCGACGCCGAAGCTGTCGCGGATCAGCGCCTGGCTCTTCAGGTCGTATCCGGCATCGCCGAACACGGTCCAGTTCTCGCCGATGCGGGTCGAGGCGCGGCCGGTGATGACGAAGGACGTCTTCTGGACGCCGTTCTCGTCCGGCACGGAGCGCTGGTAGGCGACGCCGGTCGCCGCCGTCAGCGGCCCCCATACGGTCTGCGCCTCGAGCTGGCCGCGCTGCAGCGAGAACGAGCCCTCGTCGAAGCGGCCGCGCGCCATCAGGCTCTGGCCGTGATTGTTGGACACCGTGACGCGGCCGACAAAGTCCGAAACGTCGGTCTCCAGGCCCGAGCCGACGCCGGTATTGGCGATATCCGGGATGGCGAAGGGGTTGGTGCCGGCGATCTGGTAGGACTGGCCGATGATGGCGTCGACATTGTAGCCGCGGAACTGGCCGTTGTAGCGGAGCGCGACATTGACGCGCGTGCCGCCCTCGACGCGGTCGTAGCCGGAGAACTTGTCCCAGGCGAGCAGGTTCGTGTCGTCGAAGTTGAGGCTCTGCGCATCCTCGTTGGGCAGGATGCCGGCGAACATCTCGTCGGGCCGGGCGATGACCTGGATCACCGGCTCGACGACATGGGCGCCGTTGGGGGTGGTGAACAGCCACGGCCAGCGCCATTCGAGGCCGGCGGCGACCATGCCGCGGTTGATGCTGGACTCTGTCGTCAGGCCCGCCGCGACGGCCAGCGGGTCGATGAAGAAGGCGTCGCCGCGCGCATAGGCGAAGGGCGTGAATACCTGGCCGAGCGGCCCGACAAGGCTGCGCTGCCAGGTCACCTGCTCGGAGAGCCGCGTGAAGGTGCCGGCGATGCCGTGATAGTAGGTCCCGCCGGCGAAGGTGAACGGATCGCTCTCCTGCCGCGACAGGCTGGTCAGGTTGGTGTCGAAGCTGAGCTGGCCGCCGAGGATGGGGTTGTTCAGCACGTAGTGGTGATCGAGCACCGGGTGCACGACCGCCTGCCGCTCCTGCCGGTAGCGCGGCAGGGCGCTGTCGCGCACGACCTCGAAATAGTAGCCGCGCAGGTCGAAGAAATTGCGGTCGCGGATGCCAGTCAGATGCGCCTGCGAGGTGGCGAAGTCGAGGCTGTTGTTGAGGACGTCGTAGTTGCGGGCGAAGGTCCGGTCCGTCATCACGGTGCCGTCCCAGCCGAAACTCCAGTAGCGGTTGATGTCGAAGCGGCCAGTGGTGCGCAGGCCGCCGCGGAAATCCTCCTGGGCGAAGGTGCCGGCGCCCTTGCCGTCGAGGAAGGCGGCGCCGTCCTGCTGGACGATGCCGGCAAGGCGCAGCGAATAGCTGCCATTGTGCAGGCGATGGCGCCACTCGGCGGCGGCCAGCAGGCCCTGGCGCGAGTAGTACATCGGGCTGAAGGTAAGGTCGTAGTTGGGCGCCGGCGCCCAGTAATAGGGAACGCCGAAGCCGACGCCGAGCGCCTCCGAATAGCCGACGGTCGGCACGAGGAAGCCGGTCTTGCGCTTGACCGTCGAATCCGGCGTCGAGAAATAGGGCAGGAAGGCAACCGGCAGGCCGAAGAATTCGAGCGAGGCGCGCTCGAAATAGACCATCTTCTCGGTCTGGTCGTGAACGATGCGGGCGGCCCGCACCTGCCACAGCGGCGGCTTCTCCGGATGGTCGCGGCAGGGCTCGCAGGCGGTGTAGACGCCGCGGTCGAACTCGGTGTAGCGGCCCTCGCGACGGCTGCTGCTGTCGGCGGCGAAATAGGTCTTGTCCGGCGTCTCGACGCGCAGCGAGCGCACGAAGCCCTCGGCGAAGTCGTCGGTCACGTCGATGGTGTCGGCGTTGATCACCGTGCCGCCCGGCTCGGTCAGCTTGACCCGCCCGGTCGCCACCAGCCGTCCGCTGCGCTGATCATAGGTGAGGCGATCGGACTCGAGCGTATAGCCGCCGTAATAGACCTTGACGTTGCCGACCGCCGAAACGACCTCGACATCGTAGTCGTAAACGAGCTGGTCCGACTCCAGCAGCATGTCGCCGCTCGGCCGCGGGACATTGACGCCGAGATTGGGAATGTTCTGCGCCGCGGCCGGAATCGCCACGGCGAGCGGCGGCACGGCCAGCGCCAGGCTGGCGCAAAGCGCCAGCGCGCCGCGCGAGGCGGGCAGCACGAAACTCGGGCTGAAGCGGCAAAGGATGGCGCGGAGTGTCATCCATCCTCCGCGTTCAGGAGGAAGGTTACGCTCGCCATCATAGCCAGGACAGCCGGCAGCCAAGCAGCGATCGCGGGCGAGACATTTCCCCCTCGGCCTAGGTCTTTCGTAATTTCCATCACCACGTAAAGCACGAAGCCCGCGCCCGCACCAGCCGCAATCATACGGCCAAGCCCAAGTGTGCGTGAGAAGCGCAGCGAGACGGCGCCGGCGATCAGGATCATGGCCACCAGCAGGACCGGCAGCGACAGGAGGCTGTGCAGCCGTTGGCGCAGGTGATTGGCGGGGAGCGACGATTCCTGCGCGATTCGCACGAGCTCCGGCAGGCGCCAGAACGGCACGGTCTCCGGATCGGCGAAGGATTCGCGGATTTCCTCGAGCGAGAGATTGGTCGGCAGGCGGTAGGCCGGGAGCTTCTCGGCCGGCTTGCCGAGCGCCGTGACGGTGGCGTTCTCGAAGACCCAGGCGTTGCGCTCCAGATGGGCCGCCTGCGCATCGACGCGCTCCCGGAAGCGGCCGTCGGGGCCGAACACGAAGGCGCTGGCGCCGGTCAGCTCAAGCCCGTCTCCCGCTGTCTGCGCCGCACCCAGGATCGATTCCCCCTCGTTACTCTTCTGGCGCAGCCACACCGGCCCCTGCCCAAAGGCGCCGCTCGGCGCGCTGCCGGACGGCATGATGGTCGCGGCAAGGTCAACAGATTGCTGCTTGAGCGCGGCCGATACCGGGTCATAGACGGTAATCGTCAAGATTCCGATGACGGCGCCGACCAGGGCGGCCGGCAGCAGGAACTGCCAGACCGAGACACCAGCGGCGCGGGCGATGGTGAATTCCAGCCGGCGATTGACGACGGCGAGCGTCGCGATCGAGCCGAACAGGATGGCGAAGGGCAGCACGACCTCCGCGACGCTCGGCGTGCGCATCAGCGTCACCAGGAAGGCGACGGCCGGGTTGAAGTTCTCCTGGCCGGCCGACGAGCGCAGCAGCTCGACATAGTCGGCAACGATGATGATGAACAGCGACAGCAGGAACATGCCGAGCGCCGTCCTGGCGAAGCGCGCCGCGATGTGGCGCGACAGGGTGATGCCCATGCGCATCGGTCAGCTCCCCGCCGCGGCGGCCGGCCGGCGGCCTTGGAACAGCCCGTCGAGCCAGCGCGGCATGTCGATCCGCACGCCGGTGACAATCAGGCCGAGCGAGACGACGATGGCGCCGATCGGGATGGCGTAGAGCACCGGCACCAGCTCAGGCCGGGTGCGCACGGCGCTGGCGACGACGAAGCCGAGGCCGCGCAGGCCGACCGCCGCCACGACCGTGACGATGACGATGGCGGTGTTGCGGCCGCGATTGCTGCGCACCTGGCCGAGGAACACCAGCGGCACCAGCGCGAAGACCAGGACGTAGAGCGGCGAGGTGATGCGGTCGTGCAGCTCGGCGGCGATCTCGCCGCGCGAGTTCTGGAAATAGGGGTCGTTCGGGCTCGGATTGAAAAGGTACAGCGTGTCCTGCTCCTGCGGCGTGTAGTCGGTCGCCGAGGTGCGTGCCGCCAGCGTCGCGAGGTCGAAGGCATAGGACTGGAATTCGATGACGGTGATGGAGCCGGTCTGGCGCATCTGGCGCTGGATGACGCCATCCTGCAGCAGCAGGAACTTGCCCAGCGGATTGTCGACCAGCGCGCCCTTGGCGGCGATGTAGGTGATCGTCATGGCCGGATCGCGGGTGTCGTAGACGAACAGGCCGTTCAGGATGCCGTCGTTCTGCCGCTGCCGCACATTGATGGTGAGGCCGGCGCCGAGGCGGCGAAACTGGCCCTCGCGGATCACCGCGCCAACGACGCTGGCATTGACGTTGGAGATCATCTCGCGGCTGGCGCGGATCGACAGCGGCGTCAGGTAGAGCGTGCAGCTCGCCACCGCCGCCGTGACGAGCAGCGCGATGATGATGAACGGCTTGAGCAGGGCCGTCTGCGAGCGGCCGCTGGCATTGATGCTGACGAGCTCGGAATCGCCGTTGAGCGACATGAGCGTGTAGATCGCCGCGATGAGCACGCTGAGCGGCGCGATGATCATCAGCAGCGCCGGAAAGACCAGCACCGTGATGCGCAGGAAGGTCAGGATGCCCTGGCCGCGCTCCGTCATCAGGCTTACGCTGCGCAGCGACTGGCTGAGCCAGATCGTCAGCGACAGGGCCGGGAAGACGATGGCGAAGGCGCCGAGGAGCTTCCGCAAGACATAGCGTTCGATCAGGTTCATTCCGAGCGCTCGTCCACGACCCCGCGGCGCATGTTACGGCCTTCGCCGCCGGGTGCAACCCATTGATCGCAGTCGCTCATGCCGGCCATTTCCGGTCTCGCGACGGACGGTTTGCACATGCTATAGCAGAAGCCCCGCCGCCGGCGGCTCCCTGCCGCCCCGCGCTCCTCGATTCCGCGCCGCCTCGGCCCATACGGTCATGGGTGGCTGCCTTTTGCACCGCGAGCAAGCCATGACCCTTCCCAATATCGCCTTCGCCAAGCCGGCTTCGCCCAAGGGCACCGTCGTTGTGTTCATGGACGACGGCCTCCGCCTTGGACCCCGGGCAGCGGCTCTCGGGCTCGGCGATTTCGTGAAGCGCGCCGTTGCGGCTGCCGATTTCAAGGCCAAGGCCATGGCGACGCTCGATCTGCTGGCGCCGCCCTCCGCCGCCGTCGACCGCCTCCTCGTGGTCGGGCTCGGCGATCTCGACAAGCTGAAAGCCGGAGACTGGCTGAATCTCGGCGGGGCGGCCTTCGGCGGCCTGCGCAAGGGGAAGGGCGCGACGATCCTCCTGGAGCGGCCGGATGGCGAGCCGGTCGGCGCCGACGAGGCGGCCGAGTTCGCGCTCGGCGCGGCGCTGCGCGCCTACAGCTTCGACAAATACAAGGGCGAGGACGACGACAATCCGGGCGCCGCGGTCGCCACGCTGACCATCGCCGTCGAGGATGCGGCGCGCGTCCGCAAGGCCTGGACGGGCCGCCTTGCCGTGGCGGAAGGCGTCCATCTGGCGCGCGACGTCGTCAACGAGCCGGCCAATGTTCTCGGTCCGGTCGAGTTCGCCGACCGGATCAAGGCGCTGGAAGCGCACGGCCTCGCCGTCGAGGTGCTGACCGAGAAGGACCTGCGCAAGCTCGGAATGGGCGCCTATCTCGGCGTCAGCCAGGGATCGCCGCGGCCGCCGCGGCTGGTCGTCATGCGCTGGGACGGCGGCAAGCCGAAGGAGAAGGTCGTCGCCTTTGTCGGCAAGGGCGTCGTCTTCGACGCCGGCGGCATCTCGATCAAGCCGGCCGGCGGCATGGAGGACATGAAGGGCGACATGGGCGGCGCTGCCGCCGTGGTGGGCACGATGACGGCGCTGGCCCTGCGCAAGGCGCGCGTCAATGCCGTCGGAATCGTTGGGCTCGTCGAGAACATGCCGGACGGCGCCGCCCAGCGCCCCGGCGACATCATCCGGTCGATGTCCGGCCAGACCGTCGAGGTCATCAATACGGACGCCGAGGGGCGGCTCGTGCTCGCCGACCTCCTGACCTATGTCCAGCAGCGCTTTGCGCCGCGCTTCATGGTCGACCTGGCGACGCTGACCGGCGCCATCATCGTCGCCCTCGGCCACCATTATGCCGGCCTCTTCAGCAATGACGACCAGCTGGCGGCAGCGCTTGCGGCGGCGGGCGATGCGACCGGCGAGCGCCTGTGGCGCATGCCGCTCGGGCCGGAATACGACAAGATGATCGATTCGAAATTCGCCGACATGAAGAATGTCGGCGGCCGCGACGCCGGCTCCGTCACGGCGGCGCAGTTCATCCAGCGCTTCGTCAAGGATACGCCCTGGGCGCATCTCGACATCGCCGGCACCGCCATGGGCTCGCCGGCGAGCGAGACCAACCGCTCCTGGGCATCCGGCTTCGGCGTCCGGCTGCTCGACCGGCTCGTCGCCGACCGCTACGAGAGCTGACCGAGGGCCAGGCGGGAGCGGGCGGGTGACGGAGGTGCTGTTCTACCACCTGCAGCGCCAGCCCCTCGAGGCGGTTCTGCCGGCTCTCCTGGAGCGGTCGCTGGAGCGATCGTGGCGGGTGGTCGTCGAAACGGGGTCGCGCGAGCGCCTGGAGGCGCTCGACGCCCACCTATGGACCTATCGCGACGAGGCGTTCCTGCCGCATGGCAGCGACGCCGAGAGCGCCGCCGACCAGCCGGTCTTCCTGACGACGGGCGACGAGAACCCGAACGGCGCGCAGGTACGCTTCTTCGTCGACGGCGCCATTCCACGCGACATGGACGGCTACAGCCGCATCGTCGTCATGTTCGACGGCAACGACGAGACGGCGCTCACCGAGGCGCGCAAGGCGTGGCAGGCCGCCTGGGCGGGCGGCCATGAGGCGACCTACTGGCAGCAGTCCGACAGGGGCCGCTGGGAGAAGCGGGCGGGCTGATCAGTCGCGTAGCGCTTCGGGCAGTTCGCGCAGGGTCTGCAGCGTCTTGAAGCCTTCCGCCGTCATGTCCTCGATCGCCTCATGCGCCCAGGTGATCTGGTACGGCACATGGAAGGCCCTGCCGCCGATCGCCGTCACCGGCAGGACGTCGGAGCGCAGCGAGTTGCCGGTCATGGCGAATTCCTCCGGATCGACGCCGTGCCGGACGAGAAGGCGGCGATAGGTCGCCTCGTCCTTTTCCGAGACGATCTCTATGCGCTCGAAGAGGTCCGCCAGGCCGGAGCGGGCGATCTTGCTTTCCTGGTCGAAGAGATCGCCCTTGGTGATCAGCCAGAGCTGATGGTCGCGGGCCCGCAGCGTCTCCAGGACGTCGCGGACGCCGTCGATGAGCTCGACCGGATGCCCGAGCATGGCGTGGCCGACCTTGAGGATCGCCTGGATATCCTCGCCGGGAACGCGGCCGGCCGTGACCTCCACCGCCGTCTCGACCATTGACAGCATGAAGCCCTTGATGCCGTAGCCGTAGAGCGAAAGGTTGCGCTTCTCGATCGCCAGCAGCCGGGCGTCGATCTCCGCCGCCGGCAGGTCGACATGGCGTGTCAAGAGATTGCGGAACTCGCCATGCGAGGTCGAGAAGAGCGTCTCATTATGCCACAGCGTGTCGTCGCCATCGAACGCCACCACGCGCGGCGGAAAGCGGTTTGTGTCGGTCATCGTCGTGGCGGCGGTCAGCCGCCGCTCGCCTCTTCATAAGCCTGCGATAGCGAAAGCCACTGTTCCTCGGCGGCCGCAAGAGCCTTGACGGCGTCGGCGCGCTCCTTGCCGTGGCGGGCCGAGACGGCCGGATCACCGGTATAGACTTCCGGCGTCGCCATGAGGGCTTCGATGCGCTGAATGTGTTTCTGAAGATCGGCTATCAAGGCTTCGGTTTCTTTGATCTTTTTTCGCAGCGGCGCCAGTTCACCGCGCCGTGCCGCGGCTTCCCGCCGGCGCTCCTGGCCGGTGGCCCGGGCGATGGCGCCGCCGCCGTCGCCGCGCCCGCCGCGCGCCTCCAGCACCAGGCGGCGATAGTCGTCCATGTCGCCCTCGAAGCGCGCGACGGTCCCGTCCGCCACCAGCCAGAGCCGGTCGACGCAGGCCTCCAGGAGATGCCGGTCATGGCTGATGATCATGACCGCTCCGGCAAACTCGTTGAGCGCCATGACCAGCGCGTCGCGGCTGTCGATATCGAGATGGTTGGTCGGCTCGTCAAGAATGAGGAGGTCCGGGCCGTGGAAGGCGGCAAGGCTCAGCAGCAGCCGCGCCTTCTCGCCGCCGGAGAGCTCGCCGGTGGGCGTATCCATCTTGCGCCCGGGAAAGCCGATCGCGCCCGTCCGGGCGCGCACTTTGGCCTCCGGCTGTCCGGGCATGAGGTCGCGGACATGGTCGAAGGCGGAATGCTGCGGGTTGAGCTCGTCGAGCTGGTGCTGGGCGAAATAGCCGACCGACAGCTTCGTCGCTCGCTGCACCGTTCCGCCCATCGCCTCGAGGCGACCGGAGACGAGCTTGGCGAAAGTCGACTTGCCGTTGCCGTTCTGCCCCAGGAGGCCGATGCGGTCGTCATTGTCGATGCGCAGGTTGAGCCGCGTCAGGACGGGCGCGCCGGACGCATAGCCGACGGAGGCGCCTTCCATCGCGACGATCGGCGGTGCGGCGGGCTTTGCCGGGTCGGGGAAGACGATGGGATAGACGTGCTCATCGATCAGCTCGGCGATCGGCTCCAGCTTTGCCAGCGCCTTCAGGCGTGACTGCGCCTGCCGGGCCTTGGAGGCCTTGGCGCGGAAGCGCTCGACGAAGGCTTCAAGGTGCTTGCGCTGCTCTTCCTGCTTCTTGCGCTGCTTGACCTGCAGCGCCTGTTTCTCGCGGCGCTGGCGATCGAACTGGCTGTAGCCGCCGCGATAGAGCGTCAGGCGCAGTTGGTCGAGATGCACGATCGTGTCGACGGCGGTGTCCAGAAGGTCGCGATCATGGCTGATGATCAGGACCGTGTGCGGGTAGCGCGCCAGGAAGGTCTGCAGCCACAGCGTTCCTTCCAGGTCGAGATAGTTGGTCGGTTCGTCGAGCAGCAGCAGGTCGGGCGCCGAGAACAGGACCGCCGCCAGCGCCACGCGCATCCGCCAGCCGCCCGACAGGGCGGAGCAGGGGCCGCGCTGCGTCGCCTCGTCGAAGCCGAGACCGGACAGGATCGTCGCGGCGCGGGCCTCGGCGGCATGCGCCTCGATATCGGCGAGGCGGATCTGGATGTCGGCGATGCGATGCGGGTCGGTGGCGGTTTCCGCCTCGGCGAGGAGGGCCGCCCGTTCCGTATCGGCGGCCAGCACGACGTCGATCAGGGCCTCGTCGGAGGAGGGCGCCTCCTGCGCCACCTGTCCGATGCGGGCGCCCTTCGGCAGGCTAATGCCGCCGCTTTCGGGCGTCAGCTCGCCGGTGATTAGCCGGAACAGGGTCGTCTTGCCGGCGCCGTTGCGCCCGACGAGCCCGGCCTTGGCCCCGGCGGCAAGGGAAAGCGAAGCGCCGTCGAGAAGCGTGCGCTCTCCGATGCGGTAGGTGAGGTCGCTGATCTGGATCATCGCCGGTGTTTGCCGCGAAGGCGGCGGCGAAGGCAAGAGACCCGGAGCCAGGACCCGAGCCAAGTCCCGGCGCGGTTGTCGTGCATCCCGCTGCGGCAAGAAAAAAAGCGCCCCGAAAGGGGCGCCGAGGTAGCGGGGGAGGAAAGGAAAGTCAGGGCCAGATCCGTCCGGATGGTCGCGCTTGCAACGACCACCCAACAAAGCTGGCGAGCGAAGCCGAGGGGTGCTTTGGGGAACGGGAATTCCTTACGGCCACCATCGGCGGCACCTGATGAATTTATAAGGTGCATTTATAATAAGCGCAACGGCAACACATTCTGTTGACCGCGCGACCGAGCGCCGCGCGGGGCTCCAGCGGCGGCCTCGATGGGGGCTCTGACGCCACAATCGGCAGGCGATGGCTGGCGACCCGTGAATCACCGCATAATGCGCTGATCATGATTCGTGGGGGCCACCATGGGTGATACGCTGAAGAGATACCTGGCTGAACTGATCGGTACAGCCGTCCTTGTCATCGTTGGCTGCGGCGCCGTCGCCATCGGCGGCTATGGCGCCCAATTGCCGCTTGGCGTCGTGCCAATCGGCTTCGCTTTCGGCCTGGCCGTGATGATGATGGTCTACACGATCGGGCCGATCTCCGGTTGCCACATCAATCCGGCCGTCACCGTCGCCTTTGCCGTCGCCGGCCGCATGCGCTGGAGCGACGCCGCCGGCTACATCATCGCCCAGGTGATCGGCGGCCTCCTTGGCGCGCTCGTCCTGGTGCTGATCCTCAGCGGCAAGATCGGCGGCAACGACCTGGCGGTGTCCGGCCTCGGCGCCAATGCCTATGGCGAAGGGCATGGCGGATACGGCATTGCCGCGGCGATGATCACCGAGGTTCTCGCCACCGCCATCTTCACAGCGGTGATCCTCGGCGTGACGCAGGTGAAGGCGGCGACCGGCCTCGTCGCAGGGCTTGCCATCGGCCTGACCCTTTTCACGCTGCACCTGCCGTTCGTGCCGGTGACCGGCCTGTCGGTGAACCCGGCGCGCAGCATCGGCCCGGCCGTCTTCGTCGGCGGCGACCCGCTCAGCCAGATATGGCTGTTCATCGTCTTCCCGCTGATCGGCGGCGCCATCGCCGGGCTGCTGTTCCGCGCCCGCATCCTGTCGGCGGACTGAGCGCCGCGCTTCGGCGCGTCCTGTTGCTGCGATCCGGAAGCCCGGGGCTTGGCTAGCCCCGGGCTGCGCCGCTATACAGCCGGCCACCGCCATCCCAACAACAGGACATGACATGGCCATCGAGCGTACCTTTTCGATGATCAAGCCGGATGCCACCAAAGCAAACCTCACCGGCAAGATCACCGCCAAGCTGGAGGAAGCCGGCCTGCGCGTTGTCGCCAGCAAGCGCGTCTGGATGAGCCGCCAGCAGGCGGAGGGCTTCTATGCCGTTCACCGCGAGCGCCCGTTCTTCGGCGAACTCGTGGAGTTCATGTGTTCAGGCCCGACCGTCGTGCAGGTGCTGGAGGGCGAGAACGCCATCCTGCGCAACCGCGAGGTGATGGGCGCCACCGATCCCGCCAAGGCCGATCCCGGCACGATCCGCAAGGAATTCGCCCGCTCCATCGGCGAAAATGCCGTGCATGGCTCCGATGCGCCGGAGACGGCGAAGGAGGAGATCGCCTACTGGTTCTCCGGCGTCGAAATCGTCGGCTGAACCGGGGCCGGAGGGCTTCTCCGAAGCTCGCCTTTGCCCCGAACCTTTTGCAACGACTGGCGTTCTCCCCTTGTGCAAGTGGGAGAACAGCCATGAACACGCAGCAGATCAAGGAGCATATGGAGGTTCTCGGCTCCGACGGCCTCCATATCGGTACGGTCGATTATCTCGAGGAAGGCTCGAGCCAGATTGTCCTCACCCGATCGGATTCGCCCGACGGCGAGCATCACGCCATTCCGATGGGCTGGGTCGACCATGTCGACACCCAGGTCCACCTGAATCAGCCGAGCACGGCGATCAGCTTCCAGTAGCCGCCTTGCCGGGGACGGCGGGCCGTGTGTCCGCCGTTTCCGGGCGCCATCGCCGGCTGGCATCGTCGTCGGCCTGGCGGGCGGCGACCCAGTTGCCGGCCGCTCCGTCGATGCGTTCCTCCTTCTTCCAGAAGGGGGCGCGCGTCTTCATGAAGTCCATCAGGAACTCAGCCGCAGCAAAGGCCGCCTGGCGGTGGAGAGAAGCGGTGACGACGAGAACGATGCGGTCGCCCGGCCGCATGCGGCCGCTGCGGTGGATGACGGTGATCGCCTGCAGCGGCCAGCGCTGCGCCGCCTCCGCGGCGATGCGGGCGATCTCCGCTTCCGCCATTCCCGGATAGTGCTCCAGCTCCAGCGCAGCGAGGCGGCCGCCATCGTCGCGGCAGAGGCCGGTGAAGCTGACCACGGCGCCGATATCGGTCCGCCCATCTGCCACGCGGCGAAGTTCGGCGTCGGTGTCGAAATCCTCGCGCTGCACAAGGATGCGCGGCGTCAGCATGGTCGCCGTCAGCCCCCGGTCATCGGTGGGAACAGCGCCACTTCGCGGGCGCCGGCAAGCGGTGCCGCCAGGTCGGCATGGGTCTGGTCGAGGGCGACGCGGATGCCGGCCGGCTCGCCGAGGGCGTTCTCATACTGCTCGCCGCGGCCGCGCAGCCAGCCGATAAGCTCGCCGACCGTCGCGACCTCCGCCGGCACGTCGATTGTTTCGTCGGCGAGGCCGATGCGCTCCCGCACCCAGGCGAAATAGACCAGCCTCACGAATCTTCCTTCACGACATGCTGCACGCCGGCGCGCAGATAATCGTAGCCGGTATAGATGGTCAGGATCGCCGCGAGCCACAGCAGGCCGAGACCGATATCGGTCATGTACGGCACGAAGCGCTCGCCGGCGGGGCCGAGGAGAAGGAAGCCGAGGGCGCCCATCTGGGCAGCGGTCTTCCATTTCGCCAGCCGGGTGACCGGGACGCTGACCCGCACTTCGGCGAGATATTCGCGCAGACCGGAGACGAGGATCTCGCGCGACAGGATCACCAGCGCCGCCCACAGCGACCAGCCGCTGATCGTGCCGTCGGCGACCAGGATGAGCAGGGCGGCGGCGACGAGGAGCTTGTCGGCGATCGGATCGAGCATGCGCCCGAGGCTCGACTGCTGCTGCCAGGCGCGGGCGAGGTAGCCGTCGAAGAAGTCGGTGATGCCGGCTGCCACGAAGATCAGCACCGCCGCCCAGCGTTTGACGTCGCCGGTGAGATAGAAACAGGCGACCATCGCCGGGATGGCGAGGATGCGCGCATAGGTCAGGAGGTTGGGGAGCGATACCGGGCTGACCCGGGAAACGCGAGGTGCTGCTTCTACCATAGCCCGCTCAGGTGATAGGCCCGTCCCGTCCTGGTCAACCCATCGGGTCAGCCATGCTCATTGAAGTGATTATATATGGCGTGCGCCATCTGTTCGGAAATGCCTTCCACCTCGGTGAGATCCGGCAGGCTGGCGCGGCTGATCGCCTTGGCCGTTCCGAAATGGCGCAGCAGCGCGCGCTTGCGCGTCGGACCGATGCCGGGAATTTCATCGAGCGGGTTGCGCGCCATTGACGCCTTGCGCCGGGCGCGGTGCGAGCCGATGGCGAAACGATGCGCTTCGTCGCGCAGGCGCTGGACGAAATAGAGCACCGGATCGCGCGGCGCCAGCATGAAAGACTCGCGCCCGGTCATGAAGAATTTCTCCAGGCCGGCATCCCGCTCCGGGCCTTTTGCCACACCCACCATGGCAATGTCGTGAAGGCCGAGCTCGGCGAGCGTTTCGCGCGCCGCCGCCAGCTGCCCGGCGCCGCCGTCGATCAGCACCAGATCCGGCCAGGCCGGGACGTCCTGCCGCAGCTCGTCGCTTTCCTCGTCGTCAGCGGCCGCCGGCGCAGGGGCGGTATCCTGTTGTGGCCGCACATCCTGTTCCGTCGCCAGCGCCTCGCCGGCATTGCCCAATAGCTCCGGCCGCGGCGCTTCCCGGATCAGGCGGGAAAAGCGCCGCTTCAGCACCTCGCGCATCATGCCGTAGTCGTCGCCGGGGGTCAGCTCGGCGGAGCGGATGTTGAACTTGCGGTAGTGGTTCTTCATGAAGCCGTCCGGTCCGGCGACGATCATCGCCCCGACCGGATTGGTGCCCATGATGTGGCTGTTGTCGTAGACCTCGATGCGGCGTGGCGGGTGCGGCAGCCCGAAGGCCTCGCACAGTCCGGCGAGCAGCGTCCGCTGCGAGGACGATTCGGCAAGCCGCCGCCCGAGGGCCTCGCGCGCATTGGCGAGCGCATGCTGCATCAGGTCGCGCCGTTCGCCGCGCTGCGGCACCGACAGGTCGACCTTGCGGCCGGCCTTTTCCGACAGCGCCTCCTGCAGCAGCTCCTGTTCCTCGACCGCATTGGACAGGAGGATCAGCCGCGGCGGCGGCTTGTCGTCATAGAACTGCGTCAGGAAGGCGCTCAGCACCTCGCCCGGCCCGAGGCTCCTGTCGGCGCGCGGAAAATAGGCGCGGTTGCCCCAGTTCTGGCCGGTGCGGAAGAAGAAGACCTGGATGCAGGTCTGGCCGCCTTCCTGGTGGATGGCGATGACGTCCGCCTCGGTGATGCCCTGCGGGTTGATCCCCTGATGCGACTGGACATGGCTGAGCGCGGCGATGCGGTCGCGCAGCGCCGCGGCATGCTCGAAGTCGAGCCGTTCGGCCGCCGCCTCCATCTCGGTGGCGAGATCCTGGCGGATCTGCTGGCTGCGGCCGGACAGGAACTCCTTCGCGTCGCGGACCAGCTCGGCATAGTCCTCGAGCGAGATCTCGCCGGTGCAGGGCGCCGAGCAGCGCTTGATCTGGAACAGGAGGCAGGGCCGCGTCCGGCTCTCGTAGACGGAATCGCTGCACGAGCGCAGCAGGAAGGCGCGCTCCATGGCGTTGATGGTGCGGTCGACCGCGCCAGCCGAGGCGAAGGGGCCGAAATAGTCGCCCTTGCGGCCATGCGGGCCGCGATGCTTGACGATCTGCGGCGCCGGATGATCGCTCGGAATGAGGATATAGGGGAACGACTTGTCGTCGCGCAGCAGCACATTGTAGCGCGGCCGCAGCCGCTTGATCAGGTTCGCCTCCAGGAGGAGGGCCTCGATCTCGGTGCGCGTCGTGACGAATTCCATGCTCGCCGTCGCCTGCACCATGCGCATGATGCGGCCCGACAGGATATTGGTCCGCGTGTAGCTGAGGACGCGCTTCTTCAGGCTGCGCGCCTTGCCGACATAGAGAACCGTTCCGGAGGCATCGAGCATCCGGTAGACGCCGGGCCGGTTGGGCAGTCGCCTGGCGAAGCTGACGATGACATCGGTGCCGGACAGCGGTGTCCTGTCATCGGGGCGGTCGAGGTGAACGACGCCGGGTTCGCTGGTTGTTGTCTCCGAAGCCATTTGCAGAAGAGCCTAGCAGGTTATTCCGGTATGCCCGTCACGTCGGGGGTCTGCCAGGCGAGATGCTGCCCGCCGTCCAGCGCCACCATCTGCCCTGTCACCGACGGCATGTCGGCAAAGAACCGCACGGCCCGGCCGAATTCCTCCGGGCGGGGGCCGGCGCGCAGCGGCACGGCTTCGCTCTGGCGGCGGAAATCCTCTTCGCTCTGGCGCGGGCCGCGGAAGCTCGGCCCCGGTCCGATGGCATTGACCCGGATGCGTGGCGCCAGGGCCTGAGCCATGGTTTGAGTCGCGGTCCACAGCGCCGACTTGCTCAATTGATAGGAGAAATAGTCCGGCACCGGCTTCCAGACCCGCTGATCGGCGATGTTGACGATGAGGCCGGCGCGGTCCGGCGGCAAAGCCGCGGCGAAGGCCTGGGCGAGAAAGACAGGCGCCGCCAGGTTGACCGTCATCTGGCGGTTCCAGGCGTCCGCTTCAAGGCTGCCCAGGGCGTCCTGATGAAATTCGGAGGCGTTGTTCACCAGGACGTCGACGGGGCCGAGTTCGGCGGCAGTTGAGGCGATGAGGCCGGGGAGGGCGGCGATCCCGGCCAGGTCGGCGCGGACGATTGCGGCGCGGCCGCCCTGCCGGCGAATCATCGCCGCCAGCGCTTCGGCCTCCGTCACCGAGCGATGGCAATGGATGCCGACCGCCCAGCCATGCGCTGCCAGATCCTCGACGATGGCGCGGCCGATTCGGCGCGCGCCGCCTGTTATCAACGCTGTCCTGCCCATTGGCCGCCTGTTCAGAGATGGATTTCGACGGTCATTATAGGACCGCGAACGCTTGGGCGACCGGCGGCTTCGCGTCGAACCGGCGCGGCCTGCCTTACCGGCCAATCCATTGCTAGTTCAAGTCAAGTCGCTGCTTCTGCGCATGTGCCACGATATTCGCAGTCAATGGCGATTGTATTGGAATGGTACGGCCATCCTGGCGTTTTATACTTTTGGTATTTACCTCCTATTAACGTTACAAATTGGTTGATTTGGTGGTGAATGGCCGATTCGCTAGGCGTAATATAGTTTACGAATCCTTCGACCAATCGATAAAGCCGTCTGTGATCTTTTGGCAACGCCTTGCAGGGTCTTGCCTTTGACATGGAATTGCCGCAATATCAGGCATCTTCCGCCGCAATCGTCCTCCCTTTATGGGACAGACGTCAGGCCGGATAAGGAACCAGTTCCGGTGCGGCGTGTTGAGTAGGAACTGAAGTCTGAGGAGATTCTTATGACGAAGATGCGTGTCGCCGCCGCTGCGGCGTTCATCCTGGCGGCTGGCACGAGCGCCGGCATGGCCGCCGACCTTGGTTACCCGGCTCCGGAATATACCCCGCCGCCCGCCTATACGCCTCCGGCCGTGTTTAGCTGGACGGGTCCGTATATCGGCGCTCTCGTCGGCTACGGCTGGGGCAGCTTCAGCGGCCCGGCTGTTCCGGACGTCAATGGCGTAACGGCCGGTGCTTTCCTCGGCTACAACCTCCAGAACGGCCCGTGGGTGTTCGGTCTCGAGGCTGACGCCCTGTGGTCGAACCGCAGTGCAGCTGGCCACTCGGTGGACTGGGAGTCGACCTTCCGCGGCCGTATCGGCTACGCCTTTGACCGCTTCCTGGTCTACGGCACGGGCGGTCTGGCTGTTGCCGGCGTGGGCGACTTCGCGGGTAACTCCACCGAAGTCGGTCTGGCCGTCGGTGCCGGTGCTGACATTGCCTTCACGGACAACCTCTTTGGCCGTGTGGAATATCAGTACGCCAACTACGGCTCGACGCCGTTCCACGACAACCTGAGCACCCACGAGGTGCGTATCGGCCTCGGCGTCAAGTTCTGATCCAGCCGGGTCTCGATCGATCTTTGATGGCCGCGACGGGAAACCGTCGCGGCCATTGTCTTTTCAGGGCGTTCGGCTGGAGCCGCCTCGCCCATGTTCCCGCCATCGGGAAGCACGCACCCATCCCTCACCGGAACGGGGAGGGTGGCGCGCGCCGAAGGCGCGTGACGGGTGGGGACCCACGCCGGGCATGATGCATTAAAGGTGGTGCGCCGCCGGACCGTATGCACCTTGCCTTGCACCGGCGCTCCCCACCCGACCCCGGCTGCGCCGGGGCCACCCTCCCCGCAAGCGGTGAGGGATGGGTGCGTGCTTCCCGATGGGTGCATCTCCCCGCGGCGCTTCCCGCATGTCTCTCCAGGAACACACGGGCCGTCGCCGCGCAACCGGTGCGAGGCTACCGCACCCGCGGCATCAGCGTCCGGGAGGCGCGGCAGGCGCGGCGGTCGACTTCCGGGCAGGGGCGGAACGCGAAATCGCGCGTCATGCAGATGCGGACTTCGCGCAGGCGGCGGTCGCAGGTGATGGCGATCTCGTCGCTGTCGAGCGACGGATTGGCCTGGCGGAAGGCCTGCTCGACCTGCGCCGGGCTGACGAGACTGTCCCTCTCGGGATTGCGGTAGGCCGGCGGGATCGTCACATGCGCCCGCGCCTCGCGCATGGCCGCGAAATAGGCGCCTTGCGACAGGCCGGTGCAGCTCCCGTGCTTCTGCCATTCATGGCGGACAAGGCCGGGGCTGGGCATCAGATCGAGCATGCGGCGCACCGTATCGCCGTCGACACCGCGCTGGCGTGTGTCGCAGAACTGCGGAAAGCCGCGCTCGTATTGCGGCCACAGGCCATGCACGACGAAGGCGTAGGGGCGCTGCTGGCGGCCGCATTGCGCCCGGTCGTCACGGCCTTCGTCGGCGCAATAGCTCGGCGACCAGGATAGCGACAGGACATAGAAGTCGAAGTCGCCCGCCTCGTCGGCGACCGCCGGGCCGATCAATCCAAGCAGCAGGGCGGTCGCCAGCCGCCACCCGGCCCTACGGCCGGACCGACCGGCAGGAGGCGCCATAGACGTGCCAGCGGTCATATTTGGCGATGCAGAACTCTACATCGGCGCCGACGCCGGCAAGGCCGGTGGCGGAGGTGATGGTGTAGTAGATCCGCTGCGTCTCGCCATTGGTCAGCGCGGCGCTCGCCTGGCAGTGGCGATGCGGCAGGAAGCTCGGGTGGTTCTGCGGCCCGGTCCCCAGCTCGCGAATCGAATCGAAGGCGGCGATGCGCAGATAGGTCTGCCAGGTGCGGCCCTCGGCCCACTGGAAGCGCTCGGAGATGCGGTCGAGGATGTGCGGCGACGCGCAGTCGGGCGGCGCCGGCGGATAGTGGAGGTAGCCTGCGCTGGCGGAGGCGCTCAGTCCCAGCAGGAAAGAAAGCGCCGCAACGGCCCGGATCATCACTGCCTCCCAAACCTCGTGCCTGCTGCGGCGACGATGCGGCAGCGCGGCAGGAGGGTCAAGGCGCGGCTTCACCCGTCAACAGGCTGACGCGGGCGGCCCCATTGTTGCCGCCGGCCAGGATGCGGGCGAGGGCGGGCAGCATCAGGCGCAGCTCCTCGTCGAATTGCCATGGCGGATTGGCGAGAATCATCCCGCTGCCGTGGAAGATGCCGTCGGCCGGCGGCGCCACAATCATTTCGGCGATCAGCAGCCGCGGAATGCCGCTCTCCGCAAGCCGGCGGTGAAAGGCGGCAACCGCAGCAAGGTCCTTGAGCGGATACCACAGCGCGTAGAGGCCGGTCGGCCAGCGGCGATGCGCCCTGATGAAGCCCGAGGCCAGCCTGTCGAATTCGTCGGCCGCTTCGAAAGGCGGATCGACGAGGACGAGGCCCCGGCGCTCCTTGGGTGGCAAGAAGGAGCCGAGCGCCAGCCAGCCGTCGAGTTCGACGATGCGCACCTGGATGTCCGAGGCGAAGCGCCGGGCGAGCAGCTTCGCATCCTCGGGGTGGAGCTCGACGGCGGTCAGCCGGTCCCGGCGGCGCAGCAGCCGGCGGGCGACGAGCGGCGAGCCGGGATAGAGGCGCAGCGGCCCGTCATTGTTGATCGAGCGCACCACGTCGAGAAAGGGCGCCAGCCACTCGGCGAGGTCGGCGGGCAGGGGGCTTTCGAGCAGCCGTCCGATGCCGCCCTGCCACTCGGCGGTCTTTTCCGCTTCCGGCCCCGCCAGGTCGTAGAGGCCTGTTCCGGCATGGGTATCGATCACCCGGAAGGCCGTGTCCTTGGCCTGCAGGCGTCGCATCAGGCGGGCCAGCACGGCGTGCTTGGCGACATCGGCGAAATTGCCGGCGTGATAGGCGTGGCGATAGTTCATGGAAGCGGCGGCGGTTCCTGCGGCATGCGGCATTGACATGCCGGAGGCCGCTCACGCAACGTTGGGGAGAGGCAGGACAGACGGCATGTATGGTCTTATCGGCAAGATGATCGCGGTGCCGGGCCAGCGCGACGCGCTGCTGGCGATCCTCATGGGCAGCAGCGGCGATATGCCCGGATGCCTCAGCTATATCATCGCCACCGATCCCGCCGATCCCGATGCGATCTGGATCACCGAGGTGTGGGACAGCGCCGAGAGCCACAAGGCGTCGCTGTCGCTTCCGGCGGTGCAGGAGGCCATCGGCAAGGCGCGGTCGCTGATCGCCCGCTTCGCCAGCCAGACCGTGACGCAGCCGGTCGGCGGCATCGGGCTGCCGCCAGCCTGACACCGGCAGCTTCAGGCCGCCGGCGAGATCAGCGGCCGGCCTTCGGACATCGCCATATCCGGCAGGACGACGCGTTCGCCTTCGACGCGGGCATGACCGCCGGCGACGAGGGCGAGGGCGCGCGGATAGATGTCGTGCTCGGCCGCGAGGACGCGGTGCTGCAGCGTCTCCGCCGTATCGCCGTCGAGGACCGGGACGGCGGCCTGGATGATGATCGGGCCGTCGTCGGTCGCGGCGCGGACGAAATGCACCGTGCAGCCATGGATACGCACGCCGGCCGCCAGAGCGCGCTCATGCGTGTCGAGGCCGCGGAAGGAGGGCAGCAGCGACGGGTGAATGTTGATTAGCCGGTCGCGCCAGCGCTCGACGAAGTCGGCGGACAGGAGGCGCATGAATCCGGCAAGGCAGACAAGCTCGATCTGCCGCGCCGTGAGGGCGGCGGTGATGGCCGCCTCGAAATCGGCCTTGCCGGCGAAGCCCTTGCGGTCGATAGGCAGCGCCTCGATGCCGGCGTCGCTCGCGAAGGCGAGCCCGGCAGCGTCCGGCTTGTCGGAGAGGACGAGGACGATCTCGGCCGGGTAATCCGGTGCCTGCGCCGCCCGGACTAGCGCCGCCATGTTGCTGCCGCGCCCGGAGATGAGGACTGCCACCCGCATGCGCGCCATCAGGCGGAGGCCTCCAGCCGGCCGTCGAAGGCCACCGGCTCGCCGCGCCGCGGCTCGAGCGCCCCGAGCCGGAAGACGGTTTCGCCGGCCTCGGTCAGCACGGCCGTCACCTCGTCCGCAGCGGCGGCATCGACGATCGCCACCATGCCGATGCCGCAGTTGAAGGTGCGCAGCATCTCGGTTTCCTCGACGGCGCCGACCTCGCGCAGCCAGCCGAACACGGCGGGCATGCGCAAGCGGCCGAGGTCGATGCGGGCGGCGAGTGCGTCGGGCAGGACGCGCGGGATATTGTCGATGAAGCCGCCGCCGGTGATATGCGCCAGCGCCTTGATGCCGGCCGTCCGGCGGAAGGCGGCAAGGAGACTGGCGACGTAGATCCGGGTCGGTGTCAGCAAGGCCTCGCCGAGGCTCCTGTCGGAGGCGAAGGGGGCGGGGGCCTCCCAGCCGAGGCCGCTCTTCGCCACCAGCCGCCGCACCAGCGAGAAGCCGTTCGAGTGGACGCCAGACGAGGCGAGGCCGAGCACCACGTCGCCGGCGGCGATGTCGGCGCGGGGAAGGAGATGGCCGCGCTCCGCCGCGCCGACGGCGAAACCTGCCAGGTCGTAGTCGCCCGGTGCATAGAGGCCCGGCATCTCGGCCGTCTCGCCGCCGATCAGCGCAGCGCCGGCGAGGCGGCAGCCTTCGGCGATCCCGGCCACCACCGCTGCTGCGGCATCGGGGTCCAGCCTGCCGGTGGCGAAATAGTCGAGGAAGAACAGCGGCTCGGCACCCTGCACGACGAGATCGTTGACGCACATCGCCACCAGGTCGATGCCGATCGTGTCGTGCCGCCCGGTTTCGATGGCGATCTTGACCTTGGTGCCGACGCCGTCATTGGCCGCCACCAGGATTGGATCGGCGAAGCCCGCCGCCTTCAAGTCGAAGAGGCCGCCGAAGCCGCCGATCACCGCGTCGGCGCCGGGCCGGCGCGTGGCGCGCACCAGCGGCTTGATCATGTCGACCAGCCGGTTGCCGGCGTCGATATCGACCCCGGCATCGGCGTAGCGGGCGGGAGCCTGGCCTTTCTCCGTCATCGAACTTCCACACTCATGTCACAAAGGCCGGTCGGCGCTGATGCCGTTCCGTTCCAAGTCGGGCGCCAATGCTGTATTGGACCGCTCGCCTTTTGCATATCGGTTGGACGTGACACTCCCCAATCTCATAAGCCTCGCCCGTCTTCTCCTGGTGCCGGCCATCATCTGGATGATCACCGCCGGCTGGAATGCCACGGCCTTCGCCATCTTCGTAGTGGCCGGAATCGGCGACGCGGTCGATGGCTTCATCGCGCGGCATTTCAACCAGCGTTCCGAGCTCGGCGCCTATCTCGATCCGCTCGCCGACAAGGCGCTGCTGGTGTCGATCTACCTGTCGCTGACGCTGATCGGCGAGATACCGAGCTGGCTGACGCTGCTTGTCGTCAGCCGCGACCTGCTGATCGTCGGCGCCGTCATTCTCGCCTGGATGGTCGCCCGGCCGATCGAGATCCATCCGCTCATCGTCAGCAAGGCCAACACCGCGGCGCAGATCGTCCTGGCGGCGCTCGTCCTTGCCGATCTTGCTTTTCCGCCGGATCTTGCCGTTCTGCGGACCATCATGGTGGTGGTCGTGGCCGTGTTGACCGTCACCTCGACGGTGGCCTATCTGGTCGACTGGGTTCGCCACATGGCCCAAGCCTGAGGTCCCGCGGCTGGTGCGCGAAACCCTGGAGGCGCCTCGATGCCCCGCCTGATCCGGCCCGTCTCCGACGTGCCGCGTCCGCTGCAGCGCCAGATCTTCTTCTGGGCCGCGGTGCTGGCGCTCGGCATCCTGCTGCTCTACCTGTTCTCGCCGATCCTTCTGCCCTTCGTGCTCGGCATGGCGGTCGCCTTCGCCCTCGATCCGATCGCCGACTGGCTGGAGCGGCGCGGCCTCAGCCGCCTGTGGGCGACGATGACCATCCTTGCGGTCTTCGTCGTCATCCTGCTCCTGCTGCTCATCGCCGTGGTGCCGGTGCTCATCCAGCAGCTCGGCTCGCTGATCGCCAGTCTTCCCGATCTCGCCGCGCAGCTGCGCGATCTCCTGACGCCGCTGCTGGAGAGCCGCCTGTTCCGCTGGCTTGGTGTCGATTCCTCGTCGCTCGGCCAGACGCTGTCGGGCTTCAGCTCGACCAGCGCCTCCTGGCTGGCCGGTATCTTCGCGTCCGTCCTGACCGGCGGGGCGGCGCTGTTCGGCGTCGTGTCGCTGCTGCTGCTGACGCCGGTCGTGGCCTTCTACCTGCTGCTCGACTGGGACCGGATGATGGCCCATGTCGACGAATGGCTGCCGCGCGAGCATGCGCCGACCATCCGCCGCCTGGCCTCGGAAATGACCCGGGCGATCGCCGGCTTCGTGCGTGGCCAGGGACTCGTCTGCATCATCCTCGGCATCATCTACGCGGCCTCGCTGGGCGCCATCGGCCTCAATTACGGCCTGCTGATCGGCCTCCTGGCGGGCCTCCTCAGCTTCATTCCGTTTGTCGGCTCGCTTGTCGGCTTCGTTGTGTCGATGGCTGTCGCGGCCATCCAGTTCTGGCCGCAATGGCCGTGGATCGCCGCCACTGCCGCCATCTTCGTGCTCGGCCAGTTCATCGAGGGCAACATCCTGCAGCCGCGCCTGGTGGGGAACAGCGTCGGTCTCCACCCGGTGTGGCTGATGTTCGCGCTGCTGGCCTTCGGCCTGCTGTTCGGCTTCGTCGGAACGCTGATCGCCGTTCCCGCCTCGGCGGCGATCGGCGTCCTCGTCCGCTACGGGCTCGAGCGCTACCTCGCCAGCCCCTATTACCGCGGCGTCCGCGATCCGGACGAGATCGTGGAAAAGGATCGGGTCTGACCCTTGCCGCAGCCGCGCCAGCTGGCCCTGAGCCTGCCGCATCCGGCAGCGCTTGGCCGGGCCGACTTTCTCGAAGGGCCGGGTAACCGCGCCGCCCTGGCGGTCATCGACGCCTGGCCCGACTGGCAGGTGCACAACGTCCTCCTCGTCGGCCCGGCCGGCTCGGGCAAATCGCATCTCGTCGAGATCTGGCGGTCTGAAACCGGCGCGGCGCGCATCCAGGCGGCGCGGCTGACCCCCGACGACGCGCAGGCGCTGGTCTCGGCCGGCGCCGTTGCGGTGGAGGATATCGATCGCGCCGCCGGTCACGAGACGGCGCTGTTCCATCTTCTCAACCTGGCGCGCGAGCGGCAGGCGCCTGTGCTGCTTACCTCGCGCCGCGCCGCCGGCGACATGCCGGTCGTCCTCGCCGATCTCGCCTCGCGCCTGCGGGCGGCGCAGCAGGTCAACCTGGAGCCGCCCGACGAGACGCTGCTTGCCAAGGTGCTGGTGAAGCTCTTCGCCGACCGCCAGATCCGTGTCGAGCCGCCGGTGATCGACTTCATCCTGCGGCGCATGGACCGCTCCTTCGAGGCGGCTGCGCGTGTCGTGGAGCGGCTCGACCAGGCGGCGCTGGCGGAAGGCCGGGCCGTGACGCGGCCCCTGGCGGCGCCCGTGCTGCTGGAGCTGTTCGGCGGGGAGGCGCCATCGGCCTGAGGCGCCGTGCCACAAGACTGCCCAACGAGAAGGGAAATCGTCATAATGGCCGTGTAACGCTCAGTCGTTTGGTTTGAGTAACGCCCCGATGGATCAGAAGAATACCGACGCCGTCATTGCCGAAACGACGATAGAGCGCGAGGCCGCCGCCGGCGAAAAGCTGCGGCACAGCCCGGAACGGTTCATCAACCGCGAGCTGTCCTGGCTGCATTTCAACCGGCGAGTGCTCGAGGAAGCCTCCAATCCGCATCACCCGCTGCTGGAGCGGGTCCGCTTCCTGTCGATCTCGGCCAACAATCTCGACGAATTCTTCATGGTCCGCGTCGCCGGCCTCAAGGGCCAGCAGCGCGAGGGCATCGCCCTCACCAGCGACGACGGCCGCACACCGAGCGAGCAGCTGCGGGTCATTTCGGAAGCGGCGGCCGCTCTCGCCTCCGACCAGCAGGCGTGCCTGGCGACGCTGCGCCGCGAGCTTGCCCGCAACGGCATCGTGCTCGTCGACGGCGAAGACCTGTCGCCGGTCGAGCGCGATTGGTTGGAAAAGTACTTCCTCGGCTCGATCTTCCCGGTGCTGACGCCGCTTGCCATCGACCCGGCGCATCCGTTTCCGTTCATTCCCAATCTCGGCTTCTCGCTGGTGATGCAGCTCGTCTACGACCGCACCGGCAGCCGCATGACGGCGCTGCTGCGCCTGCCCGGCGGCATCCCGCGCTTCATCCAGCTGCCCAGCGAGACGCCCGGCGTCGAACGCTTCATCAGCCTGGAACAGGCGATGTCGCTGTTCACCGAGAAGCTGTTCCCGGGCTGCAAGGTCGAGGGGCAGGGCGCCTTCCGGCTGATCCGCGACTCCGACATCGAGGTCGAGGAAGAGGCGGAGGACCTTGTCCGCTTCTTCGAGACGGCGCTGAAGCGCCGCCGCCGCGGCTCAGGCATCCGTCTCGAGATCGAGGAGGCGATGCCGGCCTCGCTGCGCAATTTCGTCGTGGCGGCGCTCGGCATGACCGACGAGGACGTCTTCCTCGTCGACGGCATGCTCGCCCTCAACGACCTGTCGCAGCTCGTCGCCATCGACCGGCCGACGCTGAAGTTCCAGCCCTTCACGGCGCGCTTCCCGGAGCGCATCCGCGAATATGGCGGCGACTGCTTCGCCGCCATCGGCAAGAAGGACCTCATCGTCCATCACCCCTATGAGTCGTTCGACGTCGTGGTCCAGTTCCTGCGCCAGGCGGCGCTCGATCCCGATGTCGTCGCCATCAAGCAGACGCTCTACCGGACCTCGAAGGACTCGCCGATCGTCCGCGCCCTGGCGGAGGCGGCGGAAGCGGGCAAGTCGGTGACGGCGCTCGTCGAGCTCAAGGCGCGCTTCGACGAGGAGGCCAACATCAAATGGGCGCGCGACCTTGAGCGCGCCGGCGTGCAGGTCGTCTACGGCTTCATCGAGCTGAAGACCCACGCCAAGCTGTCGCTGGTGGTCCGCCGTGAGGCCGGGCGTCTTGCCACCTATGTCCACATCGGCACCGGCAACTACCACCCGGTGACGGCGCGCATCTACACCGACCTTTCCTTCTTCTCCGCCGACCCGGTGATCGGCCGCGACGTGGTGCGCATCTTCAATTTCATCACCGGCTATTCCGAGCCGGGCGAGCTGGAGCGCATGGCGATCTCGCCGCTGATGCTGCGGCGGCGCATCCTCTCCCTGATCCAGGCCGAGGTGGAGCATGTGAAGGCGGGCCGGCCCGGCCAGATCTGGATGAAGATGAACGCCCTCGTCGACAGCCAGATCATCGACGCGCTCTACGACGCCAGCCAGGCCGGCGTGGAGATCGACCTCGTTGTGCGCGGCATCTGCTGCCTGCGGCCGGGCATTCCCGGCCTCTCCGAGCGCATCCGCGTCAAGTCGATCGTCGGACGCTTCCTGGAGCATGCGCGCATCTTCTGCTTCGGCAATGGCGCCGGCCTGCCGTCGGCATCGGCGCTGGTCTATATCGGCTCGCCCGACATGATGCCGCGCAATCTCGACCGCCGCGTCGAGGCGATCGTTCCTGTGGAGAACCCGACGGTTCATGAACAGGTTCTCGACCAGATCATGGCCGCCAACCTTGCCGACAACCAGCAAAGCTGGCAGGTCCAGCCGGACGGTACGTCGCGCCGCATTCTGCCGAGGCGGGGCGAACGCCGCTTCAATGCGCATCAGTACTTCATGACCAATCCGAGTCTGTCGGGCCGTGGAAAGTCTCTCAAGGTCGACTCGCCAAAGACAATTCCGCGCCGCACCCGACGGAGTTGAGACCACTCCGGAAGAGGCGCCGGGGCGTCTTTTCGGCGATGGGCCGCTCGCCGTCATCGATATCGGCTCGAACTCGGTCCGCCTCGTCGTCTATGAGCGGCTCACCCGCTCGCCCACGCCGATGTTCAATGAGAAGGCGCTGTGCGGCCTGGCGCGCGGCGTGTCGACGAAAGGCCGCCTCGACGACGAGGCCATCGCCCAGGCGCTTTCCGCCATCCGCCGCTTCTGCGTCCTGATGGAGCGGATGGGTGTGCAGTCCGTCTTCGTCTTCGCCACCGCCGCGGTGCGCGACGCCAGCAATGGCCCCGACTTCATCGCCGAGGTGGAGCGGCTCAGCGGCGCTTCGGTGGCGCTGCTCAGCGGCGCCGAGGAGGCCTATCTGTCGGCGCTTGGCGTCGTCTCGGGCATCGACAGCCCGGATGGCGTCGCCGGCGATCTCGGCGGCGGCAGCCTGGAGATCGTCGACATCAAGGGCTGCGACATCGGCTCCGGCGAGACGCATCCCCTCGGCGGCCTGCGGCTGGAGGAAAGCTCCGGCAAGGCGATGAGCAAGGCGGAGCAGATCGTTGCCAAGGCGCTGGAGAAATCGCCGGTGCTCAAAGGCGGCAAGGGCCGCACCTTCTACGCCATCGGTGGCACCTGGCGATCGCTGGCCCGGCTGCACATGAGCCAGAAGGGCTATCCGCTGCATGTGATGCACGAATACGCCATCCGTGCCGACGAGGCGGCGGAGTTCTGCAAGATGGTCAGCCGGCGCGACATCGGTTCGATCGATTCCATCGAGTCGGTGTCGAAGAACCGCCGGCCGCTGCTGCCCTATGGCGCCGCCGTCCTCGGCGAGATCATCTCGGTGATGAAGCCGACCGAGATCGTCATGTCGGCGCTCGGCGTGCGCGAGGGCCATCTCTATGACCTCCTGACGCCGGAGCAGAAGCGCGAGGACCCGCTGCTTTCGGCGTGCCGCGAGCTCGCCTTTCTGGGATCGCGCTCGCCGGCCCATGCCGAGGAGCTCGGCGGCTGGACCGACATGGTGTTCGAGGCCGTGGGCCTGGCCGAGACCGACGGCGAGCGGCGTCTTCGTCATGCCGCCTGTTTTCTCGCCGATCTCGGCTGGCGCGCCCATCCCGACTATCGCGGCGAGCAGAGCCTCAACATCATCGCCCACGGCGCCTTCATCGGCATCGATCATCCGGGCCGCGCCTTCCTGGCGCTGACTACCTATTACCGCCATCAGGGGCTGGGCGTTGAACCGCCGACCGCCGGCTACCGCGAGCTTGCATCGCCGCGGCTGATCGAGCGCGCCCGGACGCTCGGCGCCGCGCTGCGCGTCGCCTTCATGCTGTCCGGCGCCATGCCGGGCGTCCTGGCCCGGACGCATATGGAGCGGCGGAACGGCAAGACCCTGACGCTGATCCTGCCCGGCGCCCTGGAGGCGCTGGCCGGCGACCGCGTCATGCGGCGCCTCAACCAGCTCGGCAAGCTGGCCGGCCTCGATCCGGCGGTGGTGATCGAAGGATAGCTACTCGGCCGCCTCGGCGGTGCGGGCAGGGGATTCCAGCAGCACGACCCGCCGGCCGTCCAGCCGCAGCGCCACGTCGCCCCGCTTCAGGCGCAGTGCCAGGTCGCCGAAAAGCTCGCGCCGCCAGCCCGACAACGCCGGGACATCGGCATCGTCATCGGCGGCGATGGCTTCGAGATCATCGACCGTGGCGATGACCTTCGGAGCGACGCCATGCGCCTCGGAGGTCATCTTGAGCAGCACCTTGAGGAGGTCCACCGCCGCGGTGTTGCTTTCGACCATCGGCCGCGCCTTCGGCAGTTTCGGCAGCTCGCCCTTCGGCACCGCCAGGGCGCGCTCGACGGCACCGATGATCTCCTCGCCGGCGCGGGAACGCTCGAAGCCGCGGCCGGTGGTGCGCAGCGCCGCCAGCGCCTCGGGCGTCGTCGGCTGCTGGGCGGCGATTTCGTAGATCGCCTCGTCCTTGAGGATGCGGCCGCGCGGCACATCGCGGGCCTGCGCCTCCTGCTCGCGCCAGGCCGCCACTTCCTTCAGGACCTGCAGCTCGATCGGGCGGCGGACGCGCATCTTGAGCCGCTTCCAGGCGTTCTCCGGCTCGGTGCGATAGGTGTCGATCGACGTGAGGATATCCATCTCGGTGTCGACCCAGTCGGCGCGGTGCTCGGCCTCGAGCTGGCGGCTCAGCACCCGGTAGACGTCGCGAAGATGGGTGACGTCGGCAATGGCATATTCCACCTGCCGATCGGAGAGCGGCCGCCGTGCCCAGTCGGTGAAGCGCGACGACTTGTCGATGCGCGCCCCGGTCGTGCGCTGCACGAGCTGCTCGTAGCTGATGGAATCGCCGAAGCCGCAGACCATCGCGGCGACCTGGGTGTCGAACACCGGATGCGGGATCAGCCCGGCGCGGTGGTAGATGATCTCGATGTCCTGTCGTCCCGAATGGAACACCTTGAGGACATTTTGTTCCGCCATCAGTCCGAAGAAGGGCGCCAGGTCGATTCCCGGCGCCATGGCGTCGACCATGAACGCCTCATCATCGCTGGCGAGCTGGATGACGCACAGGCGAGGCCAGTAGGTGGTCTCGCGCATGAATTCCGTATCGACGGTAACGACGGGGAATCGGGCAAGCCGTTGGCAGGCTTCGCTAAGCGCCTGCGTATTGGTGATGATTGTCATGCGTTTCGTATAGCGATTTCGTAAGGTCTTGTCGCCTTGTTCGGCGGCAGGCCGACTCTGTGCCGGTGCTGGTCAAGGTACTGCATCGGCTCGATAAAAGCGCCGCGGCTATGCCGACGCAAGCCGGGCGGCGGCAGGGCGCCCGGCCAAGCTTGACAAGCCGTGATGCGCATGTGTTTTTCCGGCGCCGCCCAGGCGCGCGACGCCTGTCGCCTTTCCGGGCGTTTTCAAGCCTTTTCCTCATCAAAGAGCACCGCCGGCCATGCATCCTTATCGCACCCACACTTGCGGCGAATTGCGCGCCGAGGCGATCGGCCAGACCGTCCGACTGTCCGGCTGGGTCCATCGGGTGCGCGATCATGGCGGTCTGCTGTTCATCGACCTGCGCGATCATTACGGCGTGACGCAATGCGTCGCCGATCCGGACTCGCCTGCCTTCAAGGTGGCCGAGACGGTGCGCGCCGAGTGGGTGGTGCGCATCGACGGCGAGGTGCGGGCGCGGCCGGCCGAGACTGCCAATGCCAATCTGGCGACCGGCGAGGTCGAGATCTTCGTGCGCGACCTGGAGGTGCTGTCGGCCGCCAAGGAGCTGCCGCTGCCGGTATTCGGCGATATCGAATATCCGGAGGAAACGCGGCTGCGCTACCGCTTCCTCGACCTGCGCCGGGACCGCATCCACCGCAACATCGTCCGCCGCTCGGCGATCGTTTCGTCGCTGCGCCGGCGCATGATCGAGCAGGGATTCACCGAATTCCAGACGCCGATCCTGACTGCTTCTTCGCCGGAAGGGGCGCGCGACTTCCTGGTGCCGTCGCGGCTGCATCCGGGGAAGTTCTACGCCCTGCCGCAGGCGCCGCAGCAGTTCA
>CAZAAW010000024.1:0-36706 GCA_964483325.1 uncultured Hyphomicrobiales bacterium
TCGCGCGTCTCGTTCTTGTCGACCGCCAGCGTGTTGCGGATGTAGCCGCCGGTATTGACGTGGTCGATGTCGAGAATCTGGATCTCGTCGTAGCCGGCGTCGGTCAGCGTCGCCAGCAGCTTGGCGGTAACCTCGTCGCCCGCCTCGGCATAGATCTCGCCCGTCTCGGGGTTGACCATCTCCTCGGCGAGGTAGTTGCCGTAGAGATCGTCATCGACGACCTTGAGCGCCTTCAGGCCCTTCTCGGCGAGCTGGCGGGCGGTACGCGCCGTCAGCTTGCGGCCGGCCTCGATGACGACCTCGCCGGTATCGGCGTCGTACATGTCGGTCGTCGCCTTGAGGCCGCGCATGCGGGTGGCGTCGAACGGCAGGCGCCAGCCGTCCTTCATGCGGGCATAGGTGATCTTGTTGTAGAAGGTGTCGAGGATCTCCTCGCCATCCATGCCGAGCGCGAACATCAGCGACGACACCGGAATCTTCCGGCGCCGGTCGATGCGGGCATAGATGATGTCCTTGGCGTCGAACTCGATGTCGAGCCAGGAGCCGCGATACGGGATGATACGCGCCGCGAACAGGAGCTTGCCCGAGGAATGGGTCTTGCCCTTGTCGTGGTCGAAGAAGACGCCCGGCGACCGGTGCATCTGCGAGACGATGACGCGCTCGGTGCCGTTGACGATGAAGGTGCCGTTCATCGTCATGAGCGGCATCTCGCCCATGTAGACTTCCTGCTCCTTGATGTCCTTGACGGACTTGGCGCCGGTGTCCTCATCGACATCGAACACGATGAGGCGCAGCGTCACCTTGAGCGGCGCCGAGAAGGTCATGCCGCGCTGGCGGCACTCGTCGACGTCGTATTTCGGCGGATCGAAATCGTAGCGGACGAACTCCAGGAGCGCGGTATTGGAGAAGTCGGAAATCGGGAAGACCGACTTGAAGACCGCCTGCAGGCCCTCGTCGGGACGGCCGCCCTCGGGCTCGTCGACCAGCAGGAACTGGTCATACGAAGCCTTCTGGACCTCGATCAGATTCGGCATCTCCGCGACTTCGCGGATCGATCCGAAAAACTTGCGGACACGCTTGCGACCAGTGAATGCCTGGGCCATGTTCGCTCCTTGCTAGCTTATGAACGGCTGTCCGGAAGGCCACGGCAGAGCCTGCCCTCGGGACAACGGTCCGGTTACAATCTGGACTTCACCACCGGCGCCGGCGCGCCATGCGCCCGCACCACGCCAACCTTGGCGCCGGATGCCATCCCCCTCGTGTCCTGCCGGGCCCTGCCACCTGTCGGGGATGACGATCGATCGATTCACGCCGCCGCCTTCTGTGGACGCCCGGGCTTCTGCGTCCGGATGTCCTTGCCTGTTGCAACAGCCTCCGGCATACGCCCGGAGGGCCGCTCCGCGCCGGCCGATGCCGGCAGGGGCGAAAGGCGGGGCGGGCCGAAACCCGCCCCGGCCGATTACTTCAGGTCGACCTTGGCGCCGGCGCCTTCCAGCTGAGCCTTCAGCTTGGCTGCCTCGTCCTTGGACACCTGCTCCTTCACCGTCTTCGGCGCGCCCTCGACCAGGTCCTTGGCTTCCTTGAGGCCAAGGCCGGTGATGGCGCGGACTTCCTTGATGACGTTGATCTTGTTCGCGCCGGCGTCCGTCAGGACGACGTCGAACTCGGTCTTCTCCTCGGCCGGGGCGGCCGCAGCGGCACCGCC
Source organism: uncultured Hyphomicrobiales bacterium (assembly GCA_964483325.1). Lineage (GTDB taxonomy): Bacteria > Pseudomonadota > Alphaproteobacteria > Rhizobiales > Kaistiaceae > CAZAAW01. Next base: position 1,706 of record CAZAAW010000024.1, read on the forward strand.
GCCGGCAGCCATCATGGCGACCGGAGCCGCGGCCGAGACGCCCCATTTCTCCTCGAGCAGCTTGGAGAGCTCGGCGGCCTCCAGCAGCGTCAGGCCGGAGAGTTCATCAACGATCTTCGAAAGATCAGCCATCTTATTGATTCCTTTGTCGATTCGAACCTAGTTGAAAGCCAATGGCGTCAGGCCGCCTGCTCCTTGTTGGCGTAAGCCCCAACAACGCGCGCGACCTTCCCGGCCGGGGCGTTGACGATCTGCGCGATGCGCGATGCCGGCGTTGAAAGCATGCCGAGCAGCTTGGCGCGCAGTTCGTCGAGGGACGGCAGTTCGGCAAGCGCCTTGATGCCGTTCACGTCGAGGTTGGATGCCCCCATCACACCGCCGAGAATGACGAGCTTGTCGTTCGTCTTGGCGAAGTCGACGGCGACCTTGGCCGCAGCTACCGGGTCGTCCGAATAGGCGACCACGGTCTGACCCCGGAAGAGGTCGGAAATGCCGGCGGCATCCGTGCCTTGCAGAGCAAGCTTGGCGAGACGGTTCTTGGCGACCTTTACACTGGCTCCGGCGTCACGCATGCGCGCCCGAAGGGCGGTCATGTCCTTGACGGTGAGGCCCGTGTAGTGGGCCACGACCACAGTGCCGCCCTGCTTGAAGACGGCATTGAGGGTCGTGACGAGCTCGCTTTTTTCCGCTCTATCCACTGCCACACTCCAATTGGCGGCCGCTCCATGGGAGGGACCGCCGGTTGCATCAGCCCCGCCCGGCATGACGCCGTGCGGAACCGCTCCGATGCCTGTCCCCCCGCAACGCACGCGGCGCCGCAAGGCCGTTAGGTTCGAACCGATCAGCAGGCACAGGCCTGCGGCGACCGGGTCTTACCCGTCTCATGCAGGTCCCTTCCGGGCTTAAGCCGGCCTGAGCCGACGCCTGCAATCTCGGACAGGTTGCGGCCGAAAGCGGATTGCTCCGCCGCCGGCCGCCAGCCGCCCGGCCGAAACCGGGCGGAAGCTCGAATAATCAGGCGCCGGCGCTGCCGCCGGAGCCGAGGACCGACGAGACCTCGACGCGCACGCCAGGCCCCATCGTCGACGAAATCGCCACGCGCTGGACATAGGTGCCCTTGGCTCCCGACGGCTTGGCGCGCGACACGGCATCGGCGAAGGCGCGGATGTTCTCGGCGATCGCCTGCTCGGTGAAGCTCACCTTGCCGACGCCGCCCTGGACGATGCCGGCCTTCTCGACGCGGAACTCGATGGCGCCGCCCTTGGCGGCGCGCACGGCGCCGGCGACGTCGGGCGTCACGGTGCCGACCTTGGGGTTCGGCATCAGGCCGCGCGGGCCGAGCACCTTACCGAGCCGGCCGACCAGCGGCATCATGTCGGGCGTCGCGATGCAGCGGTCGAAATCGATCGTGCCGCCCTGCACCCGCTCCACCAGATCCTCGGCGCCGACGATGTCGGCGCCGGCCGCCTTGGCCTCATCGGCCTTGTCGCCGCGCGCGAACACCGCCACGCGCACCGAACGGCCTGAGCCGTTGGGCAGCTGGCAGACGCCGCGCACCATCTGGTCGGCGTGACGCGGATCGACGCCGAGATTCATGGCGACCTCGATCGTCTCGTCGAACTTCGCCGTCGAGCGCGCCTTGATCAGCGACACCGCCTCGTCGAGCCCATAGAGCTTCAGCGGGTCAACGCCCTCGCGGGCGGCGCGGATTCTCTTGCCTGCCTTGGCCATCTCAGTCCACCACCGTCAGGCCCATGGACCGGGCCGAGCCTTCGATCATCGCCGCCGCCGCCTCGATGGACTGGGCATTGAGATCCTTCATCTTCTTCGAGGCGATGTCGCGCACCTGCTCGCGCGTCACCGAGCCGGCGCTGCCGCGCCCGGGCGTCTTGCCGCCCTTCGATACGCCCGCCGCCTTCTTGAGGAAGAAGCTCACCGGCGGCGTCTTCATCTCGAAGGTGAACGACTTGTCCTGGTAGTAGGTGATGACCACCGGGACGGGCGAGCCCTTCTCCATTTCCTGCGTGCGGGCGTTGAACGCCTTGCAGAATTCCATGATGTTGATGCCGCGCTGACCCAGCGCCGGGCCGATCGGCGGCGATGGGGTGGCGGCTCCGGCGGCGACCTGAAGCTTCAGGTAGCCCATGACTTTCTTTGCCATTTACCTCGTTCCTCTCTCGGCCCGGCGAGCGAGACCGGGCTAGGGGAATGGCGTGGTCCGGGCCGGCGTTGGCAGCGCCGGGAACCTCCCACACCGCTCGCGGGTCCGGCGACCGGCCGGCACCGCCTCTGCGAACCGCCGCGCGGCTTTCGCCGCGGCGGCGAAAGCCGGCGGTCTCCCGCCGGCCGCACCGTCAGATCTTCTCGACCTGCCCGTATTCGAGCTCGACCGGGGTCGCCCGGCCGAAAATGGAAACCGCAACCTTGAGCCGGGCGCGGACTTCGTCCACTTCCTCGACATGGCCGTTGAACGACGCGAACGGCCCGTCGGCGACCCGCACCTGCTCGCCGATCTCGAAGCTGACCGACGGCTTCGGGCGCTCCACGCCTTCCTGCACCTGCTGCAGGATGTGCATCGCCTCGCGCTCGGAAATCGGCATCGGCTTGTTGTCGGCGCCGAGGAAGCCGGTCACCTTCGGCGTATTCTTGATGAGGTGATAGGCCTCATCCGTCATGTGCATCTTCACCAGGACGTAGCCCGGGAAAAACTTGCGCTCGGCATCGACCTTGCGGCCGCGGCGCACCTCCACGACCTTCTCGGTCGGGACGAGAATCTCGTCGAACAGATCGCTCAGGCCGGACTGCTGCGCCTTCTCGCGAATCGACTCGGCGACCTTCTTCTCAAAATTCGAGTAGGCGTGGACGATGTACCACCGCTTTTCCATTGATGCCTCCGACTTAACGTCCGCCGAGGCCAAGGAGCAGGCTCACACCCCAACCAAGCACCTGATCGACAACCAGGAAGAAGATACTGGCCAGAATCGCAAAGACGGTCACCATCAGGGTCGTAATGGCGGTCTCGCGCCGCGAGGGCCAAACGACCTTCGCGACCTCCGCACGGACCTGCTGGAGGAAGGTAAATGGATTGGTTCTCTCGGCCATTAAGTCGCTCAAGCCATGCGGGGCGCGCAAACACCAGGTCCACGCGCCTCGCCACCGGGCCTACATAAGGCCACCGTCATGATTGCACAAGGCCCGTTTGCCCTGTTCGGCAAAAAAACGGGGACAACTAGCTGAAAAGAATGGCAGGAGTGGAGGGACTCGAACCCCCGGCCCTCGGTTTTGGAGACCGATGCTCTACCAACTGAGCTACACTCCTAGAGCCTGGCGGCCCGCGGTGCAGGGCATATAGCAGGCGGCGCGAGGCGGGTTCAACTGCCGGCGCGCCGCAGCCGAAAAAACGCTCCGTCCGTGGCGGCGCAGATATGGGGGACGTGCCGCAGGCACGCGGACCGGGGGACTGGGTTTGGAACCGGAAAGGACGGCTGGGGCTCCCGGGGCGGGCCGGCTGGCAGTTCTGGCAGGGCGGATCGCCCCCAATGCCGTGATGCTGTGGGCGCTGGTGCTGTGTCTCGGCATCGCCGTCGCGACGATTGCCGTCGCCATCTCCCAGCCCTGGCTCGGCCTGCGCCTCGCCGGCGAGCCGGGCGAGATTCCGGCGGTCCGCCGTGTCATAGCCGCGGGGCCCGCAGCCACGATCGAGGTCGCGGCCGGACAGACCGTCGTGGCGATCGGTACCGAGACGGCACCGCCGCTGCGCCTCGACGGCGGCGATCTCCTCGAGGAGCCGGACGGCCTTGAATCCTATGCGGCGCTCCGAGCATTTTTCGACCGCCAGACGGCGCTGGCGGCCATGCTGCGCTCCGGCCCGCTCCAGCTCACCCTCGCCGATGCCGCCAGCGGCGCCCAATCGCAGGCGGTGATCGCGCCGGCGCAGCGCCGCCCCGTCTCCGACCTGCCGTCCGCCTTCTGGATCCAGCTCTTCTCCGGCCTCGCCGGGTTCGCCATCGGCGCCTGGGTCTGGGCGATGCGCCGCGCCGATCTCGGATCGACGATGTTCGCCCTGTCCGGCCTCGGGCTCCTCGTCTCGGCCCTGCCGGCAGCGATCTACAGCACCCGTGAACTGGCCATCGACGGCACGCTGTTTTCGTGGCTGTCCGTCCTCAACCATCTCGGCGTGCATCTCTTCGGCGGCGCGATGATCGCCCTCTTCCTGCTCTATCCGCGGCGGCTGGTGCCGCCCGGCTGGCTGGCCGCCCTGCCCGTCATCCTTGCCGCCTGCCTCGGCGCCGACCTAGCGGGCCTCGCCGGCGCGCCGGTGATCGGCACCTACGTGCCGATGGTCGCGGAAATGGCGGCGATCGTCGTCCTGGTGCTGGTGCAGTGGCGCCTGGCGCGCCGGGACCCGGCGACGCGCGCCGCCCTGCGCTGGCTCGGCCTTTCGGTCATCGTCGGCGCCGGCGCCTTCGTCCTCGGCATCGGCGTGCCGCTGCTCCTCGACGCGCGGCCGGCGATCAGCCAGGGCCACGCCTTCGCGTTCTTCCTGCTGGTCTATGGCGGCATCGCCCTCGGCATTCGCCGCTACCGCCTGTTCGATCTCGGCGACTGGGCCTTCCGCATCCTCTTCTATGCCGGCGGCGCCCTGCTCCTGCTCCTCCTCGACGCGGCGCTGGTCTGGGCGCTGCAGATCGACAGGGGCCCGGCCCTCGGCATCTCGCTGCTGCTCATCGGCTTCGGCTACCTGCCGCTGCGCGACATGCTGCGCCGGCGCCTGTTCACCCAGCGCCGCCTGTCGGAGCACGAGCTCTTCGCCCTTGCCATGGACATCGCCTTCGGCATCACCCGGTCGGAGCGCGCCGAACGCTGGCAGGGGCTCCTGCGGCGCCTTTACGACCCGCTGGAGATCACCACTGCCGCCGCCTCGCCCGCCCATGTCGTGGCCGACAGCGACGGGCTCGGCATGACGCTGCCGGCCGTCGCCGACGCGCCGGCGCTGCGCCTGCGCTATCCGCAGGCCGGCCAGGCCCTTTTCGCGCCGCGCGACCGGCAGCTCGCCGACCAGCTGGTGGCGCTGGTGCGCCAGGCTGAGGCAAGCCGCAGCGCCTATGACCGCGGTGTCGCCGAGGAACGGCAGCGCATCGCCCGCGATCTCCATGACGATGTCGGCGCCCGCCTCCTCACCGGCCTGCACCATGCCGACGAGCAGACGCGGCCGCTGCTGCAGGCCGCCCTTGCCGACATCCGCGCCATCGTCAGCGGCCTTGCCGGCGACCGCATGCCGCTCGACCGCGTGCTGGCCGATGCCCGCCACGAGACGGCGCGGCGGCTCGAATCGGCCGGCATCGCCCTCGACTGGCGCCTCAGCGAGGACGGCGCCGACCGCCATATCCTCGACTACCGGCAGAGCAAGGCGCTGCTGTCGTCGATCCGCGAGATCGTCAGCAATGTCATCCGCCATTCCGGCGCGACGGCGCTGCGGGTCGAGGTCGGGCTGGACGAAAACGCACTGCGGCTGACCCTTGCCGATAACGGCCGCGGCATGGCCGCTGCCGCGACGGAGGACGGCGGCTACGGGCTGGTCAATATCCGGCGGCGCATCGCCGCCATCGGCGGGACCTTCGGCCTCTCCTCGTCGGGCGCCGGCACCACCGCCGACATCGCCATGCCGCTCGCCCGGACGCCGGCAGGTCCCCCCGAATCGGGGCTGGCGGGCCATTCCGTTGGCGTAGGGTTGGAGACATGACCGACGCCCTCTCCCCGTCTGCCGTGCCGCGGCGCTGCCTTCTGGTGGAGGATCTTCCCGAAACGCGCAGCTGGATGATGAAGGCCCTGTCGAGCGCCTTCACCGGCATCGATACGGTGACGGCCGGCTCGCTGCGCGACGCCCATGCCCGCCTCGACCGGGGGCAGTTCGACCTGGCGGTGATCGACCTCGGCCTGCCGGACGGATCGGGCATCGATCTCGTCCGCCGCATCGCCGACGAGCACCGCCGCACGCTGCCGATCGTCGCCTCGATCTATGACGACGACGCCCACCTTTTCGACGCCATCGCCGCCGGCGCCCGCGGCTATCTCCTCAAGGGCGAGGACCCGGACCTGCTGGTCGGCTATCTCCGGCGCATCGAGCGCGGCGAGCCGCCGCTGTCGCCCGCCATCGCGCACCGGATGCTGGCCCATTTCCGCGCTCCCGGCGTCACCGGCGGGGACGACGATGCCGGCCTGACGGCGCGCGAGGTGGAGACGCTCCGCCTGCTGTCACGCGGCCTGACCGTCGCTGAGGTGGCGGCAGAGCTCGGCCTCAAGCCGCAGACCGTCGCCAGCTACGTCAAGGTCATCTACCAGAAGCTCAACATCAGCTCGCGCGCCGAAGCGACCCGCGAGGCGATCCGGCGCGGAATCAGCTGACGCAGCGGAGCTTTGCCTTCGCTGGCGCGTTTATGCCGGTGCCCTGCCCGGCAGCCACGCTGTGTGACCAGGGGTCCGGGCCCCCTGGAGACTCGCGCTTGAACGCCAGACCAACGATGCCTGCGCCGGCCCATGGCGCCGACGAACTCCCCGGCGTGATCGTCGACAGCTACAATCTCGAACTGCGTGACAGGGAAGGCTTCCTCGGCGACCGCGCCAGCCGCCGCGCCTTCAGCAGCATCCTCGACGACTGGCGCGACCGCCTGCGCCATTTCGGCGACGATCCCCTGGGCGAGAATCCGACCGACGAAATCAGTCGCTCGCGGCTCGACAAGCTGCTGGCCGGCGACGATCCGGAGGCGGCGGGCCTCGTCCATTCGGCGATCGAGGATTTCGCGCAGGAGCTGGCGACGGTGCTGCGCCGCTTCTCCCGCACCAAAGGCTGGCAGGACACCGAGCGCGTCGTGGTCGGCGGCGGCTTCCGGCAGAGCCGCGTCGGCGAGCTCGCCATCGGCCGCGCCATGGTCCTGCTGAAGGCCGAGGGGCTGCCGATGACGCTGGTGCCGATCCGCAACCATCCCGACGAGGCCGGCCTTGTCGGCGCCGCGCATCTCATCCCGTCCTGGTGCCTGGCCGGCCATGACGGGCTGCTGACGGTCGACATCGGCGGCTCGAACATCCGCGTCGGCGTCGTTCTCACCCACGCCAAGGAGGCGCCGGACCTGTCGAAGGCGGCCGTGTGGAAGACCGAGCGCTGGCGCCATGCCGACGACAAGCCGAGCCGCACCAGGGCGGTGGAGCGCCTCATCAAGATGCTCAACGCCCATGCCAAGGCGGCGCGTAAGGAAGGGTTCAGCCTGGCGCCGGCGATCGGCATCGGCTGCCCCGGCATCATCGCCGCCGACGGCACCATCGAGCGCGGCGGCCAGAACCTGCCGGGCGGTAACTGGGAAAGCGGCCGCTTCAACCTCGTCAGCGAGATCACCAGCGCCATCCCCGAGCTGTTCGGCCACGAGACGGTGGTGGTGATGCATAACGACGCCGTCACGCAGGGGCTCAGCGAGGCGCCGTTCATGACCGACGCCGAGCGCTGGGGCGTCGTCACCATCGGCACCGGCCTCGGCAATGCCCGCTTCACCAACCGGACCGCGCCATGAGACGTCGCGGCCCGGAAGGAGGTGAAGGTCAGGCGGGCCGATAGGCCCAGGCGGCGACATCGACCGGCCGGGCGATGAAGCCCTGCCGGTAGAGAAAGTCGGCCTGGTCCTGAAGGCCGGCGATGCGGTGCGGCGTCAGGCTCGGCAGCAGGCTGTCGCGGCTGAAATTGGCATAGGCCGCCTCCGCCGCGTCCGGCCGCTGATGCGTCTCGCCGGCCAGCACCTGCCAGAGCTGGTGCCGGTCGTCGGCGAGGGCGCTGACGGCGCCGTTGATGGTGGCGACATAGCGCTCGACCAGCTCCGGCCGCTGGTCGATCAGCTCCTGCCGAACGGTGAGGGTGCGCGGCGTGCCGTTATTGACGCGGCGGATCGGGTCGGCGAGCTGGTCGATGCGCAGGATTGGCCGCACCCGCCCTTCCGCCAGCGCCGCGGCGCCGGCGGCGCCCTTGATCCAGGCGGCATCGGCGCGGCCGTCGGCGAGCGCCGCAAGTTCGGCCTCGAACTGCTCCGTCCAGGCAGGGCCCGGCTCCGGCGTGATGGCGACCTCGGTGACATCGTCGAGGCCGGCGCCGATCGTCGCCAGCCCCTGTGCAAAGCCGCGCAGCGCCGAGATGCGGCTGACGTCGACGCCATGCGTCGTGCCGCGCGGCACGGCGATGCGCAGCCCAGGCAGATCGGCGATCGCCAGCGCCTCCGAATCGGCCGGCACGACGATCGCCTGCACCTCGTCGAGCCAGGTGATGCCGAGAAGGCGCGTCGGCGCGCCCTCGCTGCGGGCCCAGATCGCCGGGATGTTGCCGCCCTCGCGGATGAGGTTGACGATGCGGTGGTCGAAATGGCGCCGGCGCAGCTCCGGATCGGTCACGTCCTGCAGGGCGGTGAAGCGGAACGGCGTGCCGCTAAAGGCCGGCCGCAGGCGGTCGAGGCCGGTCGCGACGCCTGTCGCCGTCGGCGCCGGGCAGCGCGTGTAGTAGATGTCCTCGACCTCCTGCTGCGGAGCGGCGAAGGCGGCGGTGGACGCGGCAATGGACATGGCGGTCTCCTTTCGGGTTGGGAAGGCGCGGCGCTCAGAGGCTTGCCGGCGGCAGCTTGCCGTTGAGGTAGAAGTCGCCGATGGCGCGGTACTTCCAGTGCACCGGGTCGTGCACGGTGTGGGTGCGGGCGTCGCGCCAGAAGCGGTCGAAGCCGTGCAGCAGCCGGGTCGAGCTGGCGCCGCCGAGCTGGAACAGCCGGTTGGTCGCCGCCAGCGCCACCTCGGTGGTCAGCACCTTGGCCTCGGCAATGGCGACGGCGGCGCGAGCGCGCGCCGTCTCGCTCGGATGGGCGACGGCGTAATCGAGCGCCGCAGCGCCGCGGTCGAGGATCGCCTCGGCGGCGTTGCGGCGGATCTGCAGCTCGGCCACGGCATCGATGATGTAGGGGTCGTCATGGGCATGCTCGACACCGGAGCCGGCCCAGGGCCGCGCCTTGTCGCGGACATAGGCGAGCGTCGCGGCGATGGCGCCGTCGGCGATGCCGAGATCGATGGCGGCATGGACGATCTGCGCCACCGAACCGGTCGGCAGCACGTCCTCCGCGCTGCGCGAGGCGAAGACCTGCCGGGGGCCGACGACGACATTGTCGAGCACCAGCGTGCCGCTGGCGGTCGTGCGCTGGCCCATGCCGTCCCAGTCGTCGATGATGGTGAGACCGGGCGCGCCGTTCTCCACCACCGCCGTTACCACCCGGCCGTCGTCATCGACGCAGACCGCCGAGATGAGATGGGAGAGAAGCGCGCCGGTCGAATAGAACTTGCGGCCGCTGACGCGGAAACCGCTGCCCGACGCCTCCAGCCGCGTCGACAGCGACATGGCATGCGTGCCGGTGCGCTCCGACGAGGCATTGCCGAAGCGCCAGCCGGCAAGGATGCGGCCGAAATAGTGCTCCTGCTGCTCGGCGCTGCCGGCATTGCCGATATAGCGGATGGCGTAGGCGCTGCTGACGAAGAGCTGCCCGAGCGAGGCATCCGCCGCGGCGATCAGCGCGACGACGCGGGCCAGCGTCCGATACGACGCCCCTGCCCCGCCATGGGCCTTCGGCACCGTGATGCCGAGAAGCCCGCTGGAGGCGATGTCCTCATATTCGGCCAGCGGCAGGATGCGCTCGCGGTCGCGGCGGGCGGCGTCGCGGCCGACGCGCACGGCCGCCGCTTCCGCCAGGTCGATCGCCTCCTCGTCGCTCGCCACCAGGCGCACATTCGGCTGTGGCGGAGGCGGCGCGGCAGCCTGGCTGCGGCCGCTCTCCGTGCGCAGGGGAAGTTCATGGACCGACATGGGAAGGCTCCGTCAGAGGGTGACGGGCGATAGTTGACATAGTCTATCAATTCAGTCAACTAATTGGATCGGGAGGTCGACACCTCCCTGCTTCCACCTGCATCCTCGAAGGAGACACGCATGCGAGCCTTGCGCGCATTGCTGACGGGCGCAGTCATGCTGAGCGCCGCCCTGGCCACGGGTTCATCGCGGGCCGAAGACGCCGCCACGCCGCAGCACGGCGGCACGCTCACCTACCTGCTGGCGGCCGATCCCTCCTATCTCGTCGCCTTCTCGCCCGACTCGTCGCAATTTGTCGGACCGCTGACCACCGAAGGTCTTCTGACCTACGATCAGGACCTCAACCCCCGGCCGCTGCTGGCGACGAGCTGGGACATCAGTGCCGACGGCAAGACCTACACCTTCCATCTGCGGGACGGCGTGAAGTGGCATGACGGCCAGCCCTTCACCTCGGCCGACGTCGCTACCTCGATCGACATCATCCGCAAGATCCACCCGCGCGGCCGCAACACCTTCGCCAATGTCGTGGAGGTACAGACGCCGGACCCGCTGACGGCGGTGATCGTCCTCGACAAGCCGGCGCCCTATCTCCTATCGGCGCTGGCGGCGGGCGAGACGCCGATCGTGCCGAAGCACATCTATGACGGCACCGACCCGACCAAGAACCCGAACAATGCCGCGCCGATCGGCACCGGTGCCTTCCGCTTCAAGGAATGGGTGCGCGGCGACCACATCACCTTCGAACGCAACCCGGACTACTGGGGCGGCCCCAGGCCGTGGCTCGACCGGGTCATCGTCCGCATCGTCGCCGACCCGGCGGCGCGCGCCGTGCTGTTCGAGACCGGCGAGGCCGACATGGGCGCCGGCGGCCTGGTGGCACTCAGCGATGTCGAGCGCCTGACAGCGCTGCCGCACCTGCAGCTGGTGCGGCAGGGCACGGTGTTCAGCGCCGGCGTCAAGCGCATCGAGTTCAACCTCGACGAGCCGCATTTCGCCAATCTCAAGGTGCGCCAGGCGGTGGCACATGCGCTCGACCGCAACTTCATCCGCGACGTCGTCTGGTACGGCTACGGCCAGATCATCAGCGGCCCGGTCAGCCCCGAGGTGACGCGCTTCTACGTGCCGGACCTGCCGGACTATCCCTTCGACACCGACGCCGCCGAGAAGCTGCTCGACGAGGCCGGCTATCCGCGCGGCGCCGACGGTACGCGCTTCGCCATCACGCTCGATTTCCGCCCGGCGACGGAAGGCGACCGGCGCACAGCCGATTACGTCAAGCAGGCGCTCGCCAAGGTCGGCATCGCCGTGACGGTGCGCACGCAGGACTTCGCCAGCTACGTCAAGCGCGTCTATACCGACCGCGACTTCGCCTTCACGGTCAATTCGATGACCAATACCTTCGATCCGACGATCGGCATCCAGCGCCTTTACTGGTCGAAGAACTTCCAGCCCGGCGTGCCGTTCTCCAACGGCGCCCACTACGACAACCCGGAGGTCGACCGGCTCTACGAGGCGGCCGCCGTCGAGGTCGATCCACAGAAGCGCAAGGAGCTCTTCACCGAGGCCTTCCGCATCACCGCGACCGAGCTGCCGGACATCAACTTCCTCTCCGACGACGCCTTCAACCTGGTGAACCGGCGGGTGCGCGACCCGATCCTGGCGCCGGACGGCACCATCTCCAGCGGCTTCGCCGACATCTGGATCGACAAGACGGCCGAGTAATCGTCCGGGCCGGCGCCGCACTGGCGGCCCGGCCCGACATCATCGGCGCCGGCACCGGCGCTATTCGCCGACAGGGTTGCAGTTTTTACGCAGGCCTGTTGCACATTTACGCATTGCGACCAGGGCAATGGAACCTATGCTGTAGCCTGTGCTTGTCCAGCGCAGTGATCAACCGATTCATTGCCGGAGCGAGGGCAGCCTATGCTTTCATTCTTCCGCCCACCGCCTGTCCCTTTTCGCCGCCTGTCGTACAAACCAAGACAATCGCGATTCCCTCTTGTTGCAGCTGCGCTGCTTTTCCTGACGACGGCAGCGGGCGGCGCTTCGGCGCAGTCCATCCTCCCGACAAGTCTCGTCTGTCCGGACGGGGCCAACGGCAAGATGACCTACATCATCAGCAGCGCCGACGGGATGCAGTCGAACTTCACCCAGAAATACAGCGACGGGCACCCCTCCTCCATCGACATGACCCTGACGCATGGCGGGGTGCAGCTTCCCGTCGCTTCGGTCGATCTGGTGGCCCTCACCGATTCGGCCCATGCCGGCGATGCGCCCCAGGCAGCGGCGGTCGCCGTCGATATCGGCCTCACCTGGTCGAAGACCCTCAACGTCATCTATCGTGAGATCTGCCTCGGCGACCCGGGCTATCGCGGCGCCTATCTGGCAGGCCTTCACCGTAACCGGCAGCAGCTCGGGCTGGAATGACGCGGCAAGGCGCGGCCCGGCGGCCGCGCCAGCGATTGCACCCTCCCCGGCCCGTCACTATAGTCCGCGCCGTCGGAGCGTGGCGCAGTCTGGTAGCGCACCTGAATGGGGTTCAGGGGGTCGGAGGTTCGAATCCTCTCGCTCCGACCAGTTCGCGGGGGGATCAGCGGGCAGCGCCGCCATGGCGGGAACGAGCACGGCAGTGCCGCAACGCCCGGCCGCGGCGGTGGCGGTTCCCATGGTGGCGGTTCCCGTGGTGGCGGTTCCTATGGAGCGCGACCGCTACCTGCCCGAGGTCAACGGCCTGCGGGCGCTGGCGGTTCTCGCGGTCATCGCCTACCACCTCGATCTTGCCGTCGTCCCGGGCGGGTTTCTCGGCGTCGACGCCTTCTTCACCATCTCCGGCTTCGTCATCACCCGGTCGATCTTCGGCGGCATGGACCGCGGCACGTTTAGCCTGCCGCGCTTCTATTATGCGCGGCTGCGGCGGCTGTTCCCGGCCCTCCTGGTCACGGTCGCCGCGACGGTCCTCGTTGCGATCGCCCTGTTCCCGCCGGCGGCACTCGTCCGGACCAGCCTCCAGAGCCTCGCCGCACTGGCGTCGGTGTCGAACATCCTGTTCTGGTCGCAGGACGACTATTTTTCGCCGGCCGCCAGCAGTAGCCCCTTCCTGCATACTTGGTCGCTCGGTGTCGAGGAACAGTTCTATCTGTTCTGGCCGCTCTTCCTGCTCCTGCTGTTCCGCCTCGCGCCGCGATTCGTTCCGTTGGCCATGGCCGCGCTGTTCCTGATCGGACTGGCGATCGCCGACGTAACGGTGCGGACCTACCCCGTCACCGCCTTCTACTGGATGCCGTTCCGCATCTTCGAGTTTGCGGCAGGTGGTTTCATCGCCACGTGGAGGCCGGAGGTCCGGCCGCGGGGATGGAAAGCCGAGGCGGTCATGGCCGGCGGCCTTGCGGTGCTCGTCGCGTCCTTCCTGGTCTATGGCGAATCGACGCCGGTGCCCGGCTTGCAAACATTGGTTCCCGTCCTGGCCGTCGCGGCTGTCATCCGCGCCGGCCATGCGCGTTACGTCGACGTCCTCCTAACGAATCCGGTCTCGGCGGCGCTCGGACGGGCCTCCTATTCACTCTACCTGGTGCACTGGCCGATCGTCGTCTTCTGGAAGTGGATCGCCGATCGGCCACTGACGATTCTCGATATGGTGGCTGCGGCAGCCGTGACGTTATTCGCCGGCCTCCTGCTGCACGTCCTTGTCGAGCGTCGTTTCCGCTACCACGACTTCCTGCGCCGCCATGGCGGCGGCCGGCTGGCGCCGGCAGGCTTCGCCGCACTGCTGGTCGTGGTCGGCGCGACCTCAGGGGCGGCCTGGGGCCAAGGCGGTTGGGTCTGGCGGTCGGCCCATTATCTGCCCGAGGGCTTCTTGCGTGAGCAGATGCAGCATCGGTACGCCAATCTTCCCAAGGTCTGCAATCTCGGCAATGGCCTTCACTGCCTGACGCCACCTCCGGCTGATCGCGAACGGGTCCTAGTGATCGGCGACAGCCACGCCACCGACGGGCTTAACATCCTGCTTCCGAGTCTCAGCAACCAATACATTGTCATCGATGAAATCCCGGGCTGTCCGCCGTTCGAGCCCGCATCGCCGCTGTGGAATCTTCCCAACATAAAGCCGGCGTGCGTTGCCGGGAATGCGCGGCGCTTCGATCCCGCCTTCGTGCGGAACTTCGACCTTATCGTCCTAAGCGTCTTCTGGAGCTGGTATCAGGCGAGCGACGCCGATCCGTTCCTGACGCTGATCCAGAAGGCCGCGCCGGAGGCGAAGATCATCGTCCTCGACAACTACATCGAACTGAAGGAGCTCTGCAGCGACCGTCTCGAGCGCTATGGCCTCGACTCGTGCTTCGTCCCTGACAACATCCGCAGCCGCTTCCGCTATGAAGACGATCTGCGAGCGCTGGCTGAACGGCACGGCGCTCTCTTTCTCAGCAAGCGAGACCTCCTCTGCAAGGGCGACGATTGCGCTTTCTACGCAGACGAAGCGCATCGCATCCCCTTCACATGGGATGCGCATCATCTCAGCCTGGAGTTCGCGGAAATGATCGGCGAGCGCGCCAAACCGCTGCTGCAGGCCTCCATCTCCCGCAATGCGAACCGGCTGGCGGGCACCGCTTCGCCGTAAGTCAGGTATAGGACTTGGGCAGGTGCGCGGCGATGCGCGCCCGCACCAGCTGGTAGCATTCGCAGGAGGCCTGGACGAGGCGGTAACGGTCGGTGATGGTGATCTGGCGCCGGCCGCGGCGAACCAGCCCGGCCTGCTCCAGGTCCTGCGCCGCGATCGTCACCGTCGGCCGCTGCACGCCCAGCATCTCGGCCAGCAGATCGTGGGTCAGCGGCAGCGTATCGCTGTCGCTGCGGTCGCGCATCATCAGCAGCCAGCGCGCCAGCCGCTGCCGGACGCTGTGAGCACCGTTGCAGGCACCGGAGACGAGGATCTGCTCCATGAAGGCCTGCACATAGGCGAACATCAGGGAGTGAAAGGTCGGCAGCGCCTGCATCGCCTGCACGAAGGCGGAGCGCGACATGCGGATGGCGGTGCCCGGCACCTGCACCAGCAGGCGGGTCGACGACATCTCGGCGCCCAGAACCGCTTGCGCACCGGTGAAACCCTCGCGGCCGATGGTCGCCATTTCGATGATGCTGCCGTCGCCATAGACCGCAACGACCGAGATGACGCCGCTATTGGGGAAGAACACCGTGTCGAGCGCGGTGTCGGCGTCGAGCAGCACCTGCTTGGAACGGAGCGGGATATGCTCGAGCTGCGGCCGGAGGAGTTCAAGGTCCCGAGGCGGAAGCGCCAGAAGCAGCCGGTTCTTGGGACTTTCCAAGGCGAGCGTCATAAACCGAGGAACGGCCGCCCGCGCTGTTAGGTTCCCGCTTGCCGGCGGCAATCGCCGCGGTCAGCGCGCCTGATCGAGAATGCGCTTGCACTCCAGGAGCTCGGCGAGCGTCGCCTGCAGCAGCGCCGTTTCGTCGCCGCTTCGGGCCCGGCCGGACGGGCGCACAAGCGTATCGGGCGTGCCACGGCCCGGCGGTTCGGGCACCCGTGCCGGTGCCGCGGCCGGGCGAGTGGCCATGGCCGGTGCGTCGATGGCCTCCTCGGGTGCCGGCTCCGGCATGGCCTCCAGCATCGGCGCTTCGCCGCGGCCGGCGGCGACGACGAAGCGCGGCCCCTGTTCCTTGAGGATCCGCTGCACGCCCTTGATTGTGTAGCCTTCGCCGTAGAGCAGCGTGCGGATGCCGCGCAGCAGCTCGACATCCTGCGGACGGTAATAGCGCCGCCCGCCGCCGCGCTTCATCGGCCGGATCTGGCCGAAGCGGGTTTCCCAGAAGCGCAGCACATGCTGCGGCAGGTCGAGTTCGTCGGCGACTTCGCTGATGGTGCGGAACGCGTCCGGCGACTTGTCGCCCGCCTCCCCGTCGGTCATCCGCCCTGCCCGTCGAGCATGCCGGCGTTGATCTTCTGCTTCAGCACATTGCTCGGCTTGAAGACCATGACGCGGCGCGGCGAGATCGGCACTTCCTCGCCCGTCTTGGGGTTGCGGCCGACGCGCTGCCCCTTGGAGCGGACGATGAAGGAACCGAAGGAGGACAGCTTCACTGCCTCGCCGCGCACGATGCTGTCGGTGATCTCGTCGAGGACCAGCTCGACCAGTGCCGCAGATTCGGTGCGGGACAGGCCCACGCGGCGATACACAGCCTCGCAAAGATCGGCTCGCGTAACCGTCTTGCCGCTCATGCTCCGGTCGTCCCTGGAAAAAGTCTGGGGCTGCCGCCCCTGGCGAGATGCGAACCCTATTGCCTTGCCGGGAACGGGTCAACACAGGGCCCGCTAAGCCATGGCGCCAATAGGGAATTCCGCTACCAGCGCAGCAGCAGCGCGCCCCAGGTGAAGCCGCCGCCCATCGCTTCCAGAAGAACGAGGTCGCCGCGGCGGATGCGGCCGTCCGCCACCGCGACAGCGAGGGCGAGCGGAATGGAGGCGGCCGAGGTGTTGCCGTGATCGGCGACAGTCCGCACCACCTTCTCAAGAGGAATGCCGAGCTTGCGGGCGCTGCCGTCGATGATGCGGATATTGGCCTGATGCGGCACGAACCAGTCGATATCGGCCGCGCTATAGCCGGTGGCGGCAAAGACGTCCTCGATGACATCCGAGATCATGCCGACGGCATGGCGGAAGACCTCCCGCCCCTCCATCCGCAGATGCCCGACGGTGCCGGTCGAGGACGGGCCGCCGTCGACGAACAGCTTGTCGCGATAGCGGCCGTCGGAGCGCAGTTGCGCCTTGAGGATGCCGCGGCCTTCCGGACCTTCCGGCTGCTCCTCGAGGCCGAGCACCACGGCCCCGGCGCCGTCGCCGAAGAGGACGCAGGTCGACCTGTCGGTCCAGTCGAGAATGCGCGAGAAGGTCTCGGCGCCGATCACCAGCGCCCGGCGCGCCGCGCCCGACTTCAGCAGCGCATCGGCGGTGGTGAGCGCATAGACGAAGCCGGAGCAGACCGCCTGCATGTCGAAGGCGGCGCCATGCGTCATGCCGAGCTTGTTCTGGATGGTGACGGCAGTGGCCGGAAACGTGTCGTCCGGCGTCGCCGTCGCCACGACGATCAGGTCGATGTTCTCGATACCGAGGCCGGCATTGGCGAGCGCCTGGCGCGCTGCGGCGGTGCCGAGATCGGAAGTTAGCTCGCCTGCCGCCGCGATATGGCGGCGGCGGATGCCGGTGCGCTGGACGATCCATTCGTCCGAGGTTTCCACCATCCGGGAGAGTTCGTCATTGGTGAGGATGCGCTCGGGAAGGTAGCTGCCTGTCCCGAGCACGACGGAGCGGCTGACTGTCACGCAGCACCCGCCTCGGTGGGCTGCGCTGCCCGCCACGCCGCTCCGCTGCGCGGATAGAGGCTGAGGTCGTGTCCGATCTTGGCCTGCAATTCGTTGCGCACCATCGCGTATCCGGTCTTCACCGCGTTGGCGAAGCTGGCGGTGTCGGCACCGCCATGGCTCTTGATGACGAGGCCGTTGAGGCCGAGGAAGACGCCGCCATTGGCGCGCGCCGGGTCGAGCTTGTGGCGCAGGCTTTCGAAGGCCGGCCGGGCCAGGAGATAGCCGATGCGCGCCCGCAGCGTGCGGCTCATCTCCTCGCGCAGATAGGCGGCGATCTGGCGCGCCGTCCCCTCCGCCGTCTTCAGCGCGATATTGCCGGAAAAGCCTTCCGTCACCACCACGTCGACCGTGCCCTTGCCGATATCGTTGCCCTCGACGAAGCCGACATAGTCGATATTCGGCATGTTGGCTTCCTTGAGCAGCTGGCCGGCGGTGCGGACCTCTTCCAGGCCCTTCACCTCCTCGACGCCGATATTGAGGAGGCCGACGGTCGGGCGTGTCTTGCCGAACAGCGCCCGCACCATGGCGCCGCCCATGACGGCGCAATCGACAAGCTGCTGGGCGTCGGCGCCGATCGAGGCGCCCATGTCGAGGACGACGCTCTCGCCGCGCACGGTCGGCCACAGGCCGGCGATGGCCGGCCGTTCGATGCCGGCCATGGTGCGCAGGCAGAAGCGCGACATCGCCATCAGCGCGCCGGTATTGCCGGCGGAGACGGCGACGTCCGCCTCCCCCGTCTTAACCGCCTCGATTGTCCGCCACATGCTCGATTTCCAGCGGCCGCGCCGCAGCGCCTGGCTGGGCTTGTCGGTCATCTTCACCGTCACTTCGCAGTCGATGACCGTGGCGGCAGCGGCAAGGCGCGGATAGGCCCGGAGCGCCGGCTCGACCTGCGCCGCCTCGCCATAGAGGCGGTAGCGCGTGTCCGGCAGCTCGGCGAGAGCGCGATCGACCCCGGCCAGGGTGACGGCGGGGCCATGGTCGCCGCCCATGGCA
This sequence comes from uncultured Hyphomicrobiales bacterium, assembly GCA_964483325.1. Lineage (GTDB taxonomy): Bacteria > Pseudomonadota > Alphaproteobacteria > Rhizobiales > Kaistiaceae > CAZAAW01. The sequence continues at coordinate 19,947 of CAZAAW010000024.1, forward strand.
TCCACGGAAATGGTGACGAAATCGGGCATTCAGCTCCGTTCTTCGAGACGCCGGCAAGGCCCACCCGCCGGGCGGCGGCACAGAAGCGGCCGGCAGACCATAGCTATTTCACGAGCCCTTACAACCGCGCCAGCCGCGCCGCGCCAAGGCGCCGCGGCATCTCAGCGCCCATCCTCCGGCTTGAGCTTGCGGAGGGCGGCGAAAGGCGAATCGGCGGCACGGTCCTCATCATTAAGGCCGGCCGGCAGCTCGGCGCCAGGGACGCGCGGATAGGGGTCGATCGCCATGGCGACATGCTCCAGCGCCAGGGCACCGACATCGATGCTGGAGCCGGCATAGGTCTCCGGCTCATCGTCGCCGACCTCGACGACGACCTCATGCACCGCCGGCGCTTCCTCGCCGGCCGGGACGAGGCGGAGATCGATCGTCTCGTCGATATGCTGCGCCACCGGCTCCAGCGTCACGACGCAGCTCTGGACGATATCGGCGACGACGCGCCCGTCGATGCGGACGGTGCGGTCGCGGTCGCGCGAGACCTCGACGGCGCCACCGAGCGCCGTGACGGCAACGAGGCGGAAGGCGGCGGCGATCCTCTCCCGTTCGGCGGGCGAGGCGTCGATCTGCAGCGTCAGGCCGGCGCTCGGGATCGCCTCGACATCGACGAAGCGGGGCAGCAGCGGTTCGTCCTTCATGACGCCTCCCCCGTCAGTCCTTCCGGCGCCGGAAAGGCCAGCGTTCCGCGGGCGATGGCGGCGATCGGCTGGGTCTCCAGCGCCGTCACGGCGGCGAGAGCATAGAGCGCCAGCGGCACGGCGGACGGCGCCTCCGGGCCGGTGAAGAGATTGCGGGCAAGCGCCGTGGCGAGATCGTCCGGATCGCCCTGCTGCAGGCCCTCGCCATAGGCCGCGAGCCGGCCGTAGAAACTCTCGGCGATCTTGCGCATCTTGCGCGGCACCGACATGTCGCCCGCCCCCATCTCGCGCAGCGAGCGGTCCATGTCGGCGACGAAGAGATCGAAGACGCGCTGGGTCAGGTCCTGGCCGGTCTCGCCCTCCCGGCCGAGGCGGTGGAAAAGCAGCACCTGGTGCAGGACCACCATCTCGAAACGGCCGTCGAGCGTATCGGGCACGCCATAGCGCAGATAGAGGGCGGGCTGGCGCGCCTGCGCCACGATCACGCCGTAAAGCGCATATGCTATCCCGTCCTCTTCGCGACGCGCGCGCCTCAAAAGTCGGGCGAACATGAGGTTTTCCGATTGCTCCGCCACCGCCGTCGCGCAGCGGCCAACTGCGTCAAGGCGTTGCGTCGAGCCCTAGCGTAGGCTAGGGAAAAAGCCAAGCTACGGGCCGGGAGTCGGGCATGCCCTTGAAAATCAGTCACGCGTATCCTCATTCCCGTATGGCGGGCCTCGTTTTGGCCGGGACCATGCTGGCCGGCCTTGCCGCCTGTCAGGGCGGCGGCGGCCTTCCGACGCTGGGCGGCGGCATCGCCAAGACGACCGAGCATGGCTATGTGGTGTCGGAGATGGCGCTGCAACAGGTGCCGGTCGGATCGAGCCAGGACCAGGTGCTCATCGCGCTGGGCACGCCCTCGACCACCGGCAATGCCGACGGCGAGGTCTATTACTATATCAGCCAGACCCGGCGCCGCCCGGTGCAGTTCATGGATGCCAAGGTCGTCGACCAGCGGATCCTGGCGGTCTATTTCGACAACAGCGGCAAGGTCCGCCAGATCGCCCATTACGGGCTGCAGGACGGTCGGGTCTTCGACTTCGTGTCCCGCACCACGCCGACCGGCGGCAAGGACCTCAACTTCATCCAGCAGATGCTGTCCGGCGCCGGGCCCAGCCCGCGCAGCGTCTTCGGCGGCTGACGCCGCCGGAAAGGCGACGGGCGGCCAAGGAGCCGCCCGTCCTTTTGCCTCCTAGAGGTGGGCGAAGACTGCCAGCAGCAGCAGCGCCACGATATTGGTGATCTTGATCATCGGATTGACGGCCGGGCCGGCGGTGTCCTTGTAGGGATCGCCGACGGTGTCGCCGGTCACCGCGGCCTTGTGAGCCTCCGAGCCCTTGCCGCCGTAATTGCCGTCCTCGATGAACTTCTTGGCGTTGTCCCAGGCGCCGCCGCCGGCGGTCATCGAGATCGCCACGAACAGCCCGGTGATGATGACGCCGAGCAGCATCGCTCCGACCGCCGAGAACGCCGCGCTCTTGCCGGCGATCAGGTCGATGACGAAGTAGACGACGATCGGCGACAGCACCGGCAGCAGCGACGGCACGATCATCTCGCGGATGGCGGCGCGGGTCAGCATGTCGACCGCCTTGCCGTAATCCGGCCGGTCCGTCCCCTGCATGATGCCGGGCTTGGCCCGGAACTGGCGCCGCACTTCCTCGACGATGGCACTGGCGGCGCGGCCGACAGCCGTCATGGCGATGCCGCCGAACAGGAACGGCAGCAGGCCGCCGAACAGCAGGCCGACGACGACATAGGGGTTGGACAGGCTGAAATCGACCGTGACCCCGGCGAAATAGGGGAACTCGGTCGGGTTGGCGCTGAAGAAGTGCAGGTCTTCGGTATAGGCGGCGAAGAGCACCAGCGCGCCGAGGCCGGCCGAACCGATGGCGTAGCCCTTGGTGACGGCCTTGGTGGTGTTGCCGACGGCGTCGAGGGCATCGGTCGTCTTGCGGACTTCCTTGGGAAGATCCGCCATCTCGGCGATGCCGCCGGCATTGTCGGTCACCGGCCCGAAGGCATCGAGGGCGACGACGACGCCGGCCAGCGACAGCATGGTGGTGACGGCGATGGCGACGCCGAAGAGGCCCGCCAGGTTATAGGTTACCAGGATGCCGGCGATGATGACGATGGCCGGCAGCGCCGTCGCTTCCAGCGACACCGCCAGGCCCTGGATGACGTTGGTGCCGTGACCGGTCACCGACGACTTGGCGATCGACTTCACCGGGCGGAAATTGGTGCCGGTGTAATACTCGGTGATCCAGACGATGAGCCCGGTGACGACGAGGCCGGTCAGCCCGCACAGGAAGAGGTCGAGGCCGGTGAAGGTTGCGCCGCCGGTCGTGGTCAGCGGCGTGTTGAAGCCGATCAGCCACCAGGTGACGAGCGCGACGGCGACGATCGACAGCAGCGCCGTGGCGATGAAGCCGCGATAGAGCGCCCCCATGATCGAGTTGTTCTGGCCGAGGCGCACGAAGAAGGTGCCGGCGATCGAGGTGATGACGCAGATCGCGCAGATCGCCAGCGGATACAGCATCATGTTGGCGAGGACCGCCTGGCCGGCAAAGAAGATCGAGGCGAGCACGATCGTCGCCACGACGGTGACGGCGTAGGTCTCGAAGAGGTCGGCCGCCATGCCGGCGCAGTCGCCGACATTGTCGCCGACATTGTCGGCGATGGTCGCCGGGTTGCGCGGATCGTCCTCCGGAATGCCGGCCTCGACCTTGCCGACGAGGTCGCCGCCGACATCCGCACCCTTGGTGAAGATGCCGCCGCCGAGACGGGCGAAGATGGAGATCAGCGAGGCGCCGAAGCCGAGCGCCACCAGGGCGTCGACGACGACGCGGTCGCCCGGCGCGTAGCCGATCCACTGCGTCAGGGCCAGGTAGTAGATGGCGACCCCGAGCAGCGCCAGGCCCGCCACCAGCATGCCGGTGATGGCGCCGGAGCGGAAGGCGATCTCGAGGCCGGCGGCGAGGCTGCGCGTCGCCGCCTGGGCGGTGCGGACATTGGCCCGCACCGACACCATCATGCCGGCGAAGCCCGCCGAGCCCGAGAGGATGGCGCCGATGGCGAAGCCGATGGCGACCGGCAGGGACAGAAGCCACCAGCCAAGGAGAAAGATGACGACGCCGGCGATACCGATCGTGGTGTATTGCCGCGTCAGATAAGCCGTCGCGCCTTCCTGGATCGCTCCCGCGATCTCCTGCATGCGCGCATTGCCGGCGTCGGCGGCCAGGACCGATCGTCCTGCCCACGCGCCATAGGCTACGGCGAGTAGACCACACAGTATGATGAGATAGAGCACCGCTTCCACCCTCTCTGCCGGAAGCGGTTTCTGCAGGCGCTGGGCGACCGCTTCCCGGCTTCCCCGGACACGAAAAAGGGACGGTCGAGAAGTGCGCCCGCCCCAAGACTGCAGGTTCGGTATGGCCCGCACCTCCGAGTCCGTCAAGATGTCGCACGGCGCTGGGCCGCAAGCGGTCTGGCGGTCAGAAATGGACCCAGGAAGGGCTGACGAGGGCGAGCGGCCGCCTGTCGGCATCCAGCACCACCGGCGTGCCGGCGCCGGCGAGGATGCGTCCGACCGCCGTCACCGGGACGCCGGCCGCCGCCGCGTCGGCGGCATAGGCTTGGGCGCGGTCGGGCGGCACCGTCGCCAGGATCTCGTAATCGTCGCCGCCGCCAAGGATCGTCGCGAGCGCCGTCGGATCGCGCGGCAGGAAGGCGCGCGCCTCCTCCGACAGCGGCACCGCCGCGGCATCGATCTCGGCGGCGACGCCCGAGGCGGCGCAGATATGGCCGAGATCGCCGACGAGCCCGTCCGAGACGTCCATCGAGGCGGAGGCATGGCGCGCCACCACCGGTGCCAGGGCGACGCGCGGCTGCGGATGCAGGTAGCGGTCGAGGAGATGGCCGGTCGCCAGTCCCTCCGGCGCCGGCTGGCCGAGGCGGATGCGCACGCCGAGCGCCGCGTCGCCGATCGTTCCGGAGACGAAGACGACGTCGCCCGGCCGGGCACCGCTGCGATGCACCATGGCGCCGGCCGCAACCCGGCCCATCGCCGTGACGGAAATGGTGATGCGCTCGACGGTGCGCACCGTGTCGCCGCCGATCAGCTGGATGCCGAAGCGCGCCTGATCCGCCGCCAGCCCGGCGGCGAAGCCGGCGACCCAGGCTTCGTCGCAGCGCTCGCTGAGACCGAGGCCGAGGAGATAGGCCATCGGCGTCGCGCCCTTGGCGGCAAGGTCGGAGAGATTGACGCGCAGCGCCTTGGCAGCGACCGAACCCGGCGGGTCCACGAGGAAATGGACGCTCTCCACCAGCATGTCGTTGGTGACGACCCATTCCTCGCCGGCCGCCGGCCGCAGCAGCGCCGCGTCGTCGGCGAGCCCGAGCGCCGCCGGATTGGCGGCAAGCGGCCGGAAATAGCGGCCGATCAGGTCGAACTCCCCTGCCCGTCCGCCGCCCGACCCCGACATCCTAGCCTCCGCCGACGGTGAATTCGTCCGGGCGCAGCTGGCGCGCCAGGGTGTCGAGCACGCCATTCAGCATGCGCGGCTCGTCGTCGTCGAAGAATGCCTTAGCGACATCGACATATTCGGTGATGACGACGCGCGCCGGCACGTCCGGGCGGCCCATCAGCTCCTGCACGGCCGAGCGCATGATCGCCCGCAGCGTCACGTCGATGCGCGCCAGCGGCCAGCCGGCGGCGAGCGCCTGGTGGATGCGCGGATCGAGCTCGAGCTGGTTGCGCACGACGCCGGCGACGAGGTCGCGGAAAAAGGCCGGGTCGGCATCGCGGTACTGGACGCCGTCGAGCTCGCGGCCGAGACGCCAGGTCTCGAACTCCGCCAGTACCTCCTCAAGCGACGAGCCGCCGATATCCATCTGGTAGAGCGCCTGGACGGCTGCCAGGCGCGAGGCGCCGCGGGCATTGGCCGGCCGCGTCGGGCGCGGCGTTCGGGGCTCGGGGGAGGCCATGGCTCAGCGACCGATGCGATCGCGCAGGGCGATCATGGCAAGCGCCGCCTCGGCCGCGGCGGCGCCCTTGTTGCGATCCCCGACGCGGGCCCGCGCCCACGCCTGGTCGTCATTCTCCACCGTCAGGATGCCGTTGCCGAGCGCCAGCGACTCCTCGACGGCAAGGTCCATCAGGGCGCGCGCCGATTCGCCGGCGACGATGTCGTAATGGGTCGTCTCGCCGCGGATGACGCAGCCGAGGGCGACGAAGCCGTCATATTCGACGGGGCCGTCCAGCGCCATGGCGAGCGCCGCCGGGATCTCCAGGACGCCGGGAACGGCGACGCGGTCATAGGCAGCGCCGGCGCGCTCCAGCGCCGCCACGGCGCCGCGCACCAGTTCGTCGGCAATGTCTTCGTAAAAGCGAGCCTCGATGATCAGGAGGCGTGGACTGTCGCCCATCGTATGGAATGTCCTGTGCTGAAAAGTGGCGGCAGACCAATCACGCAGGTCCCACCTTGTCCAGAGGAAACGGCGCCACGCCTCCCCTCACGCCGTCTCCGCCAGACGGGCAAAATAGCGCGCCATCATATCGACTTCGAGATTGACGGCATCGCCCGCCTGGCGCTCGCCCCAGGTCGTCACCGCCAGCGTATGCGGGATGAGGTGGCAGCTGAAGCGCGTGCCCTCCACGGTGTTCACCGTCAGCGACGTCCCGTCCAGCGAGACCGAGCCCTTGACGGCGATGTAGCGGTGCAGCGGCGGCGGCGCCTCGAAGGTGAAGCGCACTGTCTCAGGGAAGGTCTCACGCGCCACGATGCGGGCGATGCCGTCGACATGGCCGCTCACCAGATGGCCGCCGAGCTCGTCGCCGATGCGCAGCGAGCGCTCGATGTTGAGGCGGGTGCCGACATGCCAGTCGCGCGCCGTGGTGAGGCGCCGCGTCTCCGGCCCGACATCGACCGAGAAGGCGACGCCGGCGCCCTCCGGGCGCTTGTCGGTGACGGTCAGGCACGGCCCGCCGCAGGCGATCGAGGCGCCGATGTCGATCGTTGCCGGATCGTAGTCGGCGGCGATGACGAAGCGCGTGACGTCGGCGGCTTCGGCGACCGACAGGACGGTCCCGACCGCAGTGATGATGCCGGTGAACATTGTGTCAGCCCGTTCGCAGGTAATGCCGCATGCGGTCGTCGCCGACGGCGATGTCGTCGAGGGTCTGGTAGCGCGGGCTGCGCTCGATGGCCGACAGGGCATTGCCCGCCAGCGCCCGCACGCCGTCGGGGCCGACGACCACCGGGGCACGGAAGAGGATCACCTCGTCGGCGAGCCCCTGCGTCACCAGCGTCGACGCCACCTTGGCGCCACCCTCGGCAAGGACGCGGGTGATGCCGCGCTCCGCCAGACGGCTCAGCGCCTCGCCGAGGTCGATGCCGCCCGATCCGCCGCGCACGCTGATCACCTCGGCGCCTGCCGCCTGCAGCGCCGCGACGCGCTCCGCCGGTGCGTCGTCGCGCGCCACGATCCATAGAGGCACCTCGCGCGCCGTTTCGACGAGCCGGCTCGACAGCGGGATCTCGGCGGCGCTGTCGAGAATGACGCGCACCGGCGAGCGGGCCGCAAGCCCGGGCTGACGCACCGTCAGGCGCGGATCGTCGGAACGCACCGTGCCGATGCCTATCATCACCGCATCGGATTCGACGCGCATCGCCTGCACCAGGTCGAAGGCGGCGCGACCGCTGATGATCATCCGCTCGCCCTCGCGGCGGCCGATCATGCCGTCGGCCGATACGGCGAGCTTCAGCGTCACCCAGGGCCGGCCCTTGGTGACGCGCGAAATATGTCCGGCATGGGCGAGCCGCGCCTGCCGCTCCATGACGCCGGTGGTGACTGCGATGCCCGCCGCCTCCAGCACCGCATGGCCGCGCCCGGCAACGCGTGGGTCCGGATCGGTGATGGCGCTGACGACGCGGCCGACGCCGGCGGCGACCAGCGCCTCGGCGCAGGGCGGCGTCCCGCCATGATGGGCGCAGGGCTCCAGCGTCACATAGACGGTGGCGCCGCGCGCCGCCTCGCCGGCTTCGGCGAGCGCCATCGTCTCGGCATGCGGCCGGCCGCCCGGCGCCGTCCAGCCGCGCCCCACGACATGGGCGCCGCCATCGCCGGAACGGACGATGATGGCGCCGACGGCGGGATTGGGAGAGGTGGCGCCGAGATTGCGGCGGCCGAGCCGCAGCGCCGCCGCCATCCAGCGGCGATCGGCCTCGCGGGAGGTTTCAGCCATCCGCCTTCACCGTCTCCGCGTCGCCCGACAGTTCGTCCAGCACCGCCTCGAAATCCTTGGCTTCGCGGAAATTGCGGTAGACCGAGGCGAAGCGGACATAGGCGACATCGTCGAGGCGCTTCAGCCCTTCCATGACGAGATTGCCGATCTGCTCGGCGGTGACCTCGTTGTCGCCGATACTTTCCAGCTGGCGCACGACGCCGTTGACCATCCGGTCGACGCGGTCGGGATCGACATTGCGCTTGCGCACGGCGATCTCAACCGAGCGCATCAGCTTGTCGCGGTCGAAGGGTACGCGCCGGCCGCTCCGCTTCACCACCGTCAGCTCGCGCAGCTGGATGCGCTCGAAGGTCGTGAAGCGGCCGCCGCAATCAGGGCAGACACGGCGCCGGCGGATGGACGTGTTGTCCTCCGCCGGGCGCGAATCCTTCACCTGGGTGTCGTCGCTGCCGCAATAGGGGCACCGCATGCTGGCCCTCCTCCGGCCAGGGCAGAGCCTCAGGCCGCTCCGTAAATCGGGAACCTGTCGGTCAGCGCCCGAACCTTCGCCTTGACGGCAGCCTCGACCAGCGGCGCCTCCCCCTCCGGGGCCTGCGCGACGGCATCGAGGACCTCGCCGATGAGGCGTCCGACCTCCTGGAACTCGGCAATGCCGAAGCCGCGCGTCGTCGTCGCCGGCGTGCCGAGGCGGATGCCGGAGGTGACGAATGGCTTCTCCGGATCGTAGGGGATGCCGTTCTTGTTGCAGGTCAGGCCGGCGCGCACCAGCGCCTTCTCCGACACATTGCCCTTCAGGCGCTTCGGCCTGAGGTCAACCAGCATCAGATGGTTATCGGTGCCGCCGGAGACAATCTCGAAGCCGACGCCGCGCAGCGTCTCGGCCAGCGTCCTGGCATTGGCGACGACGTTCTGCGCATAGGTGCGGAACTCCGGCTGCAGCGCCTCCTTGAAGGCTACCGCCTTGGCGGCGATGACATGCATCAGCGGGCCGCCCTGCAGGCCCGGAAACACGGCCGAGTTGATCTTCTTGGCGATGTCCTCGTCATTGGTGAGGATCAGGCCGCCGCGCGGACCGCGCAGCGACTTGTGCGTCGTCGAGGTGACGACATGGGCATGCGGCACCGGCGAGGGATGCACGCCGCCCGCCACCAGGCCGGCGAAATGCGCCATATCGACCATCAGATAGGCGCCGACGGAATCGGCGATCTCGCGGAAGCGCTTGAAGTCCCAGATGCGGGAATAGGCGGTGCCGCCGGCGATGATCAGCTTCGGCCGCGCCTGCTCGGCCAGCTTCTGCACCTCGTCGAGATCGATGAGCTGGTCGTCGCGGCGCACGCCGTAGGGCGCCACCTTGAACCACTTGCCGGACATGTTGACCGGGGCGCCGTGCGTCAGATGGCCGCCGGCCGCCAGATCGAGGCCCATGAAGGTGTCGCCGGGGCTCAGCAGCGCCAGGAACACCGCCTGGTTCATCTGGCTGCCGGAATTCGGCTGGACATTGGCGAAGGCGGCGCCGAACAGCTTCTTGGCGCGCTCGATGGCGAGCGTCTCGACGATGTCGACGAATTCGCAGCCGCCGTAGTAGCGCTTGCCGGGATAGCCCTCGGCATATTTGTTGGTCAGCACCGAGCCCTGCGCTTCGAGAACGGCGCGCGAGACGATGTTCTCGGAGGCGATCAGCTCGATCTCGTGCTGCTGGCGACCAAGCTCGCTGGCGATGGCGCCGGCGATATCGGGATCGGCGTCGGCGAGAGAGGCCGAGAAGAAGGCACGCGTCGCGGCCTCGCCGGCGGTACGGTCGGTAACGGACATGACAATTTCCCTGTACGGGGCAGCACGGAAAGAAAGCCGGTTCGCTGCCGGCTGGAACCCTCGTCGCCCTTAACATAGGCCGTCCGAGGCGCCAAGGCAGCCATGCGCAGGGCAGGCCCGCAGGGGCGGGCGTCCGCATGGCGGCCGATGCAAAACCGGCCGATCGGGTTGCCGCCGAAAATATCAAACTAGGGGCGGCCTTCGGCCGCCCCTCACTCGATGCGCTTACTGAAGGGCGAGCTCGCTGCTGCCGTCCTGCAGGTAGATGTCGTTGCGGAACTGGACGACGCCGTCCTCGCGCGCCCAGGCGGTGATGTAGACCCAGTAGAGCTGCACCGGATTGACCACCGGGACCGAAAGCTGCTCCTCGCTGCGGAACTGCGCCTCGACCTGGTCACGCGTCCAGCCGGGCGTGTCGCGCAGGATCCAGGTGATCAGCTCGCGGATGTTCTGGACGCGGACGCAGCCGGAGGAGTCGAACCGGTATTCGGAACCGAACAGCTCCTTATGCGGCGTGTCGTGCATGTAGACGCCGTCCGGGCTGGGGAAATTGATCTTCACCGAACCCAGCGAATTGAAGTCGCCCGGGTCCTGCCGGAACATGTAGTTCACGGCGTCATTGGTGTTCCAGTCGATCTGGCTCGGCTGCAGCTCGTTGCCGCGCTGGTCGTAGATATGGATGTGCTGCTCGGCCAGGTAATTGGGATTCTTCTGCATCAGCGGGATGAGGTCGCGCCGGACGATGCTGACCGGCACGGTCCAGAACGGCCGGAAGCGTATCTCGTTGATCCTGGAATTGACCAGCGGCGACGGGCGGTCGACCTTGCCGACGACGGCGGTATGGCGCGACACGACGCGGCCGCCCTCCACCGCCTCGACCTCGGCGCCGGGAATGTTGACCACGACGTAGCGGTCGGGCGTCTGGCCGGCGAGCTTCTCCAGGCGCTCCAGATTGATCTGCAGCTGCTGCAGCCGCACCGTCGCCGGGACGTTCAGGGCGGCAAAGCTTGTCGGCCCGATGACGCCGTCGGCGGGAATGCCGTGGCGGGCCTGGAAATGCCGCACCGCCGCCTCGACATAGGAATCGAAGATGTCGGAGATGCCCGATCCCTGCGGCAGGTCGCCGGAGATCATCAGGCGCTGCCGCAGCAGCGCCACGCTGGGGTCGCGGACGCCGATCTTCAGCGTCTTGTCGGCCGGCACGATCGGCCAGCCGCCCTGCATGACGATGTCGCTGTAGCGCTGGATGGCGTAAGCCATGGCGTTGGTGACTTCCGGCGACAGGATCGGACTGATGGTCCTGACGCCGCGGGCGTCGAGGCGCCCGGAATCAAAGCCGTCGGCCCATTCGCCCGGCCGCTGCTGGAACACCTGGTCGAGCGGGCTCTGCGCCGCGGCGCCAAGCGGCATGGCGAGCACCGCGCCTCCCAGGACGGCGCCGGCCGCCAGGGACGACAACCACCCGCGAATGCCTGAACGCATCTTCACCCTCGCTTCCGCAACAGCCTGCATCTTCGTAATGTACCCTGTGTGCACCGTATGGCGCTGCATGACGACGAGGCAAACCACGACGGCGTGAGGCGCCGCGGTCAGCCCGTCAGCAGTCTAGGGCGATATGGTTAACGAGCCCCACCCGCGCCCGGCGATGCCGATCCTTTGGCGCGGCGTGTCATTCCAATATGGCTGTTTGATGGTTCGGCCATACCGGCGCCAACAAAAAACCCGGCCGGAGCCGGGTCTTTGCCGCATCTGCCGGATCGTCTCAGAGGCGATAGAGGATCTGGTCCGTCCAGAAGCGCTCAAGCCGCTGCAGCGCGCGGTTGAGGACGTTGAAGTCTTCGGCACCGATGCCGCCGACCTGGTCGATCGAGCGGATATGCCGGTCGTACAGCTTGCTGACGATGGTGGCGACGTCGCGCCCCTTCTCCGTCAGGCTGACGCGCACCGAGCGGCGGTCCATGCGCGAGCGCTGGTGATGGATGTAGCCCATCTCGACCAGCTTCTTCAGGTTGTAGGAGACATTCGAGCCGAGATAGTAGCCGCGCGTCCGCAATTCGCCCGCCGTCAGCTCCGAATCGCCGATGTTGAACAGCAGCAACGCCTGCACGCTATTGACGTCAGACCGCCCCGCCCGATCGAATTCATCCTTGATGACGTCGAGAAGACGGCGGTGCAGACGCTCGACAAGCGTCAGAGCCTCAAGATAAAGCGGGCGGAGCCCTGCCTCGGTCGGCGCCGGCGCGGCCGCAGTGTCGGCACTCCGTTTGGCGTTGATCATTCGACTGCCTCTCTGTTGCTTTCTCTTATGCGGCAGGTTCGCCCCGCCCTTGGAGCTGACCTTATGATCGGCAATTGAAGATCACCTTAAACGGCACGCTTAACGCAGGCTTACCTTGAGCCGCTGCTTTGGAAGCACAAACGGCCGTTTGCCTGGGCTTTTGCGGCCTCTCGGCCCGGCATGCTAGAAGGACCCATTCCAACGGAGCCCCGATAATGAACAAGGAGCGGACGCCGCTTTCCGCCGATCCGTCCATGGCGACCGATATGGATGCGATCGACATGCAGGCGATCCTCGGCAGCCGGCGCATGCGCCGGAACCGGCGTTCGGACTGGACGCGCCGCCTCGTCCGCGAGACGAGCCTGACGAGCGACGACCTGATCTGGCCGATCTTCATCGTCGGCGGCAGCAATCTCACGCAGGCGATCCCGTCGATGCCCGGGGTGGTACGCCATTCGGTCGACCTGGCGGTGGGCGAGGCCGAGCGCGCCGCAAGGCTCGGCATCCCGGCGATCGCGCTCTTTCCCTACACCGACCCGGCGCTGCGCGACGAGCGCGGCTCCGAGGCGCTCAACCCGCACAATCTCGTCTGCACCGCCTGCCGCGCCATCAAGGCTGCCGTTCCGGAGATCGGCCTCATCACCGACGTGGCGCTCGATCCCTATACCAGCCACGGCCATGACGGCCTCCTGTCGGGCGACGTCATCCTCAATGACGAGACCGTCGCGCAGCTGGTGCTGCAGTCGCTGATCCAGGCCGAGGCCGGCGCCGACATCATCGCCCCTTCCGACATGATGGACGGCCGCGTCGGGGCGATCCGCGGCGCGCTCGATGGCCAGGGCTTCGCCGACACCCAGATCATGGCCTATTCGGCCAAATACGCCTCCGCCTTCTACGGGCCGTTCCGCGATGCGGTCGGCACCTCCAAGACGCTGCGCGGCGACAAGCGCACCTACCAGATGGACCCGGGCAATTCCGACGAGGCCATCCGCGAGGCCGAACTCGACATCGCCGAGGGCGCCGACATGATCATGGTCAAGCCGGGCCTGCCCTATCTCGACATCCTGCGCCGCCTCAAGGACACGTTCCAGGTGCCGACCTTCGCCTACCAGGTGTCGGGCGAGTACGCGATGATCCAGGCGGCCTCGGCCAATGGCTGGATCGACGGCGACCGGGCCATCATGGAAAGCCTCCTCGCCTTCAAGCGCGCCGGCGCCGACGGCATCCTCACCTATTTCGCTCCTGTCGTTGCGGAAGCGCTGGCCCGGCGGTGACGCCGGCCGTTTCCCTCATCAAAGATTTTCCGCCGATGATTCCCACGCTCGATGACATCCGCGCCGCCGCGGCGCAGATCGAAGGCGCCGTGCTGCGCACGCCCTTCCTGCCGGCGCCCCGCCTTTCGGCCCTCACCGGCGCCGACCTCTACGTCAAATACGAGAACCTGCAGCCGACCTCGTCCTTCAAGGACCGCGGCGCGCTGGTGAAGCTGCTCACGCTGTCGGAGGACGAGCGCCGGCGCGGCGTCATCGCCATGTCGGCCGGCAACCATGCCCAGGCCGTCGCCTATCACGCGCAGCGGCTCGGCATCCCGGCCACCATCGTCATGCCGACCTTCACACCCTTCGTGAAGATCGCCGCGACGCGCGGCTTCGGCGCCACGGTGCTGCTCGACGGCGCGACGCTGGCGGAGGCGCAGGCGGCCGCCGAGCGCCTGCGCGCCGAGACCGGCGCGGTCTTCGTCCACCCCTATGACGACCCGCATGTCATCGCCGGCCAGGGGACGATCGGCCTGGAGGTGGCGGCGGACGGCCCGCCGATGGACGCCTTCGTGGTGCCGGTCGGCGGCGGCGGCCTCATCGGCGGCATCGCCATCGCCCTCAAGGCGCTGTCGCCGGCGACCGAGATCATCGGCGTCGAGACCGAGCTCTATCCGGCGCTCCATGCCAAGCTGCGCGGCGAAACGGCGCAATTCGGCGCCGAGTCCCTTGCCGAGGGCATCGCGGTCAAGAATACCGGCACGCTGCCGCTGGAGATCGCCCGCACGCTGGTCGACGACATCGTGCTGGTCAGCGAGAGCATCATCGAGCGCGCCATCGCCGGCTTCCTCGCCCTGCAGAAGACGCTGGCGGAGGGCGCCGGCGCCGCCGGCCTTGCGGCGATCCTCGCCGACCCGACCCGCTTCGCCGGCCGGCGTGTCGGCCTGGTGCTGTGCGGCGGCAATATCGATCCGCGCCTTGCCTCGTCCATCATGCTGCGCCAGCTCGCCCGCGAGCAGCGCATCATCGCCATCCGCATCACCATCGTCGACCGCCCCGGCGTCCTTGGCGACATCGCCAACACCATCGGCGCCCATGACGGCAACATCCTGGAAGTGCAGCACCTGCGCACACTGCTGACGGTGCCGGCCAAGGGCGCCTGCGTCGACGTCACGATCGAGACGCGCGGTCCGGAGCACGCCGAGGAGCTGATCACGGCGCTCAGGGCGCGCGGCCACAAGGTGGAGCGGCTCGACCCGCCCTGAGCGAACCGGTTGCCGCCAGCCCCGGCAAGCGCCATCTAATTGTCCGTCAGCCGGTGGCCGGGGCCCCGGCAATTGCCGGCGAGGCGGACCACGATGAGCTACGACCCGTCTGAGCAGTCCTTCACCGAGGCCAACCCGGCCCGCACCTTCGACCCGGTGCGCTGGCCGGAGCTTTACGATGGCGTGCTCGCCCGCCGCATCGTCGCCTTCGCGGTGGATGCCTTCCTCATCGCCGTGCTGATGATCCCCGCCTTCCTGCTCGCCCTGGCGCTGACGATCATCACCTTCGGCCTCGCCTGGTTCCTGGTGCCGCCGCTCTTCGTCATCGTGGCTCTGGGCTATGTCGCCCTCACCTTCGGCTCGCCGCGCTCGGCGACGATAGGCATGCGGCTGGTCGGCATCGAGATGCGCACCACTTCGGGCCTGCGCATGTATCCGCTCCTTGCCCTGGTGCACGCGGTCGCCTTCTGGATCTCGGTGTCGGTGCTGACGCCCTTTATCCTGCTTGTCGGTCTCTTCTCGCCGCGGCGGCGGCTCCTGCACGACATGCTGCTCGGCACGGTGATGCTGAACACGCCGCCGCTGGAGCGCCTGGAGGAGGCGCACATGCTATAAGGCCGGAGGAGCGGCGCGGCCCGTTTTCCGGCGCCGGCTTCCGTACTATCGTAGCGCTCCGGCGTTTGTTGCGCCTTCAGCCCGAATGACCAAGCATCAGACCGATACCCCCCAGTTCTACCTGACTGCCCCGTCCCCCTGCCCCTATCTGCCGGGCCAGTCGGAGCGCAAGGTCTTCACGCATCTGGTCGGGGATCGCGCCAGCGCCCTCAACGACATCCTGACCCAGGGCGGCTTCCGCCGCAGTCAGAACATCGCCTACCGGCCGGCCTGCGAGGGCTGCCGGGCCTGTGTGTCGGTGCGTGTCGTTGTCGACGCCTTTGCGCCGTCGCGCAGCTTCACGCGCGTCGCGGCGCGCAATGCCGATCTGGTCGGCACCGAGATCCAGCCGAGCCCGTCCTCGGAGCAGTATTCGCTGTTCCGCCAGTATCTCGACACCCGCCATGCCGACGGCGGCATGGCCGACATGACGGTGCTCGACTACGCCATGATGGTCGAGGACACCCATGTCGACACGATGATGGTGGAGTATCGCTTCCGCGGCCCCGACACCGGCATCACCGGCCGCGGCGAAGGCCCGCTGGTCGCCACCGCCCTCACCGACATCCTCGGCGACGGCCTGTCCATGGTCTATTCCTTCTTCGACCCCGACTACAGCGACCGCAGCCTCGGCACCTTCATGATCCTCGACCACATCAGGCGGGCGCGGAAGAAGGGGCTGCCTTACGTCTATCTCGGCTACTGGGTCGATGGCTCCAGCAAGATGGACTACAAGACCCGCTTCCGTCCGCAGGAACGCCTGGGCGCCCGCGGCTGGGAGCGCGTCGACTGACGCCGCGGCGGCGCCCAGGGCTTCAAAGACTTGGCCTCTGACCCCATCTTCGCGTAGACAAACGGGTAATATTCCCGACTTCGAGCCTGACCTATCGTCATTCACAAGGATCGCGATGCCCGTCGGGCCTTGCGACAGGTCGACCATGACGCCAGCCAGCAGCGACGCAGCACCTCCGGCGCATAATGCGTCCGACTGCGTCGTGCCCGACCGGCTGCGCGACGTCTTCGGGCTGCTGCAGGAGAAATGGGCGATGTTCATCGTCTATGTTCTCATGCGCGGCCCGGTCGGCTTCAACGAGATCGCCCGCAGCGCCGGCGCCGTGAACCCGACGACCCTGGCGCAGCGCCTGGTACGGCTGGAGCAGAACGGCCTCGTCAAGAAGACGGTCCAGTCGGTGATGCCGCCGCGCACCATCTACGAGCTGACGCAGGCCGGCATCGCCCTCCGCCCGGTGCTGGACGCGATCGAGGCCTGGAGCCGCTGCCACCAGCTGGAAATGGCGAACCTGCGCGAGGAGCGCCGCGCCTAGCCGGCGTTCTAATGCCCAGCGGCGCTCCCCACCCGTCACGCGCCTGCGGCGCGCCACCCTCCCCGTTCCGGTGAGGGATGGGTGCGCGCTTCCCAATGTGGATTTCCCTCACAGAAAGAGGCGCCCATCCCTCCTCACGCAGTGTACGGACCGGAGACAAGGTGGACACATGTTCGGGGACATGGTGGACACTTTT
>CAZAAW010000025.1:0-36666 GCA_964483325.1 uncultured Hyphomicrobiales bacterium
CCTTCAATGAGGCCGAAGCTTAGAGGCTTCGGATACGGCTCACGCTACAAGTGGTTGGTAAACAAGGCAAGTTGGCCGCGTTTTCGAGCGGTGGCGGTGAGCTGCGCCATGGGGACTGCCTTCTCGCGTGCGGATCATCTTCACGATGTCAAAGAGCGGCATGAATTCAGGATCATACGCGGATTCGAGCGGGGGCGGCATCTGGCGCGTCGCCTCGCTGCTCGAAAGAGCCGGGCGGCGCGGCCGATCCTGACCGGAATTCCTCCTCCTTGGCATTACGGCGATGTCCGCTGTGTCAGATGACGGTGGCCCGGCGTTCCATCTTGGCGAATGTCTTGCCGATGCTCTTGATGGCCAGTTCGATCCTGTCGGCCCGCCCGACATCTATCAGGAGCACGTGGTCTTCGCCATTCTTGACCAGCGCGTGCAGACGGGTCTCCAGCTCGGCGCGCCGCCGCGGCGACAGGCGGCACTGGAAGACCGACAGCTGGATCCATTCGCCATAGCTGTGCATGACCTTGAAGACGCGGCGCCAGCGCCGTTGATCCGCAATGTCATAGGTAATGATGAAAAAGTGTTCTTCGGCCATCATTGCCTTCATCTGGGCAGATAATGCGGATAGCTCGGCAACTCGCCCAGCAGAAAGCGCGACAGCAGCCGCGCCTGGACCAGTAGCATGCGGCGCATGCTCACCTGGTAGCCGAACACGGGATGCGTCGTCTCCTGGGAGAGGCGTCGCTCGAATGCCTCGACGAAGCGGCGGCGTCCTGCCGGCGTCAGTGCCGTTCCCGTCGCCGCGATGACGAAATCGCCCTGGCGCACCTCCCCGGTATTGACGGCCGACAGCACGACCGAATCGGAGATGAGCGGCCGGAACGGCTCCATGAGGTCGAGCGCCAGCGCCGGCCGGCCGTAACGCGGCGCATGATAGAAGCCGCGGTAGGGATCGAGTCCGACCGACACCAGGGCGATCGTCAGATGCCGGGTCAGCATGGCGTAGGCGAGCGACAGCATGGCATTGACCGGATCGGCCGGCGGGCGTCGGTTGCGCGTCTCGAAGCGGAAGGGTGCGAACGCGCTGTCCTCGCCCGATTTCAACAGGCCGGCGAAGGCGCGGAAATAGGTGGCGGCGGCATCGCCCTCGACGCCGAGCAGCTGCGCCGCCGTCGCGACGCCGCCGGCCGACCGGCGTGCCGCACCCAGCCGGTCCAGCGCCGCCTGCCGCTCTTCGGGCGTGCCGCGCCAGTTGCGGCGCAGGATCGTCCGCTGGTTGGTGATCTTCGCCGCCACCAGCTCCTTGGCGAACCGCAGGCAGGCGGTCTCGTCGAAGCTCAGGCGGTACTGCGCCGTGCGGATCTCGACATTGCGGTGGCCGATGCCGTGCGCGATGCCGCGAAACCAGCCGCCATGGCTGTGAAAGGCGACCGGAATCTCGCGCTCCAGCAGGGCCGTGAGCGCCGGTGTGGTGATGGCGACATTGCCGAACAGGGCGACATCGGAAATGTCGATGAGGCGCACCTGCGTCTCGCCCTGTTCCTCGTCGACGATCTTCAGAGTGTCGCCGTCCTTGCCGATCCGGGCATGCTGCGATTGCACGATCAGCGGCAGCGCCTCGTCGGGCGGAACGGCGATCGTCCGCGGCGCCAGCACTGCGCCGGACAGCGAGCGGACCTCATCCGGCAGGCAGACGGTGACAAGCGCACAGCGCGGGCATTTGGGGCTGTCGCGCAGCGGCGGCGGAATGCGGTTCTGCGAGACCGTCAGCCGCAGGTCGCTGACGGCGGCCCGCGCCGCATCGCGCAGCGCGTCGTCGAGGGCGATGCGCACCCGCTCGCGGCTCTCGGCGTAGTAGATAGCGCCTTCCTCGACGCGATAGCCGTGCTCCTCCAGAAGGAGCGCCTGCAGGCAGATCTGGATGCGCTCCGGCTCGTAGGCGCCCTGCGCCACATGCGGCCGCTTGCCGCGCTTGTAGTCGACCGGCGTGACGAAGCCGTTGTCCGCCTCGGCGATGTCGAGCTTGGCAATGACGCCGAGCGTCATCGAGGACAGCGTCAGCGACCGGCTGACGATCCTGTCGCCGTCCTGCGCTGTCTCGCTCTCCAGGGCCTGCGGCGGGGGCAGGGGCGGGCCGGGGCGATCGACGCGCGCATGGACGCGATTGCCCTCGACCGTGTCGCCCGTCTCCGCCCATTCGGCCTGCGTCCACATGAGATAGGCCAGCCGCGGGCAATAGACGAATTCGTTCACCATACGCGCCGGGACAAGCAGGGCTTCATCCTGGGCCGGCGGCGCCGGCAGGAAGAATTCGAGCTGGTGATCGGCCGGCATCGCGATCCTCCGCAGAGGCGCGCTTGCGCGCAGGACTTGCGTATTCTCCGGCAATAAGCGAGCGCATCGATGTCATCAATTGACAT
This sequence comes from uncultured Hyphomicrobiales bacterium, assembly GCA_964483325.1. Classification (GTDB taxonomy): domain Bacteria; phylum Pseudomonadota; class Alphaproteobacteria; order Rhizobiales; family Kaistiaceae; genus CAZAAW01. Next base: position 2,415 of record CAZAAW010000025.1, read on the forward strand.
CTTTGTCGCCGTCAGTAACCGGCTCTCGGGTATCTGCCGCTGTCAGTTCTGTCGAGGAGTTGTCGTGGACGATGGGTTCCCGGTGCTGACGCGTTAGGCTCGGCGTTTTGGCCGCGACGGCGCGGCTAGGCGGTATTGCCGGAGCCGCGTATCGTCAGTGCAGGGCATACTGGCCAAGGCTGCACTGCCACGGCACGACGCAACATGAGGGAGGCGAAGCATGAAAGCGGAAGACATCGTCGCCATTCTCGGCCCTGCCGACGAAACGCTGATTGCCGATATCGCCCGCACCGGCGCCACCGTCGAGGAACTGGCGCAGGCGTGGGCATGGTTCAGCGCCGACGATGCCCTGGTCAATGAAGGCCGGCCTTTGCCCACTGGGCGGGTGGCCGAGATCATCGCCCTGCTCGAAGCCGCCGAGCAGGAGGCCGACAGGTAGGGTCTGCGGGGCCAGCCCCGGCTTTTATGTCGGAGCTTCAAGCCGCAGTAGCTGCATGGAAGGGTTTCCAACTCGGCCTCATTGAAGATTGAAGACCTTGGCGATGCCATAGGCCATCTCGATGCCGTATCCGAAGCCTCTGAGCTTCGGCCTCATTGAGCTAGAGAATATCGTTTTGCGTCGTTTCCGTTAACTTGCGTAGATTGAAGATAAGGTAGACTGGCTTTCGCGAACATTGGGCGACTGGATGTAATCACCAGAGACGCCCTTGACGCCTGCTCGCATCGTGGCGCAGGTTGCGAGGCGTTTCTATTACCCTGTTAAGGATCAGTATCTTGCGCGCTTTTGCCTCTGCGGCCCCATTGGCCGCGCTTCTCTTCCTCGCTCCTCCTGCTGCCGACGCACAGCAGATGAGCGGGGTCGATCCGCAACTCTACTCGATGCTCGAACAGATGATCTCCTACGTCTCCTATGGCTGCCAAATGGGCAATCCGCAGGCCTGCGCCAACGTGCAGCTGATGCAGGTGGAGGCGCAGAACCTGATTCAGGCGGGGCAATACTGCATGCAGACCGGCGACCAGAACGCCTGTGGCTATTACCAAAACGGTGTCGTGCAGGCGCAGATGGCCTACAGCCAGATGGCCGGCCAGATGCAGCCTCCCCCGGCCTACGATCCGACGAACCCGCTGGGCGCTACCCATGAGGAGCGGATGCAGGCCATCCAGCAATTCGGGCAGACCAATACCCAGAACTTCAATAACCGGATGCAGCAGATGGACCGGAACCACCAGCAGTTCCTCGACTATCTTCGTCAGTGAAAGCTGCCATGGAGTGATCTCGGCCGTTGCTTCTGACCGTTGCGGTACAGAACAACGGCGGCCGCGGATGACTGGCGCCGGGTATGGGCATCGGCCACCGTCGGCGATGTGATGGCTGGTAAGAGACGGCGCCGTCCGTCTTCACTTCCCATGTCCGGACTGCATCGGCCACGTCCCCGAACACTGTGGTGCGTGGCCCCGGTACGACAGGGGAACCTTGGAGCGGGGGGCGCCCGCAGCGCTTACAGCAGCGAGCGGATATCCGCGCCGGCGCGCAGGTAGGTCATCGGGTCGACGGCCTTGCCGGCCCGGCGCACTTCGTAGTGGAGGTGCGGGCCGGTGGAGCGGCCGGTGCTGCCGACCTTGCCGACGATGTCGCCGGCGCCGACCTTCTGGCCGACGCGCACGAGGATGCGGCTCATGTGGCCGTAGCGGGTACGCAGGCCGTTGCCGTGATCGATCTCGACCATGTTGCCGTAGCCGCCGGAGCGGCCGGCGATCGTCACCTTGCCGGGGGCGGTGGCGCGCACCGTCTCGCCCTGCGGGGCGCGGAAGTCGAGGCCGGTATGCATCGCCGGCCGGCCCAGGAACGGGTCGCGCCGGCGGCCGAAGCGGCTGGTGATCGCCGTCTCCGGCAGCGGCCGGGCGAGCGGCAGGCGCCGCGCCGTGGCGGTCAGGCGGTCGAACCGGCCGAGATCCTCGGTGAGATAGTCGACGCTGTCGCGGAAATCGTCGAGGCCGGCATCGACGCCGAGCGGCTCGTAAGGCCCGCCGACGCCGCCGCCATCGTCGACGCGGGCGCCGATCGCCGTCAGCGCCGCGGCCAGCCGCTGGTTCCTGTCGGCGACCGTCTCGGAGACAGACTGGACGACGGCGACCTGCTGGCGGCGCATGTCGTCGAGCGAGCGCTCGATGGCGCCGAGCGTCTGGTCGACCTCCGCCGGGTCGATGTCCTCCTCGCCGACGCTGTCGGCCGGGTCCTCGTCGCCGTCGATGGCGGGCTCGGCAGTGCCGCGGATCGCCATCGCCGGAAGGGCATTGGCACGGATCGGGTTGGCGGCCGGGATCGGCACGGCGGCGGGCACGTCGATGCCGACCGTGCCGGCAAGACCGGTGAGGATTTTCTGCCGCTCGGCAAGTTCGCGCTGGCGCGCCGCGATCGCCTCCTGGCGGTCGAGGAGGTCGCGCAGATGCGTCGACATCTGCGCCCGGCCGAGCGCCTGGCGGCTGGCGGCATGGTGCAACTCGGCCTGCAGCTCGGCGATGCGCCGCTCGTAAGCCTGGCGCAGATCGGGCTGGCCGACGTCCGGCGATGCGGCCGTCATGCTGTCACGGAACAGCATGTAGCCTGTCGCGGCGATCGTGCCGCCGGCGACCAGCACCACGGCGGCGCCGGTGGCGGCGAGGAAGACGGCGCGTGTCAGAAGGGCGCGCAGCCGGCTGCGGCGGCTGGCGATGCCATAGGGGGCAGGGACCCGCGTGACGGGCTGGCTTCGGAACGAGGAAGACGGAGCGTGACGCATGAACCGGGTCTCGCGGCCCAGAGCGGCCGAGGCCCGGCGATTAGAGGCAGTTAAGGTTAACGATCCATTGCGGGATTTGCCGTTAGCAGGGACAGTGCGTGGTGATTCCTGCCGCCCGCCCGGCCGGCAGGCGTCGCCGCCGAGGGGCACCGGACCGGGGGGCTGAATGCGTGAGACCGATGCGCCGCTAGGGCAGCGCCTTGACGGCGTCGAGCACCGCCTCGGCATGGCCCGGCACCTTGACCTTGTGCCAGATCCGGGCGATCGCGCCGTCGGGGGCGATCAGGAAGGTGGTGCGCTCGACGCCCATGAAGGTGCGGCCATACATCGATTTCTCGGCCCAGACGCCGTAGCGCTGCAGGACTGTCTTGTCCTCGTCGGCGGCGAGCCGGACCGTCAGCCCGTGCTTCGCCTTGAAGGCGTCGTGGTCGGCGCAGGAATCGGGCGAGATGCCCAGCACTGTCGCGCCGGCGGCGCGGAAGTCGTCGGCAAGGGCAGTAAAGGCGATGGCTTCAGCGGTGCAGCCGGAGGTATCGTCCTTCGGGTAGAAATAGAGCACCAGCGGCGAACCTCGGAAATCTTCCAATCGGACGTGGCTGTTGCCGTCGGCAGGAAGATCGAAATCCGGAGCCTTGTCTCCGACAGTCAGTCCGGCCATTGTCGCCATCCTTTCGGCGCAGTTTACTGTGTTGGGATAGAGGGCGCCGGGCCGGTTCGAACTGACGAGCGGAGGGCGCCTTCAGCCCCGAGACGACCGGCGAGCCCGGGTGACCCAAGCCGTTGTGGCTGGGGCCCGGTCGGCGATGAGCGATGATGACGCGACCTCTCGTGCCTCCGCAAGACCCTCTGTTCGGGCAAGCCTCCCTTTTGGGGCAGGCTTTCCCGTTCCGGCCTGTGCCTAGGCAAGATCCCGGCGGATGCTGCAGAACCAGCGCCTGACCCGCTATCCGTCCGCCAAGGCGGGCCGGCCGCTGCCGACGCCGCGGCCGCGACGGCGGCGCTCGCCCTGGCGCTGGGTGGTCAGCGGCGTCGTCCTGGTGCTGCTGCTCCTTCTCCTCGCCGGCGGCGGCATGGTGGCGCTGGTGCTCAATGGCCCGGTGGAGCTGGGCTTCCTGCGCGGCCGCATCAACGCCGCCATCGAGTCCGCGCTCGGCGGCCGCTACGACGTCGCCGCCGGCAGCGCCACGATCGGCATGGATCCGGCGCTGGGGCTTGTCCTGCGCGTCGAGGACATCGTCGTCAGCGATCCGGGAAAGGAGATCGTCGCCAAGGTGGGATCGGCGATCATGTCGGTCGATCCGCTCGGCGTCGTGACGCCGCGCGCCTTCGTGCGCTCGGCCGAGGTCAACGATTCCTGGGTGTCGATCGTGCGCAGCCGCAACGGCCACATCTTCCTCGGTACGGCCGCCAGCCAGGAGCCGGACGAGCCCGACGAGCGGCCGCCGGCAGTCGATTATGGCGGCGGCTTCCACCAGCTGCTCGGCCCCGTTTCCGACCTCGACCGCGCCCTCAGCGGGCCGCTCGATGCGGCGGCCGAATCCGGCTTCACCGGCTTCTCGGCCAGCCAGACGACGCTCGACATCTGGGACGCGGCGGAGGGCGAGCAGCGGCGCTTCGAGCGCGCCGATCTCAGCGTCACGCTCGACCCGGCGAAGCGGCGCGTGTCGGCGGCGCTGCAGGCCTCCGGCTATTCCGGCCGCTGGAGCGCCACCGCCGAGCGGGTCGTCGACGGCAAGACCGGCGCGCGCACCTATTCGGCGGTGTTCTCGCAGCTGACGCTGGCCGATCTCTTCCCGGCCTTCGGCAATGAGGAGGGGCCGGTCAGCACCGACATTCCGTTCTACGGCCGGGCGACGGTCGACCTGGCGCAGGACAGCGCCGTTGAGTCCGTCGTCGCCCGCCTCGATCTCGGCGCCGGCAATGTCTCCTTCCGCGGCGGCAAGGATTCCATCCTGCTCGACGAGGCCTCGCTCAAGCTGCGCTGGGACAAGGACCGCGACATCCTCATCGTCGAGCCGTCGCCGTTCTATTTCGGGGTCGGGCGGACGCTGGTGACCGGCTCGATCCGGCCGGTCGACGAGCCGGAGCGGCAGCGCTTCGCCATCGACCTGCGTGCCCAGGACGCGACGCTGGCGCCGCGCGATTCACCGGCGCCGCCGCTGGTGGCGCAGCTCGAATTTGCCGGCGTCGCCGATTTCTCGGCGCGGCTCATTACCGTCGATACGGCGACCATCGTCTCGCCGGCGGGCACCGTCGCCGCCGCTGGCTCCATCGGCATGGAGGGGCTCAGGCCGTCCGTCGCCATGGCCGCTTCCATCTCGCCGATGCCGGCGGCGGCGCTGAAGCAGATCTGGCCGCCTTTCCTGGCCGGCGACTCGCGGCGATGGGTGCTGAAGAACATCAACGAGGGACGTATCGTCTCCGGCCAGTTCGAGGCGGAGATCCCGGCCGGCCTTCTCTTCAACCGCGAGCACCGGCCGTTTCCGCCGGAAACGGTCCGTCTCGACCTGGAGCTCGACAATGTCGGGCTCAACACATTCGGCGGCCTGCCGGCGATCCGCGGCGCCAAGGGGCGGGCGGTGCTGGTCGGCTCGGCCTTCGGCGTCGATCTCCAGGACGGCGAGCTGACGACGCCGGCCGGCCGCAAGGTGACGATGAGCGCCGGCGCCTTCGCGGTCGAGAACACGGCGCAGCGCACGCCGGAGGGGCAGCTTGCCTTGCAGCTCAGCGGCAGCGCCGCGGCGCTCGCCGAAGTGGCCAATGCCGAGCCGCTGCGCGCCCTGCGCGGCCGCAACATCGCCCCCGGCAGCCTCTCCGGGCGGGGCGATGCGCGCATCACGGCGAACTGGCCGCTGCAGCCCGATCTCACCTCCAGCGATTTCGACTGGCAGGTCAGCGTCGACATCCATGACCTTGCCGCCGATGCGCCGCTGGAAGGGCGCATGGTCAAGAATGCCAATGTGACGCTGGCCGTCGACCCGGTGCAGGTGACGATCAAGGGCGCCGCCGAGATCGACGGCGTGCCGGCGCGGGTCGACCTCTCCTTCCCGATCGACGGCGCCAGCTCGGGCGGCCGGCAGCAGGTGCGCCTGGCGCTCGACGAGGCGGCGCGCAAGCGCCTCGGCATCGGCATGGAGGATTTCCTCGGCGGCACGCTCGCCGCCTCGGTGAGCGACCTCGGCAACGGCAAGCCGGGCCAGCATTACGAGCTGGACCTCAAGCAGTCGCGCATCGTCCTGGCGCCGCTCGGCTGGTCGAAGGGGGTCGGCGTTCCGGCGACGCTGACCTTCGACATGATCCCGACCGATGCCGGCTACGACATCCGCAACATGGTGCTCAGCGGCGACGGCTTCGGCATGCGCGGCGAGGTGAAGATGTCGAAGGACTTCGCCCTGCTCAGCGCCAGGATCAGCAATTTCGGCCTGCGCAAGGGCGATTCCGTGTCGCTGGAACTCGGCCGCGACGACGGCGGCTACGTCATCTCGGCGGAGGGCCAGTCCTTCGACGTGCGCGGCATGCTGGCGCGGCTCAAGGACAGCGTCGAGACGGCCGATGACGGCCTCGGCCTCGCCTTCACCGCCCGCATCGGCAAGCTTGTCGGCTTCAACGGCGAGACGATCACCGATGCCCGGCTGGCGCTGCGCTCCAAGGGCGGCAAGGTGATGCGCTTCGAGGTCGGCGGCGAGCTCGGCGGCGGCACCGTCACCGCCGCCTATTCCGATCCCGGCCGCGGCGCCTCGATCGACGTCGCGGCGGCCAATGCCGGCGCCGTCTTCCGCTTCATCAATCTCTACCAGCGGGTCGAGGGCGGCGCCCTTCGCCTTGCCGGGCGGCAGGCCGACCGCGGGCCGCTGGAAGGCGCCTTCGACGTCTCCGATTTCTCCGTCGTCGGCGAGGCGGCGATGACGCGCCTCGTCTCGACCACCGGCCCCGATGCCGTTCCCAACGGGCTCAATCCGGGGCGCATCGTGTTCGACCGCATGAACGTCAATTTCGCCTGGCGGAACGGCGTCATCGTCATCGAGGACGCGCTGCTGCGCGGGCCGGCGGTCGGCGCCACCTGGGCAGGCTCAATCGACCTCGGCAAGGCGAGCCTGTCGATCACCGGCACCTATCTGCCGGCCTACCGGGTCAACAACATGTTCGGGCAGATCCCGATCATCGGCCTGGCGCTCGGCGCCGGCGCCCGCGAGGGTCTGCTCGGCGTCACCTTCAAGATCGACGGGCCGCTCTCCGGCGTGCGCGTCGCCATCAACCCGCTGTCGGCCATCGCCCCCGGCATCTTCCGCAAGATCTTCGAATTCCAGTAGGAGCGACAATGACCTTCGCCCGCCATGCCGCCGCCGCCATGCTTCTGCTGTCGCCGCTGCCGGCGGCGGCGCAGGACTGCGCCTACGAGGTTCCGCCGGTGGCGCAGGACGACCCGCATTTCGGGCCGCTGAGCCTCCATCGCTTCGGCGACCGCTGGGAGCTGCAGGTGGAGACGCCGTCGCAGGACATGACAATGGACGGCGTCTTCCTGCTCGACGACGAGATCTATCCGAACGTGCTGGTGCTGCCCGGGCTCGACGACGCGCTGGTCAGCATCACCGACGAGCCGGATTCGCTCGGGCTTTCCGCCGGCTTCTTCGACGCGCTCGTGTCGAGCCGTACCGCGGCGGTCACCGGCACGGCCGGCGGCATTCCCCACCGCGCCGATTACGCGCTCGGCGATATCGTCTCGGCGACAACCGAAATGGCGCTGTCCTGCCGCGACTAGGCCCGCCGTCAGGCGGGCCGCACCAGGGCGTGCTTCTTGCGGCCGAGGGACAGCTTGATGCTGCCGTCGACGAGATCGGCGGCCGACAGCATGGCGCGCTCGTCGGTCACCGGCACGTCGTTGACGCGCAGCCCGCCCCCGCGGATCTGCCGCCGCGCCTCGCTGTTGGAGGCGACGAGCCCGGCGCTGGTGAACAGCGTCACGGCGCTCACCCCGGCCTCGAGCTCGCCGAACGGCACGTCGATCGACGGCAGGGCGCCGCCGACCTGGCCTTCCTCGAAGGTGCGCCGCGCCGTCTCGGCCGCCTCGTCGGCGGCTGCCGCGCCGTGCAGCAGCGTCGTCGCCTCGGTCGCCAGGCGCTTCTTGGCCTCGTTGATCTCCGCCCCCTGCAGCGCTTCCAGGCGGGCGACCTCGTCCAGCGGCAGCTCGGTGAACAGCTTCAGGAAGCGGCCAACATCGGCATCCTCGGTATTGCGCCAGAACTGCCAGTATTCGTAGGGGCTGAGCATCTCGGCGCTGAGCCACACGGCGCCCCGCGCCGTCTTCCCCATCTTGGCGCCGGAGGCCGTGGTGAGCAGCGGGCAGGTGAGGGCGTAGAGCTGCGGCGTGCCCATGCGGCGGCCGAGGTCGATGCCGTTGACGATGTTGCCCCACTGGTCGGAGCCGCCGATCTGCAGCGTGCAGCCGTAGCGCCGGTTCAGCTCGACGAAATCGTAGGCCTGGAGGATCATGTAGTTGAACTCCAGGAAGGACAGCTCCTGGTCGCGCTCCAGCCGCAGCTTCACCGAATCGAAGGACAGCATGCGGTTGACCGAGAAATGGCGGCCGACATCGCGCAGGAAGTCGATGTAGTTGAGCGGCGCCAGCCACTCGTCATTGTCGACCGACAGGCCGCCCGTCGGCCCGTCGGAAAAGTCGATGAAGCGGGCGACGACGCTCTTTATCTTCGCCTTGTTGTCGGCAATCTGCTCCTGGGTGAGGAGCGGCCGCGACTCGTCGCGCCCGGACGGATCGCCCACCCGCGTCGTGCCGCCGCCGGTCAGGGCGATCGGCTTGTGGCCGGTCTTCTGCAGCCAGCGCAGCATCATCATCCACATCAGGTGGCCGACATGCAGCGACGGCGCCGTGCAGTCATAGCCGGTATAGGCGGTGATCCGGCCGGCCTTGGCGGCCGCATCCAGCCCCTCCGCGTCGGAGGCCTGATGAATGTAGCCGCGCTCGGAAAGCACATGCATGAGGTCGGACTGGAACACGCTCATGACGGCGATACCCTGATGTTAGGCTTGGCAGATGTCGGGCCGGCAGTGCCCGCCCGTTGCGGAACGGATGCGCCGCTCTTTAGCAGGCAGTGACGCCGATGGCATCCATCCCCATGCAGACCGTGCTCGGATTGATGAGCGGCACCTCGCTCGATGGCGTCGATGCGGCGGTGCTGGTGACCGACGGCACCACGATCGAGGCCTTCGGCGGCCACCATTTCCGGCCCTACAGCGACGGCGAGCGCGATCTCCTGCGCCGGGCGCTGGCGGAGGCGCGCCGGCTGGAGAGCCGCGACCAGCGCCCCGGCGTCCTCGCCGAAGCGGAGGCGGTCGTCACGGCGGCGCATGCCGAGGCGGTCGAAGCCCTGCGGGCGGCGAGCGGCGGCGAGATCGGCCTTGTCGGCTTTCACGGCCAGACGGTGCTGCATGCCCCGGAGCGGCGCCTCACCGTGCAGATCGGCGATGGCGCGGCGCTTGCCCGGCGCCTCGGCCTGCCGGTGGTGTGGGATTTTCGCGCCGCCGATGTGGCGGCGGGCGGCGAGGGGGCGCCGCTTGTGCCGGTCTTCCACCGCGCCCTTGCCGAGCGCAGCGGCCTCGATAGGCCGCTCGCCATCGTCAATATCGGCGGCGTCGCCAATGCGACCATGATCGCCGCGGACGGAAATCTCGTCGCCTTCGACACCGGCCCCGGCAACGCACCGCTTGACGACTTCATGCGCCGCCGCACCGGCGCGGCGATGGATCGGGACGGGGCGGCGGCATCGGCCGGCCGCGTCGACGAGGCCGTCCTGGCGCGCCTCCTGGCCGATCCGTGGTTTGCGCGGCCGCCGCCGAAATCCCTCGACCGCGCCTCGTTCACGGGCGAGGCGGCGGCAGGCCTTGCTGTCGGGGACGGCGCCGCGACGCTGACCGCCTATACCGCCCGCACCATCGCCCGCGGCATCGCCCTTGCCGGCGGTGCGGCGCGAATCGTCGTCGTCGGCGGCGGGGCGCGCAACCCGACGATGCTCGCCATGCTTGCCGAGGCGGCCGGCGTGCCGGTCGTCACCGGCGCCGCGCTCGGCTGGTCGGGCGATTTCGTCGAGGCGCAGGCCTTCGCCTTCCTGGCGGCGCGCAGCCTTGCCGGGCTGCCCCTGTCCTTCCCCGGCACCACCGGCGTGCCGGCGCCGCTTTCCGGCGGCCGGCTGGTGATGCCGGACTGACTGCCGCCTGCAATGGCGGGGCAGGGGCTTTTTTCTCCTTGCCCTGCCGAGGGGGCAGGGCCGTAAGATGGTCGGTCCGCTGCACGGCGCGCCCCTGCCGCGGCTCCCCCATCCAGAAAGCTGACCGGCATGACGCTGCAGGTAATGTACCTCGCCATTCTGATCGGCGCCGTGCTGGTTTCCGTGGCGATCTTCACCAGCGTCATCAGCTTCCGCAGCGGCGCACCGCTCCTGCTCGTCTTTCTGGTCGTCGGGCTGGCCGCCGGCGAGGACGGCATCGGCGGCATCGAGTTCGACAATGCCGGCACGGCCTATTTCATCGGCGCCGTCGCCCTTGCCCTGATCCTCTTCGACAGCGGCTTCGCGACGCCGCTGAAAACGCTGCGTTCGGCGGCGGCGCCGGCGGTCGTCCTGGCGACGCTCGGCGTGGTGCTGACCACCGGCCTTGTCGGCGTTGCGGCGCATCTCCTTCTGCCCTTCACCTGGCTGGAGAGCTTCCTTCTCGGCGCCATCCTGAGCTCGACGGACGCGGCGGCGGTGTTCTTCCTGCTGCGCGCCGGCGGCATAACCCTGCGCGAGCGGGTCCGCGCCACGCTGGAGATCGAGTCTTCCAGCAACGATCCGATGGCGATCTTCCTGACGATCGCCCTTGTCGGGATCATCGCCAGGGGCGTCGAGGGCGGCGGCGCTATCGTGGAGCTGGTGGAGGAGTTCGGGCTGGAATTCGGCCTCGGTGCCGGGCTCGGCCTTGCCGGCGGCTATGTCGTCGCCCGCCTCATCGACCGCGCCGAGCTCGATTCCGGGCTCTATCCGATCCTCTTCCTGGCGCTGGCGCTGGTACTGTTCGCCGTGACGTCGCTGCTGCATGGCAGCGGCTTCCTGGCGGTCTATGTCGCCGGGCTCATCGTCGGCAATTCGCGCATGCGCCACGGGCCGGGCCTTCGCCGCTTCTCCGAGGCGCTGACCTGGCTCAGCCAGATCGGCATGTTCCTGATCCTCGGCCTCCTGGCGACGCCGTCCGAGTTTCCCGGCGTCGCCATCCCGGGACTGGCCTTAGCGGCGTTCCTGATCTTCATCGCCCGGCCGCTGGCGATCTGGCTGTGCCTGCTGCCCTTCCGCTTCTCGCGTTACGAGGTCGCCTTCATCGCCTGGGTCGGCCTGCGCGGCGCCGTCTCGGTGCTGCTGAGCATCCTGCCGGTCATCGGCGGGCTGGCGAACGGCCAGGTGTTCTTCAACGTCACCTTCATCGTCGTCCTCGCCTCGCTGCTGGTGCAGGGCTGGTCGATCCGTCTCGTCGCCCGCTGGCTGGGCATGATCGTCCCGGCCCGGCACGGCCCGGTGCAGCGCCTCCAGCTCGAGCTGCCGGGCGGCGATCACGAGATGGTCGCCTACCGCGTCCACCCGGAAAGCCGCGTCGCCAAGGGCGAGCGCATCCCGCGCTGGGCGCGGCCGTCGCTGCTGGTGCGCGACGGCGTTTCCCTGCGCCCGCACAATGCCGGACGGCCGCAGCCGGGCGACCAGATCTACATCATCGCCACGCCCAACTACCTGCCGCTCCTCGACCGCCTGTTCGCGGCGCCGGCCGAATCGCCGACCGATCCCAATCTCTACGGCGAGTTCGCCCTGTCGCCGGATGCCCGCCTCGGTGACGTCGCGGCGGCCTACGATTTCGCCGTCGATCCGGCCGATGCCGAGCTGACGCTGCGCGCCTATCTGCGCCGCGCCCTCGCCGGCGAGATCGAGCTCGGCGACCGCGTCACCGTCGGCTCGGTGGCGCTGATCGTCCGCTCGGTCGACGACGCCCACGCCATCGAGGAGGTCGGGCTCAGCGTCGAGCCGACCGAGCCCAGCCTGCCGCGCCTGCCGGTGTTCCAGGGCCGCAAGGAGATCGGCGACTGGCTGAAGCGCTGGCGCGACCGGCGCCTGGCGCCGAAAGCGGAGCCGCCGGCACCGGCGGTGGCGGCCGACGAGCCGAAGCCGGACATCGGCGAGCCGCGGTCAGAGAGCAGCTGAGGCCGCCGCCTTCTCCAGGAGGGCGGTCGCCGTGTCCTGCAGGACGCGGATCACCTCGTCCGCCGTGCGGCCGGTCGCCGCCAGCTCGAAATAGGCGACGGCGCCGGTAAGCACGAACAGCGTATCGACAAGGTCGCGCTTCGCGTCCGGTGCCAGGTGCTGCGCTGCCACCAGCCGGTCGGCAAGGGTGTCGAGGATGACCCGGCGGCGCTCGTTGCGGCTGCGGATGCTTGCCTCGATCTCCGGATCAAGCCCGGCCGCCGCATTGAGCCGGTGCATCACCGGCGGCCCGCTGCCCCAGAAGCGGCCGAACACCGCCATCGTCTCGCGAATGCCGTCCGCCGGGTCAGGCATCTCGAAGACGCGGGCGATGTCGAGAAGGCCGCGGCGTTCGGCCTGCGCGTCGAAGGTCGCCTCCAGAAGACCGCGCCGCGAGCCGAACTGGTAGTAGACCGTCATGCGGGCGACGCCGGCCTTCTTCGCCACAGCGTCCGCGGTAAAGGCCGACAGTCCGCCTTTGGACGCCAGCACCTCCATCGCCGCCCTGATGATCCTGTCGCGGGTCGCCTCGGCGCCGGCCTGTCGGCCGCGGCTGCGATAGGGGCGGGGCATGGCGGTCTTGACCTTGTAATTTGATCTTACAGATTGTACAAATTGAATGCGGTGCCGGCAAGGGCTGCCGGCGCCCACCTTGGCGGCAGGGGGAGATTCGAGGTCGACATGAACTGGATCATCGCAATCCTTGTAGCGCTGCATGTCCTTGCCGGCGTCTTCTGGATAAGCACCACCAATGGCCTTGCGGCGATGCCGCCGGCGCGCTGGCCGGGATTCCTCAGGCGCTCGCAGGCCGGGGCCGCCGGCGCGGCGATCGTCTTCGGGCTCATCCTCTGGGCCATGCTGCATCAGGGCGCGCCGGGCACCGGCGAGATCATCCTCGGCATCGGCGCCCTCTGCGCCATCGTCGCGCTCATCATCCAGCAGGCGGTGTCGTGGCCGGCGCAGGTGCGGGCCGCTGCCGGCTCACCGGCCGATGAAAGCCGGGCATCGGGCATGCAGCGCCTCGCGACGCTGCTCCTATCGCTGGCCCTCGTCGCCATGGTGGTGTGGCGCTGGATCGGCTGACGGCTGCATGAAAACAAAAGGGGCGCCGCGCGGCGCCCCTTTTCTTGGATCAGACTCTCTCGAAGGGTGAGGCTTCAGGCCGCCTGTTCGACGCCCAGCCGGCGGTCGACATATTCGCCGCAGAGGTCGACGAGATGCTCGACCTGGCCCTCGAAGAAATGATTGGCGCCGGCGACGATGCGCTGGTCGATCTTGATGCCCTTCTGGGTCTTGAGCTTGTCGACCAGCGTCTGCACGTCCTTGAGCGGCACCACCTTGTCCTGGTCGCCATGGACGATCAGGCCCGAGGACGGGCAGGGCGCCAGGAAGGTGAAGTCGTGCAGGTTGGCCGGCGGTGCGATGGAGATGAAGCCGGCGATCTCCGGCCGGCGCATCAGGAGCTGCATGCCGATCCAGGCGCCGAAGGAAAAGCCGGCGACCCAGCAGGCCGCCGCTTCGGTGTGGACGGTCTGCACCCAGTCGAGCGCCGCGGCGGCGTCCGACAGCTCGCCCGAGCCGTGATCGAAGGTCCCCTGGCTGCGGCCGACGCCGCGGAAATTGAAGCGCAGCACGGCGAAGCCGCGCTTGGCGAACATGTAGAACAGCTGATAGACAATCTGGTTGTTCATCGTGCCGCCGAACTGCGGATGCGGGTGCAGGACGATGGCGATGGGCGCGTTGCGCTTCTTGGCCGGCTGGAAGCGGCCCTCGAGGCGCCCTGCCGGGCCAGTGAATACGATCTCGGGCATGTCGGGATGTGCTCCTTGTGCGCGGCGCCGTCAGCGACGAAGGGAGAGTGGCAGCATCAGCCGCCCGCTCCTCGCCTTGTCGCCAGGAATTGTGTGAAATTCCCGCGGCTGCCTGCGCCGGTGCGTTCATATCACGATGGCAGGGCTTGATTTCAAGCATTTCGATCGTTCGCTCGCGAACCGAATCACTTGAAGGAGACTGAAGCGCTGCGCGGACCCCGCCTCTATTTCGACTACAATGCCGGCGCGCCGCTGCGTCCCGTGGCACGCGAAGCCATGCTGGCCGCCCTGGAACAGGCCGGCAACGCCTCCTCGGTGCATGAGGAAGGCCGCCGCGCCCGCCGGCTCATCGAGACGGCTCGGCGCGAGGTGGCGGCGCTGGCCGGGGCGGACCCGGCACTGGTGACCTTCGTCAGCGGCGGATCGGAAGCCAACGCCACCGTCCTGTCGCCACAGCTGATGCTGGCCGGCCAGCCGGTGGCCGTCGATACGCTGCTGGTCAGCGGTGTCGAGCACCCGTCGGTCCTTGCCGGCGGCCGCTTTGCCGAGGGCGCGGTCGAGACCCTCGCCGTGGGCCGCGACGGGGTCGTCGACCCGGCTGGCCTGGAGGCGCGGCTCGATGGGCTCGCCGCCGCCGGCCGGCGCATGCTTGTCTCGGTGATGCTCGCCAATAACGAGACCGGCGCCATCCAGCCGGTTGCCGAGATCGCCCGCCGGGTCCACGCCGCCGGCGGCTATGTCCATACCGACGCGGTGCAGGCGGCCGGCCGGCTGCCGCTCGACATCGCCGCGCTCGGCGTCGATTTCCTCACCCTGTCGGCGCACAAGATCGGCGGCCCGCAGGGCGCCGGGGCGATCGTCTGCGCCGCCGAGGCGGTGGGCTTCCCGCCGCTCATCGCCGGCGGCGGCCAGGAGCACCGCCACCGCGCCGGCACCGAGAATGTCGCGGCGATCGCCGGCTTCGGGGCCGCGGCCGCCGCGGCGCGCAGCGAGCTTTCCCTGGCGCCGCGCTGGCTGGCCTGGCGCGACGCGCTGGCGGCGACGATCCGCGACCTCGGGACGCCGGCCCGCATCTTTTCCGAAGGCGCCGATAGATTGCCGCAGACGCTGTGTTTCGGCTTGATGGGCGTGGCGGCGGAAACCCTGGTCATCGCGCTCGATCTTGCCGGCGTCGCCGTTTCGGCTGGCGCCGCCTGCTCGTCCGGCAAGGTCGGCCCCAGCCATGTCATGGCGGCGATGGGGGAGGGCGCCGAATGGTCGCGGTCGGCGGTCCGCATCAGCATGGGTTGGGAAACTAGCCAAAACGACCTAGATATGCTCCAAACCGCGCTTCGGCGCGTGTATGGGCAAATCTCCGCAGGAGGAGATGTCAGGGCGGCCTGACAAGTATCAACGCTCACCCGCGGTCCTTGAAACCGCTGTGGAGGGGTAAGGAATGCCAGCAGTTCGCGAGACGGTCGATCAGGTTCGCCGGATCGACGTCGATCAGTACAAGTATGGCTTCGTCACCGACATCGCGTCGGAGAAGCCGGAAAAGGGCCTCAGCGAAGAGACGATCCGCTACATTTCGGCGCGCAAGCGCGAGCCGGAATGGATGCTCGAATGGCGCCTGGCGGCCTATCGCCGCTGGCTGACCATGACGGAGCCGACCTGGGCGCGCGTCAGCTACCCGAAGATCGATTTCCAGGACATCTACTACTACTCGGCGCCGAAATCGCTGTCCGGCCCGAAGAGCATCGACGAGGTCGACCCCAAGCTTCTCGCCACCTACGAGAAGCTCGGCATCCCGCTGCGCGAGCGCGAGATCCTCGCCGGCGTCGAGGGCGCCCGCGTCGCCGTCGATGCCGTCTTCGATTCCGTCTCGGTGGTCACCACCTTCAAGGAAGAGCTCAAGAAGGCCGGCGTCATCTTCTGCGCCATTTCCGAGGCGATCCGCGACTATCCGGAGCTGGTGAAGAAATACCTCGGCTCGGTGGTGCCGGTGACCGATAATTTCTATGCGACGCTCAACTCGGCGGTCTTCTCCGACGGCTCCTTCGTCTACGTGCCGGAAGGCGTGCGCTGCCCGATGGAGCTCAGTACCTATTTCCGCATCAACGAGCGCGACACCGGCCAGTTCGAGCGCACGCTGATCATCGCCGAGAAGGGCGCCTACGTCTCCTATCTCGAAGGCTGCACCGCCCCGACGCGCGACGAAAACCAGCTGCACGCCGCCGTCGTCGAGCTGATCGCCATGGAGGATGCGGAGATCAAGTATTCGACCGTCCAGAACTGGTATCCGGGCGATACCGAGGGCAAGGGCGGCGTCTTCAACTTCGTCACCAAGCGCGGCGACTGCCGCGGCGACCGGTCGAAGATCTCCTGGACGCAGGTCGAGACCGGCTCGGCCATCACCTGGAAGTACCCGAGCTGCATCCTGCGCGGCGACGACTCGGTCGGCGAGTTCTATTCGATCGCCGTCTCCAATGGCTACCAGCAGGTCGATTCCGGCACCAAGATGCGCCACCTCGGCAAGCGTACCAAGAGCCGCATCATCTCCAAGGGCATCGCCGCCGGCTTCTCGAACAACACCTATCGCGGCCTCGTCTACGCCCACCGCAACGCCATCGGCGCCCGCAATTACACCAATTGCGACTCGCTGCTGATCGGCGACAAATGCGGCGCCCACACCATTCCCTATATCGAGGCGAAGAACCCGTCGGCGCAGTTCGAGCACGAGGCGACGACGTCGAAGATTTCCGACGACCAGATGTTCTACTGCCGCCAGCGCGGCCTTTCCGACGAGGAGGCGGTGGCGCTGATCGTCAACGGCTTCGTCAAGGACGTGATCCAGCATCTGCCGATGGAATTCGCCATCGAAGCGCAGAAGCTGATCGGCATCAGCCTCGAGGGCAGCGTCGGCTGACGCACCGCGTCAGCCTGCCTCGCCTGTTGGGCGCGCCCGGCGCGCCGGAACCACACACGATACGGACGAACCAATGCCGCTCCTCGAAATCCGCAATCTTCACGTCACCGTCGGCGAGCGCGAAATCCTGCGCGGCCTCGACCTCTCCGTCGATGCCGGCGAGGTTCACGCCATCATGGGCCCCAACGGCGGCGGCAAATCGACCCTCGCCTATGTGCTGGCCGGCAAGGACGGCTACGAGATCACCGACGGCGAGGTCGTCTTCGACGGCCAGGACCTTCTCGAGATGGAGCCGGACGAGCGCGCCTCGGCCGGCGTCTTCCTCGCCTTCCAGTATCCGGTGGAGATCGCCGGCGTCGCCGGCATGACCTTCCTCAAGACGGCGATGAACGCCCAGCGCAAGGCGCGCGGTGAACCTGAACTGACGACGCCCGACTTCATGCGGCGTGTCCGCGAGGCGTCGCAGAAGCTTGAGATGAATCAGGAAATGCTGCGCCGCCCCGTCAACACCGGCTTCTCCGGCGGCGAGAAGAAGCGCAACGAGATCCTGCAGATGACGCTGCTGGAACCGAAGCTGTGCATCCTCGACGAGACCGATTCCGGCCTCGACATCGACGCCATGCGGATCGTCTCGGAGGGCGTCAACGCGCTGCGCAGCCCGGAACGCTCGATGCTGGTGATCACCCATTACCAGCGCCTGCTGTCGCATATCGTGCCGGACCGCGTGCATGTGCTGTCGCAGGGGCGGATTGTCCGGACCGGCGGCAAGGAGCTGGCGCTGGAGCTGGAGGCGCACGGCTATGCCGACTACACCTCCAACGCGGCCTGAGGCGGGCGGAAACGGATATGTCGGCCGAGCCCAGGACCCTGAAGACCGAAGCCGAGCAGGCGATCGCGGCGCAGTATCGCGGCGCCCGCGCCTCCCTGCCGGGCAACCGCGCCGCCGCCGAGCGGCGTGAGGCGGCGTTCGCGCTGTTCGAGCGCGCCGGCCTGCCGCATCGCCGCGTCGAGGCGTGGAAATATACCGACCTGCGCACCCTCATGCGCCAGGCGCCGCCGCTTGCCGAGCAGAGCGGCCAGCCGGCGGTGCCGCAGATGTTCCCCGGCCTCGACCGGGCACGGCTCCTCATTGTCGACGGCGTCTTCCGGCCGGAGCTCTCCGACCTTGCCGGCCTTGACGGCGTGAGCGTCGCCAGCCTCGCCGACGTGCTGCAGAGCGAGCCGCAGCGCATCGGCACCCTGTTCAGCGACGACCGCGATCCGATGCTGGCGCTCAACACGGCGCTGATGGCGGGCGGCGCCGTCGTCACCGTGGCGGCGGGCGCCCTGCCGGCGCGAGCGCTGGAGATCGCCCAGGTGACGACCGGCGATGTCCCGGCCGCCAGCTATGTCCGCAGCGTCGTCGATGTCGGCGCCGACGCCACGATCCGCATCCTGCAGAGCCATGCCGGACCGGCCGGCGTTGCCTACCAGACCAACAGCGCTCTCGAGCTGGCGATCGCCGACGGCGCCCATGTCACGCTGGCGACGCACCAGGCCGAGGGCGACGCGGCGCTTGCCATCGCCAGCCTGGTGGCACGCCTCGGCGCCCGGTCGGAATTCGACCATCTGCATGTCACGGCCGGTGCCGCCGTGTCGCGCTTCCAGGCCTTCATCGACATCGCCGGCGACGGCGCCCGGCTCGGCGCCAACGGCACGACGATGCTGTCGGGCAAGGCGCATGGCGACGTGGCGCTGCTCATCGAGCACGGCTCACTCGGCGCCACCAGCCGCGTCCTCTACAAGAATGTCGTCGACGGCGAGGCCGAGGGCGCCTTCCAGGGGCTGATCATCGTCCGGCCCGGCGCGCAGAAGACCGACGGCCGCATGATGAGCCGCACGCTGCTCCTCTCCGACCGGGCCGAATTCTCCGCCAAGCCGGAGCTGGAGATCTACGCCGACGACGTCCAGTGCGGCCACGGCGCCACCTCAGGCCAGATCGACGACGAGATGCTGTTCTATTTCCTGTCGCGCGGCATCGACCGGCCGGAGGCCGAGCGCCTCCTGATCATGGCGTTCCTGGCCGAGGCCGTGGAGACGCTCGGCGACGGCGCCATCGCCGCCGCCGTCGAGCCGGCGCTGTCGGACTGGCTGAGCCGCCGGTCGCTCGTGCGGGAGATCGCCCCGGCATGACGGTCCTCCCGCGCGATTTGACGGCGCCCTATGACGTCGAGGCGATCCGCCGGGACTTTCCCATCCTGTCGCGGACCGTCTACGGCAAGCCGCTGACCTATCTCGACAACGGCGCCTCGGCGCAGAAGCCGCAGGTGGTCCTCGACACCATCGCCGAGGCCTATGCGCACACCTACGCCAACGTCCATCGCGGCCTGCATTTCCTCTCCAATGCTTCCACCGAGGCCTATGAGGCAGCGCGCGAATCGGTGCGCCATTTCCTCAATGCCGGCTCGGTCGACGAGATCATCTTCACCCGCAACTCCACCGAGGCGATCAACCTCGCCGCCGCCTCCTTCGGCGGCATGGTGCTGGGCGAAGGCGACGAGATCGTCCTGTCGGTGATGGAGCATCATTCCAACATCGTGCCTTGGCACTTCCACCGCGAGCACCGCGGCGCCGTGCTGCGCTGGGTGCCGGTCGGCGACGACGGCGCCTTCGACCTGGAGGCCTTCGAGAAGGCGCTGACGCCGCGGACGAAGATCGTCGCCATCACCCACATGTCGAACGTCCTCGGCACGGTGGTGCCGATCAAGGAGGTGGTGCGCCTCGCCCATGCGCGCGGCATCCCGGTGCTTGTCGACGGCAGCCAGGCGGCGGTGCACATGCCCGTCGACGTGCGCGACCTCGACTGCGACTTCTATGTCTTCACCGGCCACAAGGTCTATGGCCCGACCGGCATCGGCGTCCTCTACGGCAAGGCGCAGCATCTGCGCGCCATGCCGCCCTGGCAGGGCGGCGGCGAGATGATCCGCGACGTCACTGCCGACACCGTCACCTATGCCGAGCCGCCGCATCGCTTCGAGGCCGGCACGCCGCCGATCGTCCAGGCGATCGGGCTCGGCGCGGCGCTGCGCTACATGGAGGCGGTCGGGCGCGAGCGCATCGCCGCCCACGAGGCCGACCTCGGCGCCTATGCGCAGCAGCGCCTCGCCGAGCTGAACAGCCTGACGATCTACGGCACGGCGCCCGGCAAGGGCGCCATCATCTCCTTCAACATGGAAAGGGCGCATGCCCATGACGTCGCCATGGTGATCGACCGCGAGGGCGTCGCGGTCCGCGCCGGCACGCATTGCGCCCAGCCGCTGCTGTCGCGCTTTTCCTGCACCTCGACCTGCCGCGCGTCCTTTGCAATGTACAACACCCGCGAGGAAGTCGACCGGCTTGTCGCCGCGCTGCGGAAAGCCCATGATTTGTTTCACTGAATCCCGCTGAGCCGCTCGTGCGGCGACATGCGGGCTTGGCCGGCCGGGAACGCATCCCCATCTTCACGGACGGCCATAACGCAAGGACCATGTGCGGTGAGCGAACATCTGGAGGCACCCCACGGCGAGACCCCGGCCGGCGGCACGACGTCCGTCGATGCGGCGCATGTCTCGGCCATTCCGCCGGAGGAGCTGGAGCGGCTCAGCGCCGACATCGTCGCCGCCCTGAAGACGGTCTACGATCCGGAGATCCCGGCCGACATCTATGAGCTCGGCCTCGTCTACCGGATCGATATCGACGACGAGCGCAATGTCGATGTCGAGATGACGCTGACGGCCCCCGGCTGTCCGGTGGCCGGCGAGATGCCCGGCTGGGTCGAGAACGCCGTCGGCGCCGTTGCGGGCGTCGGCCGCGTCAATGTCGATCTCGTCTTCGAGCCGCACTGGACGCCCGACCGCATGTCGGACGAGGCGCGGGTGGCGCTCGGCTGGTACTGAGGGCGGTGCAGCCGCTATGATGGGGTTACCGGGAAGGCTTGGAGAGATTTCCATGGGCATGCCACGCACCAGGCTCCAGATCATGTCGCTGACCGACGCGGCCGCGGCGAAGCTCAGCGAGATCATCGGCCGCGGGCCGGTGCCGAAGGCGGGCGTCCGCGTCGGCATCAAGAATGCCGGCTGCGCCGGCATGGCCTACACGATGGATCTGGTCGAGACGCCCGATGCCGGCGACGACCTCGTCGAGGACAAGGGCGTCAGGGTCTATGTCGATCCGAAGGCGACGATGTTCCTCATCGGCAGCACCATGGATCACCAGACGGGCAAGCTCTCGTCCGGCTTCGTGTTCCAGAACCCCAACGAGGTCTCCGCCTGCGGCTGCGGCGAGTCGGTGCAGCTGAAGCCCGCTGCCGGACACGGCTGACGGCGTGGCGGGGCTGTTCGAACGGCTGAAGGCCGACGCCGGCAGCGACTGGTCACGCTATATCGACCATTCCTTCGTCCGCCAGCTCGGCGAGGGAACGCTGCCCGAAGCCGCCTTCCGCACCTATCTGGTGCAGGACTACCTGTTCCTCATCCAGTTCGCCCGCGCCAACGCGCTCGGCGCCTACAAGGCGCCGAACCTGGCGGATCTGCGCCGCATGCAGGCGAGCATGGCCGCCATCCTCGGCGAGATGGAGCTGCATGTCCGCTTCTGCGCCGGCTGGGGCATTACGCCGGAAGAGCTGGAAGCCGCCAACGAGAAGATGCAGACCACCGCCTATACCCGCTTCGTCCTCGACAGCGGCCTGCGCGGCGACCTGCTCGACCTCCTGGTGGCGCTGTCGCCCTGCGTCGTCGGCTATGGCGAGATCGGCTGCCAGCTCGGCCAGCGCCACGGCGATGCCGAGGGCAATCCCTATCGCGACTGGATCGCCGAATATGCCGGCGCCGACTATCAGGCGGTCGCCGCCAGGGCGGTGGAGCATATCGACGCGCTCGGCGCTGCCTGGCTGACGCCGGCGCGCTATCCGCAGCTCCTGCATATCTTCCGCACCGCGACACGCCTGGAAGGGGATTTCTGGCAGATGGGCCTCGACGCGGCGCGGGAGGGCTGACCGCCGGAGAAGGGGATGGGCGACGGCTTCCGGACTCTCCTGACGGAGCTCTTCGAGCCGGTCGGCGGCGTCACCATGAAGCGGATGTTCGGCGGCACCGGCATCTTCCGCGACGGCATCATGTTCGGCCTGATCGCCGGCGACGTGCTCTATTTCCGCGTCGATCCGATGCTGCAGCCGACCTACGAGGCGGCCGGCTCCGAGCCGTGGTCCTACCGCTCGCACCGCGGCGAACAGATGCAGATGCCGTACTGGCGCGCCCCGGACGAGCTCTTCGACGATCCCGACATGTTCCGCGACTGGGCCATCGCCGCCTTCGAAGCCGCCGACCGCGCCAAGCGCCAGAAGCCGGGCGGCAGGAAGTAGGGTGGGCATGCGCCGTCAGGCGCTTGCCCACGCGGCCGGCCGCAGCAGGAAAGGACCGCGTGGGCAAAGCTTCGCCTTGCCCACCCTACCTACGGACAGGCACCGAAATGCTCGTCCCGTTCCGGCCCCGCCCAGCTTCAATGAGGCCTAAGCGCATCTGCCTCGGATATGCGGAGCACAATAGCTACCATAGGGGAGTTCGCGCCCATCCCTCACCGGAACGGGGAGGGTGGCCCCGGCGAAGCCGGGGTCGGGTGGGGAGCGCCGGTAGAGAATGGAGCGTCGCGGGTCAGGCGAGGGCATCGCCGGCGGTGCGAACAGCCCAGCGTGGGTCCCCACCCGTCACGCGCCTTCGGCGCGCGCCACCCTCCCCGTTCCGGTGAGGGATGGGCGCCCTATCCGGCTCCGTAGGGTGGGCAAGGCGAAGCTTTGCCCACGCGGTCCTGTCGCAATCGTCCGACAGCGTGGGCAAGCGCCTGGTGGCGCATGCCCACCCTACGGCGCTCCTAAACAAAAACCCCGGCGTTTCCGCCGGGATTTTCGCATCCGTAGGGCTGTGGCGATTACATCGAGCTGACGTAGTCGTACTTGCCGTCCTTCCACTCGTAGAAGACGTAGCCCGGCAGCGTGACGTCGCCCTTCTCGTCGAACTTCACGTCGCCGATGACGGTCTTGAACGTGCCCTCCGACAGCGCCTTGACGACCGCGTCATAGTCGGTCGTGCCGGCGGCCTCGACGGCCTGCGCCCAGGCCTGGATCGAGGCATAGGAGTAGAGGACGTAGCCTTCCGGCTCGGTGCCCTTGGCGCGCAGCGCGGCGACCACGTCGGCAGCCTCCGGGTTCTTGCGCGGGTCGGGCGAGAAGGTCATCAGCGTGCCCTGGCCGGCGTCGCCGGTGATCGCCCAGTACTCGTCGGTGACGAGCGCGTCGCCGGAGACGAGGATGGTGTTCATGCCCTGGTCGCGCATCTGGCGGGCGATCAGGCCGGCCTCGGTGTGGTAGCCGCCGACATAGAGCACGTCGATATTGGCCGCCTTCAGCTTGGAGACCAGCGCCGTGTAGTCCTTCTCGCCGGCGGTGTAGGACTCGTTCAGCACTTCCTGCTTGCCGGCTTCGTTGAGGAACTTGCGGGTCTGGTCCGCCAGGCCCTTACCGTAGGCCGACTTGTCGTCGATGATGGCGATGTTGGCGTTGGCGAAATGCTCGGCCAGGTACTGGCCGGCCACCTGGCCCTGCTGGTCGTCGCGGCCGCACATGCGGAAGATGCCCGGGCCGGGACGCTCGTCGGTGAAGGCCGGGTTGGTCGAGGCCGGCGAGATCTGGACGACGCCTTCCTCGTTGTAGACCGCCGAGGCAGGAATGGACGAGCCGGAGCAGAAATGCCCGGCGACGAATACCACGCCGGCGCCGGCCAGCTGGTTGGCGACCGCCACGGCCTGCTTCGGATCGCAGGCGTCGTCGCCGATCTCGAGCCGCAGCTGCTGCCCCAGAACGCCGCCGGCGGCATTGATGTCGGCGACGGCCTGTTCGGCGCCCGCCTTCATCTGGACGCCGAAGGTCGCATACTGCCCGGTCTGCGGACCGGCGGTAGCAATGGTGATGTCGGCTCGGGCGGCGGTGGTGGTCATCGCCACACCGGCCAGCAGCGCCAATCCCGTCAGCAATTTCCTGTTCATACGCACCTTCTCCATCGTCTGTGATCGACTTCGTCCGGCACGAGGCAGGCCGGATGAGCCCCGGGCAAAAGCGCCGCGATTACTTTCATTTATGACATGATTTCGCCACGAAGACTATGCCTCGGGGCCTGGCTCATGCACCGCGACAGGGCGCCAGGCAAACGGCCCGCGGCGGCGGTAGAGCCAGTGATACTGGGTGACCATCTGGCGGACGCGCGTCAGCCGGTAGCCTATGAGGGCGATGACGAGGAGGACCGCGAGGTCGACCAGGAAATAATGGAAGGAAAGCAGCGTGCCGCCGAAGAGGGCGTAGTGCAGGAAGCGGATGGCCGCCGCCAGCAGCACCATATAGAAGACCGCCTGCCGCATCGGCTGCCAGCGCCGCGCTACGGCGCGGCCGGTGACGAAGGCGGCGGTGCCGCCGAGGACGACGGTGAGGAAGAGGAAGGGCCAGGGCGAATATTCCCACAGGAACATCAGCGGCCCCCTTCCAGATAGGCGGAGCGGACTTCCTCGCGGCTCAACAGCTCGCGGCCGGAGCCGGACATGGTGATGACGCCGTTGACCATGACATAGCCGCGATGGGCGAGCCGCAGCGCGTGATAGGCGTTCTGCTCGACCAGGAACACGGTAAGGCCGGTCTGGCGGTTGAGGTCGGCGATGACCTGGAAGATCTGGCGCACGACCAGCGGCGCCAGGCCCAGCGACGGCTCGTCGAGCAGCAGCAGGCGTGGGCGGCTCATCAGCGCCCGGCCGATCGCCAGCATCTGCTGCTCGCCGCCCGACAGCGTGCCGCCGCGCTGCGACTGGCGCCGTTCCAGCACCGGGAACATGTCGAAGATGCGCCGCTTGTCTTCCTCGAAGGTGCCGTAGCCGATCGCCGCGGCGCCCATCTGCAGGTTCTCCAGCACCGTCATGCGCGGGAAGATGCGCCGGCCCTCGGGAGCATGGGCGATCGACCGGCGCATGATCTCGTGCGTCGGCCGGTTGGTGATGTCCTCGCCGTCGAAGATGATCGACCCTTCGCGGGCTCGCGGATTGCCGCAGATGGTCATCATCAGCGTCGACTTGCCGGCGCCGTTGGCGCCGATCAGCGAGACGATCTCGCCGGCATTGACGGTGAGGTCGACGCCGCGCAGGGCGATGATCTTGCCGTAATAGGTCTTGACGCCGCGGACCTCGAGGAGGGGCTGGGTCATGTCTTGACCCCCTCGACGATCGCTTCCGCCTCGGCCTCGTCGTCGACGCCGAGATAGGCGGCGATGACGGCGGGATCGTTGCGCACCGCCTCGGCCGGTCCGTCGGAGATCTTCTCACCGTAGTCGAGCACCACGACGTGGTCGGAAATCTCCATGACGACGCTCATGTCGTGCTCGATGAGCAGCAGCGACGTCTCCTGCTCGTCGCGGATGAACAGCAGCAGCTCGTTGAGCTCGTTCGATTCGCGCGGGTTGAGGCCGGCCGCCGGCTCGTCGAGGCAGAGGAGAAGCGGGTCGGCGCACATGGCGCGGGCGATCTCCAGGCGCCGCTGCGCGCCATAGGGCAGGTCCTGCGCCGCATCGTTGGCGCGGCCGGTGAGGCCGATGCGGTCGAGCCAGAAGCGCGCCCGCTCGATGGCGGCGCGCTCGGCGGCGCGGTAGCCGCCGAACAGCAGCCGCCGGTGCGGCCAGTCATAGCTCTCCCGACCATGGGCGACGGCGGTGTGGATGCGCGGCAGGCCGAGGCCGAAAACGGCAAGCCCGGTGAGGCCGGAGGCGGTCATCAGGGCATTGTGCTGGGCGACCATCAGGTTCTCCAGCACGGTCATGCCGCCGAACAGGCGGATGTTCTGGAAGGTGCGGGCGACGCGCGCCCGGCGGGCGATCTCGAAATCCGCCATCCGCTCCAGGAGGTAGACCGTGTGGTCGGCGGAGCGCGGCCGCGAGCTGGCGGTGACGGCATCGATGCCGCCGCGCGTCCTGGCGTCCTGCAGCATGGCGATCCGCCCCTGCGTCGGCTTGTAGAAGCCGGTGATGCAGTTGAAGACGGTCGTCTTGCCGGCGCCGTTCGGGCCGATGACGGCGGTGATGTCGCCGCGGCCGACCGCGAAGCTGAGATCGTTGACGGCGACGAGGCCGCCGAACCGCATGGTCAGGTGGTCGACGATAAGGATCGGGTCGTCGACCCAGCGGCTCATGCGCGGCCCCCGGCGACGGCGAGCGGCGCCCCGGGCGGGGCCGCCAGCCGGACGGTCGGCCGGCGCGTCGAGATCAGCCCGCGCGGCCGCCAGATCATGATCAGCACCATCGCCATGCCGACGATGAGCATGCGGTATTGCTCCAGCTCGCGCAGCTCGAACACGGTGTTGAGGAAGATCACCGCGATGACGATGCCGAGCTGGCTGCCCAGCCCGCCGAGCACCACCGCCGCCAGGATGACGAAGGACTCCATCGCCGTGAAGGATTCGGGCGAGATGAAGCCCTGGCGGGTGGCGAAGAACGAGCCGGCGAGGCCGGCGAAGAAGGCGCCGATGGTGAAGGCGGTGAGCTTGGTGTTGGTGGTGTTGATGCCGAGCGAGCGGCAGGCGATCTCGTCCTCGCGCAGCGCTTCCCAGGCGCGGCCGAGCGGCAGGCGGCGCAGCCGCGACGTCACGAAGCTGGTGATCACGGCGAGGATCAGGATGATGTAGTAGAGGAAGATGATGCGCTGCAGCGAGCTGAAGGGCAGGCCGAAGGTCGCGGCAAAGCCGCCTTCGCCGCGCTCGAAGGGGATGCCGAACAGCGTCGGTCGCGGCACGTTGTTGATGCCGTTGGGGCCGCCGGTGAAATCCGTCCAGTTGATCAGGATGACGCGGATGATCTCGCCGAAGGCGAGCGTCACGATGGCGAGATAATCGCCGCGCAGGCGCAGTACCGGAAAGCCGAGGATGAAGCCCCAGCAGGCGGCGAGAAGGCCCGCCAGCGGCAGGCAGATCCAGAAGCTCAGGTCGAAATAATGCGACAGGAGCGCGAAGGAATAGGCGCCGACGGCGTAGAAGGCGACATAGCCGAGATCGAGCATGCCGGCGTAGCCGACGACGATGTTGAGGCCCCAGCCCAGCATTACGTAGGTGAGGATGACGATCGCCTGGTCGAGCACGTAGCGGGCCGGGAAGCCGGCCGGCATCAGCAGCACGATGACCGGTAGCAGCAGCGCCAGCAGGATGGCGATGCCGCCGATGAGGCGTGCCAGCGGGAGATTGGGGATCAGCGCGACGGTCGCCTTGTGCAGCAGGGCGCCGGCGACGATGGCGACGAGGCCGCCGGCGATGAGCCGCACCGAGCCGGGCGCCAGATAGGCGAAGAGCGTGCCGAGCCAGGCCGGGCCGTCGCTGCCGAAGCGGGCGACGAGGTCGGGGATGATCTGGCGGTCGCCCCAGCTGACGCCATTGGCGACCAGCGACGCCACCAGCACCACCGCCGGAATGGCGGTGAAGGACAGGATGACGGTCCAGTCGCGCCGGGTCAGCGGCTCGGTCGAGCCGAGCTTGGCGAAGGAGCGGGTGACCGGATTGATCGCCTGCCAGACGAAGACGTTGAGCAGCAGCCGGCCGGCGAAGACCACCGCGACGATGATCGCCACCGGGATCCAGTTCTGCGTCAGCGACAGGCCGCCGACGGCGGTTTCGGTGCGCAGGCCGATGATCGGCCCGGCCAGGGCGAAGGCGATGAACGCTGCCACCACCGCGTCGATGATCAGGCTGGAGAAGCTCTTGCGGTTGCCCGGCCGGCGCGGCGCCGGCGGCGCCTCCGGAGGCGGGGCGGCGCCCTCCGCTGCAGCCTCGGCTACGGTCATGCTCAGACTTTCTCGACTTCGGGCCGGCCGAGCAGGCCGGACGGCAGGAAGATCAGCGTGATGGCGAGGATCGAGAACGCCGCGACGTTCTTGTATTCGCCGCCGAGATAGCCGCCCCAGAAGGTTTCGATGAGGCCGATC
Source organism: uncultured Hyphomicrobiales bacterium (assembly GCA_964483325.1). Lineage (GTDB taxonomy): Bacteria > Pseudomonadota > Alphaproteobacteria > Rhizobiales > Kaistiaceae > CAZAAW01. Next base: position 30,190 of record CAZAAW010000025.1, read on the forward strand.
AGCAGACCGCCCAGCATGGCGCCCGGCAACGAGCCGATGCCGCCGAAGACCGCGGCGGCGAAGGCTTTCACGCCGGCGAGGAAGCCGACATAGAAGTCGATGACGCCGTAATAGAGCAGGTACATGATGCCGGCGACCGCGGCGAGGGCGGCGCCCATCAGGAAGGCCAGCGAGATCGTCCGGTCGACATTGATGCCGAGCAGCGCCGCCATGCGCTGGTCCTGCTCGCAGGCGCGCTGGGCGCGGCCGAGCGAGGTGCGCGAGATCAGCAGCGAAAAGCCGACCATCAGCACGATCGTCGTCACGACGATGAGGATCTGGGCGCTCGATATCCGCACGGAGAAGCCGTTGCCCTCAAGCAGCTGCACGCCGCCGGGGATGATCGGCTGCAGCGGCTTGACCCGGGCGCCCTGCGAGATCTGCACCAGGTTCTGCAGGACGATCGACATGCCGATGGCGGTGATCAGCGGCGCCAGGCGGAACGAGCCTCGGAGCGGCCTGTAAGCGATGCGTTCGACAGTCCAGCCCCAGATCGAGTTGAGCGCCATGGCGACGATCAGCACGGCAATCAGCGCCAGGATGAGCAGCGCCAGCGGCATCGCCGCCGTCAGGCCGAGCAGCAGGATGGCGATAAGGGCGATGAACGATCCGACCATGAACACGTCGCCATGGGCGAAGTTGATCATGCCGATGATGCCGTAGACCATCGTGTAGCCGATGGCGATCAGACCGTAGATCGATCCCAGCGTGACGCCGTTGATCAGCTGCTGCAGGAAATACTCTAGCTGCATGCGCCGGCGATGACCGTGCAGGTATCCACGCTGCCCCTCGCAGCGCTAACTCAGACCCCGAATACCATTCATGGCGTAGCTACGGCCGCAACGCAACGGGGCGCGTGGCTATCATATCGCCATTGTTGATGATTTCAGCAGCTCTGCTGATGAATGCTACCGCTCCTGGCCGTCTAGGGCGCGCCGGAGGCTAAGGAGGTCGCGCCAGGCGAGCCGCTTCTGCAGCGGCTGCCGCAGCAGATAGGCCGGATGCAGCATGGCCATGGCGCGGATCCGCCGCTCGCCGGTGTCGTGGTCGCGCCACTTGCCGCGCATGCGCAGGATGCCTTCGCCGGTGGCGAACAGCTCCTTGGCCGCCGCATTGCCGAGGCAGATCAGGAACTCCGGGTTGGCGAGCTGGACCTGGCGCTCCAGGAAGGGGCGGCAGGCGGCTGTTTCCTGTGGCGTCGGCGTGCGGTTTCCTGGCGGCCGCCACGGCACGACATTGGCGATATAGACGCTGTCGCGGCTGAGGCCGATCGCCGCCAGCATGCGGTCGAGCAGCTGGCCCGAGCGGCCGACGAAGGGCAGGCCCTGGAGGTCTTCCTCGCGGCCGGGCGCCTCGCCGACGAACATCACCCGGCTGCCGGGCGTGCCGTCGGCGAAGACGAGATTGGTGGCGGTGGTGCGCAGGGCACAGCCCTCGAAGCGGGCGAGGGCATCGCGCAACTCGTCCAGCGTCCTCGCCTGGGCGGCGACGAGGCGTGCCGCCCGCTCGGTCTCGTCGGGCGTCGCCGGCGCCGGGCCGGCGGCAGGCGCGGCAGGGGTGACCGCCGGTTCGGCCTGGGCGACCGGTTCGGCCGGTGGCGGCACGGCAGGGCGGCGCTCGGCGCGCGGTGCGAAGCGGTCCACCGGGACATCGCTGACGGCGATATCGACGCCGGCCGCGACATACCAGTCGAGCAGCGCCGCCAGTTCCTGCCGCGACAGCGACGTTGCGTCGATGCTCACGATGGCTTGACCATGGTTGCGCGCCGTTCTCCGGCATGCAGGGTTGAACGAATTGCGTCTGGACCGAGTTTAGTCAGCGCCGAGGCCATGGGAGCAGAAAAGATGCGCAAGGGTATGATGATGGCGGTGGTTGCAGGAATGGCGGGACTGGGAGCTGCAGCCGCGCAGGCCCAGCAGCCGGGCGAGCCCCTGATGGGGGCGGACGCCTATGGCGACTATACCAAAGACCGGCCGGGACAGGTGCGCCTCATCAACAAGGAGGACCTGCTGGCACCCTACATGACGAGCTCGGAGAGCAACGGCCCCGCCACCGTGGCGCGGCCGGAGGGGGCGATGCCGCAGGTTCCGGAAGGCTTCACCGCTACGCTCCTCGCCGACGGCCTGGAGACGCCGCGCGTCCTGCGCACGGCGCCCAATGGCGACATCTTCCTGGCCGAGAGCGGCGCCGACCAGGTGCGCGTCCTGCGCCTCGGCGCCGACGGAACGCTTGCCGCCAACGAGGTCTATGCCACCGGCCTCAGCCAGGCCTATGGCATCGCCTTCTATCCGCCCGATAAGCCCGAATTCGTCTATGTCGGGGCGGCCGACAGGGTGGTGCGCTTTGCCTATCAGGAGGGCGACCTCAAGGCCTCGGGCGAACCGGAAGTCGTGATTCCCGAGCTGCCGACCGGCGGCCACTGGACGCGCGACATCGGTTTCTCGCCCGACGGCAGCCGCCTTTATGTGGCGGTCGGCTCGGCGTCCAACGTCGCGGAGGCGATGGAGCCGCTGCCGGCGGACCAGATCGCCGCCGTCGAGGCCGAGAAGGGGCTCGGCGCGCTGTGGGAAACGGAGGAGAACCGCGCCGCGGTGTGGGTCGCCGATCCGGACGGCAAGAACATGCGCCTCTTCGCGACCGGCATTCGCAACTGCGCCGGTCTCGGCGTCCAGCCGGAGAACGGCGCCGTCTGGTGCGCCACCAACGAGCGCGACGGGCTCGGCGACAACCTGCCGCCCGACTATGTCACGACGGTCCAGGAGGGCGGCTTCTACGGCTGGCCCTGGTACTATATCGGCAACAACCAGGACCCGCGGCACAAGGATGCCCGCCTCGACCTCGCCGACAAGGTGACGGTCCCGGATGTCCTCATCCAGCCGCATTCGGCGCCGCTCGGCGTCGCCTTCTACAGCGGCTCGATGTTCCCGGCGGAGTACCAGGGCAGCGCCTTCGTCACGCTGCACGGCTCGTGGAATCGCGGCTCGCGCACCGGCTACAAGGTGGTGCGCCTGCCGATGCAGGACGGCAAGCCGAACGGCGCCTACATCGATTTCATGACCGGCTTCGTCAATGACGACAAGTCGGTGTGGGGACGACCGGTCGGCGTCACCATGGCGCAGGACGGCTCTCTGCTGGTCAGCGAGGACGGCAACGGCACCATCTGGCGCATCGCCCACTGATCGCAGCGCTTGCGCCGGCGCCCGCAAAGCGGGAGTCTCTTCCTGACACAATGGGTGCAGGAGGGACTCCCGTGACGCAGGCTGTGCAGGATGGGGACGTGCTGGCCATTGCCGAGGCCTGGCGCGATGCCGGTCGCGAGATCGCGCTGGCGACGGTGGTCGAGACCTGGGGCTCGGCGCCGCGCCCGGTCGGCAGCCACCTGGTGGTCGATGCCGAGGGCAATTTCGAGGGGTCGGTGTCCGGCGGCTGCGTCGAGGGCGCCGTGGTGACGGAAGCGCTCGACGTCATCGCCGCCGGCAAGCCGCGGCTGCTGGAATTCGGCGTTGCGGACGATACCGCCTGGCGGGTCGGCCTGAGCTGCGGCGGCCGCATCAAGGTCTATGTCGAGCGGGTCTCCTGAACGAAATGGACCGTGACGTTCTCCGCCGCCTGAACGCCGCCCGCGCGGCGCGGCAGGCGGCCATCGTGGTGACCGACCTTGCCAGCGGCGCCGGCAGGCTGGTGCTGGAGGCGGAGAGCGCCGCCGACCCGCTGGCGGCGCCACTCGGCGAAGGCTTCCGCACCGGTGTCTCGCGGCTCGTGGAAGGCGCCGGCGGCCCGGTCTTCCTCACCGTCAGCGTGCCGCCGCCGCGCCTCGTCGTCATCGGCGCGGTGCACATAAGTCAGGCGCTGGCGCCGATGGCGCGGGTCGCCGGGCTGGACATGAGCGTGATCGATCCGCGCACCGCCTTCGCGACGCCGGAGCGCTTTCCCGACGTGCCGCTCTACGCCGAATGGCCGGACGAAGCCCTGCCGCGGCTCGGGCTCGATGCCTATACCGGGCTCGCCGTCCTCACCCATGATCCGAAGATCGACGATCCGGCGCTGGAGGCGGCGCTGGCCGCCGGCTGCTTCTATGTCGGCGCCCTCGGCAGCCGCAAGACGCATGCCTCGCGGCTCGAGCGCCTGCGCCAGCGCGGCATTGCGGCTTCGGCGCTGGAGCGCATCCATGCGCCGATCGGCCTTGCCATCGGGGCGCAGTCGCCGGCGGAGATCGCCGTCGCCATCCTCGGCGAGGTCATCGCCGCGCTGCGCAGTCGCGGCAAGGACGACCTCAGGGCGACGGCGGCATGAAATTCGGACCGCTCCCTTTGGCGGACGCCGAAGGCGCCATCCTGGCGCACAGCCTCGTCGGGGCGTCCGGGCCGATCCGCAAGGGCGTGCGGCTGACGGCCGAGCATCTCCGGGCGCTCGCCGCGGCGGGCATGACGGAGGTTGCCGTCGCCCGACTGGAGGTGGGAGACGTGCACGAGGACGAGGCAGCCCGCCGCATCGCCGCGGCGCTCGCCTCGCCTTCCATCGGCGCCGAGCCGGCGGCGACCGGCAGGTCCAACCTCCATGCCGCCGCGACCGGCCTGCTGCTGATCGACCGCGACGCCGTCGATGCGATGAACCGCGTCGACGCGGCCATCACCATCGCCACCCTGGCGCCCTACAGCGTCGTCTCCGACGGCCGCATGGTGGCGACCGTCAAGATCATTCCCTATGCCGTGCGCGAGGAGTCGGTGCGCCGCGTCGAGAGCCTGGCGCGGGCCGGGCGATCGCTCGACATCGCTTCCTTCCGGCCGCTTCGGGTCGGCCTGGTGGCGACGAAGCTGCCGTCGCTGAAGCCGGCCACGATGGACAAGACCCGCCGCGTCCTCGACGAGCGGCTGGCGAAGGCCGGTTCGGCCGTGATGTCGGAAATCCGCCTGCCGCACGACGCGGCGGCGATCGGCGAGGCGCTGCGCCGGCAGAAGGCGGACGGCGCCGACCTGCTCATCGTCTTCGGCGCCTCGGCGGTCGTCGATGCCGGCGACGTCGTGCCGGAGGGCATCGTCGCGGCGGGGGGCCGCGTCGCCCATGTCGGGATGCCGGTCGATCCGGGCAACCTGCTGGTCCTCGGCGACCTCGACGGCGTGCCGGTGGTCGGAGCGCCCGGCTGCGCCCGCAGCCCGCGCGAGAACGGCTTCGACTGGGTGCTGAACCGGCTTCTCGCCGGGCTCGCCGTCGGCTCCGGCGATATTTCCGGCTTCGGCGTCGGCGGACTGATGATGGACATCGCCAGCCGGCCGCATCCGCGCCATGCCGGCGGTCCCAAGGTCGCCGCCGTGGTGCTGGCCGCCGGCGAGGCGCGCCGCATGGGCGGGCCCAACAAGCTGCTGGCGACAATCGCCGGCCGGCCGCTCGTCCGCATCGCCGCCGAGGCAGCGCTCGCCAGCCGCGCCGCCATGGTCGTGGTGGTGACGGGACACCGCGCCGCCGACGTAGCGACGGCGCTCGACGACCTGGAGGTGATCCAGGTGCACAATCCGGCCTACGCCACCGGCCTTGCCTCGTCGCTGCGGACCGGCATCGAGGCCCTGCCGCCCGATATCGACGCGACAGCGATCCTCCTTGCCGACATGCCCGGCGTAACCGCGGCAACGGTCGATCGTCTGATCGACGCCTATCATACCGAGGCGCGGCCGATCGTCGTCCCGACCTTCGATGGCCGCCAGGGTAACCCCGTCCTGTGGGATCGCCGCTTCTTTGCCGAGCTGGCGGCGATAGCCGGCGATACCGGCGCCAGGGGCCTCATCGCGGCGCATGCCGATGTCGTGGCGCGGATCGAGATGGGCGCGGAAGTGGCGACCGATCTCGACACGGTCGAAGCCCTGCAGGCGGCCGGCGCGGCGCTGCCCGCCTGAGTTTTTCAAGCCGTCGTCAGCAGTCGGCCGGACATGCTGCCAAAGTAACGCCGGGAGCAACTTTTCGCGGGATAACCGGTTGAAGTTGCGTCATGTCCGGCACAGGCTTGGCTGTCGTCACGAGAAAGGTTTCGCATCCATGACGTCGGTTCCAGCAACCTCATCTGCCTTCGAACGCCAGTTGAAGGGCTACGGCCTGACGACGGCGCATATCCTCTACCATCTGCCCGACCATAATGAGCTTCTCCAGACCTTTGTCTGGCAGGATTACGATCTCGCGCCGGAATTTCCCGGCCTCAATCGCTTCCTCGCCTTCTGGCGCCGCGAGCTCGAGGGACCGCTGCACTCGGTCCAGGTGGCGCATCACCGGCTGATCAGCCCGGCCGAAATCCGCATGGTCGGGAGTCTCGTCCTGCACTGACGCAGCGTCGTGCGAAATGCCCGGCGGCGCTCCCCACCCGACCCCGGCTACCGCCGGGGCCACCCTCCCCACTGCGTGTATGGACCGGGGACATGGTGGACATGCGTTCGGAGACATCGTGGACAGTTT
>CAZAAW010000026.1:0-33997 GCA_964483325.1 uncultured Hyphomicrobiales bacterium
TCGGCGCTGGTGATGGAGAAGCGCGAGGCGCTGAAGGTGTGGACGGTGCTGCTGGCGATCCTCGCCTTCAGTCTCAGCCTGCTCGGCACCTTCCTGGTCCGCTCCGGCGTCCTGACCTCGGTGCATACCTTCGCCTCCGACCCGGCCCGCGGCATCGCCATCCTCGTCATCCTCGCCGTCTTCATCGGCGGCGGCCTGGCGCTCTTCGCCTTCCGCGCCGGCTCCCTGTCGCAGGGCGGCGTCTTCGCGCCGATCAGCCGCGAGGGCTCGCTGGTCCTCAACAACCTGTTCCTGACGGCGGCCTGCGCCACCGTCCTCATCGGCACGCTCTATCCGTTGCTGCTGGAGGCGCTGACCGGCGACCGCATCTCCGTCGGGCCGCCCTTCTTCAACATGACCTTCGGGCCGCTGATGCTGCCGCTGCTGATCGCCGTGCCGTTCGGGCCGATGCTCGCCTGGAAGCGCGGCGACCTCTATGCCGCGGCGCAGCGGCTGATGTTCGCCTTCGGCGCCGCCTTGCTGGCGGTGATCGTCGTGGCGGCGGTCGCTGGCGTCAGCCACATCCTGGCGGCGCTCGGCATCGGCCTTGCCGCCTGGCTGATGCTCGGCGCCCTGTCGGAGCTCGCCTTCCGCGCCCAGCTCTTCCGCACCAGCCTCGCCAATTCGGCGCGCCGGCTGGTCGGCCTGCCGCGCTCGGCCTTCGGCACGGCGCTGGCGCATTTCGGCCTCGGCGCCACGGTGCTCGGCATCGTCGCTTCGACGACCTGGCAGACCGAGACGATCCTCGCCATGCGCATCGGCGACACCGCCACCGTGTCCGGCGTCGAGCTGACGCTCGATCGCCTGCGCCCGGCCGATACCGCCGGCTATCTCGCCACTGCCGTCGAGATGACGGCCCGGCGCGACGGCCGCGTCATCGCCACGATGGAGCCGGAGAAGCGCTGCTATCTGGCGCGCACGCAGCCGACCACCGAATCGGCGATCCGCACCTTCGGCTTCTCGCAGCTCTACGTGTCGCTCGGCGATGTCGAGCCGCCGCTCGCCAATCCCTGCGACCAGGCGAGCCGCCCGGCCACGCAGGTGACGCCGTCGGACGCCACCGCCGAGAACCCGCTGGTCACCGTGCGGATCTACTGGAAGCCGCTGATCACGCTGATCTGGCTGGGGGCGCTGATCATGGTCGCCGGCGGCATTGCCTCGCTGTCCGACCGGCGCTTCCGCGTCGGCGCGCCGCGGCCGGCCCGCAAGGCCGCTGCGGTGCCGGCCGAGTAGCCATGCGCCGCCTCGCCGCCGTGCTTGCCGTTCTCGGGGCGCTGTTCAGCGCCCCGGCGCTGGCCGTGCAGCCCGACGAGGTGCTGCCCGACAAGGCGCTGGAGGCGCGGGCAAGGGCGCTGTCGGCCGAGCTGCGCTGCATGGTCTGCCAGAACCAGTCGATCGACGATTCGGACGCCGACCTTGCCCGCGACGTGCGCCTCTTGCTGCGCGAACGGCTCGTCGCCGGCGACAGCGACGCCGATGTGATCAACTATCTCGTCGCCCGCTACGGCGAATTCGTCCTGCTGAAGCCGCGGCTGTCGCTGCACACGGTGCTTCTGTGGGCGGCGCCGCCGCTCGTCCTCATCGGCGGCGGCGTGCTGATCTTCCTCTTCCTGCGCCGCCGCAACGCGCATGCGGTGCCCGCCGCCGCCCTGTCGCCGGAAGAGGAAAAGCGGCTGAAGGCGCTGCTGGAGCAGTCGCCGGACGCGTAGGGTGGGCATGCGCCGCAGGCGCTTGCCCACGCGGCCAGACGTCGGTGCCGAAAGACAGCGTGGGCAAGGCTTCGCCATGCCCACCCTACGCGGCCTTGCCCGGTCGGCGGACGCATTACCAACGTTTAATGCGCCCGACAGGCGCTTGTAAGGTCGTCGTTTTCATATTGAGCAGGAACGGCAGGCGATGCCTGTCCGTCCCGTGATCCCGGCTCAATGGAGATCGACATGACCGAATCTTCTTCCCCTTCCACCCGCCGGGTAGCGCCGGCGGCGCGCCGGACGGTCCTGCTCGGAACCGCCCTGGCCATGGTTCTCGGCGGCGCCCTGGTGGGCAGCGGCGCCCTGCCGACGCATCAGGCCTATGCCGAGGCGGTGACGATCGACCAGCCCAACCAGCTGCCGAGCTTCGCCAACATCGTCGACAAGGTCAGCCCGGCCGTCGTCGGCATCCGCGTCCGCTCCGAGGCGAGCCCCAAGCAGATGGGCATGGTCGGCCCCAATGGCCGCCAGTTCGAGGTGCCGGACGGCTCGCCGCTCGAGCGCTTCTTCCGTGAGTTCCAGGATAATCCCGACATCCAGCGCCAGATGCGCCGGCCGACGATCAGCCTCGGCTCCGGCTTCTTCATTTCCGAAGACGGCTACGTCGTCACCAACAACCACGTCGTCGACGGCGCCAATGAATTCACCGTCATCATGAATGACGGCACCGAATATCCGGCCAAGCTGATCGGCAAGGACGACAAGACCGACCTCGCCCTCATCAAGGTCGACGGCGACCACACCTTCACCTACGTCAAGTTCGCCGAAGGCGACGTGCGCGTCGGCGACTGGGTGGTGGCGGTCGGCAACCCGTTCGGCCTCGGCGGCACCGTCACGGCGGGCATCGTCTCCGGCCGCGGCCGCCAGATCGGCGAAGGCCCCTATGACGACTTCCTGCAGATCGACGCGGCGGTGAACCGCGGCAATTCCGGCGGTCCGGCCTTCAACCTCCAGGGCGAGGTCGTCGGCGTCAACACGGCGATCTTCTCGCCGACCGGCGGCAATGTCGGCATCGCCTTCGCCATCCCGTCGTCGACGGCCGAATCGGTCATCGCCAGCCTCAAGGACCATGGCTCGGTGGTGCGCGGCTGGCTGGGCGTCCAGATCCAGTCGATCACGCCTGACCTCGCCAACGGCCTGGCGCTGAACGAGGCGCATGGCGCCCTGGTCAGCGATCCGCAGCCGGGCAGCCCGGCCGAGAAGGCCGGCCTCCGGTCCGGCGACGCCATCACCGCGGTCGACGGCAAACCGGTGAACGACGCCCGCGACCTGGCGGTGAAGATTGCCGGCTACCAGCCCAACACCGAGGTCAAGCTGACCCTGTGGCGCGACGGCAAGCAGACCGAGCTGCCGGTCACCCTCGGCACCATGCCGGGCACCGAGCAGCAGGCCGCCCTGGAGCAGCCGGGCGCCGACGCCCTGCCGTCGGCCTTCGAAGGCTTCGGCATGCAGGTGAGCCCGTCCGACCAGGGCGTGGTGATCACCAGCATCGACCCGGACGGCACCGCCGCCGAGAACGGCCTGCAGGAAGGCGATGTCATCGTCGCCGTCGGCACCATCCAGGTGAACAGCCCGGCCGAGGTCGAGGCTGCCGTCGCCAAGGCGCGCGAGAACGGCCTCAAGGCGGTGCTGCTGCGCGTCCGCTCCGCCCAGGACGACCAGACCCATTTCGTCGCGCTGCCCTTCGCAGCCTGACGAAAGGAAAAGGGGCGGGAGCGCACCCGTGTCGCCCCCGACGCTCCCGCTCCACACGGCGGCAGGCTGGACCTCCAGCCTGCCGCTTGTTTTTACGGGGCCCTCGGCCCCAGTCTAGGGCTCCTCGGAGACCCAGGGATTCTCGGCCGCGGCATGCGCATCCTGATCATCGAAGACGACAAGGAGACCGCCGCCTATCTGGCGAAGGCGCTGCGCGAGGCGGGGCACGTGCCCGACCATGCCGCCGACGGCAATACCGGCGCCGAGATGGCGATGGACGGCAATTACGACGTGCTGGTCGTCGACCGCATGCTGCCGGGCCGCGACGGCCTGTCGATCATCGAGGAACTGCGGAAGCGCGGCGACGAGACGCCGGTGCTCATCCTGTCGGCCCTCGGCCAGGTCGACGACCGCGTCACGGGCCTGCGCGCCGGCGGCGACGACTATCTCTCCAAGCCCTATGCCTTTTCCGAGCTGCTCGCCCGCGTCGAGGTGCTGGCGCGGCGGCGCAAGCCCGGCGAGGCGGAGACCGTCTACCGCGTCGACGGGCTGGAGCTCGATCGGCTCGGCCATACCGTGACGCGCGACGGCAAGGCGATCCCGCTGCAGCCGCGCGAGTTCCGCCTGCTGGAATACCTGATGAAGCATGCCGGGCAGGTGGTGACCCGCACCATGCTGCTGGAAAATGTCTGGGACTATCATTTCGACCCGCAGACCAACGTCATCGACGTCCATGTCTCGCGGCTGCGCGCCAAGATCGACAAGGGCTTCGCCGAACCGCTGCTGCAGACGGTGCGCGGCGCCGGATACATGATCCGTGACGTCGGTCGGTAGGATCGTCAACACCACCGCCTTCCGGCTCTCCGCGCTCTATTTCGTGGTGTTCTCTGCGTTTGCGGTGTTCTTCGTCGTCTACGTCACCTATTCGACCAACCAGCTGCTCAACCGGCAGGTCAGCGAGACGATCGAGACCGAGTTCCGCGGCCTCGCCGACCAGTGGAACAGCGGCGGCCTCATCGGCATGATGAACGCCATCGAGTTCCGTAGCCGCCAGCCGGGCGCCAGCCTCTACCTGCTCACCGACGCCACCGGCCAGGCGCTGGCCGGCAATGTCGCGCAGATGCCGGCGGCGCTCCTCACCAGCGCCGTCGAGCGGCCGGTGACGCTGCCCTACCAGGCCGAGGGCGGGACGCAGCGCCAGGCGATGGTGCAGGTGGCGCGGCTTCCCGGCGGCTTCAACCTCCTCGTCGGCCGCGACATCGCCGAGCGCGACCGCTTCACCGAGATCGTCCAGCAGGCCATCGGCCTTGCCGTGGCGCTGATGATCGTGCTCGGCGTCATCGGCTGGTTCTTCGTCAGCCGCCGCGTCCTGCAGCGCATCGATTCGATAACCGCCACCAGCCGCCGCATCATGGACGGCGACCTGACCGGCCGCCTCGACGTCATCGGCACCGGCGACGAATTCGACCGCCTGGCGGCCAGCCTCAACGTCATGCTGGGGCGCATCGAGCATCTGATGACCGGCCTCAAGGAAGTGTCGGACAACATCGCTCACGACCTCAAGACGCCGCTGACGCGCATGCGCAACCGGCTGGAGACGGCCGTCGCCGCCGATCCCAAGGCGGCGAGCCGCGAGGTGCTGGAGGCGACGATCGAGGAGGCCGACCAGCTTATCCGCACCTTCGACGCGCTGCTGATGATCGCCCGCGTCGAGGCGGGGGCGCCGGCCGATGCCGAGGTCGATGTCGACCTTGCCGGCATCGTCGGCGATATCGCCGAGCTCTACGAGCCGGTGGCGGAGGAGGCGGGCGTCGCCCTGGCGATCGACGCCGCCGGCCCGCTGCCGCTCAAGGGCAGCCGCGAACTGCTCAGCCAGGCGGTCGCCAATCTCGTCGACAATGCCATCAAATATGCCCATGCGGCGCCGGGCGAGACGCGGCAGGCGGCCGTGTCGATCAGGGCCTGGCGCGACGGCGACGCCATGGCCGTCTCCGTCGCCGACAATGGCCCCGGCGTGCCGGAAGCCGACCGCGAGCGCGTCCTGGAGCGCTTCGTGCGCCTGGAGAAGAGCCGTTCGGAGCCGGGCAGCGGCCTCGGCCTCAGCCTCGTCGCCGCCGTCGTCCACCTGCATGGCGGCTCGATCACCCTCGGCGACAACAATCCCGGCCTCCTGGTGACGCTGCGCCTGCCGATGAAGACGGCTGCCGCCTGAATCATCGCCCATCCTCGTCATCCGGAGCACCGTAGGGTGGGCAAGGCGAAGCTTTGCCCACGCGGTCATGCGCCGTCGTAGGATGACCGCGTGGGCAAACGCCTGCGGCGCTTGCCCACCCTACGGCGCTGAGGCGCACGGGTCGACTTTGCCGGGCGCTTGCGCAATGTCTGTCTCCGACAGGAGGTGGGCATGGCAGCAAGAAAAGAGGCGCGAGCTAAGGTCGAGACCGCAGGCGAATCGCTGAGCCGGATGCTGCAGCCTCTGGTGAAGCCGGCCTCGGCGCGGGCCGGCAAGGCGCGGCTGGCCGATCTGCGCGCCCGCGCCGCGGAGGATGGCTCGGCAGCCGCGCTGGCGGCGGCGCTGACGCCCGGCGCGGAGAGCCTGCTCGCCGGCATCATGGACAATGCGCCGTTCCTGCGCAGCCTCATCCTCGACGACCCGGCGCGGCTCGTGGAACTGCTCACCCACGACCCGGAGACGCACCATGCCGGGCTGGTGACGGCGGCGCGCCAGGCCTGGCGCGGCGACGGCATCGAGGCTGTCATGGCCGAGCTCCGGCGCCTGCGCGCGGCGTCGGCGCTGCTGATCGCTCTGGCCGATCTCGGCGGCGCCTGGGACGTCGACACCGTCATGGCGGCGCTCACCGCCTTTGCCGACGCGGCGCTGGCTTCAGCCGCCGCCTTGGCGCTGCTGCAGGAGCACCAGGCCGGCGCGATCGGCCTGCCCGACCTTAACGACCCGCAGCGCGGCTCCGGCTGGATCCTGCTCGCCATGGGCAAGGGCGGGGCAGGGGAGCTCAACTATTCCAGCGATATCGATCTCATCTCCTTCTACGATCCGGCGGCGGCGCAGCTGGCGGAGGCGGTGGAGCCGTCGCCCTTCTATGCGCGGCTGACGCGCAAGCTGGTGCGCATCCTCTCCGAGTACACCGCCGACGGCTATGTGCTGCGCACCGACCTGCGGCTGCGGCCCGATCCCGGCTCGACGCCGGTGGCGATCTCGCGCGGCGCGGCGCTCGCCTATTACGAGAGCGCCGGCCAGAACTGGGAACGCGCGGCGCTGATCAAGGCGCGGCCGGCGGCCGGCGACATCGCCGCCGGCGAGGCGCTGCTTGCCGAGCTGGCGCCCTTCATCTGGCGCAAATATCTCGACTACGCGGCGATCGCCGACATCCATTCGATCAAGCGCCAGATCCACGACCATCGCGGCCATGCCAGCGTTGCCGTTGCCGGCCACAATCTCAAGCTCGGCCGCGGCGGCATCCGCGAGATCGAGTTCTTCGTCCAGACGCAGCAGCTCATCGCCGGCGGCCGCAACCCGTCGCTGCGCGGAAGGCGCACGCTCGACATGCTGGCCGCCCTGGCGCGGGAAGGCTGGATCGCCGCCGAGGCCGCCGAGGCGCTGTCGGCTGCCTATCGCAGCCTACGCGGCGTCGAGCACCGGTTGCAGATGGTCGCCGACGAGCAGACCCACACCCTGCCGGAGGATCCGGAGGCGCTGGCCGGCATCGCCCGGCTGTGCGGCCTTGCCACCGCCGCCCGGCTGGACAGGTGGCTGCGGCCGATCCTGGAGAGCGTGCAGGAGCATTATGCGCGCCTGTTCGAGAGCGCGCCGTCCCTCACCACCTCCGGCGGCAGCCTGGTGTTCACCGGCGACGAGGACGATCCGGAGACGCTGGAGACGCTGTCGCGCCTCGGCTACCGCAACCCGGCCGAGGTGACGCGCACCGTTCGCGCCTGGCATTTCGGGCGCTATCCGGCGATGCGCTCGGCGACGGCGCGCGAGCTGCTGACCGAGATCACGCCGGCCCTTCTCGATGCCCTTGCCGGCACCGACAATGCCGATGCCGCCTTCCTCGCCTTCGACCGCTTTCTCGGCCGCCTGCCGGCCGGCGTGCAGCTCTTCGCGCTGCTCGGATCGAACCCGGCGCTGCTGCGCCTCCTCGCCACGATCCTCGGCTCGGCGCCGCGGCTGGCCGAGACGATCGTCCGCCGCGCCCATGTCGTCGACGCGGTGCTGGAGCCGCATTTCTTCGGCACCGTGCCGGACCGCGACACCCTTGCCGAGCGGCTCGAGGCGACGCTGGCGCAGGCCGTGTCCTACGAGGACGTGCTCGACCGGGCGCGCATCTTCGGCGACGAGCAGTCCTTCCTGATCGGCGTCCGCCTGGTCGCCGGCACCATCGATGCGCGCCGCGCCGGCGTCGCCTTCGCCGACCTCGCCGACCTCCTGGTGGCGGAGCTCTTCGCCCGCGTCGGGCAGGAGTTCGAGAACGCCCATGGCCGCCTGCCGGGCGGCGAAGCGGCGCTGATCGCCATGGGCAAGTTCGGCGGCCGCGAGATGACCGCCGCCTCCGATCTCGACCTCATCCTCCTTTACGACATGGCGCCGGACGCCGCCGGCTCGGACGGGCCGCGCCCGCTGACGCCGTCGCAATATTACGCCCGCCTGACGCAGCGCCTCGTCGCCGCCCTGTCGGCCCCGACGGCCGAAGGCAGCCTCTACGAGGTGGATTTCCGCCTCCGCCCGTCCGGCCATGCCGGCCCGCTGGCGACGAGCATCGACGCCTTCGCCGCCTATCAGGCCAGGGACGCCTGGACCTGGGAGCACATGGCGCTGACCCGCGCCCGGCCGATCGCCGGCGATGCGGCGCTTGTGGCGCGCGCCGGCGAGGTCGTCGGCGACGTGCTGCGCCAGAAGCGCCCCGAGGCGAAGCTGAAGCGCGACGTCGTCGAGATGCGCGGCCTCGTCGAGGCGGAGAAGGGCGGCGAGGGGCCGTGGGACCTCAAGCAGGCGCCGGGCGGCATCGTCGATATCGAGTTCATCGCCCAGTACCTGGCGCTGCGCCATGGCGGTGCCCATCCGGAGATCCTCAGCGTCGAGACCGAGGCGGTGCTGGCGGCGGCTGCCCGGCTCAGCCTGCTGCAGGCCGGCGCCGCGGCGGTGCTGCTGCCGGCCTTGCGCCTCTACCAGAACCTCACGCAGATCCTGCGCCTGTCGGTGACCGGCCTCTTCGATCCGCAGGCGGCGCCGGCCGGCCTGCTGCGGCTTCTCGCCCGCGCCGGCGAGATGCCCGATTTCGCCACGCTGGACGCGCATCTGCGCGACACCGAGGCGGCGGTGCGCGCCGTCTTTGTCCGCATTCTCGGCGCCGTTCCGACGGAAGCGCCGCCCGAGCGCGTTTGACCAACGTGCTTTGGGGGCGCCGCCTATTACGGAGACTGCCGGAATGAAAACCCTTTGGATCGCCCTTCTTGCCTCGACGGGCCTGGCGGTGATGGCGGGCAGCAGCCTTGCGCTGGAGCCCGAGCCCGCCCAGCCGCAGGCGCAGGCCGAACAGCCCGCCGCATCACCCGACGAGGCCGACCGGCCCGGCGCCGACCGGCCCGGCGCCGATCGCCAGCGGCACTGGCGCGGCGACGAGGCCCGTGACGGCCGTGACCGCGACTGGCGGCGTGGCCGGGATGGCCAGGAGCGAGGCGAGGCGCGGCGCGGCCAGCGCGGTCAGCGCGGCCTGCGCGGCCTTGGCGGGCTTGACGCCAATGGCGACGGCGCCATCGATTTCGGCGAGTATTTCGCCCGCGACGACCGCCGCTTCGAGCGCCTCGACGCCGACGGCAACGGCATCGTCACCAAGGACGAGGTCGACGCCATGCTGCGCCAGCGCATGGAGCGGATGCGCGACCGGCTGATCGCCGAGCTCGACATCAACGGCGACGGCGAGGTGTCGCGCGCCGAGGCGGAATCGCAGCCGCGCAAGCGCTTCTCGCTGATGGACCGCAACGATGACGGCCGCGTCGACCGTCAGGAGATGCGGCGCGCCTATCGCGGCATGAGCTTAGGTGGCATGAGGTTCGGCGGCATGGAGTTCCGCGGCCATCACCGCTTCGGCCCGGGCGACGGCATCCACCGCGGCCATCGCTTCGGCCCCGACGACGGGTTTCACCGCGGACCGCAGCGCGATCGCGACGGTGACCGCGACGGCCGCTTCGACCGCGACTGATCGCTGAAGGCGCCGTAGGGTGGGCAAGCCAAGGCTTGCCCACGCGGTTGTTCCGTCGCCGGCGAGGGGGTTCGTGATCGCGTGGGCAAGGCTCCACCTTGTCCACCCTACGAGTTGAAAGGCCCGGCCGGCGGAAGCCCTTCCGGCCGGCCGCCTCGGGCAGCCAAGGCTGTTGGCCGCTCGCTGCGTCTTGAGCTTGCGTGATCCAGGGAACCCCTGTGCCGTATTGCTTGCCCCGGCTCTCGTGTTCACTCCGCCGTCTCAGTACGGAACGCCATCGCCTCAGCTGCGTCATGCCCGGGCGAAGACCCGGGCATCCACGCGAACACCGCGCGTGCCGAAAAGAACGCCTTGCGGACGCACCTCCTTCCGCGCCATCCGTGTTCGCGTGGATGGCCGGATCAAGTCCGGCCACGACGCCGGTGGGGGGTTGAAAGGGCGGTGCGAACCGCCCGGCGTTGTTCCGGCCGGCGCTGAGCACGACGCTGGCACTGGACGGCAACCAAGTTGCCGCCGACGAGAATAGCCCTCACGCCGCCGGCGCTTCCGCCGCCGGCGCTGGGCGCATCGGCAGGCGCACCGAGACGATGGTGCCCTTGCCTTCCTGCGAGCGGATGCGCATCGCGCCGCCATGCAGCTCGGCCAGCGAGCGGGTGATGGCGAGGCCGAGGCCGGAGCCCTTGTGGCTCTTGGTGAACTGGTTCTGCACCTGCTCGAACGGCCGCGCCAGCTTGCCGATCGCCTCGCGCGGGATGCCGATGCCGCTGTCCTCGACGGAGAAGCTGATCGACGTGCCGGTGCGCCGCGCCCGCACGGCGATGCTGCCGCCGGGCGGTGTGAACTTCACCGCGTTGGACAGGAGATTGATCATGATCTGCTTGATCGACCGGCGGTCGCCGACGAAGTGGAGGCCGGGCTCGATATCGGCCGTCACCGACAGGTTCTGCGTCTCCGCCTGGGCATTGACGACGCGCAGCGAGTCCTCGACGAGGTCGGTCAGGACCAGGTCCTCGTAGGACAGCATCATGCGGCCGGCCTCGATGCGCGACATGTCGAGCACGTCGTTGATGACGCCGAGGAGATAGGTGCCGCTGGCATGGATATCGGCGCTGTACTCGGCATATTTCGGCGAGCCGAGCGGGCCGAACATGCCGGACTGCATGATCTCCGAGAAGCCGATGATGGCGTTGAGCGGCGTGCGCAGCTCGTGGCTGATATTGGCGAGGAATTCCGACTTGGTGCGGTTGGCTTCCTCGGCGCGGTCCTTCTCCTCGGCATATTTCTCGGCGAGCTCGACCATCTGCTGCGCCTGCAGCTCCAGCTTCTGCCGCGACTGCCGCAGGTCGGCGATGGTCGCCATCAGGCGCTTCTCGCCGTCGACGGCGCGCTCCTCGTGGCGCTTGACCTGGGTGATGTCGGTGCCGACCGAGACGAAGCCGCCGTCCTTGGTGCGGCGCTCGTTGATCTGCAGCCAGCGGCCGTCCTCGAGCTGCGCCTCGAAGCTGCGCGCCCCTTCCTCGGGCCGCCCCTCGGAGGGGATCTGGGCGCGGACGATCGGCTGGCGGCCGGCGGCGATGACTTCGCCATAGGGCGTGCCGCGCTGCACGGCGCCGTCGGGCAGGCCGTGCAGCTGCTGGTACTTGGAATTGCACATCACCAGCCGGTTGTCGGCGTCCCACAGCACGAAGGCCTCGGTGATGGTTTCGATGGCGTCGCGCAGGCGGATGTCGGCCGTCTTGTTGCGCTCGGCCATGCGCATCTGCTCGGTCGTGTCCATCGCGATGCCGATGAGATGCGGCTCGCCGGCGTCGCCCACCAGCTCGATGCGGGCACGCAGCCAGATCCAGTGGCCGTCCACATGGCGCATGCGGAACATGCGGTCGACCGCCGTCTCGCCGGTCTCGTAGAGATATTCGACGATCGCCATCAGGTCGCCGTCGTCGGGATGGACGAGGCGGTTGACCTCGCCGAAGCCGAGCAGGCCGTCGCGCGCCGGCAGGCCGACGATGTCGTACATCGAGTTCGACCAGAACATGCGGCCGGAGGCGAGGTCCCAGTCCCACAGGCCGCAGCGGCCGCGCGCCAGCGCCATGTCGAAGCGCGCATGCGTCTCGCCATAGATGCGGTCGGCTTCGAGGGCGCGCGTCGACTGGGCGAAATAGCCGTAGAGGATGACCAGCAGGATGACGCTGGTGCCGACGAAGATCGAGGCGTCGAGCGACACTTGCCGGCGCCATTCGGCCTGCAGCGTGCTGGTCGGCTCCACCACGACGACCGAGCCGAGGCGGCCGACGAGGCTGCGGGCGGCGGCGAGCGCCGTCTGGCCGTCGGCCAGCGACACTTCCAGGATGCCGGCGCGGGCGCCGAAGATCAGCAGCGGCTGCGCCTCGCTGAGGAAGTCGGAGATGTTGCGGCCGTCGCCGCCGCCGCGCGGCAGCGTGGCGAGGATGGTGCCGTCCTGGTCGGTGACATAGGCGGTGCGGCCGTTGCCGAAGGCGCGGGCCGGCGTCGCATCCTCCAGGGCGCTCTGCAGCGCCATGTCGAAGGTGGTGGCGGGAAGCTGCGGCTCGGCGGCGTTGAGCGAGCCGGCGACCAGCGTCGACAGCATCTCGATCGTGTCGCGCGCCTTGGCCTCGCGCTCAATCTTCATGTTGTAGAGCTGGACGTAGCGGATCGCCGCGACGATCGCCAGGAAGATGACGATGAGGACCGGGATCAGCCGGCGCAGGAAAGGCTCGGCGGCCAGCAGCCGCTCATAAGCCGGCTGGGCAAGCAGGCGCGCATGCCCGGAGAGGACCTTCCGTCCCCCGGTAAGCTTCGCCAGGAAAGGCACGCGCCCTCCCGGCGACGCGTCGGCATGCGCCCGCGCCATCTTTGGCCCCCGTCGATGTCCACGCAACCTCGGGGCCGGCCCCCCGAATCAGTTTTATTTGAATCGACGCGAATCGCCTTGTCCATAGCCATTCGTTAACGGCCGGTAACTTTTCTCCGGCCGTTCCGGCAGGCCCGGATTGGGGTCAGGCGAGGGTGCGGGTGACGATATCGGAGACGTCGCGCGACAGCTGCGGGCTGGCGGCGATGCGCTTCAGCGCCGCGTCGGCAAGGGCCCGCCGCTGCGGCTCCAGCGCCCGCCAGGAGCGGAAGCTGATGAGGAGCCGTGCCGCGGTCTGCGGGTTCCGGGCGTCGAGGGCGAGCACGATGTCGGCGACGAAGTCGTAGCCGGCGCCGTCCGGCCGGTTGAACTGCGTCTGGTTGCCGGCCGAGAAGCTGCCGACCAGGGCCCGCACCCGGTTGGGATTGGCCATGGAGAAATCCGCACCGCTCATGATCTCGCGGATGCGGCCCAGCGTTTCCGGCGCCGGCGTCATCGCCTCCATCGCCAGCCACTTGTCGAGCACCAGGGCGTCGTCGCGGTAGCGGTCGTGGAAGGCATCGAGCGCCGGGCGGCGCTCGGGAAGGGCGGCGGCGGTCAGCGTGCCGAGCGCCGCGACGCGGTCGGTCATATTGTCCGCCGCCTCGAAATGGCGCACCGCCATGTCGATGGCCTCGCGCGTCTCGCCGGCGACGAAGAGGTCGAGCGCGACATTGCGCAGGGCGCGGCGGCCGGCGCTGTCGGCATCCGGCCGGTAGGGACCCTTGACGGCGAGGCCGTCATAGAGCTGCGCCAGCCGGCTCCCGAGCCTTGCGGCGATGGCGGCGCGCAGCGCCCGGCGCGCCCGGGCGATGGCGTCGGGATCGACGTCGCGGCCGATCTCGCGGGCGATGTCCGCCTCGCTCGGCAGCGACAGCACCTGGGCGCGGAAGGCCGGGTCGAGCCCGTCATCCTCGGCGACGGCGCCGAGCGCCTCGATGAAATCGCTGTCGGCCGCCGGGGCGGCGCCGCTCCGCGCCGCATGGGTATTGGCGATGAGCAGGCGCATCGCCAGCGTCTGCGCAGCCTGCCAGCGGTTGAAGCTGTCGGCATCGGTACGCAGCAGGAACAGGAGGTCGGCCGACGACAGGTCGATCGTCAGCCGCACCGGCGCGGAGAAGCCGCGCAGCAGCGACGGCACCGGCCGCGCCGAGACGCCGCTGAAGACGATCGTCTGGCTCGGCTCCGTCAGGTGGAGGACGTCGCCGGTGCGCTTGACGCCGCTGACGCCGTCGAAGACGAGATCCTCGCCGTTCGGGCCGATCAGGCCGAAGCGCACCGGAATCTGCATCGGCTTCTTCACCGCCTGGCCGGGCGTCGCGGGAATGTTCTGCGCCAGCGACAGCGTGTAGGTGCGGTTGCGCTCGTCATAGGAGCCGCTCGCCAGCACCTCCGGCGTGCCGGCCTGGCTGTACCAGAGGCGGAACTGCGAGAGGTCGGTATTGGTGACGTCGGCGAAGGCGGCGACGAAGTCCTCGATCGTCGCGGCCTCGCCGTCATGGCGCTCGATATAGAGCTTCATGCCCTTGCGGAAGCCGTCCTCGCCGAGGATCGTCTTCAGCATGCGCACCACCTCGGCGCCCTTCTCGTAGACCGTCGCCGTGTAGAAGTTGTTGATCTCGTGATAGATTTCCGGCCGGACCGGATGCGCCAGCGGCCCCCCGTCCTCCGGGAACTGGCGCGCCTGCAGGGTGCGCACGTCGCTGATGCGCTTCACCGGCCGCGAGCGCATGTCGGACGAGAATTCCTGGTCGCGATAGACGGTCAGGCCTTCCTTCAGGCAGAGCTGGAACCAGTCGCGGCAGGTGATGCGGTTGCCGGTCCAGTTGTGGAAATATTCGTGGGCGATGACGCCCTCGATATGGGCATAGTCGCCGTCGCTGGCGGTGTCCGGGTCGGCGAGGACGTATTTGTCGTTGAAGACGTTGAGGCCCTTGTTCTCCATGGCGCCCATGTTGAAGTCGGACACGGCGACGATCATGAAGATGTCGAGGTCGTATTCGAGGCCGAACACCTCCTCGTCCCAGCGCATGGCGCGCTTCAGCGAGTCCATGGCATAGGCGCAGCGCGCCTCCTTGCCGTGCTCGCAATAGATGCGCAGCTCGACCTCGCGGCCGGACATGGTGGTGAAGCTGTCCGTCACGACGCCGAGGTCGCCGCCGACCATGGCGAAGAGATAGCTCGGCTTCGGAAAGGGGTCGTGCCAGACGGCGTAGTGCCGGCCGGTGCCGGGGATGTCGCCGGCCTCGCCGGGATTGCCGTTGGCGAGCAGCACCGGCGCCTCGCTCTTGTCGGCCTCGACGCGGGTGGTGAACACCGACAGGACGTCCGGCCGGTCGAGATAATAGGTGATGCGGCGGAAGCCCTCCGCCTCGCACTGCGTGCAATAGGCCGAGCCGGAGCGGTAGAGGCCCATCAGCTGGGTGTTGGCCGACGGGTTGATCTCGGTGACGATCTCCAGCGTGCAGGTCTGCGGCAGGCCGTCGACCTGCAGCCGGTCGGGCGTCACGTCGTAGCGGTCCTGCGGCACCGGCTCGCCGTCCTGCTTCAGCCCGACAAGCACGAGCTCGTCGCCCACCAGCACCAGCGGCGCCTCGCCGTCGCTGCGCCGGCGCAGCGCCAGGCGCGCCGTGACGCGGGTGGCGGTGCGGTCGAGGCTGATGTCGAGATCGACGCTGTCGATGGCAAAGTCGGGGGCGCGATAGTCCTCCAGGCGGACGGCGGCGGTTTCCGTTTTCATGCTTCGCGGGGCTCCTGATCTCTGCCTGTCAGCAGGCCCCAGCTTCTAGTCTCTTTGGTGACCGAGCGCCAAGAAAGCAGCGGAATCGGCAAAGCGGCAGGAAGGCCTATTGCGGCGCCGGCTGGTAGCCCGGTCCCACCGTCAGCGGCCGCTCCGGCATGACCGACTGGTCGACATTGGAGCGGAATGTCAGCTCGATCTTCTGCAGCTCGGCGCCGTCGGCGCCGAGGAGCCGCACCGCCACCCGGTAGGGCCGGTCCTTGACGACGCCGTGCAGCGGCGGCGTGGTGAAGTCGTATTTCTGCTGCGCCGCCGAGGTCGGCTGCGACAGCACGATGGCCTCGCCGCCGGCCGGATTCTCGAAGCGCGCCTCCAGGACGGCATCGGCGGGAACCGGCTTCAGCGGCCGCGCCACCAGCCCGGCGGTGGTCTCGGCGGCGCGGTAGTTGAAGATGAAGCCGCCGCCCTCCACCTCGATATAGGGTCCGGCGCCGTCGTCGCTGCAGGCGGCCAGCAGCAGCGTCGCGGCCAGAAGCAGGTTGCGCAGGATCATCGTCTCGTGACCTCCTCTGCGGGCGGCGGCGATGCTATCCCCGCCGCACTCGTTCGGCGAGCGGAGCGCCCTTTGGCCTGGCCCTATATCGTCCAGCAATGCCTGAACGCGCTGCAGGTCAGCGCCTTCTACGCGCTGCTCGCCTCCGCCTATGTGCTGGTGCACGGCGTCGCCGACCGCATCAACCTCGCCTTCGGCGCCATCGCCATGTGGGGCGCCTGTCTCACCATCGGCGGCATCGTGCTCGTCAGCGCCTCGGCCGACGTGCCGCTGGCGGCGCTGGCCTTCGGCGTCGTCTATGCCCTCGTCGGCACCGGCGCGCTCGGCTTCGTGGTCGGGCGGAACGTCGTCACGCCGCTGCTGCGCAGCCGCTCGCTGGCGCTGCTGATCGCCACGATCGGCCTCGCCATCGTGCTGGAAGAGGTCATGCGCATCGCCAACCGCAGCCGCGAGCGGCTGCTGCGGCCGATCCTCGCCGAGCCGCTGGCGAGCTTCGGGCCGGCGGGCTTCACGATCCGCATCACCCTCATCCAGGCGATCGTCGTCGGCACCGCCGGGCTGCTGGCGGCGGGCCTCGCCCTCTTCATGCGCTACCACCGCTTCGGCCGCATCTGGCGCGCCGCCTCGCAGGACCGGCGCATGCTCGGCCTGCTCGGCATCGACCTCCGGCCGGTGGTGATCGGCTCGATGGTGGCGGCCGCGCTCTATGCCGCGGCGGCCGGCATCATGATCGCCGTCTATTACGGCAGCGTCAGCTTCACGATGGGGACGATCCTCGGCCTCAAGGCGCTTTACGTCGCCGTCATCGGCGGGCTGGACTCGATCGGCGGGGCGCTCGCCGGCGCCCTGATGCTCGGCTTCTTCGAGGCGATGTGGTCGGCCTATCTTCCCGGCGACTACCGCGATGTCGCCAGCTTCCTGGCGCTGAGCTTCCTGCTGGTGCTCAGGCCGCAGGGCCTGTTCGCGCCAGCCGGCAGGAAGGATCATGCCATCTGACCACCCGGCGAAATCCTGCCGGGCTTGCGTATTCGCCCGGACTGAAAGCGGCTATGCTTGGTTTTGGGGGCATCGTTCTCGGGGCCATCGATCCCGCGGCGGGAGACCGACATGAGCGATAAGCTTTGGTACATTGTCATGGTGCTTGCCGGCGTTCTGCTCATCTGGTTGAGCGTGCGGCTCTACAACAGCAATCAGAACAAGACCTATCCGGGGATCTTCGCGCTGGCGCGGGACATGGACCGTACCATCGTCATGCTTGGCGTCGCCATCCTGGCGATCGGCGGCGTGGCGCTCGGTTGCGCCGGCGTCTACCTTTTCTTCCAAGGCAGCTAGGTCTTCCAAGACAGCTAGCGCCCCACGCGGCCTATCGGGCAGGCATCCGCGAGGGTGTCCCACCCGGCTGCCGCATCGACAGGACGCCGGCGCTGCGGCGAAGCCATCACGAAACGGCGGAAGAGCGGGAACGACATGACTGCGGCACACCCGTCGTTTCGCGCTCCCTATGCGGAAGACGACGGGGCGCTCGTCCGCCGGTTCGTCGCGGCGACCGACCTGGGCGAGGCCGCCGAACGCCGCATCGACAAGCGCGCCACGGCCCTGATCGATGCCATCCGCAAGCAGGGCGGGACGACCGGGGCGCTGGAGGATTTCCTGCGCGAATACGGCCTCAGCACGCCCGAGGGCCTTGCCCTGATGGTCCTCGCTGAAGCGCTGCTGCGCGTCCCGGACGCCGCAACGCAGGACCGGCTCATCGAGGACAAGATTGCCGCCGGCCACTGGTCCGAGCATGACGGCGACGCCGGCTCGTGGCTGATCTCCGCCTCGACCTGGGCGCTCGGCATCACCAGCCGCATCGTCTCGCCGGGCGAGACGCCGGACGGGCTTGTGCGCGGCCTGGTGCGCCGCATCGGCCAGACGGCGGTGCGCGGCGCCGTGCGCCAAGCGATGCGCTTCCTCGGCGATCATTTCGTCCTCGGCGAGACGATCGAGGCGGCGCTCCGCCGGGCTCGCGGCCCGGAGGCGGAAGGCTATCTCTTCTCCTATGACATGCTGGGCGAGGGGGCGCGCACCGCCGCCGACGCCGCACGCTATTTCGATGCCTATGCCCGTGCCATCGAGGCCATCGGCCGCGCCGCCGCCGACCGAATGGCGGCGCAGCGCCCGGGCATCTCGGTGAAGCTCTCGGCGCTCCACCCGCGCTTTGCGCCGCTGCAGCGCCGGCGGGTGCTGGCCGAGCTGGTGCCGCGCCTTCTCGATCTCGCCCGCGCCGCCCGCGCTCACGACCTCGGCCTGACGGTCGACGCCGAGGAGGCGGACCGGCTGGAGCTGTCGCTGGAGGTCATCGCCGCCGTCGCCGCCGATCCGTCGCTGGCGGGCTGGGACGGCTACGGTTTCGCCGTGCAGGCCTACCAGAAGCGCGCCCCGGCGGTGATCGGCTGGGCGGAGGAGCTGGCGCGCGCCACCGGCCGCCGGCTGACGCTGCGGCTGGTCAAGGGCGCCTATTGGGACACGGAGGTGAAGCGGGCGCAGGAGCGCGGCCTCAGCGACTATCCCGTCTATAGCCGCAAGCCTGCTACCGACCTCTGCTATCTCGCCTGCACCCGGCTGCTGCTTGCCGCGCGGCGGCGCCTCTATCCGCAATTCGCCGGCCACAACGCCCTGACGGTGGCGACGATCCTGGAGATGGCGGCCGACCGGCAGGGCTTCGAGTTCCAGCGCCTGCACGGCATGGGCGAAACGCTCTTCGCCACGCTGCATGACGAGGCGCCGGACCTGCCGATCCGCATCTATGCGCCGGTCGGCGGCCATCGCGACCTGCTCGCCTATCTGGTGCGGCGGCTCCTGGAGAACGGCGCCAATTCCTCCTTCGTCGCCGTCGCCGGCGATCCCGACATCCCGGTCGCGGCGCTGCTGGAGCGCCCGGCGGCGAAGCTTGCCGGCGGCGACCGGGCGCGGCATCCGGCCATCCCGCTGCCGCCGGATCTCTACCGGCCGCAGCGCGTCAATTCCCGCGGCATCGAGTTCGGCGACCGCGACGCTGTGGAGGACCTGCGGGCCGCCATCGCCGCGGCGCCTGACCCGGCGGAGCCTGCGGCGCCGCTGATCGACGGCGTCGCCGGCGCCGGCACAGCACGCTCCGTCCTGAATCCCGCCGACGGCGCCCCGGTCGGTGAGGTGCTGGAGGCCGGGCCGGCGCTTGCGGCTACCGCCGTGGCGGCGGCCGCTGCCGGCTTCCCGGCCTGGGCGGCGACGCCGGTCGAGGCGCGGGCGGCCTGCCTCGACCGCATGGCCGACCGCCTCGAGGCGGAGCGGCCGCGCTTCCTGCGCCTTCTCCAGCGCGAGGGCGGCAAGACGATCGACGACGCGCTTGCCGAGCTGCGCGAGGCGGTGGATTTCTGCCGCTACTATGCCGCCGAGGGGCGCCGCCGCTTCGGCGCGCCGCTGGTGCTGCCCGGCCCGACCGGCGAGCATGACGCCCTTGCCTGGCGCGGCCGCGGCGTCTTCGCCTGCATCGCGCCGTGGAACTTCCCGCTGTCGATCTTCCTCGGCCAGGTCGCGGCGGCGCTGGTCGCCGGCAACAGCGTCGTCGCCAAGCCGGCCGAACAGACGCCGCTGATTGCCGCCGCCGCCGTGCGCCTCCTGCATGACTGCGGCGTCCCGGCCACCGCCCTGCATCTCCTCACCGGCGACGGCACGGCCGGGGCGGCGCTGGTGGCGGCGCCGCAGATCGCCGGCGTCGCCTTCACCGGCTCGACCGAGGTCGGGCGCGCCATCAACCGCAGCCTTGCCGGCAAGGACGGGCCGATCGTGCCGCTGATCGCCGAGACCGGCGGCATCAACGCCATGATCGTCGATGCGACGGCGCTGCCCGAGCAGGTCGCCGACGATGTCACCGTCTCGGCCTTCCGCTCCGCCGGCCAGCGCTGCTCGGCGCTCCGCCTCCTCTGCCTGCAGGAGGATGTGGCGGACCGCATGCTGGCGATGATCGAGGGCGCTGCGGCGGAGCTCGCGGTCGGCGACCCGGCCGATTTCGCCGTCGATGTCGGGCCGGTCATCGACGCGGCCGCACGGCAGGCGCTGCTGCAGCATGTCGAGGCGATGCGCCGCGCCTCCTATGCCAGGGTCCGCTTCGCCGGGTCGCTGCAGGCGGCGCCCGCCGGCGGCACCTATGTGGCGCCGCATGTGATCGAGCTCGATGCGCCGACGCGGCTGAGGCAGGAGGTGTTCGGGCCCATCCTCCATGTCGTGCGCTGGCGCCCGGACCGGCTGGACGAGCTCGTCGATGCCATCGCCGCCACCGGCTACGGCCTGACGCTCGGCATTCACAGCCGCATCGACGGCCGCGTCGCCGGCATCGTCGGCCGCCTGCCGGTTGGCAATGTCTACGTCAACCGCTCCATCATCGGGGCGGTGGTCGGCACCCAGCCCTTCGGCGGCTCCGGCCTGTCGGGGACCGGGCCGAAGGCCGGCGGCCCCGACTACCTGCTGCGCTTCGCGCAGGAGCAGGTGATCGCCAACAATGTCGCCGCCGTCGGCGGCAATGCCGATCTCATCGGCCTTCGCGACGCCTAGCGCCCGGCCTGTGGCGCGGCCGCCTCCCGCCATGCTCTTCTGACTGCCTCGCCGCCGGAGATTCGATGGCCACGACCCGCTCCACAGCGCCGCCGCCGGCGATCGCCCTCGATGCCGCCACCGCCCGCCGCATTGCCCTCGCCGCGCAAGGGTTCGCGGCCCGGCGCGGCAGCGCGCCGTCGCGCTGGCCGGTCATCGCCGCGACGATCGACCGGCTCGGCCTGCTGCAGATCGATTCGGTCAACGTCCTGGTGCGCGCCCATTACCTGCCGGTCTTCAGCCGCATCGGCGCCTATGACACGGCGGCCTTCGAGCGCCGCGCCTTCTCGCGGCGCCACCGCACCCTGTTCGAATACTGGGCGCATGAGGCCTCGCTGCTGCCGCTCGCCTTCCATCCGCTGATGCGCTGGCGCATGGCGCGGGCGGCGGCGGGCGAGGGCATCTACGGCGCGCTGGCCCGCTTCGCGCGCGACAATCCCGCCTATGTCGCGGCGGTGCGGAGCGAGGTGGCGGCGCGCGGCCCGGTCGGCGCTGGGGCGCTGTCCGATCCGGGCGAGCGCGGCGGCTCCTGGTGGGGCTGGCACAAGGGCAAGATCGCCCTCGAATACCTGTTCTGGGCCGGCGAGATCACCACGGCGGAACGGCGCGGCTTCGAGCGCCTCTACGACCTCACCGAACGGGTCATTCCGGCGGACATCCTCGCCATGCCGACGCCGCCGGAGGCCGATGCGGTGCGGGCGCTCGTCGCCTTTGCCGGCCGGGCGCTCGGCGTCGCCGCCGAAACGGACCTGCGCGACTATTTCCGCCTGCCGGTCGCCGCGGCGCGGCAGGCCATCGGCGAGCTGGTGGAGGAGGGCGTTCTGGTGCCGGTCGCGGTCGCGGGCTGGAAGCCGCAGGCCTATGTCGCCGCCGGCCTGCCGGAGCCGGGCGATCCGAAGCCGACGGCGCTGCTCTCGCCCTTCGACCCGCTGGTGTGGAACCGCGGCCGCACCGAGCGGCTGTTCGATTTCCACTACCGCATCGAGATCTATACGCCGCAGCACAAGCGCGTCTTCGGCTATTACGTGCTGCCCTTCCTGCATCGCGGCCGGCTGCGGGCCCGCGTCGACCTGAAGGCGGATCGCGCCGCCGGCCTCCTGCGCGTCCTCGGCGCGCATCCGGAGCCGGGCGGCCGCTCTGCCGCGACGGCATCGGCGCTGGCGGCGGAGCTGCGACGCCTGGCGGACTGGCTGGGCCTTGCCGGGATTTCCGTCACCGCCGGCGGCGATTTCGCCGCCGCCGTGCGGGCGGCGCTTGAAACCTAGGGGATGCGCGGCGAGACGCCCGCCTCGCTGAAGGTCGCCATGCCGGTATGGGTGAGGGCGGCGGCCCTCACCAGCGCCGCGGCGATGGCGGCGCCGGTGCCTTCGCCGAGGCGCATGCCGAGATCGAGCAGCGGCTGCTGGCCGAGACGCTCCAGCACCGCGCCATGCGCCGTCTCCGCCGCGACATGGGCGAACAGGCAATGGGCGATGGCGTCCGGCCGCAGGCGATGCAGCACCGCCGCCGCCGCCGTCGCGACATAGCCGTCGACGATCACCGGAATGCGCCCCACCCGCGCCGCGATGATGGCGCCGGCCATGGCGGCGATCTCGCGCCCGCCGACCCGCCACAGCGCCTCCAGCGGATTGTCGAGATGGCCGGCATGGCAGGCGGCGGCGGCCGCCACCGCGGCGGCCTTGCGCTTGAGGCCGGCCTCGCCGACGCCGCTGCCGGGGCCGATCCAGTCCTCCGGGCGGCCGCCATAGAGCGCGTGATAGAGCGCCGCCGCGACGGTGGTGTTGCCGATGCCCATTTCGCCGAGGCAGAGGAGATCGAAGCCGCCGGCCGTCGCTTCCATGCCGAAGGCGATCGTGGCGGCGCATTCAGCTTCGCTCATCGCCGGCGCCTCTGTGATGTCGCCGCTCGGCTGGTCGATGCCGAGGTCGTAGACCTTGAGGCCGAGGTCGAAGGCGAGGCAGAGCTGGTTGATGGCGGCGCCGCCGGCCGAGAAATTCTGCAGCATCTGCTGCGTCACCGCCTGCGGAAAAGCGGAGACGCCATGCGCCGCGACGCCGTGATTGGTGGCGAAGACCGCGACAAGCGGCCGCCCGACATGCGGCCGCGGCCGGCCCTGCCAGGCCGCCAGCCATTCGGCGATCCATTCCAGCCGGCCGAGCGAGCCTTGCGGCTTGGTCAGGGTGGCGTCGCGCGCCCGCACCGCGTCGCGCGCGGCAAGGTCGGGGCCGGGCAGGGCGCCGAGAAGGGCGCGGAAATCGTCGAGCGGCGCGCTCGCGGGGTCTGATGGCATGGATGGGTTCCTTGGCCGGCGAGGTTCCTTGGCCGGCAGGCGGCGAGCCTCTATAACCGTCGCCCGGGCAACCGCAAACCCATCGGGTCGAAGATGGCGACGGACGACCGCATTCCTCCGGAGGCGCGCGCCGCCCTTGCCGAGCTCTTCAACGGCCTCGGCTTCCTTACCCGCATCCCCGGGCTGGCGCGCCCGGCCGCCGAAGCGCCGCGCGACCTTGCCGCGGCGGCCTGGAGCTTTCCTGTCGCCGGTGCGGCGATCGGCCTTGCCGGCGGCATCGTCCTGATCGTCGCCATGGCCATCGGCCTGGCGCCGATCCTGGCGGCCATCCTCGCCGTGCTGGCGACGGTCCTCGTCACCGGCGCGCTGCACGAGGCGGCGCTGGCCCGCACCGCCGACGGCTTTGCCGCCGGCGACAGCGCGGCGCAGCGGCTGGCGTTGATGCGCGCGCCCGGCCCCGGCATCGCCGGCACGCTGGCGCTGATCTTCACGGTGCTGCTGCGCGCCGGAGCCCTGGCGGGCCTGGCGGCGCTGGGCGACGCCGTCGCCGTCTTCGTCCTGATGGCGGCCGAGGCGGCGTCGCGGGCCGCCATGGTGCGCGTCTGGTCGGTGCTGCCGCCGGCCCGCGCCGAGGGCCTCTCCTACAGCGCCGGCCGGCCGGACGAGCGCACGGCGCTGACGGCGCTGGTGATCGGCGCCGTCATCGCGGCGCTGCTGACGCTGCTCCTGGCGGGCATCTGGTCCGCCCTCGTCGCCTTGGCCGGCACCGCGGCGGTGACGCTCGCCTTCGAGAGCCTCTGCCGCCGCCGCGTCGGCGGCCAGACCGGCGACACGCTCGGCGCCTCGCAGCAGCTGGCGCTGGCCGCCTATCTCCTGCTGGCGCTGGCGTTTGCCTGAGCGCCGCCCCACATGAGCGAGACCATGCCGCTCACCCCCTGCATCCGGCTTTGCGTCATCGACCCGGCGACGGAGCTCTGCGCCGGCTGCGGCCGCACGCTGGCCGAGATCGCCGCCTGGGGCCGTCTCGACGAGGCCGAGCGGCGGCGGATCATGGCGGCGCTGCCGGCCCGCCGCGCTGCGGCCGAGGCCGCCGGAGGCCGCTGATGGCGCGCTCCGGCCTGCTGTGGCTGCTGCTCGGCGTGCTCGGCCTCGGCGCGCTGGTGCTGATCGTCCGCCAGGACGCCGGCACCATCGCCGGCCTCAGCCAGAACCGCTTCGCCCAGGCCGTCATGCTGACGGCGCTGCTCGCCTTCGTCGCCGTCGGCGCCTTCGGCCGCGGCGCCTTCGGCCAGTCGCTGCGCAATGCCTTCATCTGGCTGAGCATCCTCGTCCTGCTCATCGCCGGCTACACCTATCGCAACGAGCTGGAATGGATCGGCCGCCGCATGACGGCGGAACTCATCCCCGGCGCCGCAATCGTCGAGCGGGCCGGCGCCGACGGCGAGCAGGTGGTGATCAGCCGCGGCTGGGGCGGCCATTTCGGCGTCCGCGCCGAGATCAACCTGGTGCGCATCCCGATGATGGTCGATACCGGCGCCAGCCTGGTGACGCTGACCACCGACGATGCCCGCGCCGCCGGCATCGCCATCGACGATCTGCGCTATTCGGTACCGGTTGCCACCGCCAACGGCACCGGCCGCGCCGCGCCGGTGGTGCTCGACAGCATCGTTGTCGGCTCGATCGAGCGGCGCAGGGTGCCGGCCCTCGTCGCCCAGCCGGGGATGCTGGAAGGCAGCCTGCTCGGCATGAGCTTCATCGACACGCTCGGCAGCTTCTCGATCAGCGGCGACCGCCTGATCCTGACGCCCTAGGCCGCCTCGTCGCGCCGCTCCGCCGCTTCCGCCGCGCCGCGGATCTCGGCGAGCGCCGCCCGCAATCCGGCGACGCCAGCGCTGCGGCCGGCAGCGCCGCTCAGCGCCTGCCGCCATGCCCGGGCGCCCGGGCGGCCATGGAACAGCCCCAGCATGTGCCGCGTCAGCCGCGTCGCCGGCTGTCCCGCCGCCGCCAGCGCCTCGACATAGGGCAGCATCGCCTCGACCACCGCCGCCGGGTCGGCATCGGGGCCGGCTTCGCCGTAGACGCGGCGGTCGACCTCGGCGAGGAGGCCCGGCTGGTGATAGGCGGCGCGGCCGAGCATGACGCCGTCGACATGCGCCAGATGCGCCAGGGCGGCGCTGAGATCGGCGATGCCGCCATTGATGCCGACGAAGACATCCGGCAGGCGCTGCTTGAGGCGGTAGACGCGGCCGTAATCGAGGGGCGGGATGTCGCGGTTCTCCTTCGGGCTCAGCCCCTTCAGCCAGGCCTTGCGGGCATGCACCCACAGCGCGTCGGCGCCCGCCGCGACGGCGCCGTCGGCAAGCGCGTCGAGCGCCGTCTCGGTGTTCTGGTCGTCGACGCCGAGGCGGCATTTCACCGTCACCGGCACCGCGACGGCGGCCTTCATCGCCGCGACGCAGTCGGCCACCAGAGCCGGCGTCTGCATCAGGCAGGCGCCGAAGGTGCCGGACTGGACACGGTCGGACGGGCAGCCGACATTGAGGTTGATCTCGTCATAGCCGAAGGCCGCGCCGATCCGCGCCGCCTCCGCCAGCCGGGCCGGATCGGCGCCGCCGAGCTGCAGCGCCACCGGATGCTCCGCCGGATCGAAGCCGAGCAGCCGCTCCCGGTCGCCATGGATCACGGCGTCGGCGGTCACCATCTCGGTATAGAGCAGCGCCCGCCGCGACAGATGCCGGTGGAACAGCCGGCAATGCCGGTCGGTCCACTCCATCATCGGCGCAACGGCGAATTTCCTGGCTATCTCAATCACCTATCCATCGCTCTTGAATCACGATGATAGCCGGCAAGGCGGCGGATGCACCTTAGGGGCAGCAGACGGAGGCTGTATAGCATCCCTTGCGCGCCGGTTGCGCCGACTATATCTTGACCTATAAGGCGGTCATCGGAGAGACAGATATGGCACGCGTCGCCAGAAAGGAAATGCCGTCGACGCGTCCGAGCATGCGACGCCTTTCGATCGCCGGCTTCATGGACGAGCGCGGCGCGGTCAGGGTCGATGAGGTGGCCGAGGCCTTCAGCATGTCGAAAGCGCAGCTCGCCGAGACGGCCGGCCTCGCCCGGCAGGTCTTCCAGAAGGCCAGCCGCCGCGACGGCCCGAAGGCGCAGAGCCGGATGCGCGAGATGCTGGAGATCATCAATCTGGTTCAGGGCTGGGCCGGCGGTCCGGCGCAGGCGATGGCCTGGTATCGGGCCGAGCCGATCCCGGCCTTCGGCGGACGCACGGCCGAGGCGCTGGTGAAGTCGGGCCAGGCGACGGCGGTGCGCGACTATATCGACCACCTGGCGACCGGCGGCTACGCCTGAGGCGTCGCCGGTGCGGTTCAGGGGAGAGGCGTTCCGGGCGCATGATCCGAACTGGTCGTGGGCGCCGCTGTCGGGCGCCGGCGCGGCGCTGAAGGGACGGCGCTTCAACTGGCCGGGCCTGGAGACGCTTTACCTGTCGCTGAGCTTCAAGACCGCCTTCCGCGAAGTCTCGGCCGGCTTCGCCTACCGCCTGACGCCCTATGTCCTGTGCAGCTACGACGTGGACTGCGACGACGTCGCCGACCTGCGCACCGAAGCCGGCCGCGCCGGGCACGACGTCCCGCTGGCCGACCTCGCCTGCGCCTGGGGCGATGCCCTCATCGCCGGCCGTGAGCCGGCCTCCTGGGCCGTCGTCCGCCGCCTGATGGAGCAGGGGCACGCCGGCACCCTCGTCCCCAGCTTCGCCAACGGCGCCACCGCCGACGACCACAACCTCGTCCTCTGGCGATGGGGCGCCGACCTGCCGCACAAGGTGACGGTGTACGATCCGACCGGGAAGCTGCCGAAGAACCAGCTTTCGTGGACGTGAGGAGTTTGGAGCTTGCGCTCCGTGCCGGCCCACCATAAGTAGGTACGTACCTACATGAGGATATGCCGTGGCCATCACTACGCTCTCCAGCCGCGAACTGAATCACGACGTCGGCAGCGCCAAGAAGGCGGCGCGGCAGGGGCCGGTCATCATCACCGACCGGGGCAAGCCTTCCCACGTGCTGATGACCTATGAGGATTTCCAGCGGCTGAGCGGCAGGGGCCGCAGCCTCGCAGAAGCCCTCGCCATGCCGGGCCTGTCGGACATCGACTTCGATCCGCCGCGCGCCGCAATCGCGCCGCGCCGTGTCGACCTGGAGTGAGCTAACCTGGGGTGAGCTACCTGCTCGACACCAACGTCGTCTCCGAACTGCGCAAGATCGGCGACGGTAAGGCCGATGCCAATGTCGTGGCATGGATCGGCGCCAAAGATGCGGCGCGCTTCTTCATCTCTGCCATCACCATCCTCGAGCTGGAACGCGGCGTCCTCGGTATCCAGCGTCGCGACGCCATGCAGGGCGCGCGCCTGCGCGCCTGGCTCGACAATCATGTCCGGCCGGAATTCTCCGGGCGCATCCTGCCGATCGACGACGCTATCGCCACGCGCTGCGCGCATCTGCATGTCCCCGACCGCCGCAACGACGCCGATGCGCTGATCGCCGCCACGGCCCTCGTTCATGGCCTGGCGGTGGTGACGCGCAATGTCCGCGACTTCGAGGGCACCGGCGTCGTCGTGATCGATCCCTGGCAGGGCTGATCCCGCTCCGGGACGTGCGGCCGGCGATGCGATGAAGGCCAGCTGACGCAGCGCGGATGGCGGCGGCAGGGCGCAACGCCAGGCGGCGCTCCCCACCCGACCCCGGCTACCGCCGGGGCCACCCTCCCCGTGCCGGTGAGGGATGGGCGCCTCTTTCTGCGCGCAAGCATCCTTCAGCGACGGCGCTCGCCATCGGGGAGCACGCACCCATCCCTCACCGGAACGGGGAGGGTGGCGCGCGCCGCAGGCGCGTGACGGGTGGGGACCCACGCCGGGCATGACACACGCCCCCCACCGCACCGGCGTCATGCCGTCGGGGATGGAGGCCCGCGGCGCCTCAGGCCTGCGCCGGCAGCGCCGTGGCCGCGAGCCCTTCGGTTCGCCAGGCGCGGAAGTCGGTGCCGGTCGGGTTCTGGAAGGCGGCGAGGCCGAATTCCGGCAGCACGGCATAGAGGTGGTCGAAGATGTCGGCCTGGATCGCCTCATAGGCGGCCCAGGCGGTGGTGGTGGTGAAGCAATAGATCTCCAGCGGCAGGCCTTCGGCATCCGGCTCCAGCTGGCGCACCAGCAGCGTCATGCGCTGGTGCACCTGCGGATGGCGGCGCAGGTACTGCTCCACATAGGCGCGGAAGGTGCCGATATTGGTGAGCCGGCGCGTATTGGCGGCCGTGTCTGCCGAAGCGCCGAGGCGGCTGTTCCAGCCGCGCAGCTCCTCGCGCTTGCGGCGCAGATAGTCCTCCAGCAGGTGGAAGCGGCCGAGCCGTTCGATCTCCGCCTCGGTCAGGAAGCGGATGGCCGCCTGGTCGAGATGCAGGGCGCGCTTGATGCGCCGCCCGCCGGCCTCCTGCATGCCGCGCCAGTTGCGGAAGGATTCCGTCACCAGCTTGCGGATCGGGATGGTGGTGATCGTCTTGTCCCAGTTCTGCACCCGCACCGTATGCAGGGCGATCTCGATGACGTCGCCGTCGGCATTGAGGGCCGGCATCTCGATCCAGTCGCCGACCCGCAGCATGTCGGTGGAGGAGATCTGGATGCCGGCGACCAGCGACAGCAGCGTGTCCTGGAAGACCAGGATGAGGACGGCGGCCATGGCGCCGAGGCCGGAGAGGAGGATGAGCGGCGAGCGGTCGACCAGCGTGGCGATCATCAGGATCGCCGCCACGGCATAGATGGCGATCTTGACGATCTGCACGTAGCCCTTGATCGGCCGCAGGCGCGCCCGCGGCCGGCGGCGGTAGAGCGCTTCGGCGATGTTGAGCGCCCCGGCGATGCCCATCGCCAGCGTCAGGATGATGAAGGCATTGGCGACGTTGCGGACGACGCTGACCGCCGGCTCCGGCAGGCCCGGCACCAGCGCGATGCCCCACCAGACGACAAGCGCCGGCACGATATTGGCGAGGCGCTCGATAACGCCGTTCTGGCGGAACGCCTCGTCCTGGCCGATCGGCGTCCGGTTGAGGAAGGTATGGACGCTGCGGATGAGAATGCGCTTGACGACGAAATTGGCGACAGCGGCGGCAAGGACAAGAAACAGCGGGGAGGTTACAGTATAGACCAGCGGATGTGCTGCGAAGAATTCTTCGATTGTTGCTGCCATTAATCCCCGCGTGTGCTGCTGCCGATCACAAACCGTCGCCGCCCGGCGACAAGGACGCTATAGAGCCGGCATGGCGAAAATGTAACCGGGGCGCGGATCGTTCCGTGCGCGGGCGACGGCGGCGCATCGTCGCCCCGCGCCGCCGCTG
This sequence comes from uncultured Hyphomicrobiales bacterium, assembly GCA_964483325.1. Lineage (GTDB taxonomy): Bacteria > Pseudomonadota > Alphaproteobacteria > Rhizobiales > Kaistiaceae > CAZAAW01. The sequence goes on from CAZAAW010000026.1 coordinate 29,205, forward strand.
CTCGGGCCAGGCTGGTCAGGCCATGGCCTGGAAGCGGCTCTCGCCATTGTGCAGGAAGCAGGCCTTGCTGAAGAGCCTGAGGTCGACCGGGTTGGGCAGGCGGAGGTCGGCAAGGTCGGGGACGGACTGGCGCGCCGGGTCGTAGGAACGGTCGATCTGCGCGATGAAGCCCAGCACGACGCCGCTGCCGCGGGCGAAATCGCTGAGGGCGCGCACCTGCTCGGCCAGCGCCGGCTTGCTGCGCTGCTGGTCGAGGATCTGCAGGTAGTCGATGATGGCGAGCGTGCCGCGCGGCGCGCCGGCGAGATGGCCGATGACGTAGTCGGCGCTGATCGCGTCGGACGCCACGATGTCGAGGCTGCCGGCATCGCCGCCCAGCGCCCGCAGACGCTGCCGGGTCTCCGCCTCGGTATATTCGAGGGTGAAGAAGGCCGCCCGGCGGCCGGCGCGGGCGGCCTCCAGCAGGAGCCGCAGCGCCAGCAGCGTCTTGCCATGGCCGGGGCGGGCGCCGAGCAGGAACAGGTCGCCCTCGGCAAGGCCGGAGAGCGCCACCGCCGCCGGCGCCCTGTCGGCCGCCGCGCGGGCGGCGAGCAGGCTCCAGCTTGCGAAGCCTTCGCTCCGGGCGAGGCGGTTCAGCGCCTCGTGCAGCGGGATATGCTCGGCGCGCGCCAGCTGCCTGGCGCGCTGCTTCAGCCGAGGGATCGGAGCGGACAGTCTCATCGCAACCTCCATTGCGGGCCTGAAACGCAACCCCTCCTCATGCGCGTGCCCGAACGGATGGTTCGACGATGGAGCTGCCCCGTACGTGCGGTACTTCCCCGGATGGAGGGAGGAGGCGCGGGCCGAGCCTGTGCCTTGGAGGTTAGCAGGCCGCCGGCGGGAGCCAAGCGGAATGAGGGGCGGCCGCCGCGCCGTCCCCGCCTTTCGCGGCGCCGGCCGTCAGTCGGCCGAGAGCTCGCAGCGCGCCGTGCGGCGGCTGGAATGGATGAAGGCCGCGACGAAGGCGGCGGCGAGGAGCAGGACGATCGTCGGCGCCGGGGCGCTGTCGATGAAGAAGGACAGGTAGACGCCGAGCAGCGAGCCGGCGACGGCGATCGCCACGGCGAGCACCAGCATGGTGCTGAAGCGGCGCGTCAGCAGGAAGGCGATGGCGCCGGGGGCGATCAGCATGGCGACGGAGAGGATGATGCCGACCGCCTGCAGGGCGCCGACGATGGTCAGCGAGATCAGCGCCAGCAGGCCGTAATGCAGGAGGTGCACGCGCAGGCCGACGGCGCGCGCCTGCGCCGGGTCGAAGGCGTGCAGCAGGAAGTCCCGCCACTTGACGCCGATGACCGCCACCGTCAGCGCAGCGATCGCCGCTGCCTGGCCGATGTCGAACCAGCCGACGCCGAGCATGTCGCCGAACAGGATATGGTCGAGATGCACGTCCGACTGGATCTTGACGTAGAGCACCAGGCCGAGCCCGAACATGCCGGAGAACACGATGCCCATCACCGTGTCCTGCTTGATGCGGCTGTTGTCCTTGAGGAAGCCGGAGGCGACGGCGCTGAACATGCCGGCGGCGAAGGCGCCGACGGCATAGGGCAGCCCGGCGATATAGGCGATGACGACGCCCGGGAAGACAGCGTGCGAGATGGCGTCGCCCATCAGCGACCAGCCCTTCAGCACCATGAAGCAGGAGAGGAGCGCCATCGGCACGGCGACCAGCGCCGCGATGATCAGCGCGTTGGTCATGAATGCGAACTGGAACGGCGCCAGCAGCGTCTCGACGATCATTGGCCCGCCTCCAGCGCCGCGGCCGCCCGCCGCCGCGCCGCCAGCATGCCGTGCTTGGGGGCGAAGAAGAAGGCGAGCAGGAAGACCGTCGTCTGCAGCACGACGATGATGCCGCCGGTCGCCCCGTCGAGGAAATAGCTGGCATAGGCGCCGATGAAGCTGGTCGCCGCGCCGATGGCGACGGCGATGGCGAGGAGCCGCGGGAAGCGGTCGGTGAGGAGATAGGCCGTGGCGCCCGGCGTCACCACCATGCAGATGACGAGGAAGGCGCCGACGGTCTGCATGGCGGCGACGGTCGAGGCGGCGAGCAGGGTGAAGAACAGGAGGCGGAGGCCGGTCGGGTTGAGGCCGACGGAGCGCGCGTGGTTCTCGTCGAAGAAGGTGACCATCAGGTCCTTCCACTTGACCAGCAGCAGCGCCAGCGACACGACGCCGATGGCGACGAGCTGCAGCGTGTCCTCAGGGGTGATCGCCAGGATGTTGCCGAGCACGATGGTCTGGATGTTCACCGCGGTCGGCGAGATCGACACCATGAACAGGCCGAGGCCGAAGAAGGCGGAGAAGATCAGCCCGATGATGGCGTCTTCCTTGAGCCGCGTGCGCTGGTTGAGGAACAGCATGGCGCCGGCGGCAAGGCCGCCCGACAGGAAGGCGCCGATCGAAAACGGCAGGCCGAGCATGTAGGCGCCGGCGACGCCGGGGACGATCGAATGCGACAGCGCATCGCCGATCAGCGACCAGCCCTTGAGCATCAGGTAGCAGGAGAGGAAGGCGCACAGTGCCCCGACCAGCGCCGAGACGCCCATGGCGTTCTGCATGTAGGCATAGGCGAAGGGCTCCAGCAGCGTGGCGGTCATCCGTGCCCCTCCAGGCTGCCATTGCCGCGCCGCGCCCGGGCGCGGTCCTCCTCCATGACCAGCGGCCGCTCGTCGTCGCTATAGATGCGTACCGCCGCGCTGCGGCCGCCCGGCGCCCCGTCCAGCACGAAGTGCCGCAGTACGCCGCCGAAGGCCTGCTCCAGGTTGGCCTGGGTGAAGATCGCGGCGGTCGGGCCGTGCGCCAGCACCGTACCCTTGATCAGCACCGTGCGGTCGCAGAATTCCGGCACCGAGCCGAGATTGTGCGTCGAGACCAGCATCACCCGGCCCTCGTCGCGCAGTTCGCGCAGGAGGGCGATGATCTGGTCCTCGGTCTTGACGTCGACGCCGGTGAAGGGCTCGTCGAGCAGGATGACGCGCCCGTCCTGCGCCAGCGCCCGGGCGAGGAAGACGCGCTTGCGCTGGCCGCCGGAAAGCTCGCCGATCTGCCGCTTGCGGAAGTCGCTCATGCCGACGCGGGCGAGCGCCGCGGCGACCGCCTCATGGTCGGCGGCGCGGGCGATGCGCATCAGCCCCATATGGCCGTAGCGCCCCATCATCACGACGTCCTCGACCAGCACCGGGAAGGTCCAGTCGACTTCCTCGGCCTGCGGCACATAGGCGACGAGATTGCGCCGCAGCGCCTCGCGGGCCGGCATGCCGAGGACGCGGATGTCGCCGCGCGCCAGGCGCACGAAGCCCATGATCGCCTTGAACAGCGTCGACTTGCCGGAGCCGTTGACGCCGACCAGCGCCGTGATGGTGCCGGTGGGGATGGCGAAGCTGGCGGCCCGCAGCGCCGTGTGGCCGTTGCGGTAGGTGACCGTGACGTCGCGCACGGCAAGGCCGGAGCCGGCCTCGGCGACAGCCGGCTGCCGGGCGGGGAGGGCGGTTGCAGCCATCACTGCGCCAGCCCCCGGGCGATGGTCTCGGAGGTGACGCGCAGCAGGTCGATATAGGTCGGCACCGGCCCGTCGGCCTCGGTGAGGCTGTCGACATAGAGCACGCCGCCATAGCGGGCGCCGGTCTCGCGCGCCACCTGCATGGCCGGATCGGGCGAGATGGTGCTCTCCGAGAAGACGACGCCGATGCCGTGCTGGCGGACGGCGTCGATCACCTTGCGCACCTGCTGCGGCGTGCCCTGCTGGTCGGCATTGATCGGCCAGAGATAGAGCTCCCGGAGCCCGAAATCGCGCGCCAGGTAGGAGAAGGCGCCCTCGCTGGAGACGAGCCAGCGCTTTTCCTCCGGCACCGCCGCGAGCTCGGCGCGGATCGGCTCGATCATCGCCGTGATCTTCGCCTTGTAGGCCTCGGCATTGGCCCGGTAGGTCTCGGCATTGGCCGGATCGTAGCGGACGAAGGCGTCGCGGATATTGTCGACATAGATCAGCGCCGCGCTCGGCGACATCCAGGCATGCGGATTGGGCTTGCCGGCATAAGGCCCCTCGCTGATGCTCATCGGCTCGACGCCGTCCGACACGACGACGCCCGGCACGTCCTTGAGGTTCCTGAAGAAGCGCTCGAACCACAGTTCGAGATTGAGCCCATTCCACAGGATCAGGTCGGCGCCCTGGGCGCGCCGGATATCGCCGGGCGTCGGCTGGTAATTATGGATCTCGGCGCCGGGCCGGGTGATCGACTCGACGGTCGCCGCGTCGCCGGCGACGTTGCGGGCGATGTCGGCGATCACCGTGAAGGTCGTCACGGCCTTGAACTTCTCCTGCGCCGCCGCCGGCAGGACGACTATGACGGCGGCCGCCATAAGGCCGATCGCCCCCGACAGCACCCGGCGCCTCGAAAGAACGGACATCAGCGGTTCCTCATCTGCATATGACATGCATGTGCATGTCGCCTGTGTGGGTCGGCTTGTTGCGAGCCGTTTGCAATAAGCTGGTTAGTAATGCAACTGAGAACCATTTGCAACAAGGTCGCAGGGCGAACACGGATGGCGCACGGCAAAGGCCGCGCCGGTGCTGCCGCTGCCTCTCCCATTGGGAGAGGTCGGGAGCCTTGGTGAGCGGAGCGAACCTAGGCGGACGGGTGAGGGGTTCGGCCCGAGGGAATCCTGCCCCGGCGCAGCAGCCTCGTGTCAGCGGCGGTGTCCCTTGTATCTGCAGGGTTGGTTGCTCTGTGCGAAGAAGCGACTCGGCCAAGGTC
>CAZAAW010000027.1:0-32119 GCA_964483325.1 uncultured Hyphomicrobiales bacterium
TCGAGGGCGAGGTCAAGAACAAGACCGAGTTCGGCCTGTTCATCGGCCTCGACGGCGACGTGGACGGCATGGTGCACCTCTCCGACCTCGACTGGACCCGTCCGGGCGAGCAGGTCATCGAGGAGTACAAGAAGGGTCAGATGGTGCAGGCTCAGGTTCTCGACGTCGACGTCGAGAAGGAGCGCATCTCGCTCGGCATCAAGCAGCTCGGCGGCGATCCCTTCGTCGAGGCGAGCGGCGAGATCCGCAAGGGCGCCGTGGTGACCTGCGAGGTCATCGACGTGAAGCCCGAGGGCCTCGACGTGCGCATCGCCGACAGTGACGTGACGGCTTTCATCCGCAAGGCCGACCTGTCGCGCGACCGCTCCGAGCAGCGCCCCGAGCGCTTCGCCAAGGGCGAGAAGCTCGACGCCCGCGTCACCGCCTTCGACAAGAAGGCGCACAAGGTCTCCGTCTCCATCAAGGCGCTGGAAATCGCCGAGGAGAAGGAAGCCGTGGCGCAGTACGGCTCGACCGACTCGGGCGCCTCGCTGGGCGACATCCTCGGCGCCGCCCTCAAGGCCCGCCAGGAGAAGTAGCCGGCCCGCCGGGGTTCGCCCCGGCGCTCCGCAACGCATTCGACGGCCCGCGGCGCAAGCTGCGGGCCGTTTCGTTTTCAGGAGATTCGCTGGCGTTGGCCGAACGTAGGGTGGGCATGCGCCGCAGGCGCTTGCCCACGCGGCCGTGAGGCTCGCCGTGCGTTCTTGTGTTTGACCGCGTGGGCGAGGCGCTGCCTTGCCCACCCTACAGGCCCCTAATGGCGTGTCGCGCTGGCGCTCTGGCCGACGGCCAGGAACATGTGCACCTCTTCCAGCACGCGGCCGGCGAGCTTGGCGTCGGCGGGCTGGACTTCGACGGCCTGCGCAGCGCCGCGGCGCAGCTCCCAGGTGAAGACGTGGCCGGGGAATTTCTCCCACAGCACGTCGAGCAGCCGGTCCGGCAGCACGTCGTCGCCGGTATCCGGCAACGTCACCAGGAAGAGCGTCGAATCCCTGTCAAGCATTCCGTGCCCCACACACGTACAAAAGCGTACCGGAGCCTACGCACCGCGGCTCGTCTTGCAAGAGCAGAATTGCCACGCCCGGCGCAAAAGCAAAGGCCGCGAAATGTAAGCAACATGACGAAAAAGGCCCGCCGGTTTTTCGCCGGCGGGCCAAGTGAAAAGCGAAGGATATGTCCCGGGCGGGAGGGGCTCTGCGGGTGGCGGAATGCGCGTCAGGCGGCCTCGTCCTCGGGCGCCGGGCGCGGCCAGGCGTAGACGGGGATGGTAATGTGCCGCGCCGCCAGGCGGCCGGCGAAGCCGCCCTGGGCGAGCTTCTGGATGCGCGCCCCGACCTGCTGGTCGAAGAAGCGCCCGCCGCAGTCGCGGCAGACCTGCGCCGGCACGTCCTCGATGAGCACGAGCTCGCCGGCCGGCCACAGGGTGACCGTCACGACGTCCTCCTGCGTGACGGCCCCGCAGGCCTCGCAGGTCGCCTCGGACCATTCCGCTGTCATGTCAGGCAAGAACCGATCTCCCGTTGTCGCGAAGGAGGAGCGGGGCTGGGCGCCCCGCTCCGTTGCGCTGGATGGCGAGGCCTCAGGCCTGCATCAGCTTGCGGGCCGCCTCGACGATCTTCGGGGCGTCCGGCACCATCCACTCGATCATGATGCGCGAGGCCGGAGGCGGCGCATCCGGGAAGGCGAGGCGCGAGAACTTGGTCCCCGGCACCGCGATCGCCAGACGCGTGATGATCTCCGTGACGCTCGACAGCGTCTCATGGCCGTGGTCGACGGCAAGGACGCGGCCGGTCTTGCGCGCCGAGGCGATCAGCTGATCCATCGGCAGCGGCTTCAGCGACCGCGGGTCGATGATCTCGGCGCTGATGCCAGCTTCCTGGAGGCCCTTGGCGGCGTTGTTGATCTGGATCGCCGCGGGGCCGAAGCCGACCACCGTCATGTCGGTGCCTTCCTGGCGGATGGCAGCCTCGCCGATCTTCACCTCGTAGGGCTCGTCCGGCACGTCGACATTGATGTTGTTGATCTCGGCATAGTGGAAGAACACCACCGGGTCGGGATCACGGATGGCGGCGATCATCAGGCCCTTGGCGTCGTGCGGATCGGCCGGCACGACGACCTTGAGGCCCGGCAGAGCGCCGTAGAGCGACTCCTGACCGGAGTCGGCATGCTGGCCGGCCGAGCCGGCGCGACGGCCAGCGCCGTCCTGCCAGATGACCAGCGGCATGCTGGCCTGGCCGCCGGTCATGTGACGCAGCTTGCCGATCTGGTTGAACACCAGTTCGAAGGCGCGCAGCGGCGTCATCGACGGCAGGTGGGCGATGGCCTTGACCCCGGACATGGCCATGCCGGCGGCAGCGCCGACATACCATTCCTCGTCGATCGCGGTCCGCGGCACGCGGACGGCGCCGAACTCCTTGTTGAGGTCGATGACCGCGCCCAGCGGGCTGACGGCGACGGGCAGCGAGCTCTGGTTGAAGATGGAGAGGCGGCGGTCTTCCCGCATCTCCGCCTGGATGCCTTCGAGAATGGCGAAATTGCCTGGCTTCGGTGCCATTGAATCAGCTCCTGTTGCTTTGCTGTCTTCTGTCGGTCAGGCGAGCTCAGGCGAACTGGCTCGCCGCCACCGTGCCCTGGGCATAGACATGCTCGAGGCCCGCATCGGGTTCGGGATGGGGGCTGTTGCGCGCGAAGGCGATCGAATCGTCGATCTTCTTCTTGACGTCGGCCTCGATCTGGTCGGCCTGCTCGTCGGTGAGGACGCCGACCGCCACCAGCGTGCGGCGAAAGCGCAGGATGGGATCGTTGGCGATCCAGGCTGCGACGTCCTTGTCGGAGCGGTAGGGCAGGCCGAAGGCGCCGAGGACGCCCGGCTTGGCGCCGGCAAGACCGGAATGGTCGTAGAAGCGATAGGTCTTCGCTTCGATGACCGTCGGCCCTTCGCCGGCACGCGCCCGCGCCACCGCATCGCGCATCACCGCGTGCATGGCGAGCACGTCCTGGCCGTCGACGACATGGCCAGGCACCTCCAGACCCTTGGCGAAGGTCGCCAGATCGCGCAGCGGCGTGGTGTTCTCCGTCGGGTTGGAGACCTGCCAGCCGTTGTTCTCGATGACGGTGATGAAGGGCAGCTTGTAGAGAGCCGCATTGCGGACGGCGCTGTAGTACCAGCCATTGTTGGTCGAGCCGTCGCCGCCGAAGGCCACAGCCACCTGGCTGCCGCCGTCGACCTTGATGCCGTAGGCGGCGCCGGCCGCCAGCAGGTGCGACACGCCGACGATGCCGTTCATGCCGAGGATGCCCTTGCTGACATCGGTGATGTGCATCGAGCCACCGAAGCCCTGGTTGTAGCCATCCTTGCGGAAATAGATCTCCGCCGACATGCGGTTGACGTCGCCGCCCTTGGCGATCAGGTGGTGATGGCCGCGATGCGTCGAGACGATGTAGTCGTCGTCATTGAGGGCACTGATGGCGCCAACCGCGACGCCCTCCTCGCCGATGGCGATGTGGTACGAGCCGTACAGCTTGTCGGTACCGGCCAGGAACTGCTCCTTGATGCCCTCTTCCCACCAGCGGGACGTCAGCATCTTGGTGTACATGTCGGTGAGCTTTTCGGGGCTCAGCGACTCCAGAACATTGGCGTTCCAGCCATTATAGGCCCGCGCCGCGTTGACATTGGCCAGCACCGCAGCGCCGGCGGCAACGCCACCCAGGCCCTTGAGGAATGTGCGACGGTTATGACCCGTCCGCGGCTCGCCGGTTTCCGGCTGGCCCAGCTGTGCTTCCTTGGGCATTGATTCCTCCGTGGTTTTTTGAAGTCGACAAGGCTTGTCGACGGTCGCGCCGGTTCGCGCGGCCACCGCTCTTTGCAAGTCTAGCTGATAGTAAGTAGCCTCCTCTATCTAGCTTCTGTGTCGCCCGGTTTCCCGGGTCATGGTCATCCTGGGATGACCAAAGGCACAACTCGCCGCAGAAAAGACGCAGGCACTGGTACGTATCGTTTGAGCGCACAAGAGCGCGCTCGCGGACGCAAGGATACTCTGCGCCTGCGACGACATACGCTTCATTCAATGCTGTACAAAGCTTTGCTTGATATCGCTCTTCTGTCAAGCGTGAGCGTCGCTGTTTTTCTTTTCTGATTTAATCTAGCTGCCTGATAGAGGCGCCGTTGTGCAGTGCAAAAATCATCGTCAAAATATTGATTCCTGTTACAGAATCGTCAGACTGATCACATGATGATCTCACCTGTCCGCACCAATTCTCGTCTAATGCGCTAAGGCAGGCAGATAATCTATGAATTTCGGCCTGGTCTTCTGCGGACCGGGTGCATTTTTCGGAGACAAATGGCGGGATGCCGATGGAGCATGTTGCGATTTCACGGCGGATGATCGAGGCGGGCATCGCCGCCGCCGGCGACCGGCTGGAGGGAGGCGCGGAGGCGGAGCGGCTCGTCGCCGCCATCTTCACTGCCATGGCGCGGTATCAGTGGCGGCCGATCGCGACGGCGCCGCTCAACGGCACCGACATCCTTCTCGGCGCCGCCGCCGGGGAGGAGTTCCTGCGCGGCATCGGCCGATGGGTGCCGCCGGAGGACGATGTCGGCGGCAGCTGGTCGATCGAGACCTGGTGGGGCCGCGCTCCGACCCACTGGCAGCCCCTGCCTCCACCCCCGGCCGACTGGACGGCGTAACCGCCGTCCCGCGGGCAGCTGCATGGCCGCCCTGCGCCCATGCCGCAGCGATATGCGTTGTGTTTTGCGCTGGCCTGGCCCATATCAGGGCCCTGGGCAGCGTGAACGGCCGAATCGAGCCGTGGCCCCCTCCCCCTTCCAGGATCGATGAGCGTCCGTCACGCGGGACCCTCACATCCCGCGCCGGCAACAAGCGCGCAATGCGCCAGCCGGTCGTTCAGCGAAAGACATCCCGTTTGACTTCCTTTGAAGACCTCGGCCTTGCGGCGCCGATTCTGAAGGCGCTTGCCGAAGAGCGCCACACGACGCCGACGCCCATCCAGGCCAACGCCATTCCTCCCGTCGTCGCCGGCCGCGACCTCTTGGGCATCGCCCAGACCGGCACCGGCAAGACGGCGGCCTTCGCCCTGCCGATCCTCAACCGCCTCGCCCAGACGCCGCGCCGGCCGCAGCCGCGCAGCGTGCGCGTCCTGGTGCTGTCGCCGACGCGCGAATTGTGCGGCCAGATCCTCGAGCGGTTCCGCGCCTATGGCCGGCACCTGCGCCTGCGCTCCGACATCGTCATCGGCGGCGTGCCGATGGGACGCCAGATCCGCGCCGCCAGCCAGGGCCTCGACATCCTTGTGGCGACGCCCGGCCGGCTGCTCGATCTCGTCGAGCAGAAGGCGCTGCGCCTCGACGGCGTCGAGGTGCTGGTGCTCGACGAAGCCGACCACATGCTCGACATGGGCTTCATCCATGCCATCCGCGCCATCGTCGCCCGCATCCCGGCCGAGCGGCAGAACCTCTTCTTCTCCGCCACCATGCCGCCCGACATCGCCAAGCTGGCGTCGCAGATCCTGTCCGACCCGGTCGAGGTGAAGGTGACGCCGGTCGCCAAGACGGCCGACCGCGTCCAGCAGAGCGCCCTGTTCGTCAATGGCGGCGACAAGCCGTCGGCGCTGGTCGGCATCCTGCGCGATCCGGCGGTCGAACGCGTCCTCGTCTTCACCCGCACCAAGCGCGGCGCCGACCGCGTCGTCGATCATCTGGAGGCGAACGGCGTCGGCGCCGAGGCGATCCACGGCAACAAGGGCCAGAGCCAGCGCGAGCGGGCCCTCGCCGCCTTCCGCAAGGGCAATGTCCGCGTCCTCGTCGCCACCGACATCGCCGCCCGCGGCATTGATGTCGAGAATGTCAGCCACGTGGTGAATTACGACCTGCCGAACGTGCCGGAGAGCTACGTTCACCGCATCGGCCGCACGGCGCGCGCCGGCGCCGAGGGCATCGCCATCTCGCTGGTGGCGCGCGACGAGCAGCCCTATCTGCGCTCGATCGAGAAGCTGATCGGTCAGCCCGTGCCGGTGGTGCCGGGATCGCATGATCCGCGCCCCGCCCAGGCGGCACGGCCGAGTACCGAGGCGGCGCGCCCCGGCAATGGCGGCCGCCCGGCGCAGAAGCGCCGGCGTCCGGCCCATGCCGCCGGTTATGCCGCCGGCAAGCCGAACCGCCCGCCGCGTTCCGCGGCAGCGGCCGGGGATGGCGCCGGGGCCCAGGCGCGTGCGCCGCGGCCGCGGCGCCGCCGCTTCCGGCCCGGTGCCGGGGCCGCCGGCCAGGCCCAGGCAGCGAGCTGAGCGCGGCAAGCTGAGCAGGGAGAGCGAGGCGGAACCGGCCTCCCTCTCCTGGCGTTCTGCCTGTCGCCGGAATCGGGCGGCAGGCTGATACGCACGAAATTCCTTGCATTCTGCAGTCATTAGTGCGACACGCAGAGCCCGAAATCCTGACAATCCGAACGGGAAACCAAAGCCAGTGCAGGTATTGGTACGCGATAACAATATCGACCAGGCCCTCCGCGTCCTGAAAAAGAAGATGCAGCGCGAGGGCGTCTTCCGCGAGATGAAGAAGAAGAGCTTCTACGAGAAGCCGTCCGAGCGTCGCGCCCGCGAGAAGGGCGAATCCATCCGCCGCGCCCGCAAGGCGGCGCGCAAGCAGATGATCCGCGAAGGCCTGATCGCCGCTCCGAAGGTGAAGCCGCGCACGCCGCGCGCCGGTGGCCCCGGCCGTGGTCCGGGTGCTGGCGCTGGAGCCGGTGCTGCCGGCGCCCCGCGGCCGGCCGCCACCTGATCTTCCGAAGGGCGCCCCAGCGGCGCCCTTTCGCTGCCGGCCGGCTCTGCGGCCGGCATGAAAAGGGGGCCCCGCGCGGGCCCTTTTGCATTTTGCGGCATGGGTGTTCCCGGCGCGCCGGCTCCGAACCCCCGCCGCAAGATCGGTCAGGTATCCGGCGCCGACAGCCTGCATAGTGCCGGTCCATGGATGCGACGCCTTCCGGACCGGCCGCCTATATCCCGACGGTGCTTTCCCACCTGCAGCGCCATCTCGACGCGCCGCTGCGGCTGGCGGCGCTGAGCACCGTCGCCGGCGTTTCCGCATCCCATCTGCAGCGCGGCTTCCGGCAGGCAACCGGCCACAGCCCGGCGCAGCGCGTGCGGCTGCTCCGGCTGAAGCGCGCCTCCATACGGCTGGTCTTTGAACCGGGCCGATCCATCACCGACATCGCGCTGGAGGCCGGCTACCAGAACGCCGAGTCCTTCTCCCGCGCCTTCCGCCGCCATCTCGGCCAGTCGCCGCGCGAGTTCCGCCGGGCGCCCGGCTGGCCGCAATGGCGCGCTCTCTTCACCTTTCCCTCGTCACTGGAGCCGCCGCCCATGCAGGTCGAGATCGTCGATTTCCCGGAAACCAGGGTCGCCGCCGTCGAGCATCTCGGCGCGACGGCCAATGTCTATGACAGCACCCGCCGGCTGATCGAGTGGCGCAGGAACAACCGCGTTCCACCGGAAGGTCACGCCACCTACGGCGTGCATTACGATCTACGGACGCATGCCGAAAGCGGTTACCGCATCGACATCTGCGTCGCCTATCGGCGCGACATCGCGCCGAACCCGCAAGGGGTGGTGGCCAAGATCATTCCGGGCGGGCGCTGCGCCCGCGTGCGCCATGTCGGCTCACGCGAGCACATTCCGGTGGTGCAGCCGCTCTTCACCGAATGGCTGCCGCAAAGCGGCGAGCAGCGGCGCGACTTCCCGCTTTTCTTCCACTACGTCAATGTCGGCCCGGACCTTGCCGAGCACGACATGATCACCGACGTGTACCTGCCGCTGCGCTGAGGCCGCGGGGCGCGGAACTAGATGTCGAGATTGGCGACGCTGAGGGCATTGGACTGGATGAAGTCGCGCCGCGGCTCGACTTCCTCGCCCATCAGCCGGGTGAACAGATCAGCGGCGTCAACCGCCTCGCGCACCTTCACCTGCAGCAGCGAGCGCGCTTCCGGGTCGAGCGTCGTCTCCCACAGCTGCGAGGCGTTCATTTCGCCGAGGCCTTTGTAGCGCTGCAGGGAAATGCCCTTGCGGCCGGCGGCGAACACCGCCTCCAGGAGGCTGCGCGGACCGTACACGGGCGTCTCGTCGTCCTTGCGGCGCAGCACCGCCATCTCGCCATAGGTCGCCTTCAGCGCCGCGGCGTGGCTGTTGAGCCGGCGCGCATCGGCCGAGTCGACCAGCGCCGCGTCGATCACCATCACCTCGCGGACGCCGCGCAGCGTGCGCTCGAAGGTCAGCCCGCCGCCCTGGCCGACCGAACCCTGCCAGCCGCGCTCGGTCTCCTCCGCCAGGGCGTCGAGACGGGCGGCGATGCGGCCAGCCGCCTCGTCGGCGGTGACGAGGTCGCTCAGCGCCGCCGGGTCGAGCGCGCCGGCGATCGCCGCCTGCTCGATCAGGCCGCGATTGTAACGGGTGTGGAGATTGTCCAGCACGGCATTCACGGCCCGCGCCTCATCGACGACCTGGCGCAGGTCGAGCCCGGCCAGCTCCTGGCCGTCGGCGAGCCGCAGCACCGTGCCGTCGAGGCCGGTGTCGACGAGGAAATCCTCCAGCGAGCGCTCGTTCTTGAGGTACTGCTCGGAGCTGCCGCGCTTCACTTTGTACAGTGGCGGCTGGGCAATATAGACATAGCCGCGCTCGATCAGTTCCGGCATCTGACGGAAGAAGAACGTCAGCAGCAGCGTGCGGATGTGGGCGCCGTCGACATCGGCGTCCGTCATGATGATGATCTTGTGGTAGCGCGCCTTGTCGGCGTTGAAATATTCCTTGCCGACGCCGGTGCCGAGCGCCGTGATCAGCGTGCCGATCGTCTCCGACGACAGCATCTTGGCCGTCGTGGCGCGCTCGACATTGAGGATCTTGCCGCGCAGCGGCAGCACCGCCTGGTTCTCGCGATGACGGCCCTGCTTGGCCGAGCCGCCGGCCGAGTCGCCCTCGACGATGAACAGTTCCGCCTTGGCCGGATCGCGCTCCTGGCAGTCGGCCAGCTTGCCCGGCAGCGAGGCGATGTCGAGGCCCTTGCCGGGCCCCGTGACCAGGTCTCGCGCCTTGCGTGCCGCCTCGCGGGCAGCCGCTGCGGTGCTGATCTTGTCGACGACTATCTTCGCCTCGGTCGGGTGCTCCTCGAGCCAGCGGCCGAGATATTCGTTGACGGCGGTTTCGACCACCGACCGAACCTCCTGCGAAACCAGCTTGTCCTTGGTCTGCGAAGAGAATTTCGGGTCAGGCACTTTCACCGACAGGACGGCCGTGAGACCCTCGCGGCAATCCTCACCGGTCGGCGTCACCTTCTCCCTGCGACTGCTGGGGTTATTTTTTGCATAGGATGTGAGCTGGCGCGTCAGGGCGTTGCGGAAGCCGGCGAGATGCGTGCCGCCGTCGCGCTGCGGGATGGTGTTGGTGAAGCACAGCATGTTCTCGTGGAACGAATCGTTCCACCACAGCGCCACCTCGACGGTCATCCGGTCCCGCTCGGCGCGGATATAGATCGGCTCCACCAGCAGTTTCTTGAGGTCCCGGTCGAGCCATTTCACGAAGGCCTGCAGGCCGCCTTCGTAATGCAGTACCTCGCTCTTCGGCTCGACGCCGCGGCGGTCGTTGAGGACGATGCGTACGCCGGAATTGATGAAGGCGAGCTCGCGCAGCCGACGCTTCAGCGTATCGTAGTCGAACTCGGTCCTGCTGAAAGTTTCCGGCGACGGCAGGAAGGTCACCTCGGTGCCGGAGCGGCCGTCCCAGTCGCCGGTTACGCGCAGCGGCGCGTCCGGCACGCCACGGGTGAAGCTTATTTCGTGCACGTGCCCATCGCGCCAGATCTTCAGGCGCAGCCAGGTCGACAGGGCGTTGACCACGGACACACCGACGCCGTGCAAGCCGCCGCTCACCTTGTAGGCGTTCTTGTGGTCGTCGGTTTCGGCGTCGCTGTTGTTGAACTTGCCGCCGGCATGCAGCTGCGTCATCACCACCTCGGCGGCGGAGATGCCTTCCTCGGGATGGATGCCGGTCGGGATGCCGCGGCCATTGTCGTAGACCGTGCAGGAGCCGTCGGCATTGAGCGTCACCGTCACTTCGTCCGCGTGGCCGGCGAGCGCCTCGTCGACGCCGTTGTCGACCACCTCATAGATCATGTGGTGGAGACCCGAGCCGTCGTCCGTATCGCCGATATACATGCCCGGCCGCGTGATGACGGCTTCAAGGCCTTTCAGGACGCGGATGGAGGCGGCGCCGTATTCCTTGCTGGTCACGGACGAAGACTGTTCGCTCATGCGGTTCTTTCTCGGGCTGGAATGCCCGCGCTGCCGAAAGACTGCCGGGCAGGCGCGGCACAAACTGATCCCGCAGCGAGCGCCTTTTCACAGCGGAATCGCTTCGGGATTCGAACTTCCCCTAATATAAGGAATCGCGGGGCGGATTTCGCCCCCCGAGGCAGCAAAACGCTCTCTTTTGCGCCGCTTTTTCGGATTGCCGAAGCGTCGCACCTTCCCGCCCCGAAAGTGGTTGTCCAGTCGCCATGCATTCCGTCGAAGCGTTCCTGGCGACCTATGGACCGATCTTTGTTCTTTTCGGTGCGGCGATCGAAGGCAATACCGTCGCCATAACTTCGGGTTTTCTCGCCCATCAGGGGCTGATTAGTCCGTGGGCCGTCTTTCTGGCGGCGTTCATCGGGACATGGCTGTTCGACCAGGCGCTTTTCACGGCCGGCCGCCGGGCAGCGTCGCTGCCCTTCCTGCAGCGGCAGATCGCCCGCCCCTCCTTCACCCGCGCCCTCGGCCTGGTCGGCCGCAATCCGACGCCGATCCTCCTGGTGGCGCGCTTCGTGCCGGGCCTGCGCAATGTCGCGCCGCTCGCCTTTGCCGCCTCGCATGTTCCGGCGCTGCGGTTCTTCGCCCTCAACCTCCTGGCGGCGGCGCTGTGGGCGGCGGCCGACACGACGCTCGGCTATCTTTTCGGCGGCGCCATCGAGGCGGCCGGCGGCGTCCTGCCGGCGCTGGAGCACAAGCTCGGCTGGGCGGTCGCTATCGCCGCGGCCGCCTATGTGGTGTTCCATGTCGTGCGCTGGTGGCGGAGGCGCGGGACGACGCCCGAGACCTAGCCGCCGCGGTGCACCGTCCCGTCCTCGACCTCGAAATACTGCGCCCTGTCGCCGAGCGCCGCGAAGGGCTCCGGCTCGGTGCCGGTCATCCAGGCCTGGCAGCCGAGATCGGCCAGGATGGCGAAGAGGGCGGCGCGGCGGCCGGCGTCGAGATGCGCCGCGACCTCGTCGAGCAGCACCAGCGGCGTCTCGCCGGTGAGGCGGGCGATCAGCCTTGCATGAGCAAGGACGATGCCGATCAGCAGCGCCTTCTGCTCGCCGGTCGAGCAGGTCGCGGCCGGGACGCCCTTGCCGGCATGGCTGACGGCAAGATCGGAGAGATGCGGCCCCGTCAGCGTCCGGCCAGCGGCGCGGTCGGCGCTGCGGCCGGCGGCAAGGAGATCGCGGTAGCGGTCCTCGACCTCGGTGGCGCGGGCACCGTCCTGCAGCAGCGTCTCCAGCGTCCCGGGCAGGTCGAGGCGGGCAGCGGGGAAAGGCTGCTCCGGCGCCGCATCGGCGATCAGCGCGCCGAGCAGACGTACGCATTCGACGCGGGCGGCGGCGATGGCCGTGCCGAGCTCGGCCATCTGCGTCTCGGTCGCCGTCAGCCAGGCGGCGTCGCCGCCGTACCCTTCCAGGATGCGGTTGCGGCCGCGGGTGGCGCGGTCGAAGGCGTTGACGCGCTCGCCATGGCGCCGGTCGATGGCCAGCACCAGCCGGTCGAGGAAGCGGCGACGCTCGGCCGCCGGCCCGGTGAAGAGACCGTCCATGCCGGGGGTCAGCCAGATCACCCTAAGGTGCTCCAGCAGCGCCTCGGAGGAACGCGCCGGCGCACGGTTGATGCGGACGCTGCGCTGGCGCGCCGGGGCGCCGTCGGGCGATGGCGCGAGGCCGGTGCCGATATCAGCCGGCGCTGCGCCTTCGACGCTCGCCGTCACGGCCCAGCTGCCGTCGCCAGGCCGCTGCGCCACCTCATCGAGCGTAGCGCGGCGCAGGCCGCGGCCGGGCGACAGGAAGGAGATCGCCTCCAGGAGATTGGTCTTGCCGGCGCCGTTGCGCCCCGTGAGTACCACCGGGCGGCTGTCGGGACGCAGCGACAGGGCGGCGTAGTTGCGGAAGCGGCTGAGGCCGAGCGCCGACAGCCACGCCCGCCCGTCGGGTCGGTCGGTCACGGAGCGGCGGACCCGGCCGGAAGGATCATGGACATGCCTCTTTCAATTGCGACGGCAGCGGCCCATATTGCTGGTCCCATCAACAAACGAAAGGAGGTGATCCAGTGTCTCATTGCTCAGCGCCGCGTCATACGGCGGAAATGACCTGGATGCGCGCCTCTTGCGAGGTCCGCGCCGCCTGAAAAGGCCGGTACGGGTCAGCCGCTGCAATACGCGGACAGGCAATGGAAGGGCCGCTCCCATTGGGGGCGGCCCTTCTTGCATCTGGGGAGGCCAGGCGATCAGGCCGCCTGCGGCGCCGTCGCCCAGGGATCGTAGGTGCCGAAGGTCCAGATATGGCCCTGCGGATCGCGGCAGCTGTATTCGCGCCCGCCATAGCTCTCGTCGCGCAGCGGCATCACCACCTCGGCGCCCGCCGCCACGGCCTGCGCATGATGGGCATCGGCGTCGGCGACGAGCACATAGGCGGTCTGCGTCTCGCCGCCGGCCTCGTCGGGCTGGCGCATGAAACGCCCGAAGGGCGTATCGGCGACCGGGCCGACCATGATCATGCCGTTGCCGAAGCTCAGCTCGGCATGCATCACCATGCCCTTGTCGTCGCGATAGACGCTGTGCTCCTCGAAGCCGAAGGCCCGGCACAGCCAGTCCACCGCGGCGTTGGCATCGCGGTAGCGCATAGTCGGGATGATCGTCGCGCGGGTGTTCATCGCACCAGGCATGGCAGTCCTCCTCGTCCTTGATGGCGACCGGAAGCTAACGCGTTCCTTGTTTGTTCACAAGCGTGACTGTGAGACAGTGCCCCCTTAGCGAGCTCAACCGGGAACAGTGCCCGCCTTGCGCCTCAGCTGCGTCATGCCCGGGCGAAATCCCGGGTATCCACGCGAAAACCGGCAGCGCCAGCAAGGATGCCTCGCGGCGGCGCTCTTCTGGTGGAAGCCGTGTTCGCGTGGATGGCCGGATCAAGTCCGGCCATGACGCCCGGTTGGGGCGGGGGTGCCGAGCGACCTGGCGTGGGAGGCTGTCAGCACCGTCCACGAGCAAGGGCTTCGCCGCGCCCGCCCTGCCTCAGCTCGGCTGGATGGACGATTCCTCGCGCCACAGGTCGATGCCGCCCTCAGTAGCGTAGCGGTCGATCTCGGCGAGTTCCTCCGCCGTCAGCGCCGGCGCCGCGAGGGCGGCCAGTGAATCCTCCAGCTGGCGGACATTGCGGGCGCCGATCAGCGCCGAGGTGACGCGCGGGTCGCGCAGCACCCAGGCGATGGCGAGCTGCGGCAGCGTCTGGCCGCGGCGTGAGGCAATGTCGCGGAGGGCGCGGATGCGGGCAAGATTGGTCTCCGACAGGAATTCGGCCGGCAGCATGTCGGCGGCGCGGGTGGCGCGCGAGCCTTCCGGAATGCCGCCCAGATACTTGTCAGTGAGCATGCCCTGGGCCAGCGGCGAGAAGGCGATGCAGCCGGCGCCGATCTCCTCCAACGTCGCCAGCAGCTCGTCCTCGATCCAGCGGTTGAGCATCGAATAGGACGGCTGGTGGATGAGGAGCGGCGTGCCGAGCTGCTGCAGGATGCGCGCCGCCTCGCGGGTCAGCGCCGGCGAATAGGACGAGACGCCGACATAGAGCGCCTTGCCCTGGCGCACGACATGATCGAGCGCCGCCATCGTCTCCTCCAGCGGCGTCCGCGGGTCGGGCCGGTGGTGGTAATAGATGTCGACATAGTCGAGGCCCATGCGGCGCAGGCTGTCGTCGAGGCTGGCGACGAGATATTTGCGCGAGCCGTGATTGCCATAGGGGCCGGGCCACATCTCCCAGCCGGCCTTGGTCGAGATGACCAGCTCGTTGCGGTAGGGCCTGAGGTCGGACGCCAGCACGCGGCCGAAATTCTCCTCCGCCGAGCCGAAGGGCGGGCCGTAATTGTTGGCAAGGTCGAAATGCGTGACGCCGCGGTCGAAGGCGCGCAGCAGCACCTCCCGCCCCGTCTCGACGACGTCGATGCCGCCGAAATTGTGCCAGAGGCCGAGCGAGATGGCCGGCAGGTCGAGACCAGAACGGCCGCTGCGGCGGTAGGGCAGCCGCTCGTAGCGCTGCGGGTCGGCGACATGGGGCATGACGGACGCGTCCTAGACGCGCATCGGCATCAGCACATAGAGGGCGTCGCTGTCGCCATCGTCCTGGATGAGCGTCGGCGAGCCGGGATCGGCAAGCCGGAACACGGCCGTGTCGCTGCGCAGCTGGCCGCCGATATCGAGGAGATATTTGGCGTTGAAGCCGATCTCCAGCGGATCGGCGCTGAAGTCGACGCCGATCTCCTCTGTGGCGCTGCCGGAATCGGGATTGTTGACGGTCAGCACCAGCCGCCCGTCGGACAGTGCCAGCTTGACGGCGCGGCCGCGCTCGCTGGCGATCGTCGAGACGCGGTCGACGGCGTCGGAGAACTCGCCGCGCCCCACCTTGAGGACCTTGTCATTGCCCTGCGGGATGACGCGGCCATAGTCCGGAAAGGTGCCGTCGATCAGCTTCGAGGTCAGCACGACGTCGCCGATCGAGACGCGGATCTTGCTGTCGGAGACCTCGATCGTGGCGGTGCGATCCGGATCCTCGACCAGCTTCTGGATCTCGCCCACCGTCTTGCGCGGGATGATGATGCCCGGCATCGCCGTCAGCCCCTCCGGCGCCGGCACCTGCGCCTGGGCGAGGCGATGGCCGTCGGTCGCCACGGCGCGCAGCACCATCCGGTCGCCAGCCTGGACGAGATGGAGGTAGATGCCGTTGAGGTAGTAGCGCGTCTCCTCGGTGGAGATGGCGAACTGCGTCCGGTCGATCAGCGTGCGCATCTGCGCCGCGTCGAGCGTGAAGCGCACCGGGAAATCGCCGGCCGCCAGGTCGGGAAAGTCCGAATCCGGCAGCATCTGCAGCGAGAATTGCGACCGGCCGGATTTGACCGCCAGCGTGCGGCCGTCGCTTGCCGTATCGAGCACCACCTCGGCGCCCTCCGGCAGCTTGCGGACGATGTCGTAGAGCATGTGCGCCGGCACGGTGGTGGCGCCGTCAGCCGCCACTTCGGACGGCACCGTCTCGACGATCTCGAGGTCGAGGTCGGTCGCCTTGAGGGTGAGGGTGGCGCCCTCGGTGCGCAGCAGCACGTTGGAGAGGATCGGGATCGTGTTCCTGCGCTCGACCACGCGATGGACGTGGTTGAGGGCCTTGAGGAGGGTCGATCGCTCCAGGGTTGCGCGCATGGGAGTCCGTCTTTGCGGAAGGGAAGCGCCCGGGCCGGCCGGTCGCTCTACGGACCGTGGAAAGTGAAGCGAATTCCGGCGGAAAGCAAGGCCGCCGGTCCTTGTGGATAGCTGGCGGCCTTACCGGCTTGCTCCGGTCCTGCCTAATCGTCGATGAGGCGCTTCAGCATCTCGATCTCGTCGGCCAGCGCCCGGTCGGCCTGCATCAGTTCCTCGACCTTGCGCACGGCGTGCAGCACTGTCGTGTGGTCCCGGCCGCCGAAGCGCCGGCCGATTTCCGGCAGCGAACGCGGCGTCAGGACCTTCGAAAGGTACATGGCGATCTGCCGCGGCCGCACGATGGTGCGCGTGCGGCGGCTGGACAGCAGGTCGGCCTTGGAGACGTTGAAATGGCGCGCGACGATCTTCTGGATGTCCTCGATGCGGATGCGCCGCGGCTCGCGCGCCCCGACGAGGTCGCGCAGCGTCACCTCCGCCGAGGCGAGCGTCACCGGCACGCTGGTATATTGCCACTGCGCCACGAGACGGTTGAGGGCGCCCTCAAGGTCGCGGCCGTTGGAGACGACGGTCTGCGCGACATAGTCAAGCACCGGCTCGGGAATATCGATGCCCGGCATCGTGTGCTGCAGGGCGGCATAGCGCGTGTGCAGGATGTTGCGGCGCAGGTCCGCATCGGGGGCGCCGATCTCGAAGGCGACGCCGCCGCCGAGGCGCGAGCGCACCCGCTCGTCCAGCGTCTCAAGCTCGGTCGGCGGCCGGTCGGCTGCCACCACCACCTGGCGGGCGCTGTCGATGAGGACATTGAGCGTGTGGCAGAATTCCTGCTGCACCGACTTGCCCTGCAGGAACTGCATGTCGTCGATCAGCAGCAGGTCGATGTCGCGCATGCTCTCCTTGAAGGCGATCGCCGATTGCGACCTGAGCGCCGCAACGAAGCGGAACATGAAATGCTCCGCCGTCAGGTAGACAACGTTGCGGTTCGGATCGGCCTGGCGCGCCGCCTGCGCCGTGGCATGCAGGAGATGCGTCTTGCCGCGGCCGACGCCGGCATGCAGGAACAGCGGGTTGAACGGCGCCTTGCCGCCCGCCGGCGTCTCGGCGACGGCCCGCGCCGCCGCGAAGGCCACCCGGTTGGGCGCGCCCTCGCAGAAGCTGTCGAAGGTGAAGCGCGGCTCGACAGGCGAGCCGCCGAGCGGCCCCTCCGGCTGCGGCACAGCACGGCGCGCCGCGGCGGGAACGGACACCGGCGACGGACGGACCGGCAGCATCGCCGGAACCGGCTGGGCGGATACCCCATCGCTGCCGGAGGCTTCGGCCGGGCGCGGCTCGATCGTCTTCGGCCGGGCGGCGCTGCGCACCACCAGTTCGACACGCCGCGCCGTATGCCCCTCGGCATTCCACAGCTGCAGCAGGCGGTCGCGATAATGGCCGTGAATCCACGACTTCAGGAAGCGCGTCGGCACCGACAGCTGCACGGTCGACGCATCGGCCTGCTCGAACTCGACCCGGGCAAACCAGCTGGAAAAGACATCTTCGCCGAGTTCTGCCCGAAGCCGCTTCATCACACGCGACCACAGATCCGAAGTCGGCCGTTCAGTCATTTCCTTCACCTCCCGAGCTTGGGTGCTGTTTGCCGCATTGCCCGCCCGATGAAGGCTGGCCTCGGCTCGGTTCTTTTCGATGGCGGGCACGAAGCCCGCTTTGGCGTGTGGACCTTCCATCATGGCGCAGCTGCGCTCACGATTGTGTCCAGGGAAGGCCGGCGGCCTTCCAGCCATCGACCGCGCCGCGATGGCGGTCGGGATCAAGCGGACCCTCGAAGCCCTCGCGGACATTGTAGCAATGGCCGTATCCGGCGGCCGCCATGGCGACGGCGGCGGAATGGCTGCGCGCCCCGGAGCGGCAGATGAAATAGAGCGGCGCATCCTTGCCGATGCCGAGCTCTTCCAGCTGCGCCGCCAGCTTCTCGACGAAGCCGGTATCAACGCCCATCGCCGGAAAGGTCTGCCATTCCACGAGAAGCGGCGCCTTGCCGATGCTGTCGAGGGCCGGCACGCCGACATAGGTCCATTCGGCCTGCGTACGCACGTCGATCAGCGTCGCATC
The DNA here is from genome assembly GCA_964483325.1 of uncultured Hyphomicrobiales bacterium. Taxonomy (GTDB): domain Bacteria; phylum Pseudomonadota; class Alphaproteobacteria; order Rhizobiales; family Kaistiaceae; genus CAZAAW01. The sequence goes on from CAZAAW010000027.1 coordinate 17,665, forward strand.
GGGACGGGCGGCAAGCTCCTCCCACGCTTCGGACACGGATACTACACCGGCAAGATCGCCGGTTCCGGAGTTTGACATAGCTTCCCCCCTTGCGTGCCTTGACCTTCCGATCAAGCGCGCTCCGCCGATTTCAGGGTTTGGATTGCTTTACGGTTTTATACCGCAAGCGGTACGCAACACTAAGACGCAATATTACTTATACAGGGCACAAGTATTTCGTATCAATTCCAAGTCGTCGCACTCTAGCCTTGCATGAGTTTACGTCTCTGTTGTCTGCGCCTCGCTGTCAGAGCTTCCGCAAGGGTTTGCGGAGATTGCCCGTGGGCGGCCACCCGGGGAAAATACACAGCGGGGTCGGGTGCGGCAATGCCCGGAGAGAAAATTCGCTGCCCTGCGGGTCGGGTCGCGCCGCAGTTGCGCGCAGGGACAAAAGCTGAGCCGCCATAACTCCTTTCGCAGATGGGAGAAAACTGGTTGGCGGCACAGCCATGCCGTAAAAATGGGCAGTGGGAAAATTCACTCACACGCCATGCGCTCATCGCCGCCGATCGGTCTGGAGCATGACCGCCGGCGCCAATCTGGCGCCAAGGCGCTGATCCAGCTTCAAAACTCGTGTCATCATGCATTCACGGGTCCGAGACCGAGGAAAGGAAAGGCGCGGCGCGACGGAAAGCCGCTGCCGGCGGGCGCCTCCGGGCGGGCAACAAAAAAGCCCGGCCAGGGCCGGGCTCGATCGCAGAAGATGCCGGGTGCGGCGCGGCGCTCAGGCGCTGAGCGACTTCACCCGCGCCGCCAGACGCGCCACCTTGCGCGAGGCGGTGTTCTTGTGGACCACGCCCTTGGTAGCGGCACGCATGATCTCGGGCTGTGCGGCCTGGAAGGCGGAGGCCGCGGCCTCCTTGCTGCCCGAGGCGATCGCCTCCTCGACCTTGCGGATGAAGGTCCGCATGCGGCTGCGCCGGTCGCGGTTCACTTCCGTGCGGCGAGCGATCTTGCGGGTGGCTTTCTTGGCGGACGCCGTATTGGCCATGTGGCCTTCCTCGGATCTGTTTCTGTCGGTTGCCGTCGCGGCTGGCTCCAGCGCCGGCCCGAACGAAAAGGGCGGCGGAAACCGCCACCCGATGGATCGGGCGAGCTTATAGTGGCGGCGCGTCCGCCCGTCAACGATGCGTGAAGCGCGGCGGCCGTTTTTCGAGGAAGGCGGCCATGCCTTCCTTCTGGTCGGCGGTGGCGAAGAGCGACATGAACAGCCGGCGTTCGAAGCGCACGCCCTCGGCGAGGCTCGCCTCGAAGGCGCGGCCGATGCTCTCCTTGGCCATCAGCACCGCCGCCAGCGGCTGGGCGGCGATGCGCTGCGCCAGGGCCAGCGCCTCGGCCTCCAGATCCGCCGCCGGCACGACCCGCGTCGCAAGGCCGATGCGCTCGGCCTCGGCGGCGTCGATGATGCGGCCGGTGAGGATCAGCTCGGTGGCGCGGCCCTTGCCGACGAGGCGCGGCAGGCGCTGCGTGCCGCCGAGGCCGGGGATGATGCCGAGGGTGATCTCCGGCTGGCCGAAGCGGGCGCCGTCGGCGGCGAGGATGATGTCGGCCGCCATGGCGAGCTCGCAGCCGCCGCCGAGGCAATGGCCGGCGACGGCGGCGATGACCGGCTTGCGCGCCGCCGCCACCCTGTCGATGGCGGCGTAGAGATCGCCGAGATAGGCCTCGACCGAGGTCACGCCCTGCATCTCGCGGATGTCGGCGCCGGCGGCGAAGGCGCGCGCGTCGCCGGCGAGCAGCATGGCGCCGACCTCCGGGTCGGCGTCGAATGCGGCGACGGCATCCGCCAGCTCCTGCATCAGCGCCGTGTTGAGGGCGTTCAGCGCCTCCGGCCGGTTGAGGGTCAGCCGGCCGACGCGGCCGTCGCGGACGGCGATGATGTGCTTGTAAGCCATGGCCCGCCTATCGCTGGCATACCGGACAATAGAATGTCGAGCGCCCCGCCTGGGTGATGCGGTGGACGATGCCGCGGCAGCGCGGGTGCTGGCACGGTTCGCCCTCGCGGTCGTAGACGGTGAAATGATGCTGGAAGTCGCCGAGCGAGCCGTCGGTGCGGGCGTGGTCGCGCAGGCTGGAGCCGCCGGCCGCCACGGCATCCTTGAGGACATCGCGGATCGCCTCGGTGAGCGCCGTGGCGCGGGCGGTCGGGGCGCCGTTGGCGCGGACGAGGTCGCCGGCCTCGCGCAGCGGCGAGATGCGCGCCCGCCACATCGCCTCGCAGGCATAGATATTGCCGAGCCCGGCGATCAGCCGCTGGTCCATCAAGGCCGCCTTCAGCGGCGCCCGCTTGCCGGCCAGCAGCCGCGCCAGCATCCGGGCGTCGAAGCTGTTGCCGAGCGGCTCGACGCCGAGCTCCTTGAAATAAGAGGAGTCGCCAAGTTCGGCGCGCGGCAGCAGGTCCATGAAGCCGAAGCGGCGCGGGTCGTTGTAGACGATGCGCAGCCCGTCCGACATGTCGAAGACGACATGGTCATGCGCCGCCAGCCGCGTCCGCGCATGGTAATAGGAGGACGTCTCGCGGGCGCCCTCCGGTGCCTCGACGCGGAACGAGCCCGACATGCCGAGATGCATCAGCAGCGTCATGTCATCGTCAAGCTCGACCAGCAGATACTTGGCGCGGCGGCCAAGGCCGGTGACGGTGCGGCCCTTGAGGTTCTTCGCGAAGCCGGCCGGGAAAGGACGGCGGAGGTCGGCACGGCGAAGCTCCACCTTGTCGATGCGTTTCCCCTCCATCGCCGGTTCCAGGCCGCGGCGGACCGTCTCAACCTCGGGAAGTTCGGGCACCGGAAGGCCTCGCTGGCTGGAACATGCCGAGCTTCGCCGTTAGCAATGCGGGAAGCCGGGCAGGGCTAAGCTGTGCCCAAGCCGACAGAGAGATCAAGCCGGCAGGAGAGATCGATGGGCGCGTCCGAGGGCAGCGGCAACGAGACGAGTTTCGGCTTCCGGCGCGTCGAGCCCGGCGCCAAGCAGGGCCTCGTCGATGCCGTCTTCACCCGCGTCGCCGGCAGTTACGACCTGATGAACGACCTGATGTCGGGCGGCCTGCACCGGCTGTGGAAGGACGATCTGGTCGCCTGGCTGGCGCCGCCGCGTCACGGCAGGAGGCCCTATGCCGTGCTCGACATTGCCGGCGGCACCGGCGACATCGCCTTCCGCATCGCCAGGGCGTCGCCGACGGCGGCGGTGACGGTGATGGACATCAATGCCGCCATGCTCGATGTCGGCCGCGAGCGCGCCACGGCGCGCGGCCTCGGCGACCGCGTAGTGTTCACGCAGGGCAATGCCGAGGCGCTGCCCTTCGCGCCTGGCCACTTCGATGCCGCCACCATCGCCTTCGGCATCCGCAACGTGCCGCGCATCGACGCGGCGCTGGCCGAGGCCTTCCGGGTGCTGAAGCCCGGCGGCCGGCTGCTGGTGCTGGAATTCTCCTCGGTCGACGTCGCCTGGCTCGACAAGGTCTACGACGCCTGGTCTTTCGCGGTGATCCCCGAGCTCGGCCGCATGGTCGCCGGCGACGCCGGCTCCTACCGCTATCTCGTGGAGTCGATCCGTCGCTTCCCCAGCCAGGAGCGCTTCGCCGACATGCTGCGCGCCGCCGGCTTCGGCCGCGTCACCTACCGCAACCTCACCGGCGGCATCGCGGCGATCCATTCCGGCTGGAAGCTTTGACGCGCCTTCGCTTCGCCTCGCTGCGCCGGCTCGTCGGGGCGGGCTTCGTCCTCGCCCGCGAGGGCGCCTTCGCCTTTGTCGATGCCGAGGCGCTGCCGCCGCGGCCGCGCCTCGCGGTCCGCCTCGCCCGGCTCGTGCAGCGCCGCGGCCTTGCCGGCGCCGACCGGGCGGAGCGGCTGACGGTGGCGCTCAACCGGCTCGGCCCCTCCTGGGTCAAGCTCGGTCAGTTCCTGGCGACGCGGCCGGACATCGTCGGCGCCGATTTCGCCGAAGGCCTCGGGAGCCTGCGCGACGAGATCCCGGCCTTTCCGGAAGCCGAGGCGCGCGCCATCATCGCCGCCGGCCTCGGCCGGCCGGTGCACGAGCTCTACGCCACCTTCTCGCCGCCGCTCGCCGCCGCCTCGATCGCCCAGGTGCACCGCGCCACGGTGACCGGGCCGGACGGCGCGCCGCGCGACGTGGCGGTGAAGGTGCTGCGGCCGGGCGTCCGCCGCCGCTTCGCCCGCGATCTCGACACCTTCCACGCCGGCGCGCGGCTGATCGAGCGCCTCGACCCGGCGAGCCGGCGCCTTCGGCCGCGCGCCGTCGTCGACACGCTGGCGCGCTCGGTGACGCTGGAGATGGACCTCCGCCTCGAAGCGGCGGCACTGGCAGAAATGGCCGAGACGTCGCGGCAGGATGCCGGCTTCCGCGTCCCGGCCGTCGACTGGCAGCGCACGGCGCGCGACGTGCTGACGATGCAATGGGTGGATGGCCTTCGCCTTTCCGACCTGCCGGGCCTGCGCGCCGCCGGCCATGACCTGCCGGCGCTGGCGAGCCGGCTGATGCAGGCCTTCCTGCGCCATGCCATGCGCGACGGCTTCTTCCACGCCGACATGCATCAGGGCAACCTGTTCGTCGATCCGGACGGCACCATCGTCGCCGTGGATTTCGGCATCATGGGCCGCCTCGGCCGGGCCGAGCGGCGCTTCCTGGCGGAAATCCTCTACGGCTTCCTGCGCCGCGACTATCGCCGCATCGCCGAGGTGCATCGCGAGGCCGGCTACGTGCCGGCGCATCACCCGGTCGACGATTTCGCGCAGGCGCTGCGCGCCATCGGCGAGCCGATCCACGGCGCCCCGGCGCGCGACATCTCGATGGCGAAGCTGCTGACGCTGCTCTTCGAGGTCACCGAGATGTTCGACATGGAGACGCGGCCGGAGCTGCTGCTCCTGCAGAAGACCATGGTGGTGGTGGAGGGCGTGGCGCGCTCGCTCGACCCGGATTTCGACATGTGGAAGGCGTCAGAGCCGGTGCTGGCGGAATGGGTGGAACGCCATCTCGGCCCGGCCGGCCGCCTGGAGGACGCCGCCGAGGGCGTCGGCGCGCTGGGGAAGCTCTTCACCGCGCTGCCGGTGCTGGCCGAACGCGCCGAGCGGCTGTCGGACGACCTGGCGCAGATGTCGGAAAAAGGCCTCCGCCTCGACGCCGCCTCGATCGCCGGCATCGGCCGCTCGGAGGCGCGCGCCGGCCGCTGGGGCAGGGTGGCGCTGTGGGTGATCGCCGTGACTCTGGTGCTGCTGGCTGTCCGCTGGTGGTGATTGCATTGCATGCAGTGCTGGCAGGACTTAGATAGGCCAGAGATCAGCACGTCGGAAGGAAGGCCATGGCGACCCTGACAATTCGAAAGCTCGACGAGGACGTGAAGCGCCGCCTGCGCCTGCGTGCCGCCGCTCATGGCCGCTCGATGGAAGACGAAGTCCGGCAGATTCTCTCCGCTACCGTGCACGGCAAGGCGCCCGTATCCGGCAATCTTGCCGATGCGATCGCGGCCATCGTCGATCCGATCGGCGGTATCGAACTTGAGCTGCCGACGCGTCGTTCCGAGCGCAGTGCGGCATTTCCCCCGCCTGCTGACGAGGGGCGTCGGTGATCGTTGCCGACAGCAATGTCATTTCCGAGCTGATGCGGCCGCCAGAGAACCGAGCGCCTGAGGTTGTCGCGTGGTTTCGCAGCATCAGCGGGGCGGCGATCTATACAACGGCCATCTCCATGGCGGAGATTCTCTCCGGCCTCGCCGCCCTTCCTGAAGGACGCCGCCGCCGCGAGAAGCTGGAAGCGGCCGAGCACATCTTCGATATGCTGTTCGCGGAACGTCTCCTGCCCTTCGATGAAAGCGCAGCGCGAACCTACGCGGTGATCTACAGCGACCTACGGCGGCGCGGACTTGGGATTGACCCTCCCGACCTGCAGATCGCCGCCATCAGCCGGACGCACGGCATGGCCCTTGCGACGCGCAATGTCCGTCATTTTCAGGGTTGTGGCATAGACGTCATCAATCCGTGGCAGCCCGACCCATGACCGCCCGGCGCATCCTTCTCGTCATCGGCGGCGGCATCGCTGCCTACAAGGCGCTCGACCTTGTCCGGCGGCTGCGCGAGCGCGGGCATGAGGTGCGCGCCGTCATGACCGAGGCGGCGCAGCGTTTCGTGACGCCGCTGGCCGTCGGGGCGCTGACCGGCGGCACCGTCTTCACCGACCTCTTCGACCGTGCCGCGGAGCATGATGTCGGGCATATAAGGCTGGCGCGCGACACCGACCTCGTCATCGTCGCGCCGGCGACGGCCGACCTGATGGCGAAGATGGCCGGCGGGCAAGCCGGCGACCTCGCCACCGCCGTGCTGCTCGCCACCGGCAGGCCAGTTCTCGTCGCGCCGGCCATGAACCCGCTGATGTGGCGGCATCCGGCGACGCAGCGCAATGTCGCGAGACTGCGCGGCGACGGCATCCGCTTCGTCGGCCCCAATGAAGGCGAGATGGCGGAATCCGGCGAAGCCGGCACAGGGCGCATGGCCGAGCCGCTGGAGATCGCCGCCGCCGCCGAGGCGATCTTTGCGCCGGCCGGGACGCTGGCCGGCCGGCATGTGCTCGTCACCTCCGGCCCGACGCATGAGCCGCTCGACCCGGTGCGCTACATCGCCAACCGGTCCTCCGGCCGCCAGGGCCACGCCATCGCCGCCGCCGCGGCGGCAGCCGGGGCGCGGGTGACGCTGGTGAGCGGCCCGGTGACGATCCCCGACCCGCCCGGCGTCACGGTCGTGCGCGTCGAGACGGCGGCGGAGATGCTGGCGGCGGCTCTGGCGGCGCTGCCGGCCGACGCCGCCGTGATGGCGGCGGCGGTGGGCGACTGGCGCGCCGCGACGCCGGCGGCGGCGAAGATCAAGAAGGGCGGCGACGGCCCGCCGCGCCTCGACCTCGCCGAGAACCCGGACATCCTGCGCAGCGTCGCCGGCCATGCGCTGCGGCCGGCGCTGGTTGTCGGCTTCGCCGCCGAGACCGACGACCTCCTCCGCAACGCCGCCGCCAAGCTCGCCGCCAAGGGCGCCGACTGGATCGTCGCCAATGACGTGTCGCCCGGCACCGACGTCATGGGCGGGGCGGACAATGAAGTGCATATCGTCAGCGCCGCGGGCGTCGAGGACTGGCCGCGGCTTGCCAAGCACGAAGTCGCGGCGCGGCTGGTGGCGCGCATCGCCGCGGCGCTGGACGGCCGCCAGCAGGAGGCAGCGCAATGAGCATCATCCTCAAGATCGACCGCCTTGCCGGCGCGGAGGATCTGCCGCTGCCGGCCTACAAGACCGCCGGCGCTGCCGGCATGGACCTTGCCGCGGCGGTGCCGGCCGATGCGCCCGTGACAATCGCCCCCGGCGCCCGCGCGCTCGTCGGCACCGGACTGATGATCGCCGTGCCTGACGGCCACGAGGGACAGGTGCGGCCGCGCTCCGGTCTGGCGCTGGAGCATGGCGTGACTGTGCTCAACGCGCCCGGCACCATCGACGCCGATTATCGCGGCGAGGTGCGGGTCATCCTCGTCAATCTCGGCAGCGCCCCGGTCACCATCACGCGCGGCCAGCGCATCGCCCAGCTCGTCATCGCGCCGGTGGTCCAGGCCGACATCCTGCTCACCGACACGCTGGAGGCGACCGCCCGCGGCGCCGGCGGCTTCGGCTCGACCGGCGGCTGATCTGTCGCCTCGCCAATGATCGCCTGCTCCGGTAGATTATTGCCGCTGAGCAGGGGATCGTCATGCAAGCGAGCACAAAGGGCGCGGTCGGACACGGTCGCATCTACGACTCGATCACCGACACGATCGGCAACACGCCGCTGGTGCGGCTGAGCCGGATGGCCGAGCGCCATGAGGTGCCGGCCAACCTTCTTGCCAAGCTCGAGTTCTTCAATCCGGGCGGTAGCGTCAAGGACCGCATCGGCCTTGCCATGATCGAGGCGCTGGAGGCGGAAGGGCGCATCCGGCCGGGTGTCACGACGCTGGTCGAGCCGACCTCCGGCAATACCGGCATCGCCCTCGCCCTCGCCGCGGCGGCGCGCGGCTACCGGCTGATCCTCGTCATGCCGGAGACGATGTCGATCGAGCGGCGCAAGATGCTGAAGCTCCTCGGCGCCGAGCTGGAGCTGACCGACGGTGCCCGCGGCATGCGCGGCGCCATCGGCCGCGCCGACGAGCTGGTGGCGTCGATCCCTGATGCGGTCAGCCCGCAGCAGTTCCAGAATCCTGCCAATGCGGCGATCCACCGGACCACGACGGCCGAGGAGATCTGGGCCGACACGGGCGGCGCGGTCGATGTCTTCGTCGCCGGCGTCGGCACCGGCGGCACCATCACCGGCGTCGGCCAGGTGCTGAAGGCGCGCAATCCCGCCGTCCGCGTCGTGGCGGTGGAACCGGCATCCAGCCCGGTCCTGTCCGGCGGCGAGCCGGGCCCGCACAAGATCCAGGGCATCGGCGCCGGCTTCATTCCGCCGATCCTCGATACCCACGTCTATGACGAGGTGCTGGCCGTCAGCAACGAGGAGGCGATCGGCACCGCCCGCCTGGTGGCGCGGGTCGAGGGCATTCCGGTCGGCATCTCCTCCGGCGCCGCCATCGCCGCCGCCATCGCCATCGGCCGCCGGCCGGGCATGAAGGGCAGGAACATCGTCCTCATCGTGCCGTCCTTCGCCGAGCGCTACCTGTCGACGGCCCTCTTCGACGGACTCGATTAGGGAGCGCCGGAACAAACGGCGTCCTGCGGCGTTGCCGATGGAGTTTCAGCAGGACCCGGGACATGGACGCGCCAGAATTTCGTGATCTCTCGCAGGCGCCGATCCTTGTTGCGGAAGACAATCATATCCTTGCCGGAGAACTGGCCGCGGCGCTTAACGAGCGCGGCTGGCGCGTCCTGGGGCCGGTCGCTACCGTCGAGGCCGGCCTGCTGCTGCTCGATACGGACCGGCCGGCCGGCGCCATTCTCGACTTCAAGCTGAAGGACGAGACCGTCGCAGCGCTCGCGGTGCAGCTCCGCCGGCGCGGCATTCCCTTCGTCGTCACCAGCGGCTTCGATCTCGCCGCGTTACCGGAAACGAGCGCCATCGGCGACGCCATCAATGTTGGCAAGGGCAGCCCGGGGCGGGCAATCCTCGTGCTGGAGTCGCTGGTTCGTCCCGTTCCCCTCAAGGAAGCCAGCTGAGCGCCGCCAGCGCCGGCCTGCCGGACCGAGATCCAAACCCCCGATGACCTGCCCGCCCGGTGCGGCTAAAGCGCCGAACCGGCCGTTCTCCTGATCGACAGCGATGTCTACAGCCGGCGGGCGGTTGCGCGCCGCGAAAGGCTTCGCATAAGGTCGCCCGCGGGAGAGAGTACCCAAATATAGACGGCCCCCCCCGGCCGGGGCTCCGGAGCTGCCGGTTCGTCGTAGGACGCCCACGCCGCTTCCGCCGCTCCGGCACAACGATAATCCGGACGGAGGACTTCGCATGCGTTTGCTCATGACCGCCGGCGCGCCGACTTTAGCGGCTGCCCTGCTCGGTTGCTGCCTCTCGATGCCCGCCAATGCGGCGGACGTCACCGACCAGCGCCTGCTCAACGCTGACAGCGAGCCGCAGAACTGGCTGCTGCCGTTCCAGAATTACTCCTCGCAGCGCTTCTCGCGGCTCGACGAGATCAACCGCGACAACATCGCCAATCTCAAGGCCGCCTTCACCGTGCCGCTCTCCACCGGCCTCAACGGCCGGGCGGCGACCGAGCTGGAAAACCACGCCATCGTCGATGACGGCATGCTCTATGTCGATGACGGCGGCGGCGTGATCTACAAGATCGACGTCACCAGCGGCGACCGCGGCGTCATCGCCTGGATCGCCGATGCGGCCGTCGCCAAGGATATCGGCGCGCGCTCGCGCGGCGTCGCCGCCTATGGCAACGCCATCATCCACAACCTCCGCGACGGCCGCGTGGTCGCCGTCGACCGTGACACCGGCGAGTTCATCTGGGATCAGCAGGTGGCACGCCTCGACGATCATCCGAAGGGCTCCGGCCTCTCCACCGCCACGGAGACTTTCACCGCTTCGCCGCTGCCGGCCGACGGCAAGATCCTCGTCGGCCAGTCGAATGGTGACGCCGGCAATCGTGGCTGGCTGGCGGCGCTCGATCCCGCCACTGGCGACGAGATCTGGCGGACCTACACCATCCCGGCGCCGGGCGAGCCCGGTTCGGAGACCTGGAAGGACGACCACAACGCCTGGAAGACCGGCGGCGGCTCGCTGTGGACCACCGGCTCCTACGATGCCGAGCAGCGCGTCACCATCTGGGGCACCGCCAACCCGGTGCCGATGTTCGACCCCGAATACCGTCCGGGCGACAACCTCTTCACCAACTCGGCGATCGCCTTCGGCATCGATGACGGCGCCATGAAGTGGTACTTCCAGTACACGCCGAACGACTCGTGGGACTATGACGAGAACGGCGCCCATCTGCTCTACGACGTCGAGATCGACGGCCAGACGCGCAAGGTCGTCGGGCACTATGCCCGCAACGGCTTCTTCTACCAGCTCGACCGCACCAACGGGCAGTTCATCAATGCCACGTCCTACATCACCAAGGTGACCTGGACCGCCGGCATCGACCCGAAGACCGGCAAGCCGGTGGAATACGATCCCAATCTCGACCTGCAGACCTACATTCCGGCGACGCGCTTCCTGCGCGGCGAGTCGGAGGCCGACAACCAGCCGGCCTGCCCGCACATGGTGGGCGGCGTCCGCTGGCAGCCGCAGGCCTACAACCCGGACAAGCACCTGGTCTACCAGGGCGCCACGGACGGCTGCTTCCTGCTGCCGGTCATCGAGGTCGAGGCGCTCGGTCCGGAAGGCGGCATCAATGGCGATGCCCCCGGCGCCCGCATCGGCGCGCAGTGGGCGCAGATGCAGACCAGCGACTTCCACGGCCGCATCACCGCCGTCGACGCCACCACCGGCAAGCTGGTCGCCCATCTCGACCAGCCCTACGAGAACATGTCGGGCATCCTGGCGACGGCCGGCGGCCTGATCTTCTCGGCGACGGCCGACGGCAACGTCACCGCCCATAATGACGAGACGCTGGAAGAGGTTTGGCACTTCAACACCGGCACGCAGATCAAGGCGCCGCCGATCGCCTATTCGGTGAACGGCAAGGAGTACATCGCCATCGTCGCCGGCTCGCCGGCCCCGGGCACCCAGCCCTTCATGATGGCGCATCCTGAGCTGGCCAGCATGCAGCCGGCCGCCATGCTCTACGTGTTCTCACTCTAGGCTGGACACGTCTTTCCGAAGCAGGGACATGCGGGCTTGCCGGCCCGCATGTCCCGCCCTTTCTCCATAAGACGATGCGGTCCGTTTCCCTCTCCCGAGACGCCCGGCCGGCGCTGCCGCGCCGCTCAGGCGCTGCGCCCTTCGCCATGACTGGAGGCCTGCCCGCCTGGCGGCGCTGGCGCCGTGGCCTCACGCTCGCCCTGGCTCTCGCCGCGCCTGCCCTGGCCGCTCCCTCCGCCCTGGCGCAGCAGCAGCCCACCGCGCAGGCGCCGGAAGCCAGCGCCTCGCCCGACGCCGTCCTCTACGCCCCGTCGGTCTGGGACCTTCGCCTCGGCGAGCACGCGCTCGACCTGCCGACGCGTCCGTTCACCGGCTTTGCCTGCGGCACAAATGGCGGGCCGCCGTCGCGGCCGGTCGCCGGCTGGAGCGCCTTCGCCGACTGCCCCGCCGAGGCCGGCACAGGGCTCCACGAAATCACCTTCGTCTATGACGACGAGCCGGAATATTTCGCCCGCGCCCACCGCCAGGCGGCGCAGACGGCGATCTATGCCGGCACCACCATCTACGCCGTGCCGATCATTCCCTCGGCGCTGTTCGACGATGACGGCTTCATGGTCGGCCTCAGGATCGTCACCGATCCGCGCGTCGACCTGGCGACCCGCGACCAGGCCGCCGGGCTCAGCAATTTCCTCATGGCGCGCTTCGGCAGCGACGGCTGGGATTGCACCGACCTGGCGCGCGGCCCGCGCGAGGGCGAATATCGCGGCCTGTTCATCAAGCGGCGCTGCCAGCGCGACGATCCCGACGCAGCGCCGGCCCGCCAGCGGCTGATCGAGACGCATTACTTCCGCAAGGCCGGCCAGAGCGCCGTCGATCCGGCCGAGAATGTCGCCACCTCCGGCCAGTTCGAGAGCCTGACGCGCTACGAGGAAACCCTCGCCGCGCCCATCGCCGACCGGGCGGCCAGGCTTGCCGCCATCGCGGCCCGGCCGGCGCCGGCGCCCGATGCGCTGGCGGCGCGGGCGCTCGACTGCCCCGGCTGCGACCTTTCCGGCGCCGACCTGAAGCGCGCCCGCCTCGCCGGCGCCAAGCTCGCCGGGGCCAATCTTGCCGGCGCCAACCTGCACGGCGCCGATCTCAGCGGCGCCGACCTGACCGGCGCCATTCTCGACCGCGCCAATCTCAACCGCGCCCTCCTGCCGCGCGCCCGCCTTGCCGGCGCCTCGCTGCAGCGCACGATGCTCTACGACGCCCGCCTCGATGGCGCCGACTTCAAGGGAGCGGACCTGCGCAATGTCATGGCCGGAGCCAGCCGGGCGACGCGCGCCGATTTCACCGACGCCCGCCTGTCGCGCGCCGATTTCACCGCGGCGCGGCTCAACAATGCCGTGCTGGCCGGCGCCGACTTCACCGACTCTGTCCTCGACGACGCTGATTTCGGCCGCGCCGATCTCACCGGCGCCTGGTTCACCGGCGCCCGGCTGTGGCGCGCCAATCTCGCCGAGGCGAAAGCGGCCGGCGCCGGCTTCACCAGCGCCGACCTCCTCGGCGCCAATCTCCGCGGAACCGACCTTGCCGGTGCCGATCTGCGTTCGGCCCGCCTCGTCGGCACCAATGTCGCTTCGGCGCGTCTCGACCGCACCCGGTTCGAGGGCGCCGCCCTGCCGGCGGGCTTCCGTCCGCCGCCCGAGCCCGCGGCCCCCGCCGCGGACCCCGCTGCCCCAAAAGGACAATGACCATGCCGAGCCTCAGCGCCAACGCCCTTTCGAGCCGCCTGCTGGCGGTCTTTCCCGCCGCCGCCCTGCTGGCGTTCCTCGCCCTGCCGGCTCCCGCCGGCGCCCAGGAGGACCCGCTGGTCGGCATCGGCGAAGGCATCTGGAAGACACAGTCCAACTGCCGCGACTGCCATGGCGGTCTCGGCAATGGCGAGCCGGACGATCCGCGCTCGCCCAAGGGCATGAGCCTGCGCACGACGTCGCTGACCCAGGAGCAGATCGCCGAGGTAATCAAGTGCGGCCGGCCCGGCACGCCGATGCCCTATTTCGACAAGCGCGCCTATACCGACACGCGCTGCTACGATTCCACCGCCGAGGATCTCGGCGACCAGACGCCGCGGCCGGGCCTGCCGAGCTACAACGACCGGCAGATCAAGGCGCTTGCCGCCTTCATCGCGGCGCGCTTCGTCGGCAAGGGGCCGGTGACCAAGGAGGAATGCACCGCCTTCTGGGGCGAGAACGCCTCAAGCTGCACCGGCGCCGCCAACGACGGCGGCCACTGACCACGGAACACGCAGGAAGGCGGCGGACCTGCCGCCTCCGACCCGCTGCGCCACGGCAACGCCCACGCCCGAACCTTTTCGCCGCCTGCTCCGTTGGAGGGGCATCGCCGCCGACGCGGCCACCGGCTGAAGGAGCGAAAAGATGGGTCTTTTCTCCAAGGACATCAAAACGATGGACGATCTCTTCGTCCATATGCTGCGCGATATCTATTACGCCGAGAACCAGATCATCAAAGCCCTGCCGAAGATGATCGACAAGGCCAGCGATCCGGGCCTCAAGGCCGGCCTGCAGGCGCATCTTGAAGAAACCAGGGGCCATGTCACGCGCCTCGAGCAGGTGTTCGAGATGCACGGCGCCGAGGTGAAGAGCATCGACTGCCCGGCCATCGACGGCATCCTCAAGGAAGCCAACGAGCTGGTCGGCGACATCGCCGACAAGAACGTCCTCGACGCGGCAATCATCGCCGCGGCACAGGCCGTCGAGCACTACGAGATCACCCGCTACGGCACGCTGATCGCCTGGGCCAAGGAACTCGGCCGCGACGACTGTGCCTCGGTGCTGGCGAAGACGCTGAAGGAGGAGAAGGCGGCCGACGACAAGCTGTCGGGTCTTGCCGAAAGCGGCATCAACCGCCACGCCGCCTGACGGCGGCGGCGTCCAGTCTTCGTAGGGTGGGCATGCGCCGGCAGGCGCTTGCCCGCGCTGGTCGCGACGGCCGGACAGCGTGGGCAAGGCTTCGCCATGCCCACCCTATGCCTGGCTTTTCTGATCCATCCAGGGCACGCGCCGTCAGGTTCGCAGCTTCATCCCAACCTCACCGGGCGTCATGGCCGGACTTGATGTATGGCCCGGGGACATCCCTGACAGGTGTTCGG
>CAZAAW010000028.1:0-31482 GCA_964483325.1 uncultured Hyphomicrobiales bacterium
AAAAAGTGTCCACCATGTCCCCGAACATGTGTCCACCTTGTCTCCGGTCCGTACAACCCGAAGGGGGAGGGTGGCCCCGCCGTCAGGCGGGGTCGGGTGGGGAGCGCCGGTGGGAAGTTCGCACCGGCATCGCAACGCCACCGGCGGCATGGCGTGATAATCTTCAATAAAATCAAAATAATCGGCGATGGCACAAAGGTATCCTGCCGTCGCAGCATCGCATGAAGCCCTGTCATCCATCGCCACATGCATCATGATTTGCATCGTTACTTCTATCCTCAGCTAGACAGATCATAAGTGCTGAAATAGCATCCCTCGCGTCGATCGGCAGATACAGAACAAGTTTTTGCCGATCTTCTCAAAAAATAGAGAGAAAATGGAGGGACGAAATGCTGAAGACGGAGAAGCGACTGTTCTACTTGCTTGCCGGCACGGCTCTGGCCGCCGGCGGCCTGCTTTCGACGGCCGTGCTGGCCCAGGAGGCGCCGGTGACGCCGGAGCGTCTTGTCAATGCGGCGAGCGAGCCGCAGAACTGGCTGACGGTTCACCAGCAATACAATTCCAACCGCTATTCGACGCTCGATGCTGTCAACCGCGACACGGTGAAGGACCTGCATCTCGCCTTCGCCTTCCCGATCGCCCAGCCGGTCGGCAGCGTCAGCCCGGACAATGAGGCGACGCCTCTCGTCGACAGCGGCATGATGTATCTCAGCGACGGCTGGGGCGTCGTCTACAAGGTCGACGTCACCAACGGCCGGCGCGGCATGATCGTGTGGAAATACGATCCCGCCGTCGAGAAGGAGGGCGAAGACCGGTCGCGCAATCGCGGCGTCGCCCTGCTCGGCAACAGCGTCGTCAACAACACCGTCGACGGGCGCGTCTTTGCCCTCAGCCGCGATACCGGCGAGATGCTGTGGGAGAACCAGCTCGGCCGGCAGAACGAGTTCGATGTCGGCGAGAAGTTCACCACGGCGCCGCTCGCCGTCGAGGACAAGATCCTCGTCGGCCAGTCGGCTGGCGACTGGGGAACGCGCGGCTGGCTCGCCGCCGTCAATGCCGAGACCGGCGAGCAGGTGTGGCGGACCTATACCATCCCGGCGCCCGGCGAGCCGGGCAGCGAGACCTGGAAGGACGACCACAATGCCTGGAAGACCGGCGGCGGTTCGCTGTGGACCACCGGCTCCTACGATCCCGACCAGCGGGTGACGATCTGGGGCACCGCCAATCCGGTGCCGATGTTCGATCCGGAGTTCCGGCCCGGCGACAACCTCTTCACCAACTCGGCCATCGCCTTCAACATCGATGACGGCTCGATGAAGTGGTACTTCCAGTACACGCCCAACGAGTCCTGGGACTATGACGAGATCGGCGTCCACCTCCTCTACGATGTCGAGGTGAACGGCGAGATGCGCAAGGTCGTCGGCCATTTCGGCCGCAACGGCTTCTATTACCAGCTCGACCGCACCGACGGGCAGTTCCTCAGCGCGGCGCAATATGTCGAGAAGCTGGACTGGACGGCGGGCATCGACCCGAAGACCGGCAAGCCGGTCGAATACGACCCGAGCCTCGACCTGCAGACCTACATCCCCGAGCACCGCGCCACGCGGGCGCGTCAGGCCAGCGCCTGCCCGACGATCCTCGGCGGCCTTCGCTGGCAGCCGCCGGCCTACAACCCGGTGAAGATGATCGCCTATGGTGCCGGCACCGAGGGCTGCTCGCAGATCACCGTGCAGGCGCTCGATCCGCTGCCCGACGGCGGCAATCCCGCCGGCCCGGGCAAGACCTTCCAGGGCGGCACGACGGTGAACGACTCGCTCGGCGGCATCCATGCCGTCGACGTGCGCAGCGGCGCCATCAAGGCCAAGGTCGACCTGCCGCATGACAACCTGTCGGGCATGCTGGCGACCGCCGGCGGCCTGGTCTTCACCGGGCAGCAGGACGGCAATGTCGTCGCCTATGACGACGAGACGCTGCAGGAGCTGTGGTCGGTCAATGTCGGCGCCAAGTTCAAGGCGCCGCCGATGACCTATTCGGTCGACGGCAAGCAGTACATCGCCATCATGTCGGGCGGTCCGAACGGCGGCCCCGGCGATCTCGCCAACGCCTATTCGGCGAACATCGTCTGGGTGTTCTCGCTTTGAGGCGGTGAAGCGGAGGGCGGCAGGCGGCTGAACCCCGCCTGCCGCCGCCCGTCGCCGTGCCCCTTCTTCATTTCGCGATGGATAAGAGAATGACCCGATCAGTCCTCCGGCTGCTGCTGGCCGGCCTCGCTGTCGCCGGCTTCGCCGGGACGCTTCTCGCCCAGGAGGCGGGTGACGGCTTCGACGCCCGCAAGGTCCGCCTCGGCAAGACGGTCTTTTCCGACAAGGCGCAGTGCTTCTTCTGCCATGGCTGGGCCGGCGACGGCGTCGGCAATCCGCAGTCGGACCGCGGTCCCAGCCTGCGCGCCACCGAGCTCGACCACGAGCAGCTTGCCGAAGTGATCCGCTGCGGCCGGCCCGGGGCGCGCATGCCCTATCACGACCGGCTGGCCTATACCGACGACCGCTGCTACGGCGTCACCGGCGACGAGCTCGGCGCCGACAAGCCGCCGCAGGCCTTCAACGCGCTGCAGCAGCGCGAGGTCGATGCGGTGATCGAATATCTCTCCGCCAAGGTCATCGGCCGCGGCGCGCCGACCTTCGAGGAATGCGAGGATTATTTCGGCGCCAATACCAAGGTGTGCGAGACCTACCCGCACGCGGCGCAATGAAACCGGCGCGAAGGTTTGCCGCCCGCCTGCTGGCGCTCGCCGCCCTGCCGGCGGGCGCGGCGCTTGCCGCCGATGCGGTGGCGCCGCCCAATCCCTTCGCGCTGCCGCTCGGGGCGCCGGTGGCGGCGCTGCCGGTCGCCGGGCTGATGGGCTTTGCCTGCGGCACCGGCGGCGGCCCGCCGTCGCTGCCGCTCGGCGGCTGGGCCGACTTCGCCCGGTGCCCGGCGGAGCCGCAGAGCGGCCTGCACGAGGTCTATTTCCGCAACGACGACGAGGCCGAATACCGCGCCCGGGCGCTCGACCTGCAGCAGCGCATCGCGCTCCTGCAGGGCACCACCGTCTACGAGCATCCGGTCGTCGAATCCGGCCTCATCGACGATGCCGGGCGGCTGCGCGCCGTGCGCATCGTCAGCGATGCCAAGGCGCCGCTGGAGATGCGCAGCAAGGCGGCGGCGCTGCGCAACTTCATCATGTCGCGCTACGACACCGACGGCTGGCAATGCACCGAGCTGCCGCACGAGACGGGCGAGACGCCGTTCCTGGCGATCTTCATCAAGCAGGACTGCGTCAAGGACCTGCCGGACCGGAACCTCCATCTCCTCCTCAGGACCCGCCATTTCCGCAAGCCCGGCCAGACCGGCGTCGACCCGCGCACCCAGGAGCTCACCGAGGGGCAGTTCACCAGCTCCGTCTGGTTCGAGATGCAGGCGCTGGACCCGGCAAAGGCGCCCGATGCCGCCCCGCAGGCCGGCGATGCCGAGGCCCGGATCGCCCCCGCCGGCCCGGCAGAGGCCGCCTTCCTCGCCGGCACGGCGCGGGATTGTCCCGGCTGCCGGCTCGCCGGGGCGCAGCTGAAGCGCCATGACCTGTCGGGCGCCGACCTGTCGGGTGCCGATCTCGGCGGCGCCAACCTGCACGACGCCGATCTCGCCGGCGCCGACCTCAGCGGCGCCGACCTGACGGAGGCCGACCTCAACAAGGCCAACCTCACCCGCACCCGCTTTGCCGGCGCCCGCATGGCGCGGGTGATGCTCTATGCGGCGCGGCTCGACGGCGCCGATCTTTCCGGCGCCGACCTCAGCGAGGCGATGCTCGGCGAGGCGCGGCTGACGCGGGCGCAGCTGCCGGAGGCCAATTTCACCGATGCCGACCTGCGCCGGGCGCGCTTCGTCGAGGCGGGGCTGGCCGGAGCGAATTTCACCTCCGCCTGGCTCGACGGCGCCCAGTTCGACCGCGCCGATCTCTCCGCCGCGGTGCTGAGCCGGGCGGTGAGCGTCGGCGCCGTGTTCAAGGGAGCGAACTTCACCGGCGCGGTGGCGCAGGCGACGGACTTCCTGCAGTCCGACCTCACCGACGCGGACTTTTCGGGGGCCGATCTCTCCGGCTCGCGGCTCCTCTACGCCGTGCCGATCCGCACCAGGCTGGACAGCGCCACGCTGACCGGCACCATCATGCCGGACGGCTCGGTGCATCCCTGAGCCTCGCTCTCCGGCGACGGCGATCCACGCTTTTCACCGCGCCGCGCGGCGCGACGATTGCCGCCTTGCGCTGGCTGCCGGAACGTGGTGCGGAAGGAGGGGAGGGGCATCTGCCAGCCGCCGCGAGTCGGATGTCCCCGGCCAGGCATGGAAGGGAACGAGGGAGCCGGCATCGGTGGCACGTCGCGATCCTGCTGTCGCTCCGGAGCTGCAGGCGACGGCCGAGCCGGCGGCGGCGCTGCGTCCGCTGACGCGGGCCGAGCTGCCGGTCGATACCGTCGCGCTCGCCCGCTTCCTGATCGGCAAGACGCTGGTGCACGATCTGCCCGAGGGCCGGCGCGCCGGGCGCATCGTCGAGACGGAAGCCTATGTGGTGGGCGATGCCGCCGCCCACGCCTTCATCGGCCGCACGGCGCGCAACAATTCGCTCTTCCTGGAGCGCGGCCACGCCTATGTCTATTTCATCTACGGCGTCTCCTACTGCCTCAATGTCTGCGGCGAGACCGAAGGGGTCGGCGCCGGGGCTCTGCTGCGCGCCCTGGAGCCGCTGGAGGGCGTCGAGGCGATGGCCCTCGGCCGGCCCAAGCTGCGCTGGCGCGACCTTGCCCGCGGCCCGGGCCGGCTGACGGTGGCGATGAATGTCGACCGCCGCCTCGACGGCGCCGACCTCTGCAATGCCGGGCCGCTATGGCTCGGCAGCGCCGTCCGGCCGCGCGGCGAGATCGGCGAGAGCGTGCGCATCGGCATCACCAAGGAAGCCGGCCGCATCCTGCGCTTCTACGAGCGCGGCAATCCCTGCGTCAGCGGCCCCGGCCGGCTCAATACGTAGCAAACCTGTCCCCGGACTGCGTATCCGTCCACGCCTCAGCTGCGTCATGCCCGGGCGAAGACGCGAACACCGTGGATGTAGGAAAGAGTACGGCCGCCTACGCCTCCTTCTGCGCCATCCGTGTTCGCGTGGATGGCCGGATCAAGTCCGGCCATGACGCCGCTGAGGTGAAGGCGTGGTGCGTCAGTCCTCGCGGCGCGGGGTATTGATGGCGTGCGCGCCGCCCAGCGGCGCTCCCCACCCGACCCCGGCTGCGCCGGGGCCACCCTCCCCGTTCCGGTGAGGGATGGGCGCCTCTTTCTGGGAGGTTCGGGGCCTGAGCGCGTAGGGTGGGCAAGGCAATGCCTTGCCCACGCGGTCGCCGGCCACGCCCTGGACCGCGTGGGCAAGCGCCTGCCGGCGCATGCCCACCCTACGGCACCTCCATCGGGAAGCGCGCACCCATCCCTCACCGGAACGGGGAGGGAGGCGCGCGCCGATAGGCGCGTGACGGGTGGGGACCCACGCCGGGCATCTCGCACCGCCCTCTCCACTCCACCCGAGCCGGCTAATCCTCCCCCACGACAAGGGCGAGGGCGAAGCCGTCATGGCCCTTGACGCCGACGGTCTGCACCTCGGTGACGATGACGCGCTTTTCGGCCGCCGCGACCTCGTTGAAGTGCTGGACGCCGCGCACCGAGGCGTCGGTGGATTGCGGATCGGTGACGCCGCCGCTGCGCACGACATTGTCGACGATGATGAGGCTGCCGACCGCCGTCAGCTTCAGCGCCCAGCGGAAATAGTCGGCATTGCCGGGCTTGTCGGCATCGAGGAAGACGAGGTCGAAGGGCGCCGCATCGGTCAGCGTCGGCAGCGTCTCGATGGCGCGGCCGATGCGGATGTCGACCACATCGGCAAGGCCGGCGCGGGCGATGTTGCCGCGCGCCACCTCGGCATGTCTCGGGTCGGCTTCGAGGGTGATGAGCCGGCCGCCCGGCAGCAGCGCCCGGGCGAGCCAGATGGTGCTGTAGCCGCCGAGCGTGCCGACCTCCAGGATGGAGCGGCAGCCCTTCAGGCGCGCCAGGATGTGCAGCATCTTGCCGTGCGCCGGCGACACGGCGATGGGCGGCAGGCCGGCCGCGTCGCTGGCGGCGAGCGCCGCATCGAGGGCCGGGTCGGGCGGCAGGAAATGGCTGCCGATATAGGCGTCGACGGCGTTCCAGAGTTCCTGCGACATGGGACGTGCCTCGTCTTTGCCGCCGGCGGCGGCGATCGAACCTTTGCCGGTGGGAAAGAGAGGGCAGGAACGCGGCGGAGGCAACCTTTGCGAGTCTTCGCCGTTGCAATGTTCCCGGTTTGTTCTAGACTGGGCGCCCGATGAGCCCGTATCGCCATGCCTCTGCGTCAGATGTCCCCTGCGTCACCTCCGCATCCGCCCTTCGTCCCCGTTTCCCCCGATCCTGCCGGCCGGGCGGCGACGCTGGCGGCGCTGCGGCGGCTGCTGCCGCGGATGGAGGGCCTTTCCTCCCGCGCTCTGCCCTTCGGCATCCCCGCCATCGATCGGCACCTGCCGCAGGGCGGCCTGACCCTCGGGGCCCTCCATGAAGTGATCCCCGACGGCCCCGGCGAACTGCCGGCGGCCTTCGCCTTCCTGATGGCGCTGATGGCGCGCATGCCGGCCGGCCGGCCGCTGCTGCTCGTCCGCTCGCAGCAGGGCCTTGCCGGGCAGGGCGATCCCTGCGGCCATGGCCTCGGCGCCTTCGGCCTCGATCCGGGGCGCCTCGTCCTCGTCGCCGCCGGCAGCGAATACGAGGCCCTGTGGGCGGTGGAGGAGGCGCTGCGTTCCACCGTTCCGGCCGCCATTGCCGGCCTCCTCGGCGCCGGCCTCGACCTCAAGGCGAGCCAGCGCCTGCAGCTGGCGGCGCAGCAGGCGCAGCGGCCCTTGTTTCTTCTGCGGCCGGCGGAGGCGGCGAGCGCCAATGCCGCCGTCAGCCGCTGGCGGGTCCGGGCCGCGCCGGCGGGGCGGGACGGCCACGGCCTGATCGTGCGCCGCCGCTGGGTGGTGGAGCTGGAGCGCTGCCGCAACGGCCGCCCCGGCGCGTGGAGAATGGAGTGGGATCATGCCGCGCATCGTTTCAGTCTGGCTGCCGAGATGGCCGATCCGGCGCTTCCTGTCGGCGGCGGCGAAGAGCGGTTCCGCCGGGCGGGTTGACCCGGACCTTCCCTTCGTCCTGTCGGTCGACGGCCCCGGCGGCCCGCGCATCGCCGCGCTGAGCAGGGCGGCGTCGGCGGAAGGATTGGCCGTCGGCGACGTGCTGGCCGATGCCCGCGCCCGCGTCGATGTCCTGCAGGTCGAGCCCCATGACCCGGAGGCGGATGCGGCGGCGCTCGCCCGGCTGGCCCTGTGGGCGACGCGCTATACGCCGGCCGTGTCGCCCTTCGATGCCGGCAGCGGCGCCGACGGCTTCTTCCTCGACATCACCGGCGCCGCGCATCTCTTCGGCGGCGAGGCGGCGCTGATGGAAGACCTCTCCCGCCGCCTGCGTCGGTTCGGCCTGCCGGCGCGGCTGGCCGCCGCCGGCACCGCCGGCGCCGCCTGGGCGCTGGCGCATTACCAGGCCGGGCCGCCGCCGCTGCTGGCCGCCGGCGAGGAGGCGGCGGCGCTGGCGCCGCTGCCGATCGAGGCGCTGCGCCTGCAGCCGGCGACCCGCACGACGCTGCGCCGCGTCGGCCTCAAGCGCATCGGCCTGCTCCTGGAGGCGCCGCGGGCGCCCGTCGCGGCGCGCTTCGAGCGGGAGCTGCTGCTGCGCCTCGACCAAGCGCTCGGCCGGGCGGCCGAGCCGCTGCCGCTGATCGCCCCGCCGCCGCGCTATCACAGCCAGCGCTACCTCATGGAGCCGATCTTCGCGCAGGAGGCGGTCGTCGCCGTCGCCGCCCGGCTGATGGACAATCTGGTGCCGGTGCTGCAGCGCGACGGCGTCGGCGCCCGCAGCCTGCAGCTCGCCCTCTACCGCGTCGACGGGCTCTGCGAGACGGTCGATCTCGGCCTGACGCTGCCGAGCCGGGACGCGGCGCATGTCGCCCGGCTGCTCGACCTGCGGCTGGAGAAGCTGGCCGGCACGATCGACGCCGGCTTCGGCTTCGAGGCCGTCGGCCTCGCCGTGACGCTGGCCGAGCCGATTGCCGATCGCCAGGAGGCCTTCACCGCCGGCGACGCGGCGCCGGGCGCCGAGCCGGTGGCGGCGCTGCTCGACAGCCTGCGCCAGCGGCTCGGCCCGGACAGCGTCCGCCAGCTCGAGCCGGTGGCGAGCCATATCCCCGAGCGGGCCGAGCGGCTGCGGCCGGCCGGCAGCGCCGCGCCGCACTGGCCGGCACCCGATGACGGGCTGCCGCGGCCGCTGCTCCTCCTGGCGCAGCCGGAAATGGCCGAGGTCACGGCGCTGGTGCCGGAGGGGCCGCCGCGCCGCTTCCATTGGCGCGGCATGGCCCATGGCGTCGCGGAAGCGCAGGGGCCGGAGCGCATCGCCGGCGAATGGTGGCGCCATCCGACGATGCCGCCGACGCGCGACTATTACCTTGTCGAGGACGAGGCCGGGCGCCGCTACTGGCTCTTCCGCGAAGGCCTCTACGGCCGCGAGACGGCGGCGCCGCGCTGGTTCGTGCACGGGCTTTTCGGATGACCGATTACGTCGAGCTGGCGGTCACCACCAATTTTTCCTTCCTGCGCGGCGCCTCGCATCCGGGCGAGATGGTGGCGACGGCGGCGGCGCTGGAGCTCGCCGGCATCGGCATCGCCGACCGCAACAGCTTTGCCGGCGTCGTGCGCGGCTACGACCAGTGGAAGAAGAACGGCGACACGGGCTTGCGCTATCTCGTCGGGACGCGGCTGGTGACGCAGGACGGCTTCGAGGTCATTGCCTATCCCACCGACCGCGCCGCCTATGGCCGTCTCTGCCGGCTGCTGACGGCCGGCAACAGGCGGGCGCCAAAGGGGGAATGCCATCTCGGCTTCGAGGAGGTGCTGGCGGCAGTGGCGGAGGGGCAGAGGCTGATCGTCCTGCCGCCGGCCGAGCCGGACGAGGCCTTCGCCGGGCGCCTTCGCGCCCTTGCCGGCGCCGCGCCGGGGCGGACCTGGCTTGCCGGCATCCACCGCCATCGCGGCGACGAGCCGCGCCGGCTTGCCGCGATCGACCGGCTCGGCCGCGCCGCCGGGGCGCCGATGGTGGCGGTCAACGACGTCCACTACCACGCGCCGGAGCGCCGGCCGCTCGCCGATGTCATCATCGCCATCCGCGAGAAATGCACAGTCGCCGAGGCGGGCCTCCGCCTCACCATCAATGCCGAGCGCCATCTCAAGCCGGCCGGGGAGATGGCGCGCCTCTTCGCCGACTATCCGGAGGCGATCGCCCGCACGCTGGAGATCGCCGCGGCCTGCACCTTCTCGCTGAAGGAGCTGAAATACGAATATCCGGACGAGCCCATTCCGCCCGGCAAGACGGCGCAGCAGCATCTGGAGGACCTGACCTGGGCGGGCGCCGCGACAAGGTTTCCGGGCGGCGTCCCGGAGCCCATCACCGAGACGATCAAAGGCGAGCTGCAGCTCATCGGCGAGCTCGATTACGCGCATTATTTCCTGACGGTGCACGACATCGTCGCCTTCGCCGTCAGCCGGAACATCCTCTGCCAGGGCCGCGGTTCGGCGGCCAACAGCCTCGTCTGCTTCTGCCTCGGCATCACCGCGGTCAGCCCGACCGATTCGGAGACGAAGCTGCTCTTCGCCCGCTTCATCTCCAAGAACCGCGACGAGCCGCCCGACATCGACGTCGATTTCGAGCATGACCGGCGCGAGGAGGTCATCCAGCACATCTACGAACACTACGGCCGCCACCGGGCGGCGCTGTGCGCCACGGTCATCCATTACCGGTCGCGGCGCGCCATCCGCGAGGTCGGCAAGGCCCTCGGCCTGACGCCCGACGTCACGGCGGCGCTCGCCAAGACCGTCTGGGGCTACAGCGACAAGGGCCTGCCGGACCAGCAGATCCGCCAGGCCGGCCTCGATCCCGCCAATCCCGCCATCATGCAGGCGGTGCGGCTGGCGGACGAGATCATCGGCTTCCCGCGCCACCTGTCGCAGCATGTCGGCGGCTTCGTCCTCGCCCGCCATCTGCTGGAGGACACGGTGCCGATCGCCAATGCGGCGATGGACGAGCGCACCGTCATCGAATGGGACAAGGACGACATCGACACGCTGGGCATGATGAAGGTCGATGTCCTCGCCCTCGGCATGCTGAGCTGCATCCGCCGCGCCTTCGAATTCCTCGCCCGGGATCACGGCATCACGGCCGATCTCGCCATGCCGCCGACCGACCCGCAGGTCTACGAGATGCTCGGCAGGGCCGATACGGTCGGCGTCTTCCAGGTCGAGAGCCGGGCGCAGATGTCGATGCTGCCGCGCCTCAGGCCGGCGAAGTTCTACGACCTCGTCATCGAGGTGGCGATCGTCCGGCCCGGGCCGATCCAGGGCGACATGGTGCATCCCTATCTGCGCCGCCGCGACGGCATCGAGAAGCCCGAATATCCCTCGCCGGCGCCGCCCTATCCGGCCGACGAGCTGAAGGAGGTGCTGGAGCGGACGATGGGCGTGCCGCTGTTCCAGGAACAGGCGATGCAGATCGCCATCGTCGCCGCCGAGTTCACCCCCGACGAGGCGGACGGGCTGCGCCGCGCCATGGCGACCTTCCGGCACAATGGCAGCGTCCACCGCTTCCGCGACAAGTTCATCGAGGGAATGGCGAAGCGCGGCTATGACCGCAGCTTCGCCGAGCGCTGCTTCAGCCAGATCGAGGGCTTCGGCGAATACGGCTTTCCCGAAAGCCATGCGGCGAGCTTCGCCAAGCTCGTCTACGTCTCGGCCTGGCTCAAATGCCATTATCCGGAGGCGTTCTGCGCCGCCATCCTCAACAGCCAGCCGATGGGCTTCTACCAGCCGGCGCAGCTGGTGCGCGACGCCGTCCGCCACGGCGTCGAGGTGCGGCCGGTCGACGTCAACCGCAGCGACTGGGACTGCACCCTGGAGCCGACGATGCCCGGCGCCCGCCGGCCCTTCGCCGTCCGCCTCGGCTTCCGCCAGGTTCAGGGGCTGCGCGAGGAGGAGGTCGGGCAGCTCGTCGCGGCGCGCGGCAACGGCTATGCCGGCATCGAGCGGCTGGGCGCCGTCAGCGGCGTGTCGCGCTTCACCATCGAGCGCCTTGCCGAGGCCGACGCCTTCCGGTCGATGGACATGAGCCGGCGCGAGGCGCTGTGGGCGGTGCGGCGGCTCGATGCCATCGGCATCCGCCGCGGCAACCGCCAGGGCACCGGCAGCAAGGACAGCCCGCTGCCGCTGTTCCAGGCCCATCTCAGCGACGAGTTCTTCCCCGAGCCTGAGGTCAGCCTGCCGCGCATGGGCCTGCCCGAGCATGTCGTGGAGGATTATCTCGCCACCGGCCTGTCGCTGAAGGCGCACCCGGTGAGCTTCTTCCGCGACCGGCTCGCGTCGCTCGGCGTCATCAGCAACAGCGACCACCGCAGCCCCGACCTCGCCGGCCGCCGCGTCACGGTGGCCGGGCTGGTGCTGATGCGCCAGCAGCCGGGGACGGCCAAGGGGGTCGTCTTCATGACGCTGGAGGACGAGACCGACATCGCCAACATCATCGTCTGGCCGAAGGCTTTCGCCCGCAACCGGCGCACCGTCATGACCGCCCGCTTCCTCGCCGTGCGCGGCCGGCTGCAGCGGGCGGGGATCGTCGTCCATGTCATCGCCGAGAGCTTCATCGATCTCAGCCAGGAGCTGGCGCGGCTCGGCGACGGCGACCTCGAGCTGCCGCAGGCGCCCGACCTGCCGTCGCGCCAGACGGCGCAGCTGCTGCTCAAGAGCCGCGACTTCCACTGAGGCGGGAGGGGAGGGCCTTGCGGAGGCTCAGCCGGCCGAACGCCGGCGCCGGCGCTCGCCCTGCGACGGCGGCAGGGCTTCCATCACCCGCGCCCGGGGAAAGGCGGCGACCGCCTCCGTGCCCTCGGCCAGCCGCGACTGCAGCACGAAGCTGCCGTCATGGGTGTCCATCAGCGCCTGGACGATGGGCAGGCCGAGGCCGGTGCCCTGTTCGGCGCTCTTGATGGCGATGGCGCCCTGGCCGAAGGCCGACAGCACCACCGGCATCTCCTCCTCGGCGATGCCGGGGCCGTTGTCGCGGACGCAGACATACTGGCCGCCGCCGGCGGTCCAGCCGACCTTGACCTCGACATGGCCGCCGGGCTGCGTGAACTTGATGGCGTTGGAGAGGAGGTTGAGGGCGACCTGGCGCACGGCGCGCGGATCGGCCCACAGCTCCGGCATGTCCGGCTCGAACGCCTCGGCGATGGTGATGGCCTTGTTGCGTGCCTTCAGCGACACCAGGTGGCGGCATTCCTCCACCAGCGCCGCCAGCCGCACCGGCTCCTCGTGCAGCTCGTAGCGCCCGGCCTCGATGCGCGACAGGTCGAGGATCTCGTTGATGAGGTTGAGGAGGTGCTGGCCGCTGGCATGGATGTCGGCGGCGTATTCGCGGTAGCTCGGGTTGTCGAGCGGCCCCAGCACCTCGTTCTGCATCACCTCGGAAAAGCCGAGAATGGCGTTGAGCGGCGTGCGCAACTCGTGGCTCATCGTGGCGAGGAAGCGCGACTTGGCGAGATTGGCCTCCTCGGCCTGCCGCCGCGACTCGTCCGAGACCGCCTTGGCGGTGCTGAGCTCGCCGATCAGGAGGTCCTTTTCCGCCCGCGCCCGGATTGCTGCCCGCGTCGCCGCATGAAGCCGCCCCGCCAGCAGGAGGAAGAAGACGAGCGCCGCCGCGGCCAAGGCTGCCAAGGCGCCGTGGAGGAGGCTCGGCGTGAGCGCCAGGACGGCGGCGAGCGCCACGAGGCTTGGCAGCGTCGCGGCGACGGCGGCCGCCGGCAGGGTGGCGGCGAGCGTCGCGCCGGCGGCGAAGACGGCGAGCGCCGTGGCGAACTGGAAGATCGCCAGCCCCTCGCCGGCGGGGACGGTGGCGGAGAGGGCGATGATCGCCGCCCAGGCGAGGCCGTAGATCGCCTCGGCCGCCACCAGGCGCCGGCGCGCCGCACCGGTATCGACGGCGGAGGCCGGCGCGGCGGCGAAGCGGCGGCACAGCAGCAGGATGCCGCCATGGATGGTGAGCATCGCCACCGCCCAGGCGGCCGCCCGGCCTGTGCCGAGCCAAGCTGCGCCCGCCGCCGCGACGACGAGGACCAGCAGCGGAACGGCATAGGCGGCAGCCAGCCGGTGGCGGGCGAAGGCCAGCGTCAGCTCATAGGCAAAGGAGGGGCGGGCACCGTCGCCGAGGCGCGCGCCGATGTCGCGCACGGTGCGGATGACGGCCCGCCGCCGCGCCGCCCTGTCGCGATTGACCGACACATCGTCGGGCTCGCCGTCGTCCCACCTGTCCATGCGCCGATCGTAATCCGGGAGCCTGAAGCTCCGGACTATGGCGCGGCAAGCTTAAGAGAGGATTCAAGGCTCATGGTTACCGCCGCGGTAACCATGAGCCCGCCTCGCCCGAAGGGGAGAGGCAGCCGCGCGCCGAAAGCGCGCGACGGTGGGGATCCCGCGCCGTGCATGACGCGCCGACAGTCGCGCCGCCTCTTGCCTCTCCCATAGGGAGAGGTCGGAAGCCTTGCCTCGCGCAGCGAGGCTTAGGCGGACGGGTGAGGGGTTCGGCCGCCGGGAATCCTGCCCCAACGCCGCAACCGCGTGTTGCCGTCGGTAACCCTCACCCGGAAACGCTCCGCGTTTCCGACCTCTCCCGGGGGGAGAGGTAAGGGGCGCCCGCCATGAGATGCCCACCCCGCCAGGAATTGGCCCGCTACCGCGGCTCCGGCCCGGTCACCAGCGGCGCCGTGGCGTCGCGCGTCCAGCCGGCCATCGAGTCGGCATAGAGGATGCTGTTCCGGTGCCCGAGGAGCTGGTGGAAGGCGAACCACTCGATCGAGCTCCAGTGGCCGGCATTGCAGTAGAAGATGGCGGTTCTGCCCGGCTCGCTCGCCGCGGCGGGAAACAGCGCCGCCAGCGCCTCCTTCGGCTTCAGCCGGTGCGTGGCGCTGTCGAACAGCGTCGCATTGTCGAGATTGAGGGCGCCCGGGATATGGCCGGGCCGCGTCGCCAGGCCGCTGCGGCCGGTGCCGGCATACTGGTCCGGCGAGCGGGCGTCGATGACGACGTCGCCGGGATTGCCGAGCCGCGCCTTCATGTCGGCGGTGGAGATGAGGATCTCCGGCCGCACCTGCGCCGTGAACACCGCCATCTCCGGCGGCGTCCCCGGCCCGGATTCGGTGGGATTGGCGGGGTCGGCGGCCCAGGCGGCATAGCCGCCGTCGAGAACGGCGACGGCATCGTGGCCGAGATGGGTCAGCACCCAGTAGATCCAGGTGGCGCCGCCGAGATCGGTGGCATCGGTGCCGGCCGGCACGACGACGACGGTGGTGTCGGGGCCAATGCCGAGCACCGACAGGCCGAGCTCCAGGTCGGCGACCTCCGGCAGCGCCCAGGGAACGCCGTTGCGCTGCGTATGCCAGTCGCCGGGATATTCGCTGCGCAGCGCCCCGGGAATATGCGCCGCCTCGAAGGCGGCGGCGCCGGCATTGCCGCTGCGGATATCGAGGATGCGCAGCTGCGGATCGCCGAGATGCTGGCGCAGCCACTCGGTGCCGACAAGCGGCGTCACCGCCGGGCCGGCCATAGCAGTAGCGGGCAGGAGCACCGCCGCCGCCGGCAGCACTCCAAGGACGGCAGCCTGCAATGCCTGCCGGATGTAGTTTCGGATGCGGATCATCCTCATGCCCCGCCATACGCCGGTACGGTCAGGGCGAAGGATATACCCCGGCGGGTGTCCGGTCATGCGGTCTTGAGGTGGTAGGGCTTCAGCAGCACTTCGGCCGGGATGTGCCATTGCTGGTGCAGCCTGTAGGCCATCTCCAGCGACAGCGCCCGCTTGCGCCTGAGTACTTCGGAGGCGCGGGAGCGCGAGCCAAGCACCTTGGCAAGATCGGCCTGCTTATATCCGGCCATCTGCATCTTGTATTCGATGGCCTCGACCGGGTCGGGCAGGTCGATCGGCCAATGCTTGTCTTCGTAGGCCTCGATCAGGGTAGCGAGGACATCGAATTCGTCGGCCTCGGGCGTGCCGGGCGCCGGCTGGTTGTCGAAGAACGCCTCGATCGCGACCAGGGCGGCCTCGTAGTCGGCTTCGTTGCGAATGGGCTTGATTGTCATTGTCGCTTCTCCAGAGCGATGCTGACGGTGGCAGCATCCCCGGACCGATTCCGCCAACACCTCAGCTGCGTCATGGCCGGACTTGATCCGGCCATCCACGCGGACACGGATGGTGTAGAAAAAGGAGCGGCTGTCGACGCGCTTTACCTGCGCCAACCGTGTTTGCGTGGATGCCCGGGTCTTCGCCCGGGCATGACGCAGCTGGGGTGGGGATGGAGTGCGTCATGCCCGGCGTGGGGAGCGCCGCCGGGCGTTGCGCACTGTCGCCGTCATCCCGGCACTTCCGCGCGCCCGCATATCCCCGGGCATGGCAGCCCTGCGAGGAAAGGTTTGACAGCGGCAGGCGAACGCGCGATGGATCGCCGCTCGTGGAACAATAATCTAAAAGCAGCCGTCAAACGGCGCCTGAGAAAAATTTGATGCTCGCCATCATGGCGGCATCATTGTCATGGACCTTGCCCCGATGGTCGACCGCCTTGACCGCAAGATCCTGCAGATCCTGCAGGAAGATGCCACCGTGCCCGTCGCCGAGATCGGCCGCCGCGTCGGCCTGTCGACCACGCCGTGCTGGCGCCGCATCCAGAAGCTGGAGGAGGAGGGCGTCATCATGCGGCGCGTCGCCGTCCTCGATCCCAAGAAGGTCAATGTGCGGGTGACGGCCTTCGTGTCGATCACCACCAACCAGCACAATGACGAATGGCTGCGCCGCTTCGCCGAGGTGATCCGCGACTTTGCCGAGGTGGTCGAGTTCTACCGCATGGCAGGGCAGATCGACTATCTGCTGCGCGTCGTGGTGCCGGATATCGAGGCCTATGACGTCTTCTACAAGAAGCTGATCGCCAAGATCGAGATCTCCGACGTGTCGACCTCCTTCGCCATGGAGCAGATCAAGTACACGACGGCGATGCCGCTCAGCTACATCGTGCTGGAGCGCGAGAAGGCCAACGTCGCCTGATCTCAGCGGCGCGCCATGATGCGCGCCAGCTGCGCCGGATCGCGCAGCTCCTTCGCCGCATCGCGGCCGATCCAGCGCGCCGTCCGGTCGTCCGAGGCGGCGAGCCGGTCGGCCAGCGCCAGCGCCGGCTTGTGCAGCGCCGGCGAGCGCTTGCCGATCTGGCGCAGCGCCCAGTTGACGGCCTTGCGGACGAAATTGCGCTCGTCGCCGGCATGGCGCTCGATCAGCGGCAGGAAGGCGAGCAGCCGGCCGTCCTCCACCTTGCCGTGCACGGCATAGGCGGCGAGGAGGGCAAAGCCGGCGCGGCGCACATAGAGGCGCTCGTCCGCCGCCCAGCCGGCGATCTTCTCCTCGACGAAAGGCGTCCTGACGAACAGCCTTGAGCAGGCCTGGTCGCAGATGTCCCAGGAATCGAAATCGGCCGCCCAGGCGTCCATCTGCGCCGATGTCACCTGCTGCGGCTCGTCGACCTGGGCGGCGAGGATGCGCGCCTCGTGCCGGCCGGTCGCCCACAGCGCCGCCGCCAGCGCGTGGCCACGCCCCAGCCGCCGCGCCAGCGGCTGCATCGCCGTGATCGAGACGCCGAAGGCCGTGTCGGTGTTGATGCCGAAGCGGGCCATGCCGGCGCGCCCGGCCTCGCTGCCGAGCGCCTCGAGCTCGGCCAGCGCAGCGGCGACGCGGGCGGCGACGGCTTCGCTCATTGTGTCGCTCATGGCTTCCCCGGCGGCTCCAGCCGGGCGATGAGGCTCGACGTGTCCCAGCGCCGGCCGCCCATCGCCTGCACCTCGGCATAGAACTGGTCGACCAGGGCGGCGACCGGCAGGCGCGCCCCGTTATGGCGCGCTTCGGCGAGGCAGATGGCGAGATCCTTGCGCATCCAGTCGACGGCGAAGCCGAAATCGAAGCGGCCGTCGCTCATCGTCCGCCAGCGATTCTCCATCTGCCAGGACTGCGCCGCGCCCCTGGCGATGACGCCGATCGCCTTCTCGACGTCGAGGCCGGCCGCCTTGGCGAAATGGATGCCCTCCGCCAGGCCCTGCACCAGCCCGGCGATGCAGATCTGGTTGACCATCTTGGTGAGCTGGCCGGCGCCCGGCGGTCCCATCAGCCCGACCATTCGGCCATACGCCTCCATCAGCGGCCGGCCGCGTGCGAAATCCGCCTCCGTGCCGCCGGCCATGATGGTGAGCGTGCCGTTCTCGGCGCCGGCCTGGCCGCCCGACACCGGCGCGTCGAGGAAGCCGACGCCGCGACCGGCGGCGAGGCCGTGCAGCTGGCGCGCGACATCGGCCGAGGCGGTGGTGTGATCGACGAGGAGGGCGCCCGCCGCCATGCCAGCCAGCGTCCCGTCGTCGCCGAGCACGACGGAGCGGAGGTCGTCGTCATTGCCGACGCAGACGAACACCGCCTCCGCCTCCGCCGCCGCCTGCCGCGGCGTGGCAGCGCGGCCGCCGCCATGCTGCGCCGTCCAGGCCTCGGCCCTGGAGGGCGTGCGGTTGTAGACCGTGACGGCGTGGCCCTTCGCCGCCAGATGGCCGGCCATCGGGAAGCCCATGACGCCCAGTCCGATGAATGCTACCCGCGCCATGCCGTCTTTCCCTCGTGCTGCCAGGAGTCTACGCCGCTTGGGCTTTACGCCGCTTGGGCTCCGCCGCTTCTAGCGCGCCCGGCACGGCAGGGGAATTGGCAGGCGCCGGCTCTTGCCTCTCCCATAGGGAGAGGCCGGGAGCCTTGGTGAGCGCAGCGAACCTAGGCGGACGGGTGAGGGGTTCTGCCGGTGGGAATCCTGCCCCTGCGTCGCTACCGCGTGTCGCCGTCGGTAACCCTCACCCGGAACGCTGACGCGTTCCGACCTCTCCCGGGGGGAGAGGTAAGGCGCTGCCCCGGCGGCGCAGCAACTCCACGCAGGCGCTCCCGCCCGACCCCATTGCGCGGCGCGTTGCGAGCGATGGGACGGAACGTCGCTTCCGGGAGCGGCCGCGGTCTGCTAGCCCAGCAGCATGACAGGTGCCGCGGCGCTGCCGGCACGCCCCTCTTCCCGGCGGGATGCTCATGACCACCATCAGCAAGGACATGATCCTCGAACGCCTGCGCCATGTGCGCGGGCCTGACCTTTCCGGCGACATCGTCTCGCTCGGCCTTGTCTCCGACATCCTGATCACCGGCGGCAAGGTGATGTTCTCCATCACCGTCGATGCCGACCGGGCGGCGGAGCTGGAGCCGCTGCGCAAGGCGGCGGAGCAGATCGTCCGCGAGGCGCCGGGGGTCGAGGACGTGATGGTGGTGCTGACGGCGGAGAAGAATGCCGGCGGTGCCGCGCCACGGCCGGCGCAGCCGCAGCCGCGGCCCGTCGCGGCCGTCCCGCCGCATGGCGAGCGCCGTCCGCCGCCGGCGCCGCCCGCCCGCCGCGCCGCGCCGGCGGCGGCGAAGGCCGGCGTTCCCGGCGTCGCGGCGATCGTCGCCGTCGCCAGCGGCAAGGGCGGCGTCGGCAAGTCGACCACGGCGGTCAATCTCGCCCTCGGCCTTGCCGCCAACGGCCTTCGCGTCGGCATTCTCGATGCCGACATCTACGGCCCGTCGCTGCCGCGGCTCCTTAGGATCCACGGGCGTCCGGAGGTGATCTCGGGGCGGACGCTGCGGCCGATGGAGGCCTACGGCCTCAAGGCGATGTCGATGGGCTTCCTCGTCGAGGAGGAGACGCCAATGATCTGGCGCGGGCCGATGGTCATC
This sequence comes from uncultured Hyphomicrobiales bacterium, assembly GCA_964483325.1. Classification (GTDB taxonomy): domain Bacteria; phylum Pseudomonadota; class Alphaproteobacteria; order Rhizobiales; family Kaistiaceae; genus CAZAAW01. The sequence goes on from CAZAAW010000028.1 coordinate 19,024, forward strand.
TCGGCGCTGACCCAGATGCTGCGCGAGGTCGCCTGGGGCGAGCTCGACGTGCTTGTCGTCGACATGCCGCCCGGCACCGGCGACGCCCAGCTCACCATGGCGCAGCAGGTGCCGCTGGCCGGCGCGGTGATCGTCTCGACGCCGCAGGACCTGGCGCTGATCGATGCCCGCAAGGGGCTGGCGATGTTCCAGCGCGTCGACGTGCCGGTGCTCGGCATCGTCGAGAACATGAGCACCTTCATCTGCCCGCATTGCGGTGGGCGCTCCGACATTTTCGGCCATGGTGGCGCCCGCCACGAGGCCGAGCGCCTCGGCGTTCCCTTCCTCGGCGAGGTGCCGCTGACCATGACCATCCGCGAGACCTCCGACGCCGGGACGCCGGTCATGGCGACGGCGCCGGACGGGCCGGAAGCGGCGGTCTACCGCGCCATCGCGGCACAGGTGTGGGCCGGCATCGCGCGGGAGCGCGCCGAGGGCGGCCGGCCGCCGCCGGCCATCGTCATCGAGGAGTAGCGGCCGAGGCTAGCCGAGCGTCGGATCGTCGAGATGGGTCTGCAGCATGATGCGGTAGCGCTGCGTCATCTCGTTGAGATAGGCCTCGCGGTCCGGCACCTTCAGCACCGACTTGCCGATGAAGGCGCCGTAGCGGGCGGCGGCATAGAGCATCGGCATGTGGATCACCGGCGCCGGATGCTTCTTGTTCATCTTGTTGGCGGCGCTGATGAAGCTGTCGCTCAGCTGGACGAAGAGCTCCTTGTCGTCGGGCGCTGCCGCAGCGGCGGCGGGCGTCGTCTTGCTGGCACGGCGGTCATGTCGGTTCATGGGAACACCACGCTTGATCCTGGCTTGATCTTGGCTTGATCTTGGGATGGGGGCGGCCGGTCGCGACGGCGGGTCAGATCTCCGGCGCGGCATTGTCGGGCCGCAGCACCGTCACCGGCGCCTCGCCGCGCCGCCGCGCCACCTGCCGCTCGCGATAGAACGTATAGACGCCCGTTGCAATGATCAGCGCCGTGCCGAGCAGCGTCAGGCCGTCGGGCATGTCGTGCCAGACCAGGTAGCCGAGGATCATCGCCCAGACGACCTGGGTGTAGCGGAAGGGCGCCACCGTCGCCATGTCGGCGGTGCGCAGCGACAGGATCAGGGTCAGGAAGGCGGCGGCGATGAGGAGGCCGGCAGCGACCAGCCCGGCAACTTCCCAGGCGCTCGGCATGCGCCAGTCCTCGCCGAGGCCGAGCGCCGCGCCGGTGGCGAGCAGCGCTGCCGAGCCGATGGCCGAGACGACCGGAGCGGAAATGGCCGCCGGCATCTGCCGCGTGACGAGGTCGCGCATGGTGATGAAGGCGACGGCGGCGAGGCAGAGCAGGGCAAAGGCGTCGAAGCCGGCAAAGCCCGGCCGCACGACGATCAGCATGCCGACGAAGCCGACGGCGATCGCCGTCCAGCGGCGCCAGCCGACATGGTCGCGCAGCAGCAGGGCGCCGGCGGCGGTGGTGGTCAGCGGCACCATCTGCAGGATTGTCGTGGCATTGGCGATCGGCATGTGGAACAGCGCCGTCATGTAGGTGCCGGTGGCGCCGGCCTCGCCGATCGAGCGCAGCGCGACGAGCGGATGCAGCGCCGCCCGCCAGCGGCGATGCTCGCCGAGGGCGACGATCAGCACCAGGATCGCCGCCGTCGAGACGATGCCGCGCAGGAAGATGATCTCGCCCAGCGGTAGCGCCGCACCGAACAGCTTGGTGCCGAGCAGTTTGGCGATGGTGTCGTTGCCGATGAAGAGGAGCGACGACACCATCATCAGGCCGATGCCGACGAGATTGTCGCGAGGGGTGGGCATGGGCGCGAATCATCCGGGCGCAGGGAGACAACGGCCTGCGCCGGCCAGCCTTGCCGGCCGCCGTAACGGGAGGCAAGGGGAAAGCTCAGAAGCGCGCCAGGCTGAACATGCCGAGGCCGGGCGGCGTCCCGCCGCTGGCGAGCTCGGCGAGGATTTCGCCGACGACGCTGGCGAACTTGTAGCCGTGGCCGGAGCAGGGCGAGGCGACGATCACCTCCGGCTGGCGGGGCAGGCGGTCGATGATGAAATGCTCGTCCGGCGTGTTGGTGAACATGCAGGTCCTGAGCGCCATCGTCGGGCCGTCGGCGTCCGGGAAGTAGCGCCCGACGCAGCGCCGCAGCAGCGCCTCGTCGGCCGGGCCGACATTGCGGGAGAGGTCGTCGGCCGGGCCGGTTTCGCCGAGATGATGGTAGAGCCCGATCTTGAAGCCGGGCACGCCCCAGATCGGCAGGGCGTAAGTGCGCCCCTCCGGCACCGACAGGTTGACCACCGGGAAGGCGGCGGGCGCATAGAGCGCCGGGTCGGCCGGCTGGAACCAGCCCAGCACCTGCCGCTCCGGCGTCGCCAGGCCCCGCAGCGCCGGCACCAGCTCCTGCATCCAGGCGCCGGCCGCCAGGACCAGCGTGCCGGCCTCGTAGGCGCCGCGCTCGGTGGTGACGCGCACGCCGCCGCCGGCCAGCGGCGCCCAGTCCAGCACCTTCTCGCGGGCATGGATTTCGGCACCGGCCGCCTGCGCCAGCGTCACATGCGCAACGATCGCCCGCTCCGAGGCGATGAAGCCGCCGTCCGGCTGCAGCAGCGCGCCATAGGCGTCGGGCAGCCGGTAGCCGGGAAAGCGGCGGTTGACCTCGGCGCCGGTCAGCGTCTCGTGGGCAAGGCCATGGGCGCGAGCCGAAGCCAGCGCACCCGCGAAGACGGCGCTGCCGGCCGGCCCGGCATCGATCGAGCCGGTGCGGAAATAGAGCGGCTCGCCATAGGCGGCGCCGGCCTCCTGCCACAGCGCCAGCGCCCGCTGCAGGAAGGGCACGTAGTCGCGACCCTCGTAATAGGGGAGGCGGATGATACGCGTGGCGCCATGCGAGGAGCCGAAGCTGTTGGGGATGTCGAAGCGCTCGATCCCCAGCACGCGCCGCCCGCGCCGCGCCAGCTGCCAGCACGCCGCCGATCCCATGCCGCCGACGCCGACGACGATCGTATCATAGGGTCCGTCACTCATGCCGCCGGCCCGCCGCCTCCTGGTTTACGCCACAAGACCCGACATCGCCGCGCCGAGCAAGAGTCCTGCCCCATCCACGCGAACATGGATGGCGCAGAAGGGGCTCCACCTCTCCCATAGGGAGAGGTCGGGAGCCTTGGTGAGCGCAGCGAGCCTAGGCGGACGGGTGAGGGGTTCGGCCGCCGGGAATCCTGCCCCGGCGTTGCAGCCTCGTGTCAGCGGCGGTGTCCCTCACCCGGAAACGCTCCGCGTTTCCGACCCCCGGATCAAGTCCGGGGGCAGGCTCTCTCCCACAGGGAGAGGTGAAGAGGCGCACACGCCCCCTCCGCCCCACAGGCGTCATGGCCGGGCTCCACCTCTCCCTAAGGGAGAGGTCGGGAGCCTTGGTGAGCGCAGCGAGCCTAGGCGGACGGGTGAGGGGTTCGGCCGCCGGGAATCCTGCCCCGGCGTTGCAGCCTCGTGTCAGCGGCAGTGACCCTCACCCGGAAACGCTCCGCGTTTCCGACCTCTCCCATTGGGAGAGGTGAAGAGGCGCACGCGCCCCTCCGCCCCACAGGCGTCATGGCCGAGCTCCACCTCTCCCATAGGGCTACCGCATGCACACATCTGATTTGCGCTAACGACTCGCGTGAGTGGACGGGGCGAAAATCGCAGGATTTTCAACGATACACGCTGCCTTCCATCCCCAATGGCGCGCACCTAAGCCCCCAAGCTAACGTGTTGATTTCGCTAGATGGAATCAGATGTGTGCATGCGGTAGCCCATAGGGAGAGGTCGGGAGCCTTGGTGAGCGCAGCGAACCTAGGCGGACGGGTGAGGGGTGCGGCCCTCGGGAATCCTGCCCCGGCGTTGCGGCCTCGTGTCAGCGGCAGTGACCCTCACCCGGAAACGCTCCGCGTTTTCCGACCTCTCCCATTGGGAGAGGTGAAGAGGCGCACACGCCCCTCCGCCCCACAGGCGTCATGGCCGGGGTCGCCACCTCTCCCATAGGGAGAGGTGAAGAGGCGCGCACCGATGGCGCCAACCTTGCGCCGGCCTCTCAGCCGCCGGTCATGCTCATGTGGCGGCTGACGGCGGGGCGGGCGCCGCGGCGTTCGATGACGAAGTCGTGGCCCTTCGGCTTGCGCGAAATGGCCTCGTCGATCGCCGTCTGCAGCAGGGCGTCGCTTTCCGAGGCGCGCAACGGCGCCCTGAGGTCGGTGGCGTCCTCCTGGCCGAGGCACATGAAGAGCGTGCCGGTGCAGGTGACGCGGACGCGGTTGCAGCTCTCGCAGAAATTATGCGTCAGCGGCGTGATGAAGCCGAGCCGGCCGCCGGTCTCGGCGACCTTGACATAGCGCGCCGGGCCGCCGGTCTTGTAGGGGATGTCGGTAAGCGTCCAGCGCCGCTCGAGGCGCTGGCGCACCAGCGACAGCGGCAGATACTGGTCGGTGCGGTCGGGCTCGATATCGCCGAGCGGCATCGTCTCGATCAGCGTGATGTCCATGCCGCCGCCATGTGCCCAGGCGATAAGCTCCTCCAGCTCGTCCTCGTTCTCGTCCTTGAGGGCGACGGCGTTGATCTTCACGGCGATGCCGGCGCGCTGCGCCGCGGCGATGCCGGTCATCACCTTGCCGAGGTCGCCCCAGCGGGTGATGCGGCGGAAGCGGTCCGGGTCGAGCGTGTCCACCGAGACATTGATGCGGCGCACGCCGTAGCCGGCGAGCTCGTCGGCGAAGCGGGCGAGCTGCGAGCCGTTGGTGGTCAGCGTCAGCTCGTCGAGGGCGCCGCTGTCCAGGTGCCGCGACAGCAGCTTGAAAAGGTGCATGACGTTGCGCCGCACCAGCGGCTCGCCGCCGGTCAGGCGCAGCTTGCGGACGCCGCGCGTCACGAAGGCGCTGCACAGCCGGTCGAGCTCTTCCAGCGTCAGCAGGTCCTGCTTCGGCAGGAAGGTCATTTCCTCGGCCATGCAGTAGACGCAGCGGAAGTCGCAGCGATCCGTCACCGACACCCGAAGATAGGTGATCGCGCGGCCGAACGGATCGACAAGCGGCGCCGTGTCTCCCGCCGCCGGCACCATCGGGCGCATTGCTTCTCTCCCCCGAGGCTCGACCGCCGGCCGTGTGCCGGCGGACCGTTATATCCTATTGGCAATAGGGCTGGCGTTCAACGGATTGCACCTGCCGCAACGACGCACTAAGCCGCCATCAACCCCGGGGAGCGATATGCCCGACAGCAAGCCATCCGACCGCAAACCCTGGCCGACGGAGATCCGCCTCGCCAGGGACCGCACGACGCTGACGGTCCGCTTCGACGACGGCAGCAGCTTCGCCTTTCCGGCCGAATATCTGCGCGTGCTGAGCCCGTCGGCGGAGGTGCAGGGCCACAGCCCGGCGCAGCGCGTCACGGTGCCGGGGCGGCGGCATGTGCGCATCGTCGCCGTCGAGCCGGTGGGCAATTACGCCGTGCGCCTCACCTTCGACGACCGGCACAATACCGGCATCTATACCTGGGACTATTTCCACCGGCTCGGCACCGAGCAGGACGACCTGTGGGCCGGCTATCTCGCCGATCTCGCCGCCAAGGGTCTCAGCCGCGACCCGCCGGCGCGATGAGCCTGCCGGGCTTCTTGCGCCGGCCGGCGCCGCTGCAGGGCTATGTCTATGCCGGGCAGGCGGAGGACGGCCCGCTGCGCGGCGCTGTGCCCGGCGCCGTGGTCCGCACGGCGCGGCCCGGGCCGCCCTGGATCGTCGTCGACCATGCGCTGGAGACGGTCGTTCCGGTGCCGTGGCCGGGGCGGCTGTGGCAGGTGCAGGCGACGCGGCCGGCGGCGGCAGCGGACCAGCCCTTCGAGACCGCCGGCTATACGCGCGCCAGCGAGGTCCGCGTCCTCGGCGAAGTGCCGCTCGCCCGCCTCTTCGGGCCGCAGGGCGAGCATGTCCTGCCGGTGATCGACGCCGCCGGCGGCATCGGCCTTGCCGAAGCGGTGCGCCTGGCGGATGCGCGGCATGAGGGAGCGGCCGCTGCCCGCCAGCGCCTGTGGCGCGCCTGGGGCGCCGGCGCGGCGGCCGGCACGGCGATGCTTCTCGCCGTGCCGGGGCGGCGGGGCGGCAGCCCGATCAATGTGGGCCTGCGCGTCGTCCATGGCGCGGTCCTGCGCCGTGCCGAGGCACTGGCGGGCGATGCGGCGTTCGAGATCGCCGGCGAGGACAGGTTCCTGCGCGAGCCGTGGCAGGGCGCCGGCATCGCCCTGTGCGATGCAGCGCTCGCCCTGGGCGATGCCGGATCGCTGCCGGCGGATGACCGCGCCATGCTGCTCGCCGCCTGGCACGCCGTCTTTCCCGCCTGACTGGGGCGCCAAAACGAAAAGGGGCCGGCGCATGATCGCCGGCCCCTTCCGTTCTCAGCCCCGGAGCCTTGCGGCTCCAACTCAGTCCTGCCGGTCAGCGCAGGACCACCACCTTGGTCCCGACGGAAACCAGGCCGTAGAGGTGGGTGACGTCGTCATTGGTCATCCGGATGCAGCCCGACGACACGGCATGGCCGATGGTCGAGGGCTGGTTCGAGCCGTGAATGCGGTAGAGCGAGCTGCCGATATAGAGGGCGCGCGCCCCGAGCGGATTGTCCGGGCCGCCCGGCATGTAGGCCGGCAGGCCCGGCTGGCGCCGGCGCATCTGGGCCGGCGGCGTCCAGCCCGGCCACTCCGCTTTGCGCGAGATGCGGTTGGTGCCGGACCACTGGAAGCCCTCGCGGCCGACGCCGACGCCGTAGCGGATCGCCTTGCCCGGCTCGTAGACATAGTAGAGCCGGCGCTCGGAGGTGCTGACGACGATGGTGTTGGGGCCGTAGGGGCCGTCATAGTCGATATATTCGCGCGGGATCGCCGAGGCGCCGCCGCGGCCGATCTGCGCCAGGGCGGCGGCGCTGGTGTCGTACTCCACCCATTTGCCGGAACCCTGGTCCCAATAGGTCTTCAGCTCGGCCTGCGCGCCGGCCGAGGCGAACGCCATGCCGGCGCCCAGCGCCAGCACGGCAAGGAAAAGCTTCCGCATCCTGCAAGTCCTTCCAGAGGTCAGTCTGTTCTTACCGGGCGGTCTTCCGCCCTTGCCCCTTCTGTGACGCATTCCTGCCCGCAACCGCCATCCTCCCGCAAGGCTTGAGGCAAGGCCGGGATGCTCAGGCGACCGTATTCACGGCCGACTGTTGTTCCGGCGCAACGAAATGGCGCCGAGATCACCGGCGCCTCACGCCGCCGTGATCGGAAAGGCTGGAATCCTGCGAAGGAAGCCCGGCCGGCGCTGTGGCGCCAAAGCCGCAGGGGAGGGGGCCGCGACGCGCCTCGCGGCCCTGATTCTCAGGCCAGCGCCACCGCCGGCAGCGCCGGCACGGTGCGGTTCCGCTTCAGGAGATCGGAGACCAGGAAGGCCAGCTCCAGCGACTGGTCGGCATTGAGCCGCGGGTCGCAATGGGTGTGGTAGCGGCTGGAGAGATCGGCCTCGGTGATCGCCCGGGCGCCGCCGATGCACTCGGTGACGTTGCTGCCGGTCATCTCGATATGCAGGCCGCCCGGCACCGTGCCCTCCGCCTGGTGGACGGCGAAGAAGCTCTCCACCTCGCGCAGGATCAGGTCGAAGGGGCGGGTCTTGTAGCCGCTGCTCGCCTTGATGGTGTTGCCGTGCATCGGGTCGCAGGCCCACACGACGGTGCGGCCCTCGCGCTCGATGCGGCGGATCAGCGGCGCCAGGTGCTTCTCGACCCGGTCGGCGCCGAAGCGGCAGATCAGCGTCAGCCGCCCCGCCTCGTCCTCCGGGTTGAGGAGGTCGACGAGCTGCATCAGGTCGTCGGCGCTCATCGACGGGCCGCATTTGAGGCCGATCGGGTTGCGGATGCCGCGGCAATATTCGACATGGGCGTTGCCGGGCTGGCGCGTCCTGTCGCCGATCCACAGCATGTGGCCGGAGGTGGCGTACCAGTCGCCGGTCGTCGAATCGACGCGGGTCAGCGCCTCCTCGTAGCCGAGCAGCAGCGCCTCGTGGCTGGTGAAGAATTCCGTCGTGCGCAGGCCCGGCATGGTGTCGGGATTGACGCCGCAGGCGCGCATGAAGGCGATCGCCTCGGAGATGCGGTCGGCGATCTCCTGGTACTGGTTGCTCTGCGGGCTGTCCTTGACGAAGCCCAGCATCCACTGGTGGACGTGCTCCAGATTGGCGTAGCCGCCCTGGGCGAAGGCGCGCAGGAGGTTGAGCGTCGCCGCCGACTGGCGGTAGGCCATTTCCAGCCGCCCCGGATCGGGGACGCGCGCCGCGTCGGTGAACTCGATGCTGTTGACGATGTCGCCGCGATAGGTCGGCAGCTCGACATCGCCCTGCTTCTCGACCGGCGCCGAGCGCGGCTTGGCGAACTGGCCGGCGATGCGGCCGACCTTCACCACCGGCATGGCGCCGGCATAGGTCATCACCACCGCCATCTGCAGGAACAGGCGGAACAGGTCGCGGATATTGTCGGCGCGGTGCTCGGCGAAGCTCTCGGCGCAGTCGCCGCCCTGCAGCATGAAGGCCTCGCCGGCGGCGACGGCGGCAAGGTTGCGCTGCAGCGTGCGCGCCTCGCCGGCAAAGACCAGCGGCGGATAGGTGGCGAGCCGATCCTCCACGGCGGCCAGCGCGGCTGCGTCGGGATAGGCCGGGGCCTGTTCGACGGGCAGGGTGCGCCAGCTGTCCGGGGTCCACGATTTCGCGGGGCGCGAACGGGGCGGGGTCGGCTTGGTCATGGCATAGGCTCCTGGGCGGATCGCTCTTTTGGGCGATCGCTCTTTCGGCGCATCCGCCAGTCGAAATGTCACGAATGCGCCAGCGTGGCGGCTTATACACCGCGCCCGGCGCCGGTGCCACCGCGCCGGGGCAGGGCGGCCGCCCGCCCCATGCAGAACGGCCGGCCGGCGTCGCGGGGCTGGACGCGCCCCGGCGGAACATATAGTCAGGCGCTCCCCTTTTGCCTCGACCGACACTGCCGCCGCCAGTTCCCCCGCCGAGGAGCAGGATGTCCCCGATCATTTCCATCTCCGGCCTGACCAAGACCTATGCGTCCGGCCTCCAGGCGCTGAAGAACGTCGATCTCGACATCGCCGAGGGCGAGATCTTCGCGCTGCTCGGTCCCAACGGCGCCGGCAAGACGACGCTTATCGGCACTGTCTGCGGCACGGTCAGCCTCGACAGGGGCAAGGTGACGGTCGGCGGCCATGACATCGTCGCCGACTACCGCATCACGCGCTCGCTGATCGGCCTGGTGCCGCAGGAGATCACCACCGACGCCTTCGAGAAGGTGTGGAACGGCGTCCGCTTCAGCCGCGGCGTCTTCGGCCGGCCGCCCGATGCCGCCTATCTGGAGAAGGTACTGCGCGACCTGGCGCTGTGGGAAAAGCGCGACAGCATGATGATGGAGCTCTCCGGCGGCATGAAGCGCCGCATCATGATCGCCAAGGCGCTGGCGCACGAGCCGCGCATCCTGTTCCTCGACGAGCCGAGCGCCGGCGTCGATGTCGAGCTGCGGCGCGACATGTGGGCGATGGTGCGGCGGCTGCGCGACAACGGCGTCACCATCATCCTGACGACGCATTACATCGAGGAGGCCGAGGAGATGGCCGACCGGATCGGCGTCATCAACAAGGGCGAGCTGATGATCGTCGAGGAGAAGACGGCGCTGATGCGCCGCCTCGGCCGCAAGCAGCTCACCTTCACGCTGACGCAGCCGCTGGCGGCGCTGCCGCCGCGCCTCGCCGCCTGGAACCTGGCGCTGCGCCAGGACGGCGAGCGGCTGGACTATGCCTTCGACAAGACCAGCGTCGATCCCGGCGCGCTTCCCGCCCTGCTCGATGCCCTCGGCGAAGCGGGCATCGCCTTCCGCGATATCGAGACGCGCGAGAGCTCGCTGGAGGACATCTTCATCGACCTGGTGAGGCCCGGACAATGAGCCAGCGCGACTTCGCAGTGCCGTTCTTCAACCTGCGCTCGGTCTGGACCGTCTTCCAGTGGGAGATCGGCCGGTCGCTGCGCACCCTGCTGCAGAGCCTGGCGACGCCGGTCATCTCGACGGCGCTCTATTTCGTGGTGTTCGGCGCGGCGATCGGCGGCCGCATGGCCGATGTCGGCGGCGTTTCCTATGCCGCCTTCATCGTGCCCGGGCTGATCATGATGACGCTCTTCACGCAGAGCATCTTCAACGCCTCCTTCGGCATCTATTTTCCGAAATTCATCGGCACGATCTACGAGGTCCTGTCGGCACCGATCTCGTCGCTGGAGATCGTCGTCGCCTATGTCGGGGCGGCGGCGGTGAAGTCGATCGTCCTCGGCCTGGCGATCCTGGCGACGGCGACGCTGTTCGTGGAGGTCCACATCGCCCATCCGTTCTGGATGGTCGCCTTCCTGGCGCTGATCTCCTTCACCTTCAGCCTGTTCGGCTTCATCATCGGCATCTGGGCGAAGGGCTTCGAGCAGCTGCAGTTCATCCCGATGCTGATCATCATGCCGCTGACCTTCCTCGGCGGCGCCTTCTATTCGATCGAGATGCTGCCGCCCTTCTGGCAGAAGGTGACGCTGTTCAACCCGGTCGTCTACCTGATCAGCGGCTACCGCTGGAGCTTCTACGACACGGCCGATGTCGGCGTCGCCGTCAGCCTCGGCATGACGCTGGTGTTCCTGGCGATCTGCCTGGCGGTGGTCGTCTGGATGTTCCGCACCGGCTACCGGCTGAAGAGCTGAGCCGCTACTCCGCCGCGGCGCGCCGGTAGCGCGCCGCCGGCTCGCGCATGGTGACGATCTCCTCGGCCATCGTCGGGTGCAGCGCCATCGTCGCATCGAGGTCGGCCTTGGTCGCCCGGAGCTTGAGCGCGACGCCCATCAGCTGCGCCATCTCGGCCGCGTCGGGGCCGAGGATATGGCAGCCGAGCAGCCGGTCGCTGCGCCCGTCCACCACAAGCTTGATCAGCATCTTCTCGGCGCGGCCGGAGAGCTGGTTGCGCATCGGCGTGAAGGACGTCTTGTAGATGTCGACGGCGTCGTACTCCTCGCGCGCCGTCTCCTCCGTCAGGCCGACGACGCCGGCTTCCGGCGTGCCGAACACCGCGTGCGGCACGTTGGAGTGGTCGACGATCGTCGGCCGGCCGCCGAACACGGTATCGGCGAAGGCGTGGCCCTCGCGGATCGCCACCGGCGTCAGGTTGACCTTGTTGGTGACGTCGCCGACGGCATAGATGCTGGGGACGGTGGTGCGCATCTCGGCGTCGACCATCACCGCGCCGGCCGGGTCGAGCGCCACGCCGGCCTTCTCCAGGCCGAGGCCGCGCGTATAGGGCGAGCGGCCGATGGCGAGGAGGATCTGGTCGGCGACGACATCCTCGGCGCCGCCGACCCGCCCGACCAGCCCGGCCTCGGTCCTGTCGATGCGCGAGAAGGTGGTGTTGCCGCGCATGACGATGCCGCGCTGCTCCAGCGCCGCATGCATGCCGGTACGGATGTCGCCGTCGAAGCCGCGCAGCAGCTCGCTGCCGCGGAAGACAAGCGTCGTCTCGGCGCCGAGGCCGGCAAGGATGCTGGCGAACTCGATCGCCACGAAGCTCGCCCCGACGATGGCGATGCGGCGCGGCATTTCGGGCAGGTCGAACATCTCGTCCGAGGTGACGGCATGCTCGGCGCCGGGCAGGCGGCGGTCGATATTCGGCCGGCCGCCGGTGGCGATGAGGATATATCGCGCCGTCACAAGGCGGTCCTCGCCGACCAGGCGCAGCGTATGCGCGTCCTCCAGCTCGGCGCGGGTGTCGAGGAGCGTCACGCCGGCACTGGCGAGGTTGCGGGTATAGATGGCGCTGAGCCGGGCGATCTCGCGGTCCTTGGCGGCGATCAGCCGCGACCAGTCGAAGCTTACATCGCCGACCGTCCAGCCGAAGCCGGCGGCGTCCTCGAAATCGTCGGCATAGCGCGCCGCATAGACCATGAGCTTCTTCGGCACGCAGCCGCGGATGACGCAGGTGCCGCCGACGCGGCTTTCCTCCGCCAGCGCGACGCGGGCGCCGTGCCGCGCGGCGATGCGGGCGGCGCGCACGCCGCCCGAGCCGCCGCCGATGACGAAGAGGTCATAGTCGAATGTCGTTGCTGCCACAGCCAGTCCCCGTATGCGGTCTCAGGAGGGGAATGTGGCCCCCGGCAGGCGCAACGGCAACCGCGACCAGACGTCCACCGGCCCGGTAGGGAAGTTCGCACCACATGGCCGGCGCACCGGCAGCGTCATCGCGAGCCTCCCGATGGCGTTCCCCACCCGACCCCGGCTCCGCCGGGGCCACCCCCCGGATCAAGTCCGGGGGCAGGCTCTCCCCCTGCGGGTTGTATGGACCGGGGACATGGTGGACATGCGTTCGGAGACATCGTGGACAGTTTTC
>CAZAAW010000029.1:0-30210 GCA_964483325.1 uncultured Hyphomicrobiales bacterium
CGAAGCCCCGCGCGAAGGTGGCGGTGACTGTGCTGCTGGCCGCGATGGCGACCGAGCGGTTGATCATCTTGGTGGGCGCCACCGCCAGCGAGCCGACGCCGGCAAAGGCCGCCGTCCTGCGGCGCGTCACGACAGGGGTGGCGGCCAGGCCTCCCGCGCCGGCCATCGCCGCCGCCCGCGTCCTGATCCGCGCATAGGTGACGCTCAGCGAGCCGACGCCTGCGAACGCCGCGGCTCGGTCACGCCGGCCGGCCACCGAGAGCGTGCCGACACCAGCGAGGGCCACGGAGCGAACCCGCGTCGCGGTCCATACTGCCGAGAGCGAGCCGGTCACTGCGAAGTTCGCCGAACTCAGCCTCGAGCGGCTACCAGCTGCCGCGAGGCCGCCGGCGCCGGCGAACGCCGCTGCCCTGGCGCGTGTACGGCGGGCAGCGACCGCCATCGAGCCGGTGCCGGCCAGCGAGACGGCACCTACACGCCATACCTGTGGCGCGACCGACAGGCCACCAACGCCCGCGATAGACGCTGCCGTGAGGATCGACTTCTGATAGGCAACGTCCAGCGCACCGACGCCGGCAAACGACACCTCGACGAACCCGCCGGCGGGGTAGACCTGGATCGTCCCGAGGTACGCTCTAGTCGCCGGTGCCGTCCCAACCCTGAGGGCCGCGACGAACGCCGGTCCGCCGGCGAGCCGAGACATCCCGGCCTACTCCTCGACGATCACGTAGAGTGTCGCCGCGTCGGGCGTTTCGATCGCGTCGTACTCCTCCTGCGTCAGCGCCTCGATCTCGGTGACGCTCGTGCTGGAGACATTCCCGCCGACCGGCATCGGAACGATGAGCACGCCGAGGATGGCCTCATCGGTCAGCGTCCCGCCTGCGGCGAGCGGCGTCACGGCGCCGGTCCACCAGCCGTCCTCGTCGACCCAGGCCGAGGTCAGCTTGAACGACGCCCAGTTGCCGCGGTCCGCCGTGTCGATCAGGAAGATGGTCGCCTTCCAGTCGGCGAGGCTGTCCGCGAGGGCGTTGAGCAGGTCGCCGTGGCTGGTGGCGTTGCGGTCCAGATCGCTGATCGCGATCTCCGTCGCCGCGAGCGGATCGGCGTCGTCGAGACGGACACTGCCGGCGCCGGGGTCGCCAGACGTGGCGTCGGAGAATGCATAGTCGAGCGCGATGTTCGGGCCGGCCGGCCCCGTCGCGCCGCGAATGTCGATCGCGTCGCCGACATTGGTGACAAGGCCGCTGGCGCCGACATACTTCCCGACGCCATCCGGCTCGGTGCCGGTTCCGCCGATCCAGTCCACGATCTGCAGCACAGTGCGCTCGTTGTCGGCCACAAGCGCCAGCACGGCCGTCCAGCCGTGGTTGCCCGCAGCGCCTGTCGCCCCGGTCTCACCCGTGTCGCCTGTGTCTCCCTTGTCGCCTTTGGCGCCGGTATCGCCCTTGTCGGCGCCCGGCAGCCAGATGACGTCGAGATCGTCGCCCGCCGTGAATGTCCCATGGGCGGCGAGGCTCGACACGGCGAGGCGGCTGAACCCCGTCGCGCCGGTCCGGCCGGTGATGCGATACCGGGCATAGGTGGCCGCGTCGCCGACCTTGCGCAGCGCCAGAATGCCCTTGAGCGTCGAGGTCCCATTCGCCCAGGTCGCGACGTCGGCGCCGATCGTCACGCCGTCCGCGTCGATATCGCTGATGGCGATCTCGGTGACGGAGGCCAGCGTCGCATTGTTGAGCCGGACGTCGCCGCTGCCCGGGTCGCTCGTCGTGGCAGTCGAGGCGTCGAAGGTCAGGTGCAGGCCGGCATAGGTCGGCGGGCCTTGCAGGCTGGTCAGCTCCACCCAGCTGCCATCCTGCTTCTGATAGACTGCGCCGTTGGAGCTGCGGAAATAGAAGTCGCCGTTGCCGCCGGTGCCCGAGCCGGGCTCCCCCGATCCCGTCAGCCAGGTCGTGCCTGCCAGCGACGTGCCGCCGGACCACTCGCCATCCTCCTTGAAATAGATGACGGTCGGATCGACCGACGCGTCGAGCGCGACGTCGCCGTCCTCGCCGATGTCGTTGCTGGGCTGGCCGACGGTGCCGAACAGGCGCCCGCCTTCCTGCATCCGGCTGAGGAACGCAACGAGCGTCTCATGGATCGCGACGTTGAGGAACCAACCCTCGCCGGTATGGCTGATCACATAGGCCGCGTCCTCGGCGGTCTCGCCGGGCCAGCCCTCGACCAGCGTCGCGTGCGTGTTGTCGGTGACCGATGCGATGACCGCGGGCACTCCGCCGATGATCAGCGTGTCGCCGGCCTTGACGTTGGTGCCGTCGCCCGGGACGTCCGGCGCGCCGAACATCGTCAGTGTACCGACGAGCGCCGTCGTGCCGGCCTCGATCGAGACCGCGCCCTCAGAATACCAGCTCATGTGATGTCCCTATTGGGGCTCCGGCCAGTCGACCTGTGCCGCGGCGTGCATGGCGGCGGGGCTGTCGGCGGCGTCGATCGCTGCCTTGGCGGCGCGGCGCCGTGCCTCGATGATCAGTTCCGCGTCCGCCTCGGCATCAGCCCTGGCGACGATCGCCTCGGCGATGCTGCGCAGGTCCCGCCCGGTCGCCTCGACCTCAGCCAGTAGCCACGGGCCGGGCGGCGCCGTGCCGGCCAGCCATGCCCGTGCCTCGGCCGCCTTGGCCGCATACGCCCGCGCCTGGGCGGGATCGGCCGCTCCGAAGCGCCGGCGCGCCATGGAGGCCGCCTCGTCGACCTGCTGTTTCAGGGCCTCGCGAAGCTCCGGCGCCGGCCGGCCGTGGCGCACGACGAGCGGCATCAGGCGGTCCTCACCAGCCAGCGGGCCGGGCGATACGGGAACGGCGGCACAGCCATCAGGCTCATCGTGCCGGGCTCCGTCGCGTCGATCAGCACCTCACCGTCCCGGGTCTTGCCGACGAGCGTCTCCAGCCCATCGGCCACGCTGTAGATCTTCGTGCCGGCGGGCAGGCCTGTGGCGACGACATGGCGGTCGCCGTCGAGCGGCACCTCGCAATCCGGCACGGCGAAAGCCGGCCGCGCCAGCAGCTCGCCCGTGGCGATATCGACATACTGCGTCTCGCCATCCGCGCGGCGGAGCAACACCCGCTCGCGACGGCTGGCGGCCTGGCGGTCGGCGTCCTGTGGCATCGAGCACATGCCGGTCCGCAGCACTTCGCCTGTCGCCGCGAGATAGACGGTGTAGGCGACCGGCCCGGCCTCCTCAGCCTGGGTCACCGCTTGACCTCCATCAACTCCAGGAAGCGATACCGGACATTGGTCTGGCCGGAATAGAAGTTCTCGTTGTTGGCCTGCTGCGTCGGCGTGGTGCCGAGGGCGCCGCGCCGCACGTGGACGCTGTAGGTGTACGAGCCGGAGAGGTTGGCATCGTCCACCCAGATCACGTTCAAGTTTTGGTACGCGAATGTGAGCGTCGTGCCGGACACGCTATTGCCGATCGCGGCGATCACCTCCTTCAGGAGCGTGGAACCGCGGTAGAAGCGGATGCGCGGCTGCATCTTGTTGATGTCGTCGGGGCTCCAGCTGCTAGCCGTGTGAGCCGTGTTCGGTGTCGAGAACCAGGCCTGCATCTTCAATTTTGTGCCGGGTGTCCGGGTGATCGTCGCTGAAATGCGAGGGTCGGTTGTGATGTTGGCGTCGGCGCTCGCCGTGACGATATTGGTGACGGCGTTCTGCAGGATATTCGGCGTCTGGACCGACCCGACTTGCAACTCGTTGGTCGAGATCGAGTTGGCGATGATCTTCTGCGCGTAGACCGTGTCGCGGATGTAGACGCTGCCGCCAATGATCTGGAACGGCGAAACGCCGCTCGGCATCGTCACCGGGTCGGCGACCGTGAAATTATCGACGCGGAATACCGCCCGCGCTGAGCCATTGGTCAGCAGCTGCAGGTAGAAGCCCGCAAACTTCCAGTCCGGGCCGTCGACCGTGCCGGCATTGAGCTGCACGATGAACTGGGCGCTGACGCCGCCGCCCGGCGAGGCGGTCGCGACGAGGCGATAGAAGCCCTCCGCCGATGCCTGGCCGGCCATCGCCTGGACGGCAGTCAGCAGGGCGGCGGTGGCGCTCTCGCCATCGGTGCGAGCCTCGATCTCCGAGAGGATGTCGGCGGCATTCTGGGCGGTCGACGCCTCGGCGACGTCAATGCGATGGGCTAGCGCGGCCTGATCCGTCGCCACCACCTCCTGGAACGACAGCAGCGTCGCCCGCGTCTGACCGAGCGACGCGACCAGGCTTTGCTGGATTTCGCGGCGGCTTTCGTAGGCCTCGGCAGCCTCCTGCGCGGCGTCGGCCGCGATGCGGTCGAGGAGCGTGCGCACCTGCTGGCGTAAAGCGTCGAGCGAGCCCTGCGCTTGGTTGGTCAGCAGGTCGATCTCGGCGATCGTCTGGGCGGAAAGCTCGGCCGGGTCGATGCGGATATCCGGGGTCGTGACCTCCAGCCACCCGGACCACGTAGTCTCGCGATCGGAGGCCGGCCGGTAGCGGCCCTGCACCTCGTAGACCGTCGCCGGCAGGATGTTGTGCCCGACGACGATCGCGCCGGCCTCGAACGCGTCCGTCTCGCTCTCCAGCACCTGGACCGCCGTGGCCTTAAGCCGGACCCGGTACTGGATCCCGTCGACGTCGTGCACCGTCGGGTCCCACGACAGCCTGATGCCGGCGCGCGCCAGGCCGCCGTCACCGGGGATCGTGACGCCCTCGGCATACCAGTCGTTGATCGGCTGCGGCGCCGGCCGGTCGATCGAGATCGACGGCGCGTCGCTCCACGGCAGCTCGTCGACGTCGGGGTCCCAGTCGTAATCGGCCGGGTCGCCCTCGGTCACGTCGACGATGACGTTGAGGTTGGCCATGTCCCGCACGGCGTCGACGCGGAACAGCTTGGCCTCGTAGCCGTTCCGGTCGCTACTCCAGCTGATGACGTCGCCCGGCTCCAGGATGAAGGCCTCAGGTGGCAGCGGCAGCGTATGCCGGCGGTTGCGCCTGGCCTCCTTCAGCGCGCTGTCCATCAGCCGCTGCACCTGCGTCGCCGACGAGACCATCTGATAGTCGACCGAGGCGACCATCTGCCGCCCGTCATCCTCTGCCACCCAGGCGTCAACGATGCGCGGCGGTGCCTCCTTCGGCGCCCATGCCTCGTCCGGCGAGACGTAGCGGGCGCTGATGCCGTTCGCGCTCTCGTCGAGCGGGTGGAACGGGGTGAACGTCTGCTGCTCGGTCGACAGGATCGCCCCGTCGGTGATCGCCATCGTCGCCGAGCCCACGGCGCCGGCATAGGCTTTGTAGACGCCGCCGACCTCGGCGATGCGCCCATTGCAGGTCATCATCAACCTGTCCAGCACATCGGCCGGCGCGTCCGCATAGGAGATCATGCCGCCGCAGCGATACTGCGCCTCCGTCCCGCCGCCGGCTTTGGCGACAACGGTGTCGCAGACGTTGGCGGCCGCAGCCCATTCCGCGAGCGGCAGCTGGCCGGCGCCGATCGTCCGGCCGCCCCACTGCCACTCGCCGCCGTAGCTGATGCCGCGCAGGATGTTGTACGCGATGACGACCGGGTTGCTGGTGCGCTCCCATGTCGAGGGTGTCGACCAGCGATGCGAGCCGCTGCCGCCGGCCGTCGTGTCCTTGCGCACGTCGTAGAGCTTCGCCCCCTTGAGAACGAATTTCACGGTCGGGAAGCGGTTCAGCAGCGCCGGCGCGACAAGCGCCGTGACGATCGCGTAGCAGACGCCCCGGCCGACCATGGCTGACGTCCACGGCCGGGTCTCATGGGCGCCGAAATTGGCGACGAGCTGCGCGTCGGCAGTCGTCTGCGTCCCGTCGTAGACCCGGACCCACAGGTGCGGGCCATTGTCGTTGGTGTAGGCGGTGACCTCGCCGTTGTGATTGCCCGTGCCGGTGCGATCCCAGGTCACCGGCTCGCCGTCGACGAGGATGCTCTCGACGTCGTCGGGCATATCGCTCAGGGCATAGACCCGCGTCTGGAAGGCGTTGTCGACGTCGTTAACCTCGCCCCAGGTGCCGACGTAGACCAGCGACCCCTCGGTCGCCCACTGGCCGACGCAGAAGGTCCGCGGCACCAGCCCGCCGAGCTGGACCTGCTCTTCCGACCCGACATTGAGCGGCGCCGACTGCTGGCCGCCGAGCAGCGCCTGGCCGACATAGTTCAGGCCGACCGACAGCGCGATGTTCGCCGCACTGCTGACCAGCGTGAAGGCAAGCGTGCCGGCGGCGCCAGCGCCGAGGACGGCGGTGGCGACAGCAGTCCCGATGAACGGCATGGGCTATCCGACGGCGAATGCCCTGACGGCGCGCGTCAGGGGCAGCGTGGTGATGCCGTCGACCGCCGAGGCGGCGATCGTCGGGCCGGTGACGACGCCAGCGGTGAGGCCCTGATCGCTCTCCACGAGGGCGACGTCGCCGGGGCGCGCCATGACCGGGTGCACCTCAGGCAGCAGGGCGGCGAGCAGCGCAGGCAGATCATCATGCCCGGCCTTGCGGATGGCGCGCGCGGCGCCCTGCGCAGTCCGGTAGTGGCCGCGGAAGTCGACCGCCAGATCGGTCCCCGTCATCGCCATCACGCAGTCGGCCGCGAACAGCGCGCAGTCGTTCGCGCCCCACTGGAACGGGACGAGCCGATGCCGCTCCACCTCGGCCGCGAGAGCGGAGCGCCAGTTGGGGCGGCGAGCGAGATCAGGCACGCGGCGCAACAGCCGTGGCGCGGATCGGCGCGGCGACGATGTTCAGCAGGTAGATCGTTCCGATGTAGGTCTTAGTCACCGGCCTTCCCCTGTTCCTTGCCCCACCAGATGCTCCAGGCGGGCACGGTGCCCGCGTAGCGGAAGAAGTCGTCCCCCGGCGCCCGCCGCTGCTGCGAGGCATCTGACCGCACCTCGGCGCTCGCCCGCGTCAGTTCCCGCGTGTGCGAGACGCAGGTCAGCGTCATGGCGTTGTCGGCGCCCTCCGGCCCGGTCGGAATGCTGATCGTGTCGACGAACCCGACGAAGCGCGGGAACGCCGCGGCGATCAGGCCGCCGGTCCCCGGGTCGAACAGTCCGCGGTAGATCTGCACCGGCTGGTATTTGACGTCGTAGCCGCGCACCTGCTGGTCGATCTCGTCGCTGGCGATCGACAGGGCGAGCTCCACCGAGCGGATCGACAGATCGGCGACCAGCGGAATGTCCGGCACCTGGATCAGCTCGCCGGCGCCGATGAACACGCGGTCGACCGTCGACCGGGTGAAGCCGTCAATCACCGGCGCCGTGATGGTGCCGTAGCCCGACCAAAGGCCGAGCGTCTCGACGTTGTTGTTCGAGCGGTTCCGGCCGGTCAGCCAGACGAGGTTGCAGGCCTCGACGGTGCGCTGTTCGAGCGCGTCGAGGACCTCGGAATCGAGGGAGCGCACGGCCTACCCTCGACACTCGGTTGCGGCGGAGTCAGTCTCTCCTGGGGCTGGGAGGGCAAGATGTTCGAGGACGCTGAGATCGGGATACCGTGCCCGAAGTGTGGACATGAGACGAAGCAGACCGTCGGATGGCTCAAGGCAAACACGGAGTTCACCTGCCCCAGTTGCGGCTCGGTGATCGAGGTGGAGGCTGAAGAGCTCCTGACCGGCCTCAAGAAAGCCGACAAGGCTCTCGCCGACTTCCGGAAAACGCTCCGCGGCTTCGGAAAGAAGCGATAGGAGCGCGACCGGCGCTTCGGCATCGAAGGTCAACTTCACCGCGGAAGACTCCATCACGGCACCTGGATCGCCTCAAAGGAGACGGTCCCGGTGCGGTTGGTGGTGTCGACAGGTGTGCTGATCGAGCCCGGCACAATTGCCATATGGCAGGCCGGGCGCTTGACTGCGACGACGTCGTCGGCCGCCACGCCAGCCGGCAGATATGGCTCGATCACGAATGACGCCGTCTCGCCGTCGCCATCCGCCGTCACCGTCTCCATGACGGCGACCAGGGCGAGGTTTCCTGCCGTGCCCCAGGTGATCGAGAGGTGATCGCCGACCGATACGACGTAGCCGGCTGGCAGGCTCTTGAGGCTGATCTGCGTGCGGCCGCCGTCGAGCGCCTTCACCTTCGCCGAGATGCCATCGAAGCTGTCACCAGTCGGCCATGCGCCGCCCGGGTAGGCCCGCGGCCAGATTGCGCCGAGGTCGTAGCCGTAGAAAAGCTTGCGGCCATTCTGAAGGGACAGCAGCCGCGCCTGCCAGAGGCGATGCTCGTCGATATCCGTCGGCGCCGACTGGAAGCTCATGCGCCACAGCGGCGGCCGCAGGCGCTTTTGCCGGATCATGCCGTTGGCCTGGCCGGATGTCTCGTCGCCGTAGAGTGGCGCGAAGTCGGGCGTCCACCCGCGCAGCACCGCGAGGATGTCTTGAACGTCGGGGATGGCCATGACTATTGCCGATCCATCCGGGCGCGCCGGGCCATGTGCGGCAGGCTCTGCTTCCATGCCGCGTCGCGCTGATCCAGCGCCGCCTTCAGCTCTGCGCGCGATATGCCGGCCGGCGCGTTGATCGTCGTCACTGGCGCGAACACGATCCCGCCGTCGCCCCGGTCCTGACCAGGCGTGCGAATGTCGACCATCTCGCCTGGTGTCGCGCGGAACGCCATTAGCTGGCTGTCAATGCCGCCAGCGCCCCCGACCCTGAAGCTGCCGCCCCCCGCGAAGCCGAATGCGCCCTGGCTCCACGCCATGCCCGGCATTGCGCCGCCGCCGAAGCTGCCGCGCCCGCCGCCCCCGAACAGGCCGCCTATGGCATCCGTCGCCAGCCCCGCGAGCTTCTGGAAGGCCGCGTTGGCGAGCATCCGCGCGAATTGCTTCAGCAGGTCGGCAAGCGCATCCTTCAAGCGGAAGCTGCCGTCAATGGCCGCATCGAAGGCAGACGAAAATGCGCCCTGAAGCGTTTGCGCGACGTCCTGCACCGTGTCCTTGACGCTCTCCATGCTGTTCGTGATTGCGATACCCGCGCGGCCTGTAGCGCGGGTGACCCGACCGCCGGCATTCTCGAACGTCAAAGCGGCATCGTTGGCCGTTCGGATGTAGGTTCCCAGGGAGGCAGCGGCCGCGTCATCGGCGGCATCCAGATCTTGGAAGAAGCCGGAAAAATCAGCTCGCCACTCGTCCGGGATGAGGACTTTCACCTTGTCCCACAACGAGTTGATCGCCGCTTCCAGCTTGCCGAACTGGCCAGTGGCTAGTGCCACGACGCCAGCCAGCAGCGCAATGCCGCGCACGCCGATCCGCTGCACCGACATGAGGGCGCCCATCGCTAGTCCGGCCGCTTTGATCATCCGAGCGAACGTCAGGAAGGCACCCGTCGCAGCCGCGAGGTACTGAATGAGCTTCGCTGCGACGAATATCTTGAAGACTTTCAGAAGCAGGTCCATGTGTTGGTAGACAAAGTTGACCGCTGCCGCCAACCCGTCGAGAGCAAAAGACAGTAGGTTCGCAATCTTCGTAACCCAGTCGCCGTTGATCGCGGCGTCGATCAGGCGCTGAGAGAAACGCTCGAAGGCAGGCAGAAGCTTCGCGGTCAGCCGCATGATGATCCCGTCCTTCACGCGGCCAAGACGGGTAAGATTGTCATTGAAGCGTTCGGCGGCTGCCGACGTGTTCTGATCGATGACGAGGCCGAGCTTGTCAGCCTCCTGCATCATCTCTTGCAGACCGTCGGCGCCGGAGTTCAGCAACGGGATCAACTCGGCGCCGGCGCGGCCGAACAACTGCATGGCAGTAGCCGTTTTTGCGGCTCCGTCCGGCAGGCGGGAGAACCGCTCCGCCACCTCCGTCAGGACCTCCTGGCTGGATCGCAGCGTGCCGTCCGCATTCCGGACCGAGATGCCCAGGCGCTGAAATGCACGGCCGGCCTGCTGGCCGGCGCCACTGGCGACGTCTGCCATGTTGCGGCTCAGCCTCGCCACCGCGCCGCCAAGGGTTTCCATGCTAACGCCCGACAGGTCTGCCACATGCGCGAGGCGCGAAAGCTGTTCGATCGGAATGCCGATCCGCTGGGCAGCCTTGCCCATATCGTCGGCCTGATCGATCGCGTGCTTGATGCCGATACCGATGCCCGCCACGGCAGCCGTGATGCCCGCCGCCGCGACCGCCATCGCCTTCGCCGCCGTAGCCGCGAACCGCGCCAGGTTGGCCCTAGCGCCGCCAAGCCCCTTGTCAAAGGCCGCTGTTCCGATGCCTAGATTGACCCGGAGCGCGCCAATTACTGCGGATGAAGCCATCGTCTACAGGGGGCTGATGATGTTGGGGAAGATATTCAAGTTCTTGTTTCTACTGTTCAATCTCGTGATGCTAGGCGTTTTGATCTGGCTGGGGATCAACGCCGCACAGATTGCTTCGGAGTCCGACGCGCCCGCCGCTGTCGGCATCCTCGGCGGCATTTTTGGCTTGAGCATCTTGCTGCCGCTATGGGCCAGCGGCGCGATAATCCTTGGACTTCTCGCGCTCGTATTCCGATCCGAGCGTGACGATCTCGGCTACTGAGGGAGCGCCGCCATGCGCCGCCTTTTCTGCCTCGTCGGCGTCATCGTCGCCGGCACACCTGCACTCGCTGCCGAGCCGATCGTCGAAGCCTGCAAGCAGGCGGCAGCCTTCTACTTCAATGTTACCGGCGTTCGCGAAAGCTCGGTGCAGGCGTTTCCCGACCTGAAGCCCCCGCGCGTGCGTATGAAGGCGGCGATCGGGCCGCCGGTGACGGACAGGATCGCGGCTCTTCTAGCGACACAAGAGGTCCGCTGCCGCTTCCAGCAGAACAACGCACCTTTCCGCTTGACGCAGTTTTGCGCCAGGACCGGATGCATCGATAAGGGCGAGCGCTTCGAGGAGCTGCAGGTGTTGATGCGCCGCGCCGGCTACTGACGCGCCAGCGCTGCGGTCCATTTCTGCGCGATCACCAACTGCTCCTCCCACGACTGCGCCTGTCGCCGCCGGTGCGCCGCCGACGGCAACACCTTCGTCAGCGGCGGCAGCTTCTTCGCGCGTCCGAACGCGGCGACGTGCCAGGCGTGCGCCATCACCACTCGGTCCGCCCGCTCACGCCGCCGGCCGGCGCCGAGGACATGAGCAAGAATTTCGCGGGGGCTGAGCCGCCAGAATATCGCCGGGTCAAGCCCGACCTCCACATAGGAGGTCAGGAGGCCTGGCCAGTCCCAGCCGCCGCCCCCTTCCGAGGGCGGGCCGGCTCCCCGTCCTCCGCGTCGGGGAATGCCAGCGTGACGGCGCGGCCGATGAGCTCGCCAGCTGCCGGCAGGCCCATGTCCGACATCATCCGGCCGGCGTCTACGATGGTGACCTCGGGATGCTGATCGCGCAGACCGGCAAGGAAGAACTGCCGCAGGTCACCGACCCGGACGCTGCCGGCCTCGCCCTGCAGTTTCGCGATGACCTGCTGGATCGGCAGGTCGTAGGCCGTTTCCAGCTCGCAGAGCGCGTTCGCCGTGAACCGCAGCGTCCACGCCTTCCCATCGATCTCGAAGCCGACCTCGCCGCGGTGCTTGTTCGCCATAGGGCTAATCCGCCGCGACCACGGGCAGCGTCTCCGCTGACGTCGCCGACGCGCTGCCGGCGCTGTTGGTCGCCGTCACCGTGACGGTGAGGTTGTCGTCCACATCCCCCGAGACGGGCGTGTAGGTCTGGCCGGTGGCGCCGCTGATCGCGACGCCTTCGTTCTTCCACTGGTAGGTGAACGCCGGCGCGCCGCTCCAGATGCCTGGCCAGGCGGTGAGGACTTCATCTTCCTTGGCGAGCCCAGAGATCGCCGGCAGCACCGAATTGACCGGCGACGCTGCGGCCTCGGCGACGTAGCTGCCTGTGACCTTGAAGGTGACCGTCGCCGTCATCTTGTCGTCGGTTGGCACCGCTGGCTCATAGCCGGTGAGCAGCCCGTCGAAGGTCCACGTCGCCCCGTTGGGGAAGGTGATCCGGCACTTCACGCGAGCGCGGGACGCGCGGATGTCCTGGATGATGCCGTCGCTGGTCGAGCCCGGCAGGAAGTTCATCTCGAACGACGCCTCTCCCGGGTCATTGAGGCCGAGGATGAACTCCCGCGTCGAGGACGGCGACTGCATGTGTGTCGCGTCGACGACGTCGACGGAATCCGACGGCGGGGTGATGTCGCTCACCTCCGCGATCTCATCCCACGTCGAGCCGTTGTCCGTCGAGATTTCGAAGACCGACCCGTAGCCGATCCGTGCGTCCGTCATGTCGGCCTCCTAGCCGTTGGTCCACAAGATGAAGTCGAGCGAGGTGCGATAGAGCCGCACGTCGGCGGCGTCGCTCTCGATGAAGTCCCGTTCGTTGTCGAAGAATGTCCCATGCACCGTCATGCCGCTCCCGGCGAACGAGGCGCCTGACAGACCCTCCACCACTGCCCGCGCTACGGCCTTTGCCGTGGCGTAGGCGCCTCCCCAGCAGTCCACCTGCACACGCGACTGGGCGAGCCCGGTCGGCCCGTCCATGGCGTAGTCGGGCTGGCCGCCGATGCGCTGCAGAACGATGGCTGGCAGGGCCGATGCCTGCGGACGCTCCAGCCAGGTCACGCGCTGGCCGACCAACGCTGTCACGCCGGCGCTCGCCAACAGGTGCGCCGTCACTGCTTCTTCCATGGTCAGCCCCCGGAGGCGCGCGCGGCCTTCTTCGCCAGCCGGTCCGCCGCGCGCTTGATCTCGTCACCAAGGTCTTGCGCCAGGCCGTCGAGGATCCCGTTCTTAT
Source organism: uncultured Hyphomicrobiales bacterium (assembly GCA_964483325.1). Taxonomy (GTDB): domain Bacteria; phylum Pseudomonadota; class Alphaproteobacteria; order Rhizobiales; family Kaistiaceae; genus CAZAAW01. Next base: position 12,754 of record CAZAAW010000029.1, read on the forward strand.
TGGCGTCCCAGGCGGGGCGCATGAACGGCTGGGCGGGTTGGTCGGAGTTGCCGAACTCCTGGACGATGGACTTCGGCGTGGACGGGAAGCCGACATACATGGTGACGCCGTGCTTCTTGGCGCTGCGCCAGCCTTCCGACGTCATGCGCGGCCCGCCGCCATCCGCTTCCTTCTGCAACTGCGCCTGCCGGCGGGACAGCTTCGTACCGATGCCGGCACTCGCGGCCAGGTGCCCTGTGTCGCGCGGTGCGCGGGCTTCGGCGTCGGCGCGCAGCGGCTCTGCCCGCTTCCGCAGTACCCGCCGCAAGACGTTCTTGCCCGTGGCCTTCGGCAGTTCTCGCAGCGCCCGGTCGAGTTCGCGCAGCCCTTCGACGCGGACGATGCGCACCATTCAATCTGCCCTCACCCGCGCGGAGATTTCGATCTCCTGATTGCGTCCGGAGCCGGCGCGTGGCTTGACCGCCGTGATGTCCCACGACCGGTCGGCCGTGACGAGCCGATCAGTCGGCCGAATTTCTCTGGTCTGCGGGTCGGACAGGACCGTGAAGCGCGCCGCAGCAAAGGCGCCGGTCTCGCCGGCGGCCGCGCGTTCCCCATCGGAGAGATCATCGCGCGCGGCCAGGCGCTGGAAGGTGAGCGGCGCACCGTAGACAGGCGCGTTGAACCCGTCCCTGCCGCTCACGGTCTGGCGTTCAATCGTGATGAGATGAGTGCGGCGGCCGGCCGGCATCAGAATGTCCAGCGACGATGGTTGGCGAGGAGCGCGTCGACGCTCATGGGCACGCTGCTGACGATGTTGCCGACGTTCACCGCCTCGCGGACGGCGAACCAATGGGCGATCAGCAGCAGCATGGCGTGCTGGATGTCGTCCGGCAGAGGGTCGAGGCCTGCGACGACCGTCAGGACGACGCGGCTCCGGGGAAGGATTGCCGGCCACGACTGGCCGGAGCGCAGCACGATCGACGGCTCCATGCCGTCAAGGTGCGCCTCATAGACGGTGTCGGGGAGGTGCTGATCGTCCCCGTCCACGTCGACATATTCGATGGTGTCGACCGAGCCGATCGGCACCACCGGCGGGCGCAGGAGATCGGCGAAGCCGTCGCAAGAGGCAGCCACCGTCTGCGCGCCCAGGAGGATGCCGCAGTAGGCCTCGACATGGGCTCGCGCGGCGCGGATCAGCCGCGCGATCTGCGCGTCGAAGGACGTCTCCGCCGCCAGCACGCCGCACTGCGCCTTGGCGTCGTCGAGGCTGACCGGCTCGCCCGCGACCGGCTCGATGATCGTCGGCTGATACCACATGGATCAGGCGTCCTTGCGGCGCCGCGCGCGCCGCTCCGGCGCCGGCGGCTTCACAGCCCGCTCCATCGGCGCTTCGCTCGCGGGCACGCCGAAGCCGGCGGCGATCAGGCGGCCGGCCTCGGCGTCATCGAAGTCGCGGACGTCACCGGGGCCGAGGCTATAGGCTGGACCGGAGAGCCCGACCAGCAGGCGGACCAGCATCACGCGCCCGCCGAGACCTTGAGCACGCCGCCGTCGTTCCAGACCTGCCCCGAGACTTCCGGGTCCGCGGTCGGGATATCGTCGACGATGGTGAGCAGCGCGGCGACCTCGCTCTTCAGGGTCACCTCGCCATCGTTGATCGCAAAGTAGTCCGTGTCGAAGGTGATCGACTGAGTGATCTCGCCCTCGATATCGAGGGTCGAGCCCGGCTTCATGGTGATCTTGCCGCCGTCGTCGACGACAAGCTCATTGCCGCCCAGCGCCCTGTAGACCTTGGTGGTGTAGGACATCGTCCGCCTCGTGGCTGAGTTGTGATGGAGCGGCGGGGCCGCGAAGCCCCGCCTGTTGCGATTACGGCTGCAACAGATGTTTTACTGCCGCCGAATCTCCCAATTCGCCGTCGAGCCGGATCACGCCGAGCAGGCCGATGTCCGGGGCGAAGCGCTCGCGGGCGACGAACATGACGATGCCGCCGACCTTGCGGACGAAATATTTCGAGAAGTCGCCGAACAGCATGGACTTCTTGCCGCTCGCGATGCCGTCCATCGCCTGGTTCACCGAGTAGCGGTAGCCGAGGATGTTGCCCGGCACGCCCTCCGTGACGCTGCCGGCGGTCCAGATGTAGCGGCCGTCGCCGTCCTTCAGCTTGCGCAGCGCGCCGAGCGTCAGGTCGTTGAACATGAACCGCGCCTTCGGGGACTGCCGATAGGCGGGGTCGACCGAATGCACCAGGTCGATGACCTCGTCATAGGTGACGGCTCCGGCGGCCGCCGCGTCCTTGCCCTTCGTCGAGGCGGTGACGATACCGTTCGGGTCGTCGGAGCCGTCGCCGACGGTCAGTTCGAGGTTGGCGCGCCGGCCGAGACGCTGGCCGAGCAGGTCGCCAAGCAGCTGCTCGAAGTTGAAGATCGAGTCCTGCGCCAGCTCGTAGCTGAACTTCACCCACTCGGTGTCGTACATGAAGGCGTTGAGCGTCTTCTTGCCGAAGGTCGCGTCCGAGCCGCCATCGTCCGTCACGACGCCCGCCTCGGTGTGCTTCGCGACCGGCACCGCCGTGTCGTCGATGGTCGGGATGTCGATCGGGTTGCCCGCCGTCGTGTTCATGACGGTGCAGACGTCCTCGTCGTACATCGGCCCCCAGGCCTTCATCGACTGGACGATCTGGTTGCTGAGCTCGGTCGGGATCGTGTAGCCACCGGCCGCGCCGGAGCCGCCGGTCGTGGTCTGCGCCCGGACTTCCGCGGGTGCCACGCCAGCGCGCAGCGCCGAGCGCTCTTCATCCGACAGGGATGCCATGTCGCCCGCCACCTGCACATAGCGGTGGAAGGCCTGGCGATAGCTGATGCCATCGCCGTCGTCCTGGCCGCGACCCTCGCCGTCATCCGGAGTCGGCCGGCGCGCGCGGCGAGCTTCCTCGGCGCGCTTCTCGGCGGCGGCCATGCGCTGCTCGCGGGCGATCGTCGCCTCGACGCGATCGAACTCCACCATGATGTCGTCATGGCGCTTTTCGAGTTCGGCGGCGCGGGTCTCGTCGGTGTTCTTGGTGATTTCGTCCAGGGCGGCACGCGCGTCGACGACGAGCTTCTCCCGCTTCTCCTGAAGTTCCTTCATGCGCATGGGATAGATCCTTTGGGCATGGTTTCGCTTCGGCCGGAGCGGGATGCTGCCGTGCCTACCTCCGGCCGGAGCCGGGTAAAAAGTCGTGTCAGATAGCGATGCCGCGGAAGCGCTGTTCCGCCCGCGCGCGCCGCTCGGCGAGGCGCGCCGCCGCGGCGACGTGGTTGTGCTGCCGCCGCTCCTTCCGCGCCTCTTCCAGCGAGCGGAGCGCGACGGACGCGCCATCGTAGGCGGGCTGCGAGACGATGCTGACCTCGATCAGCTCGACCTCCAGGAGCTTCCGCACCGGGATTTCGCCAGTTTCGTCCCATTCCTGCCGCAGGGTGCGGAAGCCGAACGACATGCCGCTGACGTCGCCGCGCTCGATCAGCGTCCGGACATCGCGCCCGTCGCTGGTGTCGGGCAGATCGATCTCGACTGCGAGGCCCTTTGCGTCCTCCTGCAGGCGCAGGGTGCCGGCGCTCGACCGGCCAAGAACGCGGCCGCTGTCGTGGTCGAAATAGGCGCGGACGTCGGCTGTCTGCAGCGTCGCCGCGAAGGCGCCGCGAATAACGACCTCTTGGAACAGGCCGCCGATATCGGCCGCCTCGCCGAAGACTGCGGCATAGCCGCCGACCGTCATGCGATCGCCGTCGGCGCGCCGCTCCAGCGGCAGAACCAGCGAACGGCGTTCAGCCTCGCTCATGGGGTCTTGTCTCCATCGTCGGTCGGTGCGGGCTCCGTCGTCGCCTGCGGCGCAGGCAGCGTGCCAAGCGGCACCGTGGCGCCCTGGACCAGCAGATCATCGGCGGCCGGGTTCGTATGTTTGGGCCGATTGTCGAGAGCCCGAGCCTCGTTCGGCGTCATCTGCGCGGTCTGGATGGCCCGCGCGATGGCCTCCGTCCGGCTCTTGAAATCGCCGCGCATCAGGCCGTCGAGCGAATGTTCGACATAGCGGCCGTCGCGCTCCTCGCGGCCAAAGAGCTTCAGGTTCAGCTCGTCCTCGAAGGCCTCGCTCCACTGGCCGACGAGATGCTTCACCAGGTGCAGGTCCTGCTGCTCGGTGTTGGCGAAGGTACCGCGCGACAGGTCCTGCACGAAGACAGGCGGCAGCTGGTAGACGCGGGCGATTTCCTGAATCTGGAACAGTCGTGCATCGGTCATCTGCCCCTTCTCGGGATCGATGCCGACCGGCCTCAGCTCGTAGCCCGGCGGAATCGGAAAGATGGGCTTGCCGTTCTGTCGGGCGAACCGGATGGCCCGGTCGACGTCATCGACCGACCGTCGAAGGCCCTCGTTCGCCGCCAGCGGGCCGGTCAGTGCGAGAGGCGGCACGCCGCCGCCGGCGAAGAACTTGCTGGCGTAGGTGTTCAGCGCGAGCGCCAGTTGGATCGCCTTGCCGCACTGGGTGATCGGGCCGTAATGGCCGAGCTGGTCCTCCTTCAGCATGAAGGGGAGGTCGATCACCTCCTCGGCGGAATACTCCTTCTGGCCGTACCGGTAGACGGTCCGGCCGGCCACGCGCTTGATCGACACCTTGCGCGGGTCCATCGGCCAGAGGTTGACCACCTCACCTGCCGAGCTCTCAATCCACACGAGGGCGCGGCCGCCGGTGAAGACCTGCTGCCAGAACCACTGGCGGAACTTGTAGGCGCCCATCTCCGGATTGGGGCTGCGATGGATGACGTCCTGCAGCCGCCCGACCGCCCGCTCGGCGCCGGCGGCGCCGGAGCGCTGATAGGCATGTAGCGGTAGCGCGGCGAGCGTGCGCGACAGGAACGTCACCGCGGCGAGGACGGCCGGCACCGTCAGCGCATTCGCGATCGTCACCCGCGGCAACTCCGCGTCGGTCAGGCCGAAGAAGGCCATGAACTCCGCACCGTCGCCGCTCACGACCGTCGCCGGCGTCGAGCTGCGCTGCTCGACGGGCGCCACAGCGCGCCGTACCTCGATGCCGAGGATCTTCATCGCGGCACCAGCGTGAACGACGGGTCATCCCACGGCGACGTCGGCGCAGCCTTCTGCGCGATGACGGTCGGATAGATCGCGTTGATCAGCGCGTCGATGCCGTCGATCTTGTTGGGCGACATCTGCGATTCCTTCACCGGCAGCAGGGTCTCGTCGCGGCGCCGCGCCACCGTCACGTTGCTGGCCATCCAGTTCATCACCGGGTTGCTGTCGTGGCGCAGGCGCCGCGGCCCGGCCTTGACGCGAGCCTCAAGCTCCTTGGCCGGGTCGGTGACGCTCGCCGCCTTCTTGTGGAGGATGCCGGCGATCGGCCGGTCCGGCGCGCCGAGATCTTCGTTCAGCCGCGTCGCCATCGCCTGCGCGGCGGCGAACTGGTCGAAGGTGACGAAGCGGACCGAGAAGCGGTCGATCCAATCCCGCACCTGATCCTCGACGGCGTTGTGGTCGACCCAGTCGCCAGGCGTCAGGTGCAGGTGCCCCTGGTCTGCCCAGGCACGGTACGGCGCCGGGCCTTTGCCCTGCGCGTGTGCCGGCTGCTGCAGCACCGCCTCCGGCAGCCAGAACACCGGCTTGAAGATCAGGCGCCCCTGGACATCATAGGCCGCCAGCGCCAGCGCCGTGATGTCGTCCTTGTCGGCCAAGTCGCCGCCGATCCAGCAGTCGAGGCCTTCGAAGTCCGCCCACGCCAACGTCTCGTCGCCGGCGCTCTTCCACTGCTCGATGTTCAGCCACCGGCTCTGCGCGTTGAGCCAGATGTTGAGGTTCTTCGTCTTGAAGTTGCCCTCGGAGGCCGGCGACGCCTTCGCGTCGGCGGCTTCCGAAGCCAGCCAGCTCAGCTTCGGCGTGATCGGCAGCAGTGGGTTGGCCTTCGGCCAGACCGCCGGATCGAACGGGTTGTCCTTTTCATCGAGCGAAAAGATGATCCCGAAGAAGTGCTCGGCTTCGAACACCCTCTCCAGGACCTTTGTCAGGTAGGTCCGCTGCTCGTAGCAGACGCCGTTTGTGTCGAAGCCTGCGGTCGTGATGATCCACAGGAGTGGATTGCGACGCGCGCCGAAGGCCGACTTGATGACGTCGAACAGCGCCCGGTCCTTATGCGCGTGCAGCTCGTCGAGTATCCCGAGATGTGGGTTCCAGCCGTCCTGCGTGGAGCCCTTGGCGTTGATCGGCTGGATCGTCCCGCCGGTCTCGCTGATCGTGATCGACCGCGCCCAGGCCGTGACCCCGAAGGCCTCGCGCAGGTCGGCGCTGCGCCGCACCATCGCCTGCGCCGGCCTGAACACCTTCCCGGCCTGCTCGCCCGTCGTGGCGCCGATCACAATCTGCGGGCCGGGCTCCTCTTCGCAGCATGCGCAGTAGAGCGAGACGCCAGCGCTAAGCGTCGACTTCGCACCTTTGCGCGCCATCTCGATATAGGCCGTCGTGAACCGCCGGCCGCCGTCCTCTCGGCGCCAGCCGAACACCACCGCCAAGATGAAAACCTGCGCCGGCTCCAGCCGGATATTCGGTGTCTCCCACACGCCCTCGACATGCGGCAGCAGCTCGATGAAGCTGCAGACGTCGTTGGCGTGCCAGGGGTCGAACCGGTAGGGCCAGTCCTTGCGCGCCAGATCGTCGAGGTGGCGCTGGCAGGCGAGCCGTGCCCATTTGCCAGCGATGATGCGCCCAGCGACGACGTCGCGAGCATAGGCCTCGGCTGTCGCCGCGAAGTCAGGTGGGGCTGCCTGCCGGCTTTGGCCGGTTCCTGACGAAAGGGTTTTGGCCGGCCTTGCCGTCGATCGCGCCATTCCGAATCCGACTTCGCGCCCCGGCCAGGCCGAACAACTCCGACAGGCGCCGGACCTCGGTCAGGTAGGCCGCCGGCGGCGCCTCGCCGGCGCGCCAGGCCATCACACAGGCGCCGACCAGGTTGCAGTAGGTGGCGAACAGCGTGCTGTCGCGCTCGTTCGCAAGCTTCGTCTGCGCGACTCGCCCAACGTTGTCCTGCCAGACTTCTTCGCCGGCGGGCGTCAGCCAGTCCGGCTGGTTGGGCAGCGCATCCGGCTCGACCATCTCGATCCGACCGGCGTCTCGGACTGGCTGGAGAGTGCCGCGCGCCACCTTCGTGGAAGGCAGCTCCGGCTTGGGGCCGCGCTTCATTTCTGGGATTTCCGATTCCGCGAGATAGCTTACGCTCCCGCAAATCTCGGCGCCGCCGAGCTCGGGGGTAGGCCTGCGTCAGGCCGTCTGACTCTCCGGGGCGGTATCGGCATTGCCGAGGTGACCCGGGCCAGACGATCGCGCGCCAATGGCGATATCCGCGACCGCGGCCATCACTCGAACGACCGCAAACCAAGACCTGCCATAAGCGGGGCCGCAGGGTCAAGGAATTTCTACCTAGCCCGTGGTTTAATTCGCACGTGGCATTTTTTGACTGCCCCGCCGGTCCAGTTGGCGACCGTCCAGCCTTCTGACCCTCCCCCTCCGGGCCGGAGTGAACGATGAACGATCGTGAACGATTTTCCGGATTACGCCCTTACGTGCGCGCGCACGCGCGTGAGCGATAATCGGAAAAATGGTTCACTTTCGTTCATCGTTCACTAGCTGCGCCGGTATCTAAGCCAAGGCCCATGAAACAAATAGGAGAGAAGGCACCATGCCGCTTGTGCCAATAGTCCCACATTTCAGAAAGTATGGTGGACGGAAGGAAGCTGTCCGCCAGAGGACAGCCGAGTTCAATGGGCAGGCGCAGCGCGTAGCCGACCATGTGAACGCCCTGATGGCGAACAACCCGGACGAGATTCAGCAGTACTACTTTGGCACTATCGCGAGCGATCTTGGCCTGTCAGTCGATGTGGTGCGCGAAGCCATCTCTGACGGCGGTTATAACGGGATTACGGTGGGGGTTCGCGAGGAGGAGCGTCGCGCTTTAGAGCGCTACAAGTCGCCGAACTAGCGGTCCAACAAGCGCCCGAACGCCTGATCGCGCGCCGTGCGAGCGCTATGGCAACTCTTGCACAGCGGCCGCAGGTTCGACCGATCACGGTTCCACGCGTCGCCGTCGATGTGGTCGACCTCGGTCGCCGGCACCATCTCGCCGTGCTCGGCGTGGAAGCGGCACAGGGGTTCCTCAGCCAGGACGATCGCCCTGATCTTCTCCCATGTCCGGTCGTAGCCGCGCTGGCGTGGCGGCGGGCGCCTCGCGTCAGCGCGCTGCTTCGACGACGGCGGCTTGACCCTGGCGCCGAGGCGAGGCGGCCGCACTGGCATTCGGGGTCAGCGGTGACTAGCGGCGAACATATCGGCCGTAGTCGCCAGCTTCCAGCCACGGGAGGCGATATGGAGAAAATACAAAGGTATCGCCATTGTTGTCTTGCTTCCAAGCAATCATATACTGGTTATCGTATCCCGTTGAACTCGTAGGTAGTCCCGCAATAAATGGTCCTTCTCGAATATCTCCCTCCCAGCCTATATGTGTCGCGACTTCTTTTGCCTTGCGTAGTGTCTTGACGTACCGCGACACAGCGCTCTCGGCATCCTCGACAAGGTCATAGCCTTTGAATAGTGAAGCCAAGAATTCAGGTTCATTCTGCCAACCATCCCAGAAATCAATCGCGGCTCGCGCATAAGCGAACATCCCGTTTGCTTCCAACATTCGTGCTTTCCTCCCCGGCGCGATCTCGCCAATACGCCTACATTTGGTGGGCCTGGGTCGATATTGCTACCCCGCCGTAATGGGCGTCACGCGGCGTCCTTTGGCGCCACGTGCACTTTGGCGGCGTCGACGGTGGCCAGCACGCGCCGCCCGAGACCGTCGATCCATACGCCGATGCGCGAGGTGCGCTCCAGGTCCTGCAGCGATGCAATCTCGGCCAGCAGGCCGAACAGTGGCCCGTCGTCCTCCAGGCGCACGCGGTCACCGACGGCGCCGCGGAACCAGTGCGGTGGCCTCGGCGTCGCGACGAAGCCCTCGTCATCGGCACGGGCGAACAGCTCGTCCATCACGCCATCCGGGATCTGGACTGGCGACCGCTCTCCGCCGGCGCCGACGAAGCTTACGATGGCGATCACACCCTCGGTGTCGACGATCGGCGCGAAGCTGGCGCCCTCTTCCATGCCGACGAACAGATAGCTCCGGAAGAGCGGCCGCTCGATCTGGACCAGCCGCCGGCGGCGCCCGGCGCGCCGCTTCACCCTCGTGTGGGGATAGAACAGGTGCAGGCGTGGGATGCGCTTCAGCCGGCCGTGCGTCGACCGCTCGGCGTTTGCGCCGGTCTGGACGGCGTACCAGCGGATATCGGTCATTGTTCCGGCCCTCCAAAGGGCTCGCGAGGCCGCAGGCGCAGTCCGCGGAATATCATCGCCGCATTCGTCCGCTTCTTCTCGAAGCCGCGCTGCTCCAACGCCTGGCAGAAGCTCTTCTTGCTGCCAGCGTTCTCGCCGGATCGCTTGCAGAACATCTCCCACGACTGGAAGAGGTCGGCGACGGTTTCGGTCTTGAAGGCATTGCCGATCTCGGCGTCGGCCTCGTCCTCGAGCCATTGCCCGAGCAGGTCCTGGTCGCTGAAATAAGCCGCCGTGGCGTTCACCAGCGCCGCTGGGCGGACAAGACCTCGCTCCTGCCAGTCGAGGCACCCGTTGATCATCCAGCGCAGGATCGCCGGCCACTCGCGCCGCAGTTTGGTCTCCAGCTCGCGATCGGGGCTCGGCGGCTTGTGGATGAAGGGCACGATGTTGAAACGCCGCCGCGCCGCGTCGTCGACAACGTGCAGGACCGGTTTGTGATTGCCGATGACCGTCAGCTTGAAGGCCGGCCGGAAGGTGAAGAAGTCCTGCCGCATGAAACGGGCTGTGATCCGGTCGCCGCCGGTCATCTGCTTGATCCTGGCCTCCGCCCAGGCACGGCCTTCCTCAGTTTCCGATGCTGTCACCAACCGAGCGCCGCGCAGCATTGCCAGGTCGGTCGGGTGCCGGTCGCCCGCCGAGGCGGTGAACGTGTCCATCGCTGCCGTCTCGGCATAGTCGCCCATGATGCTGGTGACGGTGTTCAGCCAGACGCTCTTACCGTTGCCGCCGGAGCCATGGGCGAAGACCAGCGAGTGCTCGCGCACATCGCCGGTGAGGCAGTAGCCGCACCACTGCTGGATGAAGTCGATCAGGCTCTGGTCGCCGTTCGTCGCGTCGATCAGGAAGTCGATCCATAGCGGGCACGCCGCCTCCTCAACCGGAGCACACGCGGTGACCTTCGTGATGCGGTCATCCGGGTCCGGCTCACGCAACACGCCGGTGCGAAGGTCTACCGTCCCGTCGGGCGTGCCCAACAGGAATGGATCCCGGTCCCACTCGTCGGCCGTGACGGCGAAGGTGCGGTCCGAGCGGCAGAACTTCTCGACACCGGAGACGAACGTCGTGCGGCTGGTGACCGGCGGCTTCTTGCTGTCGGCCGGCTCGCCGGTGAGTTCCCGCGCCAACTGCCGCGCGCGCTCATAGACGAGGGCGGTCTGGTCACGCTCCCATCGGGCGCCGTCCCAGGCGAACCAGGACCCGTGCCCATGGCAGTAGAGGAAGGCGCCCCTATACCGACGCGCAAATTCCAGGGCCGCGGAATCCTCGGTCACGAGGAGCGGCGCGGGCGTCCTGCGCCTGGCGCGGTCGCGGCGTCGAGCCTCCGCCAGAGGGATGACGGAATTGTCTTCGGTCATGCTGGCGCCGCCTGTCTGCTGCTGAGGAAGACGCGCGTGTGCGGCCTGGGCGGCCGCAGCATCTTCTCGATCTCGGAGCCGTGCTCCAGGTCCTCGGCAAGGATCGTGTTCACGCTGGCCAGCTGGTGCCAGGCGGCGGGCGGATCGAGGATGCAAATCCCGCGGCCGTGCCCGGCCAGCCATGACTGAGGGTGCCGATACGCGCGTATTGCGAGGTCCATCGCGCCGGCCAGCGGCGCCAGAAGCGCCGGGTTGAGGCAGAAGGCGCGCCCGTACAGGCGGGCCCATTCTTCCGGCGCGCCGACCGGCCAGGCGACGCAATCGATCACGTCCGACCCTGCGTCCCGAACGGCGATGACGAAGGCGCGCTGTCCGTCAGCGGCGAATTCGAAGCGCCGCCGCGCCAGGAACGCGGCGCAGCAGGCCTTCACGAAGGTTGCCGGCTGCGAGAGCGTGTGATCGGCAATGCCGGCGTGGCGAAGCGCCGCCATCTCGTCGCGCCGCGGGAACGGTAGCGCCAGGAATTCCAGCTCCAGCGCGTCGGCCTCGGTCCAGCCGTCGCGGTCGATGTCGGCGAAGAGATGGGCGGCCGCAAACCCCACATCGGCCATGCGCGGGGCGGCCGTGCTCATGCGCGGCGAGCCTCAGCCGTCCGCCGGGAGAGGACGTCGCAGAACTCCGGCCCTGGCCTGATGCTGATTTCTGTCGGAGTGGCGAGTTCGTGCCGCCGGTCGAGCGCGTCGTCGATGGTGGCCGGGATTGGCCAGCGTCCCCCAAGCTCTCGCCAGAACCACTCCGCCTTGCGGCGGGCATACCCCGATGTTTCGAAGGAGAGCCATTCCGCGACGGTGGAGAAGCCCGAGCCGCCAGTGACGGCGTAAACGACCCTTAAGGTGTCGCGCTTGCCGAGCTTCTGATGCCGGAATAGCTGCATCCCGCGCACGCCAAGCCTGATTGAGCCCGGCGCGGCATCGCCGCCCATGACCTGGGCAGTATCGGCAACAGCCGCGATCTTGGGCGGCGCCTTCTTCGGCCACTCGTAGCCGCACTGGTCGCAGACCATGACGCCCAGAGCGACCATGCCGCGGCATTCCGGGCACTGCTTCGCCTCGACGCTGTCGACACGGGCCGCCGATCGCTCAACGGTGACGCTCAGACGGTCGACCGGGCCGTGGCGGCGGATATTCTTTGCGAAGTCGAGGACGAGACAATTGGGCTTCGGCCCCGCCGCGATCGCTGCCCGTCGACCGTCTGTCGTCGAGAGGTCGGCATCGGGGCTGAAGATCGGGCGCGTGCCGCGGCCGAGCATCTGCGTGTATAGCCCCGGCGACAGCGTGGGACGGAGCATTGCGATGGTGTCGACGGCGGGCGCGTCGAACCCCGTGACCAAGACGTTCGCATTTGTCAGGGCGCGAATCGTGCCGGCACGGAAGCTGGCGATCAGGTGCTCGCGCTCGCGCGGCGGAGTCTGCCCCGTGATTGTCGCGGCCGGCACGCCGAGCCGCAGGAGAGCGTCCCGCGCGTGCAGCGCATGGTCGACGCCGGCGCAGAAGACGAGCCAGGACCGGCGCCCAGCCGCGACGTCGACAATCTCGCGCGCGGCCGCAGCGGTAATGTCGGCCTGGTCGACGGCGCGCTCCAGCTCGCCGGCGACAAACTCGCCGCCGCGGCGCCTGACGCCGGAGACGTTGAGGTCCGTCGCCGTGCCCTTCGACACCAGCGGCGCCAGCCAGCCGTCGGCAACGCCGCGGCCGATGTCGTAGGAATAGACGGTGGTCTCGAAGAGGCGGTCGTCGCCCTCGTCCAGGCGACCGCTGTCCAATCGGTACGGGGTCGCGGTAAGGCCAACCAGCCGCAGATCCGGGCAGCGCCGGCGCAGCGCAGCGAGCAGCCGCAGGTACATCCCCTGGCCAGACCGCGGCACCAGGTGCGCCTCGTCGATCAGAACGAGATCCCGCGGGCCGAGGGAGAAGCCGTCCTCCCGGTAGACGGATTGGATCGAAGCGAACAGAACCTGCGCCTGGCGCTCACGCTTGCCGAGGCCGGCCGAATTCACACCGATCGGCGCGCCAGACCAAACGCGCCGCAGCGCCTCGACGTTCTGGGCGACGAGCTCGCGCACATGGACGAGCACGAGGATGCGGATGTCGGGGTAGAGGGCAAGCAGCTGCCGGATCAACTCCGCGATGACGATGGACTTCCCGAGCCCGGTCGCCATCTCAATGAGCGCCGAGCCGCCGCCTGCCAGCCAATGTGCATTCAGGGCGTCGATCGCGGCGCCCTGGTAGAGTCGCAGGGCGATGCCGCCCGATGTCGAGTTTAGAATTGTCTCGCCCCATCATCGCGGTGGGGGGGGGGCGCATCGGCAGGCGCGCCGCCCTTTTTAGGCTGCGGTTTCCTCGAAGAGGTCCGGTCGCAGCTTTGACCGGGGAACCTGCCCATTCGTCGCCTTGTCGATCTTGATGGCCATGACCGGGGAGGCCCGACCGCTCTTACTGATCTTCGAGATCGCCGACTGGCTGACCCCGCACGCGCGCGCCAAAAGCTCTTGCGTGCCGCCGCAGAGTCGGATCGCTTCGTCGAGGAGTTCCTTAACCATGCCCGGCGGTATATTCCCTTTGGTATGGAGTTGCAAGCCCTGAAAGAATAATGACATGGAGCTATCCACGATGATATGAGTTCAGGAATGACGGTCCTTGGCGAGAGCATTCGAACCGCCCGGCAAAGGCTCGGGCTTTCTCAGGCGCAGCTTGCCGAGATTGCCGGCGTGACCCAGGCCACAATCGCCAAGATTGAGGCCGGCCAAACCGTGAGAACGCGCTTTCTGGCGGAAATCGGCCGCGCCCTCGGCGTGCCGGCGGCCGACATGATCGACTGGCACAACCGTGACGCCGCCGATGCGGCTGTGGAAACGTCGATGGCGACTGTCGCTGTCCGGGGCTCCCGCATTCCCGCTTCCGCGCCGCCAGATGCCGCAGTGCCGCAGTATCTGACCCAACTCCCCCGAGATCAGTTGTTAGGGGGCACCGACCTTCCTGTGTTCGGGACGGTCGAAGGCGGTCCCGGCCAGTTCATCATCAATGACGAGCCGATCGACTATGTCGCGCGGCCGTCGCCGCTCCGCTATGTGCGGGATGGCTACGGCGTCATCGTTGTGGGCGAAAGCATGGTCCCGGTCTTCCGCCCGGGCGACATCGCTTTGGTGCACCCGCACCTGCCGCCCCGGGTCAACGACGCCTGCGTCTTCTTCTCGGAGGACCCGCCGCGGGCCACGATCAAGGAATATGTGGCGCAAACCGAGGATGTTTGGCGCGTCAGGCGATACCAGCCGCAGGAAGAGATATTCGAGCTGGACAAGGCGGAGTGGGGCCGCGCCGCCGTCGTCGTGGGGAAATATTCCCGTCGATAGCGGGACACAGTTGACCCTCAATAACTTTGAGAATATTCCTCTCGTCATCATTAACTGCGACGAGGGGAATCCCGCATGTCAGAAACCGCCAATCCGGCACGCGCCTCTGTGGTCGGCACCGACCAGGGGCTGCTTGACGCCTATTCCGCTTTCCTCTTTTACGAGCGGCGTCTCCTCATGGAGGAGATGTACGGACCGAGAGCCGCCGAATTCGAGCGCTTCGTGCCGACCGCCAACCCAGGCGCGACCTTTCATTGGCGGGCGTCCTTTCCCGCAACGTGGGCCGACTTGCCGAAACCCTCGACTCGCGCCGCCGCTGTCTTCACGCTGTTGGGCTTCGATCTCGAGCTGGCGAAGCCGGATATCGATGGGGCGCCTGACCCGCTTCGCGACATCATCGCCGAGCGGTCGGCGTACCTCACCGAGATCAATGCGGACCGCAGTCGCGACCTGACCGAGGGCGAACTGGCGAAGCTGAAAGAATTCGATCGCCGCGTCCGTGCCATCGTTCCTTCAACCGCGGCCGGGTGCATCGAATGCCTCCTCACCGCAATCGAAGCCATCCAGCAGATGGACGACGAGCTTGCGATCGCGCTCGTCACGAACGGAATGGTCTATGTCCGCGACTGCTTGCAGCTGGCGGTTGGGCGGAGGCTCGGGTGATGGCCAGGCAGCAATATCGCTTCTCACGCAAGACCATTGCGATGGCCCGCGCACAGAGGCCGTCCCTGGAGGGCGCACTGGCAGACATGGAGTTGCTAGTGGCGCTGCTGGACGCGGTCGACGGGGACCCAGACATGGAAGACGGGGCCGACAGGGAACTGGATGGGGCGGACGACGAACCGACGCTCGGTTGGACGGATATCGAGGCGCGCCGCGCATCGTATGCGGCGCGGGACGGGGAAGCCGAGCCGTCGTTGGCCGCGCCTGAAGTCCATCCTCATCCAGGTCTATGGACCCGGGATTCGTGCAGCCAGTTGTCGTGGGCCCTCGGAGCCGTTGACGACCGCGAGTTCGACGACTGCGACGACGAGGAAGAGAACGACCGCGAGGCTGACGATGCCGACAACGAGCCCGATGATCGCGACTTGCCGGCGGACCTGGATTTCCTCGACCTACCGTCCTATCGCCGGCGCAGCCGTCCGTTGCCGCTATTGGTACACCCGGACGTCTTTCCAGACGAATATGTCATGGTGGTAGACGGCGACTGCTGCGAACCGCGATACTTCAGCGGAGACAAGCTGAAGTTCGACAAGGCGCGGCCGAAGCCCGGTGACTTCGTCGCCATCTTCCTGGCACCATCGGCGCGCCGATCCGGTTGCCATGACGTGCTCGTAAAGCGGCTGGTGGCCGACCTGCGCGGGAGCGATTTGCGGCTCCCCAATGGTCGTTCGGGCATTATCGTCGAGACGCTCAACCCACAGCGCCTATTCGCCGTGGATGCCGATGCGATCCTTGCTATCCACCGATGCATGGGTCGCGTTGGGCCAGGCGAGCGAACCTATGCGCTGCCGCAGTGGCGCCTCCCGCAGCCCCAGGGAGCTTCGGCATGAGCGCCCCGGTCAACCGGCGTGGGCTGCTCCGCGCACTCGGCCTCGGTGCCGTCGGCGCCACCGGCGCGATCGTCGGCATCGGCATGGCCGCGCCGGCAGCCGCCAGCGCCATTACGCCCGACCTTGTCGCGGCGCTGGAGAGCGCCGTCGGCACTTTTAGACTGGCGGAAGAGCGAAAGGCCGCGGCCCGCGCTTTCTGCGATCGGGCGCTGCCTACGCCGCCCGCCGAGATCGTGATGATCGGGGACGAAGACCCGTATCCTCATGCGCACTTCTACTGGCACATTCTGGCCGATGTCGACGGACGCGGCGCGTGGCCGATCGGCCCGAAGACGGTCTCGGTTCTCACCGCCGACAGTCTGGACTTCCAGACATCCGACATCGGCTGCGGGCCGCGCACGAAGGTCGGCCGGCTGATCCGTCGGCTCATGCCGATCGCGGAGAAATTCGAAGCCGAGCGAGAGGCGGTCATCCAGCAGTCGGGCTACCGCGATGCCGCCGCGGCCTGTGATCAGGCGAGATTGGCGGTCGAGAAGGCCGCCGCCGCGATCATGGACATCGAGCCGGCCTCGCAGGCCGACGTCGTGCACATGGCCCGGGCGATGCGGGCCGCCGGCTTGGTCGGCCGAGACGGGCAGCTGCGAGCGCAGATCCTTTGGGGCGAGAGGCTCGTCGATGCAATCATTGCCTTTGGAGGTGTGGCATGACGGCTCCGCCAGCCACCCGGGACAGCATTCCGAGCTCCCCGATGATCGACCGCGTAGCCAAGAGCCTCGGCGAGGCGCACGCACGCTGGACGCCCGAGATGGGGCCGTGGGGGGTGTTCCTTGCGGTTGCGGCATTGAATGCCATGCGCGAGCCGGGCCACGATCCGAAGCCGATCGCGTTCCGTCCGCTCGGCATGACCAGGGCAGGGGCCGACGCGATGTGGGTTGCGACGGAGCGCGGCAAGCACATCGGCCTCGAAGAGGCGGCCGCGGTCTGGCGAGCCATGGTCGCCGCGGCTCTCGGCGAGGCCGGAGTCATGCCGTGAGGGGCCTCGCGCGAATTGCCCGGCGGCCAGACCCATCGCAATGGGCGGACGATGAAGTCCTTACCTTGGTCGAGGCAGTCGCGCTGTTCTGGCCGGACGGTCCGTTAACCCTGGCGTCGCTCCGGACCGCCATCCGGCGCGGCGAGCTTGCGATCGCGCGGCCGGCGGGCAAGATTCTGACGACACCTCAGGCCATCCGGGACATGCTCCGATGCCGCGTCCAGCCAAAGGCGCCCGCCTCATGCTTCGCCGAGCCCGCGCCGGCGACCGCACCGCAAAGTGGATCATCCGCGACGCCGGTCGGGATTTCAGCACAGGCTGCGGCCCTGAGGACGTTAAAGGAGCGGAAGCAGCGCTTGCGCGCCATATCGCAGCAAAGCACGCACCGACGCTAGGCGAGCACGATCCGCGACGTGTCAGCGTCGCCGACGTCCTCGCCTACTACCTCGACCTGAAAGAGCCGCCAGAGGACGCCGACGCCCGACAGATCAAGGCTGCGGGCGACCTCTTCTACAACATCGAGCGGCTGCTCGAATGGTGGGGCACCAAGTTCCTCGGCGATGTCCGCACCTCGGCCTGCCACGACTATGTCGCCCACCGAACGAAGCAGCGGAACCGCCGCGCCACGAGAGGGGAGGGCGCCTTCATTTCGAAGGGGACTGCCGCGCGCGAGCTGGAGGACCTGCGCGCCGCGATCAACGCCTACCACGCCGAATA
>CAZAAW010000030.1:0-29364 GCA_964483325.1 uncultured Hyphomicrobiales bacterium
CTTCACCAGCCAGTTGTGCTTGGTGCAGGGCCGCGTGATGCCGACCGTGTCGCATTCCTGGAAGGCGTCGGAGCCGATGAGATGCGTCGCCACCTGGCCGGTGATGCAGACCAGGGGAATGGAATCCATCAGCGCGTCGGTGAGGGCGGTCACCATGTTGGTGGCGCCGGGGCCGGAGGTCACCAGCGCCACGCCGGGCCGGCCGGTCGAGCGGGCATAGCCTTCCGCCGCATGGCCGGCGCCCTGCTCGTGGCGGACGAGGACGTGGCGGATCTGCTCCTGCTGGTAGAGCTCGTCATAAATCGGCAGCACGGCGCCGCCGGGATAGCCGAAAAGCGTCTCGACGCCATGGTCGATCAGGGCCTGCACGACCATTTCGGCGCCGGTCATCTCCCGGCTTGTCGTTTGTCTGTCCAGCATCTTCGACTCCGCTTCGGCCAACAAAAAAGGCCCTCGAGGGGGCCTTGGCATCGCGCACCACCGATGGTCGACGGCTTGTCAGGCCATCGCGGCGGTGCGCTCCGATACTACGAGAAGGATAGGGGCGCGCATGGCGCAGTACTCCACGAGTTGGCGGGGAAACTAGTCTCGCTCCCCGCGGCGGTCAACCGCGTTGTTGCAGGATAGTCGATTCCGCCGCCGTGCTATCGGGCGGAAGACGCTGCCAGTCGGCCATCTGATGGCGCTGCCAGGTCAACTGGCGCTTGGCGTATTGGCGCGTTTCGGCCTGGACGGCGGCGATCGCGGCGTCCCGCCCGCTGCGGCCGGCAAGGAAATCGAGCAGCGGGCGGAGGCCCAGCGCCTTGGCGGCCGGCAGCGCCGGATCGATGCCGAGGCGCGCGAAGGCTGCCGCCTCCTCAAGGGCGCCGCCCTCCAGCATGGCGACGAAACGCGCGTCGATGCGCCGGTAGAGCTCGCCCCGCGGCGGCTCCAGGACGTAGCGCTGGGCGCTGCTCACCAGGGCGGGCGCCGGCGCCTCGGCCTGCCAGGCGCGCAGCGGCCGGCCAGTGGCGTCGAGCACTTCCAGCGCCCTGAGGATGCGGCTCCTGTCGGACGGCCGCAGCCGCGCCGCTTCCCCCGCTGCCTTGGCCGCCAGCAGGGCATGGAGATCCGGCGCGGAGAGATGGCGGGCCCGCTCTTCCCATGCCCTGCGGATATCGGCGGGGATCGGCGGCACCGGGGCCATGCCGGCGGTGAGGGCGCGGAAATAGAGGCCCGTCCCGCCGACGATGATCGGCACGGCATCCGGCGCCGCGGCGAGCACGGCGGCGACATCTTCCAGCCAGGCGCCGACGGAGTATCGCCTCGCCGCCGGCACATGCCCGTAGAGACGGTGCGGCGCCAGTTTCTCCTCGGCGGGATCGGGGCGCGCCGTCAGCAGGCGCAGCTCGGCATAGACCTGCATCGAATCGGCGTTGATGATGACGCCGCCGAGCCGCTGCGCGAGGCGAAGCGCCAGAGCCGACTTGCCGCTGGCCGTCGGGCCGCAGATGAGGATGGCTTGCATGCGCTCCCTGTGCGGCAAGCGGCCGGCGCGTGCAAGCGGCGTTCGCGCCTTATGGAGACAGATCATGACCGCCTTTGTCGCCCTGCTGCGCGCCGTCAATGTCGGCGGCACCGGCAAGCTGCCGATGAGCGATCTCAAGGCGATGTGCGAAGCGGCCGGGTTCGCCGCGGTCCGCACCTATATCGCCAGTGGTAATGTCCTATTTCGCAGCGACGGCGCCGAGGCGGCGGTGAAGGCGGCGCTGGAGGCCGCCCTCGACGCCTATGCCGGACGGCCTGTCGGCGTGATGGTCCGCACCGCCGCCGAGATGGCCGGCGTGCTGTCGGACAATCCCTTTCCGGACCGGGCGCCCAACCGCACCGTGGCGATCTTCCTCGATGCGCCGCCGCCGGCCGGCACGCTGGACGGCATCTCCGGACAGGCCGGCGAGGAAATCGCCCTCGGCCGGCGCGAGATCTACGTGCATTACGGCGACGGCATGGGACAGTCGAAGCTGCGCATCAAGGCTGCGGCCGCCGGCACGGCGCGCAACATCAACACCGTGGCCAAGCTCGCGGAACTGGCCGCCGCTCTTTAGAAGACGGTGGCGCTGAACCCCCTCACCAGTCCGCTTAGGCTACCGACCTCTCCCTATGGGAGAGGCGGGCGGGCGCGACCGCTGGCGTGTCATGCCCGGCGTGGGTCCCCACCCGTCACGCGCCTGCGGCGCGCGCCACCCTCCCCACGTGCCGTGAGGAGGGATGGGTGCGCGCTTCCCGATGGGGATGCGGTGTGACAGCGTGGGCAAGGTTCCGTTTTGCCCACGCGGCCCTTGATGCAGGGCGCCCATCCCTCACCCGGAGGGGGAGGGTGGCCCCGGCGTAGCCGGGGTCGGGTGGGGAGCGACGGTTCAGGATGAGGCGCCTCTTACCTCTCCCATGGGAGCGTCGGAAACGCGACAGCGTTTCCGGTTGAGGGATACCGCCGGTGACATGAGGCTGCGGCGCCGGGGCAGGATTCCCGGCGGCCGCCTGTTTCGGCGGGACAGCAGAAACCCTTCCCCGACACTCCGGCAGGCTGTTCGCGCCGCTATGAAACCGGGCTTGTGCCTTCGGCCAGCCTCAGTATAGCAATCAGTTCTACGGGGCGCTGGCAAAGGATCGAGCTTCGATGCCTTCTCTTTTTAATAAGTCTATTCTTAGTGTCGTTGGACTAGGCGTGGTATTCAGCTTCAGCGGGATGCCGTCGGCTCGTGCAGATTTCGTTGTAATTCCACCCAACCGCATAGTCGCGTCGATCATACTTTACGACCAGGCGCTGCGGGGCATGCGCAATGTCGTCGATCAGGTCATGAAGATCTATGAGAGCAAGGCGGCCGCCAGCGCTCAAATTCAAGCCGCCCGCGACAATTTTTGGTCAAATATCGACAATCCGGAAGGTTACGAGGATCGCTATCGCACATACCTTGAGGCGCTGCTTGCCAAGGACATTCACTACCTTGGCGCCTACGCGGCTCTCGGGCCGGGAGCGGACGAGTCGATCGTGTTCTCGCAGTTTGGCGGCGACATCGACGGCGGT
Source organism: uncultured Hyphomicrobiales bacterium (assembly GCA_964483325.1). GTDB lineage: Bacteria > Pseudomonadota > Alphaproteobacteria > Rhizobiales > Kaistiaceae > CAZAAW01. The sequence continues at coordinate 3,065 of CAZAAW010000030.1, forward strand.
ATTCCTCCCGAGGCGAGCCCGACGTTCAACGCCTGGGTGAGGGCCGTCCGATTCGCGCTTGGCGCGAGAGAGGGGGAAATGCTGTCGCTGACGACGACATCTGCCGAGATGCTGGCGGCCCTCGAGGAGCCGGATGTTGTCAAGGCCTATGGCGAATATCAGGTCCAGCGCGACAGCGTCGAGTTTCGCGATGCCGGATTCGGCGACTTCTTCCAGGAACAGCTTGCCCGCGCGACGGACAGTGTTCCCGTCGTCTTCGAGGACGAGCCGCATCCTCTCAGTCCGACCGTGATAAGGAGAACCTATTCTTCCGCGCCGGACCGGTACTCGCCGGTCGTCGATCCCGCCCTTTTCGACGGCGGTGCCGAATATCTGGTTGCCACGCTCCCGCGGCGGCGAATGGAAGGCGCCCTCTACCAATATCAGGTTACGCCGCTCGACTATGCGATGACGATACGCGGCGCCGACAGCCACGGCGCGTATTTCGCAGGCAACCCAAGCGGCGCCGAGCGCTTCAATACGATGGGCGATCCGCGGCGCCAGCAGCTTGATGCGTATATGACCAGCAGGTTCCCCAGGCAGCCCAAGCTGCTCATGTGCTCCTACGACGACTACCGAGACGTCGTCATGTGGCTCGACGAGGTGCCTGATTTTGCCGGACTGCCCGCCGAATTGTCGGATGTCCTGCGGATCAAGGAGAAGGGCAATCAGTGCCCGCCCGTCTGGCCGGGGTCTTAAGGCTTCGGCGAACAACAGGGCCGGGTGAGAGGCGTCCATAGCCCTTCGCCCGGCCCCCGCTCTTTCTGACGTCTCCCTCTCTTGTTGCCTCAGACAGCGGCGCCTCTCGACGGCCGGTCCAGCCGGCGGCTATAGCCGGGCCGTTTGACGGAGACGCCGATGCAGTTCGTCCTGACGCTGATTGCCAATCCCGCCGATCCGGCGGTCGATCCGGCGCTCGCTGCCGCGGCCGCCGCTGCCGTCGGCAGTCCGGATGCGCCGCGCTGGCTGGCGCCCGGCATTGCCGCCGATGCGTTCTTCGAGGCTGATCTCGCGGCCATTGCCGGGCTTGAAGCAGCGGCCCGCGCTATTGTCGACGGCCGCCCCGTCGATGTCGCCATTCGCCCGGCGGCGGGCCGACGCAAGCATCTCCTCGTCGCTGACATGGATTCCACCATCATCGGGCAGGAATGCATCGACGAGCTTGCCGACTATGCCGGGCTGAAGGCCGAGGTGGCGGCCATCACCGAAGCGGCGATGCGCGGCGAACTCGCCTTCGAGGCGGCGCTGCGCCTCCGCATCGCGCTGCTGGCCGGGCTGCCGGTGAGCGTCATCCATGAGGTGATCGCCCAGCGGCTGACGCTGACGCCCGGCGCCCGCACGCTGGTCCAGACGATGCGCGCCCACGGCGCCAGGACGCTGCTGGTCTCCGGCGGCTTCACGGTGTTCACCGCCGCGGTGACGGCGATGGTCGGCTTCGAGGAGCATCGCGGCAATACGCTCATCATCGAGGACGACCACATCGCCGGCACGGCGGCCGAGCCAATCCTCGGCCGCGAGGCAAAGCTGCAGGCCCTGCTCGCCGGGCGGGAAGCGCTCGGCCTCGACCCGTCGGACACGCTGGCGGTCGGCGACGGCGCCAACGACCTGGCGATGATCGGTGCGGCGGGGCTCGGCGTCGCCTACCGGGCGAAGCCGATCGTCGCCACGGCGGCGCCGGTGCGCATCGACCATGGCGACCTGACGGCGCTCCTGTACCTGCAGGGCTACAGCAGGGACGAGTTTCGCAGCTGACCCTTGGCGGCTGAGGGATGGGTGCGCGCTTCCCATGGCAGGGATGTCCCTGAAGGAGACTGTTCCCGCAGAAAGAGGCGCCCATCCCTCACTGGAACGGGGAGGGTGGCCCCGGCGGTAGCCGGGGTCGGGTGGGAAGCGCCGCCGGGCCGTTCGCACCCTACGAAGTGTCAGCTCGCCTTGCCGAACTGCGCCTCGTGGAGGCGGGCATAGGCGCCGCGGCGCGACAGGAGCTGCGCGTGCGTGCCTTCCTCGCTGATGCCATCCGCGCCGACCACGACGATGCGGTCGGCGTTGCGGATGGTGGCGAGCCGGTGCGCCACGACCAGCGTCGTGCGGCCTTCCGACAAAGCCGCCAGCGACTGCTGGATCGCCACCTCGGTCGCCGTGTCGAGCGCCGAGGTCGCCTCGTCCAGGATGAGGATCGGCGGGTTCTTCAGGAAGATGCGGGCGATGGCGAGCCGCTGCTTCTGGCCGCCCGACAGCTTGACGCCGCGCTCGCCGGTGCGCGTGTCGAGCCCCTGCGGCAGGCCGAGCACGAACTGGTCGAGCGCGGCGCGACGCAGCGCCTCCATGATCTCCTCGTCCGTGGCGCCGAGCCGGCCATAGGCGATGTTCTCGCGGATCGTCGTCCCGAACAGGAAGACGTCCTGCTGGACGATGCCGATCTGGCTGCGCAGCGACGCCTGCGTCATGTCGCGGATGTCGATGCCGTCGATGCGGATGGCGCCGGCGTCGACCTCGTAGAAGCGCGGCAGCAGCGAGCAGATCGTCGTCTTGCCGGCGCCGGAGGGGCCGACAAAGGCGACGGTCTCGCCGGGACGGATATGCAGGTTGAGGCCCGACAGGACCTTGCCGGACTCGCCATAGCCGAAATGGACGTCGTCATAGACGATGTCGCCCCTGAGGCCGGTCACGGCGATCGCATCCGGCCGGTCGACGATGTCCGGCGCGGTGTCGATCAGGGTGGTGAAGCGCTTGAAGCCGGCAATGCCCTTCGGATAGCTCTCCAGCACCGAGGTGATCTTGTCGATCGGGCGGAAGAAGGCGTTGACCAGCAGCAGGAAGCCGACGAAGGCGCCGTAGCTGAGCTCGCCGGCCATGACGAAATATGTGCCGGCGACCATGACGATGAGCTGCACGAAGCGCGTGCTGAGATAGCTCAGCGTGATGCTGGCGGTCATGTAGGCATAGGCGCTGAGCTTGGTGGTCCGGTAGCCCTCGTTGCTGCGCGCGAAGAGGGCGCGTTCGTGGTCCTCGTTGGCGAAGGCCTTGACGATGCGGATGCCGCCGACGCTCTCGGTGACGCGGGCGTTGAACTCGCCCACCTGGCCGAACAGCTTGCGCCAGGTCAGCGTCATGCGGGCGCCGTAGCGGCTGGTTAGCCAGGCAGCGAAGGGCACGATGATGGTGGTCATCAGCGCCAGCTTCCAGTGCACCGTGAACATCAGCACGAAGGCGCCGATGAAGGTCATCACGGCGATGAACAGGTCCTCCGGCCCGTGATGCGCCACCTCGCCGACCTCTTCGAGGTCCTTGGTGACATGGGTGATCAGATGGCCGGTCTGGTTGTTGTCGAAGAAGCGGAAGCTCAGCTTCTGGATGTGGTCGAAGGCCTGGCGGCGCATGTCGGTCTCGATGCTGATGCCGAGCGCATGACCCCAGTAATTGACGATCGCCATCAGGGCGGCGTTGAAGAGATAGACGCCGAGCAGCAGCGCCGCGACGGCCGCGATCAGCCCCCAGTTCCGGCCCGGCAGCAGCTGGTCGATGAACAGCTTCACCGCTAGCGGAAAGCCGAGCTCCAGCACGCCGCCCAGGACCGCGCAGCCGAAGTCGAGGAAGAACAGGCGCTTGTAGGGACGGTAATAGGAGAAGAAGCGGCGCAGCATCGGAGCCGGTCAGTCCGGGGTGATCGTGGAGGGGAGGTTGCCGACGCGATCCTACGCCACTTGCAAACGCTGTGGCAGCCCGGTCATGGCGCGGCCGGCATGCGGAGGAAAAGGCCGGGCGTAGCTGGTGGTGCCGCGCTGCGACTGAGCCTGTGGAAAGTCCGCGTGGGCAAGCCGGTCGACTTGCCCACGCCTACGGATACTCGCCGTCAGCCGTCGATGCGCACGGCGACGAAGCGGAATTCGCCGGTCTTGTCGGCAAGGAGGAGCAGGGCCGCTCGCCGCTTGTCGGTCTTCAGCGTAGCGATGCGCGTGTCGACGTCGGCCGGCGTCGTTACCGGTTCCTGCGCCACCTCGACGATGACGTCGCCGACCTGCACCTGCTTTTCGGCGGCCGGGCTGCCCTTGGCGACGCTTGTCACCAGGACGCCCTTGACCTCCTCGGAGATGCCGAACTGGGAGCGCAGCTCCGGCGTCAGGTCGGTCAGCGTCAGGCCGAGGCTCTCGGCGCGGACGCCCTGCGGCGTTGCGCCGTCGTCCGGAGTGGCGGCCGCCACCTGCGCCGCGCCCTCATCGAGCTTGCCGACGGTGACCTTGATCGTCTCTTCCGATCCCTGGCGCAGCACCACCACGTCGACGACCTTGTCGATCTCGGTATCGGCGACCATGCGGGGAAGATCGCGCATCTCGTTGATGGGCTTGCCATCGAAGGTGACGACGACGTCGCCCGGCTTGATGCCGGCCCGCGCCGCCGGGCCGTCATCGGTCAGCCCGGCGATCAGCGCGCCGCGCGGATGCTCCATCGCGAGCCCTTCGGCGATCTCGTCCGTCACCTGCTGGATGCGGACGCCGAGCCAGCCGCGGCGCGTCTGCCCGAACTCGCGCAGCTGGGCGACGACGCGCGAGGCGATCTCCGCCGGCACGGCAAAGCCGATGCCGATCGAGCCGCCGGTCGGCGAGATGATGGCGGTGTTGATGCCGATCACCTTGCCGTTCATGTCGAACAGCGGACCGCCGGAATTGCCGCGGTTGATGGCGGCATCGGTCTGCAGGAAGTCGTCATAGGGCCCGGAATTGATGTTGCGGTTGCGGGCCGAGAGGATGCCGACCGTCACCGTGCCGCCGAGGCCGAACGGGTTGCCGATGGCCATCACCCAGTCGCCGACGCGCAGCGCGGTGGAATCGCCGAAATTCAGCGAGGGGAGGGGGCGGACCGGATTGACCTTGAGGACGGCAAGGTCGGTCTTGGTGTCGACGCCGACGACGGTGGCGATGAGCCGTGTGCCGTCGCTGAAATTGGCGACGATCTCGTCGGCGCCCTCGATGACGTGATTGTTGGTGACGATGATGCCGGACGGGTCGATCACGAAGCCCGAACCGAGCGACTGGACGCGCTGCGACAGGTCGTCACCGCCTCCGCCGCCACCCCCGCTGCCGCCATCGCCACCCTCGCCGCCGCCGGGGCCCTGACGATTGAAGAATTCGTCGAAGAAGTCCTGGAAGGGCGAGTCGTCCGGCAGTTGCGGATTGGGCATGCCGCGGCCGACCGGGCCGGCGACGCGCTGTGAGGTGGAGATGTTGACCACGGCGCCGATGAGCCCCTGCGCCAGGTCGGCGACCGATTCCGGCCCCTGGGCGTAGGTGGCGGTCACCGGCGCGGCGAGAAGGCCGGCCGAAGCGATCAGCGCTGCGGCCGTCGTCCGGCGCAGCGCGTGCATGATACGTGCTGTCTCCGACATAAGCGGGACTCCCCTGATCCTGGTTCGCGGCGCGGCCGCCGACGGCCGTCGCCCGACGATTGCCGCTACTTTATCAAGAGCCGGGCCGACAGGCCACGATGCCCGCACCGGTTCGCGGGCGCAGATCGTGACCGGATCATTTGTCCGGTTTCGAGGCAAAGAAGAAGGCCGGGGCAAAAACCCCGGCCTTCTCTCTTATTACTGCGGTGCCGCCGGGCTCGCCGATTCCGGCGGCGAGGGCAGGTCCGGCTTCGGCGGCAGGTCTTCCGGCATCGGCGATTCCGGTTCCGCCGCCGGCTCGGACTGGGACTGCGGCGATTGCGGCATGACCAGCGGCAAAGGCAGGATGGCCTGGGCCCCTGCCTCCGGCGACGGCGCTGCCGCCGCTCCACTGACGTCGTTGAAGAAGCGGAAGAAGTCGGAATTGGGCGAGATCAGCAGACGGGTGTTCCGCCCCTGCAGTCCCTCGCGATAGGCCTGCATCGACCGGTAGAAGTTGAAGAAGGCCGGGTCGCGCCCGAAGGCGTCGGCGAAGATGCGGTTGCGCTGCGCATCGCCGTCGCCGCGGATCTCTTCCGACCGCTGCCGCGCATTGGCGACGATGACGGTCGAATCGCGGTCGGCGTCGGCGCGGATCGACCGCGAGGCCTGCTCGCCGGCGGCGCGGATGGCGGTCGCCACCTGCTGACGCTCGGTCTGCATGCGCTGATAGACCGCCTGGCTGTTGGCGACCGGCAGGTCGGCGCGGCGGATCTTCACGTCGACGACCTCGATGCCGAAGCTGCGCGCCGCCTGGTCGACCTGCTGGGTGATGCGCTCCATCAGCTCGGCGCGCCGGTTCTTGACGAGGTCGGTGAAGCTGGCGTCGCCGACGACGCGGCGGACGGCCGAACTGAGGATATCCGCAAGCTGCTGGTTGGCCCTGACCTCGGTGCCCAGCGCCTGGTAGAAGAGCAGCGGATCGACCACCTTGTAACGCCCGAAGGCATCGACGACGAGACGCTTGCGCGACGTGTCGTCGTCGCCGGGCGGCGGCGGCACGTCGGCCGGAAGCGGCGCCTGCTGGGCCTCCGGCGGCAGGGCTTCCTGCACGGCGGCGCGCTGCTGGGCGACGTCCTCGGGCGTGTCCGGCCCGGCATTGACCTCCAGCGGCGGCGAGTCGAGATCGAGCAGTCGCTTCTCGATGTAGACGACGTTGTCGATCAGCGGCACCTTCAGGTAGAGGCCCGGCTGGCTGATGGCGCGGATGGTCTGGCCGAAGCGCAGCACCAGCGCGTGCTTCGTCGGATCGACGACGAAGAAGCTGAAGGCGGCGACGACGATGATGGCGATGAGGACGATGAGGCCGAGGCCCCCGAAGAGACGGGCGCGCATCAGCGGCCTCCCTGTCCGGAATTATTGGACCGGGCGCCTGGGGTCAGCTCCGACAGCGGCAGGAACGGGACGACGCCCTGGGTGCCGCCATTGCCGTCGAGGATGACCTTGTCCATGCCGTTGAGCACCTGCTCCATGGTCTCCAGGTAGAGGCGCTGGCGCGTGATGTCGGGCGCCGTGCGATAGGCGTCGTAGACCTTGACGAAGCGGTCCGCCTGGCCGCGCGCCTCGGCAATCGTCTGGTCGCGGAAGGCCGTCGCCTCGGCGATGATGCGCGATGCCTCGCCGCGGGCTTCCGGGACGACCCGGCTGGCATAGGTGCGGGCCTCGTTCTGGACGCGCTCATAATCCTGGCGCGCCGCCTGGACGTCGCGGAAGGCGTCGATGACTTCGTCCGGCGGGTCGACCGTCAGCAGCTGGACCTGCTCGACGCGGATGCCCGAGCCATAATCATCCAGCGTCTGCTGCATCAGGGCCTGGACGTCCGTCTCCGCCTGCTGGCGCTCGGCGTCGAGCAGCGGCTGGATGTTCATCTTGCCGGCGACCTCGCGCATCGAGGCCTCCGCCACCGCCTTCACCGTGGCTTCCGGATTCTGGATGTTGAAGAGGTAGTCCGAGGCGTTCTTGATCACCCAGAAGACAGTGAAATTGACGTTGACGATGTTCTGGTCGCCGGTGAGCATCAGGCTTTCTTCCGGCATGTCGCGGCGCGAGGCGCCGCCGCGTGCATCGGCGGTGGTGCCGACGGTGATCTGGTTACGGCGGGTCACCTCGGGCAGGTAGACCGTCTCGATCGGATAGGGCAGGCGGAAATTGAGGCCCGGCTGGACCTGGCGGTCCGGCTGGCCGAAGCGCAGGACGATGCCCACCTGCTGCGGCTGGACGCGGAAGGTGAAGAAATTGTAGCCGATCAGCGCTGCCGCGATGACGACGATGGCGATGATGACGACCGGGTTGAGGCCGCGCCCACCGCCGCTGCCGCCGCCCGGCAGGACGCGCCGGAGGCGGTCCTGGCTGCGGCGCAGCAGTTCCTCCAGGTCAGGCGGCTGCGAGCCGCCGCCGGTATTGCGCGGCCCCTGGCCCCATGGACCGCCGCCACCGCCGCTGCTGCCGCGCCATCCGCCGCTGCTGCCACCGCCGTTGCTCTGATTGCTCCAGGGCATATTTCGTCCTTCTGCCCGACGCGCTGAGGGCCATCCCCTCCGGGCTGCGTCGCCAAGAAACCGTCAGTGGGGGATGCCGCGCCTTATAGGCGAAAGGGTCGGGGCCCCGCAAATGAGCGGCCGCGCCGGCCGGCTCCTGTCCTTCGGTTTCAGCCACAAGTGGGGCGTAAGCGAAGCGGCGTCAACGGCGTGCGGCACGACGTTCATAAACGACGAAGTCGCTCGCCGCGCTGTCCTTGTCGCCGGCCGGGACGGCCTGCCGCGAAACAGGCTGCCATTCCGCCGGGTCGATCGTCGGAAACAGCGTATCGCCGGGCGGCGCCGCATGCACGTGGGTAATGTAGAGCCGGTCGGCCAGCGGTAGCGCCGCTGCATAGATCTCGCCGCCGCCCATGATGATGATTTCCCCGCCTGCCGCCTGCCGCGCAGCGGCAACAGCCGCCGGCAGCGACGGCGCGACAAGGGCACCTTCGGCGTGGAGGGCGGGGTCGCGCGTCACGACGATGTTGGTGCGGTCCTTCAGCGGCCCCTTGAGGCCCTGCCAGGTCTTGCGGCCCATGATGACGGGCTTGCCGGTGGTGATGTCACGAAACCGGCGCATGTCGGTCGACAGGCGCCACGGCATTCCGCCGCCGGCGCCGATCACGCCGTTTTGTGCAACGGCGGCGATGATCGACAGGGTGGAGGTCATGCGCCGACCTCCGCAAGGACGGCACGGCTGCCGTGCAGCCGTGCCGGGACGTCGTGAATGTCGGAGACGTCGTGGAGGTCAGAGCCGGCAGCGGGCGCGGACGCCGATGCGCGGCACGTAGGTGTCGGTCGCCGGATCGTAGGTGCGATACGCCGCAGAGCAGGCGCGCACATGGGCGTTCCACCCGCCACCCCAGCGAGCCGGATAGGGGCGGTAATAGACCGGCGGCGGTCCGTAATAATACGGCGCGGCTGCCGCGGCGCCGAGGGCGAGGCCGAAAAGGCCCAGAGCCACGGCAGGCCCCGGCCCGGGGTGGTAGTAGCCGTGGTGATGGTGGTAGTGCCGATAATGGCGGCTGCGGGCTTCAGCATTGTCGAAGGTCATTGCCGTCACGGCGAGTCCCGCAAGGCCGGCGAGAGCGAAAGTGGCGACTTTGCGCATATGCACCTCCTTAAGATGAGGGGCCAATGCGCCGGGCCGGGCCTTGGTTCCCGGAAACGGCCCTGGGCATCAGCCCGGGCACCGGTCCCGCCCGTCGGCGGGACACGGTGTGTCGGATGCCTGCGGCCTAGCGCGGCACGCAGTAGTGGCGGGCTCCATCATAGCCCAGATAGGTGTCGCTGGCAGGATCATAGCTGCGGTAGCGGTTGGCGCACCAGGAGACGTGCTGGTCCCAGGCCACCGACCGGGCATAGGCGCGCGGGAAGACCGGCGATGCGTAGCCATAGGGCGCCGGCGCCCAGTAGGGGCCCTGGACCCAGCGGCCGAAGGTGAAGCCGAGGACCGAGACGCTTGCCGCGAACAGCGGCCGGCGGTCGGCCGGAGCCGGAACGCCGTAGGAATAGACGTTGTTGTAATGGCCGTGATGACGATGATGGCGCGGACCGGCGGAGGCCGTGCTCACGGTGGTGACCGCCGTGGCAAGGCCGAGAACCGCCGACACGGCAAGGGCTGCAAATTTCATAGACCAGTCTCCTGTTTGACGCTCAATGTGCGGCACCGTTGACCGCCCGCGACCGTTTTCCGATTCGCGGCGATGGGAAGGCCTATAGCTTGAATTGGTATCGAATTCCCCAGCGAGGGTCACCCGGTAGACGGCCGAGCAGCGATTCTGCTGCGCTGGTTAACTGCTCCTAAGCTTGCGCCGGGCGGGCTCCTCCTGACGGAATGACAAGATGCAACGCCGCTATGCTCTCCTCGACGTCTTCACCGACACGCCGCTGGCCGGCAATCCGCTCGCCGTCGTGCTCGATGCGGCCGGGCTCGACCCGGCACGCATGCAGGCGATCGCCGCCGAATTCCATCTCTCCGAGACGGTCTTCGTGCTGCCGCCGGAGAACCCCCTCCATACGGCGCGCCTGCGCATCTTCACCCCCGGCCGCGAACTGCCCTTCGCCGGCCATCCGACAGTCGGCACCGCCGTGCTGCTGGCGACCGAACAGCTTGGCGGGGCGGGCGAGGGCGAAGGGGACGCGGTGCTGGTGCTGGAGGAGGAGATCGGGCCGATCCGCTGCGGCGTGATGCTGCATGGGCGTCACGGGCATGCGCTTGTCGCCGCTCCAAAACTCGCCAAGGAAGTCGGGCCCGGCCCGTCGGCCGAGGCTGCGGCGACGGCGCTTGCCCTGCCGGCCACCGATATCGGCTTCGAGAACCATGTCCCCTCGGTCTTCACGGCCGGTGTGCCGTTCGTCTTCGTGCCGGTGCGCAACATCGCCGCGATAGACGCCATCGCGCCGCAGACCGGGCGGTGGCGCGAGGCCTTCGGCGATATCGCCGAAGTCTATTGCTACACGCGCGAGACCGTTTCGGTGGGACGCCAGTTCCATGCCCGCATGTTCGCGCCGGGCCTCGGCATCGCCGAGGATCCGGCGACGGGGGCCGCAGCGGCGGCGCTCGCCGGGCCGATCCGCAAGTTCGACGGCCTGCCGGCGGGGCTGCACGAGGCCGTCATCGAGCAGGGCTTCCGCATGGGCCGGCCGAGCCTCATCCGGCTGGAACTGGAGGCCTCGCCGCTGGCGCTGGAGAATGTCCGTCTCGGCGGCGACGCCGTCATCATCGGCCGCGGCACGCTGGACATCGACTGAGGCAGCGGTCTGCCGGGCGGCATGGCCGGCTCTCGATGTCCTGCTTGCGCCGGCCGGCAGCTTGTTGCTAGAAACGCTTCATCCCGCACATTGTCAGGGAAAGGGCCTGCCCGAGCGGCTGGCCGGACGAGGACGAAGCGTGACCACCGTTCTGGATCACATCGCTGCTGCCGGGGCCGAGCGCCGCCCCGCGCCGTCGCTCGTCCTTGGCGGACTCCTGCTCCTTAGACGCCCCTGAGCGTCGGCTGCCCTCTTGGGGCGGGCTCTCAGGGGACTATGGACTGAGCCGCATATCTCCCCGACAGGACCCGCCTCCCAGAGCCGATCGCGGGTCGGACCAGAAGGAACAGCAGGATGAGCCAGGGCAACCCCACGGTGGCCGCCCCAACCCCCAGCCGTGATCGCGTCATCATTTTCGACACGACGCTGCGCGACGGCGAGCAATCGCCCGGCGCCTCGATGACGCTCGACGAGAAGCTGCAGGTTGCCACGCTGCTCGACGAGATGGGGGTCGACATCATCGAGGCAGGCTTCCCGATCGCTTCCAACGGCGATTTCGAAGCCGTCGTCGAGATCGGCAAGGTCATCAAGCGGGCGGTCGTTTGCGGCCTGGCGCGTGCCGCCCAGGGCGACATCGATCGGGCTGCCGAGGCCCTCGTGCATGCCGAGCGCAAGCGCATCCACACCTTCATCGGCACCTCGCCGCTGCACCGCCAGTTCCAGCTGCAGCTCGACAAGGATCAGGTCTATGAGCGGGTCGTGGCGTCGGTGACCCGCGCCCGCAGCCATGTCGACGATGTCGAGTGGTCGCCGATGGATGCGACGCGGACCGAGCACGATTTCCTCTGCCGCGTCGTGGAGGCCGCCATCACGGCCGGCGCCACCACCATCAACATTCCCGACACGGTCGGCTATGCGACGCCGGAGGAGTTCGGGACGCTGATCCGCATGCTGATCGAGCGCGTGCCCAATTCCGACAAGGCGATCTTCTCGACGCATTGCCACGACGATCTCGGCATGGCGGTCGCCAATTCGCTGGCGGGCGTGAAGGCCGGCGCGCGTCAGGTCGAATGCACGATCAACGGCCTCGGCGAGCGCGCCGGCAATGCCGCGCTGGAGGAGATCGTCATGGCGCTGCGGACGCGCAGTGACGTGCTGCCCTTCACGACCGGCATCCAGACGCAGATGCTGACCCGCGCCTCGAAGCTGGTGGCGGCGGTCTCGGCCTTCCCGGTGCAATACAATAAGGCGATCGTCGGACAGAACGCCTTCGCGCATGAGTCGGGCATCCACCAGGACGGCATGCTGAAGAACGCCCAGACTTACGAGATCATGCGTCCGGAGGATGTCGGCGTGAAGGCGACGTCGCTGGTAATGGGCAAGCATTCCGGGCGGCACGCACTGCGCGAGAAGCTGTCGGAGCTCGGCTTCGAGCTCGGCGACAACGCCTTCAGCGATGTCTTTCGCCGTTTCAAGGACCTGGCCGACCGCAAGAAGCATATCTTCGACGAGGACATCGCGGCGCTGGTCGAGGACGAGGTGGCGAGCGCCGGCGAGGCGATCCGTGTCGTCGCCCTGACGGTGATCGCCGGCACCGGCGGCCCGCAGAAGGCGATCATCACGCTCGACGTCAACGGCCGCCACGAGACGCGGGAGGCCACCGGCAACGGGCCGGTGGACGCGACCTTCAACGCCATCAAGACGATTGTGCCGAGCGACGCCCGGCTGTCGCTCTACCAGGTGCATGCCGTCACCGAAGGCACCGACGCCCAGGCGGAGGTCTCGGTGCGCCTCGAGGAGGACGGCAAGTCCGTCATGGCGCGGGCCTCCGATCCCGACACGCTGGTCGCCTCGGCCAAGGCCTATATCTCCGGGATCAACAAGATGATGACCCGGCGGCGCAAGTCGGCGCCGGAAGCGCTGAAGGCGAGCTGAGTTCCGGTTCGCCCGGGCGAAATGAAAAAGGGGAGCGGTGCGGCCGCTCCCCTTTTTTGTCGCGCCGGACAGATCAGGCCGGGGCGAGCGATGCCCGCGCCGCGGCGATGGCGTCGTCGAGCCGCGGCTCGAAGCGTGGGGACGGGTCGAATTTGAGATGGATGGCGAGTGCCCGCCGCACCGCCGGTGCGGCCCCGGCGATCCACACCTTGGCATGCTGGCTCGATGCTTTCTTCAGGAAGCCGGCCAGCGTCGTCGCGCCCGTCGAATCGACGAAGGGAACGTTGGAGACATCGATCACATAGGCCTTGGGCTGCTCGCCGATGCGGTCGAGGGCGCTGGCGATCGTGCCGGCGGCGCCGAAGAAGAAGGCTCCCGAGATCTGCAGCACGACGACGTCGGGATCGGTGGTGATGGCGTCGGCGAGCGGTGTTTCCGGAGCGGTCTCGCCGCGCTGCGCCACGGCGACGGCCTGCGACATGCGATGCACGAAGACCAGCGTGCCGATCGCGAAGCCCGCCACGATGCCTTCGGTCAGGTCGCGGAAGACGACCAGCAGGAAGGTGGTGAGAAGCACCAGGGCATCCGCCCAGGAGGCGCGCAGCAGCAGGGCGAAGGCGTGCTTCTCGGCCATGTTCCACGCCACCACGGCGAGGATGCCGGCGAGGCCGGCCAGGGGGATATAGGCGGCCAGCGGCGCTGCCAGCAGCATGAAGAGCAGCAGGAAGACGGCATGCAGCATGCCCGATACCGGCCCGCGTGAGCCGGCGCGGATATTGGTTGCCGTCCGGGCGATGGCGCCGGTGACGCAGAAGCCGCCGAACACGGACGAGGCGATGTTGGCGACGCCCTGGCCGACCAGCTCGGTATTGGAGCGATGGCGGCGGCCGGTCATGCTGTCGGCGACGACGGCCGACAGGAGGCTTTCGATGGCGCCCAGCAGCGCGAAGGACAGCGCCGCCGGCAGCAGCTCGGCCATCCGCTCGAGCGACAGCGCCGGCAGGGCAGGGGCGGGGAGGCCGGACGGAATGCCGCCGAAGCGCGTGCCGATGGTCTCGATCGGCAGGTCGAGCCCGGCCGTGAGGAGCGCCCCGACCGCGACGGCGATCAGGAAGGACGGCCAATGCGGCCGCAGCCGCCGCAGGACGAAGATGATGGTGATCGATAGCACCGCGATGAAGACGGCGGCCGGCGAGATCGTGCCGATCGCTGCGGCGAGCGCCTCGACCTTGGGCAGGAAGGCCGCCGGCTCCGGCCCGGCCAGCGTCAGCCCGAGAAGATCGCGGATCTGGCTGGCGAAGATGATGACTGCGATGCCGGCGGTGAATCCGACGGTGACCGGGTAGGGGATGTAGCGGACGAACGTTCCGAGGCGGAGCAGCCCGGCGGCGAGAAGGAAGAACCCGGCCATGAAGGTTGCCAGGATGAGGCCGTCGACGCCGTAGGCCTGCACCGTGGTGGCGACGAGGACGATGAAGGCTCCCGCCGGCCCGCCGATCTGAAACCGGCTGCCGCCGAGCGCCGAGACGCAGAAGCCGCCGATGATGGCGGTGTAGAGGCCGCGCTCCGGACCCAGCCCGGAGGCGATCGCGATGGCCATCGACAGCGGCAGGGCGACGATGGCGACCGTCAGCCCGGCGATGATGTCGGCGCGCAGCCCGGCAAGGCCGTAGCCCTCCCGCAGGACCGTTATGAGTTTTGGAGCGTAGAGTCCTGCCAAGCGTGACGCCGGACTGGAGACCATGATGGGGTGTGCTTCCTGGCCCGGGCGGACAGCGCGTTCGGGCGGCTAGTTGGTGCGTTCCTTGACGGCCTTGAGGCGGACGCCGCGGCCCTTGCCGATGCTGTCGGAATTCTCGCCGATCAATTCGACGCCGGCGGCATCGAGCGCCTCGATGACCTTCGTCAGCGTCTCCACGACGCCGCGAACGGTTCCATCGCTGGATTCCATGCGCTGAATGGTGGGAACGGAGACGCCCGAGAGTTCGGCCAGCTGCCGCTGGTCGATACCCAGAAGTGCCCGTGCCGCCCGCATCTGCGCCGCGGTGATCATCGATAATTCCACATGGCAATCATCTATTATGTGATCCCAATTATGATGTCCAGTACATCATATGTGATGTCTGAGGGTGCCTTCGGGAATCCGCTCGCGCTTCTTATGAGAAGGCCGTCGCGCGTGGCGGGAACCAGGCGCGTGAGAACGGCGTTGAGGGAGAAGTTTCGCGCGGTCGCCCCACAGCCCCCCAGCTAGAGGACCGCGCCGAGAGGGCTCCGCCGGTTTTTTGACCCGCGGAGCCCTTTCCTCATCCGAACCAGATGACCAGGCCGATGACGACGAGGGTGAGGACGGCCATGAGACCGTAGCCGATGACATCGGACATGAACTCGCTGCCGGACTCTTCGTCTTTTTCTTCTTCGTCCACGGCCCAACTCCCATGCGATCTGCCGGCGGCCTTTTACGCAATCAGGATCGCCAAGGCGAGGCCTTGCATCCACATACACCGGACGGTCAAGGCGTCGCCTCAGCGGGAGGCGCCTGGCGTCCCGCGGCTATCCAGAGAAAATACCGGAAGCGCCCCGACTGCCGCTCAGGATCGCTGCGCGGAGAGGAGGAGGAACCGCGGCCGCCGGCGCTCATACGCCATATAGGCCCGCCGCGGCGCGATGAATTCCTCGGTCGGCGCCGGTTCACGGAGCTCGCGAATCGCAAAGCCCGCCTCGATGAGCCCCATGACATGGGTCTCCATCGTCCGGTGGTACATGATGACGCCGGGTTCCAGGAAATTCGTGCCGCGGGGTCCCTCGGAGAAATAGATGTCGAGCGGCCAGGCGACCTCGTTCTGATTATAGCGGATGAATTCCTGACGCGGGATGGCCGTAAATACGGGATGATTGGTCGAGAAGACAAAATATCCGCCGGGCACCAGCAGCTGATACGTGCGCCGGCACAGCGCCCGATAGTCTTCGACGTAATTGACGGCTACCGAGCTCATGACGACATCGAAGCTGTCCGGCGCGATATTGGCGTCTTCCATGTCGCCGTGGCGGAAATCGATAGGCAGTCCGTCATGAAGGGAGCGGGCACGCTCCAGCATCTTCTCGGACATGTCGAGGCCGACGATGGCGGCCGCACCCTGCTCGGCGGCATAGCGGCAATGCCAGCCGAAGCCGCAGCCGAGATCCAGGACGCGCTTGCCCTTGAGGTCCGGCAAGGCCGCCTGGAAGGCGGGCCATTCGTGATACTCCGGCAATCCCATCTTGGATGACGGGAACTGCATGTACTTCGCGAAGAAGCCTGGCTCGTCGAACTTGTTCTGCTTCATGACCCCCCTCCCGGTTCGGGAGCGCACAGTACATCGGTGGTGAACGGGTGGGCAATTCGAAAGCCGCGCTCCAGGCTTGGCCCGACGCCGGAAAAGGTGAGGCCGCCGGGCAGTCTCATTGCCCGATGCTGCCGCGATTGCGGCAGAAAGGCACTGCCGTCGCCAACGGCGGCGCTAATTGCGCCGGAACAAAGTGTAACCTTGGAAGCGCCGCCACTCTGACCAAGTCGAAGGCTCAGGCCGGAGGTTGGTCATGCAGGAGATGGCTTGGTATCTGACGATAATCTTCGTCGGCCTTATAAGTCTTACTTTCATCTATGTTGCCGTCCGGTCGCGGCACGCTGCTGATTACAGCGTTGTCCAGCCGGCGGCCTATCGGCGCCGGGCGCAGCTTTTCTGGGGGCTTGTCGTCGCCGGCATCGTGATCGCCGCCGCGACGCTGCGCGATCTTCCCTATGCCTATTCCGGCGACGCGCCGCAGGTGGTCACGGCGCAGGCCTACCAATGGTACTGGGAGCTCGGCCGCGACAGCGTCGTGGCCGGAACGCCGGTCGAGTTCCAGATCTCCAGCGCCGACGTCAACCATGGGTTCGGCATCTACGATCCCGACGCGCGCCTGGTGGCGCAGGCCCAGGCGATGCCGGGCTATGTCAACCGTCTCCGCTACACCTTCACCAGGCCGGGCAAGTATCAGCTGCTGTGCCTGGAGTATTGCGGCGTCGCCCATCACGAGATGATCGCCGAGCTGGAAGTAACGGCTCCGGAATAAGGAACCTCTGTCATGAGCACCGATGTGCTGTCGGTCGATAATGCGCCGCAGTCGCGGGTCGGCCTCGATATCTTCACGCGCGGCGTGCTTGCGGCCAATCTCGGCATCACCGGGATCGTCCTGCTTCTGATGATGCTGCTCGGCGTGCTGATGCGCCTCGGCCAGAGCGGCTGGCTGGCGCTCGAGCCGGATCTTTTCTACCAGGCCATGACCGTGCACGGGCTCGGCATGGTGGGCATCGCCGCCCTGGGTGGCGTCTCGGTGATGTGGTACTTCCTCAGCCGCTACGTCGAGCTCCACCGTGTTGTCCTGACGGCCAATCTGGTACTGTTCCTGACCGGCCTGGTGATGATCCTCGGCGCCGATTTCCTCGGCGGCTTCGGGGGCGGCTGGACGTTCCTCTATCCGCTGCCGGCGCAATCGGCCGGCGTCTGGGGAACGGCTCCCGCCGCCTGGCATCTGCTCGGCCTGCTGCTGATCGGCGTCGGCTTTCTGCTGGTCTGCCTAGAGATCGGCCGCGCCCTGATCGCCCGCTATGGCGGGCTCGGGCGGTCCCTCGGCTGGCCGCAGCTTTTCGGCCTGAGCAAGGCCGATCCACCGCCGCCGACCGTCGTCGCCAGCACCATGGCAATGATCGTCACGACGCTGTCGCTGATCAGCGGTGCCTCGATCATCGTCCTCAGCTTCGTCAATCTGTTCATTCCGTCGTTCACGATCGATCCGCTGCTGGCGAAGAACGTCACCTATTTCTTCGGCCACGTCTTCATCAACGCGACGATCTACATGACGGTGATCGCCGTCTACGAGATACTGCCGCGATACACGCGCCGGCCGTGGAAATCGACGCGCGTCTTCCTCGCCGCATGGACGGGCTCCACCATCATGGTGCTGGTGATCTATCCCCACCATCTGCTGATGGATCTCGTCATGCCGACATGGATGATGATCGTCGGCCAGGTGCTTTCCTACACCAACAGTTTCCCAGTGCTGGTGGTGACAGGTTTCGGAACGCTGGCGATCGTCCATCGCTCCGGCCTGCGCTGGGATATCGTCAGCGGGCTCCTCTTCCTCGGCATGTTCGGATGGATGGCCGGCGTCATTCCCGCCATCATCGATGCGACGATCGTCGTTAATTCCGTCATGCACAACACGATGTGGGTGCCGGGGCACTTCCACTTCTATCTTCTTCTCGGTCTCGTCCCGATGGTGTTCGCGTTCATGTATTACGTGACGCGGGAAGGCGAGACGGCGACCGGCGCTCCCGTCGACCTCTGGGCGCTCGGCGTCTATCTGGCAGCGGGCATCGCCTTCGTCGCCATGTTCCTCTACGCCGGGCGCCACAGCGTTCCGCGGCGCTGGGCGGCGCATCTGCCGGAATGGGTCGCCTACGACCAGATCGCCTCGATCGCGGCCATTGCCGTAACCCTCGCCGCGGCGCTGCTGGTCGGGCGCTTCCTGACGCGATTGCCGCGCATGCTTGCCGATAGCGGGAGCTGACCATGCGGCGCGCCGCAGCTGCCCTGCTTGCGGTCCTGGTGCTTGGCCCGCTGGCTCTCTGGCAAGGCACCGACGGCCTGAAGGCCTTCACCACCGAGGGCGCGCGGCGTCTCGACGTTGCGAGGCAGCCGCGCCCTCTTCCCGCCGTCGCTCTGGAGGATTCCCGGGGCATGGCAACGACGCTGGACGCCTTGCGCGGACGCGTCGTGCTCCTGGACTTCATCTACACGCGCTGCCCGACGCTGTGCGTCACGCTCGGCTCGAGCTTCGAGCGGCTGCGCGCCGAGATCGCCGCCGCCGGTCTCGGCGAGGACATCGTCCTCGTCTCGCTCAGCTTCGATCCCGACTACGACGATCCGCTGCAGCTTTCCGACTATGCCGAGAGGTTCGGCGGGGCCGACGCGGCCTGGCGGTTCGTGCGGCCGCAATCGAAGGAGCAGCTGGCGGAACTGCTGCACGTGGCGGAGGTCATCGTACTTCCCGACGGCGCCGGCGGGTTCGTCCACAATGCCGCGATTCACATCATCGACAGGCGCGGCGACCTCGCCGCCATTGTCGACACCGAAGCCGTGTCCGAGGCCCTCGCGCTGGCCCGCGCACTGGCCCGCGACGAAGGATGACGGGCCCATGCTTCACCGGAAGACTGCGCAAGTCGCCGCGCTCGCTCTGCTCATCCCCGCGGCCCTGCTGACGATCCCGCTCAAGGCGACGCTGGTGACGCACGTCCTGCTGCAGTTCCCGATGCTGATCGTCGGGGGCGTTCTGCTGGGCATCTCCATCGGCCGGCGACCACGGGCGCCGAGGGAAACGGCGATGCAAGGCATCGCGGCGCTTCTTCTCGCAGGCTTCTGCCTGGCCTTCTGGATGCTGCCGCGCTGGCTCGACGCGGCCGTTCTCGACCTGCGCGTCGATGCCTTGAAGATCGCCTCGCTGGTGCTGCTGGTCGGGATGCCGCTCGGCTGGGGCTGGCGGCGCGTCGGCGCCCTGGCGCGTGCGTTCACCTGGGCCAACGCCGTCAGCATGCTGGCGGTCCTCGGCGTGTTCTACGTCAGCTTCCAGGAGCGCCTGTGCAACAATTATCTGGTGAACGAGCAGGCCATCCTGGGGTCGACGATGCTCGCGGCCGCTCTCGTCCTGTTCGGCCTCGGTGCGCTGCGGGCCCTGGCGGGAAAGCCGATCCCCTCAAGCGGGCCGAGTGCGCAGAGCGCGAGCGCCGAGGCGCGCGGCGTCGTGGTGCCATTTGCAGCAAGCCGCGTCGCCGTTGTGCGTGCGTCCCGTTTGCCGTGAGTGGCCGAGCCGGCGGGTAGGGGCCTAAAACGATATTGCGGCCGTACTGGCCAGTGGTGGCGGCGCTACGGCCGATTGCCGCTCCTGCGGGAAAACCTGACGCCTTGGCAAGGAGTTAGGTGGTGGGCGCACTAGGGCTCGAACCTAGGACCCGCTGATTAAGAGTCAGCTGCTCTACCAACTGAGCTATGCGCCCGCGGGGCGTTTTATAGGGAGGCGCCGCGTGGTTCGCAAGACGCCAAAACGCAAATCTCCGGCGTTCGATGCCGGGTGGGGTCAGTCCTTGGCGATCTGCCCCTTGGCCACCCGCAGGGCGGCGTCCTGAGGCGCGGGCGGAACGCCGTCGAGGGCGGCGCGGTACCAGCGAACGGCCTCGACCGCATCGCGCGGCACGCCCAGGCCGTTTTCGAACATGCTGGCGATCGTATACATGGCGACGACGTCGCCCTGTCCGGCGAGCGGCCACATGACCTTGAATGCCGTCACGTAGTCGCCGCGATTGTAGGCGGCCAGTCCGTCGTCATGCGAACCGGCGAGGGCGGAACCGCCCAGCAATACGGCCATGACGGCCCCGGCGATCATCGATTTCAGCAAAACAAATCTCCACCACATCGCCCCGATGGCCTCACCGGGGTCGTTGCAGTCTGTGACGGGAACAGGAATGTTTAGTTGGCGCGCTACTACACCGGGTTACGGCTTATGTCAAGCGAAGCTGTGCAAAGCGAACCGCAGCTGTGGATTTCTCGATGGCGCCTGCGATTTCCATTCTGCCTAAGGCGTCCCGCCGCCTACGGCGCCGGCAATGTGGGCGGAAAATGTTTCGTTGTCGTGACGGCGGCACGGGATTTCATTTCCCCTGCGCCGGGCGATCCCCGTCGGCGCGCTTCCGCCTTGGCCGCCGCGCGCCGCGATGTGCAATCGCCTGCGCCGGCTTCGGCGGCCGGCTGTCGCGGTAGCGCTGCAGCATGCGCCGGAAGGTGGAGAGCATGGCGGCTTCGATGTCGGGCCGCCCCTCGATGCGGCTCAGCGCGAAGGCCGTGGCCTCCAGCGTCGACAGGCCGTCGCGGCGCGGCTCGCGGCGCAGCTTGCCGTAGAGCGACGGCGTCGTCGGCCCGATGATGAGATGCCTTGCCTTGAGGACCCAGGGATTGCGCCACCACAGGGTCTTGGCCTGGCTCCAGCTGCCGTCGAGAAGAAGGATGCCTTCCAGGGCGGCGCGGGCACCGGCCTGATCGGCGAGCGGCCCGCCCTTGGCATCGGCGACGATAAGATCGCCGGCCGGTGCCGCGTGCTCGATCGGGCCGAGATAGAGAACGGCCCAGCGTTTCGGATCGACGGAACGCCCGACGGCGGCGGACAGGCTGCTCCAGGAGAGGCCGATGCGGAAGCGGGCGCGGTCAAGATGCAGGGTCGTCAGCAGGCCGGTGCCGAGCACCTTGTCCTGCTCCTGCGGATGCTGCAGGACAACGACCTCGACCCGGTTGTCGAGCGGGGCGACGGCATCGCAGACGCAGACCGCCAGCGGCTTCTGACAGCGCGGGCAGAGGGCCTCGGCGGCATCGTCCGTCGTCGGCATGTCGGCTTCGGCCATGGGGCAGAACCTCGCTTGCAGGAAGGGGGCGACCGACGTCCCCGGCGTCATCAGTTGCCGTTTCCGCGCCCTACCGTCCACCCAATAGTGGGGAAGGGCGCCTTGTCGGCACGACGCAGCGCCGGAATGATCCCCGTCTGTCGTTGAACGATTGTAAGGGCGGCTCTAAGGTTCGCTGAAGCCGGCCGACAAGAGCAGCGAAGAGCCGGCGGCCATGGAGAAACACGACGTGACCAACCTGTCCATTCGATTTGCCCGTCTGAGCGTCGCCGCCGTCGCGGCGGTGATGTTTGCCGGCGCCGCCGCCGCTCAGGATGCCAATTTCGGCAAGAGCGTCTGGCTGAGCCAGGCCAATTGTGCCGATTGTCACGGTATCCTCGGGGACGGCAACAACGAAGATCCGCGATCGCCGCGCGGCGCAAATCTGTGGCAGACGACGCTGACCGCCGACCAGCTTGTCGAGGTCATCCTGTGCGGCAGGCCGGGCACGGCCATGCCCTATTTCGACGCCAAGGCCTATACCGACGATCGCTGCTATGGCGCGACCGCCGAGGATCTCGGCGACCAGGTGCCGACGGAGGGGAAAGCCCACCTGACACAGCGCCATGCCAAGGGGCTTGCGGCCTTTATCCTGGCGAGCTTTGCCGGCAAAGGAGCGCCGACGCAGGCTTCCTGCAAGGAGCTGCTCGGCGACGACAATCCGCGCTGCGCTAGTCTCCCCGCCCAGTAGGGGGCGTGAAACCGGCAGGAAGCTCGGTTTCCTCGAATCGGGTGCCGGTCAGCCTGGCTGCGGACAGGTTGACCGACAGCAGGCGCGTGTATGAAAAATCCGCGTCGGTCAAGTCGGCGTCGCGCATGTTGGCGCCGAAGAAATCCGATCCGCGGGCATCGGCGCCGGAGAGATTGGCGCCCGCCAGATTGGCCCGGTGGGCCGTGACGTAGACCAGCAGGGCCCCGGAAAGATTGGTGCGCGTCAGCTGCGCGTCATGGAGCCATGAGCGGGTGAAATCCACCTTGCTGAAATTGGCGTCGTTGAGCCGCGCCTCGCGCAGATCGACGGCGAACAGCCTGGCACCGGTGAGATCGGCGCGCACGAAGGCAGCCTTGCCGGCGAGGGCGCCCGTCAGGTCGGCGCCCATCAGCCTGGCGCCGTCGAAAGCCGCACCATAGAGCATGGCGCCCTTCAGAACGGCGTTCTCCAGATCGGCCTGTTTCAGGTTGGCGCGATTGATGTTGGCGTCGGTGAGGTTGGCGCCGGCAAGGTTGGCGCCGGTGAGAATCGCGGCGTGAAGATTGGCGCCGGTGAGATCGGCGCCGGCGAGGTTGGCGCCGCGCAGATCGGCGCGCTTGAGGTTGGCGCCAGTGAGGTCGCAGCCGGCGCAGTCGCGGGCGCGTTCCACGACCGGGTCGAGCGGAACCGGTCCCAAAGCCTCGATGGCGGCCAGCTTCGCGGCGCGGTCCGGGATGGGCTCGACGAGGAATTCCTCGAAGCGGGTCGTGCTCTCGAACTGCCCCTGGGTCGGAGTGTTCTCGCGCGGATCGATGGCGGCCTGGCCTTCGCGGCGGAAATTGTGCTGCTCCATCTCGAAACGGACGCGCAGGCCGTCGCGGACGTCCTCCTTGCTGCAATGGCGCCGGATATAGCTGCCCTGATACGGGCTCTCGCCCGGGCGGGGCTCCTGATCGACGCAGGTCCAGCCGTCGTCGCCGAGGAAGGCCATGATATGCCCGCCCAACGTCACGCCCCTGTCGCGCTCGTCGAGCGGGGCGCGCGGATCGGTGACGGCGCGCAGGCCGACATAGAAGCCGTCGTCATCGAAAAGGGCCGAGGCGATGACCGGCAGGCCGTTGATATTGGTGTACTGGAAGCGCTGGATCTGCAGCTCGAGATTGCGCGCCCGGCCGATATATTCCGCCTCGTCGTCGAAGCGATAATAGACCTCATGCAGTCCGCTGCCGGCTTCGGGCCGGCACTGCGCATATCCCATCCAGCCATCGAGGACGCGTGACGGCGGCCCGCCATTGGTGCCGCAGGCGAAGTCGATGTAGTCGGCGGTGGACATTTCCCGCGCATGCGCGCCGAGCTTCAGGTCCCAGACCGACAGCATCCGCTGGTCGGGCGCCTGCCGCCCTGCGGCCTGGTCATGCTCCTGGCCGGCAGCAGCCTCTTGGCCGGAAGCCCCTTGGCCGGCAGCGGGAAAGGCAGCGGCGAGGGTCATCGCCGCGAGCAGAAGAACAATGCGGATCATCGCGACCTCCCGCCCGGCTGGGCGGTGAAAGGAAAGGGCGGACCGGTATCCCGGCCCGCCCCGTCAAGCGCTTCGCTCTTCTCTAGAGGGAGAAGACGTAGAGCATGGCGCCCGGCAGCACGTTGGACAGCTCCGGGAAGTCTTCCTTGAGGCCGGCGAGGCTGAGATTGCCGCCGGCGACGATGGCGATGAACTGCTTGTTGCCGATGGCGTAGCTGACGGCAGGGGCCTTGATGCCGATGCCGGTGTTGAAGCTCCAGAGCTCCGCCAGGGTCTTGTCGTCATGCGCGCTGACCGTGCCGTCGACCGTGGCGGTGAAGATCAGCCCGCCGGCCGTCGCCAGGATGCCCGCCTCGTTGTCGTAATGCGTGCGCTGGCGCGCCACGACCTCGCCGGTGCGAACGTCGGCGGCGGCGATCAGGCCGTGCATGCCGAAGTCCTTGATGTTGGGACGGTCGATGCCGTGGAAGCCGCCGGGGCCGGACGGGTCGATGCCGCCCGAGGCAAGCGCGGTGACCGGCAGGTTCGCGAAGGAGGCGCAGCCGTCACGCGAACCGGCATAGCTGATGAACGTGTCGGGATTGTAGGCCGGCGGCTGCCAGCGAACGCCACCCAGACGATGCGGGCAGATCGGGTCGCCCTGCGGCTCGCCGCGCGTCATGCGGAAGGCCGGCACGTATTCCTGCACGTCGAGGCTGGGATCGTATTCGACGGGCTTGCCGGTCTTGGGATCGATGCCGGCCGTCCAGTTCACCTTGTCGACGAACTGCGACGCATGCAGGAAGGCGCCATTGGTGCGGTCGAGCTGGTAGACGAAGCCGTTGCGGCCCCAGTGCAGCACCATCTTGTGCGGCGAGCCGTTGAACGAAGCATCGATCAGCTGGTGGACGCCCTGCTCGTCATAGTCCCAGGACTCGTTCGGCGTGTACTGGAAGTACCACTTGATCTTGCCGGTATCGATGTCGAAGGCGATCGCCGAGTTGGAGTAGAGATTGTCGCCCGGCCGGAACTCGGGATCATGCATCGGGCCCGGCTGCGCCGCGCCCCAGATCGTCACCCGCTGCTCCGCATCGTAGGAGCCGGTCGTCCACAGCGAGGCGGCGCCGGTCTTCCACGCGCCATGGTCGTCCTTCCACGTCTCGCTCCCCGGCTCGCCGGGGGCGGGAACGGTGTAGGTGCGCCACAGCTGTTCGCCGGTCGTGGCGTCGATGGCGGCGAGCCAGCCGTTGGTGCCGGCGTCGCCGGCCGAATTGCCGACCAGGATCTTGCCCTCGGTGGCGAGCGGCGCCGCCGTGAAGCTTTCCTTCTC
Source organism: uncultured Hyphomicrobiales bacterium (assembly GCA_964483325.1). Classification (GTDB taxonomy): domain Bacteria; phylum Pseudomonadota; class Alphaproteobacteria; order Rhizobiales; family Kaistiaceae; genus CAZAAW01. The sequence goes on from CAZAAW010000030.1 coordinate 27,759, forward strand.
GAGATTCTGGTTTGAGGCGCCGGGATATTCGACGCGGGCGATCTGCTCGTCGAAGATGAACTCGCCCGAATCGCGGTCGACGGCGACGACGCGGCCGTCGGTAAGGTTGGCGTAGACGGCATTGCCATAGAGGGCGAGGCCGCGCGAGCGCGAGGCGGCGTCCTTGGCGACGGCGGCGTCGGCACGCCAGACCGTCGGACCGGCCGTGCCGGAACGGACGTCGACCTTGTAGATGACGCCGCCGGCATCATCGAGATACATGAAGCCGTCATCCACCAGCGGCGGATTCTCCAGATCGGCGTAGGAGCGGCCGAGCAATGCCGTCGTCAGCGGCACCGTGAAGGCGACGTGCAGATCACCGACATTGCTGCGATTGATCTGGCTGAGACGGGAATAGCGGTGCGAGCTGTAGTTCTGAAAGCCGGTCAGCCAGTTCTGCGGCTCGGCGTCGGCATTCTCGAGACGGGTCTGCGTCACATCGGCCGCAACGGCCGGGACGGCGGCAAGGACAGTGCTGCCGAGGAGGGCAGCGGAGGCAGTACGAAGCCAGCTGTCTGGGGAAAATCGCATTTCGGTCATTCCTCCGAATGGCCGCCAGCACGGCGTCTCGCTGCGTGGCGGACGACATTTTTATTGGGCGCGGATTTGTTCCGCGCCTGTCGATAAGGCGCCGGGAGGACTCCAGAGTCAACAACAGGCAGGGCTGAAAAGGCGTCAAAAGGGCCGGCATGAAGCCTCGCGACCGTGCCGCTCGGCGCGATCACCAGATCATGATGCCAGGATGAAGACGGCGGTCTGCGCCGTCAGCTGATGGGTGTGATGCTCGCCGACTGGACTTCGAGCGGTGCGCCGCGCCCGGCTATGTCGGACCAGATGGCGAAGTAATGGGCGCCGGTGGCGTTGGCCGGCACGGTGAAGTCCATCGTGTAGGCCGCGAATTGCCGTGTGGGGGTGAACACCAGCCAGCCGCTGGTCGGGCCGCTGGCGATCGAATAGGCGATCGCGAACTGGGTATCGCGCGGCGAGCGCGCCACGATGCTGAGCCGGACCCGCTTGCCGGCGAGGGCGCCGGAGAGCTGCGCCGGCACTGTCACATAGGCGCCGTCGGGCGTCGCTGCCGCTTTCGCCGTCTTCAGCGTCGAGCGGATGATGGTGGCGCCTTCGCCGGGCTCGACCGTGTTGCCGTCGCCGATGGTGAGGCCGGCGGGGGCGCCGGCGAAGATGACGGTGCTGCCCGGCGCCGGGCGGGCCGGGGCTGCGGCCGGCGTCCGGGCCGGCTGTGCCGGCCGCTCGGCTGCCGGCGGAGCGGCGGCGGGGCGGGCGGGTGCCAGAAAGCTGACTTCGCGGGCGATCCTGCAGTGGCAGAGGAGAACGGCGTCGGGTGATACTACATCGTGCCGGGCAAGCCAATGCGAACGGCTTCGTCGATAGCCCTAACCACCCGCCTGCGCGACGAGTGACTGAACGAGCACCTCCTCCGCAGCCTGCCTGCGGCGAGACAGATCATCGAAGAATGGAAGATCGACTACAACGCTGCCAGTCTCGGTGGCCTGTCGTTGCTACGAAGGTTGTTCACCCGGGGAGGCGCTTGAGCGAAGCTGGAGTT
>CAZAAW010000031.1:0-28768 GCA_964483325.1 uncultured Hyphomicrobiales bacterium
CAAATGTGTCAGCTATGTCCCCGAACACCTGTCAGCTATGTCCCCGGGCCATACAACAAGTCCGGCCATGACGCTGGTGGGGCTGGGATGATGGTGCGTCAGGCCCGGCATGGTCCCCACCCGTCACGCCCTTCGGCGCGCGCCACCCCCCGGATCAAGTCCGGGGGCAGGCTCTCCCTGTGCCGGTGAGGGATGGGCTTCCCGATATTGCGGCGGCTGCCGGGGGTGCGTGTGTCGCCGTCCGCTTCCTGACATTGGCGGCCGCGCCCCTACATCCCCGCCGGCGCTTCCGTCATGACCTCTGCCAGGCGGTCGAAGCTTCCGGCCGTGCCGGTTTCGCGGGTGGTGGCGGCGGCTTCGGTGGCGAAGGCGGCCTGTTCGGTGAAGGTCATTGTCGTGGCCGGGCCGGCGGCGGTGAATTCGATCGTCACCAGCGAGGCGGAGACGGGGTGGCCGTTGCTGCGCATGGTGTAGGCGTAGACGAGGCGATGCGGCGCGGCGATGTCGAGATAGTGGGCCGTCATCGCCTGCTCGGTGCCGTCCGGCAGGCACCAGCGCGTGCGCTCGCCGCCGCCGAGGCGGAAGTCGAAATCGTCCTCCAGTACCTGCCAGTCCGGGTGGCAGCCGGTCCAGCGGCGCTTCAGCGCCGGGTCGGACCAGAAGCGGAAGGCATGCGCCGGGTTGCCGGGCAGCCGGCGCTCGATGACGAAGCTGCGGTGGACGAGGCGGGGTCCGGTCATAGTGTGTCTTCCTCGGGGATCGCGGCCATCAGCGCTTCCAGCCGGTCGAAGGCGGCGTTCATCTCGGCCTGGCGCTGGCCGATCCAGGCAGTGACGGCGGCGAAGGCGTCGCGGCGGATGCGGTAGGTGCGCACGCGGCCGCTTTTCTGCGATGCGACGAGGCCGCCTTCCTCCAGGAGCCGCAGGTGCTTCAGCACTGCCGGCAGGCGCAGCGCCGCCGGCGCGGCGAGCGCCGACACCGAGGCAGGGCCGCGGGCGAGCTGTTCCATGAGGGCGCGGCGGCCGGGATCGGCCAGCGCCTGGAAGGCCCGGTCGAGCCGGGCCGGCGGAAGCTCTCTGGTGGCAGTCCCGCTCATGACGCGGCGCGGAAGCGCGCCGGCATGGCGTCGCGATAGGGGAAGAGGCCGAAAAACGGCTGCGCCTCGGCCAGCACGCGCCGCACCGACGGCCGGTCGAGAAGGCGCTCCAGATAGGCGGCAAGATGCGGCCGGCCGGCGCCGAAGGGCTGCACGATGCCGGCGAAGAACAGCGCCGGCAGGGCGGCGCAGTCGGCCAGGGTGAAAGCCTCGCCCGCCGCCCAGCGCCGCTCCGCCATCCGCGCCTCGATCATCGCATAGGCGAGGTCGAGCGCGGCGCGCGCCTCGCCGACGCTGTGCGGATCGCCGGCGCCCGGCGGGCGGATGCGGTCGGTGACGATCTTCTGCATCGGCTGGCTGACATGGAGATCGTAGAAGCGGTCCCACAGGCGCACCTCGCGGCGCTGCTCGGCGTCCTGCGGCAGCAGCGGCAGCGGGCCGGGATGATGCGCCTCCAGATAGTCGATGATGATGCTGCTTTCCGGGACAGTCAGGCCGGTGGCGTCGTCGTGGAGGACCGGGATCTTGCCGACCGGCCATTTCTCCATCAGCGCCGCCGCCTCGCCCGGATCGGCAAGGTCGACGGTCTGCGCCCGGAACGGCGTGCCGTTCTCGTAAAGGGCGATCAGCACCTTGTGGCAGAACGAGGCGAGCGGATGCATGTACAGCGTCAGGGCCATGGCCGCCTCCGGCGAAAGTTTCCGTTGCGGGAAACTGTCTAGCAGCGCGGCAGCGCGCCGGCAAGATGCTTTCCGCAGGCGGAAAGTTTCCCGCCGGCGCGTCCTGGCCGCGGGCCCGCCGTGTCAGATCGGCTGGCCGACGTCGATCCTGTTGCCGTCGGGATCGGCGAAGACGAAAGCGCGCAGGCCGTAGTCCTTGTCCTGCAGGCGCTTGATGATGCGAAGGCCCTGCGCCTGGATCAGCGCGTGCAGGGCGTCGGCGTCGTCGACCATCATATGCGCCACGTTGAACGGCGCCGCCCGGTGCTGCGGCTGCAGCGTCAGGTGCAGCTCCGCCGCGTCGCGCTCCAGGATCATGAAGCCGACCGGGTTGCCGTTCTCAAAGGTTTTCCGGAAGCCGAGCACGCCGACATAGAAATCGTGGGCGCGGGCGATGTCGCGGACAGGAAGCATGGCGGCGATCCTGCCGAAGCAGAGACCGGAAGCAGCGCCGTCGCTCATGACGAGACCGGGGCTGGGGAGGGCGGCGGCAGCGGCCGGGACGGTGCCCGCCGGACGCTCCGCGCTCCGGGGTTGAGCGGCAGGGCGGTGCCTGCGGTTCCATCATAGCGCGCCATTGCCGGCAGGAAAGCGCCGCCGCCAGTTCCTGACCCGCCACGCCGCAAGCCGGCTATTCCCTCGGAGACAGGCCGATGTTCGACCGCACGCTTCTCTTCGCGCGCCTCCGCGCCGATCCGTTCGGCGGGGCGCTGACGCAGGGCGAGGTGGACGGCGTCGCGGCGCTGCTGGACGGCTGGGAGAAGGCCGGCGGCGGCGACCTGCGTCCTCTCGCCTATATGCTGGCGACCGCCTTTCACGAGACCGGGCCGGCCGGTACCCGCGGCCATATGCAGCCGGTGACGGAGCGCGGCGCCCGGGCCTATTTCGACCGCTACGAGGGCCGCGCCGATCTCGGCAATACGGTGCCCGGCGACGGCTGGCGCTTCCGCGGCAGGGGGCTCGTGCAGCTCACCGGCCGGGCCAATTATGTCCGCGCCGGCGCGGCGCTCGGCGTCGACCTGGTGGCGGCGCCGGAGCGGGCGCTGGAGCCGGAGCTGGCGGTGCGCATCCTGATGGCCGGCATGAGCGAGGGCTGGTTCACCGGCCGGCGGCTCGGCGATTACTTCACCGCCACGGCGAGCGACTGGACCGGCGCCCGCCGCATCGTCAATGGCAGCGACAGGGCGGCGCTGATCGCCGGCTATGCCAGGGCGTTTCACGCCGCGCTGACGACGGCGAGCGCCGTGCCGGATGCGGCGGCACCGGCGGGGCCTGTTCCGATGCCGGACGAGGCCGGCGGCGAACCGGGCGGCGACAGCCGGCCCGGTTTCCGCCTGCGGCTGTGGGCCGGCCTGGCGGCGGTGCTTCTGCTGGTGGCGGCGGCCGGCGCCTGGCTGGTGCTGGGCTGAGCCGCCGGATCTTCCGCGTTACTTGCCGGCGGCAGCCTTGCGGGCCGCGGGCCTGGCCGGGGCGGCCTTGGCGGTGGTGGCCTTGGCAGCAGAGGCCTTGGCGGTGGTGGCCTTGGCGGGAGCGGCCGCGCCAGCTGCCGTGTTGCCAGCTGCTGTCTTGGCGCGCGTCTTCTTCTGCGGCTTCGGGGCTGCGGCGGCCGCGGCGCGGTCGGCTTCCTCCTTGGCGAGGCGCAGGGCGCGCAGCCGCGCCGTGCGCTCGTCGATCGCCCGCGCTTCCGCGGCATAGGCCTCAAGCGCCGCCGAGCCGGAACTTGCCTGCTCGCGCTTGCGGGTGACGCGGCGGAATTTCTCTTCTGCGGTAAGGGGCGGCATGGACTGTCTCCGTACTGTCGGCGGCGCCGGGGCGCCGCCCATCATGAAAAAAGGCCGGACCCTGGGCCCGGCCTTGCTGTGTCAGTGTCGCGACCGGCCGGGCGGCCGGTCCAGCCGGGTGGCTCAGGCGGCGCGCAGATTCTCCGCGGCGCTGCGGCCGGTGCGGCGGTCAGCGACGATGTCGAAGGTCAGCTTCGTGCCCTCGGTGATGCTGGAAAGGCCCGAGCGCTCGACGGCGGAAACATGGACGAACACGTCCGGCCCGCCATTGGTCTGCTCGATGAAGCCGAAACCCTTGGTGGTGTTGAAGAACTTTACGGTGCCTTCACTCATGACGATTTTCCTTTCAAATCGACGGATGGAAGAAAGAACAGGCGACGCTGCACCTGTCCGGGACGATCGATTTTGAAGGGAAGACCGGTCGCGCGCCTTAGCGCGAAAACTGTGTTCATCAGACAAGATCGATAGGTTACATATAGCGCGCCCGGCAATTGAAGGCAAGATCCGGGGAACGATACGGATTTTTCTTGCCGGGCGCGTTCCCCAGGGCGGAACGAGCCCTGGAAGGACAGACGCCCACATTTCAGCTGCGTCATGGCCGGACTTGATCCGGCCATCCACGCGAACACGGCCGGCAAGGAAGGAACGCCTCCCTGTCGGTGGTTCCCTTTGCGCCATCCGTGTTCGCGTGGGTGCCCGGGTCAAGCCCGGGCATGACGCCGGTGGGGCGGGGAGAGCGGTGCGTCATGCCCGGCGGCGCTCCCCACCCGTCACGCGCCTACGGCGCGCGCCACCCCCGGATCAAGTCCGGGGGCAGGCTCTCCCCGTTCCGGTGAGGGATGGGTGCGGGCATCCCGAGGGCGGAATACGCCTTGGACGGGCGAACACCGACATCCCAGCTGCGTCATGGCAGGACTTGATCCGGCCATCCACGCGAACACGGCCGGCAAGGAAGGAACGCCTCCCTGTCGGTGGTTCCCTTTGCGCCATCCGTGTTCGCGTGGGTGCCCGGGTCAAGCCCGGGCATGACGCCGGTGGGGCGGCGAGGACGGTGCGTCCCGCCCGGCGGCTTGCGCCTCCGGCACCGCCGCCGGCGTAACCAGCCCCCCGACATCACCGGCGCACGCGGCGCCATCCTCACACTCAAGGAGAACAGCCATGCCTCTTGGCGATGGAACATTGCTGCGCGCGGCGATCGGCGGAGCGCTGGCCGGCGTTGCGGCGCGGGCCGGGGTGGCGCCGGCGGCGGTGCCGGTGCTGGCCGATGCGGTGGTGCAGAAGGTGGCGGCCGATCCGCAGCTCGCCAATGCGCTCAACCAGGAGCCGCTGCGCCAGTCGGGCGTCGTCTGGGGCAGCTCGGCCGGCTTTCTCGGCAGCGCCGCGGTGCTGGTGCTGGCCTTCGCCATCGGCCCGGAACGGGTGCCGCAGGAGCTGCTCTATCCCGCCCTCGTCGGGGCGCTCGGCTCGATCTTCGCGCTCATCCGGCGCATCGGCAGCTTCGCGCCGCTGAGCCTTTTCGGCCTCTGGCGGCGCAAGGGCTGACGGCCATGCAGCCGGCCGCCCCGCCGCTGCCGCGCCGCGGCATCCGCTTCGACTGGACGCTCAATCTCGGCCACATGCTGACGATCCTCGCCATCGCCGGCGGCGGCGCCGCGGCCTGGTCGTCGATGCAGCAGGCGGTGGGCAATCTCGACACCCGCCTCATCAGCGTCGAGCGCACCATCGCCAATTACAGCGAGGTGCAGTCGCGCGTCGCCGAAGCCAAGGTGCGCCTCGACGCCCAGGAGGAGATGCAGCGCACGCTGGTCGAGGCGATCCGGCGCATCAACGACCGCATGAACACCATCCAGTCCGACACGGCGGCGATCCGCGGCCGGCTGGAAGGGCAGGCGCCATAAGGATGCCGGGCACAATGAGGAGGCCGGGCACAATGAGAGGGCCGGCAGTCATGGGAGGACAGGCGCGATGATCTGGGCGCTGATGGTGACGGCGTGCCTGGCGGCGGCGGACGGCCGCCCGGACTACGCAAGCTGCGAGACGGCGCGCTGGCGCGCCTCCTTCAGGGCCGAGGCAAGCTGCCTGGCGCTCGCCGCCGATCCCCGCTTCCGCCGCGCCGTCGGCCAGGTGACGGATCTATGGCGCCTGCGCCACGGCGCGCCGCACGCCCTGCCGCCGCAACTCACCTGCCGCGAGGCACCGCGCGAGGCGTGAGGGATCAGGCGCCGGCCCGTGCTCAGGCGATCATCACCGGCAGGATGATGGCGGCGACGCCGAGGACTGTGGAAAGGGCGAAGAGGCGGAGCAGGGCGACGCGGTAGATCATCGGAGGAACCTCTGGCCGGGGACCCTGCTTCAACGCGCCGCGCGGCCGGGGGTTCCGGCGGCGCCGACTGGCCGTTCGGCCAGCAGGAAGAGCGCCGCGGCGGGGGCCGCGCCGGACAGCGTGCCGCGGCGACAGCTGCGGCGGACAGGGACCGGATCGGCAGCACAGATGGCGCGGCGCCCGCCGCGTCGCAAGCGCCGGCAGGGCCGCGCTGGCGCGGGGCAGCCATGCAGCTTTGCGGAGGACGCGGCGCCTCAGGCGCCGATCACCACCGGCAGGATGATCGCCGTGACGCCGACGAGGGTGGTGGCGGCGACGAGGCGCAGAAGGACGGAGCGGAAGGCCATCGAGCATTCCTCCGGATCGGGGGACAGAGGCGCCCGGCAGGGGCCGCAGCGCCTTTGCTCCGTACCTAGAGGCTCTTCATGCCGGATTTGTGTCAGCGCAGGCGCGGCCGTGATCGGCGTCACGACGAAAGGAACCATCCGGCCGGCCCGGCGTTAGCCCCGCTGTCATACGAACCTGACCTTGGCCCGCCGGATCGCCCGGCGGGCCTTTTTTGCGTTTCCGGGTCTCGCCCGGCTCAGGCGGCGCTGGGGCCGGGATCGTCGTCGCCGGCGCCGACGGCCGGCTGGCTGACGCGCAGCACGGTCAGCGCCTGGCGGCGGCCGTCGCGGGCGAGCCAGCTGATCGACTGGCCCTTGCGCAGGCCGATCAGCGCGGCGCCGACCGGCGCCAGCACCGAGATGCGGCGGGCGCCGATATCGGCCTCGCCGGGATAGACGAGCTGTACCGTGCGCTCCTCGCCGCCGCTGGTGCGGTAGGTCACGGTGGAGCCCATGCGCACCGTATCGGCCGGCAGCGCGGCGTCGGGCAGGACGCGAGCGCGCTCCAGCTCGTGCAGCAGCCAGTCGGCGTCCTCGGGCGCCTGGTCGCTGGCGCCCATGGCCAGCACGGTCAGCTGGCGCAGCTCCTCGGCGCCGAGGATGATGTCGGGCGACAGATTGATGTCGGACAGGTTGATGATCGCCATGATGGACCTCATGCGCAGTGCCGATGCGGCAGCCGCGTTCGCAAGAAACGGATGATGGTGAATCTGACGCCGATCCGGCCACCGTCAGGCGGCGGGCCCTAAACCCGCCTGGCGCCGGCCAACGGATCTAGGGCAGCAGTTTCCCGGCCGTTCGGCCCGGAAGAAACACGGCAGGACTATGCGCGACGATACCCATGCGGCAAAGGTAGGCGCTGGCGGAAAACAGTCAAGCCCCGGGTGGATAAGGGTGATGGGGGTCGGCGGCGAGGCGAGGGGGGATGTGGTGCGGACGGCCCGGCGTGGGTCCCCACCCGTCACGCGCTTCGCGCGCGCCACCCTCCCCGTTCCGGTGAGGGATAGGCGTCCTTTTCTGCGAGGACCGGCGCCCCTTGCGTGGACACTGCATCGGGAAGCGCGCACCCATCCCTCACCGGAACGGGGAGAGCCTGCCCCTGGACTTGATCCGGGGGTGGCCCCGCCGCAGGCGGGGTCGGGTGGGGAGCGCCGCCGGGCCCTGTCCGCCGACGCGTTTCGGCTCCGGCGCTGCGCCTTCCCTTACGCCGCCGCCTGGCGCTCGATCCGGGCGCCGCAGCGGCTGAGCTTTTCTTCCAGGCGTTCGAAGCCGCGGTCGAGGTGGTAGACGCGGTTGACCGTCGTCACGCCTTCCGCGGCGAGGCCGGCGATGACCAGCGACACCGAGGCCCGCAGGTCCGTCGCCATCACCGGGGCACCCTTGAGGCGTTCGACGCCGGTCACCGTCGCCACTTGGCCGTCGAGGGCGATGTCGGCGCCGAGGCGGGCGAGCTCCTGGACGTGCATGAAGCGGTTCTCGAAGATCGTCTCGCGGATCGTCGAGGTGCCGCCGGCGCGGCAGACGAGCGCCATCAGCTGCGCCTGCAGGTCGGTCGGAAAGCCCGGGAAGGGCTCCGTCGTCACCTGCACCGGCGCCAGGCCCCGGCCGTTGCGGTAGACGCGGATGCCGTCATTGGTGACCGTCACCTCGGCGCCGACCTCGCGCAGCGTCGCCAGCGGGTTTGCCAGGCAGTCGGCGCGGGCGCCTTCCAGCACCACGTCGCCGCCGGTCATGGCGACGGCGAAGGCATAGGTGCCGGCCTCGATGCGGTCCGGCAGCACGGCATGGCGGGCGCCGTGAAGGGCCGGCACGCCCTCGATGCGGATGGTCGCCGTGCCGGCGCCCTCGATGCGGGCGCCCATCTTGATGAGGCAGTCGGCGACGTCGACGATCTCCGGCTCGCGCGCCGCGTTCTCGATAACCGTCTCGCCCCGCGCCAGCGCCGCCGCCATCATCGCCACATGGGTGGCGCCGACGGTGACCTTGGGGAAGACGATGCGGCCGCCGGCAAGGCCGTTCCTGGCCCGCGCCACGACATAGCCGGCGTCGATGTCGATCTCGGCACCCAGCGCCGCCAGCGCCTCGAGGAAGAAATCCACCGGCCGCGTGCCGATGGCGCAGCCGCCCGGCAGCGACACCCGCGCCTCGCCGGTGCGGGCGAGCAGCGGCCCGACCACCCAGAAGCTGGCGCGCATGCGCGACACGAGATCATAGGGCGCGGTGGTGTCGACGATCTCGGCGGCGGTGAGATGCAGCGTCTCGCCGGTCATCAGGTCCTCGCCATGGCGCTTGCCGTTGACCATGGCGTCGACGCCGTGATTGCCGAGGATGCGCTTCAGGAGCGCCACGTCGGCGAGCCGCGGCACGTTTTCCAGCGTCAGCGTCTCCGGCGTCAGCAGGCTGGCGATCATCAGCGGCAGGGCGGCGTTCTTGGCGCCGGAAATGGCGATGCGGCCGTTGAGACGCTCGCCGCCGACGATCCTGATGCTCTCCATGGAAGTCCTTCTCGTGCCGCCCGGAAGGCACCGGGGTCGGGTGCGCCGCGATGGGCCTTGTCGCGCCGGCGTGCGGTTTTTGTCGCGCCGGCAGGGTTAACCGATCATTGCGGAGGCTTGGGAGCGGGCTTGGCGCCTGGACCGTCCGGCCGGTCGCGCCCAACCGAGGCCTCCGCCGGCGTCTCGGCAAAGCCGGGAGCCGCCTTGCGGCGCCTCAGATTGCGCCGCAGCGCCGCCGCCAGCCGCCGCTCGCGCTCGGCCCGCGCCTCCGCCTTGCCGCCGGGAAGAGCCCCATCGTCCGCCATGCCCCGAGGGATAGCGCGCCGCGACGATTCTGGCAAAAGCCAAGGCGCGGCGCGGGGTTGCGGGGGGATGGGGCGGCCTTCGGGAAGGCCGGCCGGCCAGGAAAGGCCGCGCCGACGCTGCAGCCGCGTCATGCCGGGGCGCAGACCCGGGCATCCACGCGAACACCGGTGGTGCCGGGAAGGGTGCCTTGCTGGCAGCATTCCTCTCTTTGCCATCCGTGTTCGCGTGGATGGCCGGATCAAGTCCGGCCATGACGCCTGTGGGGTTGGAAGGGGTCATGCGGACCTCCCGGCGGCGCTCCCCACCCTGTCTCTCCCCGGTGTCCGGTCCGTACACCGGTCCACCGCCACGCCGCCGCTGTGCCGCCCTGCCTCACCACCGCCTTGCACGGCGCAACCCGCTATGGCAGTAGTGCGCGCGCTTTCGCCCGGCCTGGCCGGCGCGGGCCCTGCTGCCGTAGCTCAGTGGTAGAGCACTCCCTTGGTAAGGGAGAGGTCGACAGTTCAATCCTGTCCGGCAGCACCAGAATTTCCCCTTACTACCCCTTGAATCCGCAGAAAGCCTAGGCTTTCATCCCGTTGTGCTGCTACAAACGCTGCTACAAAACGGGTGGGTGAAAGATGGCTGGTCGAGTGTTGCACCTGCTGGAGCGGTCCGGTCGATATTATGCGCGTGTCGTCGTTCCCCATCGCCTGCGGTCGATCCTGGGCAAGAGGGAACTGACAAGCCCGCTAGGTGCCGATCGCCGGGAAGCGCTTCGCAAGCTGCCGGCGGCTGTTGCGGGCTTTCAGGATATGCTCGCTTCGGCCGAAGCCCGGCTTGCCGCTCCGACGCAGCGGGCAACGCCGCGTCGCCGCTCTGTCGATCCGATCGAGCTGGCGAGGGTTCACTTCGCCGAAGCCAACGCCTTCGATGAAGAGGCGCGGAACGCTGATCCGCGTTACGCCACCTTCGGATTTGTCGACCCCGACTATGTGCAGGCGCTGGAGGCGATTGCCGCCGGCCGCGCGCGTAACGAAGAGATCGCGTCGACGATCGAAGCCGTGCTGCGAAAGTTCCAGCGGCGAGGGCATATGAGCCAGACGCCTGGCTCGCCAGACTGGCGAGCTGCGGCTCGCCTGCTGGCACTGGCGGAACTGGCGGCGCTGGATGTTACCGCGCGCCGCGACGATGGCGAGCCGGACCCGCCGCTTCCGGATTTCCTTACCGTGCCCGAAGAGGCGGCTGCACTGGCGCAGCGCGAGCCGGCGAGCGTCGGAGACGTCTTTCGCTCTCACTGGCGAGAGCTGAAGGCCGCCGGCAAGAGCCCCGACGCGGAGAAGCGCTGGACCCATGTGCTCGACCATCTGACGGGCTTCCTGGGGCATGACGACGCCAGACGGATTACCCGGCGCGATGCCATCAGGTGGAAGGACGAGCTGCTGGAAACGCGGGCTGCAAAGTCGGTGCGCGACGTCTACGTCGCTGCCGCGAAGGCGGCCTTCAACACTGCGCTGAACAATGACGTGATCGACGCCAATCCGTTCGCATCGGTCAAGATCAAGGTCGGCAGGAAACAGCTTAACCGTGAGAAGGGCTTCAATGACGAAGAGGCCGCCGCGATCTTGAAGGCCGCGTGGCGCTACCGGCGAAGCACCAAGAAAGAGCACCAGACAACGGCTGACGCGAAACGTTGGACTCCGATCCTGGCGGCCTACACAGGCGCGCGCATCGGCGAGCTGACGCAGTTGCGAGTTGAAGATCTCGGTGAGAAGGACGGCATCCCGTTCATCCGGATCACGCCCGAGGCGGGCACCGTAAAGACTGCCACCTACCGGGACGTTCCCCTGCACCCCCATCTGGTCGAGCTGGGCTTTGTCGCCTTCGCGAAGGCCAAGGGCAGAGGAGCGCTGTTCTACCGGCCTTCGTCGAACGAAGGCGCCTTACCCTTCCGCGTCGTCGCCGATCGCGTCGGGAAATGGGTGCGCGGCCTTCAGGTCGCCGACACGGCCGTCGCGCCTAATCATGGCTGGCGTCACCGGGTTAAGACGATCGGTCGCGAGGCCAAGATAGACAGTCGCGTGCTCGACGCTATTCAGGGACATGCGCCGCGAACGGCAGGTGATGATTACGGCGACGTGACGCTTGTGACGAAGCATCGGGCGATTTTGACCTTGCCGCGTTACCGGCTTGAATGAATTATTGTTCAGTGACTAATTCGCAATTAGAAGATTTATTTTTCTACCTACCTAGGAATCGTAGAAAATAGATATTAGAATATACCTAGGTTGTTTAATCTAGGTAATTCTGTGGCCTTGCGTAGCATCCGAAGCGCCGTTGGTCGGCTCTTCTCAAGTCCTGTCGAAACCAAATCATTGGCATCGCCTGATCAGGCGATGATTGAGCTATTCGGCGGCGTGCCGATGGCGTCAGGTATCGTCGTCACGCCGGCAACGGCGATGCGTTGCACTGCGGTCCATTGCGCCGTTCAGGCGATCGCCGAGACCATCGGGCAGCTGCCCGTGCACGTCTACCAGCGCAACGGCGATGCGAAGGAGCGGGCGCCGGATCATCCCGTGCACCGCCTGGTGCACGACGAAGCGAACGACTTCACGCCATCGAGCGACTTCCGCGAACAGCTGACGCGCGACGCGCTGCTGTTCGGCAACGGCTTCGCCTTCGTCAACCGCGTCGAGGGCAAGCCCGTCGAGCTGCTGCGGCTGGACCCGGCGAGCATCGCTGTTGAAGCGCATCCGATCACCGGCGAGCCGGTCTATCGGCGCAAGGGCGAGCCCAAGGGGCAGCTGCTGGCGCGGCGCGATGTGCTGCACCTGCGCGCACCGTCGATCAATGGCGTGTCTGGCGAAAGCCCTGTCATGCTGGCCCGCGAGGCCATCGGAGTTGCGCTGACGCTGGAGGCGCACGCGGCGCGACTCTTCGGTCGCGGGGCGCGTCCGTCTGGCGTCCTGCGGTTCCCGAACAAGCTGAACGAGGATGCCGCCCGGCGGATCAGCGCCAGCTGGCACGCGGGGCATAGCGGCGACGCCAGCGGCCGAACCGCCATCCTGGAAGAGGGCGCCGACTTCCAGGCGCTGACCTTTTCCAGCACCGATGCGCAGTTCCTGGAGATGCGCACGTTCAGCATTGTGGAGATCGCCCGCGCCTTCCGGGTGCCGCCGATCTTCCTGCAAGAATATGGCCGCGCCACCTGGGGCAACTCCGAAGAGATGGGCCGCCAGTTTCTTGTTTACACGTTGTTGCCGTGGATCAAGCGTTGGGAAGGCGAGATCAGGCTGAAGCTTTTCGATGTCGAAGAGCGCGACGAGTTCTTTGCCGAGTTCCTGACGGACGACCTGGCGCGCGCCGATCTTGCAACGCGCATGGATGCCTATGGCCGGGCAATCGCGGCGCGCATCCTGTCGCCGAACGAGGCTCGCGCCGCCGAAAACCGGCCGCCCTATGCCGGCGGCGACGTGTTCGAAAACCCCAACACTTCTACCGGAGCTGCTGTCGATGTCTGACGGCCACTACAAGGCGTTCTTCGGGGACGCCGAGCGCACCTTCCGGATCACTCCGGACCTTATCGCCGAACTGGAGCGCAAGACTGGCGCCGGCATCGGTCATCTGTGCCGCCGGCTGTTCGCTGGCGACTTCAACCATGCCGATATCGTCGAGACGATCCGGCTGGCGCTGATCGGCGGCGGCGAGACGCCCCAGCGCGCGGCGACGCTCACTGCCACTTACGCGGCAGCGCGTCCGCTGAGCGAGATCTATCCGCTCGCCGTCTCGATCCTGGAGCTTCTGTGGTTCGGCGAGGCAAAGCCGGACGTCAAACCGGAGGCGACCGATGGATCGGCTTGAATTCAAGGCCGCGATTACGGTCGACGATGCCGGCGCCATCACCGGCATTGCCTGGCCCTTCGGTGAAGGGCCGGACCAGATCGGCGACGTGATCAGCAAGGGCGCATTCAACGTTGCTGTTGCTGATGTCCCCATGCTGTTGGGTCACGATCCCGAACAGATCGTTGGCATCTGGGATTCGGTTCAGGAAACCGAACGCGGGCTGGAGGTGAAGGGCAAGCTCTTCACGAATGAGCCGCGCGTTAAGGCCGTTCGCTCGCTGGTGAAGAGCGGCCTAATGAGCGGCTTGAGCATCGGCTTCCGCACTCGCGCCGCCACGCCGCGCCTTCCCAAGGGCCGCACCATTTCCGCTCTCGACCTGCTTGAAGTGTCGATCGTTCGCAATCCCGCCCATCCGCGCGCCCGCATCACGGACGCAAAGACCGCTTCGGCTGCAATCGCCATTGCCGAGGCCATCAACCGTGCCGCCTCGGCACTGAAAGGAAACTAGAACCCCATGACTGCACCTGTTCGTGGCATCGCCGATGCCGCGCCTATCGAGCTGAAGGATGACGGCGGCGCTGATCCGGCCGAATCCGAAGTCGTCAGTAAGGCTCTCGATGCGCTGACTGCTACCGTCGAAGAGCGCATGAAGGCGAGCGACACCAAGCTAACCGCGCGCCTCGACAAGCTGGAAGCTCGCCTTAACCGTCCGGCGATCGACACGAAGAGCGCCGACGAGCCGAGCACCGAGCGCAAGGCGTTCGGCACCTACCTTCGCCTTGGCGATCGCCTGCCCGACGAAGAGCGCAAGTCGCTGATCACGGCGAGCGACCCGCAGGGCGGCTACCTGGCGCCGGCTGAGTTCTCGACCGAGTTCGTTCGCGACCTGGTGGAGTTCTCGCCGATCCGCAGCCTTGTGGTGCCGCGCACGACTGGCGCCGGATCGGTGAGCTATCCGAAGCGCACCGGCGTCACCAACGCGAAGTGGAAGGGCGAGACCGAGGCTTCGGAAGCGTCGGAGCCCGCTTTCGGGCAGGTGGAAGTGCCGATCCGCGAGATCAACACCTATGTCGATATCTCCAATCAGCTGCTGGCCGACTCTGCCGGCGCCGCTGAAGCCGAGGTTCGGCTCGCTCTCGCCGAAGATTTCGGAAAGAAGGAAGGCCTTGCCTTCGTCAAGGGCGCCGGGCCGCTTCAGCCTGAGGGCATTCTGTCGGCTGCTGGCGTTGCGCATACCCCTACCGGCAATGCCTCGACGCTTGGCACCAGCCCTGCCGATCTTCTGATCACCGCCATGTATGCCGTTCCGGCGGCGTATCGCTCGCGCGGCACCTGGCTGATGAACGGCTCGACGCTGGCGGCAATCCGCAAGCTGAAGGACGGGACGACTGGCGTCTATCTGTGGCAGCCGTCCTATGCCGCCGATCAGCCCGAGACCATTCTCGGTCGACCTGTCATCGAGGTCCCGGATATGGATGATGTCGGCAACGGCGCCACGCCGATTGTCTTCGGCGACGTCGCCACGGCCTATCGCATCGTCGATCGTCTGGCCCTGAGCGTTCTGGTCAACCCCTACATTCTGGCGACCAACGGCATCACGCGCATTCATGCAACCCGCCGCGTCGGCGCCGCTGTCGTTCAGCCTGCGGCACTCCGCAAGATCACCTGCGCGACTTCGTAAGGGCAGGAGGAAAAGACATGCGTGACATTTATTCGAACATCGGCGCCGTGCTCGCCTATGCGCCTGCCGTGAAGTCGGCAGCTGATACAGGGCCGGCGATCGACCTTCAGGGCTTCGGCTCGATCGTCTTCGTGGTGAATACGGGGGCGATCGCTGGCGACGGCGACTTTGGCGTGAAGATCCAGGAGTCCGATACGTCCGTATCGGGCGACTTCACCGACGCCAGCGCCGCTGTCGTCGACACCAACGTTCCGGCAACCCTCGACGAGTCGAGCGCCTACAAGCTTGGCTATCGCGGCTTCAAGCGCTTCGTCCGTCTCGCCGTCATCAAGGCCGGCGGCACGTCGATCGCCATCGGTGCCGTGGCCGTGCGGGGCAACCCGCAGCTGGCGCCGGTGGCGTAGAACCATGCGGCTCGCACAGGATGACATTACGATCCGGATCGACGGGGAAACACTCTTCCTGCGTCCGACCTTGCGAGCCGCATATCGCCTGGAGCGCAGCTACGGCGGCTTCGACAATCTGGTGCGCGCGATCGTAGCTGAGCGTGCCACGGTCATCGCTGACGTGCTTTTCCATGCCACGGGCAGCGAGCGTGCCAGAACACTTGCCGCCATCGGCGAGCACGGCTTCCAGCGGGGCTTAGGGGCGCTTGTCGCGCCGCTGATCGACTATGTGCTGTTGCTCGCTGGCGTTGATCTTGATGAGACGGCAAAGGCCGCCAAGGAACCGAAGTCGGCAAAGAGCATCACCTTCGCCGACTATCACGCGCGGCTCTACCAGATCGCAACGGGCTGGCTTGGCTGGACGCCAGCGACTGCCTGGGACGCAACCCCGGCGGAAATTTTGGTGGCTTATAAGGGCCGCGTCGAGATGCTGCGCGCCATCTTCGGCGGCGGCGCATCAGACGACAGCGAATCGTCCGGCGAGCATACCGCCGACGAGATCAGCGAAGGCATTGCTGCCCTGAAGATGATGGCGGCGCGCGGCGCCGATCGTGTGCGCTGATGCCGCTCCAGCCGCCCCATGTCTGCAGCTGTGGGTTCAAAGTCCCGCATGGCGTGCTGTGCGAGTGCCAGCTGAAGCGGGCGCGCGAGCGCAACGCACGCCACGATGCCAACCGGCCTTCAGCCCGCAAGCGCGGCTATGACCGGGACTGGCAACGCGAGCGTGCCGCCTTCCTCGCGACGGACCCGACATGCCGGCGCTGTGGCAAGCCCGCTACGGTCGTCGACCATATCCTGCCGCACCGAGGCAATCAGGCGCTGTTCTGGAACCGCAGCAACTGGCAGCCGCTATGCACGTCCTGTCACGCACGGGCGAAGCAGGCGCAGGAGCACAGGGAGCGCAGCAAGTGAGCGAGCGCGACCTGTGGGCATCCGTTATTGAGCAAGCAATCCTCGATGCCACGTCAAACCCTAAAATTGCTTCCGACAAAGTAGAACATGACAGGGCGCGGACCTGGCTTACAAGCAACAGCCGAAACTTCCGGCTTGTCTGCTTCCTCGCTGGCATAGATGCCGACGCGCTAAGAGAGCGCATTGGTAAGATACTCGATCGGGAAGAGAATAAGAAACCTAAGCGGAAAGAGATTTTCCATCACGTTACGTTCAATGGCGAGAGTCTTTCGGTAGCGGAATGGGCAAAGCGCGTTGGCGTCAGTCGCGGAACGATGGATCTTCGCCTTCGCACTTGGAGTATTGAACGTGGCTAACAGAACCGTCTCGCCTGAAGAACAAGGCGGGGGTGGTGGAAGACTTTTCGGAAGAGCATGGGGACCGGTGGGGGGAGCAGCGCGCGAGATACGATGAAATTGGAGTTTCGAAAACGTGACAGTCTCGCTCGATAGCCTGAAGGCGCACCTGAACATTACCTTCAACGATGACGATGCTTTGCTTGCCAGCAAGCTTGCCGGCGCCGAAGCGTGGGTTCGCGATTTCATGGGCGATGCCCTCGACGACGAAGCGCCTGTTCCGGCTGCTGTCGACGAGGCGGTTCGCCAGCTGGCGGCGCACCTTTACGAGGATCGCGAGGGAGCCGAGAGCATCCCCGCCAGCATTTTCGACCTGCTTACTCCCTATCGCGATTGGGCATTCTAATGGCGTCGGCGCAGCTTGAGCGCCTTCAGCGTCGGCTGGAGGCCATCCCGAAGGAAGTGCGTGAAGCTGTTCAGCCGGCGCTGTTGAAGTCGGGCAACGAGCTGGCAGCCACGATGCAGCACCTGGCGCCGGTCGAGACGGGGGCTTTGCGAGACTCGATCGCTGTTACCGGACCGGGGCAGGCGACGCCACCTTACAGCCAGCCGGGCGGCTCGACGGTCGTTCCTGAAAACGCGGTCATGGTGACGGCGGGAAACAGTGAGGTTCGCTATGCGCACCTTGCCGAATACGGCACCACTGCTGCGCCAGCACAGCCGTTCTTCTGGCCCAGCTATCGGCTGCTGAAGAAGCGCCTTCAGAATCGCATCAAGCGCGCGGTCGGCAAGGCCGTGCGGGACGGGTGGCAGAAATGATGGATCCCGCTCTCGCTCTTCAGAAGGCGATCCGCGATCGGCTTATTAGCGCATCTGCGATGACTGCGCTTGTCCCTGCCGAGGCCATCCTGGACCGTCATGCTCGACCGGAGGTCTTTCCCTCGATCATCGTAGGGGAGGGGCAGGCACTGTATGCCCGGCTTCATGACAGCTACTTCGATCGAGTCTTTGCCGATCTCCATGTCTGGCTCGCCGAAGAGGGGACGACTGGCGCGAAGCAGGTCGCCGGCGTCATTCGTGACGCTCTTCGCGATGGCCCGCTGACGGCACAGGATCACCGCGTCAGCGACCTGACCGTTACGGCCGCGCGCTTCCTGCGCGATCCGGACGGCGAGCACTCGCACGGCATCGTCAGCATTCAGGCGATCATGTTGGAGCGCGCAGCATGAGGGCGGGCAAGCTTGATCGCGTCATCACCATTGCGCGCGCGGCGACGAGCGTTGACGCCTATGGGGTGCCTTCGTCGACCTGGGGAACCGTCTACCGGCTTCGTGCCGCTGTGATCGAGGCGACGGCTAACGAGCTGATCCGCGATCATGGTGCGTCGACCGAGAGACGCCTGAAGTTCCGGACTTGGTGGCGTCCTGGCATCAGCGTAGCGGACCGGCTGACCTTCGACGGCGCAGCTTTTAACATCGTCGCCGTTGAGGAAGTCGAGCGCAGCCGCGAGCTGATCCTTACCGCTGAAAGGATCGGGCCGTGAAGGGCAGGAAGCCATCAGGCGTGACGGTCGACAGGGCAGCCGTGGCATCGGTGCCGCGGGCGCCGGCATGGCTGTCGACGGCGGCACAGGCAGAGTGGCGCCGCATTATGCCGCTGCTGATCGAGCGCCGCATTCTGACGGATGCCGATCTAGGCAGTGTCGAGAACTACTGCGTCGCTACCGGTCGCGTTCGCGAGATCGAGCGCCTTATTCAGGCTGCCGGCGGCGACATTGATCCGAAGCTTTTCCGTATGCAGGCGCAGGCCAGCACCGGGGCGCGGCAGCTGGCGGCAGAGTTGGGGCTGACGCCCGTCAGCCGATCCCGCCCCGCCGTTCGTGACGACGATGACGACGACGACCCGTCCCCTCTGGATTTATGACGACTCGCCGATCGCCGATCCCCTCGGCTACGGCGAGCGTGCGGTGGATTTCCTACGGCGGCTGAAGCATCCGAAGAATCTCGCGCGCGGTCATCCCTTCCAGCTGGACCCGTGGCAGGAACGGATTGTTCGCCGCATCTATGGGCCGCGCCATCCTGACGGGCGCCGGATCGTTCAGACGGTCATGCTGTTGCTGCCGCGTGGCAACCGCAAGACCAGCCTCGCGGCGGCGCTGGCACTGCTGCACGCGATCGGTCCTGAGCGCGTTCCCGGCGGCGAGGCGCTGTTCGCTGCCAGCGACAAGAAACAGGCGGCGATCGGCTTCCGGGAGGCGCTGTCGATCGTGCGCGCCGACAAGCGAGTCGAAAAAGCGGTTCGCGTTTCGGATGCCGTCAATTCGACGAAGCGCATCACATATCGCCGCGATGGTAGCTTCCTCGAAACCTTGTCATCCGATGCCGGCACACAGCACGGCCGCACGCCGGCCTTTGCCCTTGTCGACGAGTTGCACGCCTGGCCGAGGCGCGACCTATGGGACGCGATCCGTAGCGGCCTTCCGAAGACTCGCGGCTCGCTTCTGGTCATAGCCTCGACGGCAGGACGCGGGCAGGAGAACATCGCCTTCGAGGTTGTCGACTATGCGCGAAAGGTGGCGCGCGGCGATGTTGATGATCCCGCCTTCCTGCCGATCCTCTTTGAGGCGCCGGCAGATGCCGACTGGCAGGACGAGGCGCTATGGCATGCTGTCAATCCCGGCCTGGTGCACGGCTATCCTGATCTGGACGGGCTGCGCCAGTTGGCACGCGAGGCGAAGGAACGCCCCGGCGATCGCGAAGCCTTCCGCCAGCTGAATCTGAATGTCTGGCTCGATCATTCGGCAACGCCGTTCGTCGACATGGCGATTTATGACGAGGGCGCCACGCCGGTTGATCTTGAGGCGCTGGAAGGCAAGCCGTGCTGGCTTGGCGTGGATATGTCGACAAACACCGACCTGACGGTGATTGTTGCGGCATGGCGTGATGAGGCGTGGCGAGATGGCGATGGCGGCTTCCTCGTTCATCCGTGGATTTTCTGCCCGGCAGACAATCTGCGCAATCGCGCCGATCGCGATGGCGTGCCGTATCCCGCTTGGGCAGAGGAAGGTTACATCACACCTACACCAGGAAACGTTGTAGATCATCGGCGCGTCGCCGACAAAATCCGCGCTATCTGTCAGCGATTCGACGTGCAGGAAATCAACTTCGATCCCGCTCGCGCTTCCTTAATTATGACTGACCTTTCGGAGGATGGCTTCCCTGTCGTTCGGTTCGATCAGTCATGGAAAATGATGGTTCCGGCTGTCGATACACTTGAGCGCGCTATTCTTTCTAGAAAGTTTCAGCATGGCGGGCATCCCGTAATGCGATGGTGTTTTAGTAACATCGCCGTTGTTTACGACAGAAACGAAAATAAGACGTTCCATAAGACCAAATCGACCGACCGGATTGACGCGGCGGTTGCTGCGGCGATGGCCGTTGCACGTGCGGCCACTGGTAACGGTGGATCAATTTACACAAGCCCGACCGAGCGTCCGGAAGGGTTGCTTTTCATATGAGCGATTTACATGGCAACTGAAACAGAACAGCTAGTGGTCTCTTTGGAGGCCAGAGTAAATCAATTCGAAAAGTCGTTTCGCAGCGCAAACCGCACTGCCTCGACCAACTGGACAGCGATCGAGGCACGCGGCCGTCAGGCTGGCACTCGCATGCGCGCCGACATGGATCGCGCCGCCGCTGGCGTGCTTACATCCATGCGCAGCATGGGGAGCCGCCTGGCTGGCTCTCTCGGCCTGGGCGCCGGCTTCGCTGGCGTCGTCGCTACCATGCGCGGCGCCGCGTCGAGCCTTGCCGAAATCCGCGCACAGGCGCAGCGGGCTGGCCTTGCTAGCGAAGTCTTTCAGGAACTGGCCTACGCTGCCGGTCAGTCTCGCGTTCCGGTTGATGCCATCGTTGATGGCTTCAAAGAGCTGCAGATGCGTAGCGATGAATTCATTGCCACTGCCGGCGGTCCTGCCGCCGACGCCTTCCGCCGCATCGGCCTGTCACCGGAAGAGCTGAAGACCCGCCTCGCCGATCCGGCTGCGCTGCTGGAGGAGATCATCCGCCGCGTCCAGACCCTCGACAAGGCGGCACAGATTCGAATTTTCGACGAGCTTTTTGGCGGCACCGGCGGCGAACGTTTTACGCGCTTCCTGGAGCGTGGCGCCGACAACGTGGCGCGCTTGCGCCGCGAGGCTGTCGAGACCGGCAACGTGCTTGGTGACGATGTTCTGCGCAAAGCCGAGGACGTTGATGCCGCCTTCAATCGGATGGTTGGCACGGTCGGCACCCAGCTGAAGGGCGCCATTGTCGAGGCCGCCAGCGCTCTTGCCGGCTTCCTCGACACGTTCAACTCTCTGGAGTCCCGCACCAACATCGCCGGCCTGAGCACAACGCTGTCGGACATCTACGGGCGGCGCGACGAGATCAATCAGCGCATCGAAGATCTTCGCGCCGGCAAGAGCCAGCTGCCTGGCCTGATGGGCAGCGTTCGTTCGGAAGAGATGATTGCGGAGCTGGAGGCGGAACGGCTGCGGCTCAATAACGACGCCAGCGGCGTGCTGAATCGCATCGGCGAGTTGAACGCCGCCAACCGTCCGACGACTCCGCCGGTCGAGCTGGCGCCGATCGAGGTCGTTGGCACTGGTGGCGGTGGTGGTGGTGGTGGTGGCGGCGCTGGTGGACGTGCTGCGGCGCGCAGCTTCACCAACGCCTATGCCGAGCTGCGCCGTTCGGCACAGGAGCGCATCGCCGATCTTCAGGTAGAACGCGACGTCATCGGCATGACGACAGAGGCGGCCGCGTCCTACCGGCTTGAAGCGGAAATGCTCGCCGAGGTTCAGCGCAACGGGCTGAGCCTGACAGATCAACAGCGACAGGAGCTGTCAGGTCTCGCCGCGACCTACGGTGCCCTGACCGGAGAGGTCGAGCGAGCGCAGGCGGCACAGGAGCGCCTGAAGGACACCGCCGACGCCTTCAAGGACACTGCCGGCGAGGTTATGCGCGGATTCATCGGCGACCTTCGGCAGGGCATCAGCCTGTCCGAAGCCCTGTCCAACGTTCTCGACCGACTGGTCGATCGGCTGCTGGACATGGCGATTGACGGGCTTCTGAACGCTGCCTTCGGCGGCGGCATCTTCTCTGCTGGCCTGTTTGGTTTCGGCGGCGCCCGCGCCACCGGCGGCCCGGTCGATCCGGGGCGGGCTTACGTCATCGGCGAACGAGGTCCGGAGCTGTTTGTTCCCCGGCACGGCGGCACGATCATTCCGAACGGCGCCGTTGTGGCGAAGGGCGGCCCGACCCAGAACATCAACATCGCCCCGGTCATCAACATGAACGCACCGGGCGGCTCGCCTGATCAGAACGCCGACCTGGCGAACAAGACCGCCAAGGCCGTCACGGACTCCATGCGCCAGATCGTGGCTGAAGAGCTGCGCACGCAGATGCGTCCCGGCGGAATGCTGAATCCGATGTAACAGCTTGATTTTGAGCGGCACTGTTCTTAGAATGCAATTGCATTAGGAACTAGCGTGATCGAACAGTGCGTCGCCCTAACACTACTATTACTCTCCCCGTCGAGCGGCTTGCCCAGCTGAAGCTACTGGCTGATCAGCGCGGGCTGTCTCTGGTCGAGACAGTCGAGCAGTTGATTAACGAGGCCGCCGCAACCGGCGCCATCCCCGACGAGCTGCCCGGTTATCGCGTCTCTCGCACAGCCGAGGGCCGCGTTGTCCTGACGATCGGCGATCGGCCGCTGGCCGCCCTTGGAACGCAACAGGCGCTGACGCTGGCTGATCTCTTCGAAGGCGTCGCCGATCGGTCGGCGCCTGGAGGCAAGGCCGTCACGATTGGCACCGACGAGCTGAAGATCGCCCGCGTTGGCCGTGGCGTCGTCCTGGCGGTCGAAGGGGCAACAGGGCCGATATCCAAACGAACAATGACGCCGGGCATGGCAAAGGATCTGGCGCGGCATATCCGGCGCGAGGCGTCGGCCTGAAGCGAAAACGAAAAGCCCATCGACGCTGACTTAGTTCGTCGATGGGCTATCTTCAAAGGAACGAACGCAATGCTAACGTTCGATGGCAATAATTATAGCGCGGAACGCGACGCGGCGCATGAATTTTCGTCGCAAGACAGCGGCGCTGGCGATCGTTCGAAGCGATCCGCGTTGCCAAAAAAAGTCACGCGACGCCGCCGGAAGAGCCGCGTTCGCGATGAGTCAGCCCTTACGAAACTAAGGATTTCTGAGCGTCCGTCGCCGCACGTCGAATCTGCCTCTTTAGAGAGAAACACCACCCCCTCTCCCACACCGCTTCCAGTGCCTCACAAGGCGTCGTCAGCACCCTTTCCTATGTCCCTTGTCCAGCCCGTAGACAGGATGCTCATGACGGCAGATCAGCACGTGGACCGCGTCCTTCCGACCTGGGAGGAAGCCACCGACCTGCTACGCTCCACCTTCCTCCATCGTGCTGTAAGGGAAGGTGGCGGCTACGCCTTCACGCTCAATCTTGCGCCAGACGTGATCGAGGCGGCGCTGAAGGACGAGCGGGGCTTCACCGCTCATATCCGCCGGAAGCTGGATCGGCATCTGAAGAGGCGCGGCGGCACCGCTTCGTTCTGGTTTGCTGTGGAGGCGACAGACAATGGACGCCCGCACCTGCATGGCGGGATCCTTCCCGGCCAGCATTCGCTCGCTGAGCTGAAGGCGATTCTGAAGGCCGTAGGAGGCTCCTGGGCGGGCGAGACAGGTCGTCAGTATCAGGTGAACCTCAAGCACAGAGACGACGATGCCTGGGCTTCCTATGCGGTCAAGGGGACCAGCCGCACCAGCAACCTAATTCCCGGCTCGCTGTTTACGGCAACCAATGATATCCGCCGGAGAGCGAAGCAGATTTATGCCGAGAAGCGCAAGGCTGCGTCGGCGATCAAGCTTCCTAGGACGAAGAAAGAAAGTAAGTCACTTATGACTTACATGAGATAGTTGCCAAAAATTCTTTGTTGACGCCATCAGGATTCTGATTCATCCAAGTGTCGTTCTAGTCGTCACTTGGAGATCAAAGCCGATGGCAATCTATCTCGATCCCGAAACCTATTCCCGGCTTGTCGAAGCCCTTACCAGCCAGCATGACCGCGATGCGATCATGATCGCGCTAGGGGAGGTCGCCGACCTGTGGCCTGCGGATATCCGGCCGGCAGCGGATGATGCTGCACCGTTCGGCGACGTGTGGCCGTGAAGGGCCTTGCCTTGGCATAAGGCGATTGGGTGGTGTAGGTCATTCTTAATCACGCCCCGCCGGATACTCTTAAAATCCGGCGGGGCGAGCTATTGACCGGCGGGTATTGATCTGTAAATGGCCAACACGGCTGCGCGCGACCTTGAAATTCTAGTCACCAAGATTCAAGCGAAGCTCGCCCCTGATGCGATAGTCGAGCACGACGTTGCGCTTCCGGGCCGACTCAGTGGTCGTGGCAGGCAAATTGACATTCTCGTTCGGCAGCGCATCGGTCAGTATGAAATCCGGATCGTGCTCGATTGTAAGGACTACAGTCGTCCGGTTGACGTGAAGGGGGTGGAGGAATTCCATGGCCTTCTTCAGGACGTTGGCGCCCACAAGGGGGCCTTGGTATGCCCGCGCGGTTTCACAGGTGCTGCGAAAGTCCGGGCCGAGGGCCTTCAGATTAGCCTCTACAGTCCTGTGGACACTGATCCACACAAGTGGCAGGTCGCGGTGAGAATCCCTGTCTTGTGTGATTTTGCTGAGGCAGCAATCGCCTTTGGCCTGAAGATCTCTTCCATGGGGCCTGTAAGCATACCTGCCGATTTCTTCAGCACTGCCCATGCTTACGATATAACGGGGAATGACTTAGGTCTACCTGCTGATCTAGCATTAGCAAAATGGGACGATGGATTGTATCCCATGGAAGCTGGATTGCACAGTGACCTTCCCATATTTAATCAGAGAACATACGTTGATAACGGTTATGGAGGCCGATCTGAAGCGGAGTTATACGTAAATTTGCGTGTTAAGCGTCGTCTATACTTTAGTTATCTAGATATAGAAGAAATATCTGGCTTTAAGGATGAGCTATCGGGCGCTGTTATCGCAAATGCTTTCAAGACAGGCATCCTCGACGTGGAGGAAGTTACTAAGACATGGCAAGTGATCGAATCCGAGGATAGCCTACCAGTCAGACCGTTTCTCCGGATGACAGGTTTGTTCGGCCTGTCAGAATGACAACCCTCAAGGGTGAGTTTCGCGGGAGAAAGCGAAACCGGTTCACCTCTGCTTCGTCGAGCCTGGCGGAGGGCAGCGGGTTTCGGCAATTCTGATGCTGGGGTTGCTACAAAAAACACCATGTTACACCGCTACAAAGATTGCCCCATACGGCGGTAATAAATAAGAAATATCAGCTACTTAGGCGAAAAATACACTGTTCAATCCTGTCCGGCAGCACCAGCAGACCCAATACATGCGGCCGTCGGCGTGTTGCCTGCTTCCGCTATCCGGCGGCAGCGAGCGAACACCGGCACAATACGGCATCAGCAGCGGTGGATTTGCTCTTGTCCTGTTTCGCTTCCTCTCCCAGCCGGGAGCGCTCAAAAAATAGTCTCACAACCAGATACGGATTCTCTTGCAATTAGGACCGCGCCGCGATACCAATAACCGCCACGGTGGGACGCCGGCATGGCCATCCAGAGCTTCAAGGACAAGGCGGCCAGGGCGATCCGGGAGGGAAGGCCGCCGGGCAAGGGATTTCCGCAGGACGTCGTCGCCATCGCCCGCCGCAAGCTCATCATGCTGCATGCAGCCCGTGTTCTGGACGACCTGCGCATCCCGCCGGCCAACCGCCTGGAGAAGCTGCACGGCGACCGTGCCGGCCAGCATTCGATCCGGATCAATGATCAGCTCCGCATCTGCTTCCGCTGGACGGCTCAAGGCCCGGAAGATGTCGAGATCGTTGACTACCATTGAGGAGGCGTTGCAGGCCTCCGCGAGTCCGACCATGGAGGGACGGAGATGACCATCAACCGTGACCCGCTCGGCCCGGTGCATCCGGGCGAGATCCTGCGCGAGGAGTTCCTGTCGCCGATGGATCTGACGCCCTATGCGCTTGCCGCGGCGCTCAATGTTCCGCGCACGCGCATCGAGCGGCTGGTGCGGGAGGAAGTCGACCTGACGGTCGACACTGCGCTGCGGCTCGCCCGTTATTTCGGCACCACGCCGGAGTTCTGGCTGAACCTCCAGACGGCCTACGCCTTGGAGAGGGCGGATGCCTCCGGCCTCGAGACGATCATCCCCCGCGCCGAGGCGGTCAGGCCGCGAGCGCCCCGCGGCCGTCCCGCCAAGGTGGCCTGAGCGCATCTCAGGCCGGCGATGTCGGCTCCGGCGCCGGCGGTTTTTTGACCTGGCCGGTCGCCCGGATAATATGGCGGCAAAAGAAAGCGCTCCGCTCGCCGGAGGCTCAGGGAGACCGCCCATGATCCGGCCTGCTGCCATCGCCCTTCTCCTCGCCGGCCTTGCCTTGCCGGCCCTGGCTTTCCCGGCCCTTGCCGGCCCGGCCGAGGATCTGGCGCGGCTCGATATCGACCATGACGGCGTCCTCGACCGCGAGGAGGCGCATTATGACGGCCATGCGCTGTGGAACGTCGTCAGCCCGGAATGGTGGCTGCAGACCGAATATCTCCATTCCGGCGAGGCGACGCTGAAGGAGGGCGAGCTCGCCGGCCGCGTCGAGGGCGCCGACTATGCGCGGATCAACCTCAACAGCGACCACGGCATCGACATGGCGGAATGGCAGCAGGCGGTGGATCGCCGCTTCGACGCCGCCGATGCGAATGGCGACGGCAAGGTCGATGCCGCCGAGCTGGCGGCGCCGGCGGGCCTGCGCCTGCTGCAGGTGCTGGAATAGGGCGCCTTACGCCGCCCGGCGGGCGCGGCGGCTGCGGTTGCTGCGCTGGAAGGCGTGCACGCCGACGGCGGCGGCGACGATCGGCAGCACGATGATGGCGATCGACAGCACCAGCCATTGCGCGTCGCTGAGATTGAGGAATTTCGCCACGCTGCCGGCCCCGGCCCAGCCGATCAGGAAGCCGGCCGGCGCCCACACCAGCGCCGACAGGATGTTGGCGGCCTGGAAGCGCCGCTCCTCCATGCGCAGCATGCCGGCGACGAGCGGCACGGTGGAGCGGATCGGCCCGAAGAAGCGGCCGAGGAAGACGGCGGCGAAGCCGTAGCGGCGGAAGAACAGCCGCGCCTGCGCCACCGCCCCGCGGTGCCTGACCAGGAACGGCCGGTTGGCGACCTCGCGGCCCAGCCATTTGCCGAACCAGTAGGCGACGGCATCGCCCGCCACCGCGCCGATGATCGCCCCGGCCAGCACCGGCACCGGGTGCAGCAGCCCGGCGGTGGCGAGGCCGCCGATGACGATCAGCAGCGGCGTGCCGGGAAACAGGAAGCCGATCAGGATCAGCGATTCGCCGAAGCTGATCAGGGCCAGTAGCACGCCGGCCCAGGCGCGATGCGCCTCGATGAAAGCCACCAGTTCGCCGATCGGCAGTTCCAAGCTCGCCTCCGTGCGCTGCGCGTGGACGGGTCGGTCCGACCCGCAACGGCTAGCACACCCGGCGCCGCCGCGCATGCCCCACCTTTCGCCGCGCCCGCGAGCGTGTGAGGCGTGGTGGCGGGGTGCGCGGTGCCCGGCGTCGCTCCCCACCCGTCACGCGCCTTCGGCGCGCGCCACCCTCCCCGTGCCGGTGAGGGATGGGTGCCCTGCATGAGCGGGCAGCGTAGGGTGGGCAAGGCCAAGCCTTGCCCACGCGGTCAAGGGCGGCCGGCCGCGTGGGCAAGCGCCTGCCGCGCATGCCCACCCAACGGCACGTCATCGGGACGCCCATCCCTCGCCGGAACGGGGAGGGTGGCCCCGGCGAAGCCGGGGTCGGGTGGGGAGCGCCGCCGGGCGGCTTGCCTAACATCCCCGCGCCGCCATGCCTCCACCCCCCGCACGGCCGTTTCCAATCCGGCGATAATCGGATAGGGTCCGCCGCGTCTTCCGACTCCCATGTAATGCGACAAAAGGCGATGTATGCCGAAAGAAGAGATCATTGAATTTCCCGGTACCATTACCGAGCTGCTGCCCAATGCCACTTTCCGCGTCAAGCTCGAGAACGACCATGAGATCATCGCCCATACGGCGGGGCGCATGCGCAAGAACCGCATCCGCGTCCTCGCCGGCGACAAGGTCCTGGTCGAAATGACCCCGTACGACCTCACCAAGGGTCGGATCACCTATCGCTTCAAGTAGCGTCCCGGCCGCATCATGTCCGGATGGCATCGCCTCATCCTGGCCTCCGGATCGCCGCGCCGGCTGCAGCTCCTGAGCCAGGTGGGCATCGAGCCCGACCATCTCCTGCCGACCGACATCGACGAGACGCCGCGCCGCAACGAGGTGCCGCGCAATCTCGCCGTGCGGCTCGCCCGCGCCAAGGCCGAGGCGGCGCGCCTCACCGCCGGCAAGGACGAGACGCTGTCCGGCTGCACGATCCTCGCCGCCGACACGGTGGTGGCGATCGGCCGCCGCATCCTGCCGCAGGCGCAGTCGCTCGACCAGGCCGAGGCGTGCCTGAAGCTGCTCTCCGGCCGCGCCCACCGCGTCTATACCGGCGTGGCTCTGTTCACCCCAGGCGGCCGGCTGCGCCAGCGCCTCGTCGAGACGCGGGTGCGCTTCAAGCGCCTGTCGAAGCTCGACATCGAGCACTATCTCGCCTCCGGCGAATGGCGCGGCAAGGCCGGCGGCTACGGCATCCAGGGCCTTGCCGCCTGCTTCGTGATGAAGCTGTCCGGCTCCTACACCAATGTCGTCGGCCTGCCGCTCTACGAGACTGTGGCGCTGCTGGCCGGCGAAGGCTTCCCGATCCACCACAACTGGCTGGCGCGGCCATGAATGACGACAAGAGCGGCGACGACAAGAGCGGCGACGACAACAAGCCTGCGGCGCCGGTGGTGCCGCTGCGCCCGACGCGGCCCTGCCCGATCTGCGGCAAGCCGTCGGTGCGCACCTTCTACCCCTTCTGCAGCCGCCGCTGCGCCGACATCGACCTCAACCGCTGGCTCTCCGGCGCCTACGCCATTCCGGTGGCGGAGGAAGACGGCGGCACCGGCGGCGACGAGGAGAGCTGAGGGGTTTCGCGCGCGTCTGTGCGTAACGCCCGGCGTGGGTCCCCACCCGTCACGCGCCTTCGGCGCGCGCCACCCCCCGGATCAAGTCCTGGGGCAGGCTCTCCCGTTTTGGTGAGGGGTGGGTGCGCGCTTCCCGATGAAGGCGCCCTTTACCTCTCCCCACGGGAGAGGTCGGAAACGCGAAGCGTTTCCGGGTGAGGGACACCGCCGCTGACACGAAGTTGTAACGCCGGGGCAGGATTCCCGGCGGCCGAACCCCTTGCATGTTTGGACGGCCGACTCAGCGCA
>CAZAAW010000032.1:0-26752 GCA_964483325.1 uncultured Hyphomicrobiales bacterium
CCGTCGAGGCCGATGAACAGGCCGAACTCGGTCTTGTTCTTGACCTCGCCCTCGATCTCGCTGCCCACCGGATGGGCGTCGGCGAAGCTCTCCCACGGATTGCTGAGGGTCTGCTTCAGGCCGAGCGAGATGCGGCGCTTCACCGGATCGACCTCCAGCACCATCACCTCGACCTCCTGGCTGGTCGAGACGATCTTGCCGGGGTGGACGTTCTTCTTCGTCCAGCTCATCTCCGAGACGTGGATCAGGCCCTCGATGCCCGGCTCCAGCTCGACGAAGGCGCCGTAGTCGGTGATGTTGGTGACGCGGCCGGTGAACTTGGCGCCGACCGGGTACTTGGCCTCGATACCCTCCCACGGATCGGCCTCGAGCTGCTTCATGCCGAGGCTGATGCGGTGGGTTTCCTGGTTGACGCGGATGATCTGCACCCGGACGGTCTGGCCGATCGACAGGACCTCGGTCGGGTGGTTGATGCGCCGCCAGGCGATGTCGGTGACATGCAGCAGGCCGTCGATGCCGCCGAGGTCGACGAACGCACCGTAGTCGGTGATGTTCTTGACGACGCCGTCGATGATCTGGCCTTCCTCGAGGCTCTGCACCAGCTCCGAGCGCTGCTCGGCGCGGGTCTCTTCCAGGACCGTGCGGCGCGACACGACGATATTGCCGCGGCGCTTGTCCATCTTGAGGATCTGGAACGGCTGCGGCGTGTTCATCAGCGGACCGACGTCGCGCACCGGGCGGATGTCGACCTGGCTGCGCGGCAGGAAGGCGACAGCGCCGTCGAGATCGACGGTGAAGCCACCCTTGACCTGGTTGAAGATGACGCCCGAAACCTTTTCGTTCTTGTTGAACGACTCTTCCAGCCGGACCCAGCTTTCCTCGCGCCGCGCCTTCTCGCGCGACAGCATGGCCTCACCGAGCGCATTCTCGACGCGCTCCAGGTAGACCTCGACCTCGTCGCCGACCTTGAGGCCGGCTTCCTTGCCGTGGACGGCGAATTCCTTGAGCGGCACCCGTCCTTCGGTCTTCAGGCCGACATCGATGACCGCAAGGTCCTTCTCGATGGCGACGACTGTTCCCTTGATGACCGAGCCTTCGACAAGGTCGTCGGCCTTGAAGGACTCGTCGAGGAGGGCGGCGAAATCGTCCCGCGTGGGAGTAGCGACGTTCATGAAGCTCCTGGGCTGCGCCGGTGTCTGGTGTTGATGAAAACGGACCCGTGGAAGGCCGAAAGGCGCCCAAACCCCGGCGCGGGCTGGTCGCTTGTCGATCGGGTCCGGTAGTGCGTGCCGCCCCGCCCAAGGGACGGAAACCGGGTCGGGGAAGGCCACGAGGCGCGCCCCGCACGGGGGCGGTCAGCGGCGCTTCACGACGGCCTTATCCACAAGATCCACGGCCGCGCGGAACGCGGTTTCTATATCCATTCCGCTGGTATCGAGCAAGTGCGCGTCGTCCGCCGGGCGCAGCGGCGCCACGGCGCGGTGCGTGTCGCGCTCGTCACGGCGGACAATATCGGCAAGGACGCTCGCTTCTTCAACCGCATGGCCGGCGGCCTGCAGTTCCGCGGCGCGGCGGCGGGCCCGCACCTGCGGCGTGGCGGTGACGAAGATCTTCACCTGCGCCTCGGGGAAGACGACAGTGCCGATGTCGCGCCCGTCCAGCACGGCGCCGGGCGGCCGGCGGCCGAAATTGCGCTGGAAGTCGAGCAGCGCCGCCCGCAGGCCCGGCATGACCGAGACGCGCGAGGCCGCCTCGCCGACGGTGTGGCTCTTCAGCGTGACGTCGTGGAAGGTCGTCGGGTCGAGCGCCCGCGCCGCGGCGATGGCGGCCGTCTCGTCGTCGAGCGGCGCGCCTTCGGAGAGCAGAGCCGCCGCCACCGCCCGGTAGAGCAGGCCGGTGTCGAGATGCGCCAGGCCGTAATGGGCCGCCAGCCGCCGGCCCAGCGTGCCCTTGCCGGAGGCGGCCGGGCCGTCGATGGCGACCAGAAGGGGCGGCTCGCCGCCGTTCATGTCGCCGGCGCGTCGGTGATGGCGGCGCCGATCTCGCCCATCACCGCGCGGAATTCCGGAAAGCTCGTGGCGATTGCCGTGCCGTCGTCGACCGCCACCGGCTGCTCCGATGCCAGCCCCATGACGAGGAAGCTCATGGCGATGCGGTGGTCGATATGGGTCTTCACCATGCCGCCGCCGCGCACCCCGCCCTTGCCGTGCACGACGAGGCGCTCCGGCCCTTCCTCGGCCTCGACGCCGTTGGCGGCAAGGCCGGCGGCGACCGCGGCGATGCGGTCCGATTCCTTCACCCGCAATTCGCCGATACCCTCCATCACCGTGTCGCCGTCGGCAAAGGCGGCGGCGATGGCGAGCACCGGATATTCGTCGATCATCGACGGGGCGCGGCCCGGCGGCACCGCCACGCCCTTGAGGCGGCTCGCCTTGACGCGCAGGTCGGCCACCGGCTCGCCGCCGACCGTGCGCGGGTTCTCGGTGATGATGTCGGCGCCCATCTCGCGCAGCGTGTCGATGAGGCCGGCGCGGGTCGGGTTGAGCAGGGCGCCTTCGATCGTCACCTCCGAGCCCGGCACGATCAGCGCCGCGACGATCGGGAAGGCGGCCGAGCTCGGGTCGCCCGGCACGCTGATCTGCTGCGGCCTGAGGTTGGGCCGGCCTTCGAGGCGGATCTCGCGGCCGCCCTCGTCGGTGGCGGTGATCTCCAGGCTGGCGCCGAAGGCCGACAGCATGCGCTCGGTATGGTCGCGCGTCGGCCACGGCTCGATGACGGTGGTGACGCCGGGCGCGTTGAGCCCGGCCAGCAGCACGGCCGACTTCACCTGCGCCGAGGCGACCGGCAGCCGGTATTCGATCGGCAGGGCAAGGTCCGGCCCGCGCACCGTCAGCGGCAGCCGGTCGCCGCCGCGGGCGAGGATCTGCGCTCCCATGCGCCGCAGCGGCTCGATGATGCGGCCCATCGGCCGGCGGATCAGCGAGGCGTCGCCGGTGAAGGTGGCGGCGACGGCATGGCTGGCGGCGATCGCCATGGCGAGGCGGGCGCCGGTGCCGGAATTGCCGTAGTCGATGACCGCCTCCGGCTCCAGCAGGCTGCCGACGCCGAGGCCGGCAATGCGCCAGCTGCCGGCATCGCTGCGGGTGATGGAGGCGCCGAAGGCGCGCATCGCCTCGATGGTGGAGAGGATGTCGCCGGCCTCCAGCAGGCCGTCGACCACAGTCTCGCCGACCGCCAGGGTGCCGAACATGATGGCGCGATGCGAGATCGACTTGTCGCCGGGCAGGCGCACACGCCCGTTCAGCGCGCCGGATGCCGCCGCCGACAGGGGCGCGGGGGTCGTCTCAGATGCCATCGCCAGACAGCTCCCGGTGGTTCGGCGTTGGGGGTCCCGGCGGCCGTTGCGGCGCGCCTCGGGCGGCCGACCGGATAGCACAGGCGCCCCCTGCCGTCACCCGCGCCGAAGCGCCGGCGCGAAGGCTCTTGCCACCGCCCGGCCCAGCGATTAAGGGGTGCGCCGCTCACCATAGACAAGAAGGCATCCAAGCGTGGCTAAGGCAGACCTCGGCACAAAGCATGTCTGTCCCAATTGCGGGGCCAAGTATTACGACCTGAACAAGACGCCGATCATCTGTCCGCGCTGCGGCACTCAGCTCGAGGCGACGACGGCCGTCAGCCGGCGC
Source organism: uncultured Hyphomicrobiales bacterium (assembly GCA_964483325.1). Classification (GTDB taxonomy): domain Bacteria; phylum Pseudomonadota; class Alphaproteobacteria; order Rhizobiales; family Kaistiaceae; genus CAZAAW01. The sequence continues at coordinate 3,684 of CAZAAW010000032.1, forward strand.
GCTACGGCCGCGCCGGCCCGCCCGGCGGAAGAGGTGGAGGAGGCCGAGGAGGCCGATGCCGAATTCATCAGCCTGGAAGAGGCGGACGAAGAGGCGGCCGGCGGCGTTGAATCCGGCGACGATGATGACGATCTGGAGGTCGGCGACGACGGCGACACCTTCCTCGAGCCGGAGGAAGAGGAAGACGACGACGTGACCGATATCATCGGCGACGTCGACGACGAGGAGCGGTAGGAAGTTTTCGGAAAACGGGCTTGATCGGCACAGGCCGAGGCCCTAAGTTCCGCGCCCATGGCGGACCCCAAACCGCCGTTTACCTGGATGGGGCCATAGCTCAGTTGGGAGAGCGCTTGAATGGCATTCAAGAGGTCGTCGGTTCGATTCCGATTGGCTCCACCAATCAGCCTTCCGGGCAAGCTGCATTCCCTGTCGTGAGGCCGCCTTCCGGGCGGCCTTTGTGTTTTGCGGCGCCGCGATAAAGACCATCATTTGCGCGTGAACCGCGTGCTAAGGCTTGCCGTCGATCATTGTCTCAGCGACCGTTGTCGGAAACCCGTCTGGAGAAAGCCGTGATGAAAGCGAAAACCGTCCTGATCGCCTTTGCCGCTACCGTTCTCGGGGCTTCCGGCGCCCTGGCGCTCGATCCCGATCCGACCAATCCGGCCTGGGCGGCGGAAAACGCCCGCGCCAAGGCACGTGCCGATGCCGGCTTCGATCCGACCTACGAGATGACCGGGCCGGGCCTCGTCAAGTGGCTGGTGATGAACGGCGTCTATGCCGAGCGCTACGGCCGCGGCGTCTATGTCGAGCCCGGCTATCATGGGCATCCGCGCCACGGCTGGTCGGATCGCGACCGGATGTATCGCACCCGCTAGGGGCGCGCGCCCAGCGCTTCGGCGAGGCGCTGGAGAAAGACCGCCTGGCCGGGCAGGATCTTCTCTGCCGCCGCGGCGAGGCTGAACCAGTCGGCGCGGTCGATCTCCGGAAAGCTCTGGCGGCGGCCGCTTTTCGGCGGCCACTCGATCTCGAAGCTGTTGCTGGCGATGGCGCCGGGGTCGAGGTCGCCTTCGACGGCGAAGCCGATAACCACCTTGCGGCTCGCCTGCACCGCCTCGCCGAGCGGGATCGGCGCCCCGACCCCAACCTCGGCAAGGTCGTGGCCCGTCTCCTCGGCGAATTCGCGCCGCGCCGCGGCCTCAGCGTCCTCGTCGGGACCGATCTCGCCTTTCGGGATCGTCCAGGCGCCGGCATCGCGCCGCGCCCAGAACGGTCCGCCGGGATGGGCCAGCAGCACCTGCGGACCGTCCGGGCGGCGGCGGAAAAGAAGGATGCCGGCAGAGCGCTGGGCCATGCCGGCATCATAGCCGCCTCAGCGCAGGCCGCGGAAGAAGGCGCGGAGGTCGGCCGCCAGGAGGTCCGGGGCATCGCTGGCGGCGAAATGGCCGCCGCGCTCCATCTCGGTCCAGTGGACGATGTTGTTGGCGCGTGCGGCGAACCGGCGGATGGTGTGGAAGTCGTTCGGGAACACCGCGACGCCCGTCGGGACCTTGTTCGGCTCGTCGCGATAGCCGGTACCGGCGCGGGCATCCTCGTAATAGAGCCGCGCCGCCGATCCCGAGGTGGCGGTCAGCCAGAAGATCGTCACATGCGTCAGGAAGCGGTCGCGGTCGAGGCTCGCCGCGGCCGAGCCGTCGAAGCCGGCGAACAGTTCGCTGTTCCAGGCAAGCGTGCCGACCGGCGAGTCGGTAAGCCCGTAGGCGAGGGTCTGCGGCCGGGTCGACTGGATCGTCGCGTAGCCGGCGGTCTTCTGGAAATCGCCCATGATGCGCATGGCGTCCTGCTCGTATTGCGTCATGTCGTCCATCTCGCCGGGCGTCCCGTTCGGGAAGGCGAAGATCTGCAGGAGATGGACGCCGACCAGCCCGGCCGGCGCGGCAATGCCCATCTCGCGGCCGACCAGCGCCCCGGCATCGCCGCCATGGACGCCGTAGCGGCTATAGCCGAGTTCGCGCATCAGCGCCGCGAAGGCCTGAGCCGTGCGCGCGCTGTTCCAGCCGCGCTCGCGCGTCGGGCCGGAGAAGCCGAAGCCCGGCAGCGACGGGATGACGAGATGGAAGGCGTCGGCCGCATCGCCGCCATGCGCCGCCGGATCGGTCAGCGGGCCGATGACGTCGAGGAACTCGGCCACCGAGCCCGGCCAGCCGTGCAGGAGAAGCAGCGGCAGCGCCTCCGGGTGGGGCGAACGGATATGCAGGAAGTGGATCGGCTGGCCGTCGATCTCGGCCATGAACTGCGGCCAGGCGTTGAGCTCGGCCTCGTGCTTGCGCCAGTCATAGGCCGTGCGCCAGCGGTCGGCCATGTCCTTCACGAAACCGCCGGCGACGCCGTAGTCCCAGCCGGCGTCCGGCAGCTCGGAGGGCCAGCGGGTGCACGCCAGCCGCTCGCGCAGGTCCTCCAGCGCGGTCGCGGGAATGGCGATGGTGAAAGGCGTGATGGTCATCGGCTTGCTCCCTGTCGGTGATCCGGGCGGCGCCGCCGCCGTTGACAGGAAGGATGCGCCCGCATGCTGACAGGGCATGGCAGCAGCGTGCGGGGCGGGAGTGTTGCGGCGGCCTTACGCCCTCGGCCGCAGCTGCATCTGCCATTCCTTCATCAGCGCCGCGCGCCGCTTCGGGTAGCGCGTGCCTTCCGGCTTCGCCGCGGCGATGCGGTCGATGCGGAAATGGCGGAAGGCCTGGCGGAGCTCGCACCACGCCGCCGCCACCTGGCGGTTTTCGTAGAAGGCGAGGGCAAAGGGCCAGACCGTGCGTTCCGACGTGGCGCCGTCCTCGCCGGTATAGGTGATGACCAGCTTCTCCTCGTCGCGGATCGCCTCGCGGATCAGCTCCAGCGCCGCGCCGTTGCTGTTGCTCTGCGGCGGTGGCGAGACCCAGAGGCCGCTATTGGCGAGGCGTTCGCGCAGGTCTTCCGGCGCGGCGGTGGCGATCTTGGCGAGCGCATTCTCGGCCGCCGTCGCCAGGCCCTTGTCGTCCTGTCGCTGCACCCATTGCGCGCCGAGCAGCAGCGCCTCCAGTTCGTCCGGCGAGAACATCAGCGGCGGCAGGAAGAAGCCCGGCTTCAGCACGTAGCCGAGCCCCGCCTCGCCATCGATCGGCGCGCCGAGCCCGACCAGCGTCTGCACGTCGCGATAGATTGTGCGGATCGACACCTCCATCTCGTCGGCAAGGGTGGCGGCGGTGACCGGCCGGCGGTGGCGGCGCAGCGCGTCCATGACGGCAAAGAGGCGTTCAGTCCTGTCCATGACGTTCATATGACCCGTGCTGCCGCGGCGCGCATGGCGGCCCTGCGTCCATGCAACACCTGCGGGCCGTCCACATGGCGGCGAAAAGAGAAGATGCCCGGCGCTGGACCCTGGTTCAGCCTAGCGCGGATGCGTCGCAAATGCAGGCTTCGGGCGCCTCCATTGTAAAGACGAACGGCGCCGTCCGATTCTTTCTTGAAACAGTCTTAGCGGCTTCCCACGTGAGTTTTGTCACGACACTGGGACGCAAGCGAGGACCGAGATGAACCACGCAATGACCATCCGTCCGGCATGGACGCCCCTCACTATCCTGTTGATGGTGCTCGGCTTCATGCTGTTCTGGCCGCTTGGTTTGGCGATGCTTGCCTACATCCTGTGGGGCGACCGGATCCCCGAATTCCGCCGCAGCGCCGCCGGCGCCCGCCGCGAGTTCGGCTCGGCCTTCGGTTGCGGTCACCGGATGGCGGCGCCGAGCGGCAATATCGCCTTCGACGAGTACCGCCAGCGCGAGCTGAGGCGGCTGGAGGAGGAGCGGCGCCGCCTCGACGAGGAGCGTCATGAGTTCGAGGCCTATGTGCGCAACCTGCGCCGCGCCAAGGACCAGGAGGAGTTCGACCGGTTCATGGCGGAGCGCCGCGCCAGCCGCGGCGACGACACCTCGGTGCTCTGAAACGGAGACAGCCGCGAGCGTACCGAACGGCGGGCCAACCCCGCCGTTCTCTTTTTGTTCAAAGATTGCACGTGACTGGGCGCATCTCCGCGGGCATGATCGTCTTTCCACAATGACGATTCGTTCATAGCCGGCCCAGGTTCCTTTTTCTCAGGTCCATCATGGCCTTGCTCACTCGTGCCAAGCGTTCCCTGACGTTGCCGGCGCAGCTGGAGATCGGCATCGACGGCGTTCCGGTGATCGTGCGCCTGCGCTCCAATCCGCGCGCCGTCCGCTATACGCTGCGCGTCGGCCGCACCGGCGCCGAGCCGGTGGTGACGGTGCCGGTCGGCGGCAGCCTCGCCGGGGCGCGCAGCTTCGTGCAGAAGCACAGCGACTGGCTCGGCGAGCGCCTCAGCGCGCTGCCGCGCCCGACGCCGCTGGCGCCGGGGCAGACGATTCCCCTGCGCGGCGTCGACCACCGCATCCGCCACCGCAGCGGCAGCCGCGGCACGGTCGAGATCGAGCCCGGCGTGCGCATGCCGTTCCTTGTCGTCTTCGGCGATCCGGAGCATCTGTCGCGGCGGCTGACCGACTGGCTGAAGCAGCAGGCGCGGCGCGACCTGGAGCGGGCGGTCTATCGCCACGCCGCCAAGATCGGCGTCCGGCCGACGGCAATCCGCCTGCGTGACCCGAAATCCCGCTGGGGCTCGTGCAGCTCGCGGCGGACGCTGTCCTTCTCCTGGCGGCTGATCATGGCGCCGCCTTACGTGCTCGACTATCTGGCGGCGCACGAGGTGGCGCATCTGCGGGAACTGCACCACGGTCCGGCCTTCTGGCGCCTCCTGCGCAGCATCTGCCGCCACACCGATTCGGCCGAAGCCTGGCTGCGCGCCAACGGCGCCACGCTGCACGCCATCGGCGTCGCGACGCCGGAGGAGGAGTAGCGACGGACCTTCGCCTTTCCGGAAAGGGCACCCATTCCTCACCGGAACGGTGGCGCGCGCCGAAGGCGCGTGACGGGTGGGGACCCACGCCGGGCCGTTCGCGGCCCAACCTCCGTGCCGGTGCGTCCGTCTCTAGACTGTCGTCGCCCAGTCGCCGGTCGTCTCGATGACTTCCTTTTCCGCCACGGTCGTGTCGGCGTTGAGCCGGTAGACGATCGGCACGCCGGTGGCGAGCTCGCGGCCGGTGATCTCATCGCCGGAAAGTCCTTCCAGCGCCATGATCAGGGCGCGCAGCGAATTGCCGTGGGCGGCGATCAGCGTGCGCTCGCCGCGCATCACATGCGGCAGGATGGTGTGGATGTAATAGGGCCACACCCGCGCGCCGGTATCGCGCAGCGACTCGCCGCCGGGCGGCGCCACGGCGTAGGAGCGGCGCCACTGGTGCACCTGCTCCTCGCCCCATTTGGCGCGGGCGTCGTCCTTGTTGAGCCCGGTGAGGTCGCCATAGTCGCGCTCGTTGAGCGCCGGGTCGCGCGTCGTCGGCAGGCCGTCCTGGCCGAGCTCGGCCAGCATCAGGCGCAGCGTCTCCTGGGCGCGCGTCTGGGCGGAGGTGAAGGCGACGTCGAAGCCGTAGCCTTTCGCCTTGAGGAGGCGCCCGGCGCGTTTCGCCTCCTCGATGCCCTTCTCCGTCAGCGGCACGTCGCGCCAGCCGGTGAAGAGGTTTTTCAGGTTCCACTCGCTCTGCCCGTGGCGGACGAGAACCAGGAGGCGGTCCATGCTGCTTCCTTTCATCAGGCGCCGAGGCCGAGCACGTCGGCCATGGTGTAGAGGCCGGGCTTGCGCCCGCGCGCCCACAGCGCCGCCTTGAGGGCGCCGCGGGCGAAGATGGCCCGGTCGAAGGCGCGATGCGTCAGCTCGATCATCTCGCCCTCGCCGAGGAACATGACGGTGTGGTCGCCAACCACCGAGCCGCCGCGCAGCGCCGCAAAGCCGATATCGTCCGGCCGGCGCGGCCCGGTCTGGCCGTCGCGGCCGCGCACGGCATGCGCGGCAAGGTCGATGCCGCGCCCCTCTGCCGCTGCTTCGCCGAGCAGCAGCGCCGTGCCGGACGGCGCGTCGACCTTGTGGCGGTGGTGCAGCTCGGCGATCTCGATGTCGAAATCGCCGTCGAGCGCCCGCGCCGCCTGGCGCACCAGGCCGGCCAGGAGGTTGACGCCGAGGCTCATGTTGCCGGACTTGACGATCGTGGCATGGCGCGCCGCGGCGCGGATCCTCTCCTCGTCCGGCGCTTCCCAGCCGGTGGTGCCGATGACATGGACGATGCGTGCCTGCGCGGCGATCTCGGCAAAGGCGATGCTGGCGGCCGGCGCGGTGAAATCGAGGACGCCGTCCGCCGCCGCGAAGACCGGCAGCGGATCGTCGGTCAGCGTGACGCCCATTTCCGGCAGGCCGGCCAGCACGCCGGCATCGCTGCCGAGGTCGGCGGCGCCGGTGCGCTCGATGGCGCCGGCAAGCCGGACGCCGGGCGTCTCGGCGATGATGCGGATGAGGGTGCGCCCCATGCGGCCGGCGGCACCGACCACCACGAGGCCCATGTCGCTGGCGGGAGCCATGTCCCCTGCGAGATCAACGTCGCTGTCGCTCATCGGATCGCTCCGGGGTCAGCCGGTTGCGGGCGGCGGCCCGTCAACAGCCTCGACGATGATGGTGTCGAAATCGGCGCCGCCGGAAAAGGTGCGGGCTTCCTGATATTCGGGCGAGAAGAAGCAGGCGCGGGCGGTCTCGAAATCCTTGAACTCGATGATCACGTGACGGGCCCGCGCCGTGCCGGAGACGATCTCGCTGCGGCCGCCGCGCACCAGGAAGCGCGCCCCGTATTTGCTGAAGGCCGCTCCGTTGCGCCGCCGGTATTCCTCGTATTGCTCCGGGTCATGCACGTCGACATGGACCATCCAGTAAGCCTTCACCGGTCTTCTCCTGTTCAGCGGGCAACGGCGCGGGCGCCGTCGATTTCGGCAAGGATCGTCTCCGCGGCCTGCCGCGGAGACGCAGCGCCGGTGATGGGCCGCCCGACCACAAGATAGTCGGCGCCGGCGCCGATCGCCGCGGCGGGTGTTGCGATGCGCTTCTGGTCGCCGGTGCCGGCGCCGGCCGGGCGGATGCCGGGGGTGACGATGGCGAGGCGGTCGCCGATAGCGGCCCGCACCAGGGCGGCCTCGGTCGGCGAGCAGACGATGCCGTCCATGCCGGCATCGGCCGCGTCGCGGGCGCGCGCCACGACGATGTCGCGCACCGGCGCGGCGAAGCCGGCGGCGGCGGCATCGGCGTCGTTCATCGAGGTGAGCATTGTGACGCCGAGGAGCCCGAGAGGCGCATCGCCGCGCGCCGCCACGGCAGCGCGCATCGCCTGAGGATAGGCGTGGATGGTGGCGAAGGTCATGCCCATGCCGGCGATGTTCGCCACCGCCCCGGCGACGGTGTTGTCGATGTCGAGCAGCTTGACGTCGAGGAACACCTTCTTGCCGGCGGCGGCCAGCCGCTCGGCCAGCGCGAGCCCGCCGGCGAAGACCAGCTGCAGCCCGACCTTGTAGAAGGTGACGCTGTCGCCCAGCTGTTCCACCGCCGCCTCGGCTGCGGCAACCGTCGGAAAGTCGAGCGCCACGATGAGGCGGTCGCGCCGGGCAATGCTCGCCATGGTCCTACGCCGCCATGGATCTCAAGCCGCCATGAAGCGCTCGGCCGTCTCGACCAGCTTCTTGGCGGCGCCGCGCAGCAGGTTGGCCGGCGCCTGATCGGCGAGATTGCCGGATTCGTCGAAGGCGTTCTTGGCCAGCGACACCGACAGCTGCTCGGCGATGACCAGGCCCTTGAGGCCCTGGACGATGACCTTGCGCAGGTCGATCAGGGCGCGGGCGCCGCCGATGAAGCCGTCCGAGGAGGAGCCGATGCCGTAGACCTTGCCGGTATAGGCGATGCCGTGATTGGGCTTGTGCCGGCTCATCCAGTCGATTGTGTTCTTGAGCAGCGGCGGCAGCGAGTGATTGTATTCCGGCGTGGCGATGAAGACGCCGTGCTGGGCTTCCACGAGCCGCACCAGCCTGGTCGCCACCTCCGGGATGCCCTTCTCGGCCTCCAGATCGGCGTCGTAGATCGGCAGGGGATAGTCGGCCAGCGAGATCAGCGTCACGTCGCCGCCGGCAACTGCGATTTCCTTGGCGGCAAGAGCGGCGAGCTTGCCGCTGAAGGCGCCCGTGCGGGTCGATCCGGCAAAGACGAGAATCTTCGGCTGCGGCATGGCATTTCCCTGGCTGACGCGGATATCGACCTCTTAGAGCAACCAGGCGCCTGTGGGTACACCCGTTTGCTGCGCGGGAGGATTGCGCGTCGCGCGGGCGCCGCCAAGGCTGAGCACGGCCTCAGGCGTTGGGCCGGTAGGTCCAGACCCGGGCCGGGGGAATGTTGCGCAGGACGAAGGGGCTGCCGGCCAGCGCATAGTCGCCGGGCGCCACCGGCACCGGCGGCTTCGGCGAATAGGAGAACTGCACCATCACCCCGCCCGGGGCGAGGCGGCGCAGGGCGTCGAGCACCAGGGCGCGGCGCTCCCGCGGCTCGCGCAGGAGCAGCGGCAGGCTGGAAACGACGCCGGCAAACGGCCCGCCATAGCTGCCGGCCAGCGTGGCTTCCAGGTCGTAGGCGTCGCCCTGGACCAGCCGCAGCGTCGGGAAGCGCTCCTGCAGCAGGCGGCAGAAGTCGGGATTGTATTCCACCGCGACGATGCGCTCCGGCGCGATGCCGCGCTCCACCAGCGCCTCGGTGACGACACCCGTGCCGGGGCCGAGCTCCAGCACCGGCAGCGTGCCGCCGGGGTCGATCTGGCTTGCCATGCGGCGGGCCAGCGCCTTGCCGGAGGGCGCCACGGCGCCGGTGGTGCCCCAGCTGCGGATGAAGCGCACGACGTCGGCGACGGGATTGGGCCTGCCTGCCATTCTAGCCGCCGAGGCCTTCGAAGAGGTCGCGCACACGGGCGAAGAAGCCGCTCGACTGCGGATGGTTCTCCGCCGAGGCCTCCGCCTCGAAGGCTTCCAGCAGCTCGCGCTGCTTGCGCGTCAGGTTCTGCGGCGTCTCGACAACGACCTGGATGTACATGTCGCCGACCTGGTGCGAGCGCAGCACCGGCATGCCCTTGCCCTTGAGGCGGAACTGCTTGCCGGTCTGGGTGCCTTCGGTGACCTTCACCTTGGTCTTGGTGCCCTCGATCGTCGGCACCTCGAACTGACCGCCGAGGGCGGCCGTCGTCACCGAGATCGGCACACGGCAGAAAAGGTCGGCGCCGTCGCGCTGGAAGAATTCGTGCGGCTTCAGCTGGGTGAAGATGTAGAGGTCGCCCGGCGGGCCACCGCGCAGGCCGGCCTCGCCCTCGCCGGCGAGGCGGATGCGCGTGCCGTCCTCGATGCCGGCCGGGATGTTCACCGACAGCGTCCGCTCCTGGGTGATGCGGCCAGCGCCGCCGCAGGCCGGGCAGGGGTCGGAGATCACCTCGCCGCGGCCCTGGCAGGTCGGGCAGGTGCGCTCGATGGAGAAGAAGCCGCCGGTCGAGGCGCGCACCCGGCCGTGGCCCTGGCAGGTCGGGCAGACCTTGGGATGCGAGCCGGGCTTGGCGCCCGAACCGCTGCAGGTCTCGCAGGCGACCTTGGTCGGCACGACGATCTGCGCCGTCTTGCCGGCATAGGCCTCCTCGAGGGTCAGCTCCATGTTGTAGCGCAGGTCTGCGCCGCGCTCGCGGCCCGAGCGGCCCCCGCCGCCGCGGCGGCCGCCCATGAAGTCGCCGAAGATGTCGTCGAAGACATCGGCCATGGAGCTGGCGAAATCGCTGGAGAAGCCGCCATGGCCGCCCTGCTCGAAGGCGGCATGGCCATAGCGGTCATAGGCGGCGCGGCGGTTCGGGTCCTTCAGCGCCTCATAGGCTTCGTTGACTTCCTTGAACTTGAGTTCGGCCGTCGAGTCGCCGGGATTACGGTCCGGATGGAACTGCATCGCCAGCTTGCGAAAGGCGGTCTTCAGCGCCTTGTCGTCGCAGCCGCGGGCGACGCCCAGCACCTCATAGAAGTCACGTTTGGCCATTGCGTCTTGTCTGTCCGGGGAGCTCCGGCCGGGCGACCCTGTCGCCGGCCACAGGACGGGCGCGACGCTCCGCCTGCTTCGCCCCGCCTATGCTGAGATATTCATGCCGAAAGCTCGGCGCCAGATCGTCAGAACGGCGCCGCGCGGCCTTGCCTGCCGCCAGCGCCGTCATGACATCGGGGGGACAGTCCGGAGCGGGCATCCTCGACCCGTACAGGAAAAGCCGGCGCGAGTCGCGCCGGCTCACCTTGTCATCTTAAGCAGACTTCTTGCGCTCGTCATCGTCGACTTCCTCGAAATCGGCGTCGACGACATCCTCGTTCGGGCCGGCACCGCTGCCTTCCGGCGTGCCGTCACCCTCGGCGCTGCGATACATCGCTTCGCCGAGCTTCATCGAGGCCTGGGCGAGGGCGTTGGTCTTGGCGGTGATCGCCTCGACATCGTCGCCGCCGAGCGCCGCCTTGAGGTCGGCAATGGCCGCCTCGACCGTCGACTTGTCGGCGGCGGCGATCTTGTCGCCGTTCTCGGCGAGCGTCTTCTCGGTCGAATGGACCAGCGCCTCGCCCTGGTTGCGGGCCTCGACCAGCGCGCGCCGCTTCTTGTCGTCGGCGGCGTGGGCCTCGGCGTCCTTGACCATCTTCTCGACCTCGGTGTCGGAGAGGCCGCCGGAGGCCTGGATGCGGATCTGCTGCTCCTTGCCGGTGCCCTTGTCCTTGGCCGAGACATTGACGATGCCGTTGGCGTCGATGTCGAAGGCGACCTCGATCTGCGGCACGCCGCGCGGCGCCGGCGGGATGCCGACAAGGTCGAACTGGCCGAGCAGCTTGTTGTCGGAGGCCATCTCGCGCTCGCCCTGGAAGACGCGGATCGTCACGGCGCTCTGGCTGTCCTCGGCGGTGGAGAAGACCTGGCTCTTCTTGGTCGGGATCGTCGTGTTGCGGTCGATCAGGCGCGTGAACACGCCGCCCAGCGTCTCGATGCCGAGCGACAGCGGCGTCACGTCGAGCAGCAGGACGTCCTTGACGTCGCCCTGCAGCACGCCGGCCTGGATGGCGGCGCCGATGGCGACGACCTCGTCCGGGTTGACGCCCTTGTGCGGCTCCTTGCCGAAGAACTGCTTCACGATCTCCTGGACCTTCGGCATGCGGGTCATGCCGCCGACCAGGACCACCTCGTCGATCTCGCCGGCGGAGAGGCCGGCATCCTTCAGCGCCGCGCGGCACGGGCCGATGGTGCGCTCCACGAGGTCATCGACCAGCGCCTCGAACTTGGCGCGGGTAAGCTTCATGGTCAGGTGCTTCGGGCCGGAGGCGTCGGCGGTGATGAAGGGCAGGTTGATCTCGGTCTGCTGGGCGCTCGACAGCTCGATCTTGGCCTTTTCCGCAGCTTCCTTGAGGCGCTGTAGGGCCAGCTTGTCGTTACGCAGGTCGATGCCCTGGTCCTTCTTGAACTCGTCGGCCAGGTAGCTGACGAGGCGCATGTCGAAGTCCTCGCCGCCGAGGAAGGTGTCGCCATTGGTCGACTTCACCTCGAAGACGCCGTCGCCGATCTCCAGGATCGAGATGTCGAAGGTGCCGCCGCCGAGGTCGTAGACGGCGATGGTCTTGCCGTCCTTCTTGTCGAGGCCGTAGGCGAGCGCCGCAGCGGTCGGCTCGTTGATGATGCGCAGCACCTCGAGGCCGGCGATCTTGCCGGCGTCCTTGGTGGCCTGGCGCTGGGCGTCGTTGAAATAGGCGGGAACGGTGATGACCGCCTGGTCGACGGTCGTGCCGAGATAGGCCTCGGCGGTCTCCTTCATCTTCTGCAGGATGAAGGCGGAAATCTGCGAGGGCGAATAGCGCTTGCCCTTGGCGGCGACCCAGGCGTCGCCATTATCGGCGCGGACGATCTCGTAGGGAACGAGACCCTTGTCCTTGGCGACCATCGGGTCGTCGTAGCGGCGGCCGATCAGGCGCTTCACCGCGAAGAACGTCCCCTCCGGATTGGTGACGGCCTGCCGCTTGGCGGGCTGACCGACCAGACGCTCGCCATCGTCGTTGAATGCCACGATGGAGGGCGTCGTGCGCGTCCCCTCGGCATTCTCGATCACCTTGGCGTTCTTGCCGTCCATGACAGCGACGCAGGAATTGGTCGTTCCCAGGTCGATGCCGATTACTTTAGCCATGTCCCATCTCTCCTTTCGGCAGACCGCCGCGGGTCCCTGAGGCTCCCGCCGATGGATCGTCCATGCCGATCCGGCCGTCCATCCTGCCCTGCGGCAGCAATCGTCTGGACGGACCGGCGCAGGCGGTCCCCTGACATCGATGCAACGGCCCCAAGTCAAGGCCGGTGCAGGTTCGGGGCGTATATAAGTTGGCGCCAAATGGGCCGCAAGGCGGCAGTGGACGACGACAAAGCGTGGTCTTGCGCTGCGGAATATTTTGCTATCATCCGCCGGTCAGTGCGATGCGCGTCAGTCCGTCGCAATTGTTCCCCGCTGCGACGGCGCTTCCCACCTTGGGGCTTGGAGAAGAAGCATGTCGACGATCATTCAGATCATCATTCAACTCGTTGCCGGCGCGGTCGGCGGCAACCTCGCCGGCGCGATCAAGAATCTCAATCTCGGCGCGCTCGGCAATACGGTCGCCGGCGCGGTCGGCGGCCTCGGCGGCGGCTGGCTGGCAACGCTGATTCCCGGTCTCGAAGCCGCAGCCGACGGCAGCTTCGACATCGGCAACCTTGTCGGCCAGATCGTCGGCGGCGGCGCCGGCGGCGCCATCCTGACCGGTATCATCGGCATGATTCGCAACGCCATGGGCGGGCAGCGCGCCGCCTGATATTTCGGTCGCGGCGGGCTGCCCGCCGCGACCATGGTCCCCGGCATGGACCGGGCATAGACTGCGGCCGGCGCCGCTCCCGGCGTCCGAGCCCGAGGTCCATCTTGCCGGCCTTTCCCGTCTTTCGCTGCCGGTCCTGGCTGCGGTTCTTTCTGCAATGATCTTTTCGGTGGCCGCCTACGCCACCGCCGATACGCCGCCGGCGGGCTCGCCGTTGCGGCGGGCAATCCTCGACGCGCTGCGGCCGATGGCCGAGGCGGAGCTCGGCGCGCCGGTCGAGTTCGTCGTCGATGATATCCGCGTTTTCGGCGAATGGGCCTTCGTGTCGGCGCGGCCGCAGCGGCCGGGCGGCGGCGCCATCCTCTATGCCTATACGCGCTACCAGGAGGACTATGATTCCGGCGCCTTCAGCGAGGCGGTGACGGCGCTGCTGCGCGAGACGCCGAGCGGCTGGCTGGTCTACCAGTACAATCTCGGCGCGAGTGACGTCGTGTGGCTCGACTGGATCGGCCTCTATCCGGCGCCGCCGGATGTCTTTCCGCCGCACTAGCGACGGGGCGCGTTGCCGATGATCTGGGTCGTCGCCGCAATCATGCTCTTTTCCGCCGTCGTGCTCGTCGGCCGGGCGCGGCGTCGGCTGCGGCGGCGCAGCGCGCCGGGAGGCGGCCGTGCCGCCTGAGATGCCCCCGCCCGGCTTCGCGGTCTATCCCGGCCGCCTCGACCGGCCGGCGCAGGAAGCGCTGGTCGCTGAGCTGCGGCAGGTGGCGGAGAAGGCGCCGTTCTTCCGCCCGCGGATGCCGCGCACCGGCAAGCCGATGTCGGTCGAGATGACCAATTGCGGGTCGCTCGGCTGGGTCACCGACCGCGAGGGCGGTTACCGTTACCAGGCGACGCATCCGCTGACCGGCTATCCCTGGCCGCGCATTCCGGAAGCGGCGCTGGCGATCTGGCAGGAGGTTGGCTTCTATCCGCAGCCACCCGAGGCCTGCCTCGTCAACCATTACAGCCCGGCGGCGCGCATGGGCCTCCACCGCGACCAGGACGAGGAGGATTTCGCCGCCCCGGTGGTATCGATCTCGCTTGGCGACGCCTGCCTCTTCCGCATCGGCGGGCCGGAACGGAGCGACCCGACGCGGTCGCTGCGGCTATCGTCGGGCGATGTGGTGGTGCTGGGCGGCGAGGCCCGCCTCGCCTATCACGGCGTCGACCGCATCTATCCCGGCACCTCGACCCTGCTGGCCGACTGGTTCCCCGAGGGCGGCCGGATCAACCTGACGCTGCGCAGGGTGACAAAGGCGCCGTAAGCTGGGCGCCGTAGGGTGGGCATGGCGAAGCCTTGCCCACGCGGCCGGTCGGAGAGGCCGGCTGAGCGGCGCTGCCTCTATATGCGTCAGCTATTGTCGACCGGGACGATCCAGCCGAAGCGGGCGCCGCCCAGGTCGGTGAGGATGGCGAAGCGGCCGATATTGGGGATGTCGAAGGGCGCCTGGAGCACGGTGCAGCCCATCTCGACGGCGGTGGCGACCAGCGGGTCGATATCGTCGACAGTGAAATAGGTGAGCCAGTAGTCCGGCACGTCCTCCGTGCCCGGCTGCATCGGCGCGATGCCGGCGACCTGCTGGTCGCCGAGCTTGGCGAGCGTATAAACGTAGTTCTCGCCCATCGGCACGTCCTCGAAGGTCCAGCGCAGGGTCCTGCCGTAGAAGTCCTTCGCCTTGGCGACGTCATGCGTATTGAGTTCGTTCCAGTTGACGGCTCCGTGCGCCATGTTCGCTTCTCCCTTGAGACGGTCGGCCAAGGCCTAGCAGAAGCGATGATAGGCTGAATGACAGCAAAAAAGGGGCGCCGGAGCGCCCCTTTCAAAGGTTATGCCTCGCCGGTTCAGAGGCTGAAGACGTAGAGCATCGACGTGTTCTGGACGTCGCCGATTTCCGGATGCTGGGCGAGCAGGCCCTTGGCGATGGACGTGGCGCCCATCAGGATGGCGACATACTGCTTGCCGTCGACGGCATAGGTCATCGGCGGCGCCGAGGAGAGCGTGCCGGTGCTGAAGCTCCACAGCGGCTTCAGGCTCGTGTCGTCGAAGGCCATGACGGTGCCTTCGACGGTCGAGGTGAAGACCAGCCCACCGGCCGTCGCCAGCACGCCCGAATAGGAGGCGTAGTCGAGCATCTGCTGGGCGGCTCTCTCGGCCGTCGCGACATTCACCGCCGTCAGGCTGCCGGTCTGGGCGCCGTTATTGGCGGCGCGGCCGCCGTTCCAGGCCACCTTGCCGCCGGAGCGGGCTTCGTCGGCGGTGACGTCGGAGCAGCCTTCGATGCCGGCGCCATAGGCGAGGCCGGTGGCCGGGCTGTAGGCGGTCGGGAACATGTTCACGCCGCCCTGGATGTTGGGGCAGGCTTCCACCTGGCCCTGCTCGCGGCGCGACACGGCACCGACCTTGTAGGGCTGCAGATCGCTGTTCGGATCGTACTCGACCGGCTTGCCGGTCTTCGGGTCGATGCCCGCGGTCCAGTTCAGCTTGTCGACATACTGGCTGGCGGCGATGAACTGGCCGTTGGTGCGGTCGAGCGTATAGAAGAAGCCGTTGCGGCCGAAATGCGCCACGACCTTGCGCGGCTCGCCATTGACCTCGGTGTCGACCAGAAGATGCACGCCGATCTCGTCGAAGTCGAGGAAGTCGCCCGGCGTATACTGGAAGTACCACTTCATGGCGCCGCTATCGACGTCATAGGCGACGGCGGAATTGGTGAAGAGGTTGTCGCCGGGACGGTATTCCGGATCGAACATCGGCACCGGGTTGCCGGTGCCCCAGATCGTCACGTTCTGGTCGGGATCGTAGGAGCCGGTCTGCCAGAAGGCGCCGCCGCCATGCTGCCAGGCATTGTTGTTGTCCTTCCAGGTCTCCGAGCCGGGCTCGCCCGGCGCCGGGATGGAATAGGTCCGCCACAGCGCCGCGCCGGTATCGGCATTGAGGGCGTCGATGTGGTCGCGGGCGCCCGAATCGCCGCCGGCGCCGCCGACGATGACCTTGTCGCCGACGACCAGCGGCGCGGCCGTGATGCCGTAGAAATTCTCCACCGTGTCGACCTGGACGGTGTTCACCAGCTCGCCGGTGTCGGCATTGGTCCACAGCACCTGGCCGGTATCGGTGACCGAGATAACGAAGTTCTTGTAGAGCGCGACGCCGCGATTGGCGGGAATGTGGACGTCGGCCTTGTCGACCGCCGGGTCCATGACCCAGGCGACATGGCCGGAATTGCCCTTGCTGACGTCGATCTTGTAGACCGCGCCCCAGCCGTCGACGACATACATGGCGCCGTCATTGACCAGCGGCGTCGCCTGCAGGCCGCCTTCGGCATAGTTGCCGCCGCCGGGCAGACCGCCGATGGCGGTGGTGAACACCGGCCGCAGCTGGGCGACATTGTCGCGCGTGATCTGGTTGAGGCCCGAGAAGCGGTGCGAGGCGTAGTTCTGGTGCACCGTCAGCCAGTTCTGCGGCTCCTTGTCGGCATTGAGCAGGCGCTCCGGCGTTACGTCGGCCGCCAGCGCCGGCATGGCCACGGACGTCAGCAGCGCGCCCATGGCGAGCTTGACGAGAGTCGGTTTCTGCATGGCAATCGTCTCCATCCTTGCGAGCCTGTTTGTCAGCTCCACTTATTATGTGGATGTGATACGACTGGCCCGGGCATGTCGCAAGGCTGAATCCTAGTGTGACCTTATGAAATGACTGCCGCCACCCTCAGCCCCGCCTCGAACCTCTTGCCGCGCTGGCGCTGGCCGGTGGTGACGCCGCTGGTGTTCCTGCTCGCCGCGGCGGCGACGGCGCTGCAATATGTCGTGCCGGGCTGGACCGAGGCGCTGGCGCGGCGCCCGGATGAGCTGCTGACGGCGCCATGGCGGCTGCTGACGGCGCTGTTCGTCCATGTCGACGGCACGGCGCAGATCGTCGTCGACTTCGCCGCCATCGCCATCGTCGGCACGCTGGCGGAATGGATCTTCGGCCGCTGGCGCTGGCTGGTGCTCTATTTCGGCTGCGGCATCCTGGCGGGGCTGATCGCCCTCGCCTGGGAGCCATCCGGCGGCGGCAGCTCGATCGCCTCGGCGGGACTGCTCGGCGGCCTTGCCGGCTTCGCGGTGCTGCACCGGCCGCCCTGGCCGTTCCAGCCGCGCCTCGGCGGTGCGGTGATCCTGGCGCTCGGCTTCGGCCTCGCCGTCACCGCCGATATCCACGGACCGCCGATCCTTGCCGGCGCCCTGCTAAGTCTACTTCTCGGCGCCCGGCCGTCGGCGGTCAGGAGCTGATATTGTAGGCGGCGAGCGCCGCCATGTTGACGATGTCGGAATCCTTGGAGCCGAGCGACAGGATCTGCACCGGCTTGGCGAGGCCGACAAGCAGCGGCCCGATCACGGTCGCGCCGCCCAGCTCCTGCAGCATCTTGGTGCTGATCGAGGCGGAGTGGAACGCCGGCATGACGAGTACATTGGCCGGACCCGACAGGCGGCAGAACGGGTAGAGCGACATGACGTCCATGTTGAGCGCCACGTCGGCCGCCATCTCGCCGTCGAACTCGAAATCGACATTGCGGCGGTTGAGGATCTGCACCGCCTCCTTGACCCGCTCGGAGCGCTCGCCCTTCGGGTGGCCGAAGGTCGAATAGGCGAGCATGGCGACGCGCGGGTCGTAGCCGAGCCGCCGCGCCACGCCGGCCGCCTCGACGGCGATATCGGCCAGCTCCTCGGCATTGGGCATGTCGGTGACGGCGGTATCGGCGACCAGCGCCGTGCGGCCGCGCGACAGCACCAGCGACACGGCGATCACCCGGTGGCCGGGCGCCGGGTCGATGACGCGGCGGAAATCCTCCAGCACCGTCTGGTAGTTGCGCGTGATGCCGGAGACGATGGCGTCGGCATCGCCGAGCGCCACCATGGCGGCGCCGAAATGGTTGCGGTCGGTATTGATCAGGCGCTGGCAGTCGCGGAACAGGTAGCCCTCGCGCTGCAGCCGCGAATAGAGGAAGTCGGCATAGGCGCGGTTGCGGTGCGACAGGCGGGCGTTGAGGATCTCGATGCCCTCGCGCAGATCGATGCCGGCGGCGGTCGCCTTCTGCCGCACGTCTTCCTCGCGGCCGATCAGCACCGCCGTGCCGAGCTTCTGCGCCGCGAAGCTCGCCGCGGCGCGGATCACCTGCTCCTCCTCGCCCTCGGCGAAGACCACCCGCTTCGGCGCCTGGCGGACGCCTTCATAGATGCGCTGCAGGGTCGAGACGATCGGATCGCGGCGCGCCGACAGCTCCAGCCGGTAGGCGTTCATGTCCTCGATCTGCCGCCGCGCGACGCCCGATTCCATTGCCGCGCGGGCGACGGCCGGCGGCACCTCGCTGATCAGGCGCGGGTCGAACGGCACCGGGATGATGTAGTCGCTGCCGAACTTGGGACGCTTGCCCTGGTAGGCGGCGGCCACCTCGTCCGGCACGTCGGCGCGCGCCAACGCCGCCAGCGCCTCGGCGGCGGCGACCTTCATCGCCTCGTTGATGGTCGAGGCGCGCACGTCGAGGGCGCCGCGGAAGATGTAGGGGAAGCCGAGGACGTTGTTGATCTGGTTGGGATAGTCGGAGCGGCCGGTGGCCATGATGGCGTCGTCGCGGATCTCCGCCACTTCCTCCGGGGTGATCTCCGGATCGGGGTTGGCCATGGCGAAGATGATCGGATTGGCCGCCATGGAGCGCACCATCTCGGCGGTCAGCGCGCCCTTGGCGGAGAGGCCGAAGAAGACATCCGCGCCCTCCATCGCCTCGGCCAGCGTGCGCCGGTCGGTCTCGACCGCGTGCGCCGACTTCCACTGGTTCATGCCCTCGCTGCGGCCCTTCCAGACGACGCCCTTGGTGTCGCACAGGGTGACGTTCTCCGGCCGCATGCCCATCGCCTTGACCAGCTCGATGCAGGCGATGCCGGCGGAGCCGGCGCCGTTGCAGACGAGCCGCGTCGTGGCGATGTCGCGCCCGGTGAGGTGGAGGGCGTTGAGGAGGCCGGCCGCCGAGATGATCGCCGTGCCGTGCTGGTCGTCATGGAACACCGGGATGTCCATGAGCTCGCGCAGCCGGCTCTCGATGATGAAGCAGTCCGGCGCCTTGATGTCCTCCAGGTTGATGCCGCCGAAGGACGGTCCGAGATAGCGCACGCTGTCGATGAAGGCGTCGACATCCTCGGTGTCGATCTCCAGGTCGATCGAATCGACGTCGGCGAAGCGCTTGAAGAGCACCGCCTTGCCCTCCATCACCGGCTTGGAGGCGAGCGGGCCGAGATTGCCGAGGCCGAGAATGGCGGTGCCGTTGGTGATCACCGCCACAAGGTTGCCGCGCGAAGTATAGTCGTAGGCGCGGCTGCCGTCCTCGGCGATGGCCCGCACCGGCGCGGCGACGCCGGGCGAATAGGCGAGCGACAGGTCGCGCTGCGTCGCCATCGGCTTGGTCGGGGTGATCTCCAGCTTGCCGGGCCGGCCGCGCGCGTGGAATTGCAGGGCTTCCTGGTCGGTCAGCAGCGCTTTGCCGCTGCCCGGACGCATCGCTTTGTCGGCCATGGTGGGCGGAAAGATCCTTGGATGGACGCCGGGCCGGCGCAACGACAGCGCCGGCGGCGTCGAAAATGACGGGCAGGGGCCGCGAACATAGCAAAGGTCCCGCCTATCTCAAGCTTTCCGCGAGGTTTTTTGCCGGCCGGCGCCCGGCTTCGTGTCCACAGCCGCAGCGGCTGCGGCGCGTGCGGCGGACGGCCGGCTTTGCTAGCCTGCGGCAGCGGCCGGCGATGCGTCGTCGCGGCCCCCGCAGCGAGCCCATGGCGAGACAAGAAACCGAAGCGGATACGCCGGCCGGCCGGCCGACGCCGATGATGGAACAATATCTGGAGATCAAGGCGGCCAATGCCGACTATCTCCTGTTCTATCGCATGGGCGATTTCTACGAGCTGTTCTTCGACGATGCCGTCGCCGCCTCGCAGGCGCTCGGCATCGCCCTCACCAAGCGCGGCAAGCATCTCGGCGCCGACATCCCGATGTGCGGCGTGCCGGTGCATGCCGCCGACGACTACCTGCAGAAGCTGATCGCCGCCGGCTTCCGCGTCGCCGTGTGCGACCAGACCGAAGACCCGGCGGAGGCGAAGAAGCGCGGCGGCCGCTCGGTGGTGAGCCGCGCCGTGCGCCGCCTGGTGACGCGCGGCACGCTGACGGAGGAAAAGCTTCTCGATGCGCGGGCGGCAAGCTTCCTCACCGCCATCGCCCGCAGCCGCGACTCCGGCGGCGACCAATACGGCCTGGCGACGATCGACATCTCGACGGGCGATTTCCGCATCGGCCTTGCCGAGGGCCCGGCCCTGCCGGCCGAGATCGCCCGCCTCGAGCCGCGCGAGGTGCTGGTGCCGGAGGCGCTGCTTTCCGACGCCGCCCTGGCGCCGCTATGGCGCAGTCTCGGTCCGGCGGTGACGCCGCTGCCGCCGGCCTTCTTCGACGGCGCCACGGCGGCGCCGCGCCTGGCCGCCGCCTTCGGCCTCTCGACCCTCGATGGCCACGGCAGCTTCAGCCGCACCGAGCTGGCGGCCGCCGCGGCGGCACTCGCCTATGTCGAGAAGACGCAGATCGAGGCGCGGCCGCAGCTGGCGCCGCCGGTGCGCGAGAGCGCCGGCGCGGCGATGCTGATCGACGCAGCGACGCGCGCCAATCTGGAGTTGACGCAGACGCTCGGCGGCGAGCGCCGCGGCAGCCTCCTTGCTGCCATCGACCGCACCGTCACCGGCGCCGGGGCGCGCCTGCTCGCCCAGCGCCTCGCCAGCCCGTCGACCGATCCGGCGCTGATCGACGCCCGGCTCGACGCCGTCGGTTTCCTGCTCGGCCAGACGACGCTGCGCCGGCGCCTGCGCGACCGGCTCGCCGCCGTGCCCGACATGGCCCGCGCCCTGTCGCGGCTGTCGCTGGAGCGCGGCGGCCCGCGCGACCTCAACGCCATCCGCACCGGGCTGGAGGCGGCCGGCGCCATCGCCGCAGACCTTGCCGGGATCGGCGCCATGCCAGCCGAGCTGGCGGAGGCGACGGCCGATCTTGCCGCCGTGCCGCCGGCTCTCGGCGAGGCGCTGGCAGCGGCGCTCGCCGACGAGCTGCCGCTCCTGAAGCGCGACGGCAATTTCATCCGCGCCGGCGCCAGGGGCGAGCTCGACGAGGCGCGGGCGCTGCGCGACGAAAGCCGCAAGGTCATCGCCGGCCTGCAGGCCCGCTACGCCGCCGAGACGGACCTGCGGGCGCTGAAGATCAAGCACAACAACGTGCTCGGCTATTTCATCGAGGTGTCGAGCCCGGCCGGCGACCGGCTGCTGGCGCCGCCGCTGAATGCCCGCTTCATCCATCGCCAGACAATGGCCGGAGCGCTGCGCTTCTCGACCACCGAGCTCGGCGACCTCGAAGCCCGCATCGCCGGCGCTGCCGAAAAGGCCCTCGCCATCGAGCTCGCTTTGTTCGACGAACTGGAGGACAAGGTCGTCGCGGCGGCCGACGCCATCCGCCGCACCGCCGCGGCGCTGGCGGTCCTCGACGTCACCGCCGGGCTGGCGGTGCTGGCCGAGGCCGAGGGCTACGGACGGCCGCAGGTCGACACCTCGCTCGCCTTCGCCGTCGCGGGCGGCCGGCATCCGGTGGTGGAGCAGGCGCTGCGCCAGGATGGCGGCAAGCCCTTCATCGCCAACGATGCCGATCTCGGGCCGCTGCAGGGCGGCGGCGACGGCCGCATCTGGCTGATCACCGGTCCCAACATGGCCGGCAAGTCGACGTTCCTGCGCCAGAACGCGCTCATCGCCATCCTGGCGCAGATGGGCTCCTACGTCCCGGCGAAGACCGCCCATATCGGCATCGTCGACCGCCTGTTCTCGCGCGTCGGGGCGGCGGATGACCTTGCCCGCGGCCGCTCGACCTTCATGGTCGAGATGGTCGAGACGGCGGCGATCCTCAACCAGGCCGGGCAGCGCTCGCTGGTCATCCTCGACGAGATCGGCCGCGGCACGGCGACCTTCGACGGCCTCTCCATCGCCTGGGCGGCGATCGAGCACCTGCACGATTCCAACCGCAGCCGGTCGCTCTTCGCGACGCATTACCACGAGCTGACGGCGCTGGCGCAGCGCCTGCCGCGGCTTCACAACGCCACCGTGCGGGTCAAGGAATGGAAGGGAGAGGTCGCCTTCCTGCACGAGATCGTGCCCGGCGCCGCCGACCGCTCCTACGGCATCCAGGTAGCGCGTCTCGCCGGCCTGCCGAAGCCGGTGATCGAACGCGCCCGGGCGGTGCTGAAGCAGCTGGAGGCGGCCGACCGCCGCTCGCCGGCCGCAGCGCTGATCGACGACCTGCCGCTCTTCAGCGCCGCCCGCAGCACCGCGCCGGAGCCCGAGCCGCCGGCACCTGATCCGCTGGCCGAGGCACTGGACGCCATCGACCCCAACGAACTGACGCCGCGCCAGGCGCTGGAGGCGCTCTACCGGCTGAAGGCGCTGGCGCAAAAAAGCTAGCGACGAAACGGTGACGCAATATCGACGCCGTCGGCCGGAAACACCGCCGGCGTAGTCATCGGTCCCAACAAAGCAAATCGCGTCCCTCGCAAGACGCTACGGGAACCGATCGACATGGACCTCTACGACATCCTCCTCTTCGGCCATATCGCCTGCGCCATCGTCTGGCTCGGCGGTGGCTTCATGCTGACCGTGATGGGCATCCGCGCCGAACGCGCCGGCAGCGCCGCCGCCCTCGGCCGCGTCCTCGACGACATGGCCGCTCTCGGCGGCATCCTCTTCATGCCTGCCTCGCTGGCCACGCTCGCCTTCGGTATCGGCCTGATGATCGTCGGGCCGTGGAGCTTCGCCGACTTCTGGGTCATCCTCGGCCTCGCCGGCATCGCCTCGACGATCGTCATCGGCACCACCGTGCTGAAGCCGGTCTCCGAGCGCCTCAGCCGCATGGTCGCCGCCGAGGGCCTGACTGCCGCGGCGGTGGCCGACATGGGCCGGCTGGCCCGCATTGGCCGCATCGACGCCGTCGTCCTCTTCATGGTGGTCGCCGACATGGCGCTGAAGCCGGCGCTCACCGATTACGCCACGCTGGCCGCCATGGCGGCGGTGCTGCTGGCGCTTGTCGCCCTCATCCTGACCCGGCCGTTCAACGTGCGGCCCGACATTCAGCCGGCGGGGTAATCCCGCCCCCTCGCCCC
>CAZAAW010000033.1:0-26729 GCA_964483325.1 uncultured Hyphomicrobiales bacterium
AGACTGAATCAGACATTCAACAGCCTTTCAAACACGATGTGTGAATGCCGTAGCCGGAACGGGGAGGGTGGCCCCGGCGACAGCCGGGGTCGGGTGGGGAGCGCCCTTGCCGAACGAGGCGCCATACCCCGCCCGCTTCACCGCCGCGTGTTGATCCACACCGCCTTCGGCTCGGTGAAGTTCTCGATGGCGGCGTCGCCGTGTTCGCGGCCGAAGCCGGAATCGCGCATGCCGCCCCAGGGCAGGCGGACATCGGTCGGGCCGTAGGTGTTGACCCAGACCGTGCCGGCCTTGAGGCGCCCGGTCATGCGGATGCCGCGGGTGATGTCCTCGGTCCAGACGCCGGCGGCGAGGCTGTAGCTGGTGCCGTTGGCGAGCCGCACCGCCTCGTCCTCGTCGTCGAACGGGATGACCGCGACGACCGGGCCGAAGATCTCCTCCTGCGAGATGCGCATCTCGTGCGCGACGCCGGTGAAGACGGTCGGGGCGACGAAATAGCCGCGCTTGCCGGCGCGGGCGCCGCCAAAGGCGACGCTGGCGCCTTCCTGGCGGCCGATGTCGATATAGTTCAGCACCCGCTCCATCTGCGTGGCGGAGATCAGCGGCCCCATCGCCGTGGCGGCATCGCGCGGATCGCCGAGGCGCACGCCGGCGGCCCGTGCCACCAGCCGCTCCACCAGCGCGTCATGGACCGAGCGGTGCACCAGGACGCGCGAGCCGGCCGAGCAGACCTGGCCGCTGTTGAAGAAGATGCCCGAGCTCGCCGCCTTGGCGGCGCTGTCGAGATCGGCCTCGGGGAAGACGATGTTGGCCGACTTGCCACCGAGCTCCAGCGTCACCCGCTTCAGGTTGCCGGCGGCGCCCTGCAGGATGCGGCGGCCGACGCCGGGCGAGCCGGTGAAGGTGACCTTGTCGATGTCGGGATGGTCGACGATCGCCTGGCCGGCGCTGTTGCCGAAGCCCGGCACGACGTTGAGCGCCCCTGCCGGCAGGCCGGCTTCCAGCGCCAGCGCGCCGATCTTCAGCGCCGTCAGCGGCGTCAGCTCGGCCGGCTTCAGCACCACCGTGCAGCCGCAGGCGAGCGCCGGGGCGATCTTCCACATGCCGATCATCAGCGGGAAGTTCCACGGGATGATGGCGCCGACGACGCCCAGCGGCTCGCGCAGCGTATAGGTCAGCGCGTCGGTGCGGGCGGGGATGACCTCGCCGTGGATCTTGTCGGCCCAGCCGGCATAGTAGAGCAGCGTGTCGATCACCGCCGGCAGGTCCTGGCGGCGCACGGCCGACACCGGCTTGCCGGAATCGAGGCTCTCCAGCTCGATCAGCTCTTCCTGGTCGCGGCGGATGAGCTCGGCGAGGCGCAGCAGCACCTGGCCGCGATCGGCCGGCCGCATGCGGCCCCAGTCGCCCTCGAAGGCGGCGCGCGCCGCACGCACCGCGGCATCGACATCGGCGGCATCGGCCTCGGCGACGAGGCCGATCACCTCCTCGGTGGCGGGATCGCGCGTCTCGAAATAGCGCCCGGAGGCAGCCGGAACCCGCTCGCCGCCGATCAGCAGGTCATGGCGCGCGCCGGTGATGAATTTCGTCATGTCTCCCCTCGAATATGAGGTTCAGTTCATATGTCCATCCGCTGGCCACAGCCGCCGGACGTCCCTCTGAGGGGCGAGTATCCTCGGTTGAAGGGGCAAGTAAATATGATATTTTGCCCGCCTGGCGGCGGCCATTTATGTATCGGCGAGCATATCTGCGCCGGCGATATATGATCTGAATTTCATATAGTGCGGGCAGGGCGGAGGGAACGGAAGGGCGGATGATCAGGGTCGAGATCGCACCGCAATGGCGCTTCCGCCGCGACGACAGCGCCGCCAGCATGCTGGTTCTGCTCGATTTCCTGAACGAGATCCGGGAGAGCGGCAAGATCACCGCCGCGGCGGCGCAGGCGCATCTCTCCTACCGCCACGCCTGGAACCTGATCGAAAGCTGGGGCGCCTTTTTCGACATGCCGCTGGTCGAGCGCCGGCGCGGCAAGGGGACGCAGCTGACCCAGCTCGGCGAGAAACTGGTCTGGGCCGGGCAGCGATTGCAGGCCCGCCTCGGGCCGCAGCTGCAGAACCTGTCGCAGGAGCTGGAGACGGAGATCAACCAGCTGCTGCAGCAGGCCACCAACACGCTGCGCATCCACGCCAGCCACGGCTTCGCGGTATCGAAGCTGCGAGAGATCCTCGACCGCGAGACCGACGTCACCTTCGACCTGCGCTATGTCGGCAATCCCGCCTCGCTGGTCTCGCTCGCCCATGACGGCTGCGACCTTGCCGGCATGCACCTGCCGCAGGGGGCGCTGCGCAAGCAGAACATCGCCGCCACCAGGGGGCTGATCATCCCCTCCGAGCACCGGGTGATCGGCTTCGTGACACGCGAGATGGGCCTGATCGTCAAGAAGGGCAATCCGCTGCAAATCTACAATCTGGAGCGGCTGACCGACCCGGCGATCCGCTTCGTCAACCGCGACCCCAATTCCGGCTCGCGGCTGCTGTTCGACCAGCTCCTGGCGCAGCACGGCCACGATCCGCACCAGATCAACGGCTACGAGCAGTCCGAATTCACCCACGCCGCCGTGGCGGCCTATGTCGCCAGCGACATGGCCGATGCCGCCTTCGGCGTCGAAGCCGCCGCCCGCCAGTTCGACCTCGATTTCGTGCGCCTCGTCACCGAGGACTATTTCTTCGTCTGCCGCGCCGAAACGCTGGAGCAGGAGGTCGTCAGACGCCTGCTGGAAGTGATGCGCAGCGCCGAGTTCCGCGAGGCGATAAGGCAGCTGCCGGGCTACATGGCCAAGGACCTCGGCGAAGTCCGCACAATCCGCGAAACCTTCCGCAGCGCCGACTGACAGCGCTCCGTAGGGTGGGCATGCGCCGCAGGCGCTTGCCCACCCGGTCGAAGGTCGAGCGCGTCATGTCCGCGTGGGCAAGGCTCTGCCTTGCCCACCCTACGCCACCCCTCACGCCGGGCGCCCATCCCTCACCGGATGTATGGAACGGGGGAGGGTGGCCCCGGCGCAGCCGGGGTCAGGTGGGGAGCGCCATCGGGAGGTTCGCACCCCGTTTCCACCCCACAGGCGTCATGGCCGGACTTGATCCGGCCATCCACGCGAACACGCATGGCGCAGAACGAAGCGCCGACCGCGAGGCGCGTTTCCCATGCGCCGCCGGTGTTCGCGTGGATGCCCGGGTCTTCGCCCGGGCATGACGCAGCTGGCATGGAAATGGCGGTACGCGATGCCATCGGGAGGTTCGCACCCCGTTTCCACCCCACAGACGTCATGGCCGGACTTGATCCGGCATTCCCACGCGAACACGCATGGCGCAGACCGAAGCGCCGACCGCGAGGCGCTTTTCCCATGCACCGCGGGTGTTCGCGTGGATGCCCGGGTCTTCGCCCGGGCGTGACGCAGCTGGGCTGGAAATGGCGGTACGCAATGCCATCGGAAGGCGCGCACCCACACACCGCCGCTCCGCGCCCCGCCCATTGACATCGGCATCTCATGTATCAATCATGGTTACATGAAATCCGACACGCGCCTCTGCTCCATGCTGCATCTCCTCCTCCACATGGCCGAGGCCGGGCGGCCGCTGACCTCGGAGGCGCTGGCGGGGTATCTGGGCACCAATGCCGTCGTCGTCCGCCGTACCATGGCGGGGCTGCGGCGGGCCGGCATCGTCGCCTCGGAGAAGGGCCATGGCGGTGGCTGGCGGCTCGACCGGCTGGCGGCGGCGATCACGCTGGCCGATGTCCATGAGGCGCTGGGCAGCCCGGAACTCCTTGCCTTCGGCAATCGCAGCGAGGCGCCGCAATGCCTGGCCGAGCAGGCGGTGAATGCCCGCCTCGCCGAGACCATGGCGGCGGCGCAGGCGCTGGTGCTGCAGCGGCTGGCCGGCGTCACGCTGGCCGACATCGCCACCGATTTCGATGCCCTCTGGCGGCAGCGCGGCCACACGGCGCACAGGGACCACGCCCATGCGTAACATCATCATGCATGATGTCATCATCATCGGCGGCAGCTATGCCGGCCTCTCCGCCGCGCTGCAGCTGGCGCGGGCGCGCAAGCGCATCCTGGTGGTCGATGCAGGCCTGCGCCGCAACCGCTTCGCCGCCGAGTCGCACGGCTTCCTCGGCCAGGACGGCCGCCCGCCGGAGGCCATCGCCGGCGAGGCGCGGGCGCAGCTGCTGCGCTACCCGACGGTGACCTGGATCGACGGCGCCGCCATCGACGCGGCGGGCAGCGCCGATGCCTTCTCCGTCACCCTCGCCGACGGCACTCGCCAGAACGGCCGCCGCCTCGTCCTTGCCGGCGGCGTCGCCGACATGCTGCCGGCCATCCCGGGCCTGGAGGCGCAATGGGGCGCCGGGGCGATGGCCTGCCCCTATTGCCACGGCTACGAGCTGGACCGCCGTCCGCTCGCCGTCATCGCCACCGGCCCGCTGTCGCTGCACCATGCCGTGACGGTCTCCGAATGGGGCCCGGTGACGCTGTTCACCAACGGCGTGCTGACGCCCGATGCGGCGCAGCGGCAGGAGCTCGAACAGCGCGGCATTGCCCTTGAGCCGGCGCCGATCCGCGCCGTCGACGGGCCGCGCGGCGCCCCTGTTCTGGTGCTGGCGGACGGGCGCCGGCTGCCCTTTGCCGGCCTCTTCGTCGCCGCGCCGGTGCGGCTGGCGAGCGACATTCCGGAGCGGCTCGGCTGCGCCCTGGCGGAGACGCCGGCCGGCCGGCTGATCGCCGTCGACGCCATGCAGGCGACGAGCGTTGCCGGCGTCTTCGCCTGCGGCGACGCGACGAACCCGATGGCAGCGATCTCCCTGGCGGTCGCCAGCGGCACCATGGCCGGCAGCGCCGCCCACCGCTCGCTGGTCTTCGCCGAAACGCCCGGCAGCGCCGCGGCGTAAGGCGGTGCGCGCCCAGGGGCGGGCCGGCCGAATCGCGCCTCGCGCCGTGCGCCACCGTACCGTCGGGGGTGGAGTGGGAACGGCCGTAGCGAGCCGGCGTTGCTGGCCCAGGCGCCGCATTGGCGCGGCCCCCGATGTGGAGCTTCCCATGAAAACCATGACCGCAATCGTCGCGACGCTCGTCCTGGCAATGCCGGCCGTCGCCCAGGACCAGGCGCCGAGCGAGCAGCCCATGCAGGCCCCGCCTGGCCAGACCCCGCCGGCCGGCGAGACCCCGATGAGCAATGCCGGCACCGTCACCCGCGATGATTTCATCTCCGGCGCCGCCTCGGGCGGCATGTACGAGGTGCAGTCGAGCCAGCTGATCCTGGAGCAGACGCAGAACGACGGCATCCGGCAGCTGGCCCAGATGCTGATCGACGACCACGGCAAGGCGGGCGCCGAGCTGAAGTCGATCGTCGAGGCGGAGGGCGGCACGGTGCCGGCCGACCTCATGCCCAAGCATGCCGACATGGTGACGCAGCTGAAGCAGGCGGCGGCCGGGACGGCCGATGACACCTATCTGCAGCAGCAGCTGGCGGCCCACCAAGAGGCGATCGCCCTGTTCACCGGCTATTCCCAGAGCGGCGACGATCAGCAGCTGAAGGACTTCGCCGCCAAGACCCTGCCGACCCTGCAGCATCATCTGGAAGCGGTGCAGCAGCTTCAGGCCGGCGGCTGAGGCAACGGCCGGGGCGCCCGACGGAGGCCGGGCGCCCGGGCCACTCAGGCGCGGCCCCAGACCGGGAAGGGGTCGGGCAGCTTACGGTACTTGCTGCTGTCATAGGCGGCTGGGTCGGGCGGCCCGACGAGGCAGGCATCGAGCGCCGCGGCGATCGCCTGGCGGTCGACGCCGGTGCCGATGAACACCAGCTCCTGGCGCCGGTCGCCCCAGCCGGGCGTCCAGTTGCGCTGCAGCAGGGCGCGCCATTCCGGATGGTCCGGCCAGCGTTCTTGCGGCACCGCCGCCCACCAGAAGCCGAGCCCCTCGGTGCGGCAGACGGCGCCGGCGATGCTGAGCTCGCCGGCCCATTGCGGCCGGTTGGCGAGCCAGAAATGCCCCTTGGCGCGGATCAGGCCGGGCCAGGTGCGGTCGAGGAAGGCGCGGAAGCGGGCGGGATGGAACGGCCGGCGGGCGCGGTAGACGAAGCTGCCGATGCCGTATTCCTCCGTCTCCGGGACATGGTCGGCGAAGCCGTTCAGCTCCTTGAACCACAGCGGATGCTCGTGCGCCCGCTCGTAGTCGAAGAGGCCGGTGTCGAGGACGTCGGCAAGCGCGACGCGGCCGAAATCGGTCTCGATCAGCCGGGCATCCGGATTGAGCGCCTTGACGACGCGGCGCACCAGGTCGCGCTGCTGCGGCGCCACGCCGGACACCTTGTTGATGACGACGACATCGGCGAACTCGATCTGGTCGACCAAGAGGTCGACGATGGTGCGCTCGTCGCCGTCGCCGGCCGTCTCGCCGCGGTCGCGCAGGAAATCGCGGCTGCCATAGTCACGCAGCAGGTTGGCGGCATCGACCACCGTCACCATCGTGTCGAGCCGCGCCACGTCCGACAGCGAGGCGCCGTCCTCGTCGCGGAAGTCGAAGGTGGCGGCGATCGGCAGCGGCTCGGCGATGCCGGTGCCCTCGATCAGCAGGTAGTCGAAGCGCCCCTCGCCGGCGAGGCGCCGCACCTCCGTCAGGAGGTCGTTGCGCAGCGTGCAGCAGATGCAGCCATTGGTCATCTCCACCAGCTTCTCGTCGGTGCGCGACAGGTTGCCGCCGCCCTCGCGCACCAGCTCGGCGTCGATATTCACCTCGCTCATGTCGTTGACGATGACCGCGACGCGGCGGCCCTCGCGATTGTTGAGGACATGGTTGAGCAGCGTCGTCTTGCCGGCACCGAGAAAGCCGGACAGCACCGTGACGGGCAGGCGCTTGTCGGAAGAGGGGACGTTGGAAATTGGGGAGTCGGGCATGGGCATCATCGCTGTCTGGTAATGTTATAACATAACGAATAGCACAGCGAAGTGCGTGAGGAACAGTCCCGGGCGCTGAAAAAAAAGCCGGCCGGGGAGGACCGGCCGGCAGTTTGGAGGACGTGCTGACCGGCGCCGGATAGAGCGCCACTGCGACGTCCAAAATCCCAAAGTTCAGGTACCCGCCTTTTCGCTGCACCCGACCCTTGGGCGCGCCGGTCTCCCAGTTTTGGGATTTCGAAGGGCGCATCCCCCTGCTTTGGTCACCGGCCAGGATGCGGCGTTGCCTCCGGCACGCCGGCCAGGACCCCGGAGCCGGTCAAGGCCCCGAACCGGAAACAAGCCCCCGAACTGGAAAGATGCCGATGCCCTGCCTTCCCCGGAATGTCCGCCGCCTTCTAGCCGGCGGTCTTGTCGCCGGCTACGCCATGGCCAACGGCGCCATGCCGTCTGTCGGACAGGAAGTCGCTCCCGGGGAGACGCCGCCGGCGGCCGCGGCCGAGGCTCCGGCGGAGGCCATCGACCAGGCGCGGATCGATGCCGGCCTGCAGGTCTTCAAGGATGCGGGATGCCGCGCCTGCCACGGCTGGTCGGGCAACGGCCAGCCGGAAGGCCCCAACCCCGTCGGACCGTCGCTGCGCCAGACGATCCTCGACTATGACGCGATCCGCATGACAGTCGCCTGCGGCCGGCCGGGCACGGCGATGCCCTTCTTCTACAAGAATGCCTATCGGCCGATCGGCAAGCCCGAATGCTACGATTCCACGTTGACGCAGCTCGGGACGGCGGCGCCGCCGGCGAACCCGAAGCGCTTCGACGCCAAGCAGATCGATGATCTTGCCTACTATGTTGCCAATTATGTGAAAGGCAAAGGCGACATCACTTACGAGCAGTGCGTCTATTTCTACGGGGACGGCGCCAAGGAATGTGACCGCTTCCCACACTAGACACGCTTGTCGCCAACGTTGCGGTTGTGGCTTTTTCCCGGGTGCCTATCCTAAAATATGGATCGGCCCCCGGCGCCGGCAGCGATTATCCTCAGTTCCGTGTCTGCCACGACCGGGGAGAGGTCGTCAGCAATCGCAAGCGACGGGGACTGGCACATGGTCATGCAAGGGCTTCGGGAAAGGATCGTCGACGCCGCCCTCAGGGGCAGCGGCTGGAACGAGGTCCTGCACGATGCGGCGCGCGAGGCTTGCGGCGTCGGAGCCACGCTGACCACGCTGCCCTGGACGACGAGCATCGTCTCGTCCCCGGGCCTCGCCCGCATGAATCAGATCTATTTTTCGGAGAACTGGATCGAGAACGATCCGCGGCTGCCGTTTTTCCTGTCGGCCATCCGGCAGCGCTCGGCCGATGTCATCACCGACGCTGCGGTGCCGTCTTCAGGATTCCGAGGGACGCCGTCCCATCGGTTTTTCACCGACGTGCTGCCGCGCAGCGGCACCGGCGATTTCGCCGCCAAATGCATATGGGGCGGCGGCGAATTCGGAATGATGTTCACCGTTCTGAAGGCGGCCGGCTCGACCTATTACGATCCCGAGCAGCTGGCGAGATTTGACGAGGTGGCCGATCTTATCTCGGTTGGCGTGCAGATCGCCGATCGCATGGATCGGTCCAAGGGCGAGCGCAGCGCGTTTTCCGTCCTGGACAGTGCCGGCCTGGGTGCCTTCGGCGTGCTGGCGGGGCGCATCGAAGCGCTCAATTCGGTGGCCCTAGAACTTCTCGGCGACGGGCTGGAGCTGGAGAACGGCGGTTTCAGGGTCTGGTCGAGAAGCAGCGAGGCGGCGGTGCGCCGGCTTGTCGAAACCGCCCGCGACAGGGACGCGCCGTGCCCGACCACCGTCGCGCGCGTCCATCGGCCGAGCGGCCGCCAGGACCTCATCGTGAGGCTCATTCCCAATGTCTCCAGCCCCGGCGGGCAGCTCCATGAGATGTTCAGGCGTTCCGTCGACAGGCTCATCATCGTCGTCGATCCGGAGCGCCGGCAGCTTTCGCGGGCGGCCGAGAGCGCGTTTCGCGGCCTCGGGCTGACTGCCACGGAGGCGCAGGTGGCGGCCTGCATCGGCGCCGGGCTGACGGCGCATGCCGCGGCCGAGGAAACCGGTCTCACCGTCGCGACGGTCCGCACCTACATGAGAAATGTCTACTCGAAGCTCGGCATCTCGCGTCAGTCGCAGCTGGCCTTGCTTTGCGTCGACCTGAGCTGGTTTCCGCCTCTGGAGCGCGGCGCCGCCTGATCTCCGGGGGCCGAGGCCGCTTAGCTGCAGTCCCGGTCCTCATCGGCAATATTCGCCGGCGGGCGCGCAGCATTGGCTGCAACCTCAAAGTCTTCCGCACCTGCCAGCCCAGCCTGGACCTTGCCCGGGGACGGCCAATCCCAATTCTGGGATTTCAATGTTGGGATATGCTTCCGCCGGCCTCCGCTGATACCGGACCCGGCCCTGCAATAGCGGCAGGGCCAATATTCTCCGGTCGGAAGGAAGCGCCAATGACATCAGGAACCAGGCACAAGCTCGCGGCGTCCGCCGCCGCGATGACGGCTGCCATCTTTGCAAGCAATGCCTCTGCGGGGCCGATCACCTATGATCGGCTGCTCAGCCCGGAGGACGGCAACTGGCTGACGAACAATCGCACCTATGACGGCAGCCGCTACTCGCCCCTGGAGCAGATCAACCGGGAGACGGTCGGCGGGCTGAAGGTCGCCTTTGCCCTGCCTCTCATGCCCAACAACCGCGCCGGATTCGGCGGCGGCGTTCACGGCACGCCGCTCGTCGACGACGGCATCATGTATTTCGCCGACGGCATGAGCGTCGTCTACCGCATCGACGTCAGCGGCGGCGAGCGGGCCTATATCAACTGGATCATGAATCCCGAGACCGATCCCGAGCTCGGCGCCGTGGCGCAGATGCGCGGCGTCGCGGCGCTTGGCGACAGGATCTACTCGACGACCAATGACGGCTACCTGCTGGCCATCGATGCGGCCTCCGGCGAGGTGCTGTGGAGCGCTGCGACGCAGGAGGATCAGGCGAGCTACACGACGGCGCTGCTCGCCACCGGCAGCAGCATCATCATGGGCGCCGGCGGCGACACCAACGGCCAACGCGGCCGCATCGAGGCGCACAGCCCGGAAGACGGTTCCCTGCTCTGGCGGTTCTGGATCATTCCGGGGCCGGGCGAGCCGGGCCATGAGACCTGGCCGCAGGATTCCGACATCTGGAAGGTCGGCGGCGGCAACATCTACGGGCCGGCGCCGACATTCGACCCCGAGTCCAACATGCTCTTTGCCGGCACCTCGAACCCGGCGCCGATCGCCGACCCGACCCTGCGGCCGGGCGACAACCTCTACACGGCAAGCACCGTCGCGCTCGACGCCCAGACCGGTGCGCTGAAGTGGTACTTCCAGTACACGCCCAACGATCAGTGGGACTATGACGAGCCCGGCTCGATGCATCTCCTCAAGGTCGACGGGCAACTGCGCCTCGGCCATTTCGCGCGCAACGGCTTCTACTACATGCTCGATGCGGCGGACGGCCGCTTCCTCAAGGCCACGCAATACGTGACGGAGCTGAACTGGACGGCCGGCATCGACCCGAAGACCGGCAAGCCGGTGGAGTATGATCCGAGCCTCGCCGCCGGCGGCATCCAGCACTATGCCAACCGGCCCTATCTCGGCGAGAACAAGGCCGACCGGACCTGCCCGATTCCGCAGGGCGGCGTCAGCCACTGGCCGACGAGCTACAGCCACCGCACCAATCTCATCTATGCCTCCGGCATCGATGGCTGCAGCACGGCCTCGGCCATGGTCAGCCAGCCGACGTCGGGCGGTATCTGGGCGGTGAACATGAGCGGCGACATTGCCTTCAAGCGCAAGACGCCGTTCCCTTCCTATGGCGGAACGCTGTCGACCGCCGGCGGCCTCGTCTTCTCCTCGACGGTCGACGGCGAGGTGACGGCGCTCAACGACGAGACGCTCGAGACGCTGTGGCGCATCAATCTCGGCGGCGCCATCGAAGCACCGCCGATGACCTACGAGGTTGGCGGCAAGCAGTACGTCGCCATCGCCGTCGGCACCGACAAGATCAACCGCGGCGGCGGCTATCTGGCGAACGGCGATGATCCGAACGCGGCCTTCGTGGCGAACGCCCAGCCGTCCTGGATGCTCTACTTCTTCTCGCTCTGACCAGCGCGGCCCGGGCGCTGCAAGGCGCCCGGGTCCCGCCTACCCCGATTTCCTCAAGGAAAGCTGGACAATTTGTTGAAGCGCAGCCAGTGGCTCCGGTCCCCGGCGGTTGCGATGGCCGCGGCAATCATCGCCGGCACGGCTGTCACCGCCGAGGCGGCCGGCCCGCGCCCCGGCATCAGGGACCTCGTCCTCGGGCAGCCCTCCTGGGCGCAGCCCGCCGACTTTCAGGAATTCGCCTGCGGAACGAATGGCGGACCGCCGTCGCTGCGGCTGGACTCCTTCGCCGATGCGGGAAAATGCCGGCCGGAGCCGAGCGGCCTCCGCGAGGTGCAGTTCCGATACGATGACGAGGCCTATTACCTGGCCCTGACGCAGCGCGACGAGCTTCGCGCCGAGGTGCTGCAGGACAGCAAGCTCGGCGACTTTTCCATCCTGGCCTCCGGGCTTTTCGACAACGACGGCGTGCTGCGCGGCATTCGCGCCGTCACCGACGACCGCGTGCCGGACCGCGCCCGGCGGCAGGCGCATCGCATGGCCGTGTTCGTGCACATGCTCTACCGCGACGAGGGATGGACCTGCGAAGACGTCCCACCCGCGGCGGGCGAGGAGCCGGTCGGCAACGTTCTCATCAAGCGGGACTGCCGCAAGGTGACGGACGACGGCTATCTCGTCCTGACCGAGCAACGCTATCTGCGGCGCCCAGGGCAGAGCATCATCGACCCCGCCAATGGCCAGCTGCGTCCGAGCCTCTTCGTCAGCACCAGCCGCTTCGAGCTCTACCAGGCCGATGCCGATGGCAGGCCGATCCTTGGCGGCTCGGCAAGGCCTGTTCCGCCGCCGGACGAGGCCGCCATCGCCGCCGACGACCGGGAGGGGCTGTTTCTCGCCGGTCGCACGATCGACTGCCCGGGCTGCGACCTTGCCGGCGCCGATCTCAAGCGCCGGGTGCTGGCCGGCGCCAATCTCGCCGGCGCCAACCTGGCGGGCGCCACGCTGCATCGGGCCAATCTGGAGAGGGCCGTCCTGGATGGTGCCAACCTCGCCGGCGCCAATCTCAACCTGGCCAACCTCGCCCGCGCCAGCCTTGTCGGCGCCGACCTTTCCGGAGCGCTGCTCTACAAGGCCAACGGAGCCGCGGCAGACTTCTCGCGTGCGATCCTCGATCGGACGATAGCCGACGAAGCCCGTTTCACCGCCGGCAGGCTCAGCGGCGTCCAATGGAGCGAGGCCTCTGCCGTAGCCGCGAGCCTGGCCGGAAGCGACCTAAGGAGCGCCAGGCTGAAGGGCACCAATCTCTCGCAGGCCGACCTCCAGCGGGCGGACCTCGCCAAGGCCGAGCTGACGGACGCGATCCTCTTCGAAGCCCGGCTTCGCGCCGCTACCCTGACCTCCGTCGATGCCGCCGAGGCCGACTTCCGGCGCGCCGACATGACCGACGTGAAGGCGGCCGGCGCCACCCTGACAGGCGCCTCGCTTCAGGGAGCGCTGACCACCGGGCTCGACCTCAGCGGCGCGAGCCTCGGCAACGCCGTCATGCCGGACGGCCGCGCCGGGCGGTAGGGACTCGGGGCTCCGCTTCTCGTCAGCGCGCCACTTCCGCCTGCGCCGCCGCGATGCAGGCCCGCAGCCCCTCTCTGTCCTTGATGAAGGGCGTGACGCCGTGCAGCCCGTACGCCCTCGGCCAGATCATGATCGACTGCCGCGCCGGATCGCTCGCCGCCGCGCCGGCCCCGACGCAGACAAGCCGCGCCAGCCCCGGCCGGTCGCGATCCGGATCGCCGGCATCGTCTAGGATGAAGACGAGCCCCGGCGCGCCTGAGTCGCTGCCGGCCCGCAGGCAGGCTTCGGCATCTTCGACCGACCGGTCCAGGCAGTGCTCGACAAAGGGCAGGGGTTCCGCATCCACACGGTCGAGCAGCAGGTTGAGATAACGCAGCTGCCCGACGCGGGCATCATCCAGCGCCAGCACAGCCGCATCCTCGTCCGCCTGCGCCGCCGCGACGGCCGGATACCAGGCAAGTATCAGTAGGCTGAGAAGAAAGAGGAAGCGCTTCATGGCCGCTTGGCCCTGAGGCAACGTTAGACCTCTCTTTGGTCTTCGCAGCGTGGTACCCATCATCTGATCTCCAATGAGGCCTCGAAAGGAGTATCTTCGAGGAAAACTGCGCGTTGTGGCGCTTCGCGGCGCAGGCCAATCTTCAAAAAAGCCCGGGCTTTTGTAATCCGGGAAGGGGATCCCATTGGTGATCACCAATGGGTTGGGACTAGCGTGGAGTCCAGCCCCGCGCCGTCCCCTGCGACGCTCACCAGGCAAGATTCGATTCGCGCAATATAAGCTTCTTGGCAAGCGCAGCGAAAAAGAATTGATCTTGACCGTGGCCGGAGCTACCCTGCATTGCAGGGGGGAAGAAGGTTGGGTGACGACCTTACGCTGGAGACCGTCTATCGCCGGGCTTACGGGCGGGACATTGCGCCCTATCCGTTCCAGCAGGCGATCGCGGCTGCGCCTGAAACCGACATCCTGATCGCCCCTACCGGCACGGGTAAGACGGCAGCCCTTACGCTCGGCTGGGCGTGGCGCCGGCTGACGGCGCCGGCCACGACGCCGCGGCGGCTCGTCTGGTGCCTGCCGATGCGGACGCTGGTCGAGCAGACCGCCCGCGAGGCGACGATCTGGATGGAGAATCTCGGCGACCTGTTCGCCGATGCCGATGCCAGGCCACGCGTCCGTGTGGTGATGGGCGGCGCTGTGGATGCCGACTGGCGGCTGGGCCCGGAGCGCCCGGCGATCGTCATCGGCACGCAGGACATGCTGCTGTCGCGCGCCCTGATGCGCGGCTACGGCATGAGCCGCTTCGGCTGGCCGGTCGACTACGGCCTTCTGCACAGCGACGCGCTGTGGGTCTATGACGAAGTCCAGCTGATGGGGGCGGGGCTCGCCACGTCCGCCCAGCTGGAGGCCTTCCGGCGCCGGCATCGCCAGGACGGCGGCCTCGCCCGAAGCCTCTGGGTGTCGGCGACCCTCGATCCGGACTGGCTGAAGACGGCGGAGTTCCGCAGCGAGATTCCGGCTCCCGTGGTGCTGCGCTGGAACGACGGAAATCCGCCCGAGCCGCCCGGCTTGGCGGCGCGCCTCGATGCGGTCAAGCGCCTTCGCCGGGCCGAAACGGCGGTCGGCGCCGACAGCATCAGGAAGCCGGATCTCCATGCAAGGTCGCTGGCGCAGGAGGTGGCGTCGGCGCACCGCAGCGGGACGACCACCCTGGTGATCCTGAACACTGTCGGGCGCGCCCAGGCCCTGTACCGGGCCCTGGCCGGCGTTCTCGGGCCTGGAACGGAGCGGCTACTGATCCACTCCCGGTATCGGGCGCCGCAGCGGCAGGCCCTCGAAGAGCGCTTGCGGACGGAAGCGGCGCGGGACCGCGTCGTGGTCGCCACGCAGGCCGTCGAGGCTGGGGTGGACATGACCTCTGCGGTTCTGTTCACCGAGCTGGCGCCCTGGTCGTCGCTGGTGCAGCGCTTCGGCCGCTGCAATCGCCAGGGCGAGCGCAACGAGGCCGGTGGCGCCGAAATCCGCTGGATCGACATCGAGACCGCCGACGACGCCGCGGCGCGGCCCTATGAAAAGGAGGAGCTGGAGACGGCGCGCGCCATCGTCGCCGCCCTCGATGAAGCCGGCCCCCGCCGTCTGCCGCCGCCGTCTCCCCCGCCGCCGCCCGGCCAGGTGATCCGGCCCAAGGATTTCGCCGAACTGTTCGACACCGACGCCGATCTGTCGGGATACGACCTCGACGTGTCGCCCTTCATCCGCGACGGCGACGACATGACGGTCAGCCTGTTCTGGCGCGCTGTCGGCGCTGAGGAGCGGGGACGCGTCGTTGCCGAGCCGCCGCGGCGCGACGAGCTTTGCGCCGCGCCGCTCGGCAAGGACCTTCAGGCCTGGCTGACGCGCAAGGAGGCCTCGGTCTATGTCGAGGACCCGCTGGCCCGCGGCCGGCAGGGCTGGATCCGCCTGGACAGGTCGGGCCGGCGCCTGCGCCCCGGCCTCGTGCTGCTCGTCGATGTCGGGATGGGCGGCTACGATCCCGAACTGGGCTTCGTCGGCGCTGCGGGACAGGGGCCGGTGGAGCCTGTTCCCGGTGCCCTGCCGGCCGCCGCGGACGAGACTGCCGCCGGCGCGACGACCGAAGGCGATCCCCTGTCCTTCGCGGGGGAGCCGGTTCCGCTCGAGCGCCATCTGGATGACGTTGCCGGACATGCCGGGGCGCTCGCCGCCTCCGTCGGCCTGCCGCCGGCGCAGGTGAAGGCGCTCGCCCGGGCCGGCGCCTGGCACGATCTCGGCAAGGCCTATGCGCCGTTCCAGATCCTGCTCGGCGGCGCGCCCGACGGGCCGGCTCTGGCGAAATCCGCCGAGCGGCGCGCGCCGCGATCGCGTCGCGAGGAGGCGGAGAAAGAAGGTCTCCGCCGCTATTTCCGCCATGAGCTCGCCTCGGCGCTGGCCTTCCTGCACCAGCATGACGGGGAGCCGGACGCCGATCTCGTCGCCTTCCTGATCGCCGCCCACCACGGCAAGGTGCGCATGGGCCTGCGCGCCCTGCCGGAAGAGCGGCCGGACAGACCGGAGCTTCGCATCGTCCGCGGCGTGCAGGACGGCGACAGCCTGCCGCCGCTGCGCTGCGGCGACGAGATGTCCGGGTCCGTCCGGATCGGCCTGAACCTCATGGAAATGGGCGAGGACGACGCGGGACGGCCAAGCTGGTCGGCCCGCATGCAGGCTTTGCTTGCCGCCCATGGCCCGTTTCGCCTCGCCTATCTGGAGGCGCTGATCCGGGTCGCCGACTGGCGCGCCTCGGCCGCCGAACAGCGGGAGGGAGAGCTCGAATGAACGAGCTTGTGCTCGACGGCTGCCGGTCCGTTCCGCTCGCCGCCTATCTGAAGGCGCTCGGCGTGCTGCGGCTCGTCGCCGAACAGGCCGACGCGGCGGCGCGCGGCTGGTGGAAGGGCGACCGCTTCCACCTCAGGACGAGCCTCGACCGCGACGGCCTCGTCGGCTTTTTCCTGAACGACTACCGCCCGACGCCGATCATCGCGCCATGGAACGGCGGCAGCGGCTTCTATCCCAAGGACACCAGGACGGGCATCGCCGCCCTGCAGGCGAGCCCGCTCCAGCGCTTTGCCGCCTACCGCGAGGCGATCGACCTCGGTGAGAGGCTGATCCGCGCGCGCCGGCTGGGCGAGCGCCCGGCCGACCAGGCCAAGAGAGAGCTGATCTCGGCGCTGCGTGCCGAGGCGGGGGCGGCACTCGCCGGCTGGATCGACGCCGCCGTCGCCCTGACCCTCGACAAGGCGGCCTTTCCGCCTTTGCTCGGCACCGGCGGCAATGACGGCCGGCTCGATTTTACCAACAATTTCATGCAGCGGATCACCGAGCTGATCCCGGCCGACGGCGCCCTGCCGACACCCGATGCCGCCGCGGCGCTGGAGGACGCCCTGTTTGCCGCGCCGGTCGCCGGGCTCTCGTCTTCGGCCATAGGCCAGTTCGCGCCCGGGGCGGCCGGCGGGCCGAACAGCACCGCCGGCTTCCAGGGCGAGCCGCTGGTCAATCGCTGGGATTTCGTGCTGATGCTGGAAGGCGCCCTGGTCTTCGCCGGCAGCGTCTCGCGGCGGCTGGAGGGCGCCGATTCAACCTATCTCTCCTATCCGTTCACGGTCCGCGCCGCGGCGGCCGGATATGGCAGCGCCTCGCTTGACGAGGAGAGCGAGACGCGCGGCGAGCTGTGGGCGCCCCTGTGGAAGCGGCCGGCCGGCTATGCCGAGCTGCATGCGCTGTTCAGGGAGGGGCGGCTGTCGGTCGGCGCCCGGCCGGCACGCGACGGCCTCGATGCGGCGCGGGCGATCGGCGGCCTCGGCGTCGATCGCGGCATCGCCAGCTTCGAGCGATACGGCTTCGTCAAGCGGCAGGGCCTGGCCTATCTGGCGGCGCCGCTCGGCCGCCGGCGCGTCGAGCCCAATCCCCGCGGCGATCTGATCAATGAACTCGACCGCGGCAGATGGCTCGAAATGCTGCGCCGCCAGGCAGGCTCGGACAATGCCGCGGCCGAGCTGCGCCAGGCGGTGCGCCGGCTCGATGACGGAATTTTCGCGCTGCTCGAACAGCCGCAAGACAGCCGCACCGTCCAGGACGTGCTGACGGCCGTCGGCGCCGCGGCGCGGGTGATCGCCCTTCGCCCCAAGCTGCAGGAGGCGCTGCGGCCGCCGCCGCTTTTGTCGAAGGCCTGGATCGCGGCTGCCGATGACGGCTCGGCCGAGTACCGCCTCGCCGTCGCGCTTGCCGGCATGCGGGCGCGGCCGAAGCCGCGCGAGGGCAGCGAGGAGGCCGCGCCGGAAGGCGCCGGTCAGGCCGGGAATGCCGATTGGCTGCCGATGCGCGCGCATCTGGCGCCGCTCGACCCCGACACCATCCTGTGGGCGCCGGCCTGGGCCTTGAAGCAGCAGCGTGCCGCCGAGGGGAGGGCGCTGTCGGTCTGGGGTGCCGGGACGCTGGTCGACAATCTCTGTGCCGTCGCCGGGCGGCGCCGGCTCGAAGAGGCGCGGTCCGGCACGCTGGATGTTCCGTTCGATGCTTCGTTCGACAGCGAGCGGAACGTTCCCGTCGCGGTCGGACGCGGCGAAGCCGCCGCCTTCCTGGACGGCACGGTGCGGGACGAGCGCATCGCCGACCTGCTTCTCGGCCTTGCCTGGGTCCGGCCGGGGCGATGGAGCGGCCGTCTAGCTGAAGCGCCGCTGCCTTTCGCTTACGCGGCGCTGAAGCCGCTGTTCACGCCGTGCGCCCTGTTTTCTCGGCTGGAAAAACGTCCGCTGCGCGATCTCCGCCTGCCGATGCCGCCGGCCCTGCCGGCGCTGCTGATGGCGGGCCGGGTGCCGGAAGCGGTGCGGCTGGCGCAGGAGCGCGGGCGCGCTTCCGGCCTGCCGACGCCGTTCCTCCTCGGCAGGCGCGCGCCGGAGCGGGCGCCCGACATGCGGTTCGGCCGTCGCCTGCTGGCAGCGCTGATCCTGCCGGTCGACCTGGGCGTCGTCGGCGCCTGCCTCGACCAGGCTTATCCCGATCCAAAGAAAGATCCCGAAAACACGGAGGGCACGGATGCCGCTTGATCTTTCGCCGCTCGCTGGCAGTCCCCGCTTCCTGCTGGAAGCCGAATTGAAGCCGCTGCAGGGGACGCGGTTCCAGCCCACCGGTTTCCCCAATCTCGGCCCTGCCCGCTATGCCGGGCCGGACGGCGCGGAAATGCTGCTGGTCGAATCCAACCAGAGCATGGCCAATCGTCTGGAGGCGGCCTGCTGGGACGAGGTGGTCGATGACTGGGTGCCGCCGCTGC
The DNA here is from genome assembly GCA_964483325.1 of uncultured Hyphomicrobiales bacterium. Classification (GTDB taxonomy): domain Bacteria; phylum Pseudomonadota; class Alphaproteobacteria; order Rhizobiales; family Kaistiaceae; genus CAZAAW01. Next base: position 18,514 of record CAZAAW010000033.1, read on the forward strand.
GGGGCCTGCCGCTGGTCAAGGTGCAGGACGCCGACGGAAAGCCGCTGACCAATTCGGTCCTCGAATCGCACCGCCTGAACTCGCCCTACATTCTGGAGGGGAAGGACGAGACGGTGCTCAATCTCCTGAAAGGCCGGCTGGCGGCCATGGAGCAGGGCCGGGTCGATCTGCGCGAGCTGGCGCGGGTTCTCCTGTCGGTCGATCCCAACGCGCTCATCCATGGTGTCTTCCTGGCCAAGAAGGATCTCGCCGGCGGGCGGCTGCGGCTGCCGCGCGTGCTGTCGGCCTTCATCGAAGCCGCCGATGTCAACGTCGCCGCCAGCGGCGGCGTCAAGAACGACGGCGTCGACCCCAGCGGCGATACCGCCAAGGGCTTCGGCAACGTGCCTTTTGCGCGCGACGAGTTCACGGCGCAGCGGCTGACGGCCTATTTCAACCTGGACCTCGCCCAGATCCGTGCCTTCGGCCTCGGCGAGCCCGTCGGGGATTTCCTCATCGCCTTCGCGCTGTTCAAGATCCGCTCCCTGCTGGCGGGCGGCCTGCGGCTGCGCACGGCCTGCGACCTGACCCTCGCCGCGCCGCCGAACGTCACCGCGCCGGAGGGGTTCGCGCTGCCGGACCTCGCGGACCTGGAGAATGCGCTGCCCGGCCTGATCGCCGCCGTCGCCGCCGAGGGCCTCTTTGCCGAGCCGCGCGTCACGACCGTCGTCTATCGCAAGAAATAGCGCCGATGTTCGCCCTGGTCTTCCGGTTTCCGCACGGGCGCTACCATGCGACGCCATGGGGCCGGCACGTCAATGAGGGCGCCGCCGCCTGGCCGCCGGAGCCCTACCGCATCCTGCGCGCCCTGATCGCCACCTGGCACCGCAAGGCCGACAAGGCGCTCTGGGACGAGGAGGCCCTGCATAGGCTGATCGAAGCGCTGGCGGCATCGGCCCCCGTGTTCCGTCTCCCCGATGCGGTCCATGCCCACACCCGGCATTACATGCCGCAGGGCAGGCTGGAGGGCGGCCGCGAGCGCACCAGCCTGGTGTTCGACGCCTTCTTTCGCGTCGATCCCGCCGACGAGCTGGTCGTCGCCTGGCAGGATGTCGACCTTTCCCCGGAGGCGTTGGCCCTCGCCGCGCACCTGGCCGACCGGATGGGCTATCTCGGACGCGCCGAGTCGGTCGTCATCGCCCGCGCGACGGACAGGATCGACGGCCCGTTCGATGTCACGCAGGACGCTCCCGCCGCGGCCGGCTGGACCAGCACCGACGTGCTGATGCCGCTGACGCCGGCCGAATATGCCGAAAGGCGGCCGGCCCTGCTGGCCCGCAATCGCGACAGGCCGAAGTCGAAAAGCCGCGCCGCGTTCGAGGCGACCGTTCCGCCGACGCTTGCCGAGGCCCTGCAGGTCGAGACCGCGCAGCTTCAGGCGGCGGGCTGGAGCCGGCCGCCCGCCGGACGGCTGGCCGGCTATGCGCATCCGGCCGTCGGACCGCGGCCGCTGGTCCGCAAGCGCCGGCGGCTGCCGGAGGACGATCCGGCGCGCTTCCAGGTGACGCACTTCCAGGTGGCGCGCTTCGTCCTTGCCGGCCGGCCGCCGCCGCCAATCACTGAGGCGGTGAAGATCGGCGAGGTGTTCCGGCGCGCCTTGATGGCCCGCGTCCGCGACCCGATTCCGGAAGTCCTGTCCGGCCGCGATGCCAGCGGGGCGCCGCTGCGCCATCCCCAGCACGCCCACGCCTTTTTCCTGCCGGAGGATCATGACGGCGACGGCTTCATCGATCATCTGGTGCTCTACGCCCGCGCCGGTCTCGATCGCACCGTGCGCCGGGCGGCGGAAAGCCTGCGCGAGCTGTGGATCCGCGATCAGGCGGTCAGGGATACGGACGAAGACGGCGAGGCAGGCCGGCGGGAATGGCGCGTCGCGCTGGAGGGCTTCGGGACGCCGGGGGAATTCGACGATAGCGCCCTTCTGCGGCGCTCGCCGACATGGGTCAGCGTCACGCCGTATCTGCGGCCGCGGCACCTGAAGGGCGGCCCTCCCTTCGAGGAAACATGCGCCATGGTCCGGGAAGAATGCGCGCGGCGCGGCTGGCCCGAGCCGGAGGTCCGGCGCCATGGCGACGGCCGTGACGCCGGCATGGCGATCGACGTCGGCGGCCAGCCGCGCAACGTGCTGGCCTTCCACCGCTTCCGCAGCCGGCGCGGGCTGGTGCAGCCGGATCGCACCGGGCTGGCCCTCCGCCTGGAATTTGCCGAGGCGATCCTCGGCCCGCTGGCCCTCGGCTTCGGCTGCCACTACGGCCTCGGCCTGTTCCGCGCGGAATAGGACGGAAGGCGCGACCGGGGGCGGGATTGACCCTCGCGGCTGCGGCGGATGCCGGGCGGCGCATCCGCCGCCGCCCGGCACCTCTCACCGCTCACAGGTGCGGGCGCAGCACCTCCTGAAAGCCTTCGTCATAGGCAGCGCTGAGCTTCGCTTCCTCGACCGACCATTGGTATGTTTCCTCGATCTCCTCCCTGGTCGGGTTACGCTCCAGGAACTCGCGGGCATGCGCCGCGCCGACCGCGGCCGCCCTGGCGATGTCTTCGGACGTGATCGGTCTCCGACAGCTCGGATAGGCGACACAGGTGTCGTCAATGAGCGGCCGGCACCCGTCATCGTCTTCCTGCGTCGTCCGGAGGAGTTCCGATTCGCCGTCGGCGGGATCTGGGCGATCGCCTGGAACGGTGCGCCCGGACTTCTCTGACATTGCGATACCTCTCGACAAAGCGCACCTCACCCGTGGTCGGGCGATCCGAGTGCGCAAAAGCGAGGGGCGAGGCTGTCAGGGCATGGGCCGGTGATAATCCCGCGAACCTTGGCGGTCAACGAAGCCGCGAGGGAGGGCAACAGGGCGAATGGAGCCCCGGATTTCCGATAGCTTATTGATTACAGGAGGAAATCGCGGCTGATTGGTGCCCAGGAGAGGACTCGAACCTCCACACTGTTAAGTACACGGACCTGAACCGTGCGCGTCTACCAGTTCCGCCACCTGGGCACGGCGCGGGATTTACGGGCGGGCGGGCGGCTTGTCAAATGATTGCAGCGTCCGGCGCCGCTTTCCCCGGCGGCGCGGCCGGGCGCGTCGTTTTCGTGCCTGTACACGGGTTTGTGCAGCCCATATGACAGGCAGCCCGGTTTGGGAGGATCGGGTCTTCGCAACGCCGCGGAGGGGGAGGATGCAGGGCGCTACCCGCTACCCGTTCGGCTCGGGCAACGGCCGGCTGGTTACTGTCTTCGGAGGCTCCGGCTTCGTCGGCCGGCACGTCGTGCGGGCGCTGGCGCGCGACGGCTGGCGCGTGCGCGTCGCCGTGCGCCGGCCGGACCTTGCCGGCTTCCTGCGCCCCTATGGCATGGTCGGCCAGGTCGAGCCGGTGCAGGCCAATCTGCGCTTCCCGCGCTCGCTGCCGCCGGTGCTGGCCGGCGCCGAGGCGGTGGTCAACTGCGTCGGCATCCGCGCCGAGACGCGCCGCCAGAGCTTCGCCGCCGTGCATGTCGACGGCGCCCGTGCCGTCGCCGAGGCGGCCCGGGCGGCGGGCGCCGCGGCGCTTGTGCATCTGTCGGCGCTCGGCGCCGATGCCGGCTCCGACGCGCGCTATCTCGCCTCCAAGGCGGAGGGCGAGGCGGCCGTCGCCGCTGCCTTTCCGGAGGCGGCGATCCTGCGCCCGTCGCTGCAGTTCGGCCCCGAGGACACGCTGTTCAACCGCCTCGCCGCCATGGCGCGCTTCACGCCTGCGCTGCCGCTGGTCGCAGGCGGCGTGCTGCACCAGCCGGTCTTCGTCGGCGATGTCGGCGCCGCCGTGGCGCGCCTCCTGGCGCGCGAGGCGATGCCGGCCGGGCCGTTCGAGCTCGGCGGACCGGAGGTGAGGAGCTTCCGCGACCTGATGGCGACGATGCTGGCGACGATCGAGCGCCGCCGCCTGCTGCTGCCGCTGCCGCATGCCCTCGCGCTGCCGCTCGGCGGCGTGCTCGGCCTGCTGCCGGGCCGGCTCAAGCTGCTGACCGCCGACCTCACCCGCCAGCTGCGCCACCCGACCGTGGTGTCGCCCGCCGCCGCGGCCGAAGGTCGGACGCTGCAAGGCCTCGGCATCGCCCCGACATCGCTGGCGGCGATCCTGCCGACCTACCTGTCGCAATACAGGGCCCGCGGCGAGTTCGAGCGCCAGCGGGGATAGGGGGCCCGCACGCCCGCGAGCGCGTACAGCGGATGGTGGCGGTGCATCCCCATCGGCAGGTGGGTCGCCTAGAGGCTTTGTGACAGGTTTGCAAAGCAAGCCGGCTCACGACTGAACGGGTCCTGCGGGATATACCCGGTTCTCGTTTGAAGGACATTGCCGGCCCGCTCCCGATCGCGGGCGACGCCAAGGTGAGATCGCCACAGGCCGCATGGCTTCCCTCGTGGGAGCACGACCAATAGGCTGGCCGGCAGGATAGGTGGTCGGGCGCGCGGAGCTCTAGGCCTTGGGGCAAGCACCGACACGGCGTCGGAAAAAAGGAAAATGGGCGACGCAACGAACTTGCCGGTGCCAGGTCTGCGCTTCGAGCGAGGCCTCGGCATTGGCGCGCTTGCCACTCCCGATGCAGCGCCCGGGATCGTCCGCAGCTTCGTACAGATGCTGGTCAACCGTGCAATGGCCTTTGAGGCGCAGGTCCTTTCGGAGATATTGGACCCGCAAGACGAGGATTATGGCCGCATCCCGGGAGAGGAGCCGGACGAGTATCTGGAGTTGGCATGGGCCTATAGATTGGACGCCGTCGCCATCGACCGCAACGATCGACAGCGTCTGACACCGGGTTTTCGTGGCGCGCGGGGGCTGTCGGACTTGGAGAAGGCAAGGGCGAGCTTCTCGGTCAGCGTCGCTCATTGCCTGCCGAGCAGCTCGCACTGGCCGACATTGCGTACCAGACGCGACGGCAATATCGGGCCTTCGTCGAGACGGGCTTCGCCTTTAATCGTGATGAGGCTTGGGTCGCCGGCGAGCGGGAGTTCTGGAATGCTGCGCTCTTCGACGTGAAGCTTCAGGCTGCGGCAGCGGCTGTTGCTCCGACAGGGAGGCTCTGCGCGACGTTCCACCACGCAGTGGAGATCTTCATCAACGTGGACATCTCGCTCCGCACCGGCCTGTGGCCTGAACAGAGCAGTTGGCTGAACCGGCAGATCGCTTTCTGGGGTGTGATGGCCGAGAAGATGTCCGCCCCCGACGGTGCAGCCGAAGCCCTTGCGACGATTGGTGGTGAATCCAGCCTCCTGCAGGCTGAGGCGGCGGCAAGAACTCTGCTGTTGCTCGGCGATCCGGGCAACATCGCATGGGCGCTGACCCGAGCCGGCCTTGTCGGAGCCCAGGTTGCGCAGCGGCTCAATGCGGCAGACGGAAGATTCGGACCGGTTGGCGCGGCTGATCGTGTGTTTATCGCTGCAGTTCTGGATAGCTTCCATGATGAGCTGGCGTGTCGCACACTGCTCGCGGGCCCCGGCGAAGAGGCCGGCAACAAGGTTGCCGCAGGGGCAATCATCGCGGTGGTGAGAGTGGTGTCTGCGGCAGACCGGAGTGAACTCACGGGCGAGCCGCTGGTCGACGGTGCGGCGATGCTCCATGGCCTGCGCGAGACGGCGCCGCAGGTGCTGCGGGCCTTCCTGGCCAGCTTCAATGCCACCGGCGTCGCCTCGCCCGAGATCAAGGCGCGCAAGACCCGCATCGCGCCGGAGAACTGGCAGCGCGCCAAGGCGCATCCGATTGCCGCCTTCCTCGACTTTGCCGGCAATGTCGCCAATGCCGACCGGCTTGTCTTTGCCAGCGGCGATGATGCGCCGGAGGTTGTCGCCTATAGCGCCAGCATTGCCACGGAGGCCTTCCGGCAGGTGCTGGGCGAGCTGCGGCAGGGCAAGCTGGACGAGGCGGCGGCGGGCGAGCGCTATGCGGCGCTGATCGCCGATCCGGACGAGCCGATGACCCGCCGGGCGCACAAGGACGGCAAGGTGGCAGCCTTCCGGCCGGCGCCGGCGGCGGCGCTGAAGGCGGCGGCCGAGCTGGAGGCGGAGCTGCCCTGGCTGGGCATCCTGCTGCCGATGGCGAGCGGCGCCGAAGGCATCCTGGCGGCGGCGCGCGAGCGGCCGCAGCAGGCGGCGATCGCCGGGCGCTATGCCGAAGCGCTGCGCGGCGGCGACGAAGGCAAGAAGTACATGGCGCTGGTGCGGCTCGGCTACGGGCTGCTTGTGACGCTGGCGCTGCTGCAGCTTGCCGCCAAGGGAAGGCTGGGGATCGGCGGGGGCGGTGCAGATGCGATCGGCACGGAAGGCGAGGCCGGCGCTGCCATGCCTGCTCCCGACATGACAGGCGCGGCCGGTGGCGTGGCGATCACCGCCGGGCCGCTGGTTCTGCCGCTGCCGGCCAATACCGGGCCGACGGAGATGGCGGCCATGGCGGTGCGCCTGGCGCCGCGGCTCGACGCGCCGCTCTCCGGCGATGCGCTGGATACCGCCGAGCAGGCGGTGGCAGGCCTGCTGCTGCTGGCGGCGGAAAGCTTCGCCGGCGACGAGGAGCCGCTGCTCGATGCCATTATCGAGCTTGCCGGCGAACATGAGGACGAGGTGCTGGAAGAGCGCTTCGCCCGCTTCGGCGAGACGGTCAAGCCACCGCCGCCCGCCGAAGCCCTGGCGCCGCTGCGCCGCGACACCGCCCGCCTCGTCGAAGGCCTCGCCCGCGGCTGAATCGCGGCCGCGGCAGCGCAATTGTCCGCGTAGGCAAGCCCCCGGCTTGCCCACCCTACAGGGCGCCGGCGGCCTAGTAGAAAATCGGAGGACGCGGCGTTGGGAGGGGCGCCGCGTCCTCCTTTTCCGGGCCTAGCGGCCGGAATATTCGAAGAGCGGCGTGCCGGGCTGCACCGCCACGGCGTAGCCGCCGCCCTTCAGCGGCGTCGGCGTGGCGATGGTGGCCGTGACCGTGCGGCTGGCCGTGTCGATCACCGAGACGAGGCCGTCGCCGCCATGGGTGACGAAGGCGAGGCTGCCGTCCGGCGTGATCGCCGCGAAGCGCGCTTCGCGGCCGGCAGGCGACTGGCCGGGCAGCGGCGCCGCCGCAAGGCGGTCGAGCGGCACGCGCGCCACGACCTCGCGGAAGCTCGCCGAGCCGGGATCGACGTCGACGAGATTGGCGAAATCGCCGTCCGGATGGACATTGGCATAGACCGCCAGTGTCTTCGAGACGCCGCCGCGGCCGACGATGCCGGGCGCCAGCGGCGTGCGCCGCACGCTGCCGTCGTCGAGCCTCGCCCAATGCAGGTCGTTCTGCGCCTCGGCCCACTGCTCCGGCGCCGGGCCCTGGTTGAGCGGCCCGAACACATACTGCCCGTCCGTCGTCAGGCGCTGGCGGGCATTGCGGCCGCCGCTGCGGCCGTCGGCCTCCCAGGGCAGCACGGCAGCCTCGCCGACCGCGGCGCCCTCGACCGGCGCCACCTCGAGACCGCGCAGGGTCGAGCCGGCATAGATACCGGCCGCCACCGAGAAGGAATCGCTGTGGCCGCCGTCGCCGACCGGAAAGCTGCCGACCGGCTTGATGGCGCCGTCCAGGAGGCTGTTGAGCCGGGCGCCGTCGGCGGTGAGGTCGGCGAGACGGTAGACGTCGACGCGGTCGCTGAGATGGAAGAAGACAAGCGCCGGATCGCCGCCGACCGCAAGGCCGAGCTCGCCGTCGGCGCTGCCGGCGTCGACGCGGAACTGCCGCGCCGAATAGTCAGCGAGATCGACGATGGTGAGCAGCTCGACCGCCGCGTCATGGTCGTCGGAAACGGCGAGGAAATACTTTGCCGCCGGGTCGATCGCCGTCCAGGCATAGATGTTGGACAGCGGGATCGGCATCGGCACGCGCGCCGCGATCTGCGGCGACGCATCCGCCTTCATCTCCAGGACGACGAGCTGCTTGCTCTTCTCGTCGCCGAAGAGCAGCCGGCCGTCCGGCAGCGGGATGGTGCCGGCATGGCTGCCGAGCACGATATTGTCGAAATCGGCCGCCAGCGCGAAGCCGGGGACGCTGTAGACATAGACATGCGCCGCCGCCGGGTCGGCGACGACGAGGCTGGCGGGTGCCGCCGCCTCCTGGCCCGCGGCGGGACCGGCAAGGGCGAAGGCCATGGCGCCGGCCGCGACAAGGGCGGCAGGCCGGTGCAGGATCATTGGAAACACTCCATT
>CAZAAW010000034.1:0-24090 GCA_964483325.1 uncultured Hyphomicrobiales bacterium
AAAAGTGTCCACCATGTCCCCGAACATGTGTCCACCTTGTCTCCGGTCCGTACACGGGTAAGGGATGAGAGCCTTTTCATGCGCCGGTGGCGGTCTGTGTCCACGGTGGGAAGTGTGCGCCCATCCCTCCCCCTGCGGGTACCCGAAGGGGGAGGGTGGCCCCGGCGACAGCCGGGGTCGGGTGGGGAGCGCCGCCGGGTCGCAGGCCGCCAACACGACAGCTGCGTCATGCCCGGGCGAAGACCCGGGCATCCACGCGAACACCGTGGATGCCGGGAAGGGCGCCGCGCGGCTGCGTTTCGTTCTGCGCTATCCGTGTTCGCGTGGATGGCCGGATCAAGTCCGGCCATGACGCCTGTGGGGTGGCGATGGGGGTGCGAACCTTGCGATGGCGTCCGCGACCGTCATGCGCTTCCGGGCCGCCTGCGCGCCTCAGGCAGCCGGCGCTGGGGCGGTTTGCAGTTTTTCGGCGAGGGCGTGGAAGGCGGTGAGCTGGTCGGGCTTGAGGTCGCCGGTCTCGTCGCGGCCGACGAAGACCTTCAGCATGATGCCGCCCTCCTGGTTGAAGAACAGCACCGCCGCCGAGCTGCGCTTCATGAACGGGCGCTCGAGGAAGGCGATGGCGGCGCAGCGCTCGAAGCGCAGGTGGCCGTGCAGGCCGGTGCGGCTCATCAGGTTGTAATAGCCCTGCGCCACCTGGCCGGCCGGCACCGGGCCGGTGATCTCGAAGATGCCGTCGGCGGTGTGGATGATCGTCGTCACCTCGCCCCAGCCGGCGATGTCGCCCATCGCCTCGACGAAGGCGCCCGGCGCGAAGCGGCGATACGCCTCCGGCAGCGCCTCGACGATGTCGCGGCAGGAGACGCCGTGCTCGGCGGCGGCCGATTCGACGACGACGCCGGGATTCTCGGCAAGGATGGCACGCAGGTCTGGCCGCGACGTCTCGGGCATCGGAAAAGCCTTTCCGGGGCACGCGCCCCGCTCGGGAGGATCGGGCGGGCTGGCGGCGCGGCCGCTGGCTGGCTGGGGTGCGGCGAGGCTAGGCAAGCCGCCCCCGCCGGTCAATCGCGTCAGTCGGTGGTGAGCTTCATTCCGGCGATGCCCGCGACAATCAGCAGCAGCGAGACGAGCCGCAGCAGCGTCAGCTGCTCGTGGAACAGCATCAGCCCGACGAGGCTGGCGCCGACCGTGCCGATGCCGGTCCACACCGCATAGGCCGGGCCGAGCGGCAGGCCGCGCAGGGCAAGGCCGAGAAAGCCGAGGCTGGCGGCCATCGCCACCACCGTGACGGTGGCCCAGAGCGGCCGGGTGAAGCCCTCCGAGGCCTTGAGGCCGGCGGCCCAGCCGACCTCGAACAGGCCGGCGATGAACAGGAAGATCCAGGACGGCGCCATGGCCAGACTCCTCTGGCGGGCCGTCCCGCAGCGTTTGCCGCCTCCGGGCCGTCCCGGAGCGATGCCCGCCAGGCGGGCATGGACGGCAATGTAGGGCCCCCGGCGGCCGCGGCCAAGGCGGCGTCTTTACGCGGGGAGGGCTTGCGGGCTTGCCGGCGGCGCCTTGCCGCCGTAAATTCGGTTCGGGTCCGAAACGACATGCCGGGACTTGCCCAATATAACGACGCGCGGAGGGGCCGGGAATGCCAGCCGACCTGCGGCCCAGCCAGGCGCTGCGGCTCTGGCATGACGTCATCTTCGACCTCGTCCGCGACGATGCGCCGGACCTGTCGGCGCGCCAGCAGGCGGTACTGCTGACGGTCTATCTGGAGCCGCCGCCGCATACGGTGCGCGGCCTTGCCGTCAAGCTCGGCGTCACCAAGCCGGCGATCACCCGCGCCCTCGACACGATGGGCCGGCTGGGCCTGGTGACGCGCCGGCGCGACGAGGCCGACCGGCGCAACGTCGTCGTCCAGCGCACACTGGCCGGCGCCCTGGCCGTCGAGCGGCTCGGCGACATCATCGTCGCCCGCCATCGCGAGCTGCCGCTGTGAGCCTCGATCCGCGCCTCAACGCCTTCCGCCCCGACCTTGCCGATGCGCGGCTTGCCGGCCGGGTCGAGGCGGCGCGCTTCGTCGCCGGCGCGCCGCGCCGCGTCGTGGCGGCGACGGCGCCGCTGCGCCGCGTGCCGCGGGCGGAAGCGCCCTGGGACAGCGAGGCGCTGCATGGCGAGACGCTGCGGGTCTTCGAGGAGACCGACGGCTGGGCCTGGGCGCAGCTCGATGCCGACGGCTATGTCGGCTGGCTGCCGGCGGCGGCGCTGGCGCCGCCCGGTGCGGCGCCGACGCATGTCGTGACAGCGCTGCGCGCCTTCGTCCATGCCGGGCCGGACATGAAGCTGCCGCCGCTGACGGCGCTGCCGATGGGCAGCCGGCTGGCGCTGGCCGATAGAGTCACGACGCGCGGCACGGATTACCTGCGGCTGGCCGGCGGCGACGGCGCCGTCGCGGCGCAGGCGGTGCGGGCGACAGGCGATCCGCCGGAGGCCGATTTCGTCGCCGTCGCCGAGCGCTTCCTGGAAACGCCCTATCTGTGGGGTGGCCGCTCCAGCCTCGGCCTCGACTGTTCCGGGCTGGTGCAGGTGGCGCTCGCCATGGCCGGCATCGCCGCGCCGCGCGACAGCGACCTGCAGCAGGCGGCGCTGGGCGAGCCGGCGGCGGCGCCGCTGCGCCGCGGCGACCTCGTCTTCTGGCCCGGCCATGTCGGCATCCTCAGTGACGCCTTGACGCTGCTGCATGCCAACGGCCATGCGCTGGCGGTGGCGCGGGAGCCGCTTGCCGTTGCCATCGCCCGCATCGGCCGGCCGGCGGTGGTGAAGCGCCTCGCCTGACTGGCATCGGCCGGCCGGGCGTGCCAGCATGGCGCCTTTCCCGGCAAAAGGATTTTCTCCCCATGGCGATGGTCGACCGTTCCCTGCTGCGCCAGGCCTATGCCTACTGGTTCGGCGCCCCGGAGGGCCCGGAGGCCTTTCCGGCCGACAAGGCCGGCATCTGGTTCGCCGGCGGCGAGGAGGTCGACACGCATATCCGCACCACCTTCGGGCCGCATCTGCGCGCCGCCGCCGACCATCCCTGGGACGTGCTCAACCTGTCGCGCCAGGAGCAGGTCGGGCTGGTGGTGCTGCTCGACCAGTTCCCGCGCAACAGCTACCGCGACAGCGGCGAGGCCTTCGCCTGCGACAGCGCCGCCCGCGCCATCGCCAAGCGGCTGATCGACAACGGCATCAACCGCTTCCTGTGGGTCGAGCGGCCGTTCCTGCTGCTGCCGCTGGAGCACAGCGAGACCTTCGAGGACCAGGAACAGTCGGTGCGGCTGTTCCGGGCGCTGTGCCGCGGCGTGCCGGAGACGCTGCGGGCCTTCGCCACGCAGGCGCTCGACTACGCCATCAAGCACTACGCCATCATCGCCCGCTTCGACCGCTTTCCGCACCGCAATGCCGCGCTCGGCCGCACCTCGACGCCGGACGAGGAGGCCTTCCTCAAGGAGCACGGCCGCGGCTTCTGACGCGGGGCGGGCGCCGGCTAGCTGCCGTAGCGCTGCTTCAGCACCGCGTAGAGGCCGCGCACCAGGTGCACCTCGCCGCCCTCCGGCTGGCCGGGGCGGGCGGACGGCGTCCAGGCGAAGATGTCGCCATGCAGCCAGGCGATGCCGTCGCCGACGAAGCGCTGCAGGAACAGCGCCGCGGTGATGGAGCCGGCAAAGCCGCCGGTGCCGGCATTGTTGATGTCGGCGATCTTCGATTCGATCATCGCCATGTAGGGCTGCCACAGCGGCAGCCGCCAGGTCGGGTCGCCCACCGCCTGGCCGGCGGCGGCGAGCTCGGCCGCCAGCCGCTCGTCGCTGGTGAAAACGGCCGGCAGGTCGGGGCCGAGGGCGACGCGGGCCGCGCCGGTCAGCGTGGCGAGATTGACGAGCAGCGCCGGCTGCTCCTCGCAGGCGAGGGTCAGCGCGTCGGCGAGAATCAGCCGGCCCTCGGCATCGGTATTGCCGATCTCCACCGCCAGCCCCTTGCGGCTGCGCAGCACGTCGCCGGGGCGGAAGGCGGCGCCGGCAATGGCGTTCTCCACCGCCGGGATGAGGACGCGCAGGCGCAGCTTCAGGCCGGCGCCCATGATCATCTCGGCCAGCGCCAGCACGTTGGCGGCGCCGCCCATGTCCTTCTTCATCAGCAGCATCGAGGCCGACGGCTTGATGTCGAGGCCGCCGGTGTCGAAGACGACGCCCTTGCCGACCAGCGTCACCCTGGGCGCCGCCGGATCGCCCCAGGAGAGGTCGAAGAGGCGCGGCGCCCGTTCCGCCGTCGCCGCCGCGCCGACGGCATGGATCAGCGGCAGGTTGTTGGTGAGGAGGTCGTCGCCGGCGATCTCCAGCACCTGCGCGCCATGCTCGGTGGCGAGCGCCCGTACCGCGGCGCCGATGTCGGACGGGCCGAGATCGTTGGCCGGCGTGTTGATGAGGTCGCGGCCGCGCCAGACGGCGGCGGCGATGCGGCGGATCTCGGCGGCGTCGACGCCGTCCGGCACCACCAGCCGCACCAGGCCGGCCGCCTCGTCCGCCGGCCGGTAGCGGCCGAAGCGGTAGGCGCCGAGCAGGAAGGCGAGGGCGGCCTGCGCCGGATCGTCGAAGCCGGCGGCAAGGCGATAGGTGCCCGGCGGCAGCGCCGTGGCGAGCGCACCGGCGAACAGCGCCGGCCGCGGCGCCTTGCCGAGGCCGAAGGCGACGGCGGTGATGCGGCCCGCGGCATCGGGGATCGGCGCGACGCTGCCGGCGGCGGCGCGGAACCCGGTCGCCTCCAGCCAGGCGCGCGCCGGCGGCGCCAGCCCGTCCAGGAAGGCGGCAAGACCGTCCGGCGCGACGGCGCTGACGGGAACGGGCGACAGGCCGGCATCGGCGTCGATCAGTCTGGTATGGGGCAAGGCAGTCCTCCACGCGGCGGGGCGTGCATGATGGAGCCGCCGCCGTCGCCGGGCAACGGCGGAGCGTGGTGCGGGTGGCGGCGCGCGGTGCGGACTTCCCAATGGCGCTCCCCACCCGACCCCGGCTTCGCCAGGGCCACCCTCCCCGTTCCGGTGAGGGATGGGCGCCCGGCATCGGGGACGGCACATAGGGTGGGCAAGGCTCGAGCCTTGCCCACGCGGACACCAGCCGCCCTGCCTTTCGACCGCGTGGGCAAGCGCCTGCGGCGCATGCCCACCCTACGATCGCCCGCAATGCGAAGCGCGTGACGGGTGGGGAGCGCCGCCGGGCGCTGCGTGCCTCATTTCCACGCCGCCGCGCCTCTTTCGCGCGGCATCGTTAACGCCGCCGGGGGCTGCGGAGCCAAGGCGCGCCTTGTTTCCCGGCCGGCTCGCGGCTTTCCAGGGGCGTTGCGAAAATGCGGCGAAAACTTGACAGTTCGCGCGCGGCAGGTGAGACGGAACCAGTTCTTAGCCTGAGGGATGTCGCATGACCGTCCGCTTCCACAAGCACGACCTGCCCAATCTTTCCGCCTATGCCGGCGTCACGGCGGTAGCGGTCGATACCGAGACAATGGGACTCAGGCCGCAGCGCGACCGGCTGTGCCTGGTGCAGCTGTCGCCCGGCGACGGGTCCGCCGACATCATCCAGATCGCCCCGGTGGCGCAGCCGGCGCCCAACCTCAAGCAGCTGCTCACCGATACGCGCGTCACCAAGATCTTCCACTACGCCCGCTTCGACATGGCGGCGCTGTGGCAGGGGCTGGCGATCATGCCGGGGCCGGTGTTCTGCACCAAGATCGCCTCGCGTCTCACCCGCACCTATACCGATCGGCACGGGCTTAAGGATCTCGTCAAGGAATTGCTCGATATTGAGCTTTCCAAGCAGCAGCAATCGTCGGACTGGGGGGCGCCCACGCTGACGGAGGCGCAACTCTCCTATGCCGCTTCTGACGTCATCTACCTGCACCGCCTGCACGAGATGCTGGAGGCGCGGCTGCGCCGCGACAAGCGCAACGACCTGGCCGATTCCTGCTTCGCCTTCCTGGCGACGCGCGCCTGGCTCGACCTCGCCGGCTGGCAGGACGACGACATCTTCACGCATTCGTGATCGCCGGCCCGGCCGCCGCGGCCGGGCCGTTGCCCATACGTCCGCCGGTTTCGGCCTCTTGTCCTGCGCCACCGTCCGCCCCATCTGGCGGCGGTGGCGTTCGCACATGAATCGCCGTAATATCTCGTGATCGAGACCCCAAATATCTCGTGATCGAGACCCTTAGTGCGGAGGATGCCCAGCGCCGCGATGAACGAGCCGAGCCGCCTCCTGCGCCGTGAGCCGACCGCCAATACGCGGCTCGAGGTCACCGCCTATCGCGACGCCCGAACCTTTTCCCGGGCGAAGCGGCACAGCGGCCTGGTGCGCCTCCTGCGCATCGTCCTGCCGGCGGTGATCGTGGTGGCCGGCGGCGCCTTTGTCGGCAAGGCCTTCTTCACCGGCGGCGACAGCGCCCTGCCGGTCGGCTTCGGCTCCATCTCGGTGCGGCCCGACGGGCTGGTGATGGAGAAGCCGCATGTCTCCGGCTTCCAGAACAATGGCGAGGCCTACGAGGTGCGCGCCGACCGCGCCATCCAGAACGCCGCCAATCCGCGCCTGGTGACGCTGGAGGGCATCGCCGGGCAGATCGGCCTCAGCGGCGACGACAACGCCACCGTGGCGGCCGGCAACGGTCAGCTCAACACCGTCCAGTCGACCCTGTCGCTGACCAACGGCATCACCGTCACCACCAAGAGCGGCATGGAGGCGCGCCTCGAGCATGCCGATGTCGATCTCGACAATGGCCGCATGTCGTCGTCGCGGCCGGTCGAGATCCGCTCCACCGACGCCACCATCCACGGCAACGAGGTGGAGATCACCGAAGGCGGCCGGCGCATCGTCATGCGCCGCGGCGTTTCCATGACGCTGTCCGCCAATCGCAGCCCGGCCGCCATGGCCGCCGCGGCGGAGGCTGCCGGAGCGCCCGGCGCCGTCGCCGCCGAGGAGTCCGCCCTGGGCTTCCAGGATCAAGCCGGAGAGTGACCTTGAAACGGCTGCCGCGTTCCGTGGCCCGCCCCGCGGCGGATCGCCCCGTCCGGCGGCTGCGCCGCCTGATGTCCGTTCTGGCGGTGCCACTTCTCTTCCTCGCCGTCGCCGCGGCGCCGCAGGCGGCATTCGCCCAGAACCGCGTCACGCAGCAGGGTCCGGCGCCGCTGTTCGGCGGCTTCCAGACCGATTCCAACGATCCGATCGAGGTCGAGGCCGATCAGCTCGAGGTCACCGAGGAGGGCAAGACGCGCAAGACCGCCTTTACCGGCAATGTCGTGGTGCGGCGCGGCACGATGCTCATCAAGGCGGCAAAGCTGACCATTTTCTCGCCAGCCGATGCCGAGGTCGGCCCCGGCGGCCTCGGCCAGAACTCCTTCGACCGCATCGAGGCCTCCGGCACGGTGACGGTCAATTCCGGCCAGCAGACCGCCACCGGCGACGCCGCGGTGGTCGACATGAAGACGCAGAAGATCAGCCTCAACGGCAATGTCGTGCTCACCGACGGCACCAATGTCCTCTCCGGCGACCGGCTGACCATCGACCTCAAGACCGGCCAGGCGCGCGTCGAGCGCGGCAATGGCGGCCGCATCCGCGGCGTCTTCACCCCCAACGCCCCGCCCGGCCGCGGCCGCTGACGGCTGATGCAGGCGCGCCGCCCCCGCCCGCCCCGCAGCCGCCGGTGCGGCGCCGGACCGGCTTGTTTCCGCCATCGCCGTGGCCGATCCTTTGCACCATGAAGGTCCCGGCGCCATGAACGTCACTGCGCCATGAACGAGCAGCGGCCCGCCCGGACGCGCCGTCGCGCCGTCGCGCCGCAGGACCTGCCGTCGCGGCTGATGCCGGAGGCCGGCGGCGAGGGCTGGCTGATCGCCCGCCATCTCGGCAAGAGCTACCGCGGCAAGCGCGTCGTCGCCGATGCCAGCATCGCCGTGCAGCGCGGCGAGGCGGTGGGGCTGCTCGGCCCCAACGGCGCCGGCAAGACGACCGTCTTCTACATGATCACCGGCCTCATCAAGGCCGACCGCGGCAGCATCGAGCTCGACGGCCACGACGTCACCAGGCTGCCGATGTACCGCCGCGCCCGCCTCGGCATCGGCTACCTGCCGCAGGAGGCGTCGATCTTCCGCGGCCTGACGGTGGAAAAGAACATCCGCGCCATCCTCGAGCTCGTCGAGCCGAACCGGCGGCGGCGCGAGGAGCAGCTCGACGCGCTGCTTGAGGAGTTCCACATCGAGCACCTGCGCAAGTCGCCGGCCATGGCGCTGTCGGGCGGCGAGCGCCGGCGCTGCGAGATCGCCCGCGCCATTGCCGGCCGGCCGGCCTTCATGCTGCTCGACGAGCCCTTCGCCGGCATCGACCCGATCGCCGTCCGCGACATCCACTCGCTGGTGCGCCACCTGACCGGCCGCGGCATCGGCGTCCTCGTCACCGACCACAATGTCCGCGAGACGCTCGGCCTCATCGACCGCGCCTATATCATCCACTCGGGTCAGGTGCTGATGGAGGGCCGGCCGGAGGATATCGTCGCCAGCGCCGACGTGCGCCGGCTCTATCTCGGCGACGAATTCACGCTCTGAGCGGCGCGGCTTTTTCGCGAGGCTTCGGCGCAGGAGGGGGTTGGAAGCGGCGCGGGCTTGCGCTACCGTGACTTCAGCCAAGCAATTTTCAAGCCAACCAGCCCCCCGGCCTTCCGTTCCATGGCGTTGTCACACAGACTGGAGTTGCGGCAGAGCCAGTCGCTGGTGATGACGCCGCAGCTGATGCAGGCCATCAAGCTGCTGCAGCTGTCCAATCTCGATCTTGCCGCCTATGTCGATGCCGAGCTGGAGCGCAACCCGCTGCTGGAGCGCGACGAGGCGGCGGCCGTCCTGCCGACGGAGCGCGAGGCGCAGCCGGAAGCGCCGCTCGATCCGCTCGGCGACGGCGCCCCGGTAACGGCCGAGGCGATCGTCGCCGCCGGCATCGATACCGACCTCGGCAACATCTTCCCCGACGATCCGGCCGGCCCGTCCGACGAGACGCCGCCGGCGCTGCCGGCCGAGAGCTGGGCGCTCGGCCCGACGCGCCAGCCGGTGTCGTCGGAGGATTACAATCTCGAGGCCTTCGTGGCGGAGCGGAAGACGCTCGCCGAGCACCTTGCCGAGCAGCTCGGCCTCGCCGTCGCCGATCCGCAGGGGCGGCTGATCGGCCTCGCCTTGATCGGCGAGATCGACGAGGCCGGCTACATGCGCACCGATCCGGCGCTGATCGCCGAGCGCCTCGGCGCGACGCAGGCGGCGGTCGAGGCGGTGCTGGCGGTCATGAAGACCTTCGAGCCGACCGGCGTCTTCGCCGCCGACCTTGCCGAATGCCTTGCCCTGCAGCTGATGGAGCGCGACCGCCACGACCCGGCGATGGCGGCGATGCTGGCCCATCTCGACCTTGTGGCGCGGCGCGACCTCACGGCGCTGCGCCGCCTCTGCGGCGTCGACGATGCCGACCTCGCCGAGATGATCGCCGAGATCCGCCGCCTCGACCCGAAGCCCGGCAGCGGCTTCGACCCGGCGCCGGTGCAGCCGGTGGTGCCGGACGTCATGGTGACGCCGGCGCCGGACGGCGGCTGGCGCATCGAGCTCAACGGCGAGGCGCTGCCGCGCGTCCTGGTCAACCAGGGCTACTACGCCACCGTGACGCGCCGCTCGCGCGCCGATGCCGACCGCGCCTATCTCAGCGAGTGCTTCCAGACCGCCAACTGGCTGGTGAAGAGCCTCGACCAGCGCGCCCGCACCATCCTCAAGGTGGCGACGGAGATCGTCCGCCAGCAGGACGGCTTCCTCGCCCACGGCGTGCGCCATCTGCGGCCGCTGAACCTCAAGGCGGTGGCCGAGGCGATCGGCATGCACGAATCGACGGTGAGCCGCGTCACCTCCAACAAGTACATGGCGACGACGCGCGGCATCTTCGAGCTGAAATATTTCTTCACCGCCTCGATCGCCTCTGCCGAGGGCGGCGAGGCGCACTCGGCCGAAGCGGTGCGCCACCGCATCCGCGCCATGATCGACGGCGAGGACCCCGACGCCATCCTCTCCGACGACACCATCGTCAAGCTGCTGCGCGACAGCGGCATCGACATCGCCCGCCGCACGGTCGCCAAATACCGCGAAGCCATGCGCATTCCCTCCTCGGTGCAAAGACGCCGGGAAAAGGCCGGCGTGCCGGCGTAGGGCGCCGCCGCCGGGCGGCTCGTATTCCGGTCCCACCCCACCGGCGTCATGGCCGGACTTGATCTGGCCATCCACGCGAACACGGTTTCGTCAGGAAGAACGCCGTCCGCGCGGCCCGCTCACAGGCACCGCCGTGTTAGCGTGGATGCCCGGGTCTTCGCCCGGGCATGACGCAGCTGAGGCGGGAGCGGCCTTTCCGGCGCCGCCGGGCAGGGTGCACCCGCGCTGCACCACGCCCCCTCCCTTGACCTCCCCCGAACAGACCGCGAACATCGCCGCTGGCGCGATTCGCCGCTGTCGCTCTGGCGATGGCGGCGCTAGAGCCTTCGGGAGATCATGGCGGAACGGGCGATTGACATAGCCGGCGTCACGCTGGCCGGCCTGCCGGAGGGCGGTCTGTGGTGGGCGGAGGAGCGTCTTCTCGCCGTCGCCGACCTGCATCTGGAGAAGGGCTCGGCCTTTGCGCGCGGCGGCCGCATGCTGCCGCCCTATGACACGGCGGCGACGCTGGCCCGGCTCGGCGCCCTTGTCGAGCGTCTGGCGCCGCGGGTCGTGGTGGCGCTCGGCGATTCCTTCCATGACAGCGCCGGGCCGGACCGCCTGTCGCCGGACAACCGCGCCGCGCTGGCCGCCCTGCAGGCCGGCCGCGACTGGATCTGGATCGCCGGCAATCACGACCGCGCCCTGCCGCGCACGATCGGCGGCGATCATGCCGTGGCCTGGCAGCTCGGGCCGTTGACCTTCCGCCACGAGCCGACCGCCGGGGCGGCGCCCGGCGAGATCGCCGGCCACCTGCATCCGGCGGCGCGCGTGGCGAGCCGGCGCGGCTCGCTGCGCCGGCCCTGCTTCGTCGGCGACGGAAGACGCCTGGTGCTGCCGGCGCTGGGCGCCTATGCCGGCGGCCTCAATGTGCTGGAAGCCGCCTTCGCGCCGCTCTTTGCCGGCGCTTTCCACGCCTTCGTCCTCGGCCGCGGCGCCGTCTATGCGGTGCACCGCCGCCGCCTGCAGGCCGGCTGAGCGCCGGCGCCGCAGGCCCCGCCGGCGATCAGGCGGTGCGGCTCGCCAGGAGGTCGCGGATCTCGGCGAGCAGCGTCTCCTCGCGGGTCGGCGCCGGCGGCACGGCCGGGGCCGGCTCCGGCTGGCGGCGCAGGCGGTTGATCGCCTTCACCACCATGAACAGCACGAAGGCGACGATCAGGAAGTTGATCGCGATGGTGATGAAGTTGCCATAGGCGATGGTGGCGCCGGCTTCGCGCGCCTGGGCCAGGGTCGGCTTCGGATCGCCGGCGAGCTGCCAGTAGAGATTGGAGAAGTCGAAGCCGCCGGTCAGAAGACCGATGATCGGCATGATGATGTCATTGACGATCGAATTGACGAGGCCGGTAAAAGCGGCGCCGATGATGATACCGACGGCCAGCTCCACCATGTTGCCCTTGATGGCAAATTCGCGGAATTCCTTCAGCATCTGCGAGCCCTCCAGGAACGCCGGCCGCCCGGCCGACTCACTGCGCAGTCTAAGCAAAGCCGGCGAAATATGTCGAATGCGCAACAGGGTTGTGCACCGCCGATGACATTCCCCACCAGCCCGGGTTGCCGCCCCGCCTGCCGCTGCGCGGATGCCGTGCGCCTCGTCCTGACGCGGCGCTCCCCACCCGACCCCGCCTGCGGCGGGGCCACCCTCCCCGCAAGCGGTGAGGGATGGACGCCTTTTCTTGCCAGGAACAGCCTCCATCATCGGGAAGCATGCACCTATCCCTCACCGGAACGGGGAGGGTGGCGCGCGCCGAAGGCGCGTGACGGGTGGGGAGCGACGCCGGGCCTTTTCGCACCCATCTCACACGCGGAACCACCTCCGCCGCTTCGCCTTTTCTCCCGGCTTGACCCCTTTCCCCTGCCGGCGTTCCCTCTCGCCATGCCTGCTGCTGCCGCTCCGATACGCCGCAAGCCGCGCCGCGCCGCGGCCCGGGGGGATGCGCTGGCGCTGCTGCCGCAGCGCTTCCGCGACTGGTTTGCCGGCAAGGGCTGGACGCCGCGGCCGCATCAGCTGGAGCTGCTCGCCAATGCCACGGCCGGCCGCTCGACGCTGCTGATCGCCCCGACCGGCGCTGGCAAGACGCTGGCCGGCTTCCTGCCCAGCCTCGTCGACCTGGCGACGCGCCCGCGCCGCAACGCCCCGCCGTCGATCCACACGCTCTATATCTCGCCGCTGAAGGCGCTGGCCGTCGACATCGCCCGCAATCTCGAGGCGCCGGTGGCCGAGATGGGCCTCGACATCCGCCTCGAGACCCGCACCGGCGACACGCCGGCGCACAAGCGGCAGCGGCAGCGCCGCGATCCGCCCGACATCCTGCTGACGACGCCGGAGCAGGTGGCGCTGCTCGTCGCCGATGCCCGCGCCAGCGATCTTTTCGCCGGCCTCAGGGCCGTCATCGTCGACGAGCTGCACGCGCTGACGCCGACCAAGCGCGGCGACCTCCTGGCGCTCGGCCTGGCGCGCCTCCGCCATCTGGCGCCGCGGGCGATCAGCGTCGGCCTCTCCGCCACGGTGGCGGCACCGCCGGACCTTGCCGCCTGGCTGGTGCCGCAGCCGCCGCAATCCGCCCCGCAGGCGCGGGCGCAGGCGCAGATCGTCACCGTCGCCGGCGGCGCCCGGCCGGACATCGCCATCCTCGCCTCCGACGAGCGCCTGCCCTGGGCCGGCCACACCGCCCGCTACGCCTATCCGGAGATCCTCGCCGCCATCGCGGCGCACGGCATGACGCTGGTCTTCGTCAATACCCGCAGCCAGGCGGAGATGATCTTCCAGGAGCTGTGGCGGCTCAACACCGAGGCGCTGCCGATCGCCCTGCATCACGGCTCGCTCGACGCCACGCAGCGCCGCAAGGTCGAGGCGGCGATGGCGGCGGGCCGGCTGCGCGCCGTCGTCTGCACCTCGACCCTCGACCTCGGCATCGACTGGGGCGATGTCGATCTCGTCATCAATGTCGGCGCGCCGAAGGGGGCGAGCCGCCTCGCCCAGCGCATCGGCCGCGCCAATCACCGCCTCGACGAGCCGTCGAAGGCGCTGCTGGTGCCGGCCAACCGCTTCGAGGTGATGGAATGCCGCGCCGCCCAGGCCGCCGCCGCGGCCGGGGCGCAGGATACGCCGCCGGCCCGCCCCGGCGCCCTCGACGTGCTGGCCCAGCATGTCCTCGGCATGGCGGTGGCGGCGCCCTTCGATGCAATCGCCCTTTTCGAGGAGATCACCAGCGCCTTTCCCTACCAGGGCGTCGACTGGGAGACCTTCGAGCGCGTCGTCGATTTCGTCGCCACCGGCGGCTATGCGCTGCGGAGCTACGAGCGCTACGCCAAGATCCGCCGCGGCAAGGACCGGCTGTGGCGCATTGCCCATCCCGGCATCGCCCAGCAATACCGCCTCAATGTCGGCACCATCATCGAGGAGGCGATGCTGACGGTGCGCATGGCGCGCCTCAGCCGCGGCCGCATGCCGCTGCGCGGCGGCCGGGTGCTGGGCAAGATCGAGGAATATTTCATCGAGCAGCTGGCGCCCGGCGACACCTTCCTCTTCGCCGGCCGCATCCTGCGCTTCGAGGGCATCCGCGACAACGAGGCGATCGCCTCGCCGAGCCGCGACGCGACGCCGAAGATCCCGATCTACGAGGGCGGCAAGTTCCCGCTTTCGACCTATCTCGCCGACCGCGTGCGCGACATCCTCGCCGATCCCGGCGCCTGGGCGCAGCTGCCCGACCAGGTCAGCGACTGGCTGCGCCTGCAGGAGGAGAAGTCGGTGCTGCCGCGCGCCGACCAGCTGCTGGTCGAGACCTTCCCGCGCGGCAACCGCTTCTACCTCGCCGCCTATCCCTTCGAGGGCCGGCTGGCGCACCAGACGCTCGGCATGCTGCTGACCCGCCGCCTCGAGCGCGCCGGCCTCAAGCCGATGGGCTTCGTGGCGACCGAATATTCGCTCGCCGTCTGGGCGCTGGGCGATATGGGCGCCGCCTTCGCCGAGGGCCGACCGACGATCGACGCGGTGTTCGACCAGGACATGCTGGGCGACGACCTGGAGGCCTGGATGGCGGAGAGCTACCTGCTGAAGCGCACCTTCCGTAACTGCGCCGTCATTTCCGGGCTGATCGAGCGGCGCCATCCCGGCCAGGAGAAGAGCGGCCGCCAGGTGGTTGTGTCGAGCGACCTCGTCTACGACGTGCTGCGCCGCCATGAGCCGGACCACATCCTGCTGCGCGCCACCTGGAGCGACGCCGCCACGGCGCAGCTCGACGTCGCCCGCCTCGGCGGCCTGCTCGCCCGCAGCGTCGGCCGCATCCTGCACCGCCCGCTCCCCCACATCTCGCCGCTGGCGGTGCCGATCATGCTGGAGATCGGCAAGGAATCGGTCGACGGCGAAGCCCGCGAGGACATCCTGCGCGACGCCGCCGCCGAGGACCTGGTGCGCGAGGCGATGGGCTGAAGGCGCCCCGCTGGCCGATAAGTCATGCAGACATACTTTCAGTCCTGCATAGCGTAACGCCGGCAGTTGACCGATATCGCCGCTGCCCCGATAGTCTTCGCCGTCGGCAACAGGGATTTTTGCCGGCGATAAACATAAAATAACCTGATGGAGGACAGGATGAGAATGCAGAAGACTGCCGCTCGCGGCGGCGGGATTGCGGCTGCCCTGCTGGCGGGCGTGATGGCGCTGCCGGCCAATGCGGCCGACGTGACGCAGGAGCGCCTCGAGAATGCCGACAGCGAGCCGCAGAACTGGCTGACCTCGCTGGGCAATTTCTCCGCCCATCGCTACTCGCGGCTCGACCAGATCAACCGCGACACCATCAAGGACCTCAGGGTCGCCTTCACCATGCCGATCCCCACCGGCCTGCAGGGCACCAACGTGGCCAACCTCGAAGGCCCGCCGCTGGTCATCGACGGCATGATGTACCTGATGGATGTCTGGGGCATCCTCTACAAGGTCGACGTCACCAAGGGCTTCGCCAACATCGTCTGGGTCACCGACCCGGCGATGCCGAAGGACATCGGCGGCGGCCTCAATGCGACGCGCGGCATCGCCGCCTTCGGCAACAAGATCTACTCCAACCTCGTCGACGGCCGCGCCATCGCCACCGATGCGGAGACCGGCGAGATCGTCTGGGACGTCCGCGTCGCCGGCCAGGAGGAAGACTGGCAGTGGGACGATTCGGAGGGCTTCTCGGCGGCGCCGCTTGCCGTTGAAGGCAAGATCCTCGTCGGCCAGTCGAAGGGCGACTGGGGAACGCGCGGCTATCTCGCGGCGCTCGATGCGGAGACCGGCGAGGAGCTCTGGCGCAGCTACACCGTGCCGGCGCCGGGCGAGCCGGGCTCGGAGACCTGGAAGGACGATCACGACGCCTGGCGCACCGGCGGCGGCGCCCTGTGGGCTACCGGCTCCTATGATCCCGAGCAGAAGGTGACCATCTGGGGCACGGCCAACCCGGTGCCGATGTACGATCCCGAGTTCCGTCCCGGCGACAACCTCTTCACCAACTCGGCCATCGCCTGGAACATCGATGACGGCTCGATGAAGTGGTACTTCCAGTACACACCGAACGAGTCCTGGGACTATGACGAGATCGGCATCCACTTCCTCTACGATGCCGAGGTCAATGGCGAGAACCGCAAGGTCGTCGGCCACTATGCCCGCAACGGCTTCTTCTACCAGCTCGACCGCACCAACGGGCAGTTCCTCAACGCCACGCAATATGTCGACCAGGTGACCTGGACGGCGGGGATCGATCCGAAGACAGGCAAGCCGGTCGAGTACGACCCCAATCTCGACCTGCAGACCTATATCCCGCAGACCCGCCTGCGGCGCGCCGACAATCCGGAGATCCAGACCTGCCCGAGCCATCTCGGCGGCGTGCGCTGGCAGCCGCCGGCCTATAATCCGGAGCGGCAGATCGCCTATATCGCCGGCTCGGACGCCTGCTCGGACGTCAAGACGGAGCCGAAGGAGCCGGTCGCCGGCGGCGGCAATCCGAACGGCGTCAACGTCTTCTTCCTCGGCGGCACGGCCCGCGCGACGGTGTCGCCTGGCCTGCTGGCGGCGATCGACGTCACCACCGGCAAGATGACGGCCAAGAACAACATCCCCTACCACAACCTCGCCGGCGTGCTGTCGACGGCGGGCGGGCTGATCTTCACCGGCAATCTCGACGGCCGCGTCTCGGCCTATAATGACGAGACGCTGGAGGAGGTGTGGTCCTTCCCGACGGGCATCTCGCTGAAGGCGCCGCCGATGAGCTACGCCATCGACGGCAAGCAGTACATCGCCATCATGGCCGGCGGCACCGCCAGCCCGCTCGACTACACCGAGCTCGACACGATGCGCGAAGGCTCGATGCTCTACGTCTTCTCGCTCTAGGCGGGGAGGCCAGCCGCAGATGAAGGGGGCGGCCCGCGGGGGCCGCCCCTTTTCTTGTTCACGGCGCTTCAGCGCGTCGCGTAGCTCAGCCACAGCACCTTGGGCGAGGCGCCGGTGAGGCGTTCGATCGTTACTTCGCTGTCGCGGCCTTCGCTGGTGCGCACGCACAGCGTCGTGCCGGCCGGCAGGTCGCGGAGGGCGAGGCGCTGGCCGGCGGGGGTGCCGGCGCCGCAGCGGCCGACGGCGAGCGCCGCGCCGTTCTGCGGCGACAGATAGAGCGCCGTGCGCGTCTCGGCCTCGAACCACAGGTCGGCGCCGTCGCGCTGCACGGCGCCGGCGTCGAGATCGATCTGGAAGGTCTGCGGCACGCGCAGCTGGCCGGTCGCCGCCGGGCCGGAGCGCTGC
Source organism: uncultured Hyphomicrobiales bacterium (assembly GCA_964483325.1). Taxonomy (GTDB): domain Bacteria; phylum Pseudomonadota; class Alphaproteobacteria; order Rhizobiales; family Kaistiaceae; genus CAZAAW01. The sequence goes on from CAZAAW010000034.1 coordinate 17,034, forward strand.
GCCGGCGCGTCGGCGAGGCCGGCATCGGCCGGCCGGGTGCGCGACACATAGGTGAAGACGAGCTCGTCCAGCCGCTCGCCGGCGACCGAGCAGTCCTCCGCCAGGCGCGGCGCCAGGCCGCGCATCGCCACCCGCGTCTGGCCGGCATCGACCGTGCCGCGGACCTCGTAGGGGGTCTTGCCGCAGCGCGAGGAGAACAGCCAGGCGGTGCCGCGATAGACGTCGCCGCTCTTGGCTCCTTCGAAGACCACGTCGCCCTCGCTGACGCCGATGTCGCGCAGCGACGCCCGCGGCGTCACATAGGCGAAGATCCGCGTCGCGCCGGAGGCGGTGAGGCGCATCAGCGAGCCGTTATGCATCCAGTAGCTGTCGCCGCCGGCGCCTGCGGCCTCGGCCGGCTCGGCGCGCGCCTCGCCCTGCAGCACCGCCAGCCGCCGCCGCGCCGATTCGGCATGGAGGCCGTCCGGATAGGAGCGCAGGTAGCCGGCATAGGCCTCGGCGCGGCCGTCGGCCAGCACCTCCTGCCACATATATTCGTCCTCGTCGGTGGCAATGTCGGTGTCGTCGCCGGGCGGCTGCGGCTCATCCGGCTGCTGCACCTGCTCCGATGGCGGCTGATCCTGCGGCGGCTGGTCCTGCGGTGTCTCCTGCGGCGCCTGCAGGGCCGCCAGCCGGTTCTGCGCCAGCACGGCGAAGGCGCCCTCGGGGTAGCGGCTGAGATAGGCCTCGAAATCGGCGGCGCTGGAGGAGCCGGCGATCGAGGTCCAGAAGGCGATCTCCACCGCATCGCCGCCGCCCGGCTCCGGCGCTGGGCCGGGACCGGGCGCCGTGCAGGTGCCCGACAGGCAGGTGGCGCCGAGCATCTCGTCGATATAGGCGGGCTGCTGGTCATGATCGACGCTGCGCGCCAGCTTCACCACCTCGCTCTGCGTCGCCTTCACCGCCTCCTGCAGGCTGAGCCCCTGGCTGACAAGCGGCACGAAGACCCGGGTGAAGACGCTGTTGGGGTCGGCATCGCCGTCCGACAGCCGGTCGAGCGCCGTCTGGCCGGGGCTCGCCGAGAACACCACGAAGGTGCCCTTGGGCGGGTCGATGCGCACCAGGCCGCGGCCGAGCCCGACGCTGCGGCCCGCCGTCGCCGGCGTGAACGGGTTGTCGCGGCAGGCGTCGATGATCGCCACCTTCACCGCCGCGCCGCGCCGGTCCATGTCGTCGATGACGCCGGTGGCGCCGTTCCTGAGCGGGATCGAGATGCGGGCGAGGAATTCCTGGCTGCCGGTGGCCGGCGCGTCGGTGCCGACGATGTAGTTCTGCACGCCGTCGCTCCAGCCATGGCCGGAATAGGCGAAGACGGCGGTGTCGCCGGGCTGGATGGTGTCGAGGAAGACGGCGATCGCCTGGTCCATGGCGCTGCGCGTCAGGTTGGTCTTCAGCATCACCGCGTCGAAGCCCTGCGCCCGCAGGAGCTCGGCATAGGCGCCGGCATCGGCGGCCGCCTTGCGGAGCTGCGGCAGCGCCTCATAGGTATCGTTGCCGATGATCAGCGCCACCCGCCGCTCGGCATGGGCGGCGCCGGCGGCGCACAGCATCGCCAGAAAGGCCAGCAGACGGGCGGCAAGGCGCATGGCGGCATCCCCGAGCACGACGACGCCGGACTATAGCCAAGCCGGCGGGATGCGAACACCATGCGGGGTGATGCCGGAGGGGGCGCTGTGTCATGGGGCCGGTGCGGGTGGGATGGAGGCGCGTGCTTCCCGAGGCTGCAGCGACGCCGGGATGGTGTCCGCCCACGCCTCAGCTGCGTCATGCCCGGGCGAAGACCCGGGCATCCACGCGAACATCGGCGGTGCCGAGAAGGCGCTTCGGCTGTCGCGTTCCTTTCTGCGCCATCCGTGTTCGCGTGGATGGCCGGATCAAGTCCGGCCATGACGCCGCGGAGGTGGAGGCGTGGTGTGTCATGCCCGATGGCGCTCCCCAGCCGACCCCGGCTGTCGCCGGGGCGACCCTCTCCCTGCGGTTGAGGGATGGGCGCCTTTTTATGCCGGGATGGCGCTCCACATCGGGAAGCACGCACGCATTCCTCTCCCATAGGGAGAGGTCGGGAGCCTTGGTGAGCGGAGCGAACCTAGGCGGACGGGTGAGGGGTTCGGCCCGCGGGAATCCTGCCCCTGCGCCGCAACCGCGTGTCGTCGGCAGTGTCCCTCACCCGGAAACGCTCCGCGTTTCCGACCTCTCCCACAGGGAGAGGTAAGGGCAGCTCCGGCGACACAGCATCCCCGCAGCGGCGCTCCCCACCCTGTCCCTCCCCACGAGGGGGAAGGGACGCACGGCGGGTGTGCGAAGCGCCCGGCGCTAGCTGGCCGGTTCCGGGACTGGCTCGAGGTCGCGCACCGTGGCTTCGGGGAAGGTGACGCTGAAGGTGGCGCCTTCGCCGGGGGGGCTGGCTATGGTGAGGCGGGCGCGGTGGCGGGCGACGATGTGCTTGACGATGGCGAGGCCAAGGCCGGTGCCGCGGTGCCGGCGCATGTCGTCGCCGTCGATGCGGTAGAAGCGCTCGGTGAGGCGCGGCAGGTGTTCCGGAGGGATGCCGGGGCCGAAATCGGTCACCGACACCGTCACCGGGCCGTGCGGCGGCGCGCCGGCGAGGCGGACAAGGACGCGGCCGCCGGGGCCGCCATATTTGCAGGCATTCTCGACCAGGTTCTCGAACACCTGCACCAGCTCGTCGCGGTCGCCCGGCACCGTCGCGGCGGCGGCGAGGTCGAGCTCGATGGCGACGCCGTTGTCGGCCGCCACGCGCTCCAGCGCCGCCGCGACATGGCGCAGCAGGGCCATGAGGTCGACCGGGTCGCGCGGCCGCAGATGCGCCTTCATCTCGATGCGGCTCAGCGACAGGAGATCGTCGATCAGCCGGCTCATGCGCGTCGCCTGCTCGTGCATGATGGCGAGGAAGCGGGCGCGGGCGGCGGCATCGTCCCTGGCCGGACCCTGCAGCGTCTCGATGAAGCCGGCCAGCGAGGCGAGCGGCGTCCTGAGCTCGTGGCTGGCATTGGCGACGAAATCGACGCGCATGCGCTCGGCGGCGCGGGCGGCGGTGAGGTCGGCGAGGATGAGCAGGATCAGCTCCGGCAGCCCGCCGGACGTGGACGAGCCGCCGAGCGGTGCGAACCAGGCCGAGAAGGTGCGCTCGGTCGGCACGCGCTCGGAGAAGCTCGCCTGCTCGCCGGGGCCGCCGGCGCAGACGCGGTCGAAGGCGGCGACGAGCTCGGGATGGCGCAGCCGCGTCGTCAGCACCTCGCCCTGGCGGATGGAAAAGGCCGCCGCGGCGCGGTCATTGGCGTAGCGGACGGTGCCGCTGCGGTCGAGGATGAAGGTGGCGTCGGGCAGCGCCTCGACGATGCGGCGCGTCGCCGGCGGCAGCGCCTCCTGCTGCGGGCCGGCGAGGGCGGTGCCGGCGGCCGCCGGCAGGCCCTCGGCCGGCAGCAGCGCCATGGCGGCGATCAGCGCCACCAGGATAAGGCCGGCGCCGGTCCAGGAGACGAGGCCGGCAATGGCCAGCACCAGCAGCGCCGCCGCCAGCACGGCGATCAGCAGGCGGCCGGCGGCAAGGCGGGCGGCGAGCGGCGCGAGGCGCGCCGGCAGGGCGGCAGGCGGGTCCCGGTCAGCCATGGCCGCTGCCTCCGCCGCGACCGGCGGCGCTGTTCGTTGCTCTGCCGGCCGGTACTCTCGTGCGCAACAACGGACTAGTTTTCATCCGAATCACCCCCTCGCAAGGAACGACGGGCATCATGGCGAAGAAGAAGGCAAAGCAGAGAGCAAAGGTTGCCGGCGCCGGCAGCCTGCCGGCGGTGCTGGAGCCGGAGATGGACGCCCCGGTGGTCGACACCGCGGCCGGGCCGTTCGACCTCGACGATCCGCAGCTGCCGGCCGGCCTGAAGGAGGCGGCGCTCGCCTCCGGCGGCTATCCCTATGCCGGGGAGCTGGACGGCGACGCCTACGAGGCGGCGCTGAAGCCGCTGCAGGTGGAGCTGGTCAAGCTGCAGAAATGGGTGGCGGCGACCGGCCGGCGTCTGGTGCTGCTGTTCGAGGGGCGCGACGCCGCCGGCAAGGGCACGGCGATCAAGACCATCACGCAGTATCTCAACCCGCGCAATGCCCGCATCGTGGCGCTGCCCAAGCCGACAGAGGCGGAGGCGGGCCAGTGGTATTTCCAGCGCTATGTCGCGCATCTGCCGACGGCCGGCGAGATCGTGCTGTTCGACCGCTCCTGGTACAACCGCGCCGGCGTCGAGCCGGTGATGGGCTTCTGCACGCCGCAGCAGACGGAGGCCTTCCTCGCCGCCGTGCCCGGCTTCGAGCGCATGCTGGTGCGCGACGGCATCGTCTTCGTCAAGATCTGGCTGGATATCGGCCGCGAGATGCAGCTGCTGCAGTTCCATCAACGCCGTCACAATCCTCTCAAGATCTGGAAGCTGTCGCCGATCGACTATGCCGCGATGCAGAAATGGGATGCCTATACGGCAGCCCGCAATGCCATGCTGGCTGCCACAGATACGCCCGACTGCCCATGGATCATCGTGCGCGCCAACGACAAGCGGCGCGGCAGACTGGAGCTCGTTCGCACCATCCTTATGACAGTCGCGTATGAAGGCCGTGACACCGACGCCATCGGTCCGATCGACCAGCAGATCGTCGGCCGCGGACCGGCCATGCTGGACGGCGGCAAGGATGGCCGCAAGGGCGGTGGCGGGAAGAAGAAGGAGGCGGCGAAGGGCCGGCGCCGGAGTCGCGGCAAGGGATAGGAGCGGCAAGGGATAGGGATATGCGGCGCGAGGGCGCGGAAGGGCCGGCGGGAAGCACCGGTTAACCATCCGCGGCCATGGTGCGCCGCGACGGGGGTGCGGCGGCGGTGGCCCCGCCGCAGCCGGAGTGATGCGTAATCGAGGCCAGTGACCTGCTGATGACTGATTTCTACGACGTGCTGCGCACCGCCATGGCGAGGATCGACGCGCCCACCGCCGAGGAGCGGGCGCGGGTCTATGCGCATGTGCGCGCCGCCGTGCTGGCGCAGCTGTCGAGCCGCCAGCCGCCGCTCGGCGACGACGAGATCGCCGCCGAGACGGCGCGCTTCGAGGACGCCGTGGCGCGGCTGGAGGCCGAGCTGGCGCCGCCGCCGCTGCATCGCGAGACCAGCCTGACGGTGCGCGGCGGCCGCCGCCGCATCGACATTCTCGCCGAGGCGCATGCCGCCCGCCGCCGCGCCACCGCCGCTGCCGTGGCGCTCGCCGGCGCCGAGCCGATCCCAGCGCCGCCGCCCGCCTGGCCGCCACCGGATGAGCCGGTGCCGGACGACGGCTATGACGGAGGCTTTGCCGAGGCGCCGGCCGACGAGGCCGACGCCTGGCGCGCGCCGGACGAGGATGCCGGCGCGCTCGCCGGCGAGGAGGAGGATTTCGCCGAGGCGGCGATTGGTGGCGAGGCTGGCTACGGCGAAGCCGATCCGGGGGAGGGCGATCCCGGTGACGGTACGCCCGACGATACGACGCCCGACGATACGACCCCTGACGACACGACGCCTGACGATACCTGGGACCGCAGCTACGACTATCACCCGCCCGCCTATGTGCCGCGCTGGAACGATCCGGTGGTGGCCGACGAGGCCGCGCCGTCGGTGGTGTGGGGCAATCCGTCGATCGAGATGACCTGGGACGAGGTGGCGGAGCAATGGCACGACGCCGATCCGCCGCCGCTCGCCCTTGCCGATCCGGAGCTGACCGACCCGAACCTTGCCGACCCGGACCTCGCCGTCGCCGGGGCACAGGCGCCGGTGCGTAGGCTCGGCGCGCCGCGGCCGCCGGAGCCCGATGCCGAGGGCCTGCCGGACGACTGGGCGGCGCGCCTCAGCGCCGCGCTGGCCGATGACGGCGTCGTGCTGGCGCCCCACTCGGAGGAGCCCGAGCCGCCGCCGACCGACGCCTGGCCGCAGGCGGAGGCTCAGCCCGAGATGGAGGCCTGGCCTGATCTGGCGGGGGAGAGCCGGCAGCCGCCGGCGCCGGTGCGCAAGCTGCGCGCCCGGCTGCTGCGCCGCCGCGCCGCCCCGGCCGAACCGGCCGCCGCGCCGGAGCCGGAACCGGCGCCGATGGCGCCCGAGACCTATGATTCGGCGGTGGGCACCTTCGCCGAGGCCTCGGCCTTTCTCGACGACAGCCATTTCGACGAGGTGCAGGCGGCGCCGCCGCGCGGCGACAGCCGCCAGCTCTTCGCCGTCAAGGTGCGGCGCCGCGGCGGCGCCGCCGCCGAGCCGGCGCCGGACGTGCCGCCGCCGCGCCGTGCCGCCGCGCCGCAGCGTTCCGGCCGCCGCCAGCGCGCCGCCGCCGATGACGATTTCGGCGCCGCCCCGCCGCGCCGCGCCAAGGAGCGTACCAGGGAACGCGCCGAAGGACGCACCAGGGGGCGCGCCGGCCGCGTGATGGCCATCGGCCTCGCCGCCGCGACGGTGGCGGTGCTGGGCTGGAGCGCCACGGTGTTCCTGCCGCTGGTGCTGCCGGCCGGCACCGGACCGGCCGGCGAACCGGCCGCCGCGGCGGCCGAGCCGGTGCAGGTGCTGCCGGCGCGGCAGGTGCGCGCCGTGCTGCCGCAGGCCGCCGGCTCCGATGTGGCTCAGAGCATCCTGCTGTTCGACGGCGAGAACCCGACCGTGTTCGAATCCGGGCCGGACAACCCGGTGCGCTTCCAGGGCACCGACGGCGCCGGCATCGCCCGCATCACCTCCTCCGCCAGCGCCGGCGGCGTCCGCGCCATCATCGGCCCCGGCCTGGCGCAGCGCCTCAGCGGCCACCGCATCCGCCTGGTGCTGGAGGCGCGCGCCTCGCCCGACAACGGCGCCACGTCGATGCGCCTCGCCTACCAGCGCGGCCGCAGCGTCAGCGACTGGCAGCAGACGCGCCTGCCGGCCGAATTCACACCGCTGCAGCTGGAATGGGACGTGCCCGACGGCAGCGGCGGCCGCGGCAGCGACTACCTGCTGATCGAGCCCGGCATCCCCGGCGACAACACC
>CAZAAW010000035.1:0-22658 GCA_964483325.1 uncultured Hyphomicrobiales bacterium
CGCCGGCCGCGACAAGGGCGGCAGGCCGGTGCAGGATCATTGGAAACACTCCATTGTGTAATGTTATAACATCACACACGTAACCGCAGCGACAGCGGAAGGCAAGGGCGGCGCCGTTCCGGCGCGCCGTTTTCTACCTTCCCGGCTCAAGCCGGCCTTTGCGGGGAACCGACCGGCAGGGTTCCCGGTTATCCGGGGACCGACAGCCGGCAGGGTGACAGCGTGATCAGTCGGACAGGCATTCTTGTGGTTTCGACGGCGATCGTCGCCGTCTATCTCGGCGCCTCGATCGGCGCCTTCGTCATCGGCCCGCTGCAACGCCTCGGCGGCCGCCTCCGCCGGCGCTGACGGGACCAACAGCGCGGCAGGCTGCTCCGGTCCGCCACCTTCCGGCGGCGCTGGGCGGCTTGCACCGCCAATCCCGTTTCCGCGATGCGCCGGGCCATTCGCACGCCCATCTCCGCCCCACCGGCGTCATGGCCGGACTTGATCCGGCCATCCACGCGAACACGGATGGCGCAGAACGGAATGCCGCCCGCGACGTGGCTTTGCCTGCACCGGCGGTGTTCGCATGGATGCCCGGGTCTTCGCCCGGGCATGACGCGGCTGAGGCAGGGGCGGTCAGAGTCTGAAGGGCGTAGCCGGGCCGCGCTGCGCCGGGCGGCTTGCATCGCCAGTCCCATTTCGGCGACGCCGGCTGGCTGCCGGCACTGCCTCGCCGCCCCGCTGCGGCGTCGCAACCTGCTGGCTACCGCCGGCGCACCAGGCCGCGCCGGATCAGCTCGGCGACCACCTTGTCGGCGAGGCCTTCGGGAGTGTCGCCGGTGGTGTCGAGGTAAATGTCCGGCGTCTCCGGGGCCTCGTAGGGCGAGTCGATGCCGGTGAAGTTCTTGATCGCCCCCTCGCGGGCCTTGCGGTAGAGGCCCTTCGGGTCGCGGCTTTCGGCGACTTCCAGCGGCGCGTCGACATGGATCTCGAGGAACTCGCCGTCGGCCACCAGGTCGCGCGCCATCTGCCGCTCGGAGCGGAAGGGCGAGATGAACGACACCAGCACGATCAGCCCGGCATCGACGAACAGCTTCGCCGTCTCGCCGACGCGGCGGATGTTCTCGACGCGGTCGGCGTCGGTGAAGCCGAGGTCGCGGTTGAGGCCGTGGCGGACATTGTCGCCGTCGAGCATGTAGGTATGGGCGCCCATCAGGTGGAGCTTCTTCTCCACAAGGTTGGCGATCGTCGACTTGCCGGCGCCGGAGAGGCCGGTGAACCACAGCACCGCCGGCTTCTGGCCCTTGGCGTCGGCGCGGGCGTCCTTGTCGACCGACAGCGCCTGCCAGTGGATGTTGGTGGCGCGCCGGAGGCCGAAGCGGATCATGCCGGCGGCGACAGTCGCATTGGAGAAGCGGTCGACCAGGATGAACGACCCGGTCGTGTGGTTCTCCTCGTAGGGATCGAAGGCGACCGGCTCGGCCAGCGACAGGTTGCAGAAGGCGATGTCGTTGAGCTGCAGCGTCTTGGCGGCGAGCTGGTTGAAGGTCTCGATGTCGACGCGGTGCTTGAGCTCGCTGATCGTCGCTCCGACCGTGCGCGTTGCCGTCTTGAGGAGATAGGAGCGGCCGGGCAGCATTTCTTCTGCCGCCATCCAGATGACATGCGCCGCGAGCTGGTCGGCGACCTGCGGCGCGGCGCTGCGCAGCACCAGCATGTCGCCGCGCGACAGGTCGATTTCGTGGTCGAGGGTCAGCGTCACCGCGGCGCCGGCGCCGGCCTCGTCGAGGTCGCCGTCCATGGTGACGATGCGCGCCACATGCGCCTCGCGGCCGGTGGTCGCCGAGACCACCGCGTCGCCGGGGCGGATGGTGCCGCCGGCGATGGTGCCGGCATAGCCGCGGAAGGTAAGGTCCGGGCGGTTGACCCATTGCACCGGGAAGCGGAAGGGCGAGGTCTGCGACGGATCGGCGATCGCGACCGTCTCCAGATGCTGCAGCAGCGTCGGGCCGCCATACCAGGGCATGTTCGGCCCGGCGGCGATGACATTGTCGCCGAAGCGCGCCGACAGCGGGATCGGCACGATCGTCTCGAAGCCGAACTCGGCGGCGAAGGCGCGGAAATCGGCGACGATGGCGTCGAAGCGCGCCTTGTCGAAGCCGATCAGGTCGATCTTGTTGATCGCCAGCACGACATGCCGGATGCCGAGCAGCGACACGATATAGGCGTGCCGCCGCGTCTGGGTGAGGATGCCGTTGCGGGCGTCGATCAGCAGCACCGCGAGGTCGGCGGTCGAGGCGCCGGTCGCCATGTTGCGCGTGTACTGCTCGTGGCCAGGGGTATCGGCGACGATGAAGCGGCGCCGGTCGGTGGCGAAGAAGCGGTAGGCGACGTCGATGGTGATGCCCTGCTCGCGCTCCGCTTCCAGGCCGTCGACGAGGAGGGCGAAGTCCATGTCGTCGCCGACGGTGCCGTAGCGGCGCGAGTCCTTCTCCAGCTGCGCCAGCTGGTCCTCGAACAGGCGCTTGGTGTCGTAGAGCAGCCGGCCGATCAGCGTCGACTTGCCGTCGTCGACGCTGCCGCAGGTGAGGAAGCGGAGGAGGCTCTTGTCCTCGTGCTCGGCGAGGAAGGCGGCGAAGGCCGGGTCGACGCTGGCGTCGGCTGCGTCGGGATTGCGCGCATCCATCCTAGAAATATCCCTCGCGCTTCTTCTTCTCCATCGAACCGGCCTCGTCATGGTCGATGAGGCGGCCCTGCCGCTCGGAGGTGCGGGCGACGAACATCTCGCCGACGATCGCCGGCAGCGTGTCGGCGGTGGATTCGATGGCGGCGGTGAGCGGGTAGCAGCCGAGCGTGCGGAAGCGCACCTTCTTCAGCTGCGGCACCTCGCCGGGGGCCAGCGGAATGCGGTCATCGTCGACCATGATCAGCTGGCCGCCGCGCTCCACCACCGGCCGCTCGGCGGCGTAGTAGAGCGGCACGATCGGGATTTCTTCGGCGAGGATGTACTGCCAGATGTCGAGCTCGGTCCAGTTGGACAGCGGGAAGACGCGGATCGACTCGCCCGGCTTGACGCGCGTGTTGTAGAGCGACCACAGCTCCGGCCGCTGGTTCTTCGGGTCCCAGGCATGCGTGGCGGTGCGGAAGGAGAAGATGCGCTCCTTGGCGCGGCTCTTCTCCTCGTCGCGGCGGGCGCCGCCGAAGGCGACGTCGTAGCCGCCGGCGGTCAGCGCCTGCTTCAGCGCGTCGGTCTTCATCACCTGGGTGTAGAAGGACGAGCCGTGGTCGAACGGGTTGATGTTGTCGGCCTTGCCCTGCTGGTTGGTATGGGCGATCAGCTCCAGCCCGAGCCGCTTCACCGTGTCGTCGCGGAAGCGGATCATCTCCTTGAACTTCCACGTCGTATCGACATGCAGCAGCGGGAAGGGCGGCTTCGCCGGATAGAACGCCTTCAGCGCCAGATGCAGCATCACCGACGAATCCTTGCCGATGGAATAGAGCATCACCGGCTTGGTGGCGGTGGCGGCCACCTCGCGCATGATGAAGATCGCCTCCGCTTCGAGGCGCTTCAGATGGGAGAGGGGAGCGTTCATGGCAGTCCGTCCTGTCGGCTGGCCGGGAAACTAGGCCCGCCGCCCCAAGGCCTCAAGCAGAGACTGACCCGAAATCGCCCCGCCGGCATCCCCGCCGTCGCGCCGCAGGCCCCGGCGGCGGAAAGGCTTTTCACCTGGGGGTGTGGGGCGGCGGCACGGAAACGGATGGCGCCGGCCGCCCAGCGGCGCTCCCCACCCGTCACGCGCCTATCGGCGCGCGCCACCCTCCCCGTTCCGGTGAGGGATGCGTGCGCGCTTCCCGATGTGGTGCCCTCCCAGAAAGAGGCGCCCATCCCTCACCGGAACGGGGAGGGTGGCCCCGGCGCAGCCGGGGTCGGGTGGGGACCCACGCCGGGCGTTTCCAGCCTCCGTCGCGGCAGGCCTCAGCCGAACGGCTCCACCCCGGCGGTCGCCACGAACCACGGATTGAGATAGGCCGCCGCGCCCTGGCGGCCCGGCAGCGGGCCGTAGGGCAGGGGCGTCCCCTCCATCGTCATGACGCGGCCGCCGGCGGCGCGCAGGATGGCGTCGCCTGCCGCCGTGTCCCACTGGCAGGTCGGGCCGAGGCGCGGATAGAGGTCGGCGCCGCCTTCGGCGAGGACGCAGAATTTCAGCGACGAGCCGGCGGCGACGACCGCGCTGCCGGGGAAGCGGGCGATGAAGGCGTCGGTCTCCGGCGTCCGGTGTGAGCGGCTGGCGACGATGCCGAGCGTCGGCGGCGGCGTGCGGACGCGGATCGGCGTCAGTCGGTCGGGCGCGTCGCCGGCCAGCGCATGATCGCCGCAGCCGACCCACAGGCGCCCGCTCGCCGGCGCATGGACGATACCGCCGACCGGCACGCCGCGGCGCACCAGTCCGACATTGACGGTGAAATCCGGCCCGCCGCGCACGAAATCCTTGGTGCCGTCGAGCGCGTCGACGAGCAGGAAGCAATCGCCGACCTCCGGGATTTCCCCGGCCGCCACCGCCTCCTCGGCGACCACCGGCACGCCAGGGGCCAGCTGGCGCAGGGCGCCGTGCAGGATCGCCTCGGCGCGGCGGTCGGCCTCCGTCACCGGCGAGGCGTCGGCCTTGGTCTCGACGGCAAAGCCGGCGGCGCGCACGGCCATGATCGCCCGGCCGGCCTCGATCATCGCCGGCAGCAGCCCGGCCACCAGGGCGCCGTCGTCGGAAGCGGAGAAGATGTTCAGCATGGCGCGGTTCATAAAGGATCGCCGCCGTGGTGCAAGACGGCAGCGCCGCGCCGCGTCCTGCCGCATCGTCGACGGATCACCGGCACCGGCGCTCCCCACCCGTCGCCGCTGCGCGGCGCCACCCTCCCCGCAAGCGGTGAGGGATGGGCGCGGGCTTTCCGATGGAGTGCGGATCCGAAAAGAAGAGGCTCCTATCCCTCACCGCTTGCGGGGAGGGTGGCGCGCGCCGATAGGCGCGTGACGGGTGGGGAGCGCCGCCGGGCAGTTCCGGCCAGCGCCCCCGCAGCAGGTCACGCCGTCAGCACGATCTTGCCGTGCGAGCCGCTTTCCTCCGCTGCCGCCTGGGCGGCGCCGGCTTCGGCGAGGGGGAAGGTGCGGGCGACCGGCAGTTCGAATTCGCCGCGCCCATAGCGCTCCACCAGGGTGCGCAGCGCCGCCGCGTCGACCTTGACGCCGACAATCCGGAGGATGATGCCGCTGTGCTCGGGCGGCGGCTGCGACGGCTGGTTGAGGGCGACGAAGGTGCCGCCGCGCCGCACATGATCCTTCAGCAGCGCATCGCCGACCGGCCCGCTCACCGTGTCGACGACGGCGTCGAAGGTGAGGCCCTTGAGGGCGTCCGGCGCGTCGAGCGCCACGACGCCGGTAAGGCCCTTGAGTTCGGCCTCGGCCTCTTGCGCCTGCGCGGCGCGGACGCCGGCATAGACGGCGGCGCCGGCCTTGACGGCCCATTGCACCACGAGGCGGCCGATGCTGCCGAGGGCGCCGGAGACAAGCACCGTCTGGCCGGGCTGCGGCGCCAGCGCCTCGAAGGCGAGATGCGCCGTCAGGGCGACCATCGGCAGCGCCGCGCCGGCCTCGAAGGAGAGGCTGTCGGGCAGGCGCACGACGTCGGCGGCGGGAAGGGCGATCTTCTCGGCATAGCCGCCGCCGACCGGTACCGGCGTCATCGCCAGAACGCGGTCGCCGGGCTTGAGATCGGTCGCGGCATCCGCCGCGACGCTTTCGACGATGCCGGCAATGTCGTTGCCGAGGGACATCGGCAGGGCGAGCGGGATGTAGTCCTTGAAGGCGCCGCTGCGCAGCTTGTAGTCGACCGGGTTGATGCCCGCCGCCTTCACCCGCACCACCACCTGGCCGGGGCCGGCCACCGGATCCGGCACGTCCTCGTAGCGGAAATTCTCGACGCCACCATAGTCCTGCAACCGGGCCGCTTTCATGGTCTGCCTCACCTTTTCGTGACATGCTTCGGATTCGAAGCGCTGTCGTGATCTAGGTCTGCTTCGAATTCGAAACAACCTCCGGAGCGGAGAAAAACGTGCCGCTGACGGCCGACGAAACCGCCGCCTATATGGCGCTCCTGGAAGGCAGCAGCCTCCTGTTCCAGGCGGTCGACCAGCATCTGCAGCGCGAGGCCGGCATCACCCATGCGCAGTTCGAGATCCTGTCGCGCCTGGCGCTGCAGCCGGACGGCCTGCGCATGACCGACCTCGCCGCGCAGGTTCTGCTGTCGCGCAGCGGCCTCACCTACCAGGCGGCGCAGATGGAGCGCCTCGGCCTCATCGAGCGCATCCGCAGCGACGCCGACGAGCGCTGCATCCTCGCCCGCGTCACGCCGGACGGCGCCGCCCTCTTCGAGCGCCTGCTGCCGGCGCATGTGACGCTGGTGCGCGAAAGCCTCTTCTCCCGCCTGAAGCCGGGCGAGGCGGAAACCGTCGCCGCAGCGCTGGCACGGGTGGCGGCGGGACTGCGGGGGTAGGGACGCCGGTGCGTCATGCCAGGCGTGGGGAGCGCCATCGGGAGGTTGGCACCGCATCCCCACCCCACCAGCGTCATGGCCGGACTTGATCCGGCCATCCACGCGAACACGGTTTTCGCCAGAAGAAACGCCGTCCGCGAGGCGACCTTGTTCTGCGTCGCCGGTGTTCGCGTGGATGCCCGGGTCTTCGCCCGGGCATCCACGCAGCCGAGGCGTTGCGGGCGCCGATGAGACGCCGTTGCAGGAAGGCCGCCGCCAGCCCCTCCTTGCGGGGAGAGACCGGCGGCCTTCATGCCTTACTGCGTGATGCCGGCGGCGTCGGTGACGGCGTGGGTCCAGGCGCCGGTCGGCTCCTTGGTGATCGCCGGGTCGTCGGCGCCGGTGGCCGACAGCAGCGTCGCCACCGTCTGGGCGTAGTCGGCCTCGTCGAGGCGGCCGGTGGAGCCCTCGGTGAGCTTGTTGATGCCGCTGATCATGTAGGTCTGGTGCTCCAGCGTCTGGGCGCCGGTCTCGTCATTGTCGATGGTGATCTGCGCCGCTTCTTCCGGATGCTCGCGGGCATAGTCCCAGCCCTTCATCGAGGCGCGCACGAAGCGGGCCATCCTGTCGACGAAGGCCGGGTCGGCGAGCTTGTCCTCCGTCGTGTAGAGGCCGTCCTCGAGCATGCCGACGCCCTGGTCGCGATAGTTGAAGACGACGAGGTCGCTCTCCGGGATGCCGGCGTCGAGCACCTGGCCGTATTCGTTGTAGTTCATCGTCGAGATGCAGGCGGCCTGCTTCTGGATCAGCGGGTCGACATTATAGGCCTGCTTGATCACGGAGACGCCGTCGGCGCTGCCCTGGGTCGACAGGCCGAGCTTGGCCATCCAGGCGAAGAACGGATACTCGTTGCCGGAGAACCAGACGCCCAGCGTCTTGCCCTTGAAGTCGGCCGGCGTCGCGACGCCGCTTTCCTTGAGGCAGGTCAGCAGCAGGCCGGAGCCCTTGAAGGGCTGGGCGATATTGACCAGCGGCACGCCGCGTTCGCGGGCGGCGAGCGCCGCCGCCATCCAGGTGGTGATGACGTCGGCACCGCCGGCGGCGATCACCTGCTCCGGCGCGATGTCCGGGCCGCCGGGCTTGATCGTCACGTCGAGATTCTCCTCGGCGTAGAAGCCCTTGTCCTTGGCGACGAAGTAGCCGGCGAACTGCGCCTGCGTCACCCATTTCAGCTGCAGCGTCACCGCGTCGGCGGCAAGCGCCGGTGCGGCGGCGAGCATCGCCGCCAGCGCGGCGACGCCCAACATGACCTTACGCATGAGACCCCTCCCTCAGGGTTGCCATTGATCGTCCCCCTCACGAGCGGAAGGACGGATGCCAGAACGTCACGGCCCGCTCGATGAGGGCGATGATGCCATAGAAAACGGTGCCGGCGAGCGCCGCCACGGCGATTTCGGCCCACACCAGGTCGATGTCCATGCGCCCGATGGCGGCCGAGATGCGGAAGCCCATGCCGACGATCGGCGTCCCGAAGAACTCGGCCACGATGGCGCCGATCAGCGCCAGGGTAGAATTGATCTTCAGGGCGTTGAAGATGAAAGGAAGGGCAGCCGGCAGCCGCAATTTGATCAGCGACGTGGTGTAGCCGGCGGCGTAGCTGCGCATCAGGTCGCGCTCCATGCTGCCGGCGGCGGCGAGGCCGGCGACGGTGTTCACCAGCATCGGGAAGAAGGTCATCACCACCACGACGGCGGCCTTGGACTGCCAGTCGAAGCCGAACCACATGACGAGGATCGGCGCGACGCCGATGATCGGCAGGGCGCTGACGAAATTGCCGATCGGCAGGACGCCGCGGCGCAGGAACGGGATGCGGTCGGCGATGATGGCGACGACGAAGCCGGCGGCGCAGCCGATGGCGTAGCCGGCCAGCACCGCCTTCAGGAAGGTCTGGCGGAAATCGGCCAGCAGCACCGGCACGGCGCTGACGATGCGGGCCCAGATCGCCGACGGCGCCGGCAGGATCACCGGCAGCACGCCGAGCGCCCGCACCATGATCTCCCACAGGATCAGCAGCCAGATGCCGAAGATCAGCGGCGCGGCAATGCGCAGGGCAACGCGCCCCAGGGCATGGCGCGGCCTGAGCTCGGCAAGCCGCGCCACCAGCAGCCAGGCGAGCAGCCAGGCACCGATCACCAGCGCCCAGTAGCCGACGCCGGCGCGGCCGGCGACCGCCGGCAGCAGCGCCAGCGCATAGGCGGCGCCGAGATGGGCGCCGAGGGCGAGGGCGACGATGGCGCCGGTGCCGCGCCGCGCCGCGGCGACCACGGCGGCGGCGCCGAGAAGGACGATCCAGCCGGCCGGCGCGTCGGCCAGCGACACCGCCCCCTCGCGCTCGCCGGCGAGCGGCGCCAGCATCGACACGACGACGGCGAGCAGCGCCGCCCAGGCCTGCCAGTCGCGGCGGACGCGGCGACCCCAGTCGGCGGCGGAGAAGGCGGGGGCGGCGGGGACGGCGTCGCTCATGCGGGCATCATCCCGAGGCGGCGCAGCACCAGCCGCTCGGCGACGCCGACCAGCGTCACCAGCACGGCCGCAAGGAGGGCGGCGACGAACAGCGCCGACCAGATCTGGATCGTCTGGCCGTAATAGGAGCCGCTCAGCATGCGCGCCCCGAGCCCTGCGACGGCGCCGGTCGGCAGCTCGCCGACGATGGCGCCGACAAGGCTGGCGGCGACGCCGATGCGCATGGAGACGAACAGGAAGGGCAGGGCCGCCGGCCATCGCAGCTTCCAGAAGGTCTGCGGCTGCGTCGCGCTGTAGGTGCGCATCAGGTCGAGATGGAGGCGCTCCGGCGAGCGGAAGCCCTTCACCATGCCGACGGCGATGGGGAAGAAGCTGAGATAGGTCGAGATGATCGCCTTGGGCAGGAAGCGGGCGGCGCCGGTCGGCAGGCCCATGGCGGTGAAGAGGTTGAAGCCGGCGACGACGATCACCGGCGCGATGGCGAGGATCGGGATCATCTGCGAGGCGATGACCCACGGCATCAGGCCGCTGTCGAGGCTGCGCGAATGGACGATGCCGACCGCCAGCAGGATGCCGAGCAGCGTGCCGAGGACGAAGCCGGCGAGCGTTGCCGACAGCGTTACCCAGGCATGGTAGACGAGGCTGCGGTTGGAGGCGGGCGGCGTCGCCAGCGTCGTCTTGTAGACCTCCGCCAGCACCTGGTGCGGCGCCGGCAGCTTCGGCTTCTGCATCGACCAGGTGGCGAGGATGAAGTCGGTCGTGCCGCGCTCGACATGGGCGCGGGCGTCGGCATCGCGCTGCAGCTGCCCATTGAGGCCGATCGCCGCCAGATACCAGACCACGATGATGGCGAGCACCACGACGGTCACCGGCCCGGCGGTGCCGGCGAAGAGGCGGCGCCGCAGGCTTGGGCCGACCGGCAGGATGTCGGCCGTGGTGGTCATGGCGAGGTGGGGCAGCGAATGGCGAGTAGCGAATGGCGAATGGCGGAAAAAGTAGCCCGCCTTTCCCATTCGCTATTCGCCACTCGCCATTCGCCCCCCATTTCACACTTCATAGGAGTGCCCCGCTCGAAGGCCCTGCCGCACCCGGTGCGCCACGGCGAGGAAGTCCGGCGTCTCGCGGATGTCGAGCGTGCGCTCACGCGGCAGCGGGCTGTCGATGATGTCGGTGACGCGCCCCGGCCGCGGCGACATGACGACGATGCGCGTCGACAGGTAGACCGCCTCGGGGATCGAGTGGGTGACGAAGACGACGGTCTTGCCGGTCTTGTGCCAGAGCTTCAGCAGCTCCTCGTTGAGATGGTCGCGGACGATCTCGTCGAGCGCCCCGAAGGGCTCGTCCATCAGGAGGAGGTCCGGGTCGAAGCTGAGCGCCCGGGCGATCGAGGCGCGCTGCTGCATGCCGCCCGACAGCTGCCACGGGAACTTGCGCTCGAAGCCGGAGAGATTGACCAGCGCCAGGTTGTCGGCGATGCGCTTCTGGCGCTCCGCCACCGGCACGGCCATCACCTCCAGCGGCAGGGCGACGTTGCGGGCGATGTTGCGCCACGGATAGAGCGCCGCCGCCTGGAAGACATAGCCATAGGCGCGCTTAAGGCGCGCCGCCTCCGGCGTCATGCCGTTGACGGCGATGGTGCCGGTGGTCGGCTGCTCCAGATCGGCGATGACGCGCAGCAGCGTGGTCTTGCCGCAGCCGGACGGACCGATCAGCGACACGAACTCGCCGCGCGCCACCGTCAGGTCGATATGCGACAGCGCCTCGACCGGCCCGTCGGCGGTCTGGAAGGTGAGCGACAGGTCGTCGATGGCGATGGCTGTTGTCATGCGTGCTGCGAACTAGCGAATGGCGGATGGCAAATGCTTGCTACCCTTTATCTCCATCCACTCGCCATTCGCCACTCGCCATTTCGCCTCGTTCATCTCAGACCCCGGCCGGCATGTTGTCGGCCGAGCGCACGACGGTACGCGGCGCTGTCAGCTCCTTCCAGGTCGACAGGGCGCGGTTGACGGCCGGGAAGGGCCGCCGGCGGACGAACTTGCCGCGCCCGGGCTGTGCCTCGTTGATGCCGTCGCGCCAGACGACGTCGCCGCGCGACAGGGTGTAGCGCGGCAGGCCGGTCACCTCGACGCCCTCGAAGACGTTGTAGTCGATGATCGACTTCTGCGTCGCGGCGCTGATCGTTCTGGTCTTCTTCGGGTCCCAGACAACGATGTCGGCGTCCGAGCCGACGGCGATAGCGCCCTTCTGCGGATAGATGTTGAGGATCTGGGCGATGTTGGTCGAGGTGACGGCGACGAACTCGTTCGGCGTCAGCCTGCCGGTCATGACCCCTTTGGTCCACAGCACCGGCATGCGGTCTTCCAGGCCGCCGGTGCCGTTGGGGATCCTGGTGAAGTCGTTCAGCCCCATGCGCTTCTGCTCGGTGGTGAAGGCGGCATGGTCGGTGGCGACGACCTGCAGGCTGCCGGCGGCAAGCCCGGCCCACAGGCTGTCCTGGTGCGCCTTGTTGCGGAAGGGCGGCGACATCACCCGCCGCGCCGCATGCTCCCAGTCCTTCGCCAGATATTCGGTCTCGTCCAGCGTCAGGTGCTGGATCAGCGGCTCGCCATAGACGCGCATGCCCTTCTGCCGCGCCCGGCGGATCGCCTCGTGCGCCTGCTCGCAGGAGACATGGACGATATAGACCGGCACGCCCGCCGCATCGGCGATGACGATGGCGCGGTTGGTCGCCTCGCCCTCCACCTCCGGCGGCCGCGACCAGGCATGGCCCTCCGGCCCGGTGGTGCCGGCCTCCATGTATTTCTTCTGCAGATGCGCGACGAGATCGCCGTTCTCGGCATGCACCAGCGGCAGGGCGCCGAGCTCGGCGCAGCGCTTGAACGAGGCATACATCTCGTCGTCGTCGACCATCAGCGAGCCCTTGTAGGCCATGAAATGCTTGAAGGTATTGACGCCGCGGTCGACGACGGTCGCCATCTCCTCCCAGATCTCTCTCGACCAGCCGGTGATCGCCATGTGGTACGAATAGTCGGAGCAGACCTTGTGCGCCGACTTCCGGTCCCAGTCGTCCATGGCGGCGAGCAGCGAGCCGTTGGGATCGGGCAGGACGAAATCGACGAGCATTGTGGTGCCGCCCGACAGCGCCGCGAAGGTGCCGCTGTCGAAGGTCTCGGCGGCAACGGTGCCCATGAAGGGCATCTCCAGATGCGTATGCGGATCGATGCCGCCCGGCATGATGAAGGCATCGCTGGCGTCGATCACCTCGTCGCCGGCAAGGTTGTCGCCGATGGCGGCAATGCGCTCGCCCTCGATCAGCACATCCGCCTTGTAGCTGCGGTCGGCGGCAACGATGGTGCCGTTCTTGATCACCTTGGACATGTCAGGATTCCCTGCAACGATGGTGAACGGGAGGGCCCGCGGTCTGCGGCAGACAATGACGCCGCAGGAGGTGAAGCTGTGGCAGCATCTGCGCGCCCTGCGCGACGCCGGCTACCATTTCCGCCGCCAGGTGCCGCGCGGACCCTACATCGCCGACTTCGCCTGCCTGAAGCATGGCCTGCTGATCGAGCTCGACGGCAGCCAGCACGCGCAGCCAGACGAAATGCAGCGCGACGCCCGCCGCGACGCCTACCTGCGCAGCCTCGGCTTCACGCTGCTGCGCTTCTGGAACAGCGACGTCGACTACGACCTGGAGGGCGTGATGAACACGATCTTGCAAACTCTGGAGCGTCTGCCACGACGCTGAGCCTCCAGAATGAGGCGCCCATCCCTCACCGCTTGCGGGGAGGGTGGCCCCGGCGCAGCCGGGGTCGGGTGGGGAGCGCCGGTGCCGAATGAAACGCTTACGGTAAAACGCGGCACCGCCGGCGGTGCGAAACGCCCAGCGTGGGTCCCCACCCGTCACGGCTTCGCCGTGCCACCCTCCCCGTTCCGGTGAGGGATGAGTGCGGACTTTCCGCCGTTCTTGCTCTGACCCAAGCGCCTCCCGCCTCTCCCGCCTCCCCGAAAAGGGCGCCCATCCCTCCTCGCTTGCGGGGAGGGTGGCCCCGGCGTAGCCGGGGTCGGGTGGGGAGCGCCGGTGCAGGATAAGGCGCCGCCGCTCCGGCGAGGCACCGCCGGCGGTGTGAAACGCCCGGCGTGGGTCCCCACCCGTCACGGCTTCGCCGTGCCACCCTCCCCGTTCCGGTGAGGGATGAGTGCGGACTTCCCACCGTTCTTGCTCTGACCCAAGCGCCTCCCGCCTCTCCAGCCTCCCCGAAAAGGGCGCCCATCCCTCACCGCTTGCGGGGAGGGTGGCCCCGGCGCAGCCGGGGTCGGGTGGGGAGCGCCGGTTCAGAACAGGGCGCCGGCGGTCCGGCGAGGCACCCGCTCTCACCCGACGATCTCCGCCGTTTCCAGCACGGCGTGCAGCAGGACGTCGCCGCCGGCGGTGGCCCAGCGCGGGTGGATGTCTTCCACCTCGTTGTGGCTGATGCCGTCGACGCAGGGGCAGAAGACCATGGCTGTGGGGGCGACGCGGGCGATGTAGCAGGCGTCGTGGCCGGCGCCCGAGACGATGTTGCGGTGCCGGTAGCCGAGGCGCTCCGCCGCGGCACGGACGCGTCCGACGCAAGCCGGGTCGAAGGCCACGGGGTCGAAGCGGAAGACGTCCTTGACCTCGCCGATGAGGCCGATCTCGCCGGCGATGATGCCGACGACGGCGCGCAGGCGCTGGTCCATGTCGGCCAGCACCGCCGGCTCGGGATGGCGGAAATCGACGCTCACCGACACCGTGCCCGGGATGACGTTGCGCGAGCCGGGATAGACATTGACGACGCCGACAGTGCCGACGCCGTGCGGCGCGTGCGACAGGGCGATCTCGTTGACCTTGTCGATCAGCCGCGCCGCGCCGAGCAGGGCATCCTTGCGGCGCGGCATCGGCGTCGAGCCGGCATGGCTCTCGAAGCCGGTGAAGGTGACGTCGTACCAGAGGATGCCCTGGCCGTGGGTGACGACGCCGACGTCGCAGTCCTCGTCCTCGAGGATCGGCCCCTGCTCGATATGCAGCTCGAAATAGGCCTTCAGCGGCCGCTGGCCGACCGGCTCCGGGCCGGCGAAGCCGATGCGCTGCAGCTCCTCGCCGAACAGCTTGCCCTCGGCGTCCTTGAGACCATAGGCGAAGTCCTGCGTGAAGACGCCGGCGAAGACGCCCGACGAGATCATCGCCGGGGCGAAGCGCGAGCCTTCCTCGTTGGTCCAGTCGACGACCTCGATCGGATGCTTCGTGCGGACGCCGAGGTCGTTCAGCGTGCGCACCAGCTCCAGGCCGCCGAGGACGCCGAGCACGCCGTCGAACTTGCCGCCGGTCGGCTGCGTGTCGAGATGGCTGCCGACCATCACCGGCGGCAGGCTGTCGTCCTCGCCGGGGCGGCGGGCGAAGATGTTGCCCATGCTGTCGACGGCGATGCTGCAGCCGGCGTCCCGGCACCAGCCGATGAACAGCTCGCGACCTTCCCTGTCGAAGTCGGTCAGCGTCAGGCGACGGTTGCCGCCCTTCACGCCGGGGCCGATCTTCGCCATCTCCATCAGGCTGCCCCACAGCCGCTCGCCATTGATGCGCAGATTGTCGGAGGGGCTGGTCATGCAAGGCTCCTCATGTTCATCGCTGCTTCGGCTTCGGCGACCTCCCGGCGAGACTGGCCAGGGAAGGCCCATGCTAATCCCGCGCCAGCGCCGACACTGCCTCTTCCGTACTGGCGGCGAAAGTGACGTGACGCCCTTTGTTGCTCTCGCGGATGAAGGCGGCAAGGCTTTCGCTGGTGACGGTGCTCCAGTCGCCGACGATGGCGACCCGCAGATGGTAGTTGACGAATTTCTGCAGCACCTCGCCGGCAAGGCCGCTCTTCAGGTCGAGGAACTGCGGGTCGAAGGCGGCGGCCGGCAGGATCAGCTTCATGGCGCCGCCCAGCGCCGGATCGAAGGCCAGCTCCAGCGCGTCGCGCCCGGTGCGGATGGCGGCGCCGCCCGTCACTTCCGCGATGCTGCCGCCGGCGTGGAAGCGGACCTCCATGCGCCCGGCCTCAATGGGTCGGGAAGGTGAAGACCGCGCCGGACCGGATGCCTTCCGGCCAGCGCGAGGTGACTGTCTTGAGGCGGGTGTAGAAGCGCACGCCGTCCGGCCCGTAGATCGCATGGTCGCCGAACAGCGACCGCTTCCAGCCGCCGAAGGAATGGTAGGCGACCGGCACCGGGATCGGCACGTTGATGCCGACCATGCCGACCTCGACCTGGTCGGCGAAGGAGCGGGCGGCGTCGCCGTCGCGGGTGAAGATGGCGGTGCCGTTGCCGAATTCATGGGCGTTGACGAGGCCGAGCGCCTCCTCGAAGGTCTCGGCGCGCACCATCGACAGCACCGGCCCGAAGATCTCCTCGCGGTAGATTTTCATCTCCGGCCGCACATTGTCGAACAGCGAGCCGCCGATGAAATAGCCGTTCTCGTAGCCCTGCAGCTTGAAGCCGCGGCCGTCGACGACCAGTTCGGCGCCCTCGGCGACGCCGGTGTCGATATAGCCGAGCACCTTGGCGAGATGGTCCTTGCTGACCAGCGGCCCCATCTCGGCGTCGCTGTCGGTGGAGGGGCCAATCTTCAGGCTGCGGACGCGCGGCGCCAGCGTCTCGCGCAGCCGGTCGGCGGTGCCGGCGCCGACCGGCACGGCGACCGAGATCGCCATGCAGCGCTCGCCGGCGGCGCCGTAGCCGGCGCCCATCAGCGCGTCGGCGGCCTTATCCATGTCGGCATCGGGCATCACCAGCATGTGGTTCTTGGCGCCGCCCAGCGCCTGGACACGCTTTCCGTGCGCCGTGCCGGTCCGGTAGACATATTCGGCGATCGGCGTCGAGCCGACGAAGCTGACGGCCTTGATGTCGGGATGGGCGAGGATGGCGTCGACGACCTCCTTGTCGCCATGCACGACATTGAGCACGCCGTCCGGCAGCCCGGCCTCGCGGAACAGCTCGTAGATCGCCATGGCGGCGCTCGGGTCCTTCTCCGACGGCTTCAGGATGAAGGTGTTGCCGCAGGCAATGGCCACCGGATACATCCACAGTGGCACCATCGCCGGGAAGTTGAACGGCGTGATGCCGGCGACGACGCCGAGCGGCTGATGGTCGGAATAGGTGTCGATCGCCGGCCCGACATTGCGGCTGAACTCGCCCTTCAGGAGGTGCGGGATGCCGCAGGCGAATTCCACCACCTCGAGGCCCCGCTGCACCTCGCCGGCGGCATCGTCATGCGTCTTGCCGTGCTCGGCCGAGATGATGCGGGCGATGCGGTCGGTGTTCTGCTCCAGGAGGTCCTTGAAGCGGAAGAGGACGCGGGCGCGCTTCAGCGGCGGCGTCGCCGCCCAGGCCGGGAAGGCGGCCTTGGCCGCCGCCACCGCCTCGTTCAGCTCGGCCGCCGTCGACAGCGGCAGCGTGGCGCTCTCCTCGCCGGTCGCCGGATTGAAGACCTGGGCGCGGCGCGAACTGGCGGAGGTCACGGTCTTGCCGCCGATGGCGTTGGCGATCGTCTGAGGCATGCGCGTCTCTCGAAAAAAAAGGGCTGGAACGGGTGGCGCGGCGGCCGGCGAGGGGTCAGTTGAGCGTCTTCAGGATGCCCCGCAGGATATCGAAAATCTCGCCGATCTGGCTTTCGCTGACGATCAGCGGCGGCGACAGGGCGATGATGTCGCCGGTGGTGCGGATCAGCAGGCCCTTGTCGTAGGCTTCGAGGAAGGCGGTGAAGGCGCGCTTGGTCGGCTCGCCGGCGATCGGCTCCAGCTCGATGGCGCCGATCAGGCCGAGATTGCGCAGGTCGATGACATGCGGCAGGTCCTTCAGCGTCGACAGCGCATCGGCCCACAGGTCCTGCAGCGCGCTGGCGCGGGTGAAGAGACCCTCTTCCTCGTAGGTCTCCAGCGCCCCCAGCGCCGCCGCCGAGGCGAGCGGATTGCCGGAATAGGTATAGCCGTGGAAGAACTCGATGGCGTGCTCCGGCCCGGTCATGAAGGCGTCGTAGATCGCCCTGGTGACGAACACGGCGCCCATCGGCACGACGCCGTTGGTGAGGCCCTTGGCGGTGGCGACGATGTCCGGCCGGACGCCGAAATGCTCCACCGCGAACGGCGCCCCGAGGCGGCCATAGCCGGTGATCACCTCGTCGAAGATCAGCAGGATGCCGTGCCGGTCGCAGATGGCGCGGATCTTCTCAAGATAGCCTTTCGGCGGCAGCAGCACGCCGGTCGAGCCGGCCACCGGCTCGATGATCACCGCGGCGATTGTCGAGGCGTCGTGCAGGGCGATGACGCGCTCCAGGTCGTCGGCGAACTCGGCGCCGTATTCCGGCTGGCCGCGCGTGAAGGCGTTGCGCGCCGGGTCGTGCGTGTGGCGGATATGGTCGACGCCGGTCAGCAGCGGCCCGAAGCTCTTGCGGTTGTTGCCGATGCCGCCGACCGAGATGCCGCCGAAATTGACGCCGTGATAGCCGCGCTCGCGGCCGATCAGCCGGTAGCGGCCGGCATCGCCGCGGGCGCGGTGATAGGCGAGGGCGATCTTCAGCGCCGTATCGACCGATTCGGAGCCGGAATTGGTGAAGAACACATGGTTGAGCGGATCGGGCATGTAGGTGACGAGCCGCGCCGCCAGCTCGAACACCTTGGGATGGCCCATCTGGAAGGCGGGGGCGTAGTCGAGCTCTGCCGCCTGCTTCTGGATCGCCTCGACGATGCGCGGCCGGGCATGGCCGGCATTGCAGCACCAGAGCCCCGCCGTGCCGTCCAGCACCTGCCGTCCGTCGGCGGTGGTGTAGTACATGTCCCTGGCGCCGACGAACATGCGCGGCGCTTTCTTGAACTGCCGGTTGGCCGTGAACGGCATCCAGAAGGCGTCGAGATTATTCGTCGTCGGCTGCGGCAGTGACATCGCGTATCCCGCTGATTGCCCATCGGTAAGGCAGGCTGCATTGCGCCGGGGCAGGGTTTGTTCTACGGAAGGAACAGGCGGAAAAATAGACCAATTGGTCAACGGAAACTAGACAAGTTCTACGCGCGGCGCGAGGGGTCCGGCAGCCCCGCCGCCCGCCCGGGACCGCCCCCGGTGATGCAGTCGCAGGGGGCGCCGATGCGGTCGAACGGTTCACCAGCCAGTCGCATCCAGGGTCTCGCCACCGCCCGCGCCGGCCGCACCCGCAAGCGCACCCGCATCCAGGAGGCCAACGAGGCGCGCATCCTCGATGCGGCGCTCAAGGTCTTCTCCGGCACCGGCTTCCGCGGCGCCACGGTCGACGCCATCGCCACCGCCGCCGGCATGACCAAGCCCAATCTCCTCTATTACTTCCGCCGCAAGGAGGACATCTACCTGGCGGTGCTGGAGCGCACGCTGGAGGCGTGGCTGCAGCCGCTGGAGGAACTGTCGGCGGATGGCGACCCGGCCGAGGAGATCACCGCCTATGTCGAGCGCAAGCTGGAGCTGGCGCGCGACAATCCACCCGCCTCGCGCCTCTTCGCCATGGAGATCATGCACGGCGCGCCGGTGCTCGGCGGCGTCCTCGCCGGCCGCCTGAAGCGCCTGGTGGAGGAGAAGGTGGCGGTGCTGCGGCGCTGGATGGAGGCGGGCGCGCTGGCGCCGGTCGACCCGTACCATTTCATCTTCATGATCTGGGCGACGACGCAGCACTATGCCGACTTCGAAATCCAGATCCGCGCCCTGCTCGGCGACCGCGTCGACACGCCGGAACATTTCGAAACCGCCCGCCGGACGCTCGACCGCGTCCTGGTGCGCGGCGTCGTGACGGGGTGAGGGCGGCGCCTCGTCCTGCCCCCGGGGGGAGTTCGCACCACCATCCCCGCCCCAACGGCGTCATGGCCGGACTTGATCCGGCCATCCACGCGAACACCGACGCCGCAGATGGGAACGCCGTCAACGAAGCGCTTTTTCCTGGACGGCCGGTGTTCGCGTGGATGCCCGGGTCTCCGCCCGGGCATGACGCGGCGGAGGCGTAGGCTTGCGACGGGGCCCCCTCACGGCAGCTGGTCGTACACCGCCTGCGTCAGCGCCCTGAGGCGTTCGCGGTTGTCGGGGCCCGACAGCACGTAGCCGACCTTGCCGTCGAGCCAGTAGAAGGCGCCGGCGGCGCTGCCCTCGGCATAGCGCAGGCCCGTCGTCGCCGGCCGCGGGGCGCGCGAGATCAGCAGCGAATAGCGCTCGCCGTCGGCGCCCTCGTACATCAGCAGCGCCGCCGGCCGGCCGTCCTCCGGCACGACGCGACCGCCGAGCAGCTTCAGCCCGTCGCTGGTGAGGTCCGGCGGCTTGACCGGATTGTCGATGCGCTTCGACAGCCAGCTCACCAGATGCGCCTCGTCGTCCTGCCACACCTCGACCGGGTGGCGCACCTCGGCCGCGTAGACCTCGTGCGCCGACAGCCCGACCTCGGCCATCTGCCAGGCGAGCGCCGGGGCCGAGCGGGCCCACAGCATCCAGCCGCCGCCAAGGCCGATGGCGATGCCGGCGACCGCCGCCGCGGCCGGCACGGCGATGCGGCGCAGGAAGCGGGGCCGGCGCTGCCGCGCCGCCTTCAGGAGCGGCGGCGGCACCGGCTCCTGCAGCACCGGGTCGAGGACGGCGCGCAGCAGGTCGGCCTGGACGCGCCAGGTCTCGACCATCTGCGCCGCGTCGGGATTGTCGCGCAGCCACGCCGCCACCGCCGCCGCCCGCTCGGCATCGAGACGGCCGTCGGCATGGGCGACAAGCTCTTCGCGGCTCACCGCTCCGTCCATCATTTCGCTCTCCGGATCGGAACCACGGCGGCGCCTTCCAGCCGCTCCGCCAGGGCCGTCCGGGCCCGGGCGATGCGCGACATCACCGTGCCGACCGGCACGGCGAGGATATCGGCCGCCTCCTGGTAGCTGAAGCCCTCGACGCTGGTCAGCAGCAGCGCCTCGCGCTGTTCGGCGGGGAGGGCGCCCAGCGCCGCCAGGATGGCGGTGCGGGCCGCAAGGTCGGCGCCGCCGTCCGGCAGGTCGGGCATCTCGGTCATCACCGGCTGCCGCCGCCCGGCGCGCCAGCCGGCGCGGGCGGTGTTGACGAGAATGGCGAAGACCCAGGGCGTCAGGCTGCCGGCCAGCTGGCGCTCGCGGTCGAGGGCGCGCAGCAGCGTCTCCTGGACGAGATCGTCGGCCGCCTGGGCGCTGCCGGTCAGGCCGCGCGCCATGCGGCGCAGCGCCGGGATCAGGCGCTCCAGCTCACGGTGGTCGATCGCCACGCTGTCTCCCCGCGGCCTCAGGCCGGTCTGTCGGCAGGCCGATAGCAAGGACGATAGCGGCGCGGGGCACACACCGCTATCGCCAGATGGCGTTGACGGCGCGGTGCCTACGGCTTGGCGAGATGCCAGACGCCGCCAACGCCGTCGCCGGTGATGTCGCCGGGCTTGGCGTCCTTGACCCAGAGATAGAGAGGCTTGCCCTTGTAGGCCCACATCTTCGAGCCGTCGGTGCGGTCCACCAGCGTCCAGTCGCCTTCCGGCGTGGCATCGGCGGCGGCGATCGCCGGCGGCCAGTTGGTGGCGCACTGGTCGTAGCAGGTGGTCTCGTTGGGCGTCGTGTCCTTGTCGTAGGTGTAGAGCGTCATGCCGTTGGCATCGACGAACACGTCGCCGGCGGTGGTCGCGGCTGTCTTGAACGGCGCCTCCGCGAACGCGGCGCCGGCCGAGACGGCCAGCATCAGCGCGGCGAGGCCGGCTGCTGTCGTGCGGATCATCGGGGTCCTCCTCTCTGGGCGAGGGCGTTGCAGGCTCCCTCATGACAGGAGATGCCGCGGCAAGCCGGTTTATTCCCGCCGCCGTGAAATATTTTGGTGGACCGGCCGCATCCCTGGCCAAAAGGCGGCCGTAGCGCCGCATTGGCTTGCTTGAAGCCTCCCCGGCCCTGTGCGATAGAGGCGCCGCTTCGCTAGGGGGCGGAGAAAGGTAAGCGGATACCATGGCAGAACAGGGCGGATTGATGCGCGGCAAGCGCGGGCTCGTGCTTGGCGTCGCCAACAACCGCTCGCTCGGCTGGGGAATCGCCCGCGCCTGCCGGCAGCACGGTGCCGAGGTCGGCCTGACCTACCAGGGCGACGCCCTCAAGAAGCGCGTCGAGCCGCTGGCGGCGGAGATCGGCGCCCATGTCGTCGGCCATTGCGACGTCACCGACGGCGCCACCATCGACGCCGTCTTCGCCGAGGTGAAGCGCCTGTGGGGCGGGCTCGACTTCCTCGTCCATGCCATCGGCTTTTCCGACAAGAACGAGCTCACCGGCCGCTACATCGACACAACGTCGGAGAATTTCGACCGCACGCTCAACATCTCCTGCTATTCGCTGACGGCGCTCGCCCAGCGCGCCGAGCACCTGATGACCGGCGGCGGCTCGATCCTGACGCTGACCTATTACGGCTCCGAGAAGTGGATGCCGCATTACAACGTCATGGGCGTCGCCAAGGCGGCGCTGGAGGCGAGCGTGCGCTACCTCGCCGCCGATCTCGGCCCGAAGAACATCCGCGTCAACGCGCTCTCCGCCGGTCCGGTGAAGACGCTGGCCGCCTCCGGCATCGGCGATTTCCGCTACATCCTGAAGTGGAACGAGCTCAACGCGCCGCTGCGCCGCACCGTCACCATCGAGGATGTCGGCGACGCCGGGCTCTATCTCCTGTCGGACCTTTCACGCGCCGTCACCGGCGAGCTGCATCATGTCGATGCCGGCTACAATATCGTCGGCATGAAGAATCCGGATGCGCCGGACCTGACGCTCAACCACGACTGAAGCCCGCGCCGCGGGCTTATCCCGCATGACGCCCGCGCCGACCCTCATCTTCGTCCGCCACGGCGAGACCGACTGGAATGTCGAGCAGCGCCTGCAGGGCCAGCAGGACGTGCCGCTCAACGCCCGCGGCCGCGACCAGGCGCGCCGCCACGGCCTGGCGCTGGCGCAGGCGATGTCGCAGATCGCCGGCTACGACTTCGTGTCGAGCCCGCTCGGCCGCGCCCGCGAGACGATGGAGATCCTGCGCGCCGCCCTGGGCCTCGATCCCATGGCCTACCGCGTCGATCCGGCGCTGGTGGAGATCACCTTCGGTGCCTGGGAGGGCTTCACCCTGCCGGAGCTGGCGCTGACCGCCGCCGACGAGGTGGCGCGCCGCATCGCCGACAAATGGGGCTATGTGCCGCCCGGCGGCGAAAGCTACGCCATGCTGTGGCAGCGCATCGCCGCCTGGCAGGACCGGGTGCAGCGCGACACCGTGGCGGTGTCGCACGGCGCCGTGCTGCGCATCGTCAGCGGCCGCCTCTACGGCACGCCGGACGCGGAAATCCCGCTGCTGCCGGCGCCGCAGGACAAGGTGCTGGTGGCCAAGGGCCGCGACGCCCGCTGGGTCTGAGGCGACGCTGCGCATCACGCCCGGCGTGGGTCCCCACCCGTCACGCGCCTTCGGCGCGCGCCACCCTCCCCGTGCCGGTGAGGGATGGGTGCGAACCCCCCGGCCAATGCTGCGATTCCGGAAGAAAAGGCGCCCATCCCTCACCCTGTATGGACCGGAGACAAGGTGGACACATGTTCGGGGACATGGTGGACACTTTTT
>CAZAAW010000036.1:0-19021 GCA_964483325.1 uncultured Hyphomicrobiales bacterium
AAAAAGTGTCCACCATGTCCCCGAACATGTGTCCACCTTGTCTCCGGTCCATACATCCGGTGAGGGATGGGTGCGCGCTTCCCAATGGCGGCGCTGTTCCTGACGAAAGAGACGCCCATCCCTCCTCACGCAGTGGGGGAGGGTGGCCCCGGCGATAGCCGGGGTCGGGTGGGGAGCGCCGCCGGGCGTGACGCGCCTCTGGCCCCGCTACTCCTCCTCCCGCCACATCGCCAGCGCCTCGACGATGGCCGGCATGTCGGAGAGGCGGCGGATCACCGTTTCGGCGCCGGCTTCGGTGAGGATGTCGGCATGGGCCGGCCAGGTATGGGCGCCGCCGGTGAAGCCGACGACGCGCATGCCGGCTGCCCTGGCGCCGCGCACGCCGGCGGCGGAATCCTCCAGGACGATCGTCTCGGCCGGCGCCGCGTCGAAGGCGCGGGCGGCGTAGAGGAAGACGTCCGGCGCCGGCTTCGGCCGGCAGTCGGCGATGTCGGAGGCGGAGAAGATGCGGTCGCCGAAATGGCCGGCGAGGCCGGTGCGCTCCAGCATCATGCGGATGCGGGCGCCGGGCGAGTTGGAGCAGACGCAGCGGTCGTGGCGGAAGGCGGCCAGCATGGCGTCGGCGCCGGCCAGCGCCAGCACCTCCGCCGCCAGCCGCCGGTCGATCTCCTGCACCGTTTCGCCTAGCAGCGTCGGCGGCAGCTTGCGGCCGAGATCGACCTCGACGCGAGCCCAGATTTCCGCGTCGGAGATGCCGGCAAAACGCAGCGCCGCCTCTTCCGCGGTGATCGGATAGCCTTCGCGGGTGAAGAGGTCGGCATTGACGCGTGCAGCGACGATCTCGGAATCGACCAGCACGCCATCGCAATCGAAGATGACCAGCATGGCGGCCTGTGTAGCACGGCACCCGCGCGGCGCCCCAGCGGCGGCTTGCCGCCTATTGCACGGCCGGCGGCGGCGCCTCGAGCGGCTCCACCGGCGCCGCCTCGGGCGCCGGTTCCGCCGGCGGCGGCGGCGCGGGGGCGGGGCTGCGCACCTCGATCGGCGCCGTGGCAAGCACGGTGCCGAGCGCGCCCGACCAGTAGCTGAGCACATAGCGGCCGGGCTGCGCCGGCGCCGTCAGCGTGACCGGCGAGGCGGTGCCGACTCGTGTCGCCGCCAGCGGCATCTCGGCCCGGTCGGCAAGGCTGAGGCGGATTTCGTCGAGCGGCGCCGCCGGTCCCTGCCAGATGACGGAAACGCCGGCGCCGGGATCGACCGGCCCGTTGGCTGCCAGAGCCGCCCGCGCCGCCGTCACCGTCAGCGGCCGCCTTGCGATCACCGCCGCGCCCTGCGCCGCCAGATAGCGGATCTCGTAGGCGCCGGCCTCGGACGGCACGCCGATCGCCGCCGGCGCCGCATCGAAGGGCAGGCGGGTGGAGCTGACGAAATCCGCATCGGGCGTCGCGGCGGCGGCAATGACGATCCGGTCGCCCGGCGCCGCCGGTCCGGTCCAGGCGACGGCGAGCTCGGTGCCGCCGGCCGCCGTGTCGGGCGCGTCGAGCGTTGCCGTGGCTGCGCCGACGGTGAGCGGCTGGCGGTGCAGGACGCTGTTGTCGGCGCCGGACCAGTAGCGCAGCTCGTAGCTGCCGGCCGGGAAGGGAGCGTCGAGCGTCACCGGCGCCGCCGGCTGCGGCAGGCGCACGGCGGTGACGTAGTCGCCGTCGGCGCTGCCGGGGACGGCGACGCGCAGATCGTCATAGCGCCCGGCCGGGCCGCTCCAGGTGACGGTGAAGGGCGAGCCGGCCACCACGGTGCCCTCCGCCTGCAGCTTGACCTGCGCCGGGGTGACGGTGATGGCGCGGGTCGCCAGCACCGCCGCTTCGGGCGGCGCCGACCGGAGGCGAAGCTCGTAGGTGCCGGCCGTTCCCGGCGCCGTCAGCATCACCGTCGGCACGTTGCGCACCAGCGGGATGATCTTCGGCGCCGCACCGCCGGCGGCTGCCAGCTCCAGCGTCTCGCCGCCGACCGCCACCGCCGTCCAGGCGACGGTGAATTCCTGGCCCGCCGCAACCTCGGCCGGGGCGTCGAGGCCGGGCTGCGTCGCATTCACCTGCAGCGGCGCTGCGGTCAGCGTCTTGCCGGCTTCGGCATACCAGTAACGGACCTCGTAGCGCCCGCGCTCGGCCGGCGCGGTGAGATGCACCGGCGCGCCGTCCTTGGCGACGAAGGCGGCGCTGAGATGGGCGCCCGGCGGCGTGCCGGCCCAGGAAATGCGGATCTGGTCGCCCTCGCCGAGCGGCCCGGAATAGCCGACCGCGAAGGGCGTGCCCTGGGTGACGCCGTCCGGCACGGTGAGCGTCGCCTCCGGCAGCGGCGCTTCCGGCTCCGGCTTCCAGGCATCGGCCAGCGCCTCGGCCAGCGCGGCGGTGAAGCCGTCGGCATCGGCGGCGCGCAGATAGAGGCCGCCGGTCTGGTCGGCGAAGCAGGCGAGCTTCGGCGCATTCTCCTCCGAGACATTGAGGCCGACGATGCTGACCCTCAGCCCCGGGGCATGCTCCTTCACCGCCGCCACCGTGGCGCAGGGATCGGGGTCGCAGTTCTCGCCATCGTCGGTGATCACCACCACCGTCGCCTTGGCCTGCGGGTCGGTCAGGGCGCCGGCCGCCAGGGCGATGGCGCCGGCGATCGGCGTCTGGCCGCGCGGCCTGATCTTGCGCGACGCCGCCAGCACGCCCTCCACCATGCCGGTGGCCGGCGCGGCCAGCAGCTCGATGTCCTCGCAGGCCTCCTTGCGGCGGTGGCCATAGGCGATGAAGCCGAGCGACAGGTCCTCCGGCGCCTCGGTCAGCGCCGCGGCGAGGGCCGAGCGGGCGATGTCGATCTTCGGCGTGCCGCCGATGCGGCCGGCCGCCGAGCCGGAGCCGTCGAAGACGACGATCACCTCCGCCGCGCCGGCGGCCGGAATGAGCGCCAGCAGGAGGGCGAAGGCGAGGGGGAAGCGCAGGAAGGTCATGAACGCGTGCCGCATCTGTCGATTTCGCCTCAGTTTCTCGCCAAGCCCGGGCGAAATAAAGATGCCGGGCGCCTCTACGTTTCGTTAACCACGTCTCTCAACCCGTCATTCACCCTGCCCGGTAACCATAAGCGCGTTGGCAAGCGAGGCCGGCATTGGTTGTGTGGCGTGGGTAGAGTCAATGGCCGGAGCGGCAAGGCGGGCGGGCGGGGCGGACAAGTCCCGCAACATCCTCGAGGTGGACACCATCGTCCAGGGCGATTGCATCGCCGCGATGGAGGCCTTGCCGCCCGGCTCGGTCGACCTCGTCTTCGCCGATCCGCCCTACAACCTGCAGCTTGAGGGCGCGCTGACCCGGCCCGACCAGTCGCGCGTCGACGCCGTCGACGACGCCTGGGACCGCTTCGCCAGCTTCGCCGATTACGACGCCTTCACCCGCGCCTGGCTGCGGGCGGCGCGGCGCCTGCTGAAGCCCGACGGCGCCCTGTGGGTGATCGGCTCCTATCACAACATCTTCCGCGTCGGCGCGGCGCTGCAGGATCTCGGCTTCTGGATCCAGAACGACATCATCTGGCGCAAGTCGAACCCGATGCCGAATTTCCGCGGCCGCCGCTTCACCAATGCCCATGAGACGCTGATCTGGGCGGCGCGCAGCGCCGAGGCGCGGCCGACCTTCAACTACGACGCCCTCAAGGTCTTCAACGACGACCTGCAGATGCGCTCCGACTGGCTGCTGCCGCTATGCACCGGCAACGAGCGGCTGAAGGACGAGGACGGTCGCAAGGTCCATGCGACGCAGAAGCCGGAAGCGCTGCTGCACCGCGTCCTCCTCTCCTCGACCAGGCCGGGCGATATCGTGCTCGACCCGTTCTTCGGCACCGGCACGACCGGCGCCGTCGCCAGGAAGCTCGGCCGTCATTTCCTCGGCATCGAGCGCGAGACGGCCTATATCGCCGCCGCCGAGGCGCGCATCGCCGCCATCGACCCGGTCGCGCCGGCGGCTCTCGACCTGACCAGGGGCAAGCGCGCCGAGGCGCGCGTGCCGTTCGGCGCGCTGCTGGAGGCGGGCCTCCTGTCGCCCGGCTCGGTGCTGACCGATTCTGCCGCCCGCCACGTCGCGCTGGTGCGCGCCGACGGCTCGCTCGCTGCCGGCCCGATCACCGGCTCGATCCACCGCGTCGGCGCCGCTGTCCAGGGCCTCGAAGCCTGCAACGGCTGGACCTTCTGGCACATCGAACGCGACGGCAAGCGCAAGCCGATCGACGACCTGCGCAGGATCGTCCGC
The DNA here is from genome assembly GCA_964483325.1 of uncultured Hyphomicrobiales bacterium. Classification (GTDB taxonomy): domain Bacteria; phylum Pseudomonadota; class Alphaproteobacteria; order Rhizobiales; family Kaistiaceae; genus CAZAAW01. The sequence continues at coordinate 4,281 of CAZAAW010000036.1, forward strand.
GCCGACCTGGCAATGGCAGGGGCGTAGGGGCGGGACACGCTGCCGGTCCCATTCCAACAGCGCTTCCGGGCAGCGCGCACCGCTCATTCCTGCCCCCGCGGCGTCATGGCCGGACTTGATCCGGCCATCCACGCGAACACGGATGGCGCAGAACGAGGCGCCACGAGCGAGGCGCCTTCACAGGCTCCGCCGGTGTTCGCGTGGATGCCCGGGTCTTCGCCCGGGCATGACGCAGCTGAGGCGTGGGCGGGACGCTTCTTGCCTCTCCCATAGGGCCCTCCGGGAGAGGACGGCTACTTCCGCTTCTTCGTCGCCCCGGGCAGGGCTGCCTCGATCGCCTTCTTCATGACGCTGGGCAGCGCCTCGCCGGGCAGGTCGGCGGCGCTTGCCCACCAGCAGCCGGCCGGCGCCGGCGCGTCGCCGACCGTGGCGCGCCGCACGGTCAGCTCCAGGCGGAAATGCGTGAAGACGTGCACCACCGTGCCGGGCACCGTTTCCCAGTCGGCCGCGAAGGGCGCCCCGTCCTGCGGCACCTTGCCCTCGATCCAGGCGGAGCCGGGCACCTCGGTCATGCCGCCGAGCAGCCCGGCATCGACGCGCCGGCGCAGCAGCACCGCCCCGTCGCCGCGCCTGGCGATCCAGGCCATGCCGCGCCGCGTCGGCCGGTCGGCCTTCGCCGCCTTCACCGGATAGTCCTCCTGCGTCCCGGCGATGCGGGCGAGGCAGGTTTCGTCGATCGGGCAGAGGGCGCAGGCGGGGCGCTTCGGCGTGCAGATCGTGGCGCCGAGATCCATCATCGCCTGCGCATAGTCGCCTGCGCGAAGCTGCGGCGTCAGCGCCGCCTGGCGGGCGCGGATCTCGGCCTTGCCCTGCGGCATCGGCGTATCGATCGCATGGAGCCGGGCGATGACGCGCTCGACATTGCCGTCGACCACCGGCGCCGGCTCGTCGAAGGCGATGGCGGCAATCGCCGCGGCGGTATAGTCACCGACGCCCGGGAGAGTCCGAAGCCCCGCCGCGCTCGCCGGAAACCGCCCGCCATGCTCGCGCATCACCACCGCCGCGGCATCGTGCAGGTTGCGGGCGCGGCTGTAATAGCCGAGCCCCGCCCAGGCCTTCATGACCTCCTCGCGCGGCGCGGCAGCAAGATCAGCGACGCCCGGCCAGCGCTGCGTGAAAGCCTCGAAATAGCCCTTCACCGCCGCGACGGTCGTCTGCTGCAGCATCACCTCGGACAGCCACACCCGGTACGGGTCCGGCACGACGCCGACCGCCCGCTCCTCCGGCGGCACCCGCCACGGCAACCGCCGCGCATGGCGATCATACCAGGCGAGCAGGGCATCGGAGAGGGCGGACATGGGCGGCGTCGTTCGCGGGATGGGCTCTGCCATGCGGTCAATCACAAGCGCCGCGTCCTGTCACGTGGGCCGGCGGGCAAAGCTTTGCGAACGCACATCCGAGCGCATGCCACCGGGAGGTTCGCACCCATCCCTCACCGGGACGGGGAGGGTGGCGCGCGCGAAGCGCGTGACGGGTGGGGGACCCACGCCGGGCGCGACCGCACCACGCCTCCACCTCTGCTGCGTCATGCCCGGGCTTGACCCGGGCACCCACGCGAACACTGTTGGTGCCGAAAGGAACGCCGCCGGCGAGGCGCTCTTTCCTGCGCCGCCGGTGTTCGCGTGGATGGCCGGATCAAGTCCGGCCATGACGCTGGTGGGAGGGGCGATGGCGGTGCGAACCTCCCGATGGCGCTCCCCACCCGACCCCGGCTTCGCCGGGGCCACCCTCCGGACTTGATCCGGGGGGCGCGCGCCGAAGGCGCGTGACGGGTGGGGACTCACGCCGGGCACGACCGCACCACGTCTCCACCTCTGCTGCGTCATGCCCGGGCTTGACCCGGGCACCCACGCGAACACTGTTGGTGCCGAAAGGAACGCCGCCGGCGAGGCGCTCTTTCCTGCGCCGCCGGTGTTCGCGTGGATGGCCGGATCAAGTCCGGCCATGACGCCTGGGGGCGGGGATAGTGTACGAACCTCCCACCGTCGCTCCCCACCCGACCACGGCTTCGCCGGGGCCACCACCCTCCCCCTGCGGCTTGTATGGACCGGAGACATGGTGGACAGGTGTTCGGTCCGTACACGGGTGAGGGATGGACGCCCCTTTCGGGGAACGATGCGCGCTTCAGCCGGCCTCGCGGAAGCGCTCCGCCGTCTCTAGGTCCACCGACACAAGCTGGCTGACGCCGCGCTCGACCATCGTCACGCCGTAGAGGCGGCTCATGCGCGCCATGGTGATCGGGTTGTGGGTGATGACCAGGAAGCGCGTCGAGGTTTGCCGGCTCATTTCTTCCAGCAGCAGGCAGAAGCGCTCGACATTGGCGTCGTCGAGCGGCGCGTCGACCTCGTCGAGGACGCAGATCGGCGCCGGGTTGGTGAGGAACACGGCGAAGATCAGGGCGAGAGCCGTCAGCGCCTGCTCGCCGCCGGAAAGCAGCGTCATCGTCTGCGGCTTCTTGCCCGGCGGCCGGGCGAGGATGTCGAGGCCGGCCTGCAGCGGATCGTCGGAATCGGTGAATTGCAGCTCCGCCGTGCCGCCGCCGAACAGCGACGTGAAGAGCTGCTGGAAGCGCTCGTTGACGGCGGCGAAGGCGGCCTGCAGGCGCTCGCGGCCCTCGCGGTTGAGGCTGGAAATGCCCTGGCGCAGCTTCTGGATCGCCGCCACCAGGTCGTCGCGGTCGGCGGTGAGGGTGGTGCGGCGGGTCTCCAGTTCCTCCGCCTCCTGCTCGGCGCGCAGGTTGACGCCGCCGAGGCGTTCGCGCTCCTGCTTGAGGCGGTCGAGCCGGGCGTCGACCTGGTCGAGCGCCGGCGAGGGAGCGTCGGCGGCAAGGCCGGCGATGGTGGCCGCCTCGGGCGGGGCGCAGTCGAGCACTTCGGTGATGCGTGCCGCGACCTCGGCCGAGCGCTGTTTCGCCGCTTCCAGGCGCTCCTCGGCGCGGCCGCGCTGCTCGCGCGCCTCCGACAGCGCCACCAGCGCGCCCTGCGCCTCGCGGTCGGCGCCGGCCTGCGCCGTCTCGGCGGCGGCGAGCGCGTCGGCGGCTTCCTTCTGGGCGCCGGCGGCGGCCTCGATGGCATGGGCGAGCTGCGCCCGGGTGCGGATCAGCTCGCCCGGCCGCTCGGCAAGGCGGGTACGCTCCGCCTCGGCGCTGCTGCGCCGCTCGGCCAGCGCCGCGACATGGGTGGCGGCATTGGCCATGCGCTGCTGCCAGCGCTGGCGCTCGTCGGCGATGGCGGCGAGGCGGCTGCGGCGCAGCTCCGCCTCGCGCTCCAGGCCGCGCGCCTCGCTGCGGCTTTCGGCGACGGCGGCGCGGCCCGCCTCGACGCGGCGGCGCATGTCGGCGAGCGGCGCTTCCAGGGCACCCGGATTGGCGAGGCGGGCGAGGGCGGCCTCGGCCTCGGCGCGCGCCGCTTCGGCCTCGGCTTTGGCGGCAGTAAGCCGGCTCTGCGCTTCCGTCAGGGCGGCGAGGCGGGCCGTCGCTTGCGCCCCGGCGCGCTCCGCCTCAGCGACGCGGCCGCGGGCGGCATCGAGCGCCTTCTGCGCACCGCGCCAGGCATCGCGGGCGGCGGTCTCGGCCGCCGCGGCCGCGCGCATCTCGGCGTCGGCGGCGACATGGCGGGCGCGCTTTTCCTCCACCGACTGGCGCGCCAGCGTCACCTCGCCGGTAAGCTCGGCGAGGCGGTTGCGGCCGGCAAGGCGCTCGGCGGCGGCGGTCTTCGCCTCCGCCGCGGCGGTGTAGCCGTCCCAGCGCCACAGATCGCCCTCGCGGCTGACGATGCTCTGGCCGGGGCGCAGCTGCTTCTGCAATTCGGCGCCGGCCTGGCGCGCCACGATGCCGGTCTGCGCCAGGCGGCGGGCGAGAGCCGGCGGCGCCGCGGTGCGGTCGGCCAGCGGCTCGGCGCCGGGCGGCAGCACCGGATCGGCGCCGTCGCCGGCAAGGGTGCGCCAGTGCGCCGGCGCGGCGGGATCGTCGGAAAGCTCCAGCTCCTCGCCGAAGGCGGCGGCCAGCGCCGCCTCATAGCCGCTGGCGACGGTGATGCGGTCGAGCACCGGGTCGCGCGCGTCGGAGCGCTGCAGGAGTTGCGTCAGCGTCCGCATCTCGGTGTCGATGCGGCCGAGATGGCGCTCGGCGGCATCGAGCGCGGCACGCGCCTGCGCCTCCGCCTCGCGCGTCGCGGCAATGCGTTTCTCCGCCGCCAGCATCGCCGCCTCGCCGCCGGTCAGCGCCGCCGTCGCCGCCTCGGCATCGGCCCGCGCCGCGCCAAGCCGGCCGTCGCTGTCGGCGGCGGCGGTGAGCGCCGCGGCCTCGCGTTCGACGCGTTCGAGCTCGGCGGCCTGCCGGGCGGCGCGGTCGCCGGCCTCGGCAAGGCTGCGCTGCAATTCCTTGCGCCGCGCCGTCAGGTCGGCGAGGGCGCCGGTCGCCTCGGCGGCGGCGGCCTCGCTCGCCGCCAGCGCTGCCTCGGCGGCCGCCAGCCGCGCCGCCGCCTCGTCGCGCAGCTGCGCCGCGCCGGCCTCCTCGGCAGTGAGGCGCTGCTGCTCCTCGTCGAGCCGCGCCAGCATGGCGGTGTTCTCGCCGGCCAGCTGGCGCTCGCGCTCGGCGTCGCTGTCGAATTGCGCGATGCGGCGCTCCAGGTCGGCCAGCTGGTCGCGGACGCGCCGGTCCTCGGCGTCGATCTGCTCATGCTCCAGCCGCAGGCGCTGCAGCGCCGCGGCGGCGTTGTTGGCGGCCTCGCGCAGCGCCGGCAGGCCGGCGGCGGCAACGGCCTGGTCGCGCGCCGCGCGGCCCTGCTCGGCGGCGCGGGCGGTGACAAGCTCCGCCGCGGCGGCGAGCGCCGCTTCCGCCTCGCCGACGGCGGCCGTGGCAATGCGCAGGCGCAGCGCCAGGCCCAGCGCCTCGGCCTTGCGGATTTCGCCCGACAGCGTGCGGTAGCGCACCGCCTGCCGCGCCTGGCGCTTCAGGCTGTCGAGCTGGGTGTCGATCTCGCGCAGCACGTCCTCGATGCGCTCGAGATTCTGTTCCGCCGCCTTGAGGCGCAGCTCGGCGTCGTGGCGGCGCCCGGCCAGCCCGGAAATGCCGGCGGCTTCCTCCAGCAGGGCGCGGCGCGCCTGCGGCTTGGCGGCGATCAGCTCGCCGATGCGGCCCTGGCCGACCATGGCCGGCGAGTGGGCGCCGGTCGAGGCGTCGGCGAACAGGATCTGCACGTCGCGGGCCCGCACCTCGCGGCCGTTGATGCGATAGGCGGAGCCGGATTCGCGCTCGATGCGGCGGCTGATCTCGATGCTGTCGCTGTCATTGAAGGCGATCGGCGCCGTGCGGTCGGCATTGTCGATGGTGAGCGTCACCTCGGCCATGTTGCGCGCCGGCCGGTTGCCGCTGCCGGAGAAGATGACGTCGTCCATCCCGGAGGCGCGCATCGCCTTGTAGGAGCTTTCGCCCATCACCCAGCGCAGCGCCTCGACGAGATTCGACTTGCCGCAGCCGTTCGGGCCGACGACGCCGGTAAGGCCCGGCTCGATCGGCACGTCGGTCGGCTCGACGAAGGTCTTGAAGCCGAGAATGCGCAGGCGGGAGAAGTTCACTGGAGCGCTCCCGTGGCGCGCCGCGCCAGTGGAGCAGGGCGCCGCCCCGGCCGGGCCGGGGCGCGCACCGGCATTGGCAGTGCCGCCCTACAGCAGCGGCTGGATGATGCCGTCCAGCTGCTCGAGCGATAGCGCGCCCGGATGGGCCACGCCGTTGATGAAGAAGGTTGGCGTCGCATTGACCCCGAACTTTTCGGCCGCGCGGTCGCGGACCGATGTCACTCCGTCGAGGATTTGCTGATTCGTCAAGCAGGCGTTGAAGGTCTCCTCGGTGAAACCGGCCTGCTTGGCGAAACCGAGCAGTGCAGAAACCGGATCTTCGACGAAGGCCCACTGCGGCTGCCGCTCGAACAGCAGATGCACGACCTCGAAATACGAGTCGTTGGGGGCGCAGCGCGCCAGCATGATCGCCGCCGTCGCCAGCGGATCGAGCGGAAACTCGCGCATGATGAAGTAGACCTTGCCGGTGTCGACATACTTCTCCTTGAAGGGCTCGTAGGTCGTCGTGGCGAAGTGCTGGCAGTGGCTGCAGGTCATTGAGGCATATTCGATGACGGTGACCTTGGCGTTGGGGTCGCCGATGGCCTTGTCGCCGAGCGGGCCGGGCTCCATCAGGTCCGTGACGTTCACCGACTGCTGCGCCAGAGCGAGGCGGGGAAACCCGGCAAGTCCAAGAAGACTGCCGGCGCCGGCGAAGGCGGCAAATTCCCTGCGGGTCAGATTCAACGTCGTTCTCCTTTGCACGCGGATGACGGACCAGAGCCCGCCAGCCGGACGCCGCCCCTCGGGGTATATGGTGACAGTGCCTTAAGTCGGCAGGCCGCGACAGGTCAATTAGCGCGCCGCCGCGGCGGCCGCCCTTCACGGCTGCGCGAGCCGGTCCGTGAGCACGCCGTGGCCGAGCGCCCGCAGCGCCTCGGCCAGGTCATCGTCGATTCCCGACAGCGCCGCATCGAGGCCGGCGGCCTGATCCGGCGACAGCGGCGGCAGCGGGGGAGGGGCGGTCCGCGCCGGCACCTCCAGCGGCCGCTGCACGATGCGGATCTGGCCGATCGCCGCATAGCCGAGAAAGGCGTTGATGCGCTCGATGAACTGGCCGGTCTCGTGCTGCAGCAGCAGCGCCCGGGCGCCGTCGACGCGCACCGTCAGCACCGCCTGTCCCTCCTTGCCGCGCGGCCAGGCGAGCTTTTCCGGCTGGGTATGGCCGGCATAGCGCGGCCCGACGACATCGTCCCAGGCGGTGAGCAGGTCGGCGGTGGTGAAGCCGCGCTTCGCCGTCACCGGGTCGAGGATGCGCCCGATCATCGTCGCCAGCGGCATGGCCGGACGGCGGCTTTTCTCCTGTGAAGCCAAGTTTTCTTCCTGCGCTGCAATGGCAGTTTGTCGCACGGCGGGGGCCATTGTGGAAGGGGCGCCGGTGGCGCCGCGCGAAAGCCCCGTCAGCGGCAGAAACATCATTGATACCAATGGCTTACAAGTAATTCCCGTATTCTTGACACTCCATGGGTCGATCACTATTGTGCGCGCGGTTTTCGGAGGTTTCGCGCCCCGTTTCCCGCCCGGTCCGATCCTCACAACACGCTGCGGCAGGTCGATGAGCGACACGGACGGGGAAGGCGAAGGGCGCAAGTCGTCGTCACCGGCAGAAGAGGCGGCGCTGGCAGCGCGGCTGAAGCGACTGGGCGAGGCGGTCAACGAGCGTCGCCCGGCCGAACGCGCCGAGAGGCCGGATATCGATCCGGCGACGGCCAGCGCGTCTGCCCGCGGCATGCGGCTTGCGAGCGAGTTCGTCGCCGGGATACTGGTCGGCGCCGCCATCGGCTGGGGTGTCGACACCTGGGTGGGCACGACGCCATGGGGGCTGATCGTGTTCGTGCTGTTCGGCTTCGCCGCTGGCGCGCTCAACGCCATGCGGGCAGCGGGGACCAGCGTGCCGAAGCCGCCGCCGGGCGGCGACGGCAAGGACGAGCGATAGGACCGGCGGGAGAGGCATCCCGGCGGGAACATGGATCAGGGGCTTGCCGCCGGGCGGCCCCACAGGGGGATCTTCCCCGCAGGGGTTTTGGGGGTTCTCCCCGTAGGGATTTTGGGACTTGGCGACAGATCCGATCCACCAGTTCAACATCACCCGCATCGTCCCCATCGAGGTCGGCGGGCTGGATTTCTCCTTCACCAATTCGGCGCTGTTCATGGTCCTGACGGTGGCGGTGGGCGTCGGCCTGCTGCTGCTGGCGAGCGCCAACCGCAGCCTGGTGCCGTCGCGGGCCCAGTCGACGGCCGAGATGTTCTACCAGTTCGTCCAACAGACATTGGAGGAATCGGCCGGCAAGGAGGGGATGAAGTTCTTCACCTTCGTCTTCACCATCTTCCTGTTCGTGCTGGTCGCCAATCTGTGGGGCATGTTCCCCTATTTCTTCACCGTCACCAGCCACATCATCATTACCGGGGCGCTCGCCGTCCTGGTGATGGCGGTGGTCATCATCTACGGCTTCAAGAAGAACGGGCTGCATTTCTTCAAGCTGTTCGTGCCGAGCGGCGTGCCGGTGGTGCTGCTGCCCTTCATCACCTTCATCGAGGTGCTGTCCTTCATCTCGCGGCCGATCAGCCTGTCGATCCGACTGTTCGCCAACGTGCTGGCCGGCCACATCACGCTGAAGGTGTTCGCCGGCTTCGTGGTGACGCTGGGCTCGCTCGGCTTCCTCGGCTGGCTCGGCGCCCTCTTGCCGCTGGCGATGACGGTGGCGCTGACGGCGCTGGAATTCCTCGTCGCGGCGCTGCAGGCCTACGTCTTCGCCATCCTCACGGCGCTCTACCTCAACGACGCCCTCCATCCGGGCCACTGACCCACCGGCCCCCGCAATCCCACCCACACAAAAGAGCTAACAGGAGCCTCTGATCATGGAACTGGACGCAGCTAAGGCCATCGGCGCCGGCATCGCCTGCATCGGCATGGGCGCCGCCGGCATCGGCGTCGGCAGCATTTTCGGCAACTACCTGGCGAGCGCCATCCGCAACCCGGCGGCCGCCGACGGGCAGTTCCCGCGCCTGATCTTCGGCTTCGCCGTGACGGAAGCGCTGGGCATCTTCTCGCTGCTGGTCGCCCTCATCCTGCTGTTCACCTGATCCGGCCCTGACGGCCGTCATCAACAGCGGATCGGGAGCCATCCATGGAAGGTAACGCTCAGCCGGCAGAGGCAGGGCACGCGGCATCGACGGAAGTGTCGGGCGAGGCGCATCCGGGGGTCTTTCCCCCGTTCGACTCGACCTTCTTTCCGTCGCAGCTGCTGTGGCTCACCATCACCTTCGTGGTGCTCTACCTGCTTGTCGGGCGGGTGGTGATCCCGCGCATCGGCGGCATCCTCAGGGAGCGTGCCGACCGTATCGCCAGCGACCTCAACGCCGCCGCGGCGCTGAAGAAGCAGTCCGACGAGGCGATCGCCGGCTACGAGAAGGCGCTGGCGGAAGCGCGCAGCTCCGCCTTCGCCATCGCCGCCAAGGCGCAGCAGGAGGCGAAGGCCGAGGCCGATGCCCGCCAGGCCGAGGTCGAGGCCGGCCTCAATGCCCGGCTCGCCGAGGCGGAGGCGCGCGTCGCCTCGATCAAGGAGAAGGCGCTGGCCGATATCGGCGCCATCGCCTCGGAGGCGACGGAAGAAGTCGTCGCGGCGCTGATCGGCCAGAAGCCGACGGCGCAGGAAGTGAGCGCCGCCGTCGCTGCGGCCGAAGGAGCCCGCAATGGCTGAGCTGCTCGGCGATCCGGCATTCTGGGCGCTGGTCGCCCTGATCCTGTTCTTCGTCGTCGTCATCTACATGAAGGTGCCGGGCCAGCTCGGCCGGGCGCTCGACCGCCGCGCCGAGGCGATCTCCAAGGAGCTGGACGAGGCGCGGCGCCTGCGCGAGGAGGCGGAAGCCCTGCTCGCCGAGTACCAGAAGAAGGCCCGCGAGGCGACCGACGAGGCCGCCGAGATCATCGAGCAGGCCAGGCGCGAGGCGGCCGCCATGGCGGCCGAAGCGGCGCAGCGCAGCGAGGACTACGTCGCCCGCCGCACCCGCATCGCCGAGCAGAAGATCCAGCAGGCCGAGACGCAGGCCCTGGCCGAAGTCCGCGCCCTGTCGGCCGACCTCGCCATCGCCGCCTCCGAGCGCATCCTCGGCGACAAGGTCAAGGGCGACGCCGCCCGCTCGCTGATCGAACGCGCCATCGGCGACGTGAGAACGCGCCTGAACTGAGCGCCGCCGGCTTCGGGAAAAGACGCCAGGGTCCGCCGCAAGGCGGGCCTTTTGTTTTGCGGCATGGCGTTGGCGCGATTGCGGCGCTGGAACAAGCGCCCGGCGGCGCTCCCCACCCGACCCCGGCTAGCGCCGGGGCCACCCTCCCCGTTCCGGTGAGGGATGGGCGCCTCTTTCTTCAGGGACAGCACTCTTCCGGGACAACGCTCATTCATCGGGAAGCGCGCACCTATCCCTCACCGGAACGGGGAGGGTGGCGCGCGCCGAAGGCGCGTGACGGGTGGGGAGCGCCGCTGGGCGCTGGCGCGGCCGCGTGGGCAAGGCTTCGCCATGCCCACCCTACGCCCTTAGATCAGCAGCGGCAGCGCGTCCTCGTCGGCGACGCCCAGACCGAGCTGTTGCTTGACCGGGGCGAAGCTGCGGCGGTGGTGCTGGCAGGGGCCGTGCGCCTCCAGGGCGGCGAAATGCGCCGGCGTCGAATAGCCCATGTGCTGCTCGAAGCCGTATTGCGGGAAGGCGCGGCCGACGACGCCCATCAGGCGGTCGCGGGTTACCTTGGCGACGATCGAGGCGGCGGCGATGGAGACCGAGCGGCCGTCGCCGCCAATGATCGCCTCGGCCGGGCAGGGCAGTTCCGGCGGCAGCATGTTGCCGTCGACGAGCACATGATCCGGGCATCGGGCGAGGCCGGCGACGGCGCGGCTCATGCCCCATAGCGAGGCGCGCAGGATGTTCATGCGGTCGACGCGCTCGCGCGACACAACCGCCACCGAGACGATGCCGGCAGCGATGATGCGACCGTAGAGCTTCTCGCGTTCGGCCGGCGTCAGCTTCTTGGAATCGTTGAGGCCGCGCGGAAACCGGCGGCCCTCGAACATCACCGCCGCCACTACCACCGGGCCGGCCAGCGGCCCGCGGCCGACCTCGTCGACGCCGGCGATCCACTCCGCGCCGCGCTTGCGGGCGCGGCGTTCGAAATGATCGTCGGGCACCTCCGGTTCGCCGAGAGGCAGGAGGGTGGACGAATCGACTGGCTTGCGCGGCATGGCGCATCGTCCCCCGCCATCGCGGACGATTCAAGGCGCCGGCGGCGACAATGCTCCCATTTCACAGCGGCGGTGCGCTCAGAACAGGCTGAGCTGCGCCGGCCGGATCGGCGGCGTGAAAAGGTCGGTGCGCAGATGGTCCCAGCGCTTGTTGAGGCCGAGCCGGCGCACGGCGATTTCGAAGCGCTTGCCGATCTGCAGCGCGTAGGGGCCTTCGCCCTCCATGCGCTTGCCCCAGGTCGAATCGTAATCCTTGCCGCCGCGCATCGAGCGCAGCACCGAGAAGACGTGCTCGGCGCGGTCGGGATAGTCGCGCGTCAGGAACTCGCGGAAGATGTCGCGCACCTCCAGCGGCAGGCGCAGCAGCACATAGCCGGCGTCGCGGGCGCCGAGGCCGGCGGCGGTTTCGAGGATGCGCTCCAGCTCGCTGTCGTTGAGCGCCGGGATCACCGGCGCCACCATCACCGCCGTCGGGATGCCGGCCGCCGCCAGCTGGCGGATGGCGTCGAGGCGCTTGCCCGGCGTCGCGGCGCGCGGCTCCATGGCGCGGGCAAGGCGCCGGTCGAGGCTCGTCACCGACAGGGCGACGCGGCAGAGGCCGCGTTCGGCCATCGAGGCGAGGATGTCGATGTCGCGCGTCACCAGCGCCGACTTGGTGACGATGCCGACCGGGTGGCTGGCGCGCGACAGCACCTCCAGGATCTCGCGGGTGATGCGATAGCGGCGCTCGATCGGCTGGTAGGGATCGGTATTGGTCCCCATGGCGATGGTCTGCACGACATAGCCGGGCTTCGACAGCTCCTTCTCCAGCATCTGCGCCGCGTCGGGCTTGGCGAACAGCCGCGTCTCGAAATCGAGCCCCGGCGACAGGCCCATATAGGCATGCGTCGGCCGCGCGAAGCAGTAGGCGCAGCCGTGCTCGCAGCCGCGATAGGCGTTGATCGACTGGTTGAAGGAAATGTCGGGCGAATCGTTGGTGGTGATGATCGTCCGCGGCCGCTCGACCGTCACCTCGGTCTTCAGCTCCGGCAGCTCGTCCTGCGTTTCCCAGCCGTCGTCGAGTGCGATGCGCTCGGCGGCCTCGTAGCGGCCGCTGCGGTTCGTCTCCGCCCCCCGCCCGCGCCGCCGCTCCGGCACCACCGGATGCGCCGCGATCGCCGACTGCGCCGGATCCTGCCGCGGCCGGCCATAGATATGCTCTCGCTTGCTCGCCATGCTCTGCCTGCCCATGACAATATTCCTAGCGGCAGGTTGGGAACAAATCAAGAACACATTGTGGGGTGCGCCGTCTGTTCCGAGCACCGGCGTCATGGCCGGACTTGATCCGGCCATCCACGCGAACACTGCCGGTGCAGGAAGGATGCGCTGCCATCGTTGCGCTGGTCCTGCGCAAGCCGTGGTCGCGTGGGTGCCCGGGTCAAGCCCGGGCATGACGCTGGTGGGGCGGTGGTGTCGGTGCGTGGTGCCCGGCAAGGCAGGCGAGGGCAATGGTGCTGCCGCGCCGGTGGTCACCCGCTGCGGCGCAGGTGCTCGTCGAGGCGCGGCATGATCTCGGTGAAATTGCAGGGGCGGTGGCGGTAGTCGAACTGCGCCTTGAGGATGCCGTCCCAGGCGTCGCGGCAGGCGCCGGGCGAGCCGGGCAGCACGAAGATGAAGGTGGCGTTGGCGACGCCGGCCGTCGCGCGCGACTGGATCGTCGAGGTGCCGATCTTGTCGTAGCTGATGCGGTGGAAGACGGCGGAGAAGCCGTCCATGCGCTTCTCGAACAGCGGCTCGACCGCCTCCGGCGTCACGTCGCGGCCGGTGAAGCCGGTGCCGCCGGTGGTGAGGACGACATCGACCTGCGGGTCGGCGATCCACGCCTCGACCACGGCGCGGATCGCTGCGGCATCGTCCGGCACGAGCCTGCGGCCCGCCAGCACGTGACCCGCCTCGGCGATGCGGTCGGCCAGCGTCTGGCCGGACCTGTCGTCGGCCAGGACGCGGGTGTCGGAGACCGTGAGCACGGCGAAGCGGACGGGCACGAAGGGGCGGGGAGGGGCGTCGGTCATGATGGCGATCCGGTGGGCGCCGGACTCTACATCGTCCGGCCGGCATTGCCATCGCAGGTGCCCATGTCACGCCGGTCCGCGCAGCGGCGGAGGGTGCGGACACGACATGACGCCGCACCATCGCTTTTGCCTCTCCGGGGTGCACCGGCCGCCGTATCAAGTCCGGCCAAGGCGGCGCTGCGACTCTCGCTGCCGCGACCCGCAGCCAGCCCGATCAAAAAACCTAAAAGCGGTCCTCAATAATTTTTTCCGAAGGGTTCATCTTTGACCCCGGACCGGCTAGGAAACGGCGGCGTACGGGCGGCCGCCGCGGCGGGGACTTCCTGTCCGTCAGGGGATTCGAGAATGACGAAATGGGTTTACGGCTTCGGCGCTGGCTGGGCCGAAGGCGATGCCGGAATGCGCACGCTGCTGGGCGGCAAGGGCGCGGGGCTCGCCGAGATGGCGGCCCTCGGGCTGCCGGTGCCGCCCGGCTTCACCATCACCACCGAAGTCTGCACCTGGTTCTACCAGCACGAGCGCGCCTATCCGGACAGCCTGCGCGGCGAAGTGGAGGCCGCATTGCAGCGTGTTGCCGAGGAGACCGGCCGGGCCTTCGGCGATGCCGCGCATCCGCTGCTGGTTTCGGTCCGCTCCGGCGCCCGCGCCTCGATGCCGGGCATGATGGACACGGTCCTCAATCTCGGCCTCAACGACGTCACCGTCGAGGGCCTTGCCGCCGCCTCCGGCGACCGGCGTTTCGCCTATGATTCCTACCGCCGCTTCATCCAGATGTTCTCCGATGTGGTGCTCGGCGTCGACCTGCGCCTGTTCGAGGACCGCCTCGACGAGGCCAAGGACACCAAGGGCTACGTCCTCGACACTGAGCTCGATGCCGACGACCTCCTGGGCCTGATCCGCGATTACAAGGCGATCGTCGAGGAAGCGCGCGGCGAACCCTTCCCGCAGGACCCCAGCGACCAGCTGTGGGCCGCCATCGGCGCCGTGTTCGGCTCGTGGCAGACGCAGCGCGCGACGATCTACCGGCGCCTGCACAACATCCCCGAGGACTGGGGCACCGCCGTCAATGTCCAGGCGATGGTGTTCGGCAATATGGGCGAGACCTCGGCCACCGGCGTTGCCTTCACGCGCAACCCGTCGACCGGCGAGAAGGCGCTCTACGGCGAGTTCCTGGTCAACGCCCAGGGCGAGGACGTCGTCGCCGGCATCCGCACGCCGCAGGAGCTGACCGAGGCGGCGCGGCTTGCCTCCGGCTCGGAGAATCCGTCGCTGGAGGCGCTGATGCCGGAGGTGTTCGGCGAGTTCCGGCGCACCTGCGACGCGCTGGAGCGGCACTATCGCGACATGCAGGACATGGAGTTCACCATCGAGCGCGGCCGCCTGTGGATGCTGCAGACGCGCAACGGCAAGCGCACCACCGCTGCCGCCGTGCGCATCGCCGTCGACATGGCGGAGGAGGGCCTGATCAGCCGCGAAGAGGCGGTGCGGCGGGTCGATCCGGCGGCGCTCGACCAGCTTCTCCATCCGACCATCGACCCGGACGCCAGCCGTGATCTCCTCGGCACCGGCCTGCCGGCCTCGCCGGGCGCCGCGGCGGGCGAGATCGTCTTCAGCGCCGACGAGGCGGAGACGGCGCGGGCGCAGGGCCGCCACGTCATCCTCTGCCGCATCGAGACCAGCCCGGAGGACATCCACGGCATGCATGCCGCCGAGGGCATCCTGACGACGCGCGGCGGCATGACCAGCCACGCCGCCGTGGTGGCGCGCGGCATGGGCAAGC
>CAZAAW010000037.1:0-18653 GCA_964483325.1 uncultured Hyphomicrobiales bacterium
GGGTGCTGGCGTCCCAGCCGTCGAGGATGGCGGTGATGCCCTGCACCTGGCCGGCGCTGAGCGAGCCGCCGAACAGCGAGCCGCGCACAGAATTGAAGAAGGCAGTCCGGTCGATCATGGCGGCTCCGGGAATGAAAAAGGCCCGCGCGATGGCGGGCCAGGTGGAGGAAGGGTGCTGGTGTCAGGGGGCGGCTACCGCCGGCCCCACGTCTCGCCGGCGTGCGGGTCCGGCAGCCAGTTGCGATGGTCCATGATGATCGTACCGGGGTCGCTCTGCCGGCCGCGCCGGATGTAGCCGGCCTCGCGCTCGATCATGGCGATGCAGCGCCGAGCGGCCGGGCTGTCAGCCCGCTGGCCGGTGGCGAGATAGTCGGAGGGCAGCCAGATCACGAAGCCCCAGCCGGGGATGTTGGAGCGGGCGGTCACCAGCCACGCGGCGTTCGGTTTGCCCGCCTGCGCCCACGCGGCGCGCAGCTGCGCCAGCGTGAAGTTGGCGACGACGTCCTTGCCGCGGTCGACGAGGATGGCGCCCTTGCCGGCCTGGGCGCGCAGCGCCGGGTGGTTGGTGCAGATTTCGGCCGGCGTGGCGTAGATGTCAGCCGCAGCCGCCGGCAGAGCGAGCGCGAGGAAAGCAGTCGTGATAAAGCAAAGCACAGCCTTGCCCATGGGTCACCTCCGTGGGTTGGGTTAGGGCCGGTCGGGTGTTGCAACCACCCGTCCGGCCCGCTATTTTCTAGCGCCAGATATTCGGGGTTGTCAACATTTCTAGCGCCAGAAAACCGGGGCGGCCGAAGGTCGGGGCGACGCCCATCAATGTCCGGTTCCCGCCGGATCAGCTGGCGGCGCTCGACCAGTTCGCCGGCGAGCAATCCCTGACGCGGCCGGAGGCGGTGCGGGTGGCGGTGCGCGAGTTCCTGATCTCACACGGCACGCTGGCGCCGGAGCCGGAGGAATAGCCGCTACAGCGCCATCGCCTGGCGCCAGAACTGGTCGATCGTCGCGTCGTCGAGTTGCAGCACCGCGGCGATCTGCACCAGCAGCGGGTCCGTCCGGACGTAGCTCGGCGCATAGCGCCAAGCGATCAGCGCCTGCGTCCGCTCCGGCTCGTCCAGTAGGGCCAGCTTCGCCTCGATGTCATTTTCGGTGATGCCCATCGCCAGCAGGCCGAGCCTGATCTGCTTAGGGTTCAAAGGCACAAGCGGGTCCGGAGGCGGCTCGTAGGCGGCGATCGACAGGCCGCTGCCCATGAGCGCCGCCCATTCGTCGGGACGGTCCGCCGCGCTGACGACGATCAGGCCGGCTTCCGCCGTCTCGGCAATGACCGACAGGCCCTCGCTGTCGGCATACTGGGCCGAAACAAAGGTGTAGGTCATGTCGCCTTGATCTCCTCGATTTCGAGCGTGGCGGCGATTGCACCACCATGCACGCGACCGGCCGTGGTGCCGTTGAAGCGGGCGGTGCCCGACGACACGCCGACACGGACCTGAATTGTCTGCGGCGAGGTCGAGCCGGGCACCCATTCCGCGGTGATGGACATCGGCACCTCATAGCCGAGGCCAGCGACCGTGACGGGCTCAGAGCCACGGGCATTGTTGGACCCGGTCCCGAAGATCGCGGCGGTGACAATGGCTGCGCCGTCGGCACTGCACAGGCCGCGGAAGCGCACCCGGAGCTTGTTCGCGGTGGAGAGCGGCGTATGCGTGACGCTGATGATTTGCGTCCCCTCGCCGACCTGGGGAACGGTATCGTCGTAGGGGATCGAAGCGGTGATGTCCGCATTCGCGGTGTAGGTGGCGTAGGAGGTCTGGACGATAGTGCCGTCGCCGCCGACGCGCATGCCGCCGTCGTAGACGCCCAGCTGGGCGTTGATCGTGCCCGACCCTTTGTCGTCGGCCGCGCCGATCCGCACGCCGGCGCCGAGGGACATGCGCGAGGCATGCGTGCCGGCCACTGTGGTGAAGATGTCCATCCGGCTGTCCTCGGAACCCGAGGTCGGATCGACTAGATTGGTGAGGATGCTGAGGTAGGGCTGGGCGTTGCCGTCGCTGTCGCGGCCGGCGAACTCCAGGACCCCCAGCTCATCGTCAGCAGCCGGCGAGGCGCTGTCGCGCATGAGGGACAGGTAGGGGCCGCCGCCGGCGCCGGCATCGAAATTCCGAAGGGCCAGCTTGCCGGTCTGCTCGACGCTGAAGACGCTGCGCAGGGTGCCGCTGGACAGAAGGTCGAGGTCAAGGCGGCCACTCTCCGCGCCGTCGGTCGGGGAGACGATGGAGGCCCGCCACTGCCCGTAGGTGGTCTTGTTGGCAGCGCTGTCGCGGCCATTGAAGGCGACGCCGCCGATGACGTCGCTGGCCGCCGGCGTGGCGCTCGCCCGATCGAGGTCGAGGACCGGGCCGGCGTCGGCGCTGCCGTCGGTGGAGGCGAGGCGCAATCCGTCGGCGAGCTTCGCCCCGGTCTGGCCCATGGAGATGGCATCGCCATCCGCCGTGCCGACGCCCAGGCCGGTGATCCGGTTGCCCGCCCACGGGATGTCCGTAGTGATCGTCGTCTGCCCGTCGCGGGTGATGACGTTGGACAGCGCTGTCGCCATCCCATCCATCTCCGCGTCCATGCGATCGGCACGGATACGGATGCCATTGGCGAGGTCCTGCACCCAGGAATAAAGGCGCTCGAACACGCCTGCACCATTGTAGGGCATTCGTGTATGCTCCAGATGTACGATAGAGAAAGCGGAGGGCTGGAAGGATGAAAGGACTGCTGGTAGCGGCCGTTGCCGCGCTTATTCCTGCCTCGGCGGCGGCTCGCTGATGCCCTTCTCTGCGCTGCCACTTGTCTGGAAGATCGTCGCCTTCGCAGTGTTCTTCACGCTGGTGGCGGCCTGGGCCTTTGTGTGGGGCCGCATCGTCGACTGGATCCCGCCAGAAGCGCTGTACATCATCGCCCCGGCCGTGATGCTGCTCGCCATCGGCTTCGCGATCGGACAGCGCTACGGCCAGCGCTACCAGCGAAAGGTGATGCAGGAGGAATTCGCGGACATCCTGCGCGCCACCCAGCGGGGCGAGCCGCCACCGCCCGAATACCTGACCCTAGAAGCTTCGGCCGGTCCGGTAACGGTCGACCAGAACAGGGGTCGCGGCGCGGTTGCCGGCCCCCAGTAGGGCGCGAAGAAGGCGCTCCTGCTCGGCCGTCAGCTGCTGCCGCCATCCCTTTGGGTTCGCCGCGTTGCCCAGTGTCTGCGCGCCGCCGCCGCCCTCTTCCATCAGCAACTGCGCCAGCAGCTGGTTGCGCTTCTGATCGGCGCGCCGCGCCGCCACGCCGAGGCCCTTCACGCCGAGGCCGATCGCTGCCGGGATGCCCATGGCGGCCGTCGTTAGCGGGTCCTTGGACAGCAGCGCCGCGACGATGGGCAGCGCCGTCCCGACGGTGGCGCCGACGGCGCCTGCATTCCCCGATCGGCGCGCCTGCAGTTCCTGCGTCGCCGCCAGATTGCGGCCCGTCTCCGAATTGCCGCTGATCCGCGTATTGGTGTCCGCAATGCGCCGGTGATCGCCCAGCCGCTGTTCCAGGCGCGCCGTCTCGTTCGGCCCCAGGATGATCTGCAGCTTGGCCCGGTTGAAGTCGATGTCCGGCAGCATCGTGCCCTTGCGGGCGGCATTGGTGACGCGGCCCATTTCCTGATCGATCGCGGTGCGGGCGCCGAGGCGCGCCGCGTCTTTCTCGGCGTCCGACAGTCCATTGAACCAGGCGCGCCATGCCTCCGGCCGATCCTCAAGGCCGGCCGAGCCCGAGCGGTTGCGGAAGATATCCATGGCGTCGCGGAACGCCTCTTCCACCGACATGTCGTCGGCATACTGGCGCCTGGCCATCTGGTAGAGGTGGCCGGACGCCGGGTTCGCCGGATCGACCAGCGGCGATGCATTGTCGATCGCGTCGACCAGCGCCTTGTGAAAGGGGCGCAGCTGCGCAGCCATGTAACGCGAGCCGGCATCGGCGCCCGGCCCGTCGGACATCGTCCGGATTTGCCGGCCGATCCGCGCCTGCAGCTCGTGCAGCCGGCCAGGGTCGGTGAGATAGGTCTTCCCGTCGGTGAGGACCGAACGATAGTACAGCAGCGCCTTCTGCGACGGGTTCAGGCTGCCTGGCTGCAGGCCAGTGACCTTCGTGACGCCGGGCGAGACGATATCGTCGATGGTCCGCAGGACAGACGACACGTCGACCGGCTTGGCGTTCGCCAGCGCTGCCGTGAAGCCGCGGCGGGCATTGTTCGCCGCCGTGAACTTCATGCCGTTCAGAAGCTGCTCGGTATCTGGCGGTACGCCGACCGAGACGTCGAAGGCGTTGCGGACGCTGTCGCCCTGCCGGTTCTCGCTGCTGCGGATCGCATTGCCAACGATGGACCGGCTTTCCGGCTGGTTGGCGACGCCGCGCAGGACACTCTGCAACGCGGGATCCATGTCTGCCGGGCGTAGGACGGGGTTGCGCAGCAGGTCCGCCTGCATGTCAGAGACGGGCCGGCCGGCGTTCTGAAGCGCGTCGGAGATGACATCGACCGCGCCCGCCTTCGGCTGGAAGCGCCGGGCGATCATGCTGGTGACTGGCGCCGCCGCGCGGGCCAGGATCGGGACGCCGGCGCCGATCCCGGCACCCCACATCGTGGGGCCAGCGGCGTTCTTCAGCCGGTCCGAGACGCCGCCTTCGCCTGTGTTGAAGCCGTAAAGAGCGCCCTGCAGGCCGCCGGCCACGACGCCATCAACGACCTTGCCGGCAAGCCCTGCGCCTCGCCCCATGACACTGACGGGCACCAATGACGGCACGACCGCACCGGCGATCTCGGCGGCCGGGGCGATGATCGGATGGTCCTCGTAGAAATTCTCCACCCCCTCATCCACGCGCGCGCGGGTCTGGTCGTAGCCCTCCTTGAAGCTCCCGCCACGGA
This sequence comes from uncultured Hyphomicrobiales bacterium, assembly GCA_964483325.1. Classification (GTDB taxonomy): domain Bacteria; phylum Pseudomonadota; class Alphaproteobacteria; order Rhizobiales; family Kaistiaceae; genus CAZAAW01. The sequence continues at coordinate 4,937 of CAZAAW010000037.1, forward strand.
TGGCGTTGAGCGCGCCTCCGGCAACTCCCTGTATTTCATCAGATGCGCCGATCGTCAGACCACGGCCCGCCGTATTCAGCAGGTCTGTGGCGAACTGCAACGGCGTGCGGTTCGGGCGTTCCACCTCCGGCGCCTGATACCAGGGTTCGCCGGGCCGGGGCGTCCACGGCTTATAGCCTTCGCCGGCATCGGTCGGCACGTCGGGCGTGCCAACGACCGGCGCTTCCTCCCATTTCGGCATCAGGGCTTCCTCCGGCGGGTCCCGTTCGGGTCGACGAATTCGGCGCCCGACGGCAGGGCGTCATAGCTGGCGTCGTCCGTCACCCTGGGCAGGCTGGACAGCGGCGTCTGCGAGGCCGGTGCAGGCGCCTCCGGCGGCTGGAATACCGGCATCGGCTCCAGACCGCGCACGACGTCGGCCGGGTTGAGGCCGTGACGCTGGGCCATGGCGCCGAACTCCTGCGCCTCCCGCTCGGCCTGCTGCCGGTACTCACCGACACGCACGCCGGTGGAGCGGATAAGATCGGCACGGGCGCCACCCTGCAACACGCTCTCGCCGTTCGCTGCCCGCTGCCATAGGCCGGTGATCTGCTGCGGGATGGACTGCCCCTGCAGGACTAGCCCCATCTCGCTCTCGCGCACGACCGACGTGGGGTCGAAAATCTTCGCCATACCGTAGATGAAGTCGAGGTCCGACATGGCCGACGGATCGTCCACCGACTTGATCATGGAGGCCAGGATCGGCGCCGCGACGCGATAGCGCGAGACGCCCGGCTGGTTCTCGAACTCCTTCCGAGCAGAAGTGATGTCCGAGAACTTCGGCGGGTCCGGCTGCGGCTCGACGCCGGGGAAGACCGGCTCGCCCGTATCAATGAAGCGCTCGATGCCGTCCGGCCCCTTGGTGTGGGGGCGATCCCCAGGCGCCTTCGGCGCGGTCGGCGCGGTATAGAGCGTGTTGTAGGTGCCGTCCGGTCCGGGCGCTGTCAGCGATGCGCCCGGGCTCACCTCCATTGGCCCTGCCGGCTTGTTCGGCACGGTGTAACGCGGCTCCATGGTATTCGGGTCGAGGAACACCTGGCCCGGATTGCCGGTGATCGGCGCATTGGCCGCGCGCTCGGCCTGCCGCTGCTCCCATTCGAAACGCTGGCGGGCGAACGCGTCCTGCTGCGCCTGGCGCGTCGCGGCCCGGCGGTTCTCCTCGATCTGCATGCCCAGCCGCGGGTCCAGCGCCATGATGGTCGCCATAGCCTGCGGATCGGCCGCCGCAGCACCATCGCCGCCGGCGCCGTACATTCCCTGCAACGCCCGCGCCATGGCCTGCTGGCGCGCCTCTTCCTTCCGGTCTGCCGCCCGCTGGTTCAGGCCACCCATGGCCGCCTGCGTCATCTGGGCGACGCCCTGCCACGGCGACTGGATGTTCTGGATGCCGGACGAGCCCTTCAGCAACGCCTCGGCGAGCGCGCGCTGGCGGGCAATGTCGTCCTCGGTCGCATAGACCTGCTGGCCCTGCGACGGGGCGTCGAAGGAGACGGCGCGGATGTTGGGCATGGATCAGTACCCGAAGAAGGATGCGACGGCGCCCGCGAGGCCGCCGCCGGATGGAACGGACTGGGCATTCGCCTGCCCGAACTCGACCGGATCGAGGCCGGCATAGGCGCCGACCGGCGGCCCGGTGTTGATGCTGTACACGTTGCCGTTGTTGGCCTGGTAGGCCGTGGTGTTGTCGTTCGCCCAGTAGCCGTAGTTCGGCCCGCCGGACGGTCCGGGATTGGCAACGGCGGGGGTATAGGTCGAGCCCGCCGGCGCCCAGCTCGGGCGGCTCGGCTCGGCGGGAGCCGCCGATGCCGCTGCGGCGCCATTGTTCAGGTAGGTGTTCGCCTGCTCATAGGCGCGGCCTCGGGCGCCCATCGCCGCGTTCGCCGCCTTCGGCCCGAAGGGCATCAGGATACCAGCCGGCAGATAGCCCAGCGCCTTGCCCTGAGGCGAATTGAGGAAGGACTTGCCGAGGCTGAAGAGGCCCCCGAGGAAGCCGCCCTTGGGCGCCTGCTGGGCGGGCTGCTGGGCCGTCGTCGTCCGTGCCGCCATCGGCGTGTAGGCCGATACGCGTCCGCCAGACTGGTAGCCCTTCAGGAAGGCCTGCTCATAGGGATTGGTGAAATTGCGACTGGCGGCGCCGCTCGTCAGGCCGTTGGCGCCCCACACAGCCGCAGGCCGGCCAGGCCCAGAGTAGCCCATGTGCAGGGTGCCTTTGCCGAGGCCGTTTTCCATGTTGTAGAGGCCGAAGCGGTCTGCACCCGCCGCCCGGGCGCCCTCCGCCACGGCGACGCGCTGGTCGGGCGTCCACAGGCTGCCATCAGGGTTGATGCCCTTGATGTCCCATTCCGTGCCCTGGCTGTGGCTGAGGTGGCCGCCGCCGCGGCCGGCCGTGACGACGATCTGCGACAGGCCTGCCTGCTGGGCCGCCTGCTGCGCGCCCTGAAGGATGGCGATCGCCTCCGGCGTCATCCCCTCCATGGACGTGCGGTCCTGGATCCCGTTCACCACCGAGATCGGTGTGCCGAGCTGGTCGATGTAGCCGGCGATGGTGCGGCTGGACAGGTCAGGGGTCGAGGTCGGCATGCTCAGCCTCCCATCAGCATGCGGGCGATCATCTGGCGCGCGCGCATCTCGTCCTCGGGCGATATCGCCGCCTGAGGCACGGACGGCGGCAATGCGGGCTTCGGCCGCGGCACCGGGATTTCATCCGGCGGCGCGTCCGTATCGAAGCTGCCATAGCGCGGCGCCCAGCCCTGCGGATCGCCCGGCTGGAAGGCGTCGCCGAAGCGATCCTGCAGGTGGTAGTCGTGGGCGCGCTTGTCGGCGATGTAGCCGAGCCGCGCCCGCTCCATCGCCATCATCCGGTCAGGGTCCGACCAGTTCAGCGCGCTGTCCGGATCGCGCATTGGCGGCTGGAAGGCCACCGGCGGCTGTAGAGGTGGCTCGAAGGCGCGCGTGGCAGGCTGGTCCGGTTCCGCCGCGATGGCCTGCGGCGGCGGCATCCCGGGCGCCTGTGGCGTCGGCGCCATCGGTGCGGCCGGCGTCTGCGGCATCGTGGCCTGGGGCGTCGGTGGCGTCATCGCCTGCGGCACCGGCGCCGCCGCCGGCTCCTGTGCCGGGACGGCAGCCGCCTCCATCGGCGTGGGGCCGGCCGGCGCCTGCTGGGCCATCAGCGCCTGCACCATGGCGGCCTGCTCCGGCGCCATCGGTGACGCGGCAGTGGCGCCGCCGCGCATCGGGTTGGCGCGCGGCATCATGCCGCCGGCCTGGGCCAGCGCGGACGCCGTGTCGCCGCCGGCGCGGCCATCGACCTGCAAGCCGGCCTGTTGCTGGAACTGCTGCACCGCGCGGCGCGTCTGCGGCCCGAAGACCCCGTCGACCGCCACGTCGTAGCCGGCATTGCGCAGCTGCTGCTGCAGCTGGCGGACGGCGCCGCCGCGCATCCCCTGCCGAAGGATCAGTCCGGGTTGTGCCATCATGCCACCTGCGCGTAGTCGACGTATTTCAGGCCGCCGTCACGGACCACGGCATCCGGGTTCTGGCGCTCCACCTCGTCAGCCATGACGCCCATCTGCACCTTCGGGTCGCCGCGGTAGCGGAAGGTGTAGACCGGCAGGCCGGCATCGGTGCGGCCGACGCGCTGGATGTCCGTCTTGGTGCGACGGTCCGAGAGACCGAACAGCCCGCCGATCAGCGACGATCCGATGCCGAACAGCCCGGACATGCCGGAATTGTACTGGCTCAGGCGGTTCTGGTAGTCCTGATTGATGTAGGCGCCGACCGGCGCCGCCCCGACCGCCTGCCGGTAGGGCTGCTGGAATTGCGGCATGCTGACCTGGCCGCCGCCCAGGAGCGCGCTCACCTCGTTGATCGGCTGATTGCGCACCGCCAGAGACTCGGTGAAGGCGTTCTGCCGCGCCGCGTTGCGGAAGTCGCCTGCCTGGGCGTTCTGGTTGAACTGCTGGCCGAGCGCCGCGTTCTGCGCCTGCTGCTGGCCCACCGCCATGTTGAACAGCCGCGACTGCTCCTCGCCGCCGGCAAGGATCGCCTGCGTTCGGGCGTCCGTCTTCGCCTGGTTGAAGCGGTCGACCTCGCCGTTATAGGCCTCGCTGCCCGGCGTCAGGCCCTGCGAGGCGAGCCGCTGGCGCATCGCCGCCTCGTCCCGGTCGAACTGGGTGTTCTGGCGGGCGAAGATCGCATCCTCAACCCGCTGCCGGTCGGCGCTGAAGTCGCTCGGCCCAGGCGCGTTGGTGTTCAGCGTCGGGTTGGTGATCGAATTGACTGCCGACGGCAGGCCGTTCGTCGTGAACGGCTTACCCATCGTATTGCCCAGGCGGATGATCTGCTGGTTGGCGAGCGCATTCATATGCGACGCCGCTTCCATCTGCTGGTTGTACAGCCAGTTCTGCTGCGACGACAGCTTCACGTCCCGGGTGAACTGCGGGACGGTGACCTGCTTGCCCGTCGTCGGATCAGTATAGGTGCTGGTCCCGCTCTGGGTATAGCGGACACTGCCGAGCGGCGAATTCTCGTTGATGTTGTTGATCAGCGCGCCGGCGATGCTGGCGTCGCGGTTGGCGGCGCCCTGCGCGGCAGCGGTCTGGTAGGGATCAGGCGGGGATGGAGCGCGCATCGTTGTTCCTCAGCCACCGGCATTCGGTCGCCAGCATTCCGTAGATCACCGCGTCTCGCCGGCCGTCGAAGCCGCGGCGCTTGACGCCCTCAAGGCGCCAGCCCAGCCGCTCTACGAAGCGCCGGGCGTGCCGGTTGCCCTTCGCGACGCGGCATGTCAGCCGCACCAGCCCCAGCCGCCCGAAGGCGAAGCCGAATAGCTCGGCGAGGATGGCTCGTGTCAGGAAGCCGGGCCGCTCGACGTAGATCGACAGCTCGGCATCCCAGGCATTCTCGAAGGTCAGCCCGACGGCGCCGAACAGCAGGCCGTCGCTGACGAAGCCGGCCGCCAGATCGGGCCGGTATTCGCCCACTCCCATCAGCTCGGGGAAATGCGCCGACAGGTAGCGGCCTATGGGCTCTTGCAGCCCCCAGACCAGTTCGGTCACAGGATGCCGCCAACCTCGAAGGCGACGTCGATCGACACGATGGCGACCAGCGCCGTCGTCGTGCCGATCTGGATGCGCGGTGCGCCGACGATGCCTTCGCCGGAGACGGTGATCCACTGCGCGGAAGGCGCGAGGCCGCCGCCCCATTCGGCGACGTCCCATTCGGCGATATCCCATTCCTCGCCGGTGGAGCTGAAGGAAAGGGTCGGCGTCGTCGTCGGCAGCCGATCGTCATAGTCGGTCCGCATGTCTATCAGCGGGCGCGGGTCGCCGTCCGTGAAGAAGTTTGGCCGCACCATCCGGAAGGCCTTGATCTGCGACGTGCCGTAGCGCGACCACGACGGCTGCATGTCGCCGACAACCGCATCGCCGTTGTCGCTGGCGCCGTTGTCGGCCTGGTAGACGCCGCCGTGCGGCCCGCCGAAATAGATGTTCGATCCGGAGGCCAGCCAGCAGATAGCCGGCTGCCCCACGAACTTGAACCAGGCGCCGTTGAGGATGTTGTAGGCGAACTGGTCGTACTTGTAGGACGTCAGCGTCGGGATGTTGCAGACCAGCCAGCCGCGGCGCGGATACATGGCCACCTGCCAGCCATAGGCATCGCGCGCCACCGCGGCGGCCACGAAGTCGTCGCGGATGGGATCGGACAGGACGTCCTTGCCGTCGATCGCCGCCAGCACCTGAGACATCTGCACGACGCCGCTTTCGGTGAGGATCACCAGGTCCGCCCCCATCTTCGCGACGCAACGATTTCCTAGCGGCCGGTCGATCTTGTAGACGCCGCGCAGCGTCCAGGTGGAGGCCGAAGCCGGATCGGTGCCGGCATACACGACCACCTCGCCCTGCGACGTGATGGCGACCAGCTGATCCTCGGGACCATTGCCGCCGTCCAGCGTCCATGTCGCCACGGCCACCAGTTCCCCGCCATGCGGGCAGAGGGCGCCCAGGTCCAGCTTCGTCGCCGTGCCGGCGATCGCATAGGTGCCCAGATACCAGAGCTTCAGCGTGCCCCGCTCAACGAACCACAGGCGCGCCTGATGTGCCGCGACGGCCACGAGGTCCGCCGCAGTGACGCCGGTGATCGACTGCGTGGCCCAGCTGGACCCGTCATAGGTCCTCACGCCGTCGGCGCCGTTCACTGCCACCAGGTACTGCCCTGAGGTCGTGGCGTGCATGATCCACTGCCACTGGGCATTCGTGAGGCCGGTGACGTCGGCCGAGCCGACCGCCCCGGTCGCCGTGACGTCGTAGATTTTCGTCCCCACAGCTGCGAAGCGCCGGCGAACCGTCGCCGCGGCATATTCCATCAGCGTCTCGACGTCGGCGTCGGGCAAGCCGGTCGCATGGGGGACATACCCGCTGCGCAGGACGAGCCGCGAGGCTGTGGGGATCCAGTTGGTGAGCACCGGGGCATAGGCGGCGCTGTCCCGTGTCTCGGTCAGCTTATCGCGGGTATTCCAGCCCTTGATCGGAACCGGCAGCGTCCGGGCATTGGCCTTGCGGGCGCGGTTCAGCGGGGCTTCCAGCGCTTCGAGCATCAGAGCGGCCAGCTGCCTTCGGGGACCGTGATGCTCGGCACGGCGCGCGCCGGCGAGGCACCCATGCTGATCGTGCTGCGGCCACCATCGCGCGCGATGCGATCGAGGATCGTCGCCTGCGCCGTGCGGAAGTCCTCGGCGTAGTTCAGGCCGACGGACCGGCGATAGCGCCATACGATATCGCTGGTGAGCATCCGCTCGTCCAGCAGCGCCGTCTGCGCGTCGGCCGTGAACGCCGCCTGATCGCCGATGCGGTCGGCATCCGTGTCGACCCAGTAGGCGGAGACATATTCGAAGGCGATCGTGTCCCCGGCCGGCGGGGCCGGCATCATCAGCAGGTCGGTGCCGCGAATGCGGAATTTGTCCATGAGGACGGACGTCGTCAGGGCCTTCTGCTGCTGCCATTCCTGCGGCGACAGCGGACCGACCAGCGACCGCGACCGGCTGCGGTTGTACAGCGTCTCATCGACGAAGCGGTCGAAGTCGCCGGGGATGGCGCCGGCCTGCACCTCGGCCGCCGTCGTCGAAAAGGTCTTCTCCTTCGTGAGGATCGTCCAGTTATGGCGCCGGGCGAGCTCCACGCCCGCTTCGTTCACCAGCGCGAACATGCGCACCGCCGTCTGGTCGGTGTTCGAAACCACCGAAGAAGGCGGCGCCAGCCCGCACTCGCGGGCTGCGGCTTGGACGATCGTCAGGAGGGTCACGGCAGGTCGTCGTCCTGCGCCGCGACAGCCCGGCTGCGGCGGCCCTTGGGCGCCTGCTCGGCCGGCTGCTGCTGCCGGGTCGCATCATCGAGCCGCGCCGTCAGCAGCGCGATCTGCTCCCGCAGGTCGGTCAGCTCGCCGGCCTGCGCCTCGATCTGCCGGTCCCTGAGGGCAAGCTGGTCACCGTAGGCCGCCAGCTCCTTGCCGTCGACGAACGCCTTGGCGCGGGCGCGCATGTCGCGCGTGTTCGGGTACGGGATTCTGCTCAGGGCATGGTCCGGCAGTTCCGCCAGGTCCTCGACCGTCAGGATGTGGAGCTTCTTGAATTCGTCGGCCAGTTCGCGCGGCATGCCCGGCCAGGCGTACAACGCCGTGCCATTCTGCGGCGCTTCCTCACCCTTCAGCCAGTGCTCGTAGAGCGGGCCGATAACCTGCCACTCGGCGGCCGCCTGGCGCTGCGCCGTCGGCATCAGACGCGCGACCTTCTCGGAGGTGGTCTGGCCACTCTCGCCCCGCTTGGCCCATTTCACCCAGTGCGCCTCGCGCATCTGGCTGGGGTCTGCCGGGTCGGGCGTGTATTCGCGCCAGAAGCTCAGCACGGCGATGGCCGGCACGTCGGTCTTGTGTGTGAAGACGCCGCCGGAGGCCAGCTGCTCGGGCGTCAGGGTCAGTGCGCTCATGGTCGCTCCATGGAGGGCGGCCCGGCCAGATCGCTCCGGCCGGGCCGATTTGTCAGAACGGGAAGTCGCAGACGATCTGCTTTTCCGAGGCGTCGACCGCGAAGGCCACCACCGACTTGTAGACGCCGGTCGCGTCCGCCTCGGCCGCCTTGGTCAGCGCCTTGTCGGCAGCGCCGACCGCCGTCAGCGGATCGCCGTCGCCGGCCGAGCCGCCGAGCGCCGTGGACAGCGTCGCCGGACCCTTGATCTGGACCCAGAAGTAGCTGCCGTCCTCGGTCACCGGAGCGCACGCGACGCCCGCCCCGAGCTCCGCCCCCAACGCATCGGAGACGTCCGCCGAGACGGTCGCGGCGTTGTAGCCGGTCACGTCGACATAGTAGACGACGTCGCCGACGGCGAGGTCGAGGGCGCCGGTGCCATCGTCATACTTGACGTACTTGAACACCTTGAAGGCGTCGTCGAAGACGGCGCCGAGCACACCCGGGGTCCACTGCGGCTCCAGGTCGACCTGCTGCGGATTGATGCCAGAGATGAACATGCTTGGTCCTCCTTAGGCAGCGTCGATCAGGACGCCCTGCGCGGCGCGGCGCGTGCAGGCGAGCTGGCCCATCCAGATGATCGTGACCACCGCCGCGTCCTGGTTCGTCGACCGGATTTCGTCCAGCGGCGTCCAGTTGGCGTCGGGGTGATGGATCAGCTCCAGATAGTCAGTATCGAGGAAGTACATCCGCTCGCCGGTCGTAGTAAAATTGTCGTTGCTGTCGAAGATAACGTCGGCAGCACCGAACTTTACCGTCTCGAACGTGTCGGGCGTATCGTCATTCCGATACCGCTGGAGGTCGGAAAGGCTCTCCCAGTACGCGGTGTAGAAGTCGTGGGTGGAGACGATCAGGTCGGGCTTGTCGGTCCCGCGCGTGATGTCCAGCCACAGCTTCTTCATGTCCGACTTGATGGTGGTCTTCGACCACGCATTGGAGCCGGACATTTCCAGGTACTTGTTGCGCCAGAAGGTGTACGTGGTGGAGTTGATGCCACCGACGTCACCCTGACCGTTGGTCTGGATCTGGTGGGCGAGGCCGCCCATCTGGTTAGCGAGGGCGCCGGACGAATAGAGGTCCAGGGACATCATATTCGCGGCGGTGCGCATCGCGTTCCGGGTACGCGCCTTCATCAGGTCGATGATCTGCGCCTCGCCGGAGTTGATGCGGAGTTCGCGGCCGGATGCGACGATGCTGATCGCCGCCTGCACCCAGTCGTATTCCGCCGCCGACAGGACGTCGGAAGCCATGATGTTCAGCGTGTCGCTGCCGCTATAGCGCTGGAACGTCTGGTTCTCGGCGTAGTCGAGCGGACGGGCGATCTTGGTGCCGCCGCCGACGCTCTTGCGAACCTTACCCTTTTTCTTCAGGCGGTTGTAGAGCGCGTTGTGCTTCGAGACGTTGTCGGTGATCATCGACGGATGATCACGTAGCGTCGTCGTCACCAGTTCGGTGAAGATGCTGTTCGGGCTCGCCATGTTGGCTTGCTCCTATGATCGGGGGTGAGGTCAGCCCGCCTTCCGCGACGCTTCCGCAAAGCGCGCCTTCAGGGCCTCATCGTCATCCCAGCTGCCCGGGGTCATCGGCGCACCGCGCCGGCTCCCGACATTCAGGGCGCCGTCCCGCTTGGCCTGGCCGACCGCCTGCTGCTGCTGCTGCAACCGGGCGGCCTCTTCGGCCTTGCGTTGGTCGGCCATTACCTTGGCGCGTACCGTCGGCACGGCGTGGATTGCCATGTCGTAGGCTTCGTCGAGGGTCCGGGCTTGGCCGTTGGCGATGAAGGCCGCCATGACCTGCCGGACGTCTCCGAAATGCGCCTTGTCGGCAGACCAGCGGGCGAGGTCCTGATTGACCTGGCCCTGAAGGGCATCGTTCTGACGCTGAGCTTCCTGCTGCTCTCTGCGGTCGCGCTCGGCCTGCGAGCGCTGAAGCTGGGCGAGCTGCTGTTGCAGCTGGGCGATCGTGGGATCCACGTTCCCGGGCTGCTGCGGCGCGCCGCCAGCCAGCTGGCCGAGATCGACGCCATACATCCCGGCGATTTCCACGATGGCACCCGCGGGATCATCATCGAGACGCTGTTGCGCCGCGAGAAGGCGATCGATGCCCTCCACGACGTTCACACCGTGTCGATCGAACGTCCCCGCATGGGTGTTCAGGAGCTCGCCGAGCGGGCGGTATCCTGCCAGCTCGTTCCCCATCCGCGAGATGGCCTGCTGCGCCTCCGTTTCCCGCTGCGCGACATATGCCTGCGCCTCGGGTGGAACGGTGGCCCAGATGGCCTCCTTGTCGGCGGACCACGACGTGGGGCGACCGATGGCAGTCGCGGCCGGCTTGGCCTGCGTCTGTTCGGCTCCCCTGGTCTGGGACTGGTCCGGATTGTTCGGGTCCGTCTGCTGCTCACGGCCGGCGAATTTGCCGTCGTCAGAGCGCTCCGGCCTGTGTTTGCGCACGATGGCAAGCAAGGCGTCATCGGCCAGTGGCTCCGCCTTGGCGGGGTCCGGCTTGCCGGCCTCTGCGGGCGCCGGCGTCGCAGCGCTCCCCTGATCCGCGACGACTGCCGCGGCGGCAGAGGCATCGGCGACGGGCGCGGCGCCCTGGGCATCATCGAGCATATGGTTTCGTCCTCACGACTTCGCCTGGCAGCAGGTCCGCGGCGCGGCTCTCCTGCTCCCGGCGCGAGAATGTTCCGACCTCGGACGGATCGACTTCGCGGCAGCCAGCGCGCTTCATCTCTTCGCGGCGCTGCCGGCGCGACGTCACCTCGCCGGTGCCGAGCGGCGACATGTATGGCCGCGGCATATCCGGCATGTAGTGGAAGACCCGGCTCGGCTCGTAGTCGGGCAGTCCTTCGGCCTCGCGCATATTGGCGATGAACTGGCCGATGTTTTTGGGGATCGTCACGGCCGCGTCCCGAGCGCTGCGGCGACTTCGCGGGCATTCCGCGTGAAGCCGTCCTTGTCGTCGAGCGCGATGCCGCCGAACCAGTGCGCGGCGCGGCGCCGCGTGGCGGGATGGCGAACCTGGAACACGTCCGGCCCGCCCGGCCCGAGCACGTCGAGCCCAGCGGCCGTCAGGGCCGCGCTCATGGCCGCTGCGCGCTCTGCGGCGTGCGGCAGGACCGGCGGCGGGGCCGTCTCCTCGACCTTCGCCGGCGCCTTCTTCGCCTTCGTCGGGGCCTTCGTCATTGCACGAACCCTCCTGTCATGGCGCCGCTCGCAATGGCGGCCGTCTCGACCTGCTGCGCCTGGGTCTTGGCGGCGGCCTCGCCGGCCTTCGCCTCGATGTTCTTCGCCTCGGCCTGGGTCTTCTGGACGTTTGCGATGGCGTTCGCCCGGCTGATCTGCTTGGCGTCTTCCTGCTCCGCCTTCTCCTGCGGATCGGGCTCGCCAAGAGGCTGCTGCTTCACCGCCTGTTCCAGCTGCGCGAGGGCGTCCTCCGCCTGTTTTCCGAGCTTCCACTGGCGGGCGAAGGACGAGTAGATCGCCACCACCGCCATCGCCAGCTGCGGCGGGAACGAACCGCTTTGCAGCAGCGGGATGAAGGTCTGCATGAACTGAGCCGTACCGCTCAGGAAGTTCGCCATGTTCTGCTGCGACCGCACGAGGTCGCCGCGTACGGTGCTGTCCGTCTCGACGTCGATCAGGAAGGTACGGCGGATATCGCTGCGCAGCGCCGCCAGCACCGGCTCCGGTATCGCCTGGCCGCCGTTGATCATCGCCAGCGTCTGCGGCGTGAATTTCTCGGCGATCAGTTCCGCCTTGATCCGGAAGATGTCCCGGCAATGGCGCTGCACGGCAGCCTGCTTCTTCTGAAGCCGGAGCGATGACCACTGCGCCTTGATCTGCTGGGCGCCCAGCGTCTCGTTCGGGTTCGACGCGCCGCGGATGATGTCCGACACGCCGGTGATCTCGAAGATGACCGCCTTGATCTGCTCGCGCTGCACCAGCAGCTCGCGCAGCACCACGACCAGCTTGTCGATCGGCGCCACCCAGATGGCGTCGTCCAGGCTCTTGCCGCCGCCCAGGACGCTCAGCGCGCCCAGCGATGGCACGAATTCGCCGTCGTCCTTCTCGGACACCAGGTCGATCTCGGGAACCTCGGCCGCCCTGACGCCGCGGTATTTCAGCACCCGGATCAGTCGCCGGATGCGCAGGGTGATATCGTCGAGTTCGATCGCCTGTTTGCGGTAGGCGTTGTACGGCACCAGCGGCACGATGCCGTCGGGATCGGCCGTGGCGATCAGCGGCGGCGGCATCGGGAAGAAGTCCAGCAGCCGGTACGGGTCCGGCTCGACCTTCAGCGGCGCATCCTTGTAGGACGCGGCGATGTAGATCACAGACCGCGTCTCGCGGTCCCAGATTTCCCACAGCTTGGCCCGCTTGTAGGGCGTGCGCTCTCGGTCAGCGGTCTTGCCATCTCCTGTCGGCTCGACAGCATCGAGCGGCACCTTGGCCGCCATGTCCTCCCCGGCCAGCGAGACCAACTCGTCGAAGGTCGGGTACGTCTCGAACGCGACCCACGGCACCTTCGGCCAGCTTTCCGCCGGGCCGCGCCGGAACTGCCGCCACGGCACCTTCTCGCAGTAGACTTCCTGCCAGACGACGCGCTCGACCTGCTGGCCGTCCGGCCCGACGTCCGTCCTGACATAGGGGCGGTAGCGCACGCGGTCGACGCCGCGGCCCGTTACCTCTTCGTCGAGCACGACGCCTTCCATGAAGCAGTCGAAGTCGTATTCGTCGAGGCTGAAGGACAGCGCTCGCTCGACCAGCTGCCCGGCCTGGCGCGCCACTTCGCCGGCGTCGCCGAAACGCGACCGGACGTCGGGGACCGGCGTCGAGTTGTAGAGCGACGGCGCGATCGTCTCGACGTTGGCCAGCAGGATGTTGAAGTCGGGATCGCTCTCGCCCCGATACGTCTTCACCGCCTTGTCGGCGTCGTCGCGCCACTCCTGCTCCTCGTTGCCGGCGAGTTCGATCGCGTTCAGCCAGTACGTGACCTGCTCGGCCGGCGTGCGCTCGGCGTCGGCCCGCCGCTCGAGCGAGCCGGCGGCGGGGTTGGTGGCGTCGTCCATCTGGCGGCGATCAGGTCAGGGCGAGGATCAGCGTCGCCGTGGTGGCGTTCATGACCTTGTCCCCGGCGATCGGTAGGATGGTGCCGACCGGCACCGCCTTGAAGGTGACAGCGTCGCCGTCGGTCAGGCCCTCGGGGCGGACCACAACGTCACCCGCGCCGCCAACATAGAGGCCGCGGAACGTCAGCACGGTGCTGTCCGACTTCGTCACGGCCGCGAAGCGCGTGTAGTACCAGGGTCCGACGCTCATGCGCGTTCCTTCCGTCGTGCGTTCTGCTTGATCAGTTCCGCCACCGACATGCTGGACCGGATTGTGCCGTCCGCGGTGGCGGTCAGGCCGTACTGCGGCTCTGGCACCGCCTGCGCCGTTGGCGTCCACGGCCGGGACATGCAGGCATATCGGACCTCGTCGGCGGCGTGGTCCTCGGCCTCGGTATCGACGTCCTCGGCCCGGTCCTGGTCGTGCTGCAGCACCGGGATTGTCCGGATGCTGTCGGCACAGGTGGAGAAGAAAACCATCATCGGCCGCCCGTCGGCGTCGCCCTTGAGCCTGGCGCGCATCTGGTCCCAACCGCCCATCGCGCCGCGCT
>CAZAAW010000038.1:0-18115 GCA_964483325.1 uncultured Hyphomicrobiales bacterium
TGTTACCCATCAGCCCGGATAGAACTGTTACCCATCAGCCCGATTGCACAACGCGCAGCGTTTCCGGGTGAGGGACACTGCCGGTGACACGCGGCTGTGACGCCGGGGCAGGATTCCCGGCGGCCGAACCCCTCACCCGTCCGCCTAGGTTCGCTCCGCTCACGAAGGCTCCCGACCTCTCCCTATGGGAGAGGCAAGAGGCGGTGCCGGCGGCGTTCTTTCTGAGCCATCCGTGTTCGCGTGGATGCCCGGATCAAGTCCGGGCATGACGCGGCTGAGGTGTGGGGCGGGGATGCGAGTCTCTCGATGGCGCCATCCATGCCGCTGAAGCGGGGGCGCCCTGTCCGGGCCGGGACAGAATGTCGCGATGCAGGCTGGACTCGGTCTCAGGAGCGTGTATGGCTTCGCCCATGAGCGATGTCATGGGTGAGACAGTGCTGCGGCATGGCGGCTATGTGCCGGGGCAATGCAATATCGGCCGGGCGGAGATCGCCCAGCGGATGCGCTTCGGCATCGTCGCGGCGGCCGTCACTGTGGCGCTGTTCGTGCTGCTCCTGGCGCTGCGGGCGGCGCCCGCCTGGCATCTCGTGCTGTTCGTGCCGGCCACCGGCGCGGCGCTCGGCGCGGTGCAGGCGATGGCGCATTTCTGCGTCGGGCTCGCCTTCCGGGCGCTGTTCAATTTCGGGGCGCCGGGCGGCGGCACCAGCGTCCTGGAGGCCGCGGCGCGGCGCGCCGACCGGCGGCGCGCCTGGCAGCTCCTCGGCCTGTCGGCCGGGCTCGGCGCCATGATCACCGGCGTTGCCGTCGCCGTTTCGGCGGCCGCCGCCGATCCGGCCGCCTGATCTATTCCACGAAGACAGTCACCCGCGCCGAGCGGCCCTCGCCGTCGATCACCGCGATGGTGACGAAGCCGGGCCCGTCCGGCTGCCAGCTCTCGGAGCGGGCGAAGGCGGCGCGGCCGATCGGCACGCCATTGGCGAGCACGGTGAAGGGCGGGGCGCCGTTGCGGATCTTGATCACCAGCGGCGACGGGGCGCCGTCGCGGATGCCGAGATCGACATGCACGCCGTCCGGCGGGAAGGCGATCTCCGGCGTCGGGTCGCGCGCCACGACCTGCGCATTGCGGTGGCGGAAGCGCACCAGCGGCGCCGGCAGGGCGCTGGTCGGCTCGATGCTGACGCCGGGCGGCGGGCCGGCGAGCGGCACCGTGGCGCGGCCGAGCCGGTCGAAGGCCTCGAACAGCACCGGCGCCGCGGCGCCGATGCCGGAGAGGCCCGGCGCCGGGGCGCCGTCCGGCCGCCCGACCCAGACGCCGATGACATGGCGGCCGTCGAAGCCGATCGCCCAGGCGTCGCGATAGCCGTAGGAGGTGCCGGTCTTGTAGGCGATGCGGCCGGGCGTGCCGTTCTGCGGCGGCGGCACGTCGGCGAGGATGCGCGACACGTACCAGGCGGCGGCGCGGTCGAGCACCGGCGCCCCGGCCTCGGCGCTGCCGGCGTCGATGCCGTCGTGGAGCCGCACCGCCTCGCCGCCGCGGGCGATCGCCGCATAGGCGCCGACGAGATCGCGCAGCGTCAGGCCGACGCCGCCGAGGCCGACGGCAAGGCCCGGCACCGACAGGTCCGGCAGCACCGGCTTCGCCCCGGCGCGCCGGAGGCGGGCCACCAGCCGCGCCGGCCCGACGGCATCGAGGACGATCACCGCCGGCACGTTGAGCGACTGTTCCAGCGCCTCGCGGATCGTCACCGTGCCGCGGTAGAAGCCGTCGAAATTGACCGGCGCATAGCCGGAAAAGGCCGTCGGCCGGTCCTCGATCAGGCTGTTGGGCAGGGCCAGCCCGTCCTCGAAGGCGAGGCCGTAGATGAAGGGCTTCAGCGTCGAGCCGGGCGAGCGCACGGCGCGCGTCATGTCGACATGGCCGTCGCGGCCGTCGTCGAGGAGGCCAGCCGAGCCGACCGAGGCGAGGATGTCGCCGCTCCTGTGGTCGGCGACGACGATGGCGACGGAGATCGCCGGCCCGAGGCGCTGCGCCCGCTCGGCGGCAAGGCGCTCCAGCGCCGCCTGCAGGCCGCGCTCGACGGTGAGGCGGTGCACCGCCTCGCCCGGATGCGCCCGCTCGGCGGCGACGCCGAGATGCGCCGCCAGCATTGGGAAGAGGCGGCGGCCGGTCGGCACCGGCTCGGTCTTGGCGGCGGCGGCGGCATCTTCGTCGAGGATGCCGGCGGTGACCATGCGGTCGAGGACGCGGTCGCGGGCGGCCTGCGCCGCCTCGGGGAAGCGGTCCGGCCGGCGCGCCTCCGGCGCCTGCGGCACCGCCACCAGCAGCGCCGCCTCGGCCGGCGTCAGCCGCGCCGGCTCCTTGCCGAAATAGGCCAGCGTCGCGGCGCGGATGCCCTCCAGGTTGCCGCCATAGGGGGCGAGCGTCAGGTAGAGATGCAGGATGTCGGGCTTGGCGAGCTGGCGCTCCAGCGCCAGGGCATGGACGATCTGGCGCAGCTTGGCATCCGGCGCCCGCGTCGCGCCGCCTTCCAGGAGCCGCGCCACCTGCATGGTCAGCGTCGAGCCGCCGGAGACGATGCCGCCATTGACCGCGAGCTGGCCGGCGGCGCGCAGCATGGCGCGCCAGTCGACGCCGTGATGGTCGGCGAAGCGGCGGTCCTCGTAGGCGAGCAGCATGGCGATGAAGCGCGGGTCGACCTCCGCCTCAGTCACCGGCAGGCGCCAGCGGCCGCCGGCGGTGGTGAAGGGGCGCAGCAGGAGGCCGTTGCGGTCGAGCACCACCGGCGACACGGCAAGCGCCTGCGGCGCGGGCGCCGGCGGCAGCGCCGCGGCGATCGCCCGCACCTCGGCGCGCAGCCAGAAGCCGCCACCCGCCGCCAGAGCCAGCACCGCCCACAGGCCGAGAAAGGCAAGGGTCCAGCGGCGCGACAGCGCCGGGCGCGGCGGCAGAGAAGGGGAAGACCCGTCGGTCATAAGGACAGTCCCGGTGAGGCCCCCCTCACCATGGGTTGGTCATTGCCGTCGCCACACCTGCCTGCGTCATGGCCGGACTTGATCCGGCCATCCACGCGAACACGGATGGTGCAGAACGAGGCGACGGCGATCGCGTCTCGTCCGGCACCGGCGGTGTTCGCGTGGATGCCCGGGTCAAGCCCGGGCATGACGCGTGGAGGTGGAGGGAGGCGGTCGCCGCCGCCTCGCCGATATTCGCGGGTCTTCGCCACGCCAGCGGCATCATGCTCGGGTCGAGCCCGGGCATGATGCGTGGAGGGACGTCCTCGTCCTGCACCGGCCCTGCCGTCACTGCGTCGGGCCGACCACCTCGACATTGTCTGTCGCGGTGTTGGCGCGCAGTTCGGGGCGGTACATGTCTTCCACCGTGGCGCCGGGATGGACGAACTTGCCCGGCGAGACCGCCCGCACCGTGTAGGCGACGGTGAAGCTCAGCGCGTCGCCCTCGTTGCGGTTGAGCGCCGCCATGTAGCGGTCGGTGCGCGCTTCCGAATGGGCGACATAGCTTTCCGCCGTCAGCCACGGATAGAGGCTGGTATTGCCGCTGGCCGAGATGTTGGGGTTCTCGATCTCGAAGCCGGCCGGCAGCGGATCGACGACCATGATGCGGCCGGCGCGGGCCCGGTCGGCGGTCACCGTCAGCGTCACCACGAAGCGGTCGTTCTGCGCCACGGTGGCGATGTCGGCGAGCGTGCCGTCCGGCTTGTAGTAAGTGCGCTCGATGGTGAAGCCGTCGCTCGTCGCCGGCTCCGGCACGGTCGGGATGCCGGTGGCGGTGATCGCCACCTCGACCGGGTCGGTGCCGGCATTGGCGAGCGCCACCGGCGTCGCCGTCACCTGCTCAGGCACGTATTTGCGGAACAGCGAGCCGGTCACCGTCTCGCCGCCGATGGTGAAGGTGCCGCGGTCGAGATCGCGGATCAGCGAGGCGGCGGCCATCAGCGTCCAGGCATTCTCCTGGGTGCTGACATAGCGGCGCTGCTGGCGCAGCTCGGCGACGCGGTCGGCAAGGCCGGCGACATCGGCGACGCCCTGGCCGCTCTCCGAGGCCAGCGTCAGCACCGCGGCGCTGTCGCGCAGCACCGAGCCGTAGTCGCGGCGCCAGCCGTTGCGCGGATCGACGGCGACGCGCATGTCCGCCAGCGCCGCCTCGAACACCCGCGCCGCCCGCGGCTTGTCGCCATAGAGGGCGAGCGCCGCGCCGATCTGCGCCTTGGCGAGCGGCGTCGAGAAGGCGCCGAGCTTGGTCTCGCCGTAGTAGCGCAGGTCGCCGATGACCGCCCGGCCGGCCTTGGCAAGCACGTAGAGGGCATAGGCGACCGCCTCGCCGCCGGAATCGAAGTCCGGCACATAGGCGAGGTTGTTGGCGAGGTTGTCGAGGGCGATGGTGCGCGCCACGTCCGGCACCTCGTAGCCCTTGGCGGCGGCGCGCAGCAGGAAGTCCGTGACATAGGCGTTGAGCCACAGGTCCTGGTCGTCGAACGGGCTCCACAGGCCGAAGGCGCCGTTGGCCCCCTGCTTGGCGAGGACGCTGGTGATCGCCGCCTGGATGCGCTCATGCACGGCGCTGTCGGCGCCGATGCCGATCGTCGCCGCCACCTCGTCGAGATAGAGGAGCGGCAGGGCGCGGCTGGTGATCTGCTCGGCGCAGCCATAGGGGTAGCGGTCGAGCGCCTGCAGCACCGCCGGCACGTCGAGCCGGCTCGCCGCCCCCGCCGACACCGTCAGCGACGCCGTGCCGGGCACGAATTCGCTGAACATGTCGGAGCCGAGGGTGAGCGAGCGGCCGCCGGCCAGCGCCACAAGGCTCTGCCGCGCCACCGGCTCGCCCGGCGGGCGCACGCCGAGGGCGAAGTCCTTCGGCAGGCGCTGGCCGTCCGGCGTCACCAGGGTGACGACGACGTCATGGTCGCCGATGGCGTCGCCCGACAGCGGCACCGCCAGCGTGGCGCGCTGCTGCGCGGCCAGCGTCACCGTCTTGTTGGCGTCGGCGTCGCGGATGCCGATGCCCTCGCCGGTGCCGATCTCCAGCCGGTAGTCGCCGGCCGGGCCGCTGACATTGTTGAGCTCGATGAGCAGGCGCGACGTGTCGCCGGTATGGAGGAAGCGCGGCGAGGAGAGGGCCATCACCACCGGATCGCGGACGAAGACGTCCTTCACCGCATGGCCGACGCCCTCGGCGCTCCACGCCTGCGCCATGATGCGCACGGTGCCGTTGAAGTCGGGCACGTCGAAGCTGACGGTCGCCTTGCCGTCGGCGCCGACCCGGACGATGCCGGAATGATAGGCGACGAGCTTCTGCGTCGGCGGCGGCGCGCCGAGGCGCACCGGGCCGCCGTCGCCGCCGGAGCGCAGGCGCCCGGGAATGCCCTGGGTACGGTCGATCAGCTGGCCGTAGAGGTCGCGGATCTCCATGCCGAGGCGGCGCTGGCCGAAATACCAGCCGTCCGGATCGGGCGCCTGGTAATTGGTGAGGTTGAGGATGCCGAGATCGACGGCGGCAACGGCGATATAGGCTTCCTCGCCGGGCTTCAGGTTGTCGATGCTGACCGGGATGGTCAGCGGGCCGCGCGGCCGCGATTCCTCCGCCGGGGCGAGGGAGACGGCAAGCTGCCGGTCGCCCGGCTCGACCTTCGCCCAGGCAAGGCCGAGGGCGCGGGCCGGCATGCGCTTCGCCTCAAGGTCCATCGGCCGGTAGAGGGTCGCCGTGACATAGGCGCCGGGGCCCCAGTCGGCGGTCACCGGCAGATCGACGCTGGTGCCTTCGGCCGGCACCGCGACGCTCTTCATGGCGATGACGCGGTCGTCCATGACGGTGATCAGGGCGATGCCGGCAAAGCGCGGCTCGAGGCGCAGCTTGGCGGTGTCGCCGACCGCATAGCCGGGCTTGTCGAGCGCCACCTGCAGCACGTCGGGCGTGTCGGTGCCGGCATCGGAGACGTACCAGCCGGCGCTGAAATCGCTGCTCGCCGAGACGGTGCCGTCGGCGCTTGTCAGCTCCAGCCGGTAGCGGCCCCAGGAGACGGCGCCGGAGGAGACCCGCACCGGCTTGCCGGCGGCAAGGTCGACCGTGCCGTCATCGACGCGGGCGGTGGTGGTGAAGGGCTCCCAGCGCCACTGGCCATTGGCCGCATACCACTGGTAGCGGGTGTCGACCTTGTAGAGCGTCCAGGTGACGCCGGGCATGTCGATCTGCGTCCCGTCCGGGGCGACGGCGATGGCGTCGAAGGCGGCCGGGCCGCCTTCCGGCGTGCCCTCGGCGCGCGCCGGCTTGAGGCCGAGGCGCGGCCCGTCCGGCTCGACCGGCAGCGACAGACTGCGCTCGACGGCGCGGCCATTGGTGTCGGTGAGGCGCAGCACCAGCTGGGCATTGTAGAGCCGCGTCGTGCCGGCAAGGCCCGGCAGGCTGATGTCGAGGCTGGCCTTGCCCTCGGCGTCGGTCGTGGCGGCGGCGTCGATCGGCTCGCGCAGCGTCTCGATCGATTCGTCGTCGCGGCCGAAGCGGTAGCCGGGGAAGGCGGCGAGCGCATTGGTCGGGCGGATGGCGATATCGCCCTCGACGGTGAGGTCGGGGGCGGTGGCGCCGTAGAGATAGCGCGCCTCGATGTCGACGGTGATGGGCGCCTCGGCGGTGAACACCGTCGCGGCGGTCTTGGCCTCGAAGGCGAGGCGCTCGGGCTCGAAATCCTCCACCAGGAAGCTCTGCGCGGCGACCGGCGCGCCCTTCGGATCGCTGTAGAGCTCCAGCGTCCACGAGCCGCGCATGGCGTCGCCGTCGAGGATCATCGAATAGAGGTAGCCGCCCTTGCCGCGGTCGGAGAGGACGGCGCGCGCCGCCTCGGCGCCGTCCGGGCGCTGGGCGACGATGGTGAGCGGCAGGTCGCCGACGGCCTTGGCCTGGCTGTCGCGCACCAGGGCGGTGGCGTAGACGGTCTCGCCCGGCCGGTAGATGCCGCGTTCGGTGGTCATGTAGACGTCGAGCGCATTGGGCGCCGGACGGCCGTCGACGCCGCGGTCGGTGAGGTCGAAGGCGGTCTTGGTGACGTCGAGGAAGGCGTAGTCGGCGCCGGTCTCGGCGGTGACGAGCTGCGGCGCCATGCCGCCGGTGCCGCGCGCCAGGCCGGGCTCGAAGCGGGCATGGCCGTCGGCATCGGTCACCGCCTCGCCGAGCACCTCGTTGTTGACGGCGACGAGGCGCAGCTTCGCCCCGGCGACCGGCTCGGCGGTCGCCAGCGAGCGCACCAGCGCATGGATGCCGTCATGGCCGGTGAGGGCGGTGAGGCCGAGATCGGAGACGATGAACCACTGGGTGGCGCCTTCCTCCCAGTATTCCTGCTCCGAGCCGGGGGCGCGGGCGGTGATGATGTAGACGCCCGGCTCCAGCTGCGGCAGCGCCTCCTCCACCGGCACGGCGGTGGTGACCATCTCGTTGAGGGTCGAGGTGATCTCGATCTGGCCTTCCCAGATGCGGGCGCCGGTCGAATCGGCGATGTCGGAGACGCGGTAGTTCTCCAACTGGCTGAGGAAGCTGCCGTTGCGCAGCGCCTGGGCGAGGCCGCGGTCGCCGATGCGGTAGATGGCGGCCTCGGCCTTCTCGGTATTGACCGACTGGATCGGGATCGTGGCGCCGCGGCCGGCCGGCAGCACATAGGCCTGGCCGGCGAAGCCGACCCACGGGGCGCGGTCGCGCACGAAAAGGGCGAGGTCGACGGTCTTCAGCAGCGTCTCGCCGTCGGCCGAAGGCAGCCCGGCGCGCAGGCGGATCTCGTAGCGGCCGCCATGGCGCACGCCCTCGACGCAGACCTGGCTCTCCTGCACCTCGATCGACAGGCCGTCGCCGCCGCTGACGGAGACGAAATCGCCGATGCGGATGCCGGCCTCCGGCGGATCGGACAGGGCGACGCAGATGCGCGGCGTGGCGCTGTCGGCATCGACGCTGTTGCCGACGACGCGGAAGCCGTGCTGCGCCACGACGCGCTCCAGCGTATCGGCGACGACCGGGTTGTCCTTGAGCGCCAGGGCGGCGCGATAGGCCTTGATCGCCGGCCGCCACACCTGGCGCCGCTCCAGCGCGGCGCCGATCAGCACCAGCGCCGCGGCGCGGTCGTCGACGCTCTGCGAGCGCAAATAGCCGTTGATGCCGGCGGCGGTGGCATGCACCAGCACGTCACGCGCCTGCTGGTCGTTGACGGTGGGGCGGGCAAGGCTCGCCATGCCGAATTCGATCCAGGCGCGCGGGTCTTCCGGCGCCAGGCTGAGGGCGCGGCCGAGCTGGATGGCGGCGAGGCCCTGCTCGCCGGCCTCGCGGGCGGCCAGGCCGGCGGCGCGCAGCTCGCTGTAGCTCTTGTTGACCGGGGCGAAGACATCGCCGAGCCGCCCGGCCAGCGAGCGCGCCTCGTCGACATAGGGACCGGAGAGGAAGGTGATCTCGCCGAGGCGCGTCTGCTGCAGCGATTCGGTCGGGACCGGCACCTCGACGACGCGCCCGGCGACGGCGCCCTCGGCGACCGACAGCGGCCCGAAATCGCTCTTCAGGAAGCACCAGCGGGCGGCGGTGTTGTAGGTGAAGGCGCGGCACTTGCCGTCGGCGGTGCAGGCCTTCTCGCAATCGGCGAGGGCTATGTCCCTGAGGGTGCTGTAGTCATAGCCGGCGTAATCGGCCCGCTCGGTGGTGATGACCTGCCGGCGGGCGCCATCCTGCGCCATCGCCGGTCCGTGGGCCAGAACGGCGGACGCCATCCCCAGAAGAAGAGACAACCCAACCGCTCGCATCATGCCATGCATGTCGCGCTCTCCGAAACTGCCCACCCTCGGAATGCGCCGGAGTGTAAAGGCAGGGGACGGAGGCGGCAAGGCGGGGGACGGGGGGAATTTGGGGGGATCCCCTACTTCTGTGCGGGATGTATGTCCGTTGACGTCCCTATCAAATCAGCCAGTGGCGGCGATTGAGCCACTGGCAATGCAGCTAGATCTGCAAGCGTAATGCCTGCCGGCTTCATAATATGCGTATCGGAGAGCTGCATCACCTTCGCCTCAAGGTCAAAATAAAATGGAAATTTCAAGTCGATAATTGGTCGTTTATCGTTATCCTTCCATCGTTCAAAATGTCCATTCTTATCTTTTCGATTGCCTCGTTCAAACGTCTCTCGATAACGCCGGGGCGGGATACCATAGAAGTGAGAAAATTCAACGAAGGGATAGGTATCGTATTTACCTCGATCGGCTCCTTCGATTTTGATCGAGTCTGAATTTAGTTCTGATGCCAGACTTTTCGGGTATGGCTCAAGAAAAACTACCCGTTTTATGCCGGCTGCTACTATATGTTTAGCGCAAATATGGCATGGAAATGTAGTGCAATAAAGAGTTGCACCTTTGGTCGGTCGTCCAAGCCGCGCAGCATCAGACAACGCCGACATCTCGGCATGTACCATACGTCCATACTCAATTGCGTCCATAAATTGCGATTTCTTCATCTCGGGCGTATTTAATATATAATCAATATTCTTAACTTCTGCCTTCCTTAATACATCTCTCAAAATCTGAGTCTTACGAGCTTGATTTGAGTCGACCTCTCGGACGTAATCGCGGTCGTCAGGACCGTCGCCGGCCCAATATGTGCCTCCCCCAGCCTTCGGAACTTCGTTGGAGCCCATTGCAATAATTTCGCCGTCCTCACTGAATATCGCAGCGCCAACCTGGCGAGATAGATCGAGTGACCTTAATGCAGCAGCCTTAGCGGCAAACAAGCCGTACTCATCTCTTGTTGGGGATAGGAAGTTAGCGCCAAATAAAAGATCGCAGAGTCTGTTAACCTGCGCTTGTATGGAGGCCGCGCTTACGTCATGATTAACGATAGCATCAGCATCGTGAAAAACGTCAGAAACACGTTGGCCGTACTGGTCAGATCGTTCGTTCTCATCAATTTGTACGAGACCTTCAGCCAGACTTCTAAATGAATTTGCTAATCCGCTATTATCCTCTGATGCAAAGCGCTGCGCAAGTGCATCAACGCGCGCTCCTCTTCGAGAATACGCAGAGAGTTGAAAGAAGCATCGGCCATATACCGATCTAAGTAGATCTATCTCCTCCTTCCTTTTGAACTGATGGAGTATGTATACTGTTGGTATCATATCACCATCATTATTATGTATTATTCTATATTGGGCAATCCTAGAAATTGTAATTGCAGCTAGGATTTCTTGACTATCGAATTTTCTACGAAGTTGGTTGCCATACTTGATATATGACGTTGTCCTTTTATAGGTAGACGTGAGATCATGGTCGCTAGAGGGAATGTAAGCTCTCTGAAAAAGAGGGAATACGTCAGTAACCTTTATGTTGACGACTGAATAGCCGTTTCTTTCAAAATATTCACCAATTGCTCTTCGACAGATGGTTAAATCGACCCCAACAGGGGCAACTAATCCAAAGAATAACTCTGGGCGATCAATGCGCTCGGATAACACCTTCATAGGATTGTATTCCTACGGTTTTTGTGATACGATTCGATAGCTCAGGAGGGACGCGACTATGGACAACTCAAAAAAGGACAGCACCGAGTCGGCGCCAGCAAATGCCATTTCGATGGAAGAGCTTTTGAAGGCTCATAAAGCGATGCAAGAAACGTGGTATCAGAAACGCGAACAGCGGTTAAGCCCACGGTCGTCTGCCGACGAGATTGTGGATCAGAACGAGGCCGCTGCTTCCACATAAATTTGGTTGATCTCGATAAGTCGATTGCGCACCCGGCCTCCGAATAAGGGGAGGCCGGGAGAATTGCTCTTCAGTCAACGCTATTTTCGCCATGCAGGTACCGAGTGGTCGGCCTAGAGTAAGCCGTCTCGCGTAGCGGTTGGCGCTACTCGCCGAGCCTTAGATCGACCCACCGAATGTAGCGCTCTTTCTTCAACTGCGCCCCTCGCTCCTGAGCGTATCGAAACGCACCTGTCGCGCTACTCTGATCCCAAGCCTTGCGAGACCTTCTGCTACTGCAGGTTTGATAGACCAGCGGTTTTCCGATGAGAGATCGGCGAGGAGGCCGCTGTAAAAATCTGCCGGCCGCACAATAGCAGGCTCGGCTGGCCAGAGATTATGCTCGCGCCGCTTGCAGATGGCGCCAAACTTCATATGCCAAGCCTGCCCGCCCCAACCCAACGAGCGGCTAAGCTCTTCCGAAGTGAAACCTGGATTGTCTAGTAACACCTGGACTACCTTCAACTCGCTTTCCGTGAGCGGCTCGCATTTGAAGGCGTTTTCTACTCGGTCAGGTATGCTCTGCCCCTTAAGGCGCATGGAATGAGCATCCTCGTCGGCCCGCTCCTGTGCATCCAGCGCATTGAGCACACGTTGGGCGTTAGCCGCGTTACGGCTGGCCAGCATCTTCTCGGCATTCTGCCTTAGCCGCCTCCTGTCATCCCGATTCATCTGCGGGATGGCCGTGACTACCTTCTCGATGTCCAAAGTCTGCTCCCCCTTTTAAAATTCCCGACATCATTGTGCCAGTTCTTGAGCCGACCAGAATGGATGGCAATTGGGCGCGCAGTTCGCTCCCTCACTCCGCCGCGTCCTGTTCCTCGATGAGCTCTGTCGGGAAGCCGTCGAGGCTTATCTGGTTCTTTTCGCGCCAGTAGGCGGCGAGGCCGGCTTCGCCCTTGGCTTCGGCCCAGCGGTCCATTGTCGGGCGCTCGCCCTCGTAGGCGTGGAACGGCACGCCGTAGCCGCACGAGGTCTGCACCAGTTCGATGGCGAGGCGGATCATCTGGCGGGCGCCGAGCGGCTCGGTGCCGGCGTAGTGGGCCGCCAGTAGGGCGGCATAGTCGGCGCTGCCGCGGCGGATGACGCTGCCGCTTCCGTAGAGCCGCAGGATCAGCGGCGGGCCCTCGAAGGCGCACAGCATGATCGTCAGCCGCCCGTCGGCCAGAATGTGCGCCGCCGTCTCGTTGCCGCTGCCGGTGCGGTCGAGATAGAGCGCCGCGTCGCGGCCAAGGATGCGCAGCATGTCGGTCGAGCGCGGCGACAGGTTGACATGCCCGGTCGCCGCCGCCGAGGCGGTGAAGAACACATGCTGGCGGGCAATGAAGTCGAGGTGCCTGTCCTCGAGCGAGGCAAAGCGCTGGGCCATCGGCGAAAAGGCTCCGGTCGTCGGGCCGCCATTGTGAAGGGGGCCGGGGGGCGGAACAAGGGCGGGATGGAAGGGGCGGTGCGCCGTAGGGTGGGCATGCGCCGGCAGGCGCTTGCCCACGCGGCCATGGGCGCGGCTCGTGACCGCGTGGGCAAGGCGCTGCCTTGCCCACCCTACGCTGCCCTCGATGCCGGGCCTATCCCTTACCCGGAGGGCGTCATGGCCGGACTTGATCCGGCCATCCACGCGAACACTGCCGGTAAAGGAAGGAATGCCTCGCCGTCAGCGGTGCCTTCTGCGCCAGCGGTGTTCGCGTGGGTGCCCGGGTCAAGCCCGGGCATGACGCCGGTGGGGTGGGGAGGAGGGTGCGTTGCGCCCGGCGTGGGTCCCCACCCGTCACGCGCCTATCGGCGCGCGCCACCCTCCCCGTTCCGGTGAGGGATGGGTGCGCGCTTCCCGATGACGAGCCGTCCTGGCCGTGGATTCGCCAGTGCCGGTGCGGGCTCCGCCTAGAACGGCAGCTTCAGGCCGGCGGGGAGGCCGCCGGTGAGGTTTTGGGCGAGTTCGGCGGTGCGGGTTTCCAGCTTGGCGCGGGCGTCGTTGTGGGCGGCGAGGATGAGGTCCTCCAGGATCTCCGCCTCTTCCGCCCTGATCAGCGACGGGTCGATGGCGAGGCGCTTCATGTCGCCCTTGCCGGTCAGCGTCACCGTCACGAGGCCGCCGCCGGAGGTGCCGCTGACCTCGAGCGCCGCCACCTCCTCCTGCATCTGCTGCATCTTCGCCTGCAGGTCCTTGGCCTGCTTCATCATGCCGAGAAAGTCGCGCATCGGGGCTCCTGTCGGGAAAAGGGGTGAGGCCGGCGATCAGGCGTCGTCGTCTTCGTCCGGATCGGCGGCGGGCAGATCGTCGGCAAGAAGATCATCAGGCAGGGCGTCGGCTTCCGGCGGGCGGCGGACGCGCACGTCGACCACCTCGGCGCCGGGGAAGCGGGCGAGCACGGCGGCGACCAGCGGATGGGCGGTGGCGTCGCTGACCAGGCGGGCGCGGGCCGCCTCGGCGCGCTCGGCCAGCGTCGGGGCGCTGCTGCGGCCGAGGCCGATCATCCAGCGCCGGCCGGTCCAGTCCTGCAGGCGGCGGGAAAGGTCGGTGAGGAAGGACGTCGGAGCGTCGTCGGTGAGCTCCAGCTCCAGCACGCCCGGCTCGAAGCGGATCAGCCGCACGCAGCTTTCCAGGCCGAGCTTCATCGGCAGGTCGCGCTGCGCCGCCGCCAGCGCCACAAGGTCCTCGAAGCGCTCCAGGCGCAGTTCGGCCGGCGCCGCCGCCGGGGCGGCGCGGCCGAGCTCCGGCGGCGGGGCGGTCTCGGGTTCGGCGGCAATGTCGGGCTTGGCGGCAAGGGCGAGGCCGCCGGGGCCGAAGCCGGCCGGGCGCGGCGTCGACGGCGGGATGCGGCCGACGGCCGGCGAGCGCGGCGGCGGCAGGCCGGAGGCGGCAGGCGGGGTGCCGGCCGGCGCCGGCTCGCTGCCCTCGGCAAGGCGCTTCAGGGCTTCTTCCGGGGTCGGCAGGTCGGCGGCATGGGCGAGGCGCACCAGCACCATGTCGGCGGCCGGCAGCGGCCGCTCGCTGGCCTTGGCTTCCTCGATGCCCTTGAGGAGGATCTGCCAGGCGCGCGACAGCACCGACAGGGAAAGCTGCTGCGCCAGGACGGCGCCGCGGCGGCGCTCCTCCTCCGTCAGCGACGGGTCGGCGGCGGCCTCCGGCACCAGGCGGAGGCGGGTGACGAGATGGGTGAAATTGGCGACATCCTCCAGCACCACCGCCGGATCGGCGCCGGCGCGCCAGAGGTCGGCGAGCGTCGCCAGGGCGGCAGGGGCATCGCCGCGCATCACCTCTTCGAAAAGGTCGATGATGCGGGCGCGGTCGGCAAGGCCGAGCATGTCGCGCAGCTCTTCGGCGCGCACCAGCGGCGCGGCGTCGTCGCCGGTGGAGGCAGAATGCGCGATGGCGCGGTCGAGCAGCGACAGCGCATCGCGGGCCGAGCCTTCGGCGGCGCGGGCGATCATCGCCAGCGCCTCGTCCTCGACGGCGATGCCTTCCCGGCCGGCGATATCGCGCAGCAGGGCGACGAGGCGGTCGGCCTCGATGCGCCGGAGGTCGAAGCGCTGGGTGCGCGACAGCACCGTCACCGGCACCTTGCGGATCTCGGTGGTGGCGAAGATGAACTTCACATGCTCCGGCGGCTCTTCCAGCGTCTTCAGGAGGCCGTTGAAGGCCTGGTTGGAGAGCATGTGCACTTCGTCGATGATGTAGACCTTGTAGCGCGCCGTCGCCGGCTTGTAGCGCACCGATTCGATGATCTCGCGGATGTCGGCGATGCCGGTATGGGAGGCGGCGTCCATCTCGATGACGTCGACATGGCGGCCCTCCAGGATCGCCAGGCAGTGCTCGCCCGGCTCGCTGAAATCGAGGCTCGGCCGGTCGATGCGGCCGGGCAGGGAATAGTTGAGGGCGCGGGCGAGGATGCGGGCGGTGGTGGTCTTGCCGACGCCGCGCACGCCCGTCAGCAGATACGCCTGGGCGATGCGGTCCGACTGGAAGGCATTGGTGAGCGTGCGCACCATCGCCTCCTGGCCGACGAGATCGGCGAAGCTCTGCGGCCGGTACTTGCGCGCCAGCACGCGGTAGGGCCGGTGGCCGGGAGCCGGGGCGCTGGGGAGAAGGGTGCTGTCCAGTGTCCTGCCGTCCAGTCTGTGCTGCCGGGGATGCCGCCGGGCCGTGGATGCCGGCCGGATGCCGCCGGCGCCGGGCGCGGCGGAAGCCGCCTGCTGCCTTGCGCCTGGCTGCCGATGCGCTTGGCTGCCTTGCGCCTGCCTGCGAGGCCGCCGGGCTGCCGGTCGGGGTGGGAGGCTGACGCGTGACCCGCGCCGGACTCGTTAGGGCTGCTTCCTTCCGGACCTGACCCGGTTGGCGAGGAACGCGTCCACTGCCAACCTCCCACGGCACCATATCATGGCGCAGGGCCGCCAGGGCAAGGGGGAAGGGGGCGAGTGGCGAATGGCGAGTGGCGAATGGGGAGTGGGGGCGGGGCGAATGGGGTAGGGCGAGTGGCGAATGGGGGCGGGGCGAATGGGGAGGGGCGAATGGCGGTGCGAACCTCCCGATGCTGCAGCGATGCCGGGATGGTGTCGGTCTGCATCCCAGCCGCGTCATGCCCGGGCGAAGACCCGGGCATCCACGCGAACACCGTGGGTGCCGAGAAGGCGCTTCGGCTGCCGCATTCCTCTCCCATAGGGAGAGGTCGGGAGCCTTGGTGAGCGGAGCGAACCTAGGCGGACGGGTGAGGGGTTCGGCCCTTGGGAATTCTGCCCCGGCGCCGCAACCGCGTGTCGCCGGCGGTAACCCTCACCCGGAAACGCTTCGCGTTTCCGACCTCTCCCGGGGGGAGAGGTAAGGGCGCCCCGGCGGCGCAGCAACTCCGCAGCGGCGCTTCCCACCCGACCCCGGCTTCGGCGCCACCCCGTTCCGGTGCGGGATGGGCGCCTTTTTCTGCCGGGATGGCGCTCCACATCGGGAAGCGCGCACGTATTCCTCTCCCATAGGGAGAGGTCGGGAGCCTTGGTGAGCGGAGCGAACCTAGGCGGACGGGTGAGGGGTTCGGCCCTTGGGAATTCTGCCCCGGCGCCGCAACCGCGTGTCGCCGGCGGTAACCCTCACCCGGAAACGCTTCGCGTTTCCGACCTCTCCCGGGGGGAGAGGTAAGGGCGTCCCGGCGGCGCAGCAACTCCGCAGCGGCGCTCCCCACCCGACCCCGGCTTCGCCGGCGCACCATGGGCCGTGCCTTCTGCTGCGACCCGAGGGGGCGCGCCTTCTACTCTTCTCCCTTCTACTCTTCTCCCTTCTCCCTTCTCCCACTCGCCATTCGCCACTCGCCATTCGCCCCTCCCGCCTTGCGCCTGCCATTCCGGCCGACCATGTTCGGGGGCCCACGGAGCGGGAGCGGTGGATGCAGGGCGGGTTGGCGATCGAGGCGGCGGGGCTGGTCAAGCTTTATGGCGGCAAGCGGGCCGTCGACGGCATCGACCTTGCCGTCCGGCGCGGCAGCATTTTCGGGTTGCTGGGGCCGAACGGTGCCGGCAAGACCACCATAGTGCGGCTGCTGGCGACGCTGATCCGGCCCGATGGCGGGCGGGCTTCGGTGCTCGGCCATGATGTCGTCGCCGAGGCCGAGGCGGTGCGGCGGCGCATCAGCCTGACGGGGCAGTTCGCCTCGGTCGACGAGGACCTGACCGGCCAGGAGAATCTCGTCCTGCTGGCGCGGCTTTTGGGATTCCCCCGGCGCGAGGCGAAGGCGCGGGCGGCGGAGCTGCTGGCCGCCTTCGACCTTTCCGAATCGGCCGGCAAGCCGGTGAAGGCCTATTCCGGCGGCATGCGGCGGCGGCTCGATATCGCCGCCAGCATCATCAGGACGCCCGACCTCCTGTTCCTCGACGAGCCGACCACCGGGCTCGATCCCCGGAGCCGCGGCCAGGTGTGGCAGTTCATCCGCGCCCTCGTCGCCGCCGGCACGACGGTGCTCCTGACGACGCAATATCTGGAGGAGGCCGACCAGCTCGCCGACCGCATCGCCGTCATCGACCAGGGCCGCGTCATCGCCGAGGGCACCAGCGCCGAGCTGAAGGCCTCGATCGGCTCGGGGGTGCTGCATGTGCGCCTTGCCGAGGCGGCGGCGCGCGATACGGCGCGGCAGGTGCTGGCGGCCGCCCTCGGGGCGCCGGTGACGCTCGACGCCGATCCGCTCGGCCTGTCGGCGCAGCTTGCCGATCCGGGGCGGGCGGCGGCCGGGGTGGCGGCGCTGGCGGCGGCCGGCATCGCCCTGTCGGATTTCTCGCTCGGCCAGCCGAGCCTCGACGAGGTGTTCTTCGCCCTCACCGGCCACGGCACGGAAACGGAGGAAACGGCATGAGCCTCGCCACGGAAGAGAGCAGCAGGGCGGGGCTCGACACGGCGCTGGCGGCGGCGCTGCAGCGCGGCCGGGCGCCGCGTGCGCCGGGGGCGGTCGCCAATGTGCTGACCTTCGGCTGGCGGGCGCTGCTGAAGATCCGCCACATGCCGGAACAGCTCTTCGACATCGTCGTGACGCCGATCATGTTCACGGTGATGTTCACCTATCTCTTCGGCGGCGCGCTGGCCGGCTCGCCGGAGGAATATCTGCAGTTCCTGCTGCCGGGCATCCTGGTGCAGACGGTCGCCTTCACCACCGTCTATACCGGCTTCACGCTCAACACCGATATCTCCAAGGGCATCTTCGACCGCTTCCGCTCCATGCCGATCTGGAAGCCGTCGCCGATCGTCGGCGGCATGGCGGGCGACTCGCTGCGCTATACGGCGTCGCAGGCGATCGTCATCGTCATCGGCCTGGTGCTGGGCTTCCGGCCGGAGGCGGGGCTCGCCGGCATCGTCCTGTCGGTGCTGCTCCTCAACCTCTTCGCCTTCGGCATCGGCTGGATCTTCACCACCGTGGCGCTGCTGGTGCGCACGCCCTCGACGGTGATGACCATGAGCTGGCTGGTGCTGATGCCGGCGACCTTCGCCTCCAACATCTTCATCGGCCCGGAAACCATGCCCGGCTGGCTGCAGGCCTTCGTGGCGGTCAACCCGGTGGCGCTGCTGGTGACGGCGGTGCGCGGCCTGATGGCCGGCACCGCCGGCTGGCTCGATATCGGCCTGGCGCTGCTGGCGCCGGCCGTCATCACCGCCGTGCTGGCGCCGGTGGCGATGGCGCTCTACGCGCGGCGGAAGTAAGGGGGCGCCTACCTCTCCCCACGGGAGAGGCAAGGAAACGCGAAGCGTTTCCGGGTGAGGGTCACCGCCGGTGACACGCGGTTGCCGCGCCGGGGCAGGATTCCCGAGGGCCGAACCCCTCACCCGTTCGCCTAAGCCTCGCTGCGCGAGGCAAGGCTCCCGACCTCTCCCTATGGGAGAGGC
>CAZAAW010000039.1:0-16596 GCA_964483325.1 uncultured Hyphomicrobiales bacterium
CCTCTGGATTCGCCAGAATCCAGAGGCCTCTGGCCTCTGGGTTCTGGCTTCTGAGTAGTCGCTGCCCTATTGGGCCTGCTATTGGCTACGCCACCTGCACCTTTCCTGTCAGTCGCTTGCGAGCGATCCGCGGCGCTGCCCTGCCAGCGCTTCATGACCGCCTTGCGCCCTTTGCTGGCGCGCTCCTGGTCCCTGACCATCCGCCGGGAGAAAACGACGCCCTTTGCCGTCACGCTCAGAACCCCCAACGCCTGCAGCTCAGCCATCGCTGCCCGAGCCGTATCGCGGGAGGTTCCTGTCATGCGGGCCAGATCGTCGTCCCCGACGGGACGTCCATTGACCAGGAGATATCCGTAAGGCTTCGCCTCGTGCATGATGCACAGGCACTCGATCCACAGGCCCCGCGCGGCAAGGCCGGCAAGGCGCAGCCGCTCGTCGCCGCGCCAGTCGCGCGGATAGAACTTCATCCAGGGATGTACCGTCATCGCGCCACTCGCCTGCCGTCCGGGACCGGGCGCATTATACCGGCGCCGGCCCACGGCCGCCGCGCTGGCGTCGCCCTTGTCCCCACCGGGGGAGCGAATGGCCCAGCGGCGCTCCCCACCCGACCCCGCCTGCGGCGGGGCCACCCTCCCCCTGCGGGTTGTATGGACCGGAGACATGGTGGACACATGTTCGCGGACATGGTGGACACTCGCCAATCCTCAAGGAAAAGCTTGGGAAGCTCGCGAGTGAGTTGGCCGGGACCGCCAAACGGGCCGGATTTCATGGGATTCTAAGCCAGGTGAACTGGTGAGCGTCGCTAGCACCTATCTCAGAATAGGCTCGGAAACCGGGCGAAAAGTGTCCACCATGTCTCCGAACACCTGTCCACCATGTGTCCGGTCCGTACACGGGTGAGGGATGGGCGCCTCTTTCGGTGAGGGATGGCGCTTCCGGCGAGGGCACTCCATTGGGAGGCACGCACCCATCCCTCACCGGAACGGGGAGGGTGGCGCGCGCCGTAGGCGCGTGACGGGTGGGGACCCACGCCTGGCATTGGCGCACCCCATCTCCACCCCCCATCGCCCCCGATGCTTCGCCCCTACTGTGCAGTGCAGCATCGATTCCTGGCCGCAGGGCTCTCGTCACGCGGGTTTGTCTTGCCTAATCTGCGTGGCGGGACGAAGGTTGCTCGAAACGCAAGGGCGGCTGACAGTCGCCGCGAAGAACGACAACAAAGCGCAAAGGGACCGCTCCGATGCTTACCAGGCGCCATCTCCTGTCGTCCGTCGCCGCCGTCGGGACGCTCGCCATCGCCGGCATGGCGACGCGGATGATCTCCGTCGGGCAGGCGGAGGACGCCCCGGCCGAGCCGGAGACCTTCAAGGTCGTCCATACCGACGAGGAATGGCACCAGATCCTCGACAAGCACCAGTATGCGGTGTTGCGCGAGGAGGCGACCGAGCCGCCCGGCTCCAGCCCGCTGCTCTACGAGCATCGCGCCGGCAAGTTCCACTGCGCCGGCTGCGACACGGCGGTCTATTCGTCCGAGCACAAATATGACAGCGGCACCGGCTGGCCGAGCTTCTGGCAGCCGATCAGCGACGATGTCGTGCGCACCAAGCGCGACCGCCTGCTCGGCTATCCGCGCACCGAGGTCCATTGCGCCACCTGCGGCGGCCATTTCGGCCATATCTTCGGCGACGGGCCGCTGCCGACCCGCAAGCGCCACTGCCTCAACGGCCTGGCGCTGACCTTCGTGCCCGATCCGAAAGCGCTGGCCGCCTGACGCCGGCTGCCTGACGGCGCGGCACGGCGCCCGATTGCTGCCGGCCCCGATCGGCGGCTAGATCGGGCGCATGGCCGGACCGATAACCGATTCCTTCCGGCTGGCCGTCGGCCAGCTCAACCCGACTG
The DNA here is from genome assembly GCA_964483325.1 of uncultured Hyphomicrobiales bacterium. Lineage (GTDB taxonomy): Bacteria > Pseudomonadota > Alphaproteobacteria > Rhizobiales > Kaistiaceae > CAZAAW01. The sequence goes on from CAZAAW010000039.1 coordinate 1,900, forward strand.
TCGGCGACATCGCCGGCAACCTGGCGCTCGCCCGCCGGGCGCGCCAGCGCGCCGCCGAAGCCGGCGCCGACCTCCTGCTGCTCACCGAGCTGTTCATCGCCGGCTATCCGCCGGAGGACCTGGTGCTGCGCCCGACCTTCGTCGCCGCCTGCCGCGCCGCGATCGAGGACCTCGCCGCTGACACTGCCGATGGCGGGCCGGGCGTCCTCATCGGCGCGCCGTGGCAGGGCGAGGCGGGCCTGCACAACTCGATGGCGCTGCTCGACGGCGGCGCCGTCCAGGCGGTGCGCCACAAGGTCGAGCTGCCCAATTACGGCGTCTTCGACGAGATGCGGGTGTTCCGCCCCGGGCCGCTGCCGGGGCCGATGGTGTTTCGCGGCCTGCGCCTCGGCATCCCGATCTGCGAGGACATCTGGGCCGAGCAGGTGGCGGAGTGCCTGGCCGAGACCGGCGCCGAGATCCTGCTGGTGCCGAACGGTTCGCCCTACTGGCGCGGCAAGGCCGAGGAGCGCCTGCAGGTGGCCGTCGCCCGCGTCGTCGAGAGCGGCCTGCCGCTCGTCTATGCCAACCAGGTCGGCGGCCAGGACGAGCTCGTCTTCGACGGCGCCTCGTTCGGCCTCAATGCCGACCGCAGCCCGGCCTTCCAGCTGGAGGAATTCGCCGAGGACGTCGCCGTCACGCTATGGCGGCGCGGCGACGCCGGCTGGGCCTGCGACGGCGGAGGGGAGGCGCGGCTCGCCGGCCCGGAGGAGGCCGACTGGCGCGCCTGCGTCCTGGGCCTGCGCGACTATGTCGGCAAGAACGGCTTTCCCGGCGTGCTGGTCAGCCTCTCTGGCGGCATCGATTCGGCGGTCTGCGCCGCCATGGCGGTCGATGCGCTGGGGCCTGAGCGCGTCCGCTGCGTCATGCAGCCCTATCACTACACGGCGGCGATCAGCCTGGAGGACGCGGCGGCCTGCGCCGCGGCGCTCGGCGTGCGCTACGACGTGGTGCCGATCGCCGCCCCGGTCGAGGGCTTCGAGGCGGCGCTGGCGCCGCTCTTCGCCGGCGCGCCGCGCGGCGTCGCCGAGGAGAACCTCCAGTCGCGCGCCCGCGGCACCATCATCATGGCGCTGTCGAACAAGTTCGGCGCCATGGTGGTGACGACCGGCAACAAGTCGGAAGTCTCGGTCGGCTACGCGACGCTCTATGGCGACATGAACGGCGGCTTCAACCCGGTGAAGGATCTCTACAAGACCGAGATCTACCGCCTGGCGCGCTGGCGCAACGCCCACCGGCCGCCCGGCCCGGGCCCCGGCGGCATCGTCATCCCGGAGCGCATCATCACCCGGCCGCCTTCCGCCGAGCTGCGCGAGAACCAGACCGACCAGGACAGCCTGCCGCCCTACGAGGTGCTCGACGACATCCTGCAATGCCTCGTCGAGCACGAGTTGCCGCTCGCCGACATCGTGGCGCGCGGCCATGACGGCGCCACCGTGGCGCGGGTGCAGCACATGCTCTACCTCGCCGAATACAAGCGCCGGCAGGCGGCGCCGGGCGTCAAGGTGACGCGGCGCAATTTCGGCCGCGACCGCCGCTACCCGATCACCAACCGCTTTCGCGAAAAAGCATGATGGCGCGACAAGGCATAGCCTGGCCCCTCTTGTTCGCGCAACGTTCTCCCGGCACTCTCTCCCCATGCAGTTCACGGCAGAGCAGGAATCGGCGCTGAACGCCGTCTCCGCCTGGCTCAAGGCGGGCGACAGGCAGGTCTTCCGGCTGTTCGGCTATGCCGGCACCGGCAAGACGACGCTCGCCCGCCACCTGGCGGAAGGGATCGAGGGCAAGGTGTGCTTCGCCGCCTTCACCGGCAAGGCGGCGCATGTCATGCGCTCCCGGGGCTGCGTCGGCGCCGGCACCATCCACAGCCTCATCTACCGGCCGCGCGGCGAGGACGAGGCGGGCATGTCCTTCTCGCTCAACCGCGACAGCGCCGCCGCCGACGCCAAGCTGATCGTCATCGACGAATGCTCCATGGTCGACGAGGAGCTCGGCCGCGACCTGATGTCCTTCGGCACGCCGATCCTGGTGCTCGGCGACCCGGCGCAGCTGCCGCCGATCTCCGGCGCCGGCTTCTTCACCTCGGCGCCGCCCGACGTGATGCTGGGCGAGGTGCACCGCCAGGCGCAGGACAATCCGATCATCCGCCTCTCCATGGCGATCCGCGAGGGCGGCCGGCTCGACTACGGCGCCCATGGCGACAGCCGCGTCGTCGGCCGCCGCGACGTCGACCGCGACGAGGTGATGAGCGCCGACCAGGTGCTTGTCGGCCGCAACGCCACCCGCCAGGCCTACAATGCCCGCATCCGCACGCTGCTCGGCCGCACCGTGCCGACGCCGGTGGTCGGCGACAAGCTGGTGTGCCTGCGCAACAACAAGGGCAAGGGCCTGCTCAATGGCGGCCTGTGGCGCGTCGACCGCATGCGCGCCGAGCGCAAGGGCCTGCTGCGCTTCCATATCGAGCCGGAAGAGGGCGAATACGGCGCCCCGGCGCTGGTCACGGTCAACCCCGCCTTCTTCGACGGCACCGCCGCCGGCCTGCCGCCGCTGGAACGCCGCCGCTCCGACGAATTCGACTACGGCTACGCCCTCACCGTGCACAAGGCGCAGGGCTCGCAATGGGACCACGTCGTGCTGTTCGACGAAAGCGGCGTCTTCGGCGAGAACCGCGCCCGCTGGCTCTATACGGGACTGACGCGGGCGGCGGAGCGCATCACCGTGGTGCGGTGAGGGATGCCCTCTCCCGGCCTTGTTGCGTTGCCGCGCCGGTGCGCCCTCCTGCCTCTCCCATAGGGAGAGGCCGGGAGCCTTGCCTCGCGCAGCGAGGCTTAGGCGGACGGGTGAGGGGTTCGGCCGTCGGGCATCCTGCCCCGGCGGCGCAGTTTTGTGTCATCGGCAGTAACCCTCACCCGGAAACGCTCCGCGTTTCCGACCTCTCCCGGGGGGAGAGGTGAGGCACTGCCCCGACGCCCGCAGCAGCGCCGTCTCAGGCCGAGAGGACCGTCACCTTGGTGCCGAGCGGCACGCGGCTGAAGAGGTCCATGACGTCCTGGTTCATCATGCGGATGCAGCCGCTCGACACCGCCTTGCCGATGCTCCACGGCTCGTTGGTGCCGTGGATGCGGTAGAGCGTGTCCTTGCCGCCCTGGTAGAGATAGAGCGCCCGGGCGCCGAGCGGGTTGTTGAGGCCGCCCGGCATGCCGCCGGCCCATGGCGCCGCCTTGGGGTCGCGCGCCACCATCTCCGGCGGCGGAAACCATTTCGGCCATTCGCGCTTCGCCTCGATCGTCGCCTCGCCGTTCCAGGCGAAGCCTTCGCGGCCGACGCCGATGCCGTAGCGGATCGCCGAGCGGCCGTCGGCATTGATCAGGTAGAGGAAGCGCGCGCCCGGATCGATGACGATGCTGTTCGGCTCGGCCGGGATGCCGGCCGGCACCGGCACGCTGCGGCGCAGGAACGTCGGGTCGGCGCGCGACAGGTCGATCGCCGGGACGTGGAAGCCGTTGTCGTCGGCCTCGGCATACATGCTGGCGAAGGCCGGCGTGCCGGGCAGCGCCGCGGTCGTCGGCACGCCGTCCGACGAACTCTGGCAGGCCGCCAGCAGGAAGGGCAGGCCGAGCCCGACAAGGACGGTCCGGCGGTTCAGCCGCACATCGTTCGCGTCCTCCGCGAGCAGGGCGGTGGCAAGGGGCCGCATCGACATGGAAAAACCTCGAAAGACACCATCGCCGCACCTGCGGCGAGACTCGCAGGAAAGTTAACGGCAAGCTGCCCGCTTCGGCAATTGCATTCGCGCAACAGTGATTGCGCGATCTGTTGCCCGCCATTAACCAGAACCGCATGTCCGAAGCCGCCGCCGTCACAGTCCGTTTCGCGCCCTCGCCCACGGGAAACATCCATGTCGGCAATGCGCGCACGGCCCTCTTCAACGCCCTTTTCGCGCTGACGCATGGCGGCCGCTTCCTGCTGCGTTTCGACGACACCGATGCGGAAAGGTCACGCGAGGCCTTCGTGGCGGCGATCGCCGCGGACCTCGCCTGGCTCGGCATCCGGCCGCACGCTGTCCATCGCCAGTCGGAGCGGGCGGCGGCGCATGCGGCCGCCGCCGAGCGGCTGAAGGCCGCCGGCCGGCTCTATCCCTGCTTCGAGACGGCGGAGGAGCTGGAGCGGCGCCGGGCAGCGCAGATGGCGCGCGGCCTGCCGCCGGTCTATGACCGCGCCGCGCTGCGCCTCGGCGAGGCCGAGCGCGCCGCCCTTGTCGCCGCCGGCCGCCGGCCGCACTGGCGTTTCCTGCTGGAGGGAACGGAGGCGGGCGGCCAGCGCGAGGGCTGGGTCGATCTCATCCGCGGCCCGCACAATGTCGACCTCGCCTCGCTGTCCGATCCGGTGCTGATCCGCGAGGACGGCAGCTTCCTCTACACGCTGCCCTCGGTGGTCGACGACATCGACCTCGGCGTCACCCATGTCATCCGCGGCGACGACCACGTCACCAATACGGCGGTGCAGATCGAGCTGTTCCGGGCGCTGGGCGGCGCCGTGCCGGTGTTCGGCCATCACAACCTCCTCGTCGACGCCGATGGCGAGCCGCTGTCGAAGCGCGCCGGCTCGCAGTCGGTGGCGGGCCTCCGCGAGGCCGGCTACGAGGCGATGGCGGTGGCCTCGCTCGCCGTCCTTCTCGGCACCTCGGAGGCGGTAGAGCCGGCGCACAGCCTGGAGGAGCTGGCGGCGCGCTTCGCCCTGGAGCACATCTCCCGCGCCCCGGCGCGCTTCGACGAGGCGGAACTGGCGGGCGTCAATGCCCGGCTGCTGCATAGCCTCGACCATGCGGCGGTGGCGGACCGGCTGGCGGCGCTCGGCGTCGGCGGCGGCGAGCCCTTCTGGCTGGCGGTGCGCGGCAACTGCATCCGCCTGCAGGATGCCGCCGGCTGGTGGCGCATCGTCACGCAGATGCCCGAGGCGCCGGCGCCGGAGGGCTTGGAGCATGAAGACTTGAACCTGCTGGCGCTGGCCGCCGAGCTGCTGCCGCCGGAGCCGTGGGACGCCGCCACCTGGCGCAGCTGGACCGGCGCCCTCAAGGCGGCCAGCGGCCGTAGCGGCAGGGCGCTCTTCATGCCACTGCGCCTCGCCCTGACCGGCCTCGACCACGGCCCCGAACTCGCCGCCCTGCTCCCCTTCCTCGGCCGCCGCGAGACGCTGGCTAGGCTGACCGCCGCGACAGGCCGGGGCTGAGGGGATGAGGCGCTTCCACCTCTCCCATAGGGAGAGGTCGGGAGCCTTGGTGAGCGCAGCGAGCCTAGGCGGACGGGTGAGGGGTTCGGCCCTTGGGAATCCTGCCCCGGCGCCGCAACCGCGTGTCGCCGGCAGTGACCCTCACCCGGAAACGCTGACGCGTTTCCGACCTCTCCCGTGGAGAGAGGTAAAGGCGCTGCCCCGACGTCCGCAGCAACTCGGCACCGGCGCTCTCCGCCGTCACGCGCTTCCCGATGAGGTGCCGTAGGGTGGGCATGCGCCGGCAGGCGCTTGCCCACGCGGCTACGGGCCCACGCGGCTACGGGCCCTGTGGCCGATGACCGCGTGGGCAAGGCTCGAGCCTTGCCCACCCTACGCACGCTGGTAGGTTCGCACGCTCGCTGCAACCCCACCAGCGTCATGGCCGGACTTGATCCGGCCATCCACGCGAACACCGATGGTGCAGGAGGAAGCGCCTCGCGGAGGGCGTTCCTTTCGGCGCCAACGGTGTTCGCGTGGATGCCCGGGTCAAGCCCGGGCATGACGCAGCGGGGGGTGAAGTGTGGTGCGCGGACCCCGGCGTCGCCGGCGCAGAGTGGCAACCGTCCGTGCGTCCTGCCCCTGCGATAGCCGGGGTCGGGTGGGGAGCGCCGGTGCAGGACAGGGTGCTGCGCTTTGCCATAACCTCCGGGAGAGGCGACGGCGCAAGGAGGACGCCCATGTTCGACGCGGTCGAAGCGCAGCTCAGGGCCTGGCATATCGCGCTGGCGTGGCTCTGCGCGCTGGCGCTTGCCGTCCTCGTCGGCGGGGTCGGCGCGCCTTATCTGATGCGGCTGGCCGGCGGGCTGGAGATCTTCGACCTGCGCGTCGGCGGCTATTCGGCGGCCGAGGCGGAGGCGCTGCTGGCGGCTTTGGGCGATGGCGGGCGGCGGGTCTATCGCTGGCTGATCCTGCCCGACATGCTGCTGCCGCCGGCGCTTTTCCTGGCTCTGTCGCTGCTCTTCATCCGCCTCACCGGCCGGCGCCGGCGCCTGGCGCTGCCGCTGCCGGACGGGCTGCGCCTCGTCGTGGTGGCGCTGGCCTTCGTCGCCTGCCTGACCGACTGAGGCGAGAACATCGTCCAGTTCGCCATGCTGCTCGCCGCCACGCCGCCGGCCGAGACGCTGGCCGGGCTCGGCAGCACGCTGACGGTGGTGAAGACCTATGCGCTGACGCTGGCGGTGCTGGCCGTGCTGGCGACGGCGGCGCTGGCGCTGCTGCGCGGGCTCCTCGGCCGGCGCCGTGCGGCTTGACGGGCCGGCGGGAATAGGCGAAAGACCTTGCGCATGATGGCGACTATGACGGCGACGCGCGATCTTTGCATTTGCGGGACGATTATTATCGGCTAGCGACAACGCTGGCTGTGGCCGTCTTCTCCTGACCCGAACATCGAGAGGAACGCCCCGGCCGGCGGTGCCGGCTTTGTGTGGTGTTTCTCCGGGCGCCCCGGCGCCTGCCCCCAAAAGGGTGGATCGATGGGACTGAGGCTGACCAATACGCTGACCCGGACCAAGGACGATTTCGTCCCGATCGATCCGGCCAATGTGCGCCTGTATGTCTGCGGCCCGACGGTCTACGACTTCGCGCATATCGGCAACGCGCGCCCGGCGATCGTCTTCGACGTGCTGTTCCGCCTGCTGCGCCATCTCTATGGCGAGGCGCATGTCACCTATGTGCGCAACATCACCGATGTCGACGACAAGATCATCGCCCGCGCCGCGGAAGACTATCCGGCGCTGCCGCTGCGCGAGTCGATCCGCCTGGTCACCGAACGCACCGAGCGCCAGTACCGCGAGGATGTCGACGCGCTCGGGTGCCTCAGGCCGACGATCGAGCCGCGCGCCACCGAGCACATCCCCGAGATGGTCGGCATGATCGGCCGGCTGATCGACCGCCGCCATGCCTATGCCGCGGAAGGCCATGTGCTGTTCGACGTACCGTCGATGCCCGATTACGGCCGCCTGTCGCGGCGCAGCCTCGACGAGATGGAGGCCGGCGCCCGCGTCGAGGTCGCCGCCTACAAGCGCGACCCGATGGATTTCGTCCTGTGGAAGCCGTCCAAGCCCGGCGAGCCGGCCTGGGCGTCGCCCTGGGGCGAGGGGCGTCCCGGCTGGCATATCGAATGCTCGGCCATGGCGGAGCGCCATCTCGGCGATGTCTTCGACATCCATGGCGGCGGCATCGACCTGATCTTCCCGCACCACGAGAACGAGATCGCCCAGTCGCGCTGCGCCCACGGCACCGAGATCATGGCGCGCGTCTGGCTGCATAACGGCTTCCTGCAGGTCGAGGGCGAGAAGATGTCGAAGTCGCTCGGCAACTTCATCACCATCCGCGACCTGCTCAAGGACTGGCCCGGCCCGGTGATCCGGCTCGCCATGCTGTCGACGCATTACCGCCAGCCGATCGACTGGACGCTGAAGGGCGTGCGCGAGGCGGAGCGGACGCTGGCGAGCTGGGTCGACGCCGCCGCGGCGGAGGCCGAGCCGCGGCCGTCGCCGGGCGTGCTGGAGGCGCTGCTCGACGACCTCAACACGCCCAAGGCGATCGCCGAGATGCATGCTTTGCGCGGCCGCGACGGCCACAAGTCGCTCGCCGGCAACCTGGCCTTTCTCGGCTTCGACGCTTCGGCCTATGGGGCGTGGCGCGATGCCCGCGTCCATGACGCTGCCGTGCCGGCCGAGGAGATCGAGGCGCTCATCGCCGCGCGCGCGCAGGCGCGCCAGGCGCGCGACTTCGCCGCCGCCGACCGGCTGCGCGCCGAGATCGAGGCGCTGGGCGTGACGCTGCGCGACGGCAAGGACCCGCAGACGGGCGAGCTCGTCACCTCATGGGAAGTCAGGCGATAACCGGGAAGTCAGGCGATAGTTGGAAGTCAGACGATGAGCCGCCTCACGGCGACAACAGGGGAGGACAGGGCATGAGCGACGTCATCATCGACCATCTCGGCGTGATCGTTTCCGACTATGACAGCGCCAAGGCATTCTACAGCGCCGCCCTGGCGCCGCTCGGCGTCAAGGTGATGATGGAGTTCCCGACCGAGGACGGCGGCCGCACCTGCGGCCTCGGCAGGGACAAGCCGATCCTCTGGCTGAGCCCCGGCGGGCCGACGGCGCCGCATCTCCACATCGCCTTCAGCGCCGGCTCGCGCGCGGAGGTCGATGCCTTCTACGCCGCGGCGATCGCCGCCGGCGCCAAGGACAATGGCGCGCCGGGCCTGCGGCCGCTCTATCACCCCGACTACTACGGCGCCTTCGTCATCGACGCGGACGGCCACAATATCGAGGCGGTGTCGCACCGTCCGGAATAGGGAGCGGCCGCAGCGATCGCCCCTCGGGCGGCCGGCCGTTGAATCGGATCATGAAGGAACGCCTCTATCTCTTTGATACGACTCTGCGCGACGGGGCGCAGACGTCGGGTATCGACTTCTCGCTGGAGGACAAGCACCTCGTCGCCGGCCTGCTCGACGAGCTGGGCGTCGACTATATCGAGGGCGGCTATCCCGGCGCCAATCCGGCCGACACCGCCTTCTTCGCCAGGAAGCCGGTCCGCCGCGCCGCCTTCACCGCCTTCGGCATGGTCAAGCGGGCCGGCGTCAGCCTTTCCAACGATCCCGGCATCCGCGCCCTCCTGGAGGCGGAGGCCGATGCCGTCTGCTTCGTCGCCAAGACCTGGGACTACCAGGTGCGGGTGGCGCTCGGCAGCAGCGAGGAGGAGAACCTCGCCTGCATCGCCCAGTCGGTCTCGGCGGCACGCGACATCGGCCGCGAGGTGCTGGTCGATTGCGAGCATTTCTTCGACGGCTACAGGGCCAACCCGGCCTATGCGCTGGCTTGCGCCAAGACCGCCTATGCCGCCGGCGCCCGCTGGGTGGTGCTGTGCGACACCAATGGCGGCACGCTGCCGGACGAGGTCGAGGCGACGGTGCGGGCGGTCGCCGCGACGATCCCCGGCGACCATCTCGGCATCCATGCCCATAACGACACCGAGCAGGCGGTCGCCAATTCGCTGGCCGCGGTGCGCGCCGGCGCGCGGCAGATCCAGGGCACGCTCAACGGCATCGGCGAGCGCTGCGGCAACGCCAATCTCACCTCGATCATCCCGACGCTGCTGCTGAAGCCGGCCTTCGCCGACCGCTTCGAGACCGGCATCGGCGCCGCCGCCCTCGCCGGGCTGACGGCACTGTCGCGGCGCTTCGACGAGCTGCTCAACCGCGCCCCCGACCGGCACGCGCCCTATGTCGGCGCCGCCGCCTTCGCCACCAAGGCCGGCATCCATGCCTCGGCGCTCGTCAAGGACCCGCAGACCTACGAGCACGTGCCGCCGGAAAGCGTCGGCAACCGCCGCCACATCCTCGTCTCCGCCCAGGCCGGCAAGTCGAACCTCATCGCCGAGCTGCAGCGCATGGGCATCTCCGCCAGCCGTGACGACCGCCGCCTCGACGACCTGCTGGCCGAGGTGAAGCGGCGCGAGGCCGCCGGCTACGCCTACGAGAGCGCCGACGCCTCGTTCGAGCTGCTGGCCCGCCGCTTCCTCGGCGGCGTGCCGGATTTCTTCACCGTCGAGAGCTTCCACGTCACCGTCGAGCGGCGCTTCAACGCGCTGGGCGAGCTCGTCTCGGTATCGGAGGCGGTGGTGAAGATGCAGGTCGGCGGCGAGCGCCTCTTGACGGTTGGCGAGGGCAACGGCCCGGTCAATGCGCTCGACCGGGCGCTGCGCAAGGATCTCGGCGCCTATCGCGACATCATCCGCGACCTCGAGCTTGTCGACTACAAGGTGCGTATCCTCAATGGCGGCACCGAGGCGATCACCCGCGTGCTGATCGAGAGCGGCGACGGCTCGGGCGAGCGCTGGTTCACCATCGGCGTGTCGGAGAACATCGTCGATGCCTCCTTCGAGGCGCTGATGGATTCGCTCGTCTACCGGCTGGTACGGGCCGGGGCGCGGCCGCTCGGCGAGGCCGTGCCGCTGGCCGAGCCGGCCTGAGTCCAGAAAAGACGCAGCCCTCAAAAGAGCCGCATCGGCACGCCGTTCTCCGGCCCGGCCAGCTCCAGCGCCTCGATCGCCGCGGCGAGCGTCGGCAGGATGGCGCTGACATCCGACACCTGGTGATAGGCGATCGCCCCGGCGCCGGCGAGGAAGCTCTTGCGCACGAAGCCCTGGCCGTCCATGTGGCGGATGAGCTCGATCAGCGGGTTCCAGAAGCCCTTCACATTGGCGAGCAGGATCGGCTTGGCGTGACGCCCGAGCTGCGCCCAGGTCATCATCTCGACCGTCTCCTCCAGCGTGCCGATGCCGCCCGGCAGCGCAACGAAGGCATCCGATTCGTCGAACATCGCCTGCTTGCGCTGGTGCATGTTGTCGGTGATCACCAGCTCCGACACTTCCTCCAGCATGATCTCGCGATCGCGCAGGAAGCGCGGGATGATGCCGAGGACGCGGCCGCCATGCGCCATGACGCTGCGCGCCACGATGCCCATCAGGCCGATCGAGCCGCCGCCATAGACGAGGCGCACGCCGGCCTCCGCCATCTCGCGGCCGAACGCCTCGGCGGCATCGGCATAGGCCGGGTCGATCCCCTCGGAGGACCCGCAATAGACACAGACACTTGAGAGCTTTGACATGCGTTTTGTGTGGCATCGGCCGCGCCGGGCCGTCAAGGCGGGGTCCTGTCCCCAGCGCTTCCGCGCCGCCGGATCCGCGTATAGACTCCGGCCGAGGCAGTGGCCGGAGAGGCCGCACGGGGCGCCGCGGACGGTAAAGCCAAGCTTTTCCGCCGATTACATGGACTTGGCATGAACAAGAATCAGCTGGCAGGCCTGGGCGCGCTCGTGGCGCTTGTCGTCCTCATCGGCGGCCTCGTCTTTCTCGACTATCGCCAGCGCCAGCCGGAGCCCGTGCCGCCCGCGACGACCGAGATCGCCCCGCCGTCCGGCGACGAGGACGCCCTCGACGCCGCCGACCTGACGCCGGAAGAGGCGCGCGGCGGGGCGGAAGAGGCCGGCAAGGTGCAGGACCGCCTGCCGAGCGATCCGGAAGCGCGCAGCGGCGAAGGCCGCGCCTCGCTTGTCGACGAGCCGCCGGCCCCCGCCGCGCCGGATGCGGCGGCGCCGGACGATCCCGCCGACGCGCCGGCCGCTGCGCCAGAGCGCGAAGAGGCGCCGGCCTTGGGGCGCGAGGACCGCAGCGACGCCGCTTCGCCGGACGTCTCGGCGCCGGGCGAGTCCGGGCAGGCCGACAGCGCGCCGCGCCTTGAAGACAACGCCGCTGCGCCGCGGCAAGGAGAGGGAGCCGCGCCCGCTCCCGAATCGCAGGAGGCCGCCGCCCCTACGCCACCGTCAGAGGAAGCAGCGCCGGCCGCGCCTGAGTCACAGGCGGCCGCAGCACCGCCGCCGTCCGACGACGCCGGGCCCGAGATGGCGCAGGAGGAGGCGGCGGAGCGCGCGGACCGCGCTTTCGTCGCGCCGGGCGGGCAGGCCGATGCCGCCGGCGCGCCGGCGCAGGATCAGCCAGCGCAGGAGCAGGCTGCCCAGGAGCAGCCGGTGCAAGAGCAGGCCGCCGCCCCGCCCGCCGGCGACCGGCCGGCCGCCGACGCGGGCAGGGAAGGCAACAGCGCCGTCGCGCGGGACGAGCCGGCGGAGCCCGAGAGTTCCGCCGGGCAGCAGGCGGCCTTGCCGCCGCCTGCCCAATCGCCGGCCGCGCCCGCCCCGGATGAGCCGGCCATCGCGGCCGCGCCCACACCGCCGGCGGCGGAGCCCGACACGTCCGAGGACGAGCGGCAGGCCGCCGTGCCGTCGCCTGCCGCACCGTCCGCCCTCGATGAACTGGCGGCCGAGGCCGAGCCCGAACCTGCACCGCAGGCGGAGCAGGCGCCGGACGACAATCCCGTCGCGGCCGACGAAACGCAGGTCGCCCGCGGCGCACCGGACGAGCCGGCCGCGCAGGATCAGCCGCCGGCCGCACAGGACCAGCCGCCGGCCGAACAAGACCAGCCACAGGCTTCGCCGCTGCCGACCATCGTGCCGACCTTCGACATCGTCCGCGTCGAGCCGACCGGCGACAGCGTCATCGCCGGCACGGCCGACGCCGGCTCGACGGTGGAGCTTCTCGACGGCGACGAGGTCGTCGGCCGCGCCGAAGCCAATGAGCGCGGCGAGTGGGTCGTCGTCCTCGACCGGCCGCTGGCGCCTGGCGCCCACGACCTGGCGATCCGCACCACGACGCCCGACGGCGGCGCGCAGCTCCTGTCCGACCAGCGCGTGGCCGTCAACGTGCCGGAGGACGGCGGCAACGACCTGCTCGTCGTGCTGAACGATCCCGACCGGCCGAGCGAAATCCTCCAGCGCCCGGAAGCGCCACGCGCCGAGCCGGCGCCCGAGGAACCGGCGATCGCAGCGGCGCCGCCGGCCCAGGAGCCTCCTGCCGGCGAGCCGTCGCCCGAGCCGCAGGTGGCGGAAGCGCCGCCGGCCCCGACACCAGACGAGGACGCCGCACAACAGCAGCAGGCCGCCGCCGAGCCGCAGGACAATGCTCCCTCGGCCCCCTCGGCCGCCCCGGCGGACGAACGCCAGGCCGTCGCCTCGCGCGAATTCCGCCCCGCCAAACCCTCCGCGAACGCCGAACCGGAAAGCGAGCCGCCGGCCCCCGCCGAGCCGCAGGTCGCGGCCCGTCCGGAGGCTTCACCGTCACCGGAGGAGGCACCTGCCGAACCCGAGCAGGCTCCCGCCGTAGCCGAAAGCGAGCCCTCGGCGCCCGCGGCCGAGCCGCAGGTTGCCGCGCGTCCGGAGGCTTCACCCTCGGTGGAAGAGACGCCTGCCGAGCCGGAGAATGGACCCGCCGTAGCCGAAGGTGAGCCGTCGGTGCCCGCCGAGGAGCCGCAGGTGGCGGCGCGCCCGGATGCTCCTTCCCCGCTGGAAGAAGCGCCCGCCGAGGTCGAAAGCGAGCCGTCGGCTCCGGCTGCCGAGCCGCAGGTCGCGGCCCGCCCGGAGGCTTCGTCCACACCGGAGGAGATGCCTTCTCAACAGGAGAATGAACCTGCGGGTGCCGAAAGCGAGCCGTCGGCGCCGGCTGACGAGCCGCAGGTCGCGGCGCGTCCGGAGGCTTCGCCCTCGCCGGAAGAAACACCCGCCGTAGCCGAGAGCGAGCCTTCGGCGCCGGCTGACGAGCCACAGGTCGCCTCGCGTCCGGAGGCCTCCCCGTCACCGGAAGAGACACCCGCGATAGCCGAGAGCGAGCCGCCGGCCCCGGCCGAGCCGCAGGTTGCCGCGCGCCCGGAGGCTTCGCCGCCGGAAGAGGCGCCCACCGTCGCCGAGAGCGAGCCATCGGCCCCCGTCGCCGAGCCGCAGGTTGCCGCCCGTTCGGAGCCCGACGCAGCCCCGCCGGCCGACAATCCGGCGGCGGATGAGACGCAGCGGGAGGAGGATGCCGAGCCGCCGCCGGAAGCGGCAACGCCCGAGGAATCCGCCAATGGCGAATCGGCTGTGGCAGCGCTCCCGGAGGAGCCGGCGGCGCCGCCGGCAGAGCCACCCAGGCCGGCGCCCGAGCCCTTCGTCAGCGTCGAGGCTGTCGAGCTCGAGGGCGACCGCCTGTTCGTGGCCGGCGCCGCGGCGACGCCGGAGGCGGTGCGCGTCTATATCGACGACGCGCTGGTCGGCGAGACGCTGCCCAATGACGGCGGCCGCTGGCTGCTGGAGACCCGGTCCGACGTGCCGATCGGCGCCCATGATGTCCGCGTCGACCAGGTGCGCAGCAATGGCAGCGTGCTGGCGCGGGCGCAGGTGCCGTTCCAGCGCGACATGGACATGGCGGCGCTGCGGCCGACCGCCAATGCCAATGCAGCGCCGGGCGCCGTCGCCGAGGGCGTCGTCGACGAGCCGCGCACGGTCATCATCCGCCGCGGCGACAACCTGTGGCGCCTGTCGCGCCGCGTCTATGGCCGCGGCATCCGCTACACCACCATCTACGACGCCAACCGCGACCAGATCCGCAATCCGCGCTGGATCTATCCCGGCCAGGTCTTCGTCATGCCCGCCGGCAACGCCGCCTGGCCCGACCCGACGCCAACGCCGGAAACCGACGCCAAGCAGTAGGGCAGGGGACGGGCGCGCCGCCGGGCGGCTCGCACCCCCTCTCCACCCCACAGGCGTCATGGCCGGACTTGATCCGGCCATCCACGCGAACACTGCGGGTGCGGAAAGACATGCCGCCGGCGAGGCTCCATTCTGCGCCGCCGGTGTTCGCGTGGATGCCCGGGTCTTCGCCCGCGCATGACGCAGCTGGCTGGACGTGATGCGCCCACCGGCGCCGCCTCTTGCCTCTCCCATAGGGAGAGGTCGGGGAGCCTTGCCTCGCGCAGCGAGGCTTAGGCGGACGGGTGAGGGGTTCGGCCGC
>CAZAAW010000040.1:0-14698 GCA_964483325.1 uncultured Hyphomicrobiales bacterium
TGGGGCGTGGCCAAGCGGTAAGGCAACGGGTTTTGGTCCCGTGATCCCAGGTTCGAATCCTGGCGCCCCAGCCATCGCCATTCCATGCGCGATCAAGTCTTTACGCTGCACCGACCCCGCTGAAGCGCTTGGCAGCAGCTTAGCGGCGGAGAACTGCCAAGCGCTGGCATCGCCTTACGCGCCTTGCAGCCTGTTCGTCGCTGCTCCCTCAATCCACCGCGACCATCACATCGGACGCCTTCACCACGGCATAGGCTTCCTTGCCGGCGGCGAGGCCGAGTTCGTCGACGGCTTCGTTGGTGATAGAGGCGGTGACGATGGCGCGGCCGATGTCGATGCGGACATGGGACGTCGTAGCGCCCTTGGTCACCTCGACGATGCGGCCCTTGAGCTGGTTGCGGGCGCTGATCTTCATACTCTTTCTCCGGACCGATCTATCCGGATGGAAACATCGCCCGCGTCATCTGGCAAGTCTGCGACAGGAGTGGAGAAGGCCGCATGAAAAAGGGCCGGGATCGCTCCCGGCCCTTTTTCATTGTGTGGTGGCGCGGCGTCGCGCTAGTGGGCCATGGCCATTTCGCCGCCGCCCGCCGGCTTGCGGACGAAGAAGGCCGCCGCCACCGCGAACAGCGAAATGACGGCGCCGACCACGAAGGCGACCCTTATGCCGCCCGACAGGGCATAGGCCGGAGCCATGCCGGTGGCGGCCAGGCTGATCGTCTGCGACGACATCAGCGCCACGAACAGCGCCACGCCGGCCGCGCCGGCGATTTGCTGCGTCGAGCCGAGCAGGGCGCTGCCATGCGAGTAGAGCTGCGGCTTCACCGAGCCGAGGCTGGCGGTGAAGAGCGGCGTGAACAGAAACGCCAGCGCGACGCTGAACACCAGATGGCCGGCAAGGATGAAGCCGAACCAGGTCGTCGGCGTCAGCAGCGTCATCGCCCACAGCACGGCGCTGGCGCCGATGGCGCCGGGCACTACCAGCGGCAGCGTGCCGACGCGGTCGTAGAGACGGCCGACAAGCGGGCCGAACAGGCCCATCACCAGGCCGCCCGGCAGCATCAGCAGGCCGGTCTGCAGCGTCGACAGGCCGAGCACCTGCTGCAGGTAGATCGGCAGCAGGACGATGGTGCCGAACATGGCCATCATCAGCAGCATGAACATCACGATGGAGACCGTGAAGTTCCGCGACTGGAAGGTGCGCAGGTCGAGCAGCGCCTTGTTGTCGGCCTGCAGCTGCAGCTGCCGCAGCACGAACAGCAGCATCGCCGCCGCGCCGATCGCCAGCGGTCCCCAGTTCCACACCGTCACGCCGGTTACCGCCACTTCGCCGAAGCTCGACAGGCCGTAGACGAGGCCGCCGAAGGCGACCGCCGACAGGATGACCGACAGCACGTCGAGCGGCGCATAGCGCGGTGTCGTGACATTGCGCATGCGCAGCGCGCCGAGCGCCAGCGAGACGAGCGCGAAGGGCAGCACGAGGATGAAGATCCAGCGCCAGTGCATGTAGTTGAGGATGAGGCCGGACAGCGTCGGGCCGATCGCCGGGGCAACCGACATGACGATGGAGATGTTGCCCATCATGCGGCCGCGCGCCGCCGGCGGCACCAGCGTCATGACGGTGGTCATCAGCAGCGGCATCATCACCGCCGTACCCGTCGCCTGGACGACGCGGGCGACGACCAGCATCGTCAGGCCCGGCGCCGTGGCGGCGATGAGCGTCCCGGCGGTGAACAGCGACATGGCGAGCAGGAACACCGGCCGCGTATTCAGCCGCTGCAGCAGGAAGCCGGTGACCGGGATCACCACCGCCATTGTCAGCAGGAAGGCTGTCGTCAGCCATTGCGCCGCGCTGGCGCTGACATCGAGGTCGGTCATCAGATGCGGCAGCGCCACCACCATCGCCGTCTCATTGAGCATGACGACGAAGGCGGAGACCAGCAGCAGGTAGATGACCACCAGGTCACGCTTGGGCACTGTCGTCTCCCCGGAAGGAGCAAGATTGTCAGTGTGGGCGTTCATGATGCGATCCGGTCCTGAAAAGCGGGGGCGGTTCCTGGCGCAGCCCGGCAGGGGGCGGAAACACCAGGGTCGCATGGCGCGAAGGCGCCAGGCGAAGGGCATGGTTCGGGCTGTGTTGGGGTCGGGGCGCGCGTCATAACCGATTCCTCTGTCCGTGTCGTCTGTTTTCTTCGACGAACGGGCAGCAGCGGTTTCGACGCCGGCCCGCGGAATTTTTCTGCCCTGGCACGGCGGCAAGACGGGACAGGGGCAGCAGATGGGGAGGCGGCGGCAGCCGCGCCAGACCTGCCGCGAATTTTTTCCGGGCGCTGTGCACGGGACGACGCGGCGCTTGCCGGCAGGACGGCGCGGCGCCACCCTGCGGCGCCGAAGCGGAGCATGAACCCATGGATAAAGACGGCTTGGTGGCGGTGATCGGCGGCGGCGCTGCCGGTATCGCAGCGGCGCGACGGCTGCATGACGCGGGCGTGCCGGTGCGGCTCCTGGAGGCGCGCGACCGGCTGGGCGGCCGCGCCTGGACCGTGACGACGATGGGCGGGTTCAGCGTCGATCTCGGCTGCGGCTGGCTGCATTCGGCCGACCGCAATCCCTGGGTGGAGATTGTCCGCCGCGCCGGCCTCGCCATCGACGAGACCCCGGCACCATGGTCGCGTCCGGCGATCGATGCCGGCTTCTCGCGCCGCGAGCAGGAGGATTATGCCGCCGCCATGGCGGCCTTCTACGAGCGCCTGGCGCTGGCGGCGGACGCGGGGCCGGACGGGCCGGCTTCCGAGCTCCTGTCGGCCGGCAGCCGCTGGAACGCCCTCCTCGACGCCACCAGCACCTATATCAACGGCGTCGAGCTGGACGCGCTGTCGGTGCACGATTTCGCCCGCTACCACGACAGCGGCACCAACTGGCGCGTGGTCGGCGGCTATGGCGCGGCGATCGCCGGCCATGCCGAGGGCCTCGACGTGCGGCTAGGCTGCGCCGTCACCGCCATCAACCATACCGGCGACGCGCTCGTGCTGGAGACGACCCTCGGCCCGCTGACAGCGGCCGCGGCGATCGTGACGCTGCCACCCGGCCTGCTCGCCGCCGAGGCGATCCGCTTCACGCCGGCTTTGCCGGAGAAGCTGGAGGCGGCCGCCGGCCTGCCGCTCGGCGTCGCCGACAAGGCCTATCTGGAGCTTCTGGAACCGGAGGCGTTCGCGCCGGAAAGCCGCGCCATGGGGCGCATCGACCGGCGCGACACCGGCGCCTACCATTTCCGGCCGCTCGGCGCGCCGCTGGTCGAGGGCTATTTCGGCGGCCGCTTCGCCGTCGAGCTGGAGGGTGAAGGCGACGGCGCCTTTGCCGCCTTCGCCACCGACGAGCTGGTGGACCTGTTCGGCAGCGACATGCGCAAGCGGCTGCGGCCCCTCGCCGCCTCGGCCTGGCACCGCGATCCGCTGGCGCGTGGCTCCTATTCGCACGCCCTGCCCGGCCATGCCGACGACCGGGCGGTCCTTGCGGCAAGTGTCGGTGGGCGGCTGTTTTTCGCCGGCGAGGCCTGTTCGGCGCACGATTTCTCGACCGCCCACGGCGCCTACGAGACCGGCGTCGCGGCGGCCGACGAGGTGCTGGCGGCGCGCGCCGCGCCTAGGAAACGGCGCTCCGGGTGAAGACGAAGGGCGAGGCGCCGCGCGTCGTCTCGTCGACGATCAGCGAGGCGGCCAGCGGCGGCTCGGAGCGCTGGGCGCAGTCGACGCGGTCGCACAGGCGGCAATTGACGCCGATCGGCGTCGCCGCCTCCTGCGTCTGCCCGCCGGCATAGACGAGCCGCGAGGCATATTTCACCTCGCAGCCGAGGGCGATGGCAAAGCGCGGCACCAGCTGGGCATGCGGCGCGCCGGCGCGCGTCACGGTGCGGGCGACGCTGAAATAGAGCGAGCCGTCCGGCAGCTCGATCGTCTGGCTGAGGATCTCGCCCGGCTTGTCGAAGGTGGCGTGGATGTTCCACAGCGGGCAGGTGCCGCCGAACTTGGAAAAGGGAAAGGTGCCGGAGGAGAAGCGCTTGGAGACATTGCCGGCATGGTCGACGCGCAGCAGGAAGAACGGCACGCCGCGGGCACCCGGCCGCTGCAGCGTCGTCAGGCGGTGGCAGACCTGCTCGAAGCTGGCGCCGAAGCGGCGCCCCAGCACCACGAGGTCGTAGCCGAGCCGCTCCGCCGCTTCCTGGAAGCGGGCATAGGGCATCATCACCGCGGCGGCGAAATAATTGGCCAGCGTCACGCGCAGGAAGCGCCGCGTCTCCGGATCGCGCTCGTTGACGGTCTCGACGATGTCGTCGAACAGCGTGCCGCATTCGGCGAAGCCGAGCTGCACCGCCGCCTGGAAGCTGCGGCCGGAGGCATCGACAAGCTCGGAGAGCAGCAGCTGGCGGCGGTGCCGGTCATATTTGCGCAGCACGTCGCGGATGATGTCGACAGGCATGATGCGCACCTGGATGCCGTGCCGGTCGCGCAGGCGCCGCACCAGGCCCTGGAAGAGGTCCGGCACGTCGGCGTCGATCTCGTCGCGCAGCGCCTGCGCCGCCACCTCCAGGGTCGGGAAGTGGTTGCGGCTCGCCTCGACGAAGTCGCGCACCCGCTCCAGCGGGCTGCGGTGGAAGCCGGCGTCGCCGTCGCGGTCGGCGATGCGCGAGGCGACTTCGGTCTCGCCGCGCCGCGCCTCGACATAGGCGGCATAGAGGCGGCTGAGCGCCTGGGCGACCGACGGGCACTGCTCGGTGAGGTCCTGCAGCTCCTGCTTGGGCAGCTCGATGTCGCGGAACAGCGGGTCGCTGAAGACTTCGTTGAGCTCGGCGAAGGAACGGCCGTCCTCGCCGCCGGCCAGCTCGCGCAGGTCGAGGTCGAAGGCCTCGGCGAGGCGCAGCAGGATCTGCGCCGTCACCGGCCGCTGGTTGCGCTCGATGAGGTTGACGTAGCTCGGCGAAACGCCAAGCTCGGCGGCGATCTGGGTCTGCGACAGGCCGAGCTGCTGGCGGACCCGGCGGAAGCGGGGACCGATGAACAGCTTGCGGCCGGTCTCGGCGGCCACGTTTGACATCATGACAACTTCATAGGTTGCTCTGTCAATTTATGACATAGGGGCATTATTTCACAGCTTGGCCCTTTTCCAAAGCGTGTTATGTCACCATTATGCTCGCGTCGGTGCCTGCCGGTTCCGGCGTTGTCAAAGTTGTAACATCGGAACTTGACGAAGGCTTGCCGCTGATGACCACCTTCAATGAACTCGTCCCCGCCGCGCCCGACCGCTTCGACGGCATCACCCGCACCTATTCCGCCGAAGAAGTGCAACGCCTGCGCGGCTCGCTGCTCATCGAGCAGACCCTGGCCCGCCGCGGCGCAGAGCGCCTGTGGACGCTGCTGAAGGAAGAGCAGCACATCCCGGCCCTCGGCGCCATGACCGGCAACCAGGCTATGCAGATGGTGCGGGCCGGCCTCAAGGCCATCTACCTGTCGGGCTGGCAAGTCGCCGCCGACAACAACACGGCAGGCGCCCCCTATCCGGACCAGAGCCTCTACCCGGCCAATTCCGGCCCGGAGCTCGCCCGCAAGATCAACCGCGCGCTGGTCCGCGCCGACCAGATCGAGCATTCCGAGGGCGGCGCCAAGCGCGACTGGTTCGTGCCGATCGTCGCCGATGCCGAGGCCGGCTTCGGCGGCCCGCTCAATGCCTATGAGATCACCCGCGCCTATATCGAGGCCGGCGTTGCCGGCGTCCACCTCGAGGACCAGCTCGCTTCCGAGAAGAAGTGCGGCCACATGGGCGGCAAGGTGCTGATCCCGACCCAGGCGCATATCCGCAACCTGACCGCCGCCCGTCTCGCCGCCGACGTCGCCGGCGTGCCGACGGTGATCGTTGCCCGCACCGATGCGGAGAGCGCCAAGCTGATCACTTCCGAGATCGACGAGCGCGACCGCGAGTTCATCACCGAGGAGCGCACGGCCGAAGGTTTCTGGCGGCTGCGCGCCGGCAGCGGCCTCGATCACTGCATCAAGCGCGGCCTGTCCTTCGCGCCCTATGCCGACCTGCTGTGGTGGGAGACTTCGACGCCCAACCTGGAGCACGCCAAGAAGTTCGCCGAGGCGGTGCACAAGGAATTCCCGGGCAAGATGCTCGCCTATAACTGCTCGCCGTCGTTCAACTGGCGCAAGAATCTCGACCAGGAGACGATCGCCAAGTTCCAGCGCGAGCTGGGCGCCATGGGCTACAAGTTCCAGTTCGTGACGCTGGCCGGCTTCCACAGCCTCAACCACGGCATGTTCGAGCTCGCCCGCAACTATCGCGACCGCGGTATGGCGGCCTATTCGGAGCTGCAGGACCTGGAGTTCGCCTCGGAGGCCAACGGCTACACCGCGACGCGCCACCAGCGCGAGGTCGGCACCGGCTATTTCGACGCGCTCAACCTTGCCATCACCCAGGGCCAGGCCTCCACGACGGCCATGGGCGACTCGACCGAGAAGGCGCAGTTCAACGAAGCGGCGGAGTAATCCTCCGGTCCGGCTTACGCCGGCCGCCAGACGGCCGGCGCGGAACCCCGGCGGCGAGGGTTAGGTGGGCAATCCGCCCACAACCTCTCCCCTCGACCCTTGCCGCTGGGACCATCCGTGCCTTGAGCCTGCCGGCCTCGCCGGCAGGCTCTTTTCATTTTAAGGGGCGCGAAGCTGCCCCCGCTTCATGCCGTCCCCGGGCTGGCGCTGCCGCCGCCCCGGCGCCATGCTGGCGCATGCGAGGGGATACGCCGTGACACCACCTGCAGCAGAGCCGCCATCCGCCGGGACCGGCACAGCCACCCGGCTGACGGCCCGCATCCGCCGGCTGGTGGCCGCCAATGCCGGTCCGCTGACCGGGCGCGGCACCAATACCTACCTGGTGGCCGGCGACGCCCTTGCCGTCATCGATCCCGGGCCCGCCGATACCGCGCATCTTGAGGCGATCCTCGCCGCCATCGGCGCCGCGCCGGTCGCGGCGATCCTGGTGACGCATCATCATGCCGATCATCTCGGCAATGCCGCCGCGCTGGCCGCCGCCACCGGCGCGCCGATCCTGCGCGGCGGATTGCCGGACGCGGCGGAGGCAAACACGCGCCGCCTTGCCGACGGCGAGCGCATCGACCTCGGCGGCGCCGTCCTCGACGCCGTGGCAACGCCCGGCCACACCGCCGACCATTTTTGCTTGGCGCTGGCCGACGAAGCCGTTCTCTTCTCCGGCGACCATGTCATGGCCTGGTCGACCAGCGTCGTCATCCCGCCCGACGGCAGCATGGCCGCCTACCGGGCATCGCTGGCGGGCATCGCGGCGCGGCCGGAGCGGCTCTACCTCCCGGGCCATGGCGAAACCATCGGCGACGGCGCCGCCCGCGCCGGGGCGCTCCTGGCGCACCGGCAGGAGCGCGAGGAGGCCATCCTGCGGCGCCTCGCGGCCGGTGACCGCCATGTCGGCGACATCGTGCGCCACGTCTATGCCGGCATCGCGCCGGCGCTGGAGGGCGCCGCCGCCTTTTCCGTCCTCGCTCATCTGATCGAACTGACGGACCGCGGCGCCGTGGCGAGCGACGGGCCGCCGTCGCTCCTTGCCGCCTACCGCATCGCCTGAGCCGCCGTCAGTCCATGTCGAGGCCGGCAAGCTTCAGGTCGAGCTCGTTCATGAAGGCGGTGATGCGCCGGGCATTGCTGCCGAGATCATGCGCGAAGAAGCGGCTCGCCGAGCGCATGTCGACAACCGTCTCGCCGTCATCCACCCGCAGGCGGATGGAGATGTCGTCGGGAAAGCCGAACAGGGTCGCCGAGGCGACAGCCTCGACCATGCCGACATTCTCCGCCGTCAACGCCGGCGACGCCGGCTCGTCGGGATCGGGCCGGCGGCGCGGCACCGGATCGGGCAGCGGCGGCCCCATCGGCCCGGCCGCGGCCACCTCGGCGCCGGCAAGGTCGTCGATGCCGTCCGGCGGCACGGCGTCGAGCAGCCGCCAGCCATGGGCGGCGACGAGATCCATGACCGCCGCATAGACGCGCGCCGGGTCGCCGCCATAGCGATGCGGCTGCAGCTGCGGCAGGGCCGCCTCCTGGAGCGCCGCCGCCTGCGGCGACGGCAGGTCGGTGCTGCGCGCCCAGGCGGGGCGCTCGCTGCGCACCGCCACCAGCAGCGGCGGGTCCTCTGGATCGGTCGAGACATCCGGCAGCCACGGCGTCGTGGCGATGCGGAAAGCCGCCAGGCCGGGATAGGAGAGCAGCACCAGCCCGAGGAACAGGCCCCAGGCGGCGGCGCCGAAGCCCTTGCGGCCGTCCTGCCAGATGGCGGCGAAGGCGGCGATGGCCGCCAGGACCGCCAGCAGCGCCAGCGCGAAGCCGCCGGCGGCGATCATCAGCGCCGCCCAGTCGTCGATGCGCCCGACCTGATGGCCGACGGCACCGAACACCAGCACCGGCACCGCCGCCACGGCGAGCCTGGCGCTGAGGGAGGCCATGCGCGAAGTGCGTTGCCGGAGCCGCGCGACCATCCCACCTCCTCGCCTCCTGCAGCGTCACCGCGACATTGCCGGGCGGGCGCCCTCCCGGCAAGCGGGCGGGTGCCGGCCGGCCGATCAGGCCCGCATGGAGCGCATGGCCGGCATGCGGGAACCGGCGCCGGTAGCCCCGTACCGGCCCTGCGGATGGCCCTGCCACCTCTATCGCGACGCCGCCACAAGCGGCGGCGCGGCTGGCTTTTTGCAGCGCGGGAAGTTCCCGGAAACGACGGGTTATCGGGCTTTGCCGGCGCCGCCGTTCGGCTGCCGTTCAGACTGCGACGGCATTATGCGGCGTCACGGGCACGTGACGAATCGCGCAATACTTGATTCAGATCGTGCCCCTACATTTACCAGACGCTCAACATGAAACCGCCGCAAACGGGGCCGAAATCCTTTCTGCGGCGGTAAGGCAGCCACCGCGTGGGCCACAGCCCACAGTAGAGTCCCAGTATAGCCGAAGATGATGATCAGCCCCCAAGACGAAGCATTCCGTTCCAAGGCCGAACGCGAGGCGGAGCGCGCCCTCGCCGCCCACTACCGTGAGCTCGGCAATCCCGAAATCGCCGCAGTCCTGCGCCGCCGGGCACTGCTCCAGCGGCAGCGCCAGCAGCGGCAGCAGCAGGCCGTGCTGCCGCGCGATACCGACCAGCAGAGCTGATCCTTCCGCGGCTGCGCCGCCTCAGAAGAGGCGGCCCTGCGGATCGTCTTCGCTGTCTTCCGGCTCCGGCGCTGCCGGTGCCTGCAGGTCCGGGCCATCGGCATCGGCCCGGTTGATCGCCGCGCCGACCGGGACGATCTCGAAGAAGTCGTCCTCCACCGGCTGCATCAGGCGGGCCAGTTCGGCGGCGGTCAGCGCCCGCCCGGACAGCCACAGGTCGAAATCCTCCTCCTTGATCACTACCGGCATCCGGTCATGGATCGGCGCCAGCGCGGCATTGGCGGCGGTGGTCAGGATGGCGCCGGTGTCGACCTCCTCGCCGTTGCGGCCCATCCAGGTCTCCCATAGTCCGGCAAAGGCGATCGGCCCGCCACGACGCGGCCGCAGCCAATAGGCCTGCCGCGTCTTTCCCGGCCCGCGCCTCCATTCGTAGAAGCCGGAGGCCGGCACCAGGCAGCGCCGGTAGCGCAGCGCGTTGCGGAAGGACGGCTTGTCGAGCGCCTCCTCGCTGCGGGCATTGATGACGAGGGCGAAGCTGGCCGGATCCTTGACCCAGCCGGGAACGAGCCCCCAGCGCAGCAGCGCCATGCGCCGCTGCCCGGCCTCGAGGCGCACGACGACCAGCGGCTGCGTCGGCGCAACATTGTAGCGCGGCGGAAAGCGCAGGCCGCCGGCGGTGCCGAAGAAGGCAGCCACCACTTCGGGCGTTTCCGTCAGGGCGAAGCGACCGCACATCCCGTCTGCCTTCCGCGATTCCCGCCCGGCCTATATATGCTGCGGCCATGGCCGACGATCCCCTTCTCGCCGTTCCGCGCGTCGGCGTCAGCGTTGCGCTGTGGAAGGACGACGCGCTGCTGCTGGTGCGGCGCGGCAGGCCGCCTTATGCGGGCCTGTGGAGCCTGCCCGGCGGCCGGGTCGAGCTCGGCGAAGCGCTGCGCGCCGCGGCGGCGCGCGAGCTCCTGGAGGAAACCGGCATCGTCGCCGAGATCGGCGAGCCGCTCGACGCGCTCGACGTCATCGTCACGGAGACCGGCCGGCCGCTGGTGCATTTCGCGCTGGTGGTGTTCGGCGGCCGCTACCTCGGCGGCGAGGCGGAGGCGGGCGACGATGCCGCCGCCATCGTCTGGGCGCGGCGCGACGAGTTGCCGGGCCTCGATCTGACACCGCAGATGCGCACCCTCATCGCCCGGCGATGGGCGCCATGAGAGTCGGTGCCATGAGGCGGATCGTCAAGCGGATGGCGGGTCTTGCCCTCGCCGCGGCGCTGGCGGTCACGCCGGCCGCGGCCGCCGATCCGCCCTATGAAGCGCTGCTGCAGCGCCTGGCCGAGGTGCTGGGATCGCTGCATTACCTTGACGGCCTGTGCGACCCGGGCACGACGCCGTGGCGGGCGCAGATGGAGGCGCTGATCGAGGCGGAGCAGCCGGACGGCCAGCGCCGGGCGCGCCTGATCGACCGCTTCAATATCGGCTATTCCAGCTTCGCCGCCACCTATCGCACCTGTACGCCGGCGGCGCGTCTGGCGCTGGAGCGCTATCGCCGCGAAGGCGCCGACCTTGCCGCCGACATCAGCGCCCGCTTCGGCCCGCCGGTGCCGGCCGCAGCGGTCCCGCCGCCGTGATCATGGTTAACAAAGGTTTAATATGCACAGGCTTCTTCTTAAGTGCGCGTTAACCGGTTCTTCATGGATTGACGGCGCGCCCCCGGACTCGTGTTAGTGTCGAACCTGTCGCAAATCCGATGCACCTTCGAATCAGAGGAAGGGCCAGCCATGAGCACCGATCCGGCTCCCGAGCTTGACCTCGTTCCGATCGCCGAACAGAAGCGGGTCGCCCTCGCTTACCTGACGCAGGCCTGGGAGGACGCCGTCGCCGAGGGCGTCGATTCGGACATCCTGGCCCATGCGGCGCTGTTCGCGGCCCTCTCCGACCTCATCGCCAGCTATGGCGAGGTCGCCGTTTCGGAGCTCGCCTCGACGCTGGAGGAGCGCATCCTCAACCGCGAGTTCACGCTGCAGCGCTCCATCCAGTAGCGCGGCGGCGGAGGGCGCAGCGATGCGATCCGGCCTGACCGCCCTGTTCCTTGCCGCCATGGTCGTAACGGCCGGCGCCGTCCAGCATGACGGCGACCTCGCCGCAGCACCGGCCGGCGACGCCGCGGCGACACCAGCACCGCAGCAGCCGGCGGCCGACAGCACCGCCCTGCCGGTGATCGAATACGACCCGGCCAAGCTGCCGCCGCCGGTGCGGCGCCTGCGCGAACAGATCCTGGAGGTGACGCGCAGCGGCGATCTCGACCGCCTGCAGCCGATCCTCGACGGCAATCCCGGACCACCGACCTTCAGCTTCGGCGGCCTCGAAGGCACGCCGCTCGAACAGCTGCGCGCCCTGTCGGGCGACGGCGAGGGCCGCGAGATCCTCGCCATCCTGGAGGAGGTGCTGGAGGCCGGCTACGTCCATGTCGATGTCGGCACCGACGAGGAAATGTATGTCTGGCCCTATTTCGCCCGCTATCCGCTGGAGGATCTGACCGGGCCGCAGATGGTCGAGCTGTTCCGCCTCGTCACCGCCGGCGACTATCAGGACATGCTGTCCTTCGGCGCCTACAATTTCTACCGCGTCGGCATCCGTCCGGACGGCAGCTGGGACTATTTCGTCGCCGGCGATTGACACGGCTCCGAGGCTGGCGGCTTCAAGACGGAGGCACGCATGGAATTCCACCGCGGACGGCTCTTCGACCACGTGCACCTGGTGGTGCGCGACCTTGCCGCCAGCCGGCGCTTCTACGGCGCCATCATGGACGTGCTCGGCATCCCCGTCTTCGAGCAGGGCGGCCATGCCTTCTATGCCGACGAACTCTATGTCAGCCAGGGCGATCCCCTGACCGGCCGCGTCCATCTCGCCTTCCAGGCCAAGGACCGGGCCACGGTCGAGGCTGTCTACCAGGCGGCGCTCGCCGCCGGCGGCCGCGACAATGGTCCGCCGGGCGAGCGGCCGTATCATCCGGGCTATTACGCCGCCTTCCTGCTCGACCCGGACGGCAACAATATCGAGGCCGTGTTCCATGGTCCGAGCACGCGCTCGGCCGCCGATGTCGTCGTGACGGCGGTGCCGTAGCGGCAGCGGCGCCTTGACCCCGTCCGGGGCCGGCGCGTAGCTTCCGGCGCCCTTTCCTCGCTGCTGGAACCGCCGCCTTGCAAGACCTGTCGCAAGAAGACCTGTCGCAAGAAACCCTGACACAAGACGATCTGCCGCCCCACATGCGCCCGGACCGGTCGTTTCAGGGCCTGATCATAACGCTGCAGCGCTTCTGGGCCGACTATGGCTGCGTCATCCTGCAGCCCTACGACATGGAGGTCGGCGCCGGCACCTTCCACCCGGCGACGACGCTGCGCTCGCTCGGGCCGCGGCCGTGGCGCGCCGCCTATGTGCAGCCGTCGCGCCGCCCCAAGGACGGCCGCTACGGCGAGAACCCCAACCGGCTGCAGCATTATTACCAATACCAGGTGATCCTGAAGCCGAACCCGCCCAACCTGCAGGACCTCTACCTGAAGTCGCTCGCCGCCATCGGCGTCGACATGACCCGCCACGACGTGCGCTTCGTCGAGGACGACTGGGAAAGCCCGACGCTCGGCGCCTGGGGCCTCGGCTGGGAATGCTGGTGCGACGGCATGGAGGTGTCGCAGTTCACCTATTTCCAGCAGGTCGCCGGCTTCGAATGCACGCCGGTATCGGGCGAGCTGACCTACGGGCTGGAACGCCTCGCCATGTATGTGCAGGGCGTCGAGAACGTCTACGACCTCAATTTCAACGGCCGCGAGGGCGACGAGAAAGTCACCTATGGCGACGTCTTCCTGCAGGCGGAGCAGGAATATTCGCGGCACAATTTCGAATATGCCGACACCGACATCCTGTTCCGCCGCTTCCGCGACTGCGAGCTGGAATGCCAGGCGCTGCTGGAGGCCGGCCGCAAGGCGGGCGAGGCGGAGGGCCGGCACCTGATGGTGCTGCCGGCCTATGACCAGTGCATCAAGGCGAGCCACGCCTTCAATCTCCTCGACGCGCGCGGCGTCATCTCCGTCACCGAGCGGCAGAGCTATATCCTGCGGGTGCGCGAGCTCGCCCGGGCTTGCGGCGCCGCCTGGCTGATGACCGAGGCGGGCGGCGCGGCCTGACGGGGCGGGAACGATGCCGGCAAGGATCGCGACAGGCGCCGACCCTGTGGCGCTGGCGCAGGCGCTGCTGCGCTGCCGCTCCGTCACGCCGGAGGAAGGCGGCGCACTGACCGTTCTCGAGGAGGCCCTGGCGCCGGCCGGCTTCACCGTCGCCCGGCCGGTCTTCACCGAGCCCGGCACGGCGCCGGTGGAGAATCTCTTCGCCAGCATCGGCCATGGGTCGCCGCATCTCGTCTTCGCCGGCCATACCGATGTCGTGCCGCCGGGCGACCCGGCGCTGTGGCAGCACGATCCCTTCGCCGGCGACATTGCCGACGGCATCCTCTATGGCCGCGGCGCCGTCGACATGAAGGGCGGCATCGCCTGCTTCCTGGCGGCGGCGCTCGATTTCGTCGCCGCCGGCAGGCTGACCGGCGCGCTTTCCTTCCTCATCACCGGCGACGAGGAAGGGCCGTCGGTCAACGGCACGGTCAAGCTGCTCGCCTGGGCGGCGGACAAGGGCCCGCGCTTCGACGCCGCCCTTGTCGGCGAGCCGACCAACCCCGCCCGCCTCGGCGACGCCATCAAGGTCGGGCGCCGCGGCAGCCTGTCGGGCACGCTGACGGTGCGCGGCCGGCAAGGCCATGCGGCCTATCCGGAGCTTGCCGACAATCCCATCCCGCGCCTGCACGCGCTGATGGGGGCGCTGCTCGCCGAGCCGTTCGACGCCGGCAGCGCCCGCTTCCAGCCGACGCATCTGGAATTCACCAGCGTCGACGTCGGCAAT
The DNA here is from genome assembly GCA_964483325.1 of uncultured Hyphomicrobiales bacterium. Taxonomy (GTDB): domain Bacteria; phylum Pseudomonadota; class Alphaproteobacteria; order Rhizobiales; family Kaistiaceae; genus CAZAAW01. The sequence continues at coordinate 14,156 of CAZAAW010000040.1, forward strand.
CCGGCCTTCAACGTCATCCCGGACCGGGCCACGACGCGCTTCAACATCCGCTTCAATGACGGCTGGGATCATGCACGCCTGACGGCGCGCCTCCGCCACATCCTCGATGGCGCCACGCCGCAGGGCGCCGACGGCTACGAACTTGCCTTCCAGCCCTTCAACAGCCCAGCCTTCCTCACCGAGGCGCCAGCGCTGATCGAGCCGCTCGCCGCCGCCATCGCCGCCGAAACCGGCGCCCGCCCGGCCCTCTCCACCAATGGCGGCACGTCCGACGCCCGCTTCATCAAGGATTACTGCCCGGTGGTGGAATTCGGCCTCGTCGGCCAGACGATGCACCAGGTCGACGAGCGCGTGCCGGTCGCCGACCTCGAAGCGCTGACGCGCATCTATCGCGGCTTCCTGGAAAGATACTTCGCCGGATAACAATTGCGCAGCGCTTCACCTCTCCCATAGGGAGAGGTCGGGAGCCTTGGCGAGCAAAGCGAGCCTAGGCGGACGGGTGAGCGACTATCTTGGGTGTCAAGTTGCATTGGCGGCTGCGAT
>CAZAAW010000041.1:0-14098 GCA_964483325.1 uncultured Hyphomicrobiales bacterium
CGGGCGATGATGTCGGCGACGCGGCGCTGGCGCTCGCGCCGGCCGCGCACGCCATGCACGGCGAGCGGCGCCGCCAGCAGGCGGCCGATCGTGTGGCGCGGATTGAGCGAGCCGAACGGGTCCTGGAAGACCATCTGCATGCGCCGGCGATAGGGCCGCAGCGCCCGGCCGCGCAGCTCGGTCACCGCGGCGCCGTCGAAGCTGATGGTGCCGCTGCGCGCCGGCACGAGGCCGAGCAGCGTCTTGCCGAGCGTGGACTTGCCGCAGCCCGACTCGCCGACGAGGCCGACCGTCTCGCCCGCCTCGATGGCGAAGGAGACGCCGTCGACGGCGCGCAGCACGCCGTCGCCGGTCTCGTAGGTGGTGGCAAGGTCAGTGATGGAGAGCAGCGGCGGCATGGCGGGCGGGTCCGGCAAGAACGATCGGGCAGGCGACGAGATGGGCTTCGCCGGCAAGGGCGAGCGGCGGCGCGGCGCTGCGGCAGGAGGGCTGGGCCACCGGGCAGCGCGGCACGAAGGGACAGCCGCTCTCGCCCAGCGCCGAGGTGATGGAGCCGGGGATCTCGGCGAGCCGCGCCTCACGGTAGTGGCGCGCCGAGGCAAGGCGCGGCGAGGCGGCCATCAGGCCGCGCGTATAGGGATGCAGCGGCGCCTCGAGGATGGCCTGCGGCCCGCCTTCCTCGACCTCGCGGCTGGCATACATGACGACGACGCGGTCGGCCCACTGGCCGACGACGCCGAGGTCGTGGGTGATGAGGATGAGGCCCATCGACAGGTCGCGGCGCAGGCGATCGAGAAGGTCGAGCACCTGCGCCTGGATCGTCACGTCGAGCGCCGTCGTCGGCTCGTCGGCGATGAGGAGGCGCGGCCGGCAGGCGACCGCCATGGCGATCATGACGCGCTGGCGCATGCCGCCCGAAAGCTGGTGCGGGAAGTCGTAGACGCGCTTCTGCGGCTCGGGGATATGGACGAGGTCGAGCAGCTCGACGGCGCGGATCAGGGCGGCGCGCGACGAGATCCGCTCGTGCTGGCGGATCGTCTCGGCGATCTGCCGGCCGATGCTCAGCACCGGGTTGAGCGACGACATCGGGTCCTGGAACACCATGGCGATGTCGCGGCCGCGGACCCGGCGCATCTCCGCCTCCGGCAGGGTGGTGAGGGCGCGGCCGTCGAAGCTGACGGTGCCGGCGTCGATGCGGCCGGGCCGTGGCACCAGCCGCATCAGGGCAAGGGCGGTGATCGACTTGCCGGAGCCCGACTCGCCGACGATGGCCAGCGTCTCGCCGGCATCGACGGCGAAGCTGACATCGCTGACGGCGGTAAGGCCGGGGAAGCGGACCGTCAGGCCGCGGACGTCGAGAAGCGGCGCCATGGTCAGCGTCTCCGCGTCAGGCGCGGATTGAGCGCGTCGTTGAGACCGTCGCCGACGAGGTTGAGGGCGAGGACGGTGAAGACGATGGCAAGGCCGGGAATGGCGGTGAGATACCAGGCGCTGCGCAGCATGTCGCGGCCGGCGCCGATCATGCTGCCCCAGCTGACGGCATTGGCGTCGCCGAGGCCGAGGAAGGAGATCGCCGATTCCATCAGGATCGCCGAGGCGACCGTCACCGAGGCGGTGACGATGATCGGCGGCAGGGCATTGGGCAGGATCTCGGCGAAGATGATGCGCGCATGGCCGTAGCCGAGGCCGCGCGCCGCCATGACGAAGTCCTTGTTGCGCAGCGAGCGGAACTCGGCGCGCACGATGCGGGCGATGCCGGTCCACGAGGTGATGCCGATGGCGAAGATGATCGTCGCCACCGAGGGCTGGGCGATGGCGACGATCACCACCAGCAGCACGAAGCCGGGGATCGTCTGGAAGATCTCGACCAGCTTGACGAGGAGGTCGTCGATGCGGCCGCCGAAATAGCCGGCGACGGCGCCGGTCAGGATACCGATGGCGAGGCTGACGGCAGCGGCGGCGAAGCCGACCATCAGCGTGATGCGGGCGCCATGCGCCAGGCCGGCGGCGACGTCGCGGCCCATGGAATCGGTGCCGAGCGGGAAGGCGGCATCCTGCCCCGGCCACAGCAGCGGCCGCGCCACGAGGTCGAGCGGGTCGCCCGGGAAGAGCACCGACGCCAGCAGCGCGCCGAGCGCGATGACGGCAAGGAGGGCGATGCCGGCCAGCGCCGTCGGATTGCGCAGGAAGGCGGCAAGGCCGGGCGGCAGGCGGCGCCGCGGCGCCACGGCCGGGCGGGTCTCGTCGCGGCGCAGGGCTGTCTCTCCGGGCCGGGCGGCATGGGGAGCGGCGGCGGCGCGGAGGGGCCGGCCGAAGGTGGCGTCGGTCATCAGCGGATCTCGATTCTCGGGTCGAGCCAGGCCTGGACCAGGTCGACGACGATGTTGGCGATGATCACCATCAGCGAGGTGAGGAGGAGGATGCCGAGCAGCACCCCGAAGTCGCGCCGCATCACCGCCTCGAAGGCGAGGCGGCCGAGGCCGGGCCAGCTGAACACCGTCTCGACCACCACGGTGCTGCCGAGCAGGGCGCCGAAATGGAGGCCCGCCAGCGTCGTCACCGGCACCAGCGCGTTCCTGAGGATGTGGCGCAGGGTGATGGCGCGCGGCGCTAGGCCCTTGGCGGCGGCGGTGCGGACATAGTCCTGGCCGCTCGCCTCCAGCATCGCGGCGCGGGTGAGGCGGGCATAGATGGCGACGAAGAACAGCGCCAGCGAGGTTGCCGGCAGGATCATGTGCAGGGCGCGGTCGCCGAGGGCGGCAAGGCCGGTATAGCCGGCGCCGATCGATTCGGCGCCGCCGCTCGGCAGCCAGCCGAGCTGCACCGAGAACAGGACGATCAGCATCAGGCCGATCCAGAAGCCGGGCACGGAATAGAAGACCAGCGCCAGCACCGACAGGACGCGGTCGGGCAGGCGGCGGGCGAACGTCGCCATGAGGCTGCCGAGGCCGATGCCCAGCGCCAGGGCGATGCCGAGCGCCGTGATCATCAGCGCCAGGCTGCCGGGCAGGCGCTGGCCGATCAGCTCCGCCACCGGCATCGAATAGGCCGGCGAGTAGCCGAGGCTGAAATGGGCGAGGTTGTTGAGATAGGTGAGAAGCTGCTCCAGCCACGGCAGGTCGAGGCCGTAGAGGCTGCGCCAGGCGGCCATCGATTCCTCGGTGGCCGAGCCGGCCTGGCTCGCCATGACGTCGGCGGCGTCGCCCGGCGCCAGCTTGAGGAGGACGAAGCTGGCGATGATGATCACCAGCAGCGTCGGGATCGACTGCAGCAGCGAGCGGCGCAGCGCCCGGCCGATGCGGCGGAGCGCGAAAAGCCGCGCCGCGCCGCGGCCGGCGGGAATGCGGGCGGCCGCCGATTGCTGGATGGAGGCGCCGGACATCAGCGGCGCTTCCCTGGCAGGAAGGCGGCCATGGGCGCCAGACCTGCCCAGCTTGCCAGACCTGCCCAGCCTGCCAGACCTGCCCAGGCGGCCAAGCTCGCCCAGGCGGCCATGACGGCGGCCGGAGGCATGATCCTCCCGCTGTCCGGATAGGTCTCCGTCCTGCTCCTGGCCATCCGCCAACCCCTTCTCGCTGCCGCGGTGATCGCGTCGGAGCAATAGTTGACTAAGTAGATAGACTATGTCAACAGATAGCTGACGCCGATACGCCGATGGTCCGCGGCAGCGGAGGGGCGTGGCGGTCCCGGGTTGTTTGGCGGCCCATGAGCGAGGCCGCCGGAAAGAGGGTCAGAATGCCTTTTGATCGCTGGGCGGGCCTGACGCGCCGCCGTTTCCTCACCCATACCGCGCTGGTGCCGGCGGCGCTGGTCGTCGCGTCATCGCTGCCGGGCGGCCTCGCCCATGCCGAGGGCGAGCCGGCCCGCGGCGGCACGCTGACGGTGCATATCGGCGTCGAGCCGCCGGTGCTGGTGAACTTCGCTCATAGCTCTGGCACCGGCGTCTACGTCTCGGGCAAGGTGACGGAAGGGCTCCTCACCTACGACTTCGACCTCAACCCGCAGCCGCAGCTGGCGACCGAATGGTCGGTGGCACCGGACGGCCTCTCCTATGGCTTCAAGCTGCGCGAGGGCGTGAAGTGGCATGACGGCAAGGACTTCACCGCCGGGGATGTCGCCTATTCGATCCTGACGCTGAAGGAGGTGCATCCGCGTGGCCGCTCGACCTTCGCCAATGTCACCGATGTCGAGATCGTCGGGCCGCACGAGGTGAAGCTGCTGCTGTCGCAGCCGGCGCCCTACCTGATCTCGGCGCTGGCCGCTTCCGAATCGCCGATCGTGCCGAAGCACGTCTACGAGGGCACCGAGCCGGACAAGAACCCCAACGCCGTGGCGCCGATCGGCACTGGGCCGTACCTGTTCCGGCAGTGGGAGCGCGGCAGCCACCTGATCCTGGAGCGCAATCCGGACTACTGGGACCAGCCGAAGCCCTATCTCGACCGCCTGGTGTTCCGCTTCATCTCCGACGCGGCCGCCGCTTCGGCGGCGCTGGAGACCGGCGAGCTGCAGGTGGTGCTGGGCGGCGCCGTGCCGCTCACCGATATCGCCCGGCTGCAGCAGCTGCCCAATCTCGGCTTCGAGACGCGCGGCTATGCCTATGTCAATGCGATCTCGCGGATCGAGTTCAACCTCGACAACCAGTATCTGAAGGATGTCCGCGTCCGCCGCGCCCTGGTCCACGCCATCGACAAGGACCTGATCCTCAACACGATCTTCCTCGGCTATGGCAAGCTGATCGCCGGCCCGATCAGCCCGGACCTGACGAAATTCTACGTACCCGACCTGCCGACCTACGCCTTCGACCCGGCGAAGGCCGAGGCGCTGCTCGACGAGGCCGGCCTGCCGCGCGGCGACGGCGGCATCCGCTTCCGCCTCAACCACGATCCGCTGCCGGGCGGCGATCCGTACAAGCGCACTGGCGAATACATCAAGCAGGCGCTCGGCAAGATCGGCATCGACGTCAACATCCGCTCGCAGGATTTCGCCGCTTATGTGAAGCGCGTCTATGCCGACCGCGATTTCGACTTCACCTTCAACGGCATGAGCAACCTGTTCGATCCAACGGTGGGCGTCCAGCGGCTCTACTGGTCGAAGAACTTCAAGCCGGGCGTGCCCTTTTCCAACGGCTCGCATTATGCCAGCGACAAGGTCGACGGCCTGCTGGAGGCGGCGGCGATCGAGATCGACGCCAAGCGCCGCTACGAGCAATGGGCCGACATCCAGCGCCAGGTCATCGAGGACCTGCCGGATTACGGCGTCATCGCCCCGGACTCCTTCACCATCTTCGACAGGCGCGTGAAGAACCACACGCTGGGCGCCGACGGCTTCGCCTCCAACGGCGCCGATCTCTACCTCGAGGCCTGATCCCGGGAGGCCGCCGATGCGCTCATGCCGCAACCGAAACTGGGTCGACCGCCGCCCGCCGGATATCGACGCGGCGGCGTGAGGCCGGCCGGCGGCGTCGTCTTCCTCCCTCGACGTCGCCGGCTTCTTTTCTGCGGACGGACGATGACCCGACGCGCCACCATCGCCATTGTCGGCGCCGGCTTCACCGGCACGGTGCTGGCCGTGCAACTCCTGGAGCGCCTGCGCCAGCGCGCCGCCATCACGCTTGTCGATGCCGGCGGCAGCTTCGGGCCAGGCGTCGCCTATGGCACGCAGCATCCGCACCTCCTGCTCAATGCCCCGGCCGCCGCCATGAGCGCCGTCGCCGGCGACGCGGAGCATTTCAGCGCCTGGCTGGCGCAGCACGGCGAGGCGGTGCCGGAGGACGGCTTCGTGCCGCGCCGCCTCTACGGCGCTTACCTGCGCCAGCTTCTCGACGACGCGGCGCTGCGCTCCGACGTGCCGCTGACGCGCGTCGTCGACGAGGTGATCGCCCTGGCGCGCCGGCAGGGCGGCGGCTATCGCCTGACCTATGCCTCCGGCGTCGTGCAGGATGTCGATGTCGTGGCGCTGTGCACCGGCTATGGCCGGCCGCCGGCGACAGCCGGCGCGCGCCGTATCGTCGCCAATCCCTGGGCCGAGGACTGGCCGGACCGCGTCGGGCCGCGCGACCTCGTCGTCTTCAAGGGCTGCGGCCTCACCATGATCGACCAGGTGCTGCGGCTGGAGGCGGCCGGCCATCGCGGGCCGCTGCTGGCGGTGTCGCGGCGCGGCCAGCTGCCGCGCGCCCATGCCCGCGGCAGCGCCACCATGCCGGCCGACGGCGCCCTCCTGCCGCCGGGCGGCCGCCTGCTGCCGCTGCTGCGCGCCGTCAGGGCGCGGGCCCGTGCGGGCGACTGGCGCGCCGTCGTCGACGGCCTGCGCCCCCCCAGCCAGGCGCTGTGGCGGGCCCTCCGTCCCGCCGAGCGGCGCCGCTTCGCCCGGCACCTGCGGCCCTACTGGGACAGCCACCGCCACCGCATGCCGCCGGCGGTGGCCGACATCATCGCCCGCCTCCTCGGCGAGGGCCGGCTCGCCATCCGCGCCGGGCGCATTGTCGCCGTGGCGCCGGATGCCGCCGGTGTCCGCGTCAGCCTCCGCCGCCGCGGCTGCGCCGACATCGAGACCTATGACGCGGCCTGGCTCGTCGACTGCACCGGCTTCGACGGCGGCCTGCACGAGAGCCCGCTCGGCTGGAGCCTGCTCGGCGCCGGCCTCGCCCGCACCGAAGGCGGCCGCGTCGTCCTCGACCTCGATGCCGACGCGACGCTGCTCGACGCCGCCGGCAGCCGCGCCGAGGGCGCCTGGGCGCTCGGCCCGCCGGGCTGGCGCCATTTTCTCGAGATCACCGCGGCGCCGGAGATCGCCGTCCAGTGCCGCGACACCGCCACGGCGATCCTCGCCCGGCTGGAAGCAAGGCATCCGGAACGCGCCGGCCGCCGCCGCTGAACCGGCCGGCGCCGGTCAGTCGCCGTCGCCCAGAAGCAGCAGCATCAGCGCCGCGCGGCTATGCGTGCCGGTCTTCGACAGCACCGACTTCACATGCGAGCGCGCCGTCTCGACCTTCATGCCGAGCGCCTGCGCCAGCGCCGCTGTCGTCGCGCCGCGGCCGAGCGCGGCGGCAACCTCCAGCTCGCGCGGCGTCAAGCCGAAGCGGCAGCGCAATTCGTCGAGCCGGCCGTCGCGGTCGGCAGCGCCGGCGAGGCGGCGGCGGAGGCCGTTCGCGAGGGCGATATGGTCGTTGAGACCGGCCAGCGCCGTCCGCTCCGCCTCGCTGAAGCGCGGCATGTGGAACTGGCGCATGAGGAAGAGGCGGCTGCGCGGCGCCCGCCCGGCCGCCGCCGCGGCGCCGAGCACATAGGGGCAGCGCATCCTGGGATAATAGTCGTCGACAATGAATTTGGTACGCCAGCTAAGCGCCGGGCGGCGCGCCGTCTTGAGCAGGATGCGCTGCGCCGCTCCGTCCGGGGGCCGCCTGTCCAGCTCGTAGGTGCCGGCGAAGAAGGTGTCGAGCACGCCGTCGTCGAAGCCGCACAGCCATTCCTGCGCCTGCGCCTCGGGACAGTCGAAGCTGAGGCCGCAGATCGGCGCGGCGAAGCTCTCGGCGACGTCGTGCACCAGCGACGACCATTCGGCCCCGGGCACGAGCGTCTCGTACACCTTGCTGACGAGCCGATTATAAACTGTCAGGGAAATGGTCATGCCGCGCAGCATGAGGCAGAGCCCGCCGCCGGGCAAGAGCTTCCACGCATAGGCTCACATATTATACTTGCTACACTGCGCACGGACCGGCCGCCGCCCGGCCAGAGCCGGTATGCCGCCAGTAACGCGCGTAGCATCATTGTCCCGCCCTGTCGGGTTCAACGGCGGCCGCATGGATTGCGGTTCAGCGACGCTTCGATGAGCCGCCAGCCATAGGCGCGCAGCCATTCGCCGACGCGGTTCGGCGCCAGCCCGCTGCGGACATAGCGGTCGTGGAGCCGCTGCTGGCCGGCGAGGTCGCGGCCGGCGATGAAGTCGTCGCGGACATAGGTGAAGATCGCCCGGTTGCCGGGGGCTGCCTCCGCCATGAACTGGAGCAGCCGCGCGACGGCGGCGGCGCTGAGATACTGGGTCAGGGCCTCCATCACGAAGACGGTGCGCACCCTGTCGTCGTAGCCGCGCGCGGCGAGAGCCGGTCCGAGACCTTCCTCGTCGAGATCGAAGGCCGCCTGGGTCACATGGGCGGGCACCCGGCCGAACAGCTTGCGCAGGCTGGCCCGCTTGGCGGCGATCGTGCGCGGCTGGTCGACCTCCCAGACAGGGACATCCGCCAGCGCCGGCAGCCGGTAGGCGCGTGTGTCCCAGCCGGCGCCGAGATTGAGCAGGGCGCCGAACCGGATGTCGGCCCCGGAGAGAGCCTCGTCGATATGACGCTTGCGGCACATCACGCCGGCCCAGAGTCCGGGAAAGGCTTTGTCCACCAGGCGCACGATCCCGTCGCGCGCCCCCGGCAACGCGGTCGCCGCCAGCAGCGCCCTGCCGCCGAAGGGCAGCATCCGGGCCGCCAGGTCGTCGACGAGGATGCGCTCCCGGAGCGGGAAACGCTGCTCCACCGCCACCAGCGCCATCGGGCCAGGGCCGGTCGCCTCGGCAGGCCGCGTCATGACCGTTGCCGCTTCCAGCGGCGCGCCGCGCCGTCCATGGCGCCGCAGACAACCAGATTGAAGGCGGCCATCTCCTTCAGGCGGGCGCCGACCTCTTTCGATCGGGCAATCGCCGCTCCCGCCGTCAGCTGTGCGGCGAGGGTTTCGAGCAGGCTCTTCTGCTGCTGGATCATCGCCTGGTGGTCGTCGGCCACCGCGTAGAGCGCGCGCTTGGTGCCGGCCTCGCGATGGCGGTGCGCCAGCGTGTAGCTCTCCAGCAATCGCGCCGCGACGCTGGCGCTGCTCTTGCTGACCGCCAGGTCGCGGGTGATCTCGTCGAGGCTGACGGGCTCCGGACGCAGCAGCAGATACCCGTAGAGTCGGGCGGCGACGGGCGGAACCCCCCAGGGCAGGAGCAGGCGGGCCATATCCTCGACGAAGCGCTGCTCAGCCTTTGTGAGCTTGTTTGGTATATTCGGCATATTCCGAATATACAGAACAAAGGCGGTGGACAGCAAGCGCGGGCAAGCGGGGTCGGGGTCGGGATTGTCCGTCAGTAGCTGGCGAAGGCGTCGTCGTCCCAGCGCACCAGCGCCAGCGTCCGGCCGACGATGCGGGCGATATCGGCCTGCCGGCGCGCGTTCATCTTGGCGTAGACGCCCTTGAGGTGGAAGCGGACGGTGTAGTGCGACACCGACATCGCCGCCGCCAGCTCCTCGACGCTGCGGCCGCCGGCGATCCCCGCGGCGATGCGGGCTTCGGTGCGGGTGAGGCCGAACAGGGCGCGAAGCTGCGCTTCGATCCGCGGCGTGCCGCTGTCGGGGTCGAGGATGAGGAGCAGCACGGCGGCACCGTCCGGCAGGTCGCTGCGCGTCTCGCCGAGCGGCAGGGCGAGCAGCATCAGGCCGCCGGCGCCGTCCGTTGCGTCGATCCGCAGGCCGCCGGGAATGGCGCCGGGCTGCCTGCCGGCGGCTTCCAGCAGGCGCTCCAGCCGCGCCGCGACATCGGCCGTGGCGGCGAGGCGGCCGCGGTCGAGCCGCAGGCCGGCATCGCGGCCGGCGAGGAGCGCCGCCGCAGCCTTGTTGGCGAAGAGGAGTTCGCCGCGCCGGTCCAAAAGCGCCATGGCGGTGTCGAGCCGCTGGTAGCCGTCCAGCACGGCGGCGCCGAGGCGGGCGTCGTGAAGGGCGCTGCCGATGCGCGCCGCGGCCTCGAAATGCGGCAGCAGCCGTTCCAGCAGGGCCCGCTCCGCCTCGCCGAAGGGCGGCCGGCCGGGCAGCCGGGACGCCGAGACGAGCAGCACGCCGTCGCCGAGCCGCGCCAGGCCGTTGATGCTCTCCTCGCCGCCGGTGAAGCGCAGGAAGCCCTTGTAGAGAGCGCTGTCATAGAGCTCGTCGCCGCCGATGACGTCGCGGCGGAAATAGGCCCTGCCGCGTTCGAGCTGGCCGGTACGCGGCGCGAAGATGTCGAGGCTGGCGTAGCGGTCGATATAGCGCCGCTCGCACCAGTCGGGCGAGCCGCGATTGACGATGCCGAGGCAGTTGAGGTCGCTGTCGAGATGCGTCAGCGACGCCACCGGCGCTGCCAACATCGCCCGCAGCCCGTCGACGACGCCTGTAATTCGCCGCCGCTCGAGCGCGCTGCCGTAGAGATCGGCGATGAACTGGCTCGTCAGGGCATCCATTTCTGCTGTCCTTCCGATGGGGCCGTCGTGTTGGCGCGCTTCTTTATTGCAAAGCGTCACGGCCAATGCACGCGGATGCTGCCACCGCCAAATCCACCTCATATGAGGCAGGCGTGCTTTTCCTTCGCTGTCTATCGTCGCGCCCGCAAAAGAACGCCGGCAGCGTCCCCGCGCCAGCCGGCCATCGGGTCACGGCACAGGAGGAAGCCGCAAATGCTGAACCGCAGATCGAAAGAACACCCGCCGGGCGCCCGCCGTCCGCGCACCCTCGCCGCCATGCTTGTGGCCGCTATCGGCCTTGCGGGCGCGGCCGCCCTGCCGCAGGGCGGCGCCGTCGCCCAGGAGGAGGCGTTCCAGGTCGTGCCGGCGGCGAGCTGCGCTGAAGGCGACCGCACCGAGACGGTGCAGGGCCAGACGACGCTCGCCGAGCGCTTCGCGCGCGGACCGGCCGCGGCGTTCAACTGCAACACGGCGCTGGTCGGCCAGTACAAGGGCGAGGGCGCCGGCTGGGGCTGGAACGTCTTCGGCGACTGCGCCTATGTCACCCAGTTCCGCACCGACAGCCGGACGCCGAAGCTGTCGACGCCCGGCACGCTGGTCATCGACGCCGCCGACCCGGCGGCGCCGGCGCTGGCCACCGTGCTGACCAGCCTGACCATGATGAACGCCAATGAATCGCTGACCTTCTCGGCGGCGCGCAACCTGATGGTCGCCAACAACGTGCCGCTGAACGGCGAGACCGAGTTCCCCTTCGAGGTCTACGACGTCAGCGACTGCCGCAACCCGCAGCCGCTGTTCTCGGCCGAGATGCCCGGCAACATGCGCTTCCACGGCGGCCAGTTCGACGGCGACGGCAACATCTTCTACGCCGTGTCCTGCTATTGCGCGCCGTTCAACCCCTATGGCGAGGCGGATTCGGCCTTCTTCGCCATCGACATGACCGACCCGGCGCAGCCGAAGGAGATAGCCCGCTGGCTGCCGGACAATCCCAACTGGAAGACCCACTGGGTGACGATCAACGAGGACGCGACGCGTGCCTATATCTCGCTGATCGAGCTGCAGCCGGGGCCGCATGACAACGGCATCGTCATCCTCGACATCAGCGACATCTCCTCGCACAAGCCGGACCCGCAGATTCGGCTTGTCAGCTCGCTGTTCTGGGAGGATGTCGGCTTCGGCGAGGGCAATCTCTATTTCCGCAAGGACGGCCGCGCCTATGTGCTGCACACCGACCTGCGCGGCACGCGCTCCTTCGGCGGCGGCGTGCAGGATGCCGGCGTCTGCGTCGACGGCAAGTCCGGCTGGGGCTATCCGCGCATCATCGACGTGACCGACGAGCAGGCCCCGGAGACCGTGGCGCGCCTGGCGCTCGCCGTGCACGATCCGGCGCGCTGCGCCGAGTTCGCCCTCGATCCGATCGGCCAGGGCGGCTACAGCTCCGCCTTCTGCGATGTCGAGCGTCCGGTCGATCCGCGCCTCCTTGCCTGCGGCTACATGGAGGGCGGGCTGCGCATCTTCGACATCCGCGACCTGAAGGCGCCGAAGGAGATCGCCTATTACAAGCCGGCGGCGACGCGCACCGAGCCGATGGCGGCCTCGCCGCGCCTGATATCGGTGGCGGTGCCCATCAACACCGCCGACGCGGTGGTGGTGCCGAAGTTCCGCGACGGCGGCCGCGAGGTCTGGTTCAACGCCATGGACAACGGCCTGATGATGGTGCGCCTCAGCGACGCCTTCATCGCCGCCAATGCGGACCTTTTCGCCGACTGACGGCGCTGCGGCCGGCGCGCCTTGTCGGAGCGCGCCGGCCCCTTCGGTCTGCTCTTCCCCCAAATGGGTGATGACATTTGTCGCAGGCCAACCCTAAACGGGCGCGGCGAATGTGCGGGGGGCGCCGGTTTTGCCCGGCGCTTCCATCGGCTTTTGAAACGGAGACGGCATGCGGTCGCGGCAGTTCCTGGTCCTTGTCATCCTGGTGGCGGTCGTGGCGCTCGGGGCGCTGTACTATCTGCTGCAGAACCCGGCGGCCGAGACCGGCACGGCGGCGGCCGGGCCGTTCCAGCTTTCCGCCGCGGCGCGGGCGCCGGGCGAGGCGGCGCCGGTGTTCAGCGTCGGCGAGGGAACGCCGGTGAGCTTCCGCCTGACGCCGGAGGCGGACGGGGCGCTGCATATCCATGGCCTGTCGAAGGTGACGGTGCTGCGCGCCGGGCAGGAGGCGACGATGAGCTTCGTCGCCGACCGCGCCGGCCGCTTCCCCATCGAGATGCATGCCGGCGAGGGCGAGGGGGTCGAGGTCGGCGTCCTGGAAGTACAGCCGCGGTGAGCCGCGCCGCCGGCCGTCTCGCCGCTACCGTCGCGATCTGCCTCGCGCCGGCGGCCGCCCGGGCGCATTCCTTCGGCACGACCTATGTCCTGCCGGTGCCGGTGTGGATGTATGCCTGGGGCGGCGCCGCGACGCTGGTGCTGACCTTCCTGCTGCTCGCCTGGCTCGCCCGCGCGCCGGCGCTCGCCGACGCCAATGCCGCGCCGGGGAAGGCGCGGCAGGCGCGCCGGCTGGGGCCGGCGGTGACGGCGGCGCTGCATGCCCTCGGGGCGCTGTGCCTTGTCGCCACCATCGCCACCGGGCTCTTCGGCACGGGGAGTGCCGCCGACAATCTCGGCATGACCCTCTTCTGGGTGATCTTCCTGCTCGGGCTGACCTATCTGGTGGTGCTGGCCGGCAATCTCTATGCCGTCCTCAATCCCTGGGCGCTGATGCTGGCCGGCCTGGCGCGGCTGGGGCTCGATCTCGACCGGCCGCGCCTTGCCTGGCCGGGCTGGCTGGCCACCTGGCCGGCCTTCCTGCTCTATGTCGGGCTGATCTGGCTGGAGCTCTTCGGCGGCGCGGCGCCGCGCCTCCTCGGCTGGGGGCTCCTCGGCTACAGCGCCCTGACGCTGGCCGGCGCCTTCCTGTTCGGCCGCGCCGCCTGGTTCGCCCGCGGCGACGTCTTCGCCGTCTTCTTCCGCATGGCGGCGCTGCTGGCGCCGGTGGAGATCGGCCGCGACGGACGCGGCTGGACCTTCGCCTTCCGCCCGCCGCTGTCGGGAGCGCTCGCCGGGCGGGCCGACGGCCTGACGCTGGTGCTGTTCGTCCTCTTCATGCTGTCGTCGACGACCTATGACGGCATCTACGAGACGCAGCTATGGATCAGCCTCTACTGGGCCAATGCCATGAGCTGGCTGCAGCCGCTATGGGGCGACGATCTCGGCCTGGCGCAGCAGATGCTGATGGGCTCCTATCTCGCCTATCGGCAGATCGGCCTCCTGCTGTCGCCCTTCGCCTATTTCCTGCTCTATGCCGCGGTGCTGTGGCTGGCGAAGCTACTGGCGCGCAGCGACAGGCCGTTGCGGGCGCTGCTGCTCGACTTCGCCTTCTCGCTGATCCCGATCGCCATCGCCTACAACTTCACCCACTATTTCATCTTCCTGCTGACGCAGCTCGCCAACCTGCCGCGCCTCCTGTCCGATCCGTTCGGCACGGGCTGGTCGCTCCTCGGCATTGCCGGCGGCCAGCGCCAGCCGCTGCTGCCGATGCCGCTGATCTGGCACACCCAGGTGGCGGTGCTGCTGCTCGGCCATGTGGCGAGCGTCTGGCTCGGCCACCAGACGGCGCGGCGGGTCTTCGCCCGGCGCTGGCAGGTCAATGCCAGCCAGCTGCCGCTGCTGGCGCTGATGGTGTTCTACACCATGCTCGGCATCTGGATCCTGTCCCTGCCGCTGATGGCCGGCGGGGATTAGGGCGCCTCCTGGGGCCGGCTCGTACCGCATCACCCCCCCCCGCGGCGTCATGGCCGGACTTGATGTATGGCCCGGGGACATCCCTGACAGG
>CAZAAW010000042.1:0-13773 GCA_964483325.1 uncultured Hyphomicrobiales bacterium
GGACTTGATCCGGCCATCCACGCGAACACCGGCGGCGCAGAAAAGCGCCTCGCCGGCGGCGTTCCTTTCGGCGCCAACCGTGTTCGCGTGGGTGCCCGGATCAAGCCCGGGCATGACGCAGCGGAGGGGTGCCGTAGGGTGGGCATGCGCCGGCAGGCGCTTGCCCACGCGGCCGAGGGCGCGGTGGCCGGTGACCGCGTGGGCAAGGCGTTGCCTTGCCCACCCTACGCACTGCCCGGCGGCGCAGGCGGGAGGCGGGATGGTGGTGCGTCATGCCCGGCGTCGAGAGCGTCAGCGGGAGGTTCGCACGCTGCGGCACCCCCCCCAGGCGTCATGGCCGGCGGTTCGCACTCCCGGCCGTCAGGGCCCCTTGTCATGCCGCCGCGGCGGTACAAACTGCGAGGAGACAGTCAGGCCGAGCATGAACGAGCATCAAGCCCATCCGACCGAGCCGGCGCTTCAGATCGCCGGGCTCGTCAAGCATTTCGGCCGCCCTGCCGTCGACGGCCTCGACCTGACGGTCGCCGCCGGCAGCTTCTATGCCCTCCTGGGGGCCAACGGCGCCGGCAAGACGACGACGCTGCGCATGGTGACCGGGCTCCTGAAGCCCGATGCCGGCAGCATCCGCGTCTTCGGCGTCGATGCCCTCGCCGATCCCGTCGCCGCCAAGCGGATGATCGCCTGGGTGCCGGACGAGCCGCTGATCTATGACCGGCTGACGCCGCTCGAATATCTCGAATTCGTCGCGGGCCTGTGGGGCGTCGCGGCGAAGACGGCGGAAGCCCGGGCGCGCGACCTCCTCGGCTGGCTCGGCCTGATGCCGCATGCCGGCGACTATTGCGAGGGCTTCTCGCGCGGCATGAAGCAGAAGGTGGCGCTGGCCGGGGCGCTGGTGCACGACCCGCGGCTGATCATCCTCGACGAGCCGCTGACCGGCCTCGACGCCGGCTCGGCGCGCCAGGTCAAGGACGTGCTGCTGCAGCGGGTGGCGGCCGGCGGCACGGTGATCATGACGACGCATATCCTGGAGGTCGCCGAGCGCATGGCCGAGCGCATCGGCGTCATCGCCGCCGGGCGGCTGATCGCCGAGGGAACGCTCGACGAGCTGCGCCGCCTTGCCGGCTCCGGCGCCGTGCATCTGGAGGACGTGTTCCTGCGCCTCGTCGCCGACAGCGAGGCGGCGGCGTGAGCGATCCCGGCCCGGTCGCCCTCCTCGCCCGGAACGAGCTGCGCCTCACCTGGCGCGAGCTGAAAGGCATGTTCGGCTCGCGCCGGCGTCTGACGACGCTGGTCGCCGCCTTCCTGCTCGTCGCCCTCTTCCTGCACCTGATGGCGCGCGCCCTCGTGCGCGCCTATCGCCCGCTGCTCGCCGATCCGGACAGCATGGTGCTGCTGGTGGTCAGCCTGGCGGCGCTCTTCGCCTTCGCCCTGGCGCTGTCGCAGGCGATGGAGGGCATCACCCGCGCCTTCTACAGCCGCGACGATCTCGACCTCCTGCTGTCGTCGCCGACCTCGCCGCGGCGCATCTTCGCCGTGCGCATCGTCATCCTCGCCGCCGCGGCGACGGTGCTCAGCCTGCTGCTCTTCGCGCCCTTCCTCGACATGCTGGTCGTCCTTGTCGGGCCGCGATGGCTCGGCGGCTACCTGACGATGGCGGCGATCGGCGCCTTCGCCTCGGCCATCGCGCTCGCCCTGACGATGGCGCTGTTCCGCCTCCTCGGCCCGAAGCGCACCCGCACCGTGGCGCAGGTGGTGAGCGCCGCGGTCGGCGGCGTGCTGGTGCTCGGCATCCAGGCCGGCGGCATCCTCTCCTATGGCCGCACCGAGCCCGGCGCCCTGTTCGGCTGGCTGACGCCCGGCGACCTCACGCCGGACAGCCTGCTGTGGTGGCCGGCGCGCGCCTTTGCCGGCGACGCCCTGCCGCTGCTTGCCGTCTGTCTCCTCGGCTTCGGCGCGCTGGCGCTGGCGATCGCCGGCTTCGCCGGGCGCTTCACCGCCGTCGTCGGCACCACGGCCGGCACCGCCGGCGGCCAGCGCCGGCGCGCCGCGGCGCCGTTCCGCGACAGGTCGCCGGCGGCGGTGCTGCGGCGCAAGGAATGGATGCTGCTGCGCCGCGATCCGTGGCTCCTGTCGCAGAGCCTCCTGCAGGTGCTCTACCTGATCCCGCCGGCCATCCTCCTGTGGACGATGTATGGCGGCGGCGGCAGCCTGCGGCCGCCGCTGGTCATCGCGCCGATCCTCGTCATGGCCGCCGGCCAGCTTGCCGCCGGCCTCGCCTGGCTGGCGGTCTCCGGCGAGGACGCGCCGGACCTCGTCGCCACCGCGCCGCTGCCGCGCGGCCTTGCCCGCCGCGCCAAGGTCGAGGCGGTGCTGGCGGCGGTGGCGATGCTGTTCGCGCCCTTCGTCGCCGCCCTCGCCCTGCTGTCGCCGATGAGCGGGCTGGCGGCGCTCATCGGCATCGCCGCCTCCGCGACATCGGCGACGGCGATCCAGATCTGGTTCCGGGCACGGGCGCAGCGCCGCACCTTCCGCCGCCGCCAGACCGCCTCGCGCCTCGCCGCCATCGCCGAGACCTTGATCTCGCTCGCCTGGGCGGGCGCCGCGGCGCTGGCGGCAGCCGGCCTGTGGTTCGCCGCCGTCCCGGCCCTCCTCGCCCTCGCCGGCCTCGCCATGACCCGCGCCCTCGCCCCACGCGCCCCACCCGGCGCCGCCGGGGTGCTGCCATAGGGCTGTGCAAGGCGCCCGGCGGCGCTCCCCACCCGACCCCGGCTTCGCCGGGGCCACCCTCCCCGTTCCGGTGAGGGATGGGCGCCTCTTTCTGGGAGGGCACCGCATTGGGAAGCGCGCACCCATCCCTCCTCACGGCACGTGGGGAGGGTGGCGCGCGCCGTAGGCGCGTGACGGGTGGGGACCCACGCCGGGCATGGCGCACCTACGCCTCCACTCGCTACTCGCCACTCGCCCCGCCCCCGGCTAAAACAGTCCCGTCGGCATTCCGGGGATGACGCCGGCGCATAAATATGGCACCCGAACGAAAATCGGGAACAGGTCCTGGGGAGGGACCTTGGCTGAGGCTGTCGTCAAAGGCCTGCTGGCCTTTTCCAGGGGGGTGGACCGGCTCAACGGCTGGTTCGGCGTCATCGCCTACTGGCTGGTGCTGCTGTCCGTGCTGGTCAGCGCCGGCAATGCCGCGGCGCGCAAGCTGTTCTCGCTCTCCTCCAACGGCCTCCTCGAGGTGCAGTGGTACATGTTCGCCGCCGTGGTGTTCTTCGGCGCCGGCTACACGCTGCTGCTCAACGAGCATGTCCGGGTCGACGTCATCTACGGCCAGCTGTCGCGGCGGGCGCGGCTGATCGTCGATATCTTCGGCATCGTCGTCTTCCTGCTGCCGGCGGCGATCTTCCTCGGCTGGCTGTGCTGGCCGGTGTTCCTGCGCGCCTTCGAATCCGGCGAGGTGTCTTCCAATTACGGCGGGCTGCTGCGCTGGCCGGTGCTGCTGGTGCTGCCGGTCGGCTTCGCCCTCCTGGTGCTCCAGGCGCTGTCGGAGCTGATCAAGCGCGTCGTCGCCCTCGCCGGGCGGCTCGACCTCGACACGTCATACGAAAAGCCGACCCAGTAGGCGCGAGGTCAGGGGAGCCCCATGTTCGACTATGGCGTGATGCCGCCGCTGATGTTCGGCGCCATGGTCGTCGTGTTCCTCATCGGCTTCCCGGTGGCCTTCTCGCTGGCCTTTCTCGGCCTCGGCTTCGGCCTCGTCGGCATCGCCACGGGGCATTTCAACGAGGCCTTCCTCTACGCTCTGCCCTACCGCTTCTTCGACATCATCTCGCGCGAGCTGCTGCTGTCGATCCCCTTCTTCACCTTCATGGGAGCGATCCTGGAGCGCTCGGGCCTCGCCGAGGATCTCCTGGAGGGCACCGGCAAGCTGTTCGGCCGCGTCCCGGGCGGCCTCGCCTATGCCGTCATCCTGGTCGGCGCCGTGCTCGGCGCCATCACCGGCACCGTCGCCGCCTCGGTGATCGCCATGGCGGTGATCTCGCTGCCGGTGATGCAGCGCTACGGCTACAACATGCGCCTCGCCACCGGCGTCATCGCCGCCTCCGGCACAATCACCCAGCTGATCCCGCCGTCGCTGGTGCTGATCGTGCTGGCCGACCAGCTCGCCGTGCCGGTCGGCGACATGTATCTCGGCGCCACCGGCCCCTCGATCCTGCAGGTGCTGATCTTCCTCGCCTTCATCGCCGTCCTGTCGGTGCTGCGGCCGGGCACGATGCCGCCGCTGCCGCCGGAAGCGCGGACGGAGCACGGCCTGGTGCTGCTGTGGCAGGTGGCGCGCGGCATGGTGCCGTCGCTGGTGCTGATCTTCCTCGTCCTCGGCACCATCGCCATCGGCCTCGCCTCGCCGACCGAGGCGGGCGCCATGGGTGCCGTCGGCGCCATGCTGCTGGCCGCCGCCAACCGCCGCTTCACCTGGCCGATGCTGCGCGAGGCGATGTCCTCGACGATGCGGCTGACCTCGATGGTGGTGTTCATCCTCATCGGCTCGACCGTCTTCGTCCTGGTGTTCCGCGGCATGGACGGCGGCCACTGGATCGAGCACCTCTTGTCGGGGTTGCCGGGCGGCCAGGTCGGCTTCCTGTTCTTCGTCAATATCGCCGTCTTCTTCCTCGCCTTCTTCCTCGATTTCTTCGAGATCGTCTTCATCATCATCCCGCTGCTGGCGCCGGTGGCGAAGGCGCTGGGGATCGACCTGGTGTGGTTCGGCGTGCTGCTGTGCGTCAACATGCAGACCTCGTTCATGCACCCGCCCTTCGGCTTCGCGCTGTTCTACCTGCGCGGCATCGCGCCGCCCTCGGTGAAGAGCTCCGACATCTATCTCGGCGCCATTCCGTGGCTGCTGCTGCAGCTGCTGCTCGCCGTGGTGGTGATCGTCTGGCCGCAATCGGTGACCTATTTCATCAGCCACCAGGAGATCGACCCGTCGAAGGTGCATATCGAGCTGCCGCCGCCGGAGGCGGCGCCGGCGCCGGGCTTCAATTTCGGCCCGGCGGACCAGCAGCAGCCGGGCGGCGGCTTCAATTTCGGCGCGCCGCAATAACCACCCGGACTGGCGCAACAAAAAAGGCCGGGCGCGCGGCCCGGCCTTTCTGCCGATATGGAAACCGGGACTACAGCGCGTTGCTGCGCTGCAGGCCCATCATGAAGGCGTCGAAGGGCTGCTCGGAAATCTGGAACCAGAGATATTCCTCACCGCGGAAGCCGACGATGGCGTCGTGGACTTCCTTGAAGTCGGCATTGCCGGCGCAGATCTCGGCATAGACCTCCTTGGCGGCCTGGTAGCAGGCGAGCATCACCTCCTGCGGGAAGCCGCGCAGCTCCGCCCCGGCGCCGACAAGCTTGCGGATGGCCGGCGGGTTCTGCACGTCGTAGCGCGCCTGCATCTTGGTCTTGGCGTAGCCGGCGGCGGCGGTGATCACCGCCTGGTAGGCCTTGGGCAGGTCGTTCCACAGCTCGTCATTGATGAGGAAGTGCAGCATGGCGCCGCCCTCCCACCAGCCGGGATAGTAGTAATACTTGGCGACCTTGTAGAAGCCGAGCTTCTCGTCGTCATAGGGGCCGGTGAACTCGGCGGCGTCGAGCGTGCCCTTCTCCAGCGCCGGATAGACGTCGGCGGCGGCTAGCTGCTGCGGCACGACGCCGAGCTTGGCCATGATGGCGCCGGCAATGCCGGCGATGCGGAATTTCAGCCCCTTGAGGTCGTCGACGGTGTTGATCTCCTTGCGGAACCAGCCCGCCATCTGCGCCCCGGTATTGCCGCCCGGCAGCGTGTAGAGGCCGTATTTGGCGTAGAACTTGTTCATCAGGTCGATGCCGCCGCCCTCGTACATCCAGGCGTCCTGCATGCGGCTGTTGAGGCCGAAGGGCATGGCGGTGAAGAGGGCGAAGGTCGGGTCCTTGCCGAAATAATAGTAGCTGGCGGTATGGCCGATCTCGACGGTCTTCTCGTTGACGGCGTCGACGATGGCGAAGGGCGGCACGAGCTCGCCGCCGGCGAAGACGTCGATCTGGAAATTGCCGTCAGTCGCTTCCGAAACAGACCTGGCGAAGACCTCCGAGGCGCTGAAGATCGTGTCGAGCGACTTCGGGAAGCTGGAGGCGAGGCGCCATTTCAGCTTGGGATTCGACTGCGCGATGGCCGGAGCGGCAAGAGCGGCGACGCTCACCGCGGCGCCGCCGGTGACGGCACCGGCCTTCCTGAAGAATTGACGACGGTCCATAATTCCCTCCCTGGCATCCGGTCGATAGCGCCGGGCCTGGCGGAAGCGAACGCGCAGTCTCCGGTACTGTCAAGGACGCCGGACGGGGGGACCATGCCGGAAGCGGCATGGCCAAAGGGCGTGTCATGGGGGGTGTAAGGATGCTGCGTCGCGTCATCGCCGGGCTGCTGCTCGCCGCGACAATCGCCGGGCCGGCGGCCGCCGCAGCCGTACAGACCGCCGACGTGCAGACCGCCCAGCTCTCGGAGAGCATCCGCGACGCCTACCGGCGCACCCACCCGGGCCTGCCGCAGGAGAGCCAGCCGGCGGCCACGCCGGAGACCTTGCCAGATGCCGCGCCGCCGGCCGATGGCTGCGCCCCCGGGCCGGACCAGACGGCGATCATCGCCGCCTGCTCGGCCGTCATCGCCGACGCGGCGCGCCCGCCGGCGGAGCGGGCGCAGGCCTATCTGCGCCGCGGCGTCGCCACCGTCATCCTCGCCCCCGACGACAGCCTGGCGGAGCGGCGGGCGGCGGCCGCTGAGGATTTCGACAAGGCCGTCGCGCTCGATCCGGGCCTTGCCGAGGCGCATTACTATCGCGGCCTGGTCAGCGCCGATGCCGACCAGGCGATCGCCAGCTTCGAGACTGCCGGCCGGCTCGGCATGGACGTCGCGGCGCCGCTCACCGCCGGCTATGGCGAGCGCGCCGCCCGGCGCGCCGCCGCCGGCGACGCGGTGGGCGCCATCGCCGACTACACGGCGCTGCTGGCGCTCGATGCGGACAGCGTGCCGGCGCTGTTCGGCCGCGCCCGCGCCTCTATCGCCACCGGCGACAACGCGGCGGCGGTCGCCGATCTCGTCGCCGCCGGCCGCCTGGCGCGGCCTGACGATGCGCTCCGGCCGCCGATCGAGGCGCTGCTGCGCGAGCTGTCGCCGCCGGATTATGACGCCCTCGTGGCGCGTCTCGACGCGCCGGCCGAAGCAGTTGCACCGGCGCAGGCTGCGCCGGCCGCAACAACGCCGGCGGAGGCGACGCGGCCGCTCTCCGCCGAGGCCGCGGCGGCGCTGGAGCGCTACCGGCTGGCGGTGCAATCCTCCGTCGCCGCCATCGCCCGCGCCAACATGCGCATCCTGCTGGCGCAGGGGTGGGCCACCGTGACGCTCACCGTCGCCGCCTCGGGCGAGCTCGTCGCGGCAAGGCTCGAGGACAGCTCCGGCAGTGCCGCCGTCGAGGAAGCCGTGCTCCTCAGCACCCGCCAGGCGGCGCCCTTCCCGCCTCTGCCGGCGGCGCTCGGCACCGCCCCGCGCAGCTTCAGCATCGCCGTCGGCTCGGAGGGCGCGGCGGTGCCCGGCAGCGAGGCAGCCCCGGTCCCGCAGGCGCCGCGCGCCGAGCCGGCGCCGCCTGTGCGGGTGGAGACACCGCTGCCGGGCCGGCGCATCGCCCTCGTCATCGGCAACCGCCGCTACCGGCACGGGCCGGAGCTGCCCGGCGCCGAGGCCGACGCCCATCTCGTCGCGGGCGCCCTCGCCGATTGCGGCTTCACCGTCACCGAGCTCGCCGACGGCACGCGCACGGCGATGCTGGCGGCGCTCGACGCGGTGAGCGCCGAGGCCGGCGCCGCCGACTGGGTCGTCCTCTATTACGCCGGCTACGGCATCTCCATGGCCGGCAACAACTTCCTCGTCCCCACCGATGCCCGGCTGGCGGAGGACTGGGACATCCTCAGCGAGACGGTCGGCGCCGACCGCCTGCTCGTCGCCGCCGGGCCGGCGCGGCTGCTGCGGGTGGTCATCCTCGACGCCAGCCGCGACAATCCCTTCATCGCCCCGATGCGCCGCACCATCAGCGACGCCGGCGGCGTCAGCGGCGGCGTCAGCGGCGCCATGGCGCCGGTCGACCCGCCGGTCGCCTCGCTCGTCGCCCTCCCGGCAAGGCCGGGCCGCATCGCCGAAAGCCCGCCGGGCGACGGCCCCGGCCCCTATGCGCAGGCGCTGGCCGCCAATCTCTGCCGTCCGGGCGTCGAGATCGACAAGGCCTTCCGCCTGGTGCGCGACGACGTCTGGGACGCCAGCGGCCACCGCCAGGAGCCGATGACCTACAGCACCCTCCCCGGCCGCACGACCTACGCCCTGCGGCCGTAGGGTGGGCAAGGCTCTGCCTTGCCCACGCGGTCCGGGCGACGGCCGCCTCCGGCAGACGGGCTGATCTGACGCGGCGGCGACGCTGGCCTTGATCGCCGCGGCGAGTCATCTTCCTGACGGATGCGGTTCCACCCTATGGGCTGAGGGATGAACCGAGTGAAGTCGATGGACTTCCGTCCGCTGGACGGAGTCGTGGTGATCGTCGGTGACGACGGGACTGAAATGGTGTTGCCGCTGGCCGGCCTCGGCCCGATCGGCGGCCTGATCCGGGGCGAGCAGCGCCTCGGCCTGCTGCCCGGTGACGACGATGCCGACCAAGTCGCCGAGTAGATCGGGGCCACCGGGCCGGGGCCGCGCGTTTCCGGAACCTGCCGCCCCCGGCGGGCCTTGAGAAGCTATGGCCGGCCGGCCATGTTTCCGAGCAGAGGGGTCTTCCCATGCGACTCATGATTGGCGCTGCTGTCCTCGTCCTCTCCACCCTGGCCGCCCAAGCGGCGCCGCCAACGGGACAGGCGCTCTCTGAAATCATCGCCAGGATAGAACAGACCGCCGATTTCGATTACGTCGACGAGGTCGACTGGTCGGACCGCGGCTACTACGAGATCGAGTATTTCACCAAGAGCGGCGCCAAGGTCGAGGTGAAGATCGATCCCACAACGGGAGAGATGACCCGCTAGACTTTCCGTGTCCTGGATCAGGTGGGCCATTGCCTGCATCTCCATGCTGGCGTTTCTGCTGGGTGGCCTGTGGCTCTTGCAGGGCACCGGCGTGGTGACGATCGACCCGATCGCCTGCATCGGCGCATGCGAGGCCCTGGAAGGGCCGTCCGCTCCGTGGGCACTTGCAGGCGCAGCGCTGATGATCGCCGCGCTCGCCGCCCTGTGGGCCGCGACCAGACGGCGTTAGGGTGCGGGCCGCCCGGCAGCGATGCACCTGATCTTGTCGAGGCGCCTCTTGCCTCGCGGAGCGAGGCTTAGGCGGACGGGTGAGAGGTTCGGCCGCCGGGACTCCTGCCCCGGCGCCGCAGCCGCGCGTCGCAGGCGGTAACCCTCACCCGGAACGCTGACGCGTTCCGACCCCCGGATCAAGTCCGGGGGCAGGCTCTCTCCGTGGGGAGAGGTAAGTCACTGCGGCGCGCGCCGAGGCGCGTGACGGGTGGGGACCCACGCCGGGCACCGGGCGCCGGCGCCACCGGCTGCCGCGCCCTCGTTGCTTGACTGCCCGAGCCGCCGCCACTTATATCGCCGCACCTGACCGGCAGGGCCGGCGGGCGCGTAGCTCAGCGGGAGAGCACTCCCTTCACACGGGAGGGGTCACAGGTTCAATCCCTGTCGCGCCCACCATTTTCATCTCTTGGAGGCCCATCGGCAGGCGGACGGTCTCTCGTCGGCAACACAACATTTGTGTAGGTATACACAACAGATGTGTTATGTTGCTCCTTTATGAACACGACCCAGGCTCGCCGTTTCCTTGCCCGTCAGGGGTGTACCTTCACCCCTGCCAAGGGCGGCCACCTTCTGGTCCGCCTCGGCGACAGGACAACGGTCCTGCCGCAGCATGGCGCCGGCAAGGAGCTGGGCAAAGGTCTCTGGGCGAAAATACTCAAGGACCTCGGGCTGAAGGAGTGAACCCGATGCGTTTCCCTGCAGTCCTCGAATATGAGGACAACGGCACCGTCACCGCCTATGCGCCGGACATTCCCGGCGCCCATACTTTCGGCGAGGACGAGGCGGAGGCGCTGGCGCGGCTCCCGGACGCCATCGAGAGCATGGTCTCGGCGCTGATCCAGGACCGCAAGCCGATCCCGGCGCCGTCGCCGGCCCAGGGGCGGCCGACCGTTGCCATTCCGGCGCTCGCCGCCGCCAAGATCGCGCTTTACACTGCCATGCGGGACCAGGGCATCGGCAAGGCCGAGCTTGCCCGGCGCGTCGGCTGGCAGCTGCCGCAGGTCGACCGCGCCCTCAACCTGCTGCACGCCTCCCGTCTCGAACAGATCGAGGCGGCCCTGCGCGCCGTCGGCATGGAGCTGGTGGTCGAGGCGCGGCCGTCGCAGGCCGCCTGACCGCGCCCTCGCAGCGGCCGTGTCATCCCCGTCGAAGCCTTGCATTGTCGGGCGGTGTGATTCACGTCGCGGGAACAAACGTTCTCGTTGAAAGTTGCGCCTGGGTATCAATATAATACCCGTCGAATGGCGAAGGTCGTCCCGTTCAAGGCACCCGTTCCAACCGCCCTGTCGGTCGCGGACGCTCTCAAGGTCATCCGCGAGATCGCTGCCGATTCTTCCCGGGTCATCTTGGGGAAGCACGCAAGCAAGCGCGGGCGGCAACGGGCGATCAACCGGCGACAGATCGACGTCTGCCTGCGGCGAGGCCTTATCGAAGAAGGCCCTTTCATGAACATGCATGGTCACTGGCAGGTGACCATGTGCCGGCGTGCGGCAGGTGATGAAATTCACTGCGTGGTCGCGATCGACTGGGCAACCAGGCTCATCGTGATCACCGTCTACTGAGGAGATCGACGATGCACCACTATACGGAGAGCGGGCTCGACAACGTCTATCTCGTCAACGGCTACGAAGTGCACCAGACGCCGTATGGAGAAGGCGTGTCGATTCACAATATGGACGGCCTCCACCGGCTCATCGGCCGCTGGCTGGTCGAGCTGCCGAAGCCGCTGACCGGCGCCGAGCTCCGGTTCCTGCGCACTGAAATGGATCTGTCGCAGAAGCATCTCGGCGAGCTCATGGGCTCCAACGAGCAGGCCGTCAAGCGCTGGGAAAAGGGTCGCGCCAAGGCGATTCCGGGGCTGGCCGACCGCCTCGTGCGCGTCATCTATGCCACTTATGCCGATGGCGACGGCTCCGTTCGGCAGCTTGTCGAACGCCTGGCCGAACTCGACCAGGTCGACGTGGCGTCGGTGAACCTCCGGGCGGTGGACGACCACTGGCAAATGGCGGCCTAGACGGCCCCCGCGTCCTCCCTACCGTGCCGCGGCTCCCATCAGATCCTGCACGGCGTCGTAGAGGGCGTCGAAATGGCTGATGACGCGGTCGGGATCGAGGTCGCGGACCGGGACTGTCGTGTAGCCGAAATCGACCGCCACCACCGGGATGCCGGCGGCCTTGGCGGTGGCGATGTCGGTTGCCGAATCGCCGACCATGAGGGCGTGCGTCGGGTCGCCGCCGGCCTTGCGGATCGTCTCCTCGAGGTGGCGCGGATCGGGCTTCTTCAGCGGGAAGGTGTCGCCGCCGCAGATGGCGGCGAAGCGGTCGGCGATGCCGAGCTCGGTGAGCAGGCGCCGCGACAGGCCTTCCAGCTTGTTGGTGCAGACCGCCAGCCGCCAGCCTTCGCCAGCAAGTCGGTCGATCGCCGCCACGACGCCCGGAAAGGGCCGGCTGTCGTCGGCGATATGAGCCATGTAATAGGCGAGGAAATCCTCGAACAGGGCGTCATATTCGGCGGCGCTGCGCGCGGCGCCATTGGCGGCGAAGCCGCGCTCCATCAGCGCCCGGGCGCCGGCGCCGATCATGCCTTTCGCCTCCTCCAGGCCGACCGCGCGCAGGCCCTCGCGGGTCAGCAGGTAGTTCAGCGTCGCCATCAGGTCGGGCGCCGTGTCGACAAGCGTTCCATCGAGATCGAACGCCAGTGTGGGCGAAGGAGGCATGGGCAGGGGTTTCCGTGGGAGGTTGCGGTTTTGCGGCCGGACCTTAGCCCTCCGCGTCCGGTCACGAAAGCGCCGGCCGCGCGTCGATCTGCAGCAGGGCCCTGTGGCAGAGGTCAGGCGGCCATGCTAACTAACCGCACTTTCCGGCCAGCAGAGGCAGCCCCTACGTGCCAGACGACAGCGCGCCAGAACACAGCGCGGACGACCTGAAGCGCCTTGCCGCCGTGGCGGCAGTGGAGGCGGTGACGCCCGGCATGCGGCTCGGCATCGGCACCGGCTCGACCGCCGATCATTTCGTGCTGGCGCTGGCCGACAAGGTGCGGCACGGGCTCAGCATCGTCGGCGTGCCGACCTCCGAGCGCACAAGGCGCCTCGCCGCCGAGCACGGCATTCCGCTGGCGACGCTCGACGAGGAGCCGGAGCTCGACCTCACGGTCGACGGCGCCGACGAGCTCGACGGAAGGCTGCGGCTGATCAAGGGCGGCGGCGGGGCGCTGCTGCGCGAGAAGATCGTCGCCGCCGCCTCGCGCCGCATGATCGTCATCGCCGACGCCTCCAAGCTGGTGGAGACGCTCGGCGCCTTTCCCCTGCCCATCGAGGTGGTGCCGTTCGGCCTTGGCGCCACCAGCCGCGCCGTCGCGGCACTGGCCGGGCGCCTCGGCCTTGCCGGCGCCATCGCGCTGCGCCAGGCTGGCGGCGAGCCCTTCCTGACCGACGGCGGACATTTCATTCTGGACGCCTCTTTTGGCCGCATTCCCGATCCAGAAGCGCTGGCGGAGGGGCTTTCGACAATCCCCGGGGTGGTCGAGCATGGCCTGTTCATCGGACTTGCATCGGAAGCCATTCTTGCCCGACCCGACGGTATCGTGAGAATGAAGCCGGGCGCACCCTCCCCTTCATGGAGACAGTCATGACCATCCGATCCCTTCTTGCCTCGGTTGCCGTGGCCGGCAGCCTTGCCATCGGTGCGCTGACCGCCCTGCCGGCCGCCGCGCAGGACATCACCGAGAGCCACCTCGCCGCCGCCCGCGCCGCCGTCACCAGCGCCCGCACCGCCGAGGGCTTCAACAACGTCCTGCCGATGCTGTCGCAGCAGGTGCAGACGACGCTGATCAGCCAGCGCCCCGACCTCCACAAGGAGATCACGGCGGCCGTCGAGGCGATGGCCCTCACCATGGCGACGCGGCGCGGCGACCTCGACAACGACGTGGCGCGCATCTGGGCCAAGGCCTTCACCGAGGAAGAGCTGAACGCCATCACCGCCTTCTACAAGAGCCCGGCCGGCACCAAGCTGGCGACCGTCGGCGCCCAGGTGCTGCAGGATTCGCTGCAGGTCGTGCAGGGCTGGTCGGCGCGCGTCGGCGAGGAGCTGCTGGAGAAGTCGCGCGAGGAGCTGAAGCGCCAGGGCGTCGACTTTTAACCGCGTCGATTTCTAGCCCAGTCGATTTCCAGCGCCGTCGATTTTACGTCATGCCCAGGTCTTCGCCCGGGCATGGCGCCGGTGTGGACTGCGGTGCGCCGTGCCCAGCGTGGGTCCCCACCCGTCACGCGCCTTCGGCGCGCGCCACCCTCCCCGCCAGAGGCGAGGAGGGATTGGTGCGTGCCTCCCGATGAGGGATGCTGTCCCAGCAGAAAGAGGCGCCCATCCCTCACCGGTGTACGGACCGGAGACAAGGTGGACACATGTTCGGGGACATGGTGGACACTTT
>CAZAAW010000043.1:0-13473 GCA_964483325.1 uncultured Hyphomicrobiales bacterium
ATGGTGGGCGCGACAGGGATTGAACCTGTGACCCCTACGATGTCAACGTAGTGCTCTCCCGCTGAGCTACGCGCCCACTGAGGCTGTCGGGCGGGACCGGCAGCGCCGGTCGCATATACAAGGGAGGCGCAGGCGGTTCAAGCGGCGGCGCCCACGAAACATCGGAAACGCGATTCCGCCGATCGAGGAAACGGCGGGCTGCATTGACCGGGAGGGTGGGCTGCGATAAGAGCCTCGCCTCGAAGCACAGCCCAAAGAAAAGACGGCCATGAAGATCCGCAACTCCCTCAAGTCGCTCCGGACCCGGCATCGGGCCAACCGCCTGGTGCGGCGCAAGGGGCGCGTCTACATCATCAACAAGACCAATCCGCGCTACAAGGCGCGCCAGGGCTGATTCCGGCGCTGCCAGAAGCGACCTCCCGGCCTTTTGTTTTGACCGCTTGCCGCGGGTGGGACTAAGGTTCCGCCCATGCGGCTTTTTGCACTTCTGACGGCATTCCTGGCTGCGACGACGCTCGGCGCTGCTGCCCAGCAGATGGCGCCGCCGACGCCGGCCGATCCGTCGCTGCCGCCGCCCGCGCCTCCCATTCTCGTTCCGTCGGACGAGGCCGGGCCGGCCCTGCGGCGCACCAAGCAGAGCGACCTCGACATGTGGTTCGAGCGCCTCGCAGCGGCGGGCGACGAGACCGACGCCCGGCTGGCGGAGGGCCATATCCAGCAGATCTGGCTGAAGTCCGGCAGCGACACCGTCGACCTGCTGATGAACTGGGCCATGCAGGCGATGAACGACAAGGATTATCCGCTGGCGCTGGATCTCCTCGACAACGTCACCGTCATGCGCCCGAACTACGTCGAAGGCTGGAACAAGCGCGCCACGGTCTATTACATGATCGACGATTACGGCCTGGCGCTGTCCGATATCCGGCGCGCCCTGGCACTGGAGCCGCGCCATTTCGGGGCGCTGAGCGGTCTCGGCCTCATCATGCGCGATCTCGATCGCGATCAGGAAGCGCTCGACGTCTTCCGCCGCGCCCTCGACATCGATCCGTTCCTGGAAAACATTCCGGACATCGTCGCCGAACTCGAAAAGAAGCTCGGCGGCGAGATCTGAGCCTTCGCACCAGGAAGCGGCATCGGCGCGCTTCGTCCTGTGCCATCCGTGTTCCGCCCAGGCCGGGCGCCTATTCGGCGCCCTGGCCGTCCTTCCGCACCGTCGCGATGCGCAGCATGTTGGTCGTGCCGAGCGTTCCCAGCGGCACGCCCGCGGTGATGATGATGCGCTCGCCCGGCTGCGCCAGGC
The DNA here is from genome assembly GCA_964483325.1 of uncultured Hyphomicrobiales bacterium. Classification (GTDB taxonomy): domain Bacteria; phylum Pseudomonadota; class Alphaproteobacteria; order Rhizobiales; family Kaistiaceae; genus CAZAAW01. The sequence continues at coordinate 1,301 of CAZAAW010000043.1, forward strand.
CTTCCGTATGGGCGACGGCGCAGGCGCGATCGACCATCCCTTCCAGGTCGGCCGCTTCCTCGCCGAAGACGCAGTGGAGCCCCCAGCCGATCGACAGCCGGCGGGCGGTGGCGATCACCGGCGACATGGCGATGATCGGGATCTGCGGCCGCTCGCGCGACACGCGGATGCCGGTCGCGCCGGAGCCGGTGTAGCAGCAGATCGCCGACAGCTGCAGCGTCTCGGCGATCTGCCGGACGGCGGCGGCAATGGCATCGGCATCCGTCGCCTGCGGCTCGGCGCGCTGGCCGTTGATGATGCTGGGGAAGTAGAAGTCGCGTTCGACCTCGCCGGCGATGCGGTCCATCGTGGCGACCGCCTCGACCGGAAAGGCGCCCGCTGCCGACTCGGCGGAGAGCATGACGCAGTCGGCGCCCTCGAAGACCGCCGTAGCGACGTCCGAGACCTCGGCGCGTGTCGGCACCGGCGCGCTGATCATCGATTCCAGCATCTGGGTGGCGACGACCACCGGTCGCCCGGCGCGGCGGGCCGCCCGGGTGATCAGCTTCTGGATGCCCGGGACGCGCTCCAGCGGCATCTCGACGCCGAGATCGCCGCGCGCCACCATGATGGCGTCCGACACCTCGATAATGCGCTCCAGATGCTCCACGGCCTGGGGCTTCTCGATCTTGGCGAGAACGCCGGCACGGCCGGCGACGATCGCCTTCACCTCTTCCAGATCATCGGGGCGCTGGACGAAGGACATGGCGATCCAGTCGATCGATTCCTGCAGCGCCGCCTGCAGGTCGGAGCGGTCCTTTTCGGTCAGCGACACCGCCGACAGCGTCGTGTCGGGAATGCTGACGCCCTTGCGGTCGGAGAGCTTGGTGCCGGCCTCGACCGTCGCGACGGCGCGGCCGGGCTCCGCCTCGCGCACGACGAGGCGGACGCGGCCGTCGTCGATGAGCAGGCGGTGGCCGGGACGCAGGCCGGCGAGGATCTCCGGATGCGGGAGATAGACGCGGGTCCGGTCGCCGGGCGTCTGGTCCGAATCAAGGATGAAGGTCTGGCCGCGCTCGATCGGCACGCTGCCTTCGGCGAAGGCGCCGAGGCGGAACTTCGGGCCCTGCAGGTCGACGAGAATGCCGATCGGCCGGCCGAACTCGCTCTCGACCTCGCGGATGGATTTGACCAGCCGCCGCATGATGTCATGCGAGGCATGGCTCATGTTGATGCGGAACAGGTCGGCGCCGGCGCGGAAGAGATCGGCGATGACCGTCTTGTCGGACGATGCCGGGCCGAGCGTGGCGAGGATCTTTACCTTGCGTGACCGATGCATCATCGACCGTCGACGCCCTGCGTCGGCTCGGTCAGTTGGACGGTCCAGCTTCTCTGCTCGCCCGTGTCGACTTCGAAGAAGCCGGTACGATCGAAGCCGCGGGCAACACAGTCTTCGATACCCTGAATGGTGAACATCTTATCCCGAGTACACATGATGGCCTTGCCGGCCCATTCTCCGCCCTGATCGTAGTCGACGGCGTAAATATAATAGAAGCGCGACACCAGCGGCCCGGCAAGGATTGTCTCGCAGGCATTGGCCCCGACATTCCACCAGCCTTCGGTCGTCCAGGACGAATTTTCCTTGTAACCGATGGCGATGCCGACGCGGCTGGACGTCTTGTTGCAGAGGCGCAGCTCGGCGGAAGCCGGCGTCGACCAGCCCAGCCCGACCAATGCACCGAATATGACAAAACCCGCCACACCGATTTTGCGGCTTCGGCCCCGGAAGAATCGCTGACTCATCTGCCGTGAAATGATGGTGTGCCGATCGATCGTTTATGCCGCCGCCGATTCGTCGCTGTCAAACGCGGCGGACCTGACCGGAGCGGCGAGGCAAAAAAGCGCCAGCCGCGAATCAGGCGGGCGGACTTTCACGGGCAATGTCGACGGGATCAAGGCCGGATGCTCCTATCCCTGCCGCGGACGCGCCACGACGATGCCGGCAAGGATCAGCGCGCCGCCGGCAGCCTGTATCCAGGAGATGGCCTCCGCCAGCAGGAGCCAGGCGAGGACGGCGGCGCCGATCGCCTCGACGAAGATCACCAGCGAGGAGAAGGCGGCGGGGAGGCGACCGAGCGCGAATGAGAGCAGGCTGAGGCCGGTGGCATGGCTGACCCAGGCGACGCCGAACAGCGCGGCGGCGCCGCCGAGCGTTGCCGGCCACAGCGTCGGCTCCAACGCCAGCGCCACGACCAGCAGCACCAGGGCGGTGACGATGCTCGCCTGGAAGGTGATGCGGCCCGGCGACACGCGCCGCCCTGCCGCCCGCACCGCCAGGAAATAGCCGCCGAAGAAGATCGACGTGACGAGGCCGTAGAAGTCGCCCGCCAGATGCTCCGGGGCGAAGCGGGCGCTGCCGCCGAGAAGCGCGGCGCCGCCGCAGAGGCAGATCAGGAGGCCGAGCACCACCCGGGCGGCGACCTTCTCGCCGAGGAGAAAGCGCGATCCGAGAACCACCCACACCGGCGCCATCGTCGCTAGCAGCGTGGCATTGGCGACGGTCGTGTTGAGGATCGACAGGTGCCAGAACGTCAGGTCGCCGGCGAAGAACAGGCCGGCCAGGAGAACGGCCGGATCGATCCGCCACAGCCCGGCGCGCGGCAGGCCGGAAAGACGGCCCTCGATGAGAACCCAGACATAGAGCACCGGGATCGCCAGGCCGGCGCGCCAGAAGGCGCTGGCGAACGGTCCGACATCGGCCAGCCGGACGAAGATCGGCGACGCCGACATGGCGAGCGCGCCGGTGATCAGCGCCAGGAAGGCAGCCGGCCGGGCTGCCTCGGCGCTGCCGGATGCGGAAGGGACGGTGGCGGTCCGCTCACTCATTTTCCAGGCAACTCCCGCTCGCGGCTGTCTGGAATGCCGCGGCCGGCCCTCGTATCATGACCGCATGCCTGATCCATCCGGCCTTGCGGTCGCGGCCGGCGATCTTCCATCGCCGCTGCCGTATGAGCTTCTTCCCGGCGATCCTTCCGCGCGGCTGATCCTCCTTTGCGATCATGCCGGAAGGCAATTGCCCGCCGAATACGAAGACCTCGGCATGCCGTCCGGGGAATTCGACCGCCACATCGCCTATGACATCGGCGCTGCCGCAGTGACGCGCCGCCTCGCCGAGGCCCTGGGGGCTCCCGCCATCCTCGGGCGCTATTCGCGCCTGCTGATCGATCTCAACCGCGGCGAGGACGATCCGACGCTGATCATGCGCCTTTCCGATGGCGCGGTGGTGCCGGGCAACAGGAATGTCGATGCAGGCGAGCGGGCGCGGCGCATCGCCCTCTACCACGCGCCGTATCATGCCGCGGTGGCCGCGCTGGTGCGGGCGCGCCTGGCGGCCGGCATCGTGCCCATCCTCGTCGCCATTCACAGCTTCACGCCGCGCTGGAAAGGCGTGCCGCGCCCCTGGCATGTCGGCATCCTGTGGGACGCCGATCCGCGCATGGCGCGCGTCCTGCTGGATCGTCTGGCGGCGCCGGGCGATCTCGTCGTCGGCGACAACGAGCCGTATCGCGGCGCGCTTCCGAACGACACCATGTATCGGCATGGAACGCGACGCGGCCTGCCGCACGCCCTTGTCGAGATCCGGCAGGACCTCATCGGCGACGACGCGGGCGCGCAGCGCTGGGCGGCTCGGCTCGGCAGCATCCTCGGCGACCTGCCGGGGGATGCGCAGCTCGACCAGATCCATCACTATGGGTCGCTTACCGGCCCCGTGCCACCTGTTGAACCGGAGGGAGCGGCAGCATGACGACCATCGACACGGCAACGCAGACCGAGCTCGAGGCGGCGGTGTTTCGCCGGCTGCTGAACCATCTGCGCGAGCGTACGGATGTCCAGAACATCGACCTCATGAACCTTGCCGGCTTCTGCCGCAACTGCCTCTCCAACTGGTACGAGGCGGCGGCGCGGGAGCGCGGCATCGATCTGTCGCGGCCGGAGGCGCGCGAGATCATCTACGGCATGCCGTTCGACGAATGGAAAGCCCGCTACCAGCGCGATGCGTCCCCTGAGGCGGCGGCAGCGTTCGCGGCCCTGAAGACGGATCACTGAGCGCGGGGGAGAACTTCCCGCCCGCACCTTGACCGTCCCGGCCGAAACGGGCACTCAAACGCCCGTTCATAAACCTTCCGGAGCATGTTTCATGGCTGAACCGGGTGGCATTGCCGCCGCGCAGCTGCGCGCCATCGTCGAGCGCATCGAGCGCCTCGAGGACGAAAAGAAGGCGCTGTCCGAGGATATCCGCGACGTCTATGCGGAAGCCAAGGCGAACGGCTTCGACACCAAGACGCTGCGGACCGTGGTGCGCCTGCGCAAGCAGGATAAGGCCGAGCGGGAGGAGCAGGAGGCGCTTCTTGATCTCTATCTGCATGCGCTCGGCATGGCGGTCGAGCCGGCACCGGAGGAATAGCCCGGCGGGCTCGGACCGTTGCCCGGGCCGTGCGATCAGAATGAAAAAAAGCCAGCGCGAGGCCGGCTTTTTCGAGGATTGATGCGGCGAGGTCCGCTATCGCGCCGCGACGCGGTAGCCGTCCGGCCCAAGCGGAACCATCGCGACATAGCGCACGGCAACGCCGGTGAAGCGGTTGGTGCCGAATTCGGCATGGGCGACCGGCTGGAAGCCCGGCGCCGGCGCTACCGCCGGCTTCGCCAAGAATTCCGGGCTGCGGCTGGTGTTCGGTGCCGACAGGCGCGCAAAGGCAGCCTGGCGTGTCGTGGCGCTGCCGGTCAGGAACGGCGATTCGCTCCAGCTGGCGAATGTGAACTTCATGCGCGCCAGCGGGTCGTTCCATGCCCGGGTCGCCGCTGCCGCCGGCGCGGCGACGGCCGCCACGGCGCGCCGGGTCGGCGCGACGGCGACGCCCGGCTCGGTGGTCTGTGCGGCTTCCGCCTCGCGCATCAGCAGCGCAAGCGGATCGCGGTCGGCGTCATGCGCCGGCGCGAAGGCCATCACCGGCAACTGAGCCGCCTCGGCCTGAAGCTCGCGCGCCCGCTGCGCGGCGGCGCGCTGCAGCGGCGTCTGCGCCACTGCCGGCTGGTCGGCCATCGGATTGGGCCGCGGCCGCGGGGCGACGATGCCGGTTTCGAGCGATGCGAGCTGGACCGGCACGTCCGGCGTGTTGCCGGCGCCGGCCGAGTTGCCCTGCGGCGCCATCAGGCGCAGCGGCGACGGCCGCGGCGTCGGGGCATCCATCGCGGCGACGATGACGTCCTGAAGCTCATCCTGCGACGCCGCCGGAATCGGCGCCGGCGCGGCGGGGGCAGCAGGCGCCGCCGGGGCGGCGCCACGGTCGCGGCCGCCGAACAGTGACGCGACAAGCGTCCCCTGGCCGCCGCCATTGCCGCGGGACGGCTGGCCGTAGAGGGCGACGACGGTCTTGCCGCGCGCCTCGAAGGCGGCCTTGGCCTCGGCATAGCCGGGCAGGGGCCGGCCGTCGGACGGGATGTGCAGCGTATGGCCGTTCGGGAAGACGCGGACGAGCTGGTCGCGCGTCATGCGCGGCCAGTGGCGCACCGAGCCGGTATCCATGTGCACGAAGGGCGAGCCGGACGTCGGATAGAAGCCGACGCCGCCGATCTGCATGCGCAGGCCGATCTCGCGCAGCTTGGCGAGCGGCACGCCCGGAATGAAGAAGTCGAGGGCGTTGCCCTTCATGTGCTGGCTGTTCTGCGCTACGCCGCTGTTGCGGCTGCGCCCGCGCAGCATGGCGTTGGTGCCGGGATTGCGATAGCCGCAGATGATGTTGATCGGGGCGGTGGCGCCGGTCTGCTGGTAGACCTCCCAGACGAGATCCATCAGGCGCGGATCCATCCGGATGACTTCGTTCTTCCGCCAGTCGCGGAGAATGTGGTTGATCTGCTTCAGGCCCTCGGGGTCGTAGACCCCGTTGCGCTTGAAGGTGATCGTCGCGTTCTCGCCCGTATGGGTGTTGTGGAACGAAAGCGTGCGGTCGTTACTTCCTGCATTGGTAGGAGTGAACGCCGTAAAGCCGATAAAGAGGACAGCGACGGCCAGAGAGGACGCGCTGCCAAGAAGACGCCTGCGTTTCACGCGGCGCTGAGGCTCGGGTTTATCTGCTGCTCTCAAGTCCCTGGTCCGCCGTCTTGCCGTCTCTGGCTTCCCCCACACGGCGAGTGTGGAATGCTAGGGTTAATTAATCCTTGTCGCGATCACGCCGTCGCGACTAACGCGGCGTCGCAAGAACAGCCGATCGGCCGGCAAGATGCAAGCGATAAGATCGGTCGGAAAAAGGTGCCTGCGTCATCATTTGGACAAGATTGCGAAGGGCCGGGATGTTGCCATCCCGGCCCTTCGCCATTGCCGTCAGTACTATGGGGCTTCTCGCCCTGATCAGCTGCTCGACTGATCGAGACCGAGCGCCGTCCGCACCTTGGCGCTGTGGCCGTAGATGTCTGGGCGCAGCTGCAGATCGCCGGCCTCATCCACGAAGGCGGTGAAATAGGTGAGATAGACCGGGATATGGTGCGACAGGTTCTGCCGCGTCTCACGGCCGCCGACGAGGCGCTTCAGCTTGTCGGCCGTCAGCTTCCCGTCCTCCGCCAGGAGCGCCTGGGCGAATTCGAACGGCTCCTGGACGCGCACGCAGCCGTGGCTGAAGGCCCGCACGTCGCGGCCGAAAAGGCTCTTCGACGGCGTGTCGTGCAGATAGACGTCGTGGCTGTTGGGAAACATGAACTTGATGCGGCCCAGCGCGTTGCGGTCGCCCGGCGGCTGGCGGAAGCCGATGCTGCGCGGGTTCACCTGCGACCAGTCGATCGCCCAGGGATCGACCCGCTTGCCGCGGGCATAGACCTCGTAGCCGCCGACCGAGCCCGGATTGGACATCAGGGCGGGCAGCAGCTCGCTCCTGACGATGGAGGCCGGCACGTTCCAGTACGGATTGACGACGACATGCTCGATCTCGTCGTTGAAGATCGGCGTCTGCGACGAGACCTTGCCGACCACCACACGTGTGCGGTGGAAGACCTCGCCGTCCTTCATGATCCGCAGGGTATATTCGGGAATGTTCACCTGCACGTAGAAATGGCCGAGGTCGCGCGGCATCCAGCGCCAGCGCTCCATGTTGGCGATGATCTCGGCCTCGGCGTTGACCTTCGGCCCGTTGAGCGAGGAGATCGTGTTCTTGCCGACGATGCCGTCGGCGGCGAGGCCCTCGGCGGACTGATAGGCGCGCACGGCGGCGTCGAGCGCCTCGTCGAAGGTCTCCGGATCGGCCGAGGGCGTCGCCACCTCCAGCCGCGCCCGCAGGATCGGCACGCGCTCGTCCGTGACGCCGAGCTTCAGCGCCTTGCCGTCGGGAACGACGACCTGGTGTTCCTCCGCCGCCGCGGTGGCGCGCAGCTTGGCCAGCTGGTCGCGAAGGGCGAGATAGCCCGGCTGCTGCGGATTGAAGGCGGCCATCGCCGCGGCCGGATCGTCGGCGCCGGTGATCGTGGCAAGGGCCTCGATCGGATCGGGCAGATGCGGCTTGATGTCGATGTAGCCGGAGACCGTGCTCGGATCGAGGCGGCCGGCATAGGCCTGGCGGGCATAGCGCGCCACGGCCATGCTGAGCATCACTTCCGCCTGCGCCAGCCGTTCCGGATCGGCCGTGCCGGGCGTTGCCGCCGGCGTGGCGAAGGCGGTGGCGTCGAGGCCGTCCTCGTCGGCGTGCTGCAGGCGGTCGATCACCTTCAGCGCCGCCTCGGTGAGGTGGCCGTCGGCGGTCCAGACCGGCGCGAAGTTGCGGTCGGCATAGAAGGCGGCGACGCCGGCGCCGTCGCGCTTCTGGTGATAGCTGCCGTCCCGCCCAGCATGAGCCAGCTGGGCGCGAATCGCGGCGTCGACCGGCCCCAGCCTGGCATCGCCGTCCGTCAGCGCCGCGGCGCTTCCGGCGCGGAGGATGAATTGCGGCGTCTCCGCAACATAAGCCTGCGCCGACAGCGCAGGCAGTCCAATGGCGGCAACACCGGCCAGGAGGAGTGTCAGGCGATTCTTCGCCATTCCAGCAGCCCTTTCAAATCCAGCACCCATCAGCAAAAACATCGTATTCCCGTTCATGGTTCAATCGACCGGCGGTGCCGCACCGGTCACTTTCATGTCATTCGGCGGCGACGCCCTTTTCCGGGTCCGTGGTCTCCGCCGGCTCTCCTTCCTTGTCGGCAAGTTCCTTGTCGGCGAGGCCGAGTTCGCGCAGCTTGCGGTAAAGCGTCGACCGGCCGATGCCCAGCTTGCGGGCGATCAGTGCCATGCGGCCGCCATAGCGTTCCAGCGCCAGCCGGATCATGTCGGCCTCGACATCGCCGAGCGGACGCACGTCGCCGCCCCAGTCGAGGGCGGTGATCGTCTCGCCCGGCCGCGCCGCCAGCACCGGCGGCGCCGCGGCGGGCGACGCCTCGGCGCGCGGCAGCGTCGTTCCGAGCTGCGCGGCGATCTGCGGGAATTCCTCCGCCGTCAGGGTCGGACCGTCGGCCAGAACGACGGCGCGGAAGACCGCATTCTCGAGCTGGCGGATATTGCCGGGCCAGTCATAGGCGGCGAGCATCTGCAGCGTCGCCGGCTCGATGCCGCGGATCTGCGGCTTGCCCTCTTCCGCCGCGAAGCGGACGATGAAGTGCCGCACCAGCTCGGGAATATCCTCGCGCCGCTCGCGCAGCGGCGGCAGCCGGATCGGGAAGACGTTGAGCCGGTAATAGAGATCCTCGCGGAAATCGCCGGTCTCCACGAGCTGCGCCAGGCTGCGGTTGGTCGCCGAGATCAGGCGGAAATCGACGCGGATCGGCCGGCGGGCGCCGACGGGATCGATTTCCCCGTCCTGCAGGGCGCGCAGGAGCTTGACCTGCACCTCCGGCGGCAGTTCGCCGACCTCGTCGAGGAAAAGCGTGCCGCCATGCGCTTCCTGGAACTTGCCGATGTGCTTGTCATTGGCGCCGGTGAAGGCACCCTTCTCGTGGCCGAAGAGAATGCTCTCGACCAGATTGTCCGGTATGGCGCCGCAATTGACGGTGATGAACGGCTTGCCGCGGCGCTCGCTGCTGCCCTGGATGGCGCGGGCCATCAGTTCCTTGCCGACGCCCGATTCCCCTTCGATCAGGATCGGAATCTGCGAGCTGGCGGCGCGTTCGCCGAGCCGGATGACCCGGCTCATTGCCGGGCTGTGGGTGATGAGGTCGCGGAAGGTGAGCGTGCCCGTGGCGCTCTTCTTCATGCGGGCGATCTCGCCTTCCAGGGCGCCGAGCTTCAGCGCGTTCTGGATCGACACCTGCAGCCGCTCGGGCGAGATCGGCTTGACGACAAAGTCGATGGCGCCGGCTCGCATGGCGGCGACGACGGTCTCGATACCGCCATGCGCGGTCTGGACGATTACCGGCAGGGCCTTTCCCGCTTCCCGCAGCCGGGCGAGCACGCCGAGACCGTCGAGATCGGGCATGGCAAGATCGAGGATCGCCAGCGAGAAACGCTCGGCGTCGGGACCAGTCAGCAGCTCTGCGGCCTCCAGGCCGCCCCGCGCGACAGCGGCCGTATAGCCGAAATGGACGACGGCGCCCTCCAGCAGCCGGCGCTGGACTGGATCGTCGTCAATGATGAGGATCGTCGTCGACATGGGCAGACGCGGCGTTCCGGTCTCTGGGACGTGGCTCTGCCACGACAGGCACGCCCTGGCGGCGCCTGTGCCAAAAAGATGTTGGGTGGGGAGGGTTAACGACGCCTTACGATGCGCCGACGCGCCCAGCCCACACAATTCGTGTCATTTTAGTTGCATTGGCGCCGCAAGGCTGTTGCGGCCGTGCATCGGACGCCGGCAAAGAGAGAACCGGCGTGACAGTTGCGGTAGCCGGTCGCGCGGCCCAGATTACTGGCCACAGCCAACGAGCCCGAACGAAAGGATGCCATGAGCGAGCCCCTCCTGCATGCGACCGCTGCCGCCCTTGCGACCGACAAGAAGGCCGAACTCGGCGAGTTGCCGGAATGGAACCTCGACGATCTTTACCCGGGCATGGAATCGCCGGAGCTGAAGGCCGATCTCGGCCGGGCCGATGAAACCACGCTGGCCTTCGAGGAACGCTACAAGGGCAAGCTGACGGAGCTCGCGACGGCCGGCGGCGACGGCCTCGGGGAAGCGGTGCGCGCCTATGAGGACATCCAGGAGCTGCTGGGCCGCATCATGTCCTTTGCCGGCCTCCTGCATGCCGGCAACACCGTCGATCCGGTGGTCGCCAAGTTCTTTGGCGACATCCAGGACAAGATGACGACGTTCAGCACCCGCCTGCTGTTCTTCGAGCTGGAGCTCAACAATATCGACGACACCGTGCTGGCGGCAGCGATCGCCGCTTCGCCGGCGCTGGCACATTACAAGCCGTGGCTCGACGATATCCGCCGCGACAAGCCGTACCAGCTCGACGACCGCATCGAGCAGCTGTTCCACGAGAAGTCGGTTACCGGCCGCGGCGCCCTCAACCGGCTGTTCGACGAGACGATGGCCAGCCTGCGTTTCAGGGTCGGCGATGCCGACCTGACGCTGGAAGAGACGCTGGCCCTGCTCGTCGATCCGGACGAGGCGAAGCGCAAGGCGGCGTCGGACGCGATCGGCGTCGTGCTCAAGGCCAACGAGCGGCTGTTCACGCTCATCACCAACACCCTCGCCAAGGACAAGGAAATCTCGGACCGCTGGCGCGGCTTCGCCGACGTCGCCGATTCGCGGCATCTCGCCAATCGCGTCGAGCCGGAGGTGGTGGCGGCGCTGGTCAGCGCCGTGCGTGCCGCCTATCCGCGGCTTTCGCACCGCTACTATGCCATGAAGGCGCGCTGGTTCGGCCGCGATGTCCTGGACTCCTGGGACCGCAATGCGCCGCTGCCGCAGGTGCCGAGCCGGCTGATCCCCTGGGACGAGGCGAAAAGCACCGTGCTCGGCGCCTATGGCGCGTTCTCGCCCGACATGGCGGATATCGCCGGCCGCTTCTTCGACCGCCGCTGGATCGACGCACCGGCCCGGCCGGGCAAGTCGCCGGGCGCCTTCGCCTCCTCAACCGTGCCGAGCGTCCACCCCTATGTGCTGCTCAACTACCAGGGCCGGCCGCGGGACGTGATGACGCTGGCGCACGAGCTCGGCCATGGCGTGCACCAGGTGCTGGCCGGGCCGCAGGGGGAGCTGATGTCGGCGACGCCGCTGACGCTTGCCGAGACGGCCAGCGTCTTCGGTGAAATGCTGACCTTCCGGGCGCTGCTGGCGGCGACCTCCGATCCGGCGCAGCGCAAGCAGATGCTGGCCTCGAAGGTCGAGGACATGATCAACACGGTGGTCCGTCAGATCGCCTTCTACACCTTCGAGCGGCAGGTCCATTCGGAACGCCGCGACGGCGAGCTGACGGCCGAGCGCCTCCGCGAGATCTGGATGGAGGTGCAGCATGAGAGTCTCGGGCCGGCGATCCGGCTGGGGCCGGGCTACGAGACGTTCTGGAGCTACATCCCGCACTTCATCCATTCGCCGTTCTACGTCTACGCCTATGCGTTCGGCGACTGCCTGGTGAACTCGCTCTATGCCGTCTACCAGCAGGCCGAAACCGGCTTCCAGGAGAAGTATTTCGCCCTGCTCAAGGCCGGCGGCACCAAGCATCATTCCGAGCTTCTGGCGCCGTTCGGGCTCGACGCCAGCGATCCCGCCTTCTGGCAGAAGGGCCTGTCGGTGATCGAAGGGCTGATCGACGAACTGGAAAGCATGGACGCCTGAGGCGGTTGCGCCGTGCCCTGCATCTGGCAGGGCACGGCGCGCACCCCCATATGGCGGCTGTCGCCCCGGCGCTTTTTGAAGGAGCTTGCCGTCCCATGCCGCTGATCATCATTCTGCTGCTGGCCCTGCTGATCGCCCAGATCGGCTTCTGGAACGCGCTGGCGGCAATCCTCGGCGCCGTCGGCATGGTGATCCTGCTGATCATCATCGCTGCCGGGATCATCATTACCGGCGGCCTCCTGGTGGCCCGCAGCGTCAACCGCCGCATCGATCCGCCCGGCCGCAACTGGCGTTGAAGGCCGGCTCCGGACGTTGTACATTCTGTACAACGCGACGGAGCAACGCCATGAAGCTGGAAATCAAGAAGATCGGCAATTCGACCGGGCTGATCCTGCCGAAGGAGCTGCTGGC
>CAZAAW010000044.1:0-12351 GCA_964483325.1 uncultured Hyphomicrobiales bacterium
GCTTCTTCGCACAGAGCAACCAACCCTGCAGATACAAGGGGTTCGGCCCTCGGGAATCCTGCCCCGGCGCGGCAGCCGCGTGTCGCCGGCAGTGTCCCTCACCCGGAAACGCTGCGCGTTTCCGACCTCTCCCACAGGGAGAGGTGAGGCGCCCCCGGCGACGCGCCAACCTTGCACCGGCGCTCCCCACCCGACCCCGGCTTCGCCGGGGCCACCCTCCCCCTTCGGGTGAAGGATAGGCGCCTCTTTCTTCAGGGACAGCACCATCACGGACAGCTCCCCCATCGGGAAGCGCGCACCCATCCCTCACCGGAACGGGGAGAGCCTGCCCCCGGACTTGATCCGGGGGGTGGCGCGCGCCGCAGGCGCGTGACGGGTGGGGACCCACGCCGGGCATTTCCCGCACGGCACGCCCCCGCCCCCTACCGCCGCCTCTCCCGCGCCGCCAGCAGGGCGCCGTATTCCGCCTGCAGCTTGGCATCGCCCCAATAGGCCTTGCCGCCGTCCTGGCGCATCAGCGCCTCGATCGCCGCGATGCGCGCCTCGCCGCCGGCGCCCGGCGCCTCGCCGGGGAGCAGCGTCGCGGTCGGCACCAGCGCCAGGGCGATCTGCGCCAGCCAGCCGAGCAGCGCCGGGTCGTCGCCGATGCGGCGGCCGTCGGCGGTGCGGCCGCCCATCAGGCGGTCGAAGCTGCCCTCCGGGGCGTCGGCGAACAGCGCCCGGACGGCATTGACGTTGCGCCGGAAGGCCGGCCCCCAGCTTTCCTGCAACCGCTCCAGCGCCGCGGCGCGGAACGCCTCGTCTCCGTCGGCGCGGTCGGCCTCGATCGCCTCCAGGCGGTCGAAATACCAGCCGGCGGCGCGGTTCACGACCTCCGGCGGCGCCCCGGCCTCGTGCATGGCGGCGGCGAAGCTCGCCAGCACCGGCGCGTCGTCGTCGCCGGCGATGCGCCCGTCCGGCAGGCGGATATCGTAGCCCTCCGGGGTCGCCGGCACGCCGAGCTCGCGCCGCCAGGCGGCGATCTCCGCCGCCGCGGCGCCCGGCCCCGGCCGCCGCACCCCGGCGCGCTCGCCGAGCTTCTTCTGCGCCGCCTCATAGGCATCGGCCAGCGCTGCGACGCTGTCGAAGCGCGACAGCGTCGCCAGCCGCCGCCCGTCGGCGCCGGCAAGCTGCTGCCGCCAGTCTTCCGGCCAGCCGCCCGCCTGCCGCGCCTCCGGCAGGCCGGCCGGCGCCTCGCCGCCGCTATCCGCCGCCGGCTCCGCCACCGCCAGCGCCGTTCCGTCCGCTTCGCTCATCCCGGCTTCGTTCATGCCTGCTCCTTCGCCGCGCCGCCGAGCTTCACCTTCATCAGCTTCACCACCTGCTGGCCGACCGAGCGGCGGCCGAGCAGGTAGCAGCGCACATCGTCGCTGCCGGGCACGAAGGGCTCGTCATAGGTCTGGGCGGCGCCGTTGATGATCCACGCCAAAGCGCGCTGCTGCTGCGCCGCGCCGGCGGTGCCGGCGGCCAGCGCCTGGATGGCGGCGGCATCGGCCACCTGCCACGCCGCCGGGTGCCAGGGCTCATGATGCAGCCGTTCATGATGCAGCGGTACCCGCCGCGGCCTTGCTTCCCGTGCCATGCTCCTTCACCTCCGCCTCTGCCGATCTGCCAGCCTTTGCCGCCAGCTTTTGCCGCCACGCCCGGGCCGGCCGGCGCGTTTTTGCCTGTGACCCCGGCGCCCGGCGCGCTATTTTCGCCGCCACGGCTTGTCTCCGGCGATGACGAGGGTTGCTGGCATGAGCGAACTGATTGCCTTTTCCGACGAGCACACGGCACGGCTTCTCGTCGGCCGATTGCAGCAGATGGGCGGCGGGCCGGCCTCGATGTTCGACGTCCAGGAGCATTTCGCGCCGCTCGCCGGCGCCGCCGAAGCCGCCGGCTGGCTCGCCGCCGAGCGCCACGGCTGGGTCCTCATCGAGGCCCACCCGGATTCGCTATGGCCCGGCGACCGCCTCGTCACCCTCACCGCCGCCGGCCGCACCATAACCCCCCGCACCGCCCACGGCTGACGGGGGCGCGAGCCGCCCAACGGCGCTCCCCACCCGTCAGCGCTTCGCGCTGCCACCCCCCGGATCAAGTCCGGGGGCAGGCTCTCCCCGTTCCGGTGAGGGATGGGCGCCTTTTTCGTCGATGCCGCACTCCACATCGGGAAGCGCGCACCCATCCCTCACCCGACAGGGGGAGGGTGGCGCGCGCCGTAGGCGCGTGACGGGTGGGGAGCGCCGGTGCAGAAGGCGTACGCCCTCCCCACGCCCGCAACACCCGCCCCTTACGGCAGCTCCACCTCGCCCACCAGCGTGCGTTCCTCGAAGGCCGACAGGCGCAGCTGCAGCGTCAGGCGCCAGGCGCCGCCGGCCGGCAGGTAGAACGGCGCCGTCCAGCGCCCGTCGCGCAATTCGGCGGCGCGGCGGATCGGCTCGATGCCGAGCGCCGGGCTGGCCATCTCGGCCGTCACCGCTTGCGGCGCCAGCGCCTCTCCGGCGCCGTCCATGAGCTCGGCCGTCAGCGTCACCGGCCCGGCGCGGCCGGGCTCCAGCGCCACCATGGCGTGGACGTCGTCCGCCATCAGCATCGCCTCGACCGCCGCGGCCGGCGCCTCCTGCGCCAGCGCCCGCGGCGGCGGCGTGAAGCGCCAGCCGGCGACGACCGCCAGCACCGCGACGACAAGCGCCACCTCAGCCGCGATGGCGCGCCGCAGCCGCCGCCCGCCCTCCCCGGCATCGGCGCGGAAGAGCGGCGTCAGCCGGCGGCGGTTGTAGAGCGCCAGCAGGAGCAGCGCCGCCACCAGCAGCAGCTTGACCCCCAGCAGCCTGCCATAGGCGGTGGTCACGAGATCGGCCGGCGTCGTCACCTGCACCAGTGCCAGCACGACGCCGGCCAGAAGCAGCACGGCGATCGGCAGCGGGATCGCCGCCGAGAAGCGCCGCAGCGTCGCCGCCGCCTCCGGCCCCGGCCGGCGCAGCACCGCCGCCAGCGGCAGCAGCGCCCCGGTCCAGAACGCCACGGCAAGCCCATGCAGCGCCACCGCCAGCCACACCAGGCGCTGCGGCGCCTGGCTGGCATGGCCGCTCAGCGCCAGCGCCGCGCCGATGCCGGCAAAGGCGGCGAGCGCCAGCCAGCGCCCGGCGTGCGGCAGCGCCAGCGCCGCCAGGCCGGCCAGGCAGGCATAGAAGGCGACCGCCAGCGTCGCGGCATAGGAGCTGCGCGCCGCCAGCCGCCACAGGGCGATGTCGGCGAGCGCCGCCGGGCTCGTGACGCCGGCAAGGTCCATGCCCTGCAGGCCGAGCGCCAGCGGCACCGACAGCGCCCCGGCGGCCATCAGGCTGCCCAGCGTCTTCGGCAGCGGCAAAGCCCCCGCCACCAGCCAGCGGCCGAAAAACACCCCGCCGACGCCGAAGAACAGCGCCGCATAGAGCAGCAGCCGGCACAGCCAGATGGCGATGTCGCGGCCTTCCGCGCCGCTGTCGGCCGCGACGGGCGCCCCACTCGCGGCGCCGATGGAAAAGGTCAGCGTGCCGCCGACCGGATGGCCGTCGGCGGAGACGGCGCGCCAGGTCAGGAGCCGCGTGCCCTCGCCGGCCAGCGCCGCGGCGAGCTCCGGCCCGGCGGCGACGAGGCTCGGCCCCTCGGCCCGCGCCAGCGGCATGAGGTCGGTGGCGGCGCCGTCCGGGCCGATCAGCCGCAGCACGGTCGGCTGCACCACCTCGTTGAAGGTAAGCGCCAGCGCGTCGGGGGCGGCGGCAAGCACCGCCCCCTCGGCCGGCGTCGTCGCCAGCAGCACCGCATGCGCCAGCGCCGGCGCGGCAGACGCCACGCCGGCCAGCATCATGACGAGCCCCGCCGCAAGGCGCAGCCAGCGCATCGCGGACGCCCCTCGCCGCCGCTAATGCGCCGGCGCCGCCGCCTCTGGCGCCCCTGCCGCTGGCGCATTGACGGTGAAGCCCGGCGCCGGCTCCTCCGGCTCCGGCTGGCCCGCGGCGGGAATGGCGATCCAGGCGTTCTCGCCACTGGCGCAGCTCTGCACCACCGGGAACCAGATGCGGCTGCCCGGCGCTGCGCCGGCATCGATCTTGGCCCGGATCCAGAACTGGTCGAACCAGGCGTCGGGCAGGTTGCCGCCGGTGAAATGCACCTCGGCGACGCTGCCCGGCTCGGCGCCGGCGACGATGTCGATGCTCCAGCCGGGCTTGGCGACCGGCTTCACGGCGCTGATCCCCTCCGGGATCTTGATCGCCACGGCGACGGTCGGCGAGCCGGCGCAGCCATGGCCGGGGCCGAAGCCGAAGAGATTGGTGGTGCCGGGCGCCGCGGCGCCGGTGACGGCAAGCGCCACATGGGCAGAGGCGCCGGCGGGCGCCAGCAGGAGGGCAGCCGCCGCCAGGGCAGCAAGACGCGGGACGAATGTCATGATGAAAGTTCCCTGAGAGCCCGCCGCCGGCGCCGTTTCCACGCGGCGCCCGAGCGCGGGCATTTGACCGGTTTTCGTGTGTCGCGAAACGCGGCAGCCCGCCGCCGCCCACCGGCATCGCCGGCGGCACGGACGGCAGCCGCCGTCAGCCGATCGGGAACTCCGGCGGCGCCCGGTTGGGCGGCCGCAGCCAGCGCGGCCCGGCCTCCGGCCGCCGCGCCACGGCACCGGGCAGGACGGCAACGACGACCGCCCGCTCCAGCCGCCCCGGCGCCGCCGCGGGCACCGGCACGACCTGCGCCGCACAGGGGGCGCAGACGCAGATATTGAGATGACCGTCGCCGGCATCCCCGGCGCCGCCCGCCACCCCGTCATGCGTACAAAGGACGACCGCCAGCTCCGTCGCCGCCGGCGCCGCCATGGCCGGATGCAGGACGAGCGCCTGCAGCAGCACCAGCCAGACGCCCAGCACCGCCACCCCCCGCCCCTCGCGCAGCAACGCCCGCAGCACACCGCTCGGCCGCAAAGCGCGCACCCCGACGCGATCCGCCGCGCCGGCGCCCGGCCCGCTTGCCGAGGTGGTCAAGGATCTGATGGCCAAGGATCTGATGGCAGAGGGTCTCATGCCGGAAAGGTTCGTGCCCTGTCGCATACCGCCGGTGTCATGGCCGGCGGGTGTCATGTCTCGCGGGTGATGGCCCGCGAGTGTCATGGCTTGCGAGTGTCATGGCTTGCGAGTGTCATGGCTTTGCGGGTGTCATAGCTTGCGGTGTCATGGGCGTGAACTGTCCCTCACCGCCCCGCCGGAAGCAACAGCGACACCCCCCTGCGACCTCCCGCCGCAGCAGGCGCATGTAGGGTGGGCAAGGCAGAGCCTTGCCCACGCGGCCACACCCCATCCCCGCTCCGCGGCGTCATGGCCGGACTTGATCCGGCCATCCACGCGAACACGGAGTGCGCAGAAAGAAACGCCGCCGGCGCCGCTTACCTCTCCCATAGGGAGAGGTCGGGAGCCTTGCCTCGCGCAGCGAGGCTTAGGCGGACGGGTGAGGGGTTCGGCCGCCGGGATTCCTGCCCCAGCGCCGCAACCGCGCGTCACCGACAGTAACCCTCACCCGGAACGCTGACGCGTTCCGACCCCTCCCGTGGGGAGAGGTAAGGCACTGCCTGTTGCCCAGCCCCCCGCCCCCCTAAACCGCCGCCGCCACCGCCATTCTCCTTCGTCCCAGCCACAGGATCGCCGCGGCGGCGAGGGCGAGCCAGGGCAGCAGCAGGAGGTTGAGCGCCTGCCAGCCGAGGGCGCTTTCCAGCGCGCCGGCGCCGAGCGCCGCGAGGAGGCCGGCGAGGAAGATCGTCAGGTCGTTGGCCGCCTGCGCCTTGCCCTTCTCGGCGGCGCGGTAGCTCTGCGTCAGCAGGCTGGTGCCGCCGATATAGAGGAAGTTCCAGCCGACGCCGAGCAGCACCAGCGCGGCGGAGAAGGAATAGAATCCCGTCCCCGACAGGCTGGCCAGCACATGGCCGGCGAGCAGCATGACGCCGGTGAACATGACCCGGAGGACGCCGAAGCGGGCGATCAGCGCGCCGGTGAAGAAGGACGGCAGGAACATGCCCAGCACATGCAGCTGGATGACCGTCGCCGTGTCGTCGAGGCCGTGATGGTGATGCGCCATGGCGAGCGGCGTCGCGGTCATGGCGAGGATCATGATGCCGTAGCCGGTGACGGCGCCGAACAGCGCCACGAGATAGGCCGGCTGGCGGACGATGCGGCCGAGCGGCCGCACCTCTCCGCCGTCCTCCGCCCCCGCCGCACCGCGCGGCACCCGCACGCCGAGCAGCACGCCCACCCCGGCCAGCGACAGCAGCGCCAGGATCAGGAACGAGGCGCTATAGGCCGGGCGCATCAGGTCGCCGCCGAACTGCGCCAGCGCCGGCCCGGCCACGGCGGCGACGACGCCGCCGGCCAGCACCAGGGCGATGGCGCGCGGCCGGAAAGCCTCGCTCGCCACCTCGGAGGCGGCGAAGCGGTAGAACTGCGCGAAGGCCTGGTAGGCGCCGACCAGCAGCGTGCCGAGGCACAGCAGCAGCAGCGATCCGGCGAGAAGCCCGGCCACCGCCACCAGCCCGCCGGCAAGGCCGGCCGCGGCGCCGGCGACGAAGCCGGTGCGCCGCCCGACCCGCGCCATCCACAGCGACGCCGGCACGATGACGAGGGCGGTGCCGAGGAACATGGTGGCGATCGGCGCCGTCGCCAGCTCCGGCACCGGCGCCAGCAGGGCGCCGGCAAGGCCGCCGATGGTCATCACCAGCGTCGACACGGTCTGGAACAGCGCCTGCGCCGCCGCCAGCAGGAAGACCTGCCGGTGCATATCCCGCCCCGACGGCAGCTCGCCAGACCCCAGGTTTTCGGGCGCCAAAGTCTCAGCCGGCATCGTCCGTCGCGTCTCCCGCCCCGCGCCGGCCACCCTCCCCCGCTCCGGCAGGGCCGTCAATGCGGCCGGCCGGCGGCCAATCGGCGCTGCGACCGGCGGCATGAGCGCCAACGGCCCAGCGGCGCAGACCCCATGCCGGGCATTGGCGCACCGCCGGCGCCGCCTTTTACCTCTCCCATAGGGAGAGGCCGGGAGCCTTGCCTCGCGCAGCGAGGCCTAGGCGAACGGGTGAGGGGTTCGGCCGCCGGGAATCCCGCCGCAACGCCGCCGCGCGTCCCGGACCACCGCCCTCACCGGCAACGCTGCCGCGCTCTCCAGATCAGCGGCGCCTACTCGCAGGTCATGACGGAGCGGATCGCGCCCAGCGCCTCGGGGGCGATGGGTTCCTTGCCGTTCTGCGACACCGGCATGGCGGCGATGACGCTCTTGACGAAGCTGTCCATGTCGGAGGCATGCAGGCACAGCCCCGGCTGGCCGAGCAGCTGCAGGCTGGCGATATAGCCGTCCGTGAGCCCGGTAATATAGACGCTGCAGAACGTATAGGCGGGGCTGTCGGGCGCCGGCGAGCCGGCGCAATTGTTCCAGAACACATCGCTGGAGATCAAAGGCCGCGTCGCCTCCGCCGCCCGCCCCGCAGGCGCGGCCAGCACAGCCGCCAAAGCCAGGATCGCCAACCCCACCGCTCTCGCCATCCCCGAACCCTGCCGCAGGAACGGGCGCGAGTCCAGCCTCGGGCGCGACCCGTGGTGCGCGTCCCCTCCCCCTTGCGGGGGTGTACGGACCGGACACATGGTGGACACATGTTCGGGGACAGGGTGGGGCGCGCCGCCGAAAGGTTCGCACGTCCCTCCCCACCCCCGCTGCGTCATGCCCGGACTTGTTCCGGGCATCCACGCGCACACGGATGGCGCAGAAAGAGGCGCCGCCCACGAGGCACATTTACCTGCACCGCCGGTGTTCGCGTGGATGCCCGGGTCTCCGCCCGGGCATGACGCGGCTGAGGCGTTGGCGAATACCGGTCGACAGTCGCCGCCCTCGGGAAGCCCGCACCCATCCCTCACCGGAACGGGGAGGGTGGCGCGCGCCGAAGGCGCGTGACGGGTGGGGACCCACGCCGGGCACCTCGCACCGCCATCCCCACCCCGCTGCATCATGCCTTGCCCCTTGCCAAAGCCCCCATCGGCGCGTAACACTGAACCACATGGTTCAGTTTCACGCCTCCCACCTCGACACGTCCTTCGCCGCCCTTTCCGACGCCACGCGGCGCGGCGTGCTGGAGCGGCTGGCGCGCAGCGATGCCTCGATCAGCGAGCTGGCGCAGGCTTTCGCCATGACCCTGACGGGCATGAAGAAGCATGTCGGCGTGCTGGAGGAGGCGGGCCTCGTCAGCACGCAGAAGGTCGGCCGGGTGCGGACCTGCCGGCTGGGCGGGCGGCGGCTGGAGGAAGAGGCGGCGTGGCTCGACGCCTATCGCCGGCAGTGGGAGACCCGCTTCACCGCGCTGGACCAGGTCGTCGCGGATCTGCAGCGCCAGGAAATGCAGCGCCAGGAATCAGCCGATGCAAGCAAGGAGTCATCCGATGCAGGAAGGAAGCGCACCGATGCAAGAAAGCCATGAGCCTGCCGCGACCGGTCACCGGACCAGTGTCGAGCGGCGATCCGACCGCGAGCTGGTGGTGACGCGCCTCTTCGACGGCCCGCCGCGGCTCCTCTTCAAGGCCTGGACGACGCCCGACCTCCTGAAGCGCTGGTGGGCGCCGCAATCGACCGGCGCCACCCTCACCGGCTGCGCGGTCGACGCCCGGCCGGGCGGCAGCTACCGGTTCGAGTTCGCGCAACCGTCGGGCGACACGGTGGCCTTCTTCGGCCGCTACCTCGAGGTCGACCCGCCGCACCGCCTCGTCTGGACCAACGAGGAAAGCGACGGCGGCCAGATCAGCACGCTGACCTTCACGGCGGAGGGCGACCGGACGCGCATGGTGCTGCACGAGCTCTATCCGTCGAAGCAAGCCCTCGACCAGGCGTTCGACGGTATGGAATACGGCATGCCGGAACAATACGACCAGCTCGACGCCCTGCTCGCCACGCTGCCGCACGACCCGACAGCCTGAGCCGCCGCCCCGCCACCCCGAAACAGCGCCGGGCGACGCCACCGCCTCCACCGGCGCCGCACGCGCCGTCAGCGCCCAGCGCTCACCGCCACAAGAGGCGCAACCCGAGGTGCGCGTCCCCTCC
The DNA here is from genome assembly GCA_964483325.1 of uncultured Hyphomicrobiales bacterium. Classification (GTDB taxonomy): domain Bacteria; phylum Pseudomonadota; class Alphaproteobacteria; order Rhizobiales; family Kaistiaceae; genus CAZAAW01. Next base: position 9,115 of record CAZAAW010000044.1, read on the forward strand.
CCTTTGTGGCCCTTGCGGGGGAGAGACAGGGGGGCGCGCCGCCGGGAGGTTCGCACGTCCCTCCCCACCCCCGCTGCGTCATGCCCGGACTTGATCCGGGCATCCACGCGAACACGGATGGTGCAGAACCAGGCGCCGCCCACGAGGCACGTTTGCCTGCGCCGCCGGTGTTCGCGTGGATGCCCGGGTCTCCGCCCGGGCATGACGCGGCTGAGGCGTTGGCGAATACCGGTCGACGGTCGCTGCCCTCAGGAAGCCCGCACCCATCCCTCCCCGGAACGGGAAGAGCCCGCCCCCGGACTTGATCCGGGGGTGGCGCGCGCCGCCGGGAGGTTCGCACGTCCCTCCCCACCCCCGCGGCGTCATGCCCGGACTTGATCCGGGCATCCACGCGAACACGGATGGTGCAGAACGAAACACCGCCCCCGAGGCAAGTTTGCCTGCACCGCCGATGTTCGCATGGATGCCCGGGTCTCCGCCCGGGCATGACGCGGCTGAGGCGCGGCGGACATTGTCTCAGGCCGCGTTGACCACGGGGAAGCCCCGCATGTCAGCCTCAGGCGCGGCCCATCGTGCGCGTCCCCTCCCCCTTGCGGGGGTGACAGGGTGGGGCGCGTCGTCGGGAGTCTCGCACATCCCTCCCCCCCCGCTGCGTCATGCCCGGACTTGATCCGGGCATCCACGCGAACACAGATGGTGCAGAACGAAACACCGCCCACGAGGCACGTTTGCCTGCACCGCCGGTGTTCGCGTGGATGCCCGGGTCTCCGCCCGGGCATGACGCGGCTGAGGCGTTGGCGAATACCGGTCGACAGTCGCTGCCCTCGGGAAGCCCGCACCCATCCCTCCCCGGAACGGAACGGGAAGAGCCCGCCCCCGGACTTGATCCGGGAGGTGGCGCGCGCCGCAGGCGCGTGACGGCGTGGGGGCCCACGCCAGTCACAACGCACCCGCACCAGACGATGTCTACTGGCTCAACGCTGCAGATCTCGACGCGCTCGGCGTCACTGTCGCCGGCGTCCCGCGCCAGTCCCCTGCAGACTTCACGCCACCGCCTTGCCCGGACGCCAACACGACCTGCAAACCCTGGGAGCGCCAGTGGCGCTGACGCTACTTATCTGCCTTGTAGGCCGCGCCCTCCCGATGCCGCTTCTCACGAGCGATACTTCTTCCGGATCGCTTCGAGGGTTTCTGCGACGAGTTGCTGTTGCTCTGCCGTAGCTGGGTCTGCTGGTCTGAAGCCAATCTGGCCAGGAATCCCGCTTCCTTTTTTGACCACCATGAAAGTGATGTCAGGCAGGCCAGCAGCCTTTTCTTCGCGAGCGATCTCGTCGAGAACGGACTTCCACGGTCCCCGCGCGGTCATCCCGACCTTCAGGCCGAGGTCACCATAAGTAATCGGTACACCGGAACGCGCCCGCTCCACGAGAATGGCCCTGATTTGTGCCTTTTTCGGATTGGATGGCGCCATTTTATTCACCGTGATGCGGCACTTGGCAAAAGACGCCACCGCGCGAGCGCAGGCTGGGAAGCTACAGCAATTGACATTGAACCGCCATGCCGGATTAGAGGTCGCTCCGCCGGCAAATGATGGGATGCCCTGCGTACGGCATCAGAAGCGAAGATTCGGCCCGATCGACCGCATCGTTGTCGAGGGGCGAAGGCCTTTCCCTGACAGCCTTGGGGACACCATGTAGCTGGCCGAGCGTGCTATCGCGCCGGGATCATACGGATGGCTATCTCAGCTCATATTATCGTCTGGCCTAAACAAAGATCGTTGCGGCGAACCCAAATTTCATCGGACCTGAAATTTGGCGAAATCGCCAACCCATATTATTGCAGCACTTTAATATGGCACCGTGCGATAGGCCATGCTAAATTAGTACGATAGTAAGGGATGGCACATGGCAGGCGCCGACCATCAGGGCAGAGCCGGGCGATATGTTCGCCAGCCGACTGGCTACCGGGCCTTCATTCCATCGCCGCTGCCGCCCGATCCGGATATCGCGTTCGACCTGGAGATGCAGAAGCTACTGTCGGATGCCGACAGGGCATTGGGACGGCTCGATGGCTCAATTCAGACGTTGCCCAATCCGGACCTCTTCGTCTTCATGTATGTCCGCAAGGAGGCCGTCCTCTCAAGTCAGATCGAGGGCACGCAGGCTTCGATCAACGACATTCTGAAAGCCGAAGCGAACGTCTTCAACCCGACCGCCCCGCGCGACGTGGACGAGGTCCTGAATTACGTTCACGCCATGAACTATGGGCTGGCGCGCCTGGAAACCCTCCCGCTTTCCGTTCGGCTCATCCAGGAAATCCATGCCCGGCTTCTGGATGGCGTGCGGGGCGGGATGATGGGGCCCGGCGAGCTGAGACGGAGCCAGAATTGGATCGGTCCAGCGGGAAGTACCCTGACCTCGGCCACTTTCATTCCCCCGCCGCACACCGCCGCGCAGGACGCTCTGGGCAATCTCGAGCTCTTTCTCCACGCTGAGGATCACCTCCCGGACCTCATCAGAATTGGCATTGCTCATGCCCAGTTCGAGACCATTCACCCTTTCCTTGACGGGAACGGCCGCATGGGACGGCTGCTGATTACCTTCTACCTTTGCCAGAAGGGCCTTCTGCAACGGCCGGTCCTCTACCTGTCCCACTTCCTGAAGCAGCACCGCAGCGAATATTACGACCGCCTTCAGGCGATCCGGGAAAGCGGCGACTGGGAGGGCTGGCTGAAGTTTTTCCTGCGCGGCGTCGGCACCGTGGCGGCGCAGGCGACACAAACCGCCCGCGAGATCGTCGCTCTTCGGGAAGAGCACCGATCCCTGATATCGGAGAACTTCGGCGCGGCCGGAGCCAAGGCGATGCGTGTCCTGGAGCACCTCTATACGCGGCCGGCCGTCTCGGTGAACGACATCCGGGAATTTCTGGATGTCGGCTTTCCAACCGCCAACAATCTCGTCGAGCGTCTGGCCAGGTTCGGGATCCTTGTCGAGACAACCGGGAATGCCCGCAACCGTGTCTTCCTGTACGTTCCCTATGTTGATCTCTTCTCAAACATATGAGGCCGGTCCCAGCAGCCGCTGTTCACGCTGATCAAGCCCCCCTCACACCAACCCCGCCCCCTTCAGCGCGGCGCCTGCCTTCCCGACCTTCTCGGCGACATCGGCCCCCTCCCCGACGGCCTACTGGATTCACACATCGTGTTTTGCTGCGAGGATGGCGATGGTTCGCTTGGCG
>CAZAAW010000045.1:0-12270 GCA_964483325.1 uncultured Hyphomicrobiales bacterium
CCTGTCAGGGATGTCCCCGGGCCATACATCAAGTCCGGCCATGACGCCGGTGGGGTGGAGACGGAGTGCGAACCATCCAATGGCGCTCCCCACCCGACCCCGGCTCCGCCGGGGCCGCCCCCCGGATCAAGTCCGGGGGCAGGCTCTCGCCGTTCCGGTGAGGGATGGGCGCCCTTGTCTGCGAGGGCGTACCAGGGCCCTGGCCCCCTCAGAACCCCGCCAGCAGCAGGGCTCCGGCGATGGTGCCGACGATGATGCGCCACCAGGCGAACGGGGCGAAGCCGTAGCGGCTGACGAAATCGAGCAGCGTGCGCACCACCACCAGCGCCGCGATGAAGGCCGCCACGAAGCCGATGGCGACGATGATCGCCTGGTCCATGCTGATCAGGGCGCGGTTGGCCCACAGGTCGTAGGTGAAGGCGCCGGCCATCGTCGGCATCGCCAGGAAGAAGGAGAACTCCGCCGCCGAGCGTTTGTCGGCGCCGAGCAGCAGCGCGCCGGCGATGGTAGCGCCGGAGCGCGAGACGCCCGGCACCAGCGCCAGACACTGGAAGAGGCCGATGCCGAGCGCCAGCGGCAGCGGGTAATCCATGATGCTGCGATAGCGCGGCTGCAGCGGCAGGCGGTCGACGATGAGCAGCAGCACGCCGCCGACGATCAGCATGATGGCGATCAGCAGCGGCGTCTCGAACAGCACCGTCTTGATGAAATCGTGCAGCAGCACGCCGAGCGCCGCCGCCGGCAGGAAGGCGACGACGACGCCGATGACGAAGCGCCGCGCCTTCGGATCGGTCGGCAGCGCCCGCACCAGGGCGACGATGCGCGCCGCGTAGACGCCGAGAATGGCGAGGATGGCGCCGAGCTGGATCAGGATCTCGAAGGTCTTGCCGGGATTGCGGAAGCCCAGAAAATGCCCGGCGAGCAGGATATGGCCGGTCGAGGAGACCGGGATGAACTCGGTCAGCCCCTCGATCAGACCGAGGACAAGGGCATCGAGCAGCGTCGCGACATCCATGGGCACTTTCCGGATCGGCCGGGCCGGCGCCCGGCAGGGCGAATCGCTTGTTCCTGCCCTGGTCCGGTCCTATACCGGACGCCCGTCCGCCGGGCGAGCCGCGGCGGCGCCGCCGCCGGCGGCGCGCGTTCCCCTTCGGAAGGTCTTCCCCAGCGCAGATGCCGATTCTTCATCATCACCCGCTCCATGCCCCGTCGCGCTATGTCCGGCTCGTGCTGGCCGAGTATGGCGAGGAGGTCACGCTCAACGAGGTGTCGCCCCTGGTCCGCAACGAGGACCTCCTGGCGCTCAATCCGGCCGGCACGCTGCCGGTGTTCATCGACGACAATGCCGCCATCATCGCCGGCGCGACGGTGATCGGCGAATATCTTGTGGAGACGCGCGGCGTCCGCTTCGGCGAGGATTCGCTGATGCCGCCGACCGCCGTCGAGCGCGCCGAGACGCGCCGGCTCGTCTCCTGGTTCAACGACAAGATGCAGGGCGAGGTGACGCATTACCTCGTCAACGAGCTCCTGCTGAAGCGCCGCGCCAAGCCGGCGGAAGGCGGCGGCCCGCCCGATTCGGCGGCAATCCGCGCCGCGCGCGCCAATATCGGCTACCATGTGCGCTATGTCGGCTATCTGGCGGAGCGGCGGAACTGGCTCGCCGGGCGCGAGATGAGCCTCGCCGACCTGGCCGCGGCGGCGCAGATCTCCTGCGCCGACTATCTGGGCGAGATGCCATGGGACGAGGACGGAGCGGCCAAGCACTGGTACCAGCGCATCAAGTCGCGCCTGTCGTTCCGGCCGATCCTCGCCGATACGATCAAGGGCGCGCCGCCGGCGCCGCATTACGCCGATCTCGATTTCTGAGGCCGGCTTTTCAATCGCCCTGCCTCCGGTGCCCCTCATGTCGGAGGTAAGCGGAGCCCTGCCGCAGACGGCGGCAACGGCGCGGCGGCCGGACCTCAAGGCCTGGCTGGCGGCGGAAGCGGCCGCCCTCGGCTTCGACGTCATGCGCGTCACCACGCCGGACGCCATCCCGCAGGCGCCGGCGCGCCTCCGCCAGGCGATCGCCGACGGCCATCACGCGACGATGGACTGGCTCGCCGAGACGGCGGAGCGGCGCGGCGATCCGCGCCTCCTGTGGGACGGCGTGCGCTCGGTGGTGATGCTCGGCCTCAATTACGGCCCGGAGGACGATCCGCTGGCGGCGCTGGCGCAGCGCCACCGCGGCTCGATCTCGGTCTATGCGCGGGGCCGCGACTATCACGACCTCATCAAGGGACGGCTGAAGCAGATCGGCAGCCGCCTGGCGGCGCGCACCGGCGCCGGCCTCAAGGTGTTCGTCGACACCGCGCCGGTGATGGAGAAGCCGCTGGCGGCGGCCGCCGGCCTCGGCTGGCAGGGCAAGCACACCAACCTCGTGTCGCGGCAGTTCGGCTCCTGGCTCTTCCTCGGGGCGCTGTTCACCGAGGCGGTGCTGGCGCCCGATGCCGCCGAAACCGACCATTGCGGCTCGTGCCGCGCCTGCCTCGACGCCTGCCCGACCGGTGCCTTCCCGGCGCCCTACCGGCTCGATGCGCGGCGCTGCATCTCCTACCTGACGATCGAGCATCACGGGCCGATCCCGACACAGTTCCGCCGCGCCATCGGCAACCGCATCTATGGCTGCGACGATTGCCTCGCCGCCTGCCCGTGGAACAAGTTCGCCGCCGCCGGGCGCGAGGCGAAGCTGGCGGCGCGCGACGATCTCAAGGCGCCGCCGCTCGCCGACCTGGCGCGGCTCGACGATGCCGGCTTCCGCGCCCTCTTCTCCGGCTCGCCGGTGAAGCGCGTCGGCCGCGACCGCTTCCTGCGCAATGTCGCCATCGCCATCGGCAACTCCGGCGCCGCCTCGCTCGTTGCCGAAGCGGAACGGCTCACCGCCGACGCGGCGCCGGTGGTGCGCGGCGCCGCGGTCTGGGCGCTGCGGCGGCTGGCACCGCGGCGGGCGGCGGCGCTCACGGCGCAGCGCCTCGCCGGCGAAGCGGATGAGGCGGTGCGCCGCGAATGGACAAGGGAGGACGAGGATGGCGACGACGGGCTTTGAGGCGCGCCTGCACGATGTCGTGGCGGGCGCCGCCGGACGGGCGACCTTCATCCGCGCCGGCATGCGCGAGGCGGGCGCCATCGCCGTCGGCGTCGCGGCGCTGGGCGCGGTGGCGATCGGCAGCCTGGCGGTCGGCCGGCTCGCCATCGGCCGGCTGGCGATCGGCGCCCTGGCGACGAAGAAGGCGCGCATCCGGCACCTCAGGATCGACACGCTCGACATCGGCGATATCCGCCTGCGCAAGGGCCTCCCCGCCCCGGCGGGCCGCTGAATGCGCCTCCTGCTTCTCGGCCCCGGCTATTCGGCGCGGGCGGCGCTGCAGCACCTCGCCGCCGGCGCCTCCTGGATCGGTGCCACGTCGCGCGGTGCAACGTCGCGCGGCGGCGCCGACGTCCCGGCCGGCGCCGAGGCGATCCCCTTCGACGGCACGGCGCCGTCGCCGGCGCTTGCCGCGGCGCTCGCTTCGGCGACGCATCTCATCGTGTCGATCCCGCCGGACCCGGACGGTGATCCGGTGCTGCGCCACCATGGCGCCGAGGTGGCGGCGGCGCCGCTCGCCGGTGTCGTCTACCTGTCGACTGTCGGCGTCTATGGCGACCATGGCGGCGCCTGGGTCGACGAGGCGACCGAGCCGGTGCCGATCAATCCGCGCTCCGCCGAGCGCCTCGCCGCCGAGCGCGCCTGGGCGGCGGCGACCGAGGCGCCGGTGGCGGCGCTGCGCCTTTCCGGCATCTACGGCCCCGGCCGCTCGGCGATCGACGCCCTCGCCGCCGGCCGGGCGCACCGCATCGTCAAGCCGGGCCAGATCTTCAACCGCATCCATGTCGCCGACATCGCCGCCGCCATCGCGGCAGCCTTCGCCCGCCAGGCGGCCGGCCCGTTCAACGTCACCGACGACGAGCCGGCGCCGGCCCCCGACGTGGTGACCTTCGCCGCCGCCCTGATGGGCGTCGCCCCGCCGCCGGAAGTGCCGCTCGAAGCGGCCGGCCTGTCGCCGATGGGCCTCAGCTTCTACCGCGAGAACAAGCGCGTGCGGAACGAGCTGATGAAGACCGCCCTCGGCGTGCGGCTGAAATACCCGACCTATCGCGAAGGCCTGACAGCGCAATGGGCAATGCGCGCCGGTTAGGCCCAGCGGCGCTCCGCCCCCGGGGTTCGCACCACCCCTCCACCCCACCGGCGTCATGGCCGGACTTGATCCGGCCATCCACGCGAACACTGTTTTTGCAGAACGAAATGCGCCAGCGAGGCGCCCTTTCCTGCGCGCACAGTGTTCGCGTGGATGGCCGGGTCTTCGCCCGGGCATGACGCAGCTGAGGCGTGGGAGGATATTGTAACGGGCAACGCGGCCAGGCACCCCTTACCTCTCCCCCCGGGAGAGGTCGGAAACGCGCTAGCGTTTTCGGGTGAGGGTTACTGCCGGCAACACGAGGTCGTGACGCTGGGGCAGGATTCCCAGCGGCCGAACCCCTTACCCGTCCGCCTAGGCTCGCTCCGCTCATCAAGGCTCCCGACCTCTCCCTATGGGAGAGGCAAGGGGTGCGCTAGGGCGTCGCCGCTTCCAGCTCTAGGCCGCAGCGGTCGATGGCCGCCAGCGCTTCGGCGGCGCCTTCGGTGGGGGTTTCGCCGAGGCGGCTGCCGTCGGCTTCGTTGTCGAGGGCGAGCGTCAGGCCGCCCTTCAGGCGGTCGAGGAAATCGCCGGCATCGCCCGGCCAGACGAGGCGCATGTCGCCGAAGGCATAGGTGGCGAAGCGGCGGTCGCCGAGCACGGCGGCAAGGCGCGCCGTCGCCGGCTGGCGGCCGGTGGCGAAGCCGATGAGATGGTCGGCGCGGCCGGGCGCGGTCGCCACCACCACCGCCAGGCCGGGCACGCCAGCCAGCGTCGCGGCGGCTTGGCAGGAGAGCTGGCCGGGGTCGGTGCCGGTGGCCATCGTGACGCTCCAGGCGCCGTAGCGCGCCGCGTCGGCGGCGGCCGCCGCCGGCGGGCAGGCTTCGGCAAGTGCCGCCGAGGCCTGGGCGAAGCCGGCGAGGTCGAAGCGCTCGTAGCTGACGGCGCCGTCCGCGGCGGTGACGGCGGCATAGGCGATGGTGCCGGCAGCGAGGCGCTTCAGCGCCGATGCCTCGGCCTCCGGGCTCGCCATCCAGTGAGTATAGGCGCCGCTGCGCGCCACAAGATCGTAGCCGGCCTGTTCCAGGAACAGCGACACGCGGCTGTCGCCGGGGCGGTCGAGCAGCGCGACATTGACCTGCCGGCTGACGCCGCCGAGATAGGCGGAGACGGCGAGCGAGGCGGCGCCGCTGCGCGAATAGGCGAAGGCGGTGCACATGGCGACGCCGTCGGCGGTCTCGCCGGCCACCGCCGACCAGCCGCCGAAGTCGCCCAGCGGCCGCACCGTGCTCTGGCGCAGCTCCGCCGGCGTGCCGGGCATTTCCGCCAGCGCCGGCCCCGCCGCCAGCACCAGCAGCGCCGCCAGGGGCGCCAAACGACGTCCGATCATCAGCCTCTCCAGCGCCCCCGCGATGGCCCCGCCAAGATGTAACATGAATCGCGCCTCGTGGAGGTGTGCGCCAGCCTCCGATGGCGCTCCCCACCCGACCCGTTCCGGTGAGGGATGGGCGCCTCTTTTTTTAGGGCGCCCTACCCTGCCGCCGTCAGCACCGACTGCACGGCGCTGCGCAGGCGGTCGAGGTCTTCCGGGCGGGAGAGGCGGTGGTCGCCGTCCTTGACGAGCGTCAGCACCACGTCGTCGGTGGCGAGGCGGGCGACGAGGGCCGTGGTGTGCTGCCACGGCACCTCCGGGTCGAGGACGCCCTGCAGGATGTGGATCGGGCAGCCGGTCTCGATCGGCCGGTCGCCGAAAAGGTGACGGCGGCCGTCCTCGACGAGGCCGCGCGTCACCGGCAGGGATTCGCCGTAGCTGCCCGGCAGGTGGACGATGCCGGCGCTCTCCAGCTCGCGCCGCTGCGCCCTGGTCATCGCCGCCAGCATCAGCGCCTGCGTCATGTCGACCGCCGGGGCGATCAGCACGATGCCGGCGACGCTGCCTTCGGCGCGGCGGCGCTCGGCGAGGAGCAGCGTCAGCCAGCCGCCCATCGACGAGCCGATGAGGACCTGCGATCCGCTGGTGGCGCCGAAGACGGCGTCCGCCTCGTCGAGCCAGCGGCTGATTGTGCCGTCCTCGAAGCTGCCGCCGGAGCGGCCGTGGCCGCTATAGTCGAAGCGCGTCATGGCGTGGCCGGTCCCGGCGGCGAAGGCATCCAGCGCCTCGGCCTTGCTGCCGGCCATGTCGGAGCGGTAGCCGCCGAGCCAGAAGAGGCCGGGCGCTCTCCCCGCCCGGCGGCGGATGGCGATGTCGCGCGCTGCCTCGCCCGCCCCGACGGCGAGCCATTCGATATCGTCCGGCACTGGCAAACTCCCTTTGCCGTCGCCATATCACGCCAGGCGCCGCCGCATCACGGGGCTCATGTCGCGGTACGCATGGCGCGGCCGCCGCAGGCGCCGGAAAATCGCCCGCCAAAGCGTGACGGGCATTGACTTCCCCCGCCTTTCACCGAATCCTGACGGACCATCCGGGCAACCGGACGTCGGGTGCGTTTTTGTTGAGGCTCCTCGGAACTCCGGCGGGCCTCAATCGTTTTGGCGGCCCGACCGCATCATCATCAACGGCAAGAGGAGCGTGCACCCATTCGCCGACCCCACAGAGCGCCGCCGCCCACCAAGGACGGGCCGCGCACCAACACTGAAATCCGTGTCCGCGAGGTTCAGCTGATCGACCAGGACGGGCAGAATCACGGCGTGACGCCGATCCAAGATGCGCTGCGCATCGCCCAGGAGGCGGGCCTCGACCTGGTGGAGATTTCCCCCAACGCCGAGATCCCGGTCGTCAAGATCATGGATTTCGGCCGCTTCAAGTACCAGTCGCAGAAGAAGGCGGCCGAGGCGCGCAAGAAGCAGAAGACCGTCGAGGTCAAGGAAATCAAGATGCGCCCCAACATCGACACGCATGACTACGACGTGAAGATGAAGGCGATGCGCCGCTTCTTCGAGGAAGGCGACAAGGTCAAGGTCACGCTGCGCTTCCGCGGCCGCGAGATGGCGCATCAGGAGCTGGGCATGAAGCTGCTGGACCAGGTCAAGGAAGAGACGCAGACGGAGGCCAAGGTCGAGGCCGAGCCGCGTCTCGAGGGCCGGCAGATGACCATGGTGCTGGCGCCGCGCTGACGGCGTCGGCGCATCCGGGAGCCTGCCGGGCTCCCCTGTCGTGGCCGGGCTCGTCCCGGCCATTGTCTTTTCAGGGCGGCGTGGTGCCGCCGCCGGGCATTGACGACCCCGGCATTGACGGCCCCGCCCCGGACTTCCATGTTTCCCCTGTCCGGCCCGCGCCCCGGTCCCTCCCGGCCCGCCTGCCGCGCGGCATCTCGCCGGTTCCATATCCTTCGCTTAAAGGACATTCTTCCCATGAAAACACGTCGGCTGGGCCCGAACGGCCCACTTGTATCGGCTATTGGCCTCGGCTGCATGGGCATGAGCTGGGCCTATGGCGGCACCGACGACAACGAGTCGGTGCGCACCATCCACCGCGCCCTCGAGCTCGGCATCAATTTCCTCGACACGGCCGAAATCTACGGCCCGCACACCAACGAGCAGCTCGTCGGCAGCGCCATCAAGGGCAGGCGCGACAAGGTGTTCCTCGCCACCAAGTTCGGCATCGACCGGTCGAGCCCGAGCGGCGCCAATGGCCGGCCGGACAATGTGCGCAAGTCGCTCGACGGCAGCCTGCAGCGGCTCGGCACCGACCATGTCGACCTCTATTACATGCACCGCATGGACCCCGACACGCCGATCGAGGAGACGATGGGCGCCCTCGCCGAGGCGGTGAAGGCCGGCAAGGTCCGCCATGTCGGCCTCTCCGAGGCGGCGCCGGCGACCGTCGAGCGGGCGCACAAGGTGCACCCGGTGACGGCGCTGCAGACGGAATATTCGCTGTGGTCGCGCGACGTGGAGGAGAACGGCTCGCTGGAGGTCTGCCGGCGCCTCGGCATCGGCTTCGTGCCCTACAGCCCGCTCGGCCGCGGCTTCCTCACCGGCGCCATCAAGAGCATCGACGACCTGGAGGAGAACGACTTCCGCCGCACCAGCCCGCGCTTCATGGGCGACAACTTCGCCAAGAACCTGGAGCTCGTGGCGACGGTCAACCGCCTCGCCGAGGAAAAGGGCATCACCGCCTCGCAGCTGGCGCTCGCCTGGGTGCTGGCGCAGGGCGACCACCTCGTGCCGATCCCCGGCACCAAGCGGGTGAAGTACCTGGAAGAGAACGCCGGCGCCGTCGATGTCGAGCTGACCGACGAGGACCTCGCCGAGCTGGAAGAAGCCTTTCCCCTCGGCGTCGCCGCCGGCATGCGCTACGCCGAAGGCGGCATGCGCACGCTGCAGAGGTAGGGCTGCGGGCGCGGCCCGGCGGGATAGGCGCCTTCGCGTTCAGGCAGCCGCCACCGCATCAGCTGCGTCATGCCCGGGCGAAGACCCGGGCATCCACGCGAACACCGGCGGTGCAGGAAAAGGCGGCCTCGCGGGCGGCGTTCTTTTCTGGCGAAAGCCGTGTTCGCGTGGATGGCCGGATCAAGTCCGGCCATGACGCCTGTGGGGCGGTGGCAGCGTGCGAACCTCCCGGCTTGCCGCGCGGTGGAGCGTCGTGCGAAACCGCCCAGCAGCGCTCCCCACCCGACCCCCGGCTGCGCCGGGGCCACCCTCCCCGTCCCGTGCCGGTGAGGGATGGGCGCCTCTTTCTGCCGGGGATGGCACTCCACATCGGGAAGCACGCACGCATTCCTCTCCCATAGGGAGAGGTCGGAAGCCTTGGTGAGCGGAGCGAACCTAGGCGGACGGGTGAGGGGTTCGGCCCATGGGAATCCTGCCCTTGCGCCGCAACCGCGTGTCGCCGGCAGTGTCCCTCACCCGGAAACGCTCCGCGTTTCCGACCTCTCCCATTGGGAGAGGTAAGGGCGCCCCCAGCGCCGCAGCAACTCCGCACCGGCGCTCCCCACCCGACCCCGGCTGCGCCGGGGCCACCCTCCCCGTCCCGGTGAGGGATGGGCGTCTCTTTCTGCCAAGCCAGCCTTCTTCAGGGACGTCTCCGTCATCGGGAGGCACGCACCCATCCCTCACCGGGACGGGGAGGGTGGCGCGCGCCGTAGGCGCGTGACGGGTGGGGACCCACGCCGGGCACGATGCGCCTCCATCGCCGGCGGCGCCTCATCCTGCGCCGGCCGCAACCCCCATCGCTTCAGCCCAAAAACAAAAATGCCCGGGTCTCCCCGGGCATTTTGCGTCTGCGTTGCCGCGGTGCTGCGTCAGCCGCCGGCGGGGGGGAAGACCGCCACCTGGGTGTTGCCGCCGGCGGCGAGCTGGCGGCTCGGGGCGGCGGCGGGGGTCTCTTCCGTGGTGAAAAACGGCAGGTCGAGCTTCTTCCACACCGCCACCAGCGCGTCGCGCAGCGTGTCGATCAGCGCGTCGTCGTGGAACGGCGTCGGCGTGATGCGCAACCGCTCGGTGCCGCGCGGCACCGTCGGGTAGTTGATCGGCTGGATGTAGATGCCGTGCTCGTCGAGCAGCATCTGGCTCGCCATGCGGCAGAGGGCGGCGTCGGCGACAAGCACCGGCACGATATGCGTCTCGCTCGGCATCACCGGCAGGCCGGCGGCGGCGAGCACCGCCTTGGTGCGGCCGGCGGCGCGCTGGTGCATCTCGCGCTCCGCCGTCGAGGTCTTGAGATGGCGGATCGAGGCGGTGGCGGCCGCGGCGAGGCCGGGCGGCAGCGAGGTGGTGAAGATGAAGCCCGGGGCGTAGGAGCGGATGGCGTCGATGACGGCGCGCGAGCCGGCGACATAGCCGCCCAGCGTGCCGAAGCCCTTGGCCAGCGTGCCCTCGATGATGTCGACGCGGTGCATGACGCCGTCGCGCTCGCAGATGCCGCCGCCGCGCGCCCCGTACATGCCCACGGCATGGACCTCGTCGATATAGGTCATGGCGCCGTATTTCTCGGCGAGGTCGCAGATCGCGGCGATCGGCGCCACGTCGCCGTCCATCGAATAGACCGACTCGAAGATGATCAGCTTGGCGCGGTCGGCACCCGCGGCGGCCAGCAGGCTCTCCAGGTGATCGAGATCGTTGTGGCGGAAGATCTTCTTCTGCGAGCCGGAGCGGCGCACGCCCTCGATCATCGAGGCGTGGTTGAGCTCGTCGGAGAAGATGATGCAGTCCGGCAGCAGCTTGGCCAGCGTCGAGATCGCCGCCTCGTTGGAGATGAAGCCGGAGGTGAAGACCAGCGCCTGTTCCTTGCCGTGCAGGTCGGCGAGCTCGCGCTCCAGCTCGACCAGCGGGTGATTGGTGCCGGAAATGTTGCGGGTGCCGCCGGAGCCGACGCCCATGCGCGTCGCCGCATCGGTCAGCGCCGCGACGACGGCCGGGTGCTGGCCCATGCCGAGATAGTCGTTCGAGCACCAGACCGTGACTTCACGCGTCTCCCCCTCGGTGCGCCACAAGGCGGTGGGGAAGCGGCCGGCGATGCGTTCCAGATCGGCGAAAACCCGGTAGCGCTTCTCGGCGTGGAGCGCCTCGAGCGCCTCGGTGAAAAACGACTGGTAATCCATGGCACCGCTCAGTTTGGACTTCATAGAAACTAGTTCGCCAAAACCCCGAAGTCCACCATCCCATGCCGCGAAAACGGTCGATGTTGCCGCACCCTGGGCAAGCTGGGCCGCTGTCGGGCGGCGTCGTTTATCGGGGAATCGATATGAATGGCGGGTGAACCCGGTGGAGTTGGAACAAGCATAGACTCGCCGCCGCGCCGCCGCCACTCCCGCGAGCAGATGAGGGTCACGATGGGGTGAAAAAAGGCGGCGCCGGAAAGCGCCAACGCCGGCCGGAGCGCCGCCGGCGCGGCGGAATGCCGCCGATGAGCGTGGATGCGAGGCGCCAGCGGTCCGGCGGGCATCGGCGCGGGTGCGAGGCGCCCGGCGGCGCTCTCCACCCTTCCCGATGACATCGCACCCGCAACAGTGCCTGCCAACGCCCTAGCTGCGTCATGCGCGGGCGAAGGCCCGGGCATCCACGCGAACACCGCGGGTGCGGAAGAGAGCGCCACGGCCGACGCCCCTTTCTGCGCCATCCGTGTTCGCGTGGATGGCCGGATCAAGTCCGGCCATGACGCCGGTGGGGTGGAAATGGAGAGTACGAACTTCCGGCGGTGCTCCCAACACGTCACCGCACGCCCCATATCTCATTTTGCTATTCCATGCGATATCGCAATATGCGATACCGGCAGCATGAAGGGCGTCGCTTTCACTACGTCTGCCGCCAAAGCCCTCGCCAAGCTGCCGGCCGATATCCGCCAGCGGATCATCGCCAAGATCGACCGCTATGCCGCCGGCCAGTCCGCCGACGTCAAGGCTATGGTCGGCGAGGACGGCGCGGCGCGAATGCGGGTCGGCGACTACCGCATCATCTTCATCGAGACGGCCGACGCCATCCAGGTTGTCGCCATCGGGAACCGCCGCGAAATCTACCGCTGACAGGAGATGCCAATGGGCAAGCCCCAGATGATCACCACCGAGGCCGGTGAGCGTCTCGTCGTTCTCACCGAACGCGATTATCTCGCCCTGCGCGCCAGCGCCGGCGACGAGGAAGCCGAGGACGCCATGACCGTCGTTCTCGCCGGCGAGGCTCAGGCGCGCCTCACGGCCGGCGAGGACGTGCTGATACCGAGCGACACCGCACTGGCGATCGCCATGGGTACAGCGCCGCTGGCGGCGATCCGCAAATGGCGCGGCCTGACCCAGGCCGGGCTTGCCGACAAGGCCGGCGTAAGCCAAGTCATGATCTCGCAGATCGAGAGCCGCCGCCGGATCGGCAGCATGCCCATGCTCCGGGCGCTGGCGGCCGCTCTGGACGTCCCTGTCTCCGTCCTGATCGAGGATAGCGCGCCCCAGGACCGGAGCCGCCCGCCGACCGGCGCCTAGCCTCGTCTCGGGCGAGCGCCGGCATAGGATCCGGCATAGGATAAGGCGCCAGCGGTCCGGCGCGGCGTCGCCGCGGGGGCGAGGCGCCCGGCGGCGAGCGCCCGGGCCTCAACTGCGCAGCGTTGCGCCGGTGGCTTTGGCGACGGCGGCGACGATCTTCTGCGACA
>CAZAAW010000046.1:0-12208 GCA_964483325.1 uncultured Hyphomicrobiales bacterium
ACCAGGGCGGCGCCGGCGCCGGCCGGGCGATCTCGTTGTTGACGGTGCGGTAGGAATAGCGGATCGGCGGCCAGATCATCCAGCCATTGTTGCCGATCTCGTCCTGGATATAGGGGTCGCGATAGTCGGTTGTCGCCAGGAAGCCGCCGAAGGTCGCTTCCGGATAGTCGTTGAACACCGGGAACAGCAGCTCGCCCTTGTAGGAGACGAGCAGCGGCCGGTCGTTGACCAGGAAATTGGACAAGAGCGACAGGACGAAGAGGATCATGAAGATCCACAACGACCAGTAGCCGCGCTTGTTGGCCTTGAAGTTGCGCCAGCGCCGCCGGTTGAGCGGCGACAGGCTGAACAGGCGCTTCGGCGGCGGCTGCACCTGGCCGGGCAGCGGGTCGATTGTCTCGAACTTACGTTCCTGCAGGACCTGATCCATCGCCTCAGACCTCGCGCGTCTCGAAGTCGATCCGCGGATCGATCCAGGTGTAGCTGAGGTCGGAGATCAGCCCGACGACGAGGCCGATCAGGCCGAAGATGTAGAGCGTCGCGAACACCACCGGATAATCGCGGTTGACGATCGACTCGAAGCTGAGAAGGCCCAGCCCATCGAGCGAGAAGATCGTCTCGATCAGCAGCGCGCCGGTGAAGAAGGCGCCGAGGAAGGCGCCCGGGAAGGCCGAGATCACCAGCAGCATGGCGTTGCGGAAGACGTGGCCGTAGAGGACGCGCCGCTCGCTGAGGCCCTTGGCGCGGGCGGTGACGACATATTGCTTGCGGATCTCGTCGAGGAACGAGTTCTTGGTGAGGATCGCCGTCGTCGCGAAGGCGGCCAGCGCCATCGACAGCAGCGGCAGCACCAGGTGCCAGAAATAGTCGACGATCTTCATCGGCCAGCTGAGGCTGGCCCAGTTGTCGGAGGTGAGGCCGCGCAAGGGGAACCAGTCGAGGAACGAGCCGCCGGCGAAGAGGATGACCAGGAGGATGGCGAACAGGAAGCCGGGAATGGCGTAGCCGATCACCACCACCACCGAGGTCCAGACGTCGAAGCGCGAGCCGTCGCGCACCGCCTTCCTGATGCCGAGCGGGATCGACACGGCATAGGAGATCAGCGTCATCCACAGGCCGAGCGAGATCGACACCGGCAGCTTCTCCTTGATCAGGTCGATGACCGTGATGTCGCGGAAATAGCTCTTGCCGAAATCGAAGCGGATATAGTCCCAGATCATCTTGCCGAAGCGTTCCAGCGGCGGCTTGTCGAAGCCGAACTGCTTCTCCAGCTGGGCGATGAATTCGGGCGACAGGCCCTGGGCGCCGCGATAGCGCGAATTCATCTGCTGGTCCTGGGCCTGGACGTTGTTGATGCCGGCGAAATCGCCGCCGCCGCCGGCGATGCGCGAGGTGGCGGAAACGTCCGTTCCCTGGATCTGCGCGATGATGCGCTCGACCGGGCCGCCCGGCGCGAACTGCACGATGACGAAGGTGATCGCCATCATGCCGAGCAGCGTCGGGATCATCAAAAGGATGCGGCGGAGGATATAGGCGCCCATCGGCTCAGACGCCCTTGCCGAGGCTTGCCGCCCGCTCGGCGTTCAGCCACCAGGTCGATTCCGGGCTGAAGCCGTAGTCGGGCTTGGCTTCCGGCCAGCCGAAAATGTCCCAGTGCGCCACGCGATGCTCCGGCGAATACCAGTTGGGGATCCAGTAGTGCTTGGCCCGGAGGATGCGGTCGATGACCTTCATGATCGTCACCAGCTCCTCGCGCGAGCTGACCTGCGGCAGGCGGTCCAGCAGTTCGTCGACCGCCGGTTCCTTGATGCCGGAATTGTTGTAGGTGCCGGGCGCGTCGGCGGCGCGCGACGAGAAGAAGAGGCTCATGCCGTCGAGCGGCGTCGCCGACAGCGAATAGGCCGAGCCGACGACGTCGAAATCCCAGTCGCGCTGCCGCGCCTGATACTGCGCCGGGTCGATCTGGCGGATGGTGGAGGCGATGCCGATGCGCTTCAGGTTCTCGCCATAGGGGGCGAGGACGCGCTCGAAGACCTGCGCGTCGATGAGGAACTCGACCGTCAGCGGCTGGCCATTGGCGTCGACGAGCTGGGCGCCGCGGCGGGTCCAGCCGGCCTCTTCCAGGAGCTGCGAGGCGCGCTGCAGCGGCCGCCGGTCGCGGCCGCTGCCGTCGGTTTCCGGCGGCACATAGGCGGCGCCGAAGGCCGCCTCGTTGGCGATCTTGTCCTTGAGCGGCTGCATCAGCGCCAGCTCCTCGGCCGACGGCTCGCCCTCGGCCATGAAGTCCGACTTCTGGAAGAAGGAGGCGGTGCGGGCATAGGCGCCGTAGAACAGGTTGCGGTTGGTCCACTCGAAATCGAAGGCGAGGCCGATCGCCTCGCGGGTGCGCGGGTCGGCGAATTTCGGCCGCCGCGTGTTGATCCACCAGCCCTGCATCGACGGGATCGCCTCGCTCGGGAACAGCGATTTCTTCACCCGCCCGTCGGCGACGGCGGGGAAATTGTACTGCGTCGCCCAGGTGAGCGAGGTGAACTCCTCGCGATAGGTGATGTCGCCCTTCTTGAAGGCCTCGAAGGCGGCCTCGCGCTCGCGGTAGAAGTCGATGCGGATGACGTCGAAATTGTTGGTGCCGCGCGCCACCGGCAGGTCGGCCGCCCAGTAGTCCGGCACGCGCTCATATTCGATGAACGAGCCGGCGCGGAAGGCGCCGACCTTGTAGGCGCCGGAACCGAGCGGCGGCTCCATCGTCGAGGCGGTGAACTCCTTGCCGTCGTAATAGGCCCTGGAGAAGATCGGCGTGCCGGCGATGGTGAGGATTGTGTCGCGGCTCTGCTTGCCGCTGAGCGTCACCACCAGCGTCGCCGGGTCGGGCGCCTCGGCCGACACCATCTCGCGCATCAGCTGCGAGATGTTGGGATGGCCCTTCTCCTTGAGGATGTTGAGGGAGAAGGCGGCGTCCTCGGCGGTCAGCGGCGAGCCGTCATGGAAGCGCGCCTCGGGCCGCATGGTGAAGGTGTAGATATTGCCGTCGTCGCTGACGGAGACCTCCTGCGCGGCGAGGCAGTAGAGCGCATCGGCCTCGTCGGCGCTGCCGGTCATCAGCGCCGTGAAGCACATCTCCATGCGCGGCGGCGCGTCGCCGGTGAGGACGAAACTGTTCAGCGTGTTGAAGGTCTGGGTGCTCTGGTTCATCGACCAGTTCGGCACCTGGAAGTTCAGCTTGCCGCCCTTCGGCGCATCCGGATTGAGGTAGTCGAAATGGGTGAAGTCGGGCGGGTACTTGAACTCGCCGAACACCGACAGGGCATGCAGGCCGCTCTTGCCCTGCGCCCACGCAAAGGGCTTGACGCCGGGCAGCAGCGCCGCCGCGGCGCCGATCTGCAGCACCCGCCGGCGGGTCAGTCCGGGAAGCAAACTCCTCATGGCGCCACGTCGCTCCTGTCGTTTGTCGTTATGCCCATCCTCCCCGCAAGCAGTGAGGAATGGGCGCCTCTTTCTGGGAAGGGAGTTCCACCCCTGGCAAGTGCGCACCCATCCCTCACCGGAACGGGGAGGGTGGCACGCGCGTCAGCGCGTGACGGGTGGGGACCCACGCCGGGCGTGATGTGCGGCGCTGCAATCCCGCCTGCCCCGGCGCCGGTGCCTCGCCCGTGCCGGCGCTCCCCACCCGACCCCGCCTGCGGCGGGGCCACCCTCCCCGCAAGCGGTGAGGGATGGGCGCCTCTTTTTGGGAGGGTTCCGCCGCTGGGAAGCACGCGCCTATCCCTCACCGGAACGGGGAGGGTGGCACGCGCGTCAGCGCGTGACGGGTGGGGACCCACGTTGGGCGTGATGGATGCCGCTGCAATCCCGCCTGCCCCGGCGACGGTGCCTCGCCCGCGCCGGCAGTGTCCCTCACCCGGAACGCTAGCGCGTTCCGACCTCTCCCATTGGGAGAGGTAAGGGGCGGCGGCGGTTGCGCTTCGTTCTGGACCGCCGGTGTTCGCGTGGATGGCCGGGTCAAGCCCGGGCATGACGCGGTGGGGGCGGAGGCGAAGTGCGATGGGCGGCCGGGCGGTTGGCGCCTCGTGAGGGGCGACAGTGCCTCGCCGGCGCCGGCGCTCCCCACCCGACCCCGCCTGCGGCGGGGCCACCCTCCCCGCAAGCGGTGAGGGATGGGCGCCTCTTTTTGGGAGGGTTCCGCCGCTGGGAAGCAC
The DNA here is from genome assembly GCA_964483325.1 of uncultured Hyphomicrobiales bacterium. GTDB lineage: Bacteria > Pseudomonadota > Alphaproteobacteria > Rhizobiales > Kaistiaceae > CAZAAW01. The sequence continues at coordinate 4,197 of CAZAAW010000046.1, forward strand.
GCGCCTATCCCTCACCGGAACGGGGAGGGTGGCACGCGCGTCAGCGCGTGACGGGTGGGGAGCCACGCCGGGCGTGAGGTGCGTCGCTGTAATCCCGCCTGCCCCGGCGCCGGTGCCTCGCCCGCGCCGGCGGTGTCCCTCACCCGGAACGCTGGCGCGTTCCGACCTCTCCCATTGGGAGAGGTGAGGGGCGCTGGTCCGGCAGTCCGGAATGTTTCCAGGGGTGGCGCCGGCGGAAGGGGGAGTGAGGGGCGAGCGGGTCGTCCCTTGCTGCGCATCCTCCAGGCGTGCGCCGATGGTCATGATCTGCCGGTCGTCATTGACTGCGGGTCATTGGACTGCGGGTCATCAGACTGCGGGTCATGGCGTGCGGGTGGCCATCCTGTCGCTGCTCCGGGGCTACTGGCGGACGCCTACCTTGGCGGCCTTGGCCTCGTCGTACCACCACACCGTCGGGAAGCCGACGTCGAAGCGCGGGAACGGGTCGGGATGGCCGAAGCGGTCCCACCAGGCGAGGCGGTCGGCGAGGATGGTGTAGCTGGGGATGACGTACTGGTTCCACATCAGCACGCGGTCCAGCGCATGCACGGCGGCGACGAGCTCGTCGCGGTCGGCGGTGTAGATGACGCGGCGGATCAGCTCGTCGACCGCCGGGTCCTTGATGCCGGCATAGTTGCGCGAGGCGTTGGAATCGGCCGAGGCGGAGCCCCAGAAGTCGCTCTGCTCGTTGCCGGGCGAATTGGATTCGCCCCAGGCGGCGTAGATCATGTCGTAGTCGCGCGAGCGCAGGCGGTTGACATATTGCGTCGAGTCGACGGTGCGCAGCTGCATGTCGACGCCGATGCGCTTCAGCGCCGTCTGCAGCGGCAGCGCGACGCGGGCGATGGTGTCGCCGTTGAGCAGCAGCTCGAAGCTGAGCTGCTTGCCGTCCGGCCCGATCATGCGGTTGCCCTGCAGCGTGTAGCCGGCCTCCGTCAAAAGGTCGACGGCCTTCCTGAGATTGTCGCGGGCGAGCTGCGGGTTGCCGCCGACCGGGTTCCTGTATTCCTCGGTGAAGACTTCCGCCGGCACCTTGTCGCGCACGCTCTCCAGGATCTCCAGCTCCTTGCCCTCGGGCAGGCCGGTCCAGCGCAGCCCGTCGAGGCCGAAGAAGAAGCTGTCGATGCGGGTATACTGGCCGTAGAACTGCGTCCGGTTCAGCTCCTCGAAGTCGAAGGCGTAATTGATCGCCTGGCGGACGCGGCGGTCCTGGAACTGCGGCCGGCGCAGGTTGGGCACGAAGCCGACCATCGAGCCGGAGACCTGCTCCAGCTCGACAAGCTGCTTGTTGATGCGGCCGGAGGTCACTGGCGGCACGTCGTAGCCGGTCGCCCAGCGCTTGGCCTCGTTCTCGAACCAGTAGTCGAACTCGTCGGCCTTGAAGGCCTCGAACTCGACGGTCCGGTCGCGGTAATATTCGTAGCGGATCCTGTCGAAATTGTTCTGGCCGACATAGGTGTTGAGGTCGGCGCCCCAGAAATCGGGGACGCGCTCATAGGTGATCGTGCGGCCGGGAATGACGGCGCCGACCTTGTACGGCCCGGAGCCGAGCGGCGGCTCGAGCGTGCCGCGGGCGATGTCGCGCTGGTTGCCGCGGGCGTCCTTGCCCTCCCACCAGTGCTGCGGCAGCACCATCAGCTGGCCGAGAATATGCGGCAGCTCGCGATTGCCGGTCTGGTCGAAGGTGAAGGTGACCTCGCGGTCGCCGGTCTTCTCCACCTTCACGACATGCTGGTAGTAGTATTTCTGGCTGGGATTGAGCTCGATCGTCTTGTTGAACGACCATACGACGTCGTCGGCCGTCACCGGCTCGCCGTCGTGCCATTTGGCGTTGGGGTTGAGGCGGTAGGTGACCCAGCCATAGTCGTCCGGGTAGCGCATCGCCTCGGCGAGCTGCGGATATTCGGCGCTGTTGTCGAGCTCGTCGAGCGACGACATCATCAGCGTCTCGTAGACGAGGCCGAGCCCGGCGGCCTGGTTGCCCTGCGGCAGGATCGGGTTGAGCGTGTCGAAGGTGACGCTGCTGACCGACAGGCGCGCCAGCCCGCCCTTCGGCGCGTCCGCATTGACATAGTCGAAATGGGCGAAGTCCTTCGGGTATTTCGGCTCGCCGACGAGGCTTGTGGAATAGCGCCATTCCGGCTCGCCGGCGGCGGCCGGCGCCGCCGGCGCCGCCTGCGCCGGCGCGGCGGGCGCGGCTGCATCCTGGGCCGGCGCGGCGCTGAGGCCGGCTCCCAGCACCAGCGTTGCAACCAGGACGGATCCGGCCAGGCCCCGCAATGACGTCATCGGCTCAAGTCCTCCGCTGTTCCCCATTCCCGCGAATTTATATTAGCGCCGCCGCCCGATAGCGACAGCCTTGCGTACGCATTACGGAGAATTCATTGACAGGGCCAGCCGGGCGCAGGCGCGGCAGCGCGGATGGTATTTCAGCCTTACGGCTTATGGCTTCCGCCGGAGGCCGCAGGGACGGGCGCGGAGCGCCGCGCCACCGCGCGTGGAATGGCTCTGGAAGCGCGCGGCAAGCCTTTGGCCAGAAACCGCATCCCCGGTCAAAAAGTCCTAAGCTGGGGGGGGCTTTTGCGGTTGCATCGCGCGCGGGATGCCCTGTAGGTTCCGGCGCGGCAGCGGCAGCCGGGCCATGCCGGCCCGGCCGGCTGCCTAAGAATTTCTTGTCACGGGATCGTCGGTTCTCCCCGGGGAGGCGCGATTCCGGCAACCCTTTAGGAAGCGCGGGAGCTCGGGCGCGAATGTTGAACAAGGTTCTCGGTGCCGTTCTGGGCACCCTTCTGGCCCTGATGGTGATCAAGATCGCCGCCGAGGCGATCTTCGACTCCGGTGAGGAGGAAACCCATGTCAGCGAGGCCGCGGCCCCGGCCGGCGAGGCGGCAGCGCCTGCCGGCGAGGCAGCGCCCGCCGAGGAAGAGCAGGCTGCGGCCCCGGCCGAGCCGGCGCCCGGCGGTGCCATGGCCGGCCCCGAGCCCGAGCAGCAGGCGGCCGCTCCGGCCGAACCGGCGCCCGGCGGCGCCATGGCCGGTCCGGAGCCCGAGCAGCAGGCGGCCGCGCCGGCCGAACCGGCGCCCGGCGGCGCCATGGCCGGCCCGGAACCCGAGCAGCAGGCGGCCGCGCCGGCCGAACCGGCGCCCGGCGGCGCCATGGCCGGCCCGGAGCCCGAGGAACAGGCCGCCGCTCCGGCCGAACCGGCGCCCGGCGGCGCCATGGCCGGCCCCGAGCCTGAGGAACAGGCCGCCGCTCCGGCGCAGGAGCCCGCCCCGGCTGCCGAGCCCGCTCCGGCGCAGCAGCAGGCTGCGGCCCCGGCCGGCGAAGCCGGCGGTCTCACCGCGCTCATCGCCGCTGCCGATCCGGCGGCCGGCAAGCGGATCGCGGCGCGCTGCATCGGCTGCCATTCCCTCGAGGAAGGCCAGCCCAACAAGGTCGGCCCGAATCTCTACAACATCGTCGGCGCGCCGCTCGGCCATGCCGAGGGCTACGCCTATTCGGACGCCATCAAGACGATGCACGAGGCCGGCGACACCTGGACCTATGAGCGCCTCGACGCCTTCCTGACCAAGCCGGCGGCCGACATTCCCGGCACCAAGATGAGCTTCCCGGGCCTCGGCAAGGCCGAGGACCGCGCCGCGCTGATCGCCTATCTGCGCTCGCAGTCGGCCTCGCCGCAGCCGCTGCCCTAGGCGTCCTATCCAACGCCGGGCAGTTCGCACCACCCTTCGGCCCCGCCGCGTCATGGCCGGGTCTTCGCGACGCAGCTGAGGCGATGGCGTTCCGTGCCGAGGCGCAGGGCCGATACCAGGCGGTAGCCGCAGTTTGAGCAGGGGCCGGAGGAACGGGCGTTTCTCCGGCCCTTTTCTTTTGCCGCCGCGGCCGGCCGGGCTCTATCCTGCCGCCGCTTCCGGCGCGCCGCGCCGGCGCGCCTCCGCGGAGCAATGATGCGGATCGTCCAGATGCTGTCCGCCCCCGGCGCCAACGGTGCGACGCGGCACTGCCTGATGCTGTCGCAGGCGCTCGCCGCCGCCGGCCACGAGGTGCTGCTGGTGCACCGGCCGAGCCCGGCGGTGACGGAGGCGGCGGCCGGCACGGGCGTGCGGCTGCTGGCCTCCTCGCTCCGGCGGCAGCCGGCGGAGCTGCGCCGCGTCGCGGCGGCGCTGCGCGATTTCGGCGCCGCGCTGGCGCACAGCCACATGTCGAGCGCCAATGCCTTCGCGGCGATCCTGCGCCTCGCGACCGGCCTGCCCACCGTCGCCACGGCGCATTCGCGCCGCCTGCAGCTGCACTGGGCGCTGCAGTCGCGGGTCATCGCGCCGTCGCCGGTCACCGCCGCCTATCACCGCCGCGTCAATCTGGTACGCCGCGGCGCGCTGCGCATGATCCCCAATTTCATCGCCGACGACGCCTTCGTGCCGCGCGATCGCGGCGCAGCGCGGCAGCGCCTCGGCCTGCCGCAGGGCAGCTTCGTCGTCGGCTGCGTCGGCGAGATCTGCGCCCGCAAGCGCCAGTCCGAGCTCGTCGCCGCGCTGGCGCCGCTCGCCGCCGCCGGCATCGACTGGCGCTGCGTGCTGATCGGGCCGCAGCGCGCCGACGAGACGGCGGCGGCAAGGGCGGCCGCGGCGGCGCTCGGGGTGCCGCAGCGCCTGCTGCTCACCGGCCCGCGCGACGACGTCGCCGACCTGCTGCCGGGCTTCGACGCCTATGCCTCCGCCTCGCATCACGAGGAAATGCCGATCGCCGTCCTGGAGGCGATGGCCGCCGGCCTGCCGGTGGTTGCGGCGCGCACCGGCGGCATGCCGCTGCTGGTGGAGGAGGGGCGGAACGGCTGGCTGGCACCGCCGGGCGACAGCGCCGGTCTCGGCGCGGCGCTGCTGCGCCTCGCCACGGACGCGCCGCTGCGCCAGGCGATGGGCGCCGCCTCCGCCGCCAGGGCCCGCGCCGCCTTCTCCACCGCCGCCATCCTGCCGCAGATCGAGGCGGTCTATGGCGAGATCGCCGGAACGGGCTGGGGGCGGTGAGGGTGCGTGTTTGGCGGGGTGGCGTGTCGCGCCCGGTGCAGGATTGAGCGCACGATGCGGGGCCGCGCCTCTTGCCTCTCCCCAAGGGCTAGGTCGAGAGCCTGGTGAGCTTAGGCGGACGGGTGCGGGGTTCGGCCGCCGGGAGTCCTGCCCGGCGCGGCAGCTTCGGGTCGCCGCCGGTAACCCTCACCCGGAAACGCTTCGCGTTTCCGACCCCCGGATCAAGTCCGGGGGCAGGCCCTCTCCCGGGGGGAGAGGTGAGGGGCGCCGGCGCCATGCCGCGGCCGTGTCCTTCCGGGGGGCGGGCGTCGTCGCTAGACTGGCGGCATGAGCGACAAGAGCCTGCCCGATGCGCCGCGCCGCAACTGGGTCGACCGGTTTGCGCCGGCGGGGCTGCGGCCCTATGCGCGGCTGGCGCGGTGGGACCGGCCGATCGGCTGGCAGCTGCTGCTGCTGCCCTGCTGGTGGAGCGCGGCACTGGCCGCCGATGCCGCCGGCTGGATGGTGCCGCCGCTGTGGCACCTGGCCCTGTTCCTCGTCGGCGCCATCGCCATGCGCGGCGCCGGCTGCACCTATAACGACATCGTCGACCGCGATCTCGATGCCGCCGTGGCGCGCACCCGGCAGCGGCCGATCCCCAGCGGCGCCGTGACGCCGCGCCAGGCGGTGCTGTTCCTCCTGGCGCAGGCGCTGGTCGGGCTCGCCGTGCTGCTGCAGTTCAACCGCCTCACCGTGCTGCTCGGCTTCGGCTCGCTGCTGATCGTCGCCGCCTATCCGTTCATGAAGCGGGTGACCGACTGGCCGCAATTCGTCCTTGGCCTCGCCTTCTCCTTCGGGGCGCTGCTCGGCTGGACGGCGATCTTCGGCCGGCTGCATCCGGCGCCGCTGCTGCTCTATGCCGGCGGCGTGCTGTGGACCATCGGCTATGACACGATCTATGCCCTGCAGGACCGCGAGGACGACGCGCTGATCGGCATCCGCTCGACGGCGCGGCTGTTCGGCGACCGGGTGCGGCTGTTCGTCGGGCTGTTCTATGGCGGCGCCGTGCTGCTCTTCGCGGCGGCGCTGTGGGCGGCGGAGGCCGGCTGGTTCGCCTGGCTCGGCCTCCTCTTCGCGGCGGCGCAGCTCGCCTGGCAGGTGCAGGCGCTGAAGCCGGGCGACAGCGGCCGCAACCTTGCCGTCTTCAAGTCGAACGCCGCCTTCGGCGCCGTGCTGTTCGCCTGGCTGGTGGCCGATGCGGCGGCGACGGCGTCTAGCGTCGTGGCGCCGCCCGACCCGACCTTCGCGATCGTCGAGCTGCGCTAGTCGCGGGCGATGATCTCGCGGCCGGCGATGCGCTCGCCGCGGTCGCGGCCGACCTTGCGCCGCGTCAGGAAGCGCGGCCGCCGATCGGCGAAGAAGGAATGATGGCGGCGCGGCTTGGCGGCGGCGATCTCCAGCGCGCCGAGATGGTCGGCCGGCATCTCGACCGAGCCGTCCGGCGCCACAAGCAGCAGCGGCAGGCCGAGGATGCGGCCCCAGGCCTGCCAGTCGGCGGCGATGTCGGCCGGATCGTCGCCGACCGCCAGCGTCACCGACAGCGCCGGATCGTCGTGATGGAGCTCGACGGCGACGCGCAGCGCCTCGCCCTCGGCCGTCATGCGCACCGCGACGCCGCGATAGAAGCGGATCGGCAAGGTGAGGGTGAGCGGCTTGCTGCCGCGCCGCTGCACGACGACACGCTCGCGCTCCAGATGCACGGCCGCCGGTGCGCCGTCGGCCATGGCGGTGCTGTAGCGCGCCGGAAGATGGAACGGATCGGGCTGCGTCCCGCCGCCGGTCCGGATGTCGTCGACAAGTGCCTGACGCCTCATGAAAAGCCTCCCGCCACGCCCTGCCGTGGCCATCGCGCCGGCCCGTTTCCCGGGTCTCGACGCCGGCAAGGTGCCACGCCGAAGGCCGCCCAGTGCTTAAAAGACGCGGTTAAATTTGAGTGATTTTCGCGAGGGTTAGCAGGAGGCGAACGGAAAGGGTTAGGGAGAGGTGAAGCGCTCAGGGGCGGCGCTTGATGGCGGCCTTCAGCGCCTCGTCGATGCGCCCCTGCCAGCCCGGCCCGCCGGCCTTGAAGTGCTCCAGCACGTCGGGGGACAGGCGCAGCGATACGAGCCGCTTGGCGTCCGGCTTGGTGCTCCCCGCCGGCCGCCCGCGCCGGCGCAGCGTCCGCGCGACAAGTTCGGGCACGACTTCATGCGCCGGCCGCAGCCGCGCCAGCTCCGCGTCGGTCATCGGCGGCGCATCCGGATCGGCCAGCGCCGCCGCCTCGATCCGCGCCTCCTCCGCCGGATCGGACGCGGCCAGCTGCCGCCGCGCCTTCTCCCGCGCCTCGGCGCGGCGGCGGGCGATCTCGGCGCGTTCTGCTTCGGTCAAGGGGTCAGATCTGGTTGGCATAGCGGCGTCGTTCTGCTGCGGTTGCAAGGCGCAGGCTGATGAACCTGGGCCCGTCGTCGGTCTCGGCGAAGACGAGGAAATGGAGCCGGTCGCCGATGAAGCCGATGGCCCGCCACCGTTCCTCGTGGCGCATGTCGCGGTCTTCCTCGACCAGAGCCGTGTCGAACTCGAAGCGCTCCGCCTCGGCCAGCGAGATGCCGTGCAGCCGGCGGTTCAGCGCATCCTTGTGCGGATCGAAGGACGACCGTCCCATTCAATTATCTGTAGCTGCAATATATTGTCCGTGACGGCGCGGGACAAGGATACAGCCTTATGCGACGCCTGTGGAGTTGGGGTGGTGGCGCGAACGGCCCGGCGGCGCTCCCCACCCGTCACGCGCCTCCCCCCCCCTGCGGGTGGGGATTAGTGCGCGCTTCCCGATGCGGGTGCTGCCCCGGTAAGAAGAGGCGCCCTTCACCTCTCCCATAGGGCTACGGCGTTCACACATCGTGTTTGAAAGGATGTGGAATGTCTGATTCTGTG
>CAZAAW010000047.1:0-11352 GCA_964483325.1 uncultured Hyphomicrobiales bacterium
ACTGTCCACGATGTCTCCGAACGCATGTCCACCATGTCCCCGGTCCATACACCGGTGAGGGATGGGTGCGGGCTTCCCTATGCAGGGCGCCCTTTACCTCTCCCCACGGGAGAGGTCGGAACGCGGCAGCGTTCCGGGTGAGGGTCACCGCCGGTGACACGCGGTTGGGACGCCGGGGCAGGATTCCCGGTGGCCGAACCCCTCACCCGTTCGCCTAAGCCTCGCTGACGCGAGGCAAGGCTCCCGACCTCTCCCTATGGGAGAGGTGGAGCCGGGCGCCCCGCGCGTCCTTGCTCCTTTCCCCACTCGCCATTCGCCATTCGCCCCATCTGTCCCCGGAGCCCGTCATGCCCAAGGCCAATGTTCCTCTGCTTTCCTTCAATGGCGGGGCGGTGTCGCCGCTGGCGCTGGCGCGGGTCGATGTCGAGCGGTTGCGGCTCAGCGCCGAGGAGATGACCAACTGGCTGCCCAAGACCCAGGGGCCGATGCGCTTCCGGCCGGGGCTGCGCTATCTCGGCGCCAGCCGCAACAACGGCTCGGCGCAGTTCATCGACTTCGTCGCCAGCACAACCGACACGGCGCTGCTGGAGCTGACCAGCGGCGCCATGCGCATCTGGAAGGACGACGCGCTGCTGGCGACGCTCGACGAGAGGCAGCGGCCGCTTGTGGCGCGGGCGCTGGCCGAGGGCGGCGCGCATCTGGAGCTCGGCGCCCTCGCCGGCGAGACCGCCGGCCGCCAGGCGGCAGCGCGGCGCCAGCTCGGGCCGGCGATGCAGAACGTCATGCGCCTCCTCACCGGGGCGCGCACGGCGCCCGATATCGAGGCGGCCGAGGGCACCGGGGCGCGGCTCATCGCCGCCAATCCCGCCCTCAGCGACGCGGAGCGGCAGACCCAGCAGCTCGCCCTGCAGCACCGCATTGCCCTGTTCATCGCCGGCCGCGATGCCCGCGACGCGCTGGCGGCGCTGCCGGAGGGGCCGGAGCGGCTCGCCGCGCCGCAGCGCTTCCTCGCCGAGCGCGCCGCCGGCAAAGGTCCGCTGGCGCATCTGGAAGAGGCCGAGGCGGCCGAGCTGGCGGGAAGCTTGGCCGACGAAGTCGAGGCCGAGGCGGCCGGCGCGCCGCAGCGCCGGGCGGCGGCGCGGCAGGCGGCGATCGCCGAAGGGCTGGCGCTGGCGGCGACCGGCGGCGTCACGGCGGACTGGATCGCCGGCCAGGGCGCCGTCTTCAGCCGCAGCGACCGCCGCGCCTTCCGCCGCCTCGCCGCCGGCGACGACGCGCCGTCCGACCCGGCGATCGCCCATGCCTTCCTGATGCGCGACCCGATGGACCCGGACGACGGCGATGCCGTGCTCGCCGCCTTTGGCGACGGGCAGCTGTCGCGGGCCGATCTTCTGCGCTTCACCACGCCGGTGGCCGATCCGGCCGACGGCGGCAGCCGCAGCAATGCCCGCCGCCTCCTGCGCCTCCGCATGCCGCCGCCGGAGCCGACGCCGGCCGGCCGGCGCGACCAGTTCCGCACGGTCGCCGCCTTCGACGACTGGCTGCAGGCGCACCCGGAAGCCGACGACGACGCCATCGCCGGCAAGCTGGCGCAGACGCTCCAGCAGCACCGCGAGGCGCGGCTGGCGGCGCTACCGGTGCCGCGCGGCCTGGGGCGAAGGCCGCGCAGCGCCGCCGACGTCGACCGGGCGGTACAGGCGACGATCCGCGGCTTCCTGCGGCGTGGCCTGTCGCGAGCTCAGATGGCCGCCGAGGCTCGCCTTCTGGGGCAATACCGGAGGACGATCGACAGCCGCTCATAGCCTGCCGGCGATCGCACCTGGGCCGCGACCTGGAGGCGTTCGGGGCTCGGTGCAACAGCGCTGCGGGCAGACCAGCGCGACCCGAAGCGCCGGCTCGCTCGCACACCGAGCGCGTCCGCCGATGCCATCAAGCCCAAGGTCCGGCCGGTCCTGACCTTGCCCATGCGGGTCAATTGCCGCGTCCCGCCCCCAACAGCGCACGATGCCACGCCCGCGCACCGGATATGCGCCGGCTCAGGACATCGCTGATCCCTCTCACTCCTGGCGACACGTCGCCGGGCCGCACCCGAGGTGTCCCCATGCCTGACAACGATGCGTTCTACGAGCAGTTCGGACAGTGGGACCTGCGCGATCCCAAATATCCCGACAAGTCGCCGGCACCGGATTTCATGGTCTTCGTCGATCCGCCGGAGGACCCGGCGGATTGGGGCGGCGACAAGGACCGCCACGCGTCTGCCGGCGCCGACAATGTCGATCCGCATCTCCTGGAGTATCCGTCGGCAGCTTTGTCCAACGGGGAGTATCCGCAGGCAACGCGGCCCGACGGGCCGTATTTCGATGCCACGCTTGAGGGGTGGAGGCGCGTCAGCCTGCTCGACGACGCAGTCGCACGCGATTGGCTTGTCGGGAACTTTGGGGCGCTGTCGCCCTATGGCCGGGATCTCGCCCCGCCGCCGCCAGCCGCCGCCGGTCCAGCCGTTCCCGACGCTGCCTACGCGGACTGGGCAGGAGCGCTGCTGGACGTCGCGCCCGAAAAGTGGCCCGCCTACTTAGAGACACTCACCTTCAGGGATAGGCCGGACCTGCAGCAGCAGCCGGGCGAGGCGCGCCCGCAGATGCCGGCCGCGCCGACAGTCGACGAAGCTGCCCCGGCGGCCGATGCCGGGGTGACGGTGGCGTCGCCCGGGACGTTCGGCCAGCCGGGCGCGGGAGAGCAGCCGGGCTCGGTCGGCATGTCATCGCGCGGGGTAAGCGGGCCGTTCACACCCATTGGTGCCGATGCGCCCTTCAGCCCAATTCCGGGGCTGCGCAGATCCGACCCGATCGGCAGTGCATGGGAAGCTTTCGTGGCCGCGGTCGGGGTCAAGACCACGACCGGCGAAGAACGGCCGGCGGGCAGCCAGGCGCCGCATGATGAAACTGCGGCCGAATATGCAAAGGAGACAATACAGCAGCGCGCCATCACGCCGCGAACGACATGGGAGATCATGTCGAGCCCGCAGGCGAGGGAGGAGGCCGCCGCGCCAAATCGGAAGGAACCGGGCGCGCCGCCACCGCCGGTGTCATTGAACCGGATCCTGTCGGACGAGCAATGGTGGCGGGAAACCAGGGGGGACGAAGCCCTGCCGTCGGCGAGGGCACTGTCCGGCATTCGCCGGTCGGAGGATCCCTGGGGACAGAGCCAGTACCTGGAGTCGATTGCCGATCACCGCAGCTTCGGCGAGCGCGTCGCCGGCGTAGCCAAGACAGCAGGAACGCTGGCGGCGCGAGCCGGCCGCGAGGCCATCATGGCGCCGGTGAGCGCCGTTCGGCTCGGCGACACTGCCCTTACGGCGATCGGTCAGCTCGGTGCCAATGCCTACAGCTGGATCACCGACACGCCACCTCGGAAGGTCCCGCTGTTGCTTGACCCGGTGTGGAATTACCAGGATCGGGCGCGCGAAATCACGGAACAATACTTGTATCAGCCGCAGGGTCCTCTGGAGGAAGCTGCTGCGAATATATTCGAATTACTGGCCGCCCTCCGTAGCGGAGGACGGAGGACAAAGCCCGACAGTCGTGCTGCGCCGGCGTCCCCGGAGGGCACCGTTCCGGCGGCGCCGCACAGTCCCGGCGCGCCTCAAGCGCCGACACCGGCATCACCAGGAATGCCCGCAGTTCGCCAGGGACCAACCACCCAGTCGCGAGTGATCTATGGCGGTACTCTAGTCCCGAAAAGCTTTCATACCCCGGATCACGTTGGCTACGCATTGCCGTATCCGAGGCAATACGATCTCACCAAGCCGTCGCCTCATGGTGCCGCGCCTCTTGATGGGCGCTATGTCCCTCCTCCAGGCAAACCGTATATCCCCGGCAATCCGGACAACTATGCAACTCGAATAAACGCCGCCGGCGCGAGACAGATCGACTTTGCCGTCGTTGACGGCAACTACGTATCTAAGATGCAGGCGACCCTGCAGGCGGCCAAGGACCCTGCCTATGCCGGAGCACAGGCTGTAGCGGCCCCGCTCCGTGTGCGCCTGGGCGAGCACGCATACGTGCCCGGACAACCACAGCCAGGGATGCCGCTCCATGACCCAAACAATCCTCTCCACGGTCAAGGCGGTTACGGTTCCTTACACGGCAATTTCCGGCATATGGCCGATTTTCGTAAGTATAAAATTCAAGATTTTGATGATTATGCTGCTTTCGTTGGAAACAGAATAGATGAGATAAACTGGGATCCTGTTAGGAAAAGTTATATATTTGTCAGAATAGAAAACATAAATGGTAAGGATACGGCCTTTCAATTGACGGCGATGCTTCAGCCGGACGGTTTCGGCGGCATGGAGTATTCGGCTGGAACGGCAATCATCGAAAGGGCGGCGGCGCAGCCGCGTGCCGGCGGATCGCGCGCTAAAGCGAGATATCTGACCCTCTTCACGAAATAGGCCGTCGGTGGCAGTAGGAAGGGATGAGACGCATGCATGACATACCCCTGTCTTTCGAGCGCGGGCGGCGGATCGCCGGCATCTCGTTCTTCGGGATGCCGGACTCGATCCTCAATGGAGCTGCACGCTTTTTTATCAGTCATTCCCTGGCGGGCTTCATCTTCCGGCCACAGGCCGACCAGCTCGATCCGCAGCGCGAGGATTATTGGGTGCCGGACGTGGAGGAGATGAATACGCTGCCCTTTGCGCGGGAACCCCGGCACTACTTGCCGGCAGACGATCTCGATCGCTTCGACCTCGATGTGCTGCCAGAGGAGCCGCTGGTCCTGACGCGCCGGCCGAGTGGCCGTCTTGCCGGCAATTTCTCCGTCATGCGGTCGCTCGCGGCGGCGGTCATGGCCCATCTGGACGTCCAGGATGAGCTCGTGGTCGATGACGATGACGACGCCGTTCGTCCGGTGGAGCGGGTGCCGATGGCGCACAAGCAGGAGCGCTTTCTTCTGCGCAGCATCCCGCCCGAGCAGAGAGGCCGACCTGTGATGTGGCAGGCAGAGCGGGACGTCTGGGACGCGACGCTGCTCAACGTCAAGGAGCGCGCCCGTGCCCTAGCCGACAGCCCGACGGTTCGCAACGTCGCACTCTTCCAGCACGCCCACGAGACCTACCTGGTCTTCCTGACACAGTTGCTCAATGGTTTCCCGCCGCTCTCGGGCAATCTGTGGATGCGGCGGCAGCTCCGCTTCTGGCGTGACGTGGCCGACCGCTCGGCCAGCGAAGACGAGGTGGCGCTGCTGCAGGAGATCGGCGGCGCATCGACGGTACAGACCAGCCAGGCAGCGGCGAAGGCGCTGCTGCTCCTCAACGATCCGGGCGACATGGTCTACACCATGGCTTTCGGCTCCAGCATCGCGGCGGGAATCGCCAGCCGTCTGTCGGCTGGCAACGGTGCTTTTGCGGCGCTCAGCGAGGGCGATCGTGCCTTCCTCGCCAGGGCGCTTGACGGATTTCACTACGACATAGCCCGTCGTGCCCTGCTTGGCAGTCCCGGTGAGGCGGCGGGCGGGGCCACCGCGGCGCGGGTGATGGCGGGGCTGGCAGCGGCACTGCCACTGCGCGGCGGCGAGGCTGTCGCGGGTGAGCCGCTGATCGCCAGTGCGGCGTGGCTCTATGGGCTGCGCGAGACGGCGCCGCAGGTGCTGCGGGCGTTTCTGGCGCAGTTCAACGCCAGCAGCGTCGCCTCGCCGGAGATCAGGGCACGCAAGGACGAACTGCGGCTGGAGACGTGGGAGCGCGCCAAGGCGCACCCGATCGCCGCCTTCCTCGACTTCGCTGGCAATGTCGCCAATGCCGATCGGCTTGTCTTCGCTAGCGGCGATGATGCACCGGCCATGGTTGCCTATGGCGCCGGCCTTGCCGAAGGGGTGTTCAGTGCGGTTCTCGGTGATCTGCGCGGCGGTCGGCTCGACGAGACGGCGGCCGCGGCGCGCTATGCGGCGCTGATCGCCGATCCCGACATGGAGATGGCGCAACAGGCCTACGATGCAGGTGTGGCTGCCTTTCGGCCGGCGCCGGCGGCGGCGCTGAAGGCGGCGGCGGAGGTGGAGGCGGAACTGCCTTGGCTGGGCATCCTGCTGCCCCTGGTCAGCAGCGCCGAAGGCATCCTGGCGGCGGCGCGCCAGCGGCCGCAGCAGGCGGCGATCGCCGGGCGCTATGGCGAGGCGCTGCGCGGCGAGGACGAAGGCAAGAAGTACATGGCGCTGGTGCGGCTCGGCTACGGGCTGCTTGTGACGCTGGCGCTGCTGCAGCTTGCCGCCAAGGGAAGGCTGGGGATCGGCGGGGGCGGTGCAGATGCGATCGGCACGGAAGGCGAGGCCGGCGCTGCCATGCCTGCTCCCGACATGACAGGCGCGGCCGGTGGCGTGGCGATCACCGCCGGGCCGCTGGTTCTGCCGCTGCCGGCCAATACCGGGCCGACGGAGATGGCGGCCATGGCGGTGCGCCTGGCGCCGCGGCTCGACGCGCCGCTCTCCGGCGATGCCCTGGATGCGGCGGAGCAGGCGGTGGCGGGTCTGCTGCTGCTGGCGGCGGAGAGCTTCGCCGGCGACGAGGAGCCGCTGCTCGACGCCATCATCGAGCTTGCCGGCGAGCATGAGGATGAAGTGCTGGAAGAGCGCTTCGCCCGCTTCGGTGAGACGATCAAGTCACCGCCGCCGGCCGAAGCCCTGGCGCCGTTGCGCCGCGACACCGCCCGCCTCGTCGAAGGCCTGAGCCGCGGCTGAAATCCGGCGGCCGGCCGACGCGGTTGTCCGCGTGGGCAAGCTATAGCTTGCCCACCCTACGGCGCTTTACCTGTCAGGGCACCACCCAACCACGCTGCTTGGTCTGGGCCGCCTGACCGGCTCGGCTGAGCTCCGATTGTTTTTCGGAGCCGGGCTGCGAAGGCGGACCGCCCGGCATGGTCCACGCGCGGTCCCGTCGGCGTAGCGGCATCGCTGTAGCCTGATGCGGGACGCCGAACGGCGGTAGCACCCCGGCAGGCCCGGCGGCGGGGATGGGCGTGACAAACGCCGTGCATGGCGAAAATGCGCCATGGTATAAAATCCCCGCGATGGCGTTCGGGGTTGCCAGGTGCGGCTGACGCCTCGTGCCGGCGGGTTTGCGCCGCCGTATGCCCATGCCCGGTGTGGGTCCCCACCCGTCACCCGCTCCACGGGCGCTGCCCTCCCGATCAAGAGTCCATGACGCCGGTAGCGTGGAGGGGCGGTGGGAGCGCCGGTGCCGGCAGAGGCGCTGACGCCACCCCGCGCAGCCCGCCTCGCATCCACCACGACACACACGCCAACGCCATCATCCACCCCGCGCCCTTCGGGCGGCGGGTTCATCCCCCATTGGAGGCAGCCCCATGGCATCCGATCTCACCGACATCGTCGCCGGCCGGTCCGGCAGCGTGGCGTGGAAGGCGCCCTGCCGGACCGTCACCACCGGCAATCGCAGCCTCTCCGGCCTGGCGGCGATCGGCTCGGTGATTCCGGCCGCCGGCGATCGCATCCTCGTCAATGCCCAGGCCGATGCGCGGCAGAACGGCATCTGGATCGCCTCGTCCGGGCTGTGGCAGCGGGCGCCCGATTGCGACGGCTCGCGCGACCTGGTGCAGGGGACGCGCGTCGCCATCGCCTCGGCGAGCGCCATCTACCGGCTCACCACCCCCGATCCGGTGCGGGTCGGCGAGAGCGCCATCGCCTTCGTGCTGGAAGCTTCCGGCGGCGGGGGCGGCGAGGGCGACGGCTCCGGCTCGACCGCCGAGGTGTGGGTGGAGAGCTTCGGCGCCGCCGGCGACGGCGCCACCGACGATACCGGCGCCATCCAGGACGCCATCAACTCGGTCGCGGCGCTGGGCGGCGGGCGGGTCAAGTTCCGCGCCGCCAGCTATTCCGTCACCGACCTCCTCGTCAGCGCCAGCCATGTGCAGCTGGTCGGCGCCGGCGGCGGCAACATCTTCCATGCCTATACCACCGGCACGCGGCTGGCGGCGCGCGAGGACACCGGCATCCTCCTCACCGTCGAGGCGCCGTCGGCCGCCGGCAACGCCATCGGCAATGTCGTCCTCGACGGCATCCTGTTCGACGCCAACGGCGCCGCCGACAATGCCCTCTTCCTCGCCGCGGTGCAGAACTCGGTGATCCGCGACTGCCACTTCCAGGGCGCCACCGTGGCGCAGATCGAGACCGGCTTCGGCAGCGGCACGCCGACGCTGAAGCAGGTCTATTCCTGCCTTTTTGAAGGCATCTGGGTGCACGCGACGGGGGATGCCGCCGGAATCGTGCTGGACGGCGAGCCGGGCGGCGTCGGCGGCAACCGCACCAGCTTCTGCACCTTCCTGCATTTCCACATCACGCATGAGAACGGGCCGGGCCTGCAGCTCGCCGACGCCGACACCAATTACTTCGCCTTCGGCGGCATCAGCCGCATCGGCGACGGCGTCGGCATCGAGCTCGTCGGCGACCAGGACGAGGGCCAGGATCTGTGCGAGAACAACGTCTTCCTCGCCGTCCATGCCGGCTTCGGCGGCTGGCACGCGCATGGCGAGAAGGCGCGCTACAACACCGTCTTCGGCCTGATGAGCACCGACGGCGTGCCGGTGGTGGTCACCGACGGGGCGCAGCTGTGGTTCGCCGATGACGGCGGCACGACGCGGCTGAAGCAGGTCGGCGTCTACAGCGACGAGGCCTTCGCCACCGTGGCGCGCTTCGTCGGCAAGGACGACAGCGCCAATGTCGGGCCGTTCTTCGACCTGGTGCGCCAGTCCGCCTCGCCGGCCGATTTCGACCTCGGGCCGAACCTGCGCTGGCGCATGACCAATTCCGGCGGCGCCGAATTCACCGCCGCCGACGACCTCATCAGCGCCTATGACGTGACGGCCGGCGCCGAGCGGGCGGCGCGGACGCTGCGCGTGCCCTATGGTGGCGAGCTGCAGTCGCAGATAAGGCTGGAATCGAACAGTGCCGGCGGCACCTTCGGCGGCGTCCAGCTGCTCAACCGCGTCGTCTCCGTCTACGGTCCCGAGCTGGCGCCGCCGCCCTCGCCGGGCTGGGTGAGCGACCGCTATTATTTCGGCGTCGCGCCCGGCATCGTCGGCGACATGGCGGCGGCGGCGCTGACGGCGGCAACGATCCTGTGGACGCCGATCTTCGTGCCGGCGCGGGTGCAGATCGCCGAGCTGGGCGTGCGCGTCACCACCGCCGAGGAGGGCGCCAGCCTGCGCCTCGCCATCTACAAGGCGGCCGGCGGCGTCCCCGCCGGCGACCCGCTGTGGCAGAGCGACAGCCTCGACGCCGCCACCACCGGCGCCAGGACCGTGACGCCCGGCCTGACGGTCGAGGCCGGCCTCCACTTCCTCGGCCTCAACAGCTCCAGCAGCGCCGTGGCGGTGAACTTCTACCCGGAAACCTTCCTCGCCGGCGCCTTCGGCTGGACCGACGACAATGGCGGCCAGTCGGCCCCGACGACAGCCCAGACCTTCGGCACCTGGCCCACCAACCCGGCCCTCACCTACGCCAGCAATGGCGGCCTCGTGCCGCTGGTGTGGGTGAGGGTGTGAGCCTTCAACCGCCGGTGCGACTCGCGCTACTCTCGCGGCGTGAGCGTCGCAGAACCGCCAGCCCCAGAGAATCCGCCCGGCACCGACATTGCCGTGGCGCCGAACGACAATGCCGATCCGCGGCCCATGGTGGAGCGCTATGTGCCGGCGTCCATCCTGCAGCGATACGAGGTGTACAGCTACCGTAACGCTGCGGTGATCCTGGCCGAGGCGCAGGCCGAAGCGTTCGGCGAACTGGTTGCGGCGCTCGATGCCTTCTCCATAACGACCGACATGCTGCGCAAGAGCGGCGGCAACGAGTCGGATATGCCAAAGCTGTTCTCGCGGACGCTGCATCCCCGCGGCTGGCATGAAACGACGATCAGTGCCGACCTTCATGTCACGCTGAAATGGCGTGAGCAGGTCAGGACAACGCCGGCTGGCAAGGCTGTGACAGAAACACGAAGCCGCACCGTGCAGCGGGAGCGATATCTCGACGGTCACAAGATCGACTATGTCAAAGGCAAGGTCGCCTTTGACATGGAATGGAATTCCAAGGACCAGACCTTCGACCGCGACCTCTACGCGATGAGTGCCTTCTTCCAGTCCGGCGCGATCGATGTGGGTGTCCTGGTGACCCGCAGCCGTAGTCTCAATGACGTCTTCCGGCATCATGAGCTCATGCCGAAATACGGCGCCTCCACGACTTGGATGGGCAAGCTTCTCTATCGCCTCAATGCCGGCCGCAACGGCGGCTGCCCGATCCTCGCCATCGGCATCACCCCGAGCGTCATAGCCGATTGGCCGCCGCCCGCTTAGCCGCGCACCTGTGAGTGGTTGGCATAAGTGTCCCAGGTCGGTGCGTAGCGGTCGTGAGCCTCGTTCCCCCATGCGGCCCAGTTGGGCCGGACACCACGGGCGAAAAGCTCCAGGAACGGTCCCTTCGAGCAAGCCTCGATCAGTTCATACTGCTCGTCGGGCTTGCGCGAATGTTCCCGCTTGCGGGTGGCAAGGAAATTGACCTGCCGGCGACCGGCCGCCAGGGTACGGGCGTTCTTGCCGCGAACCCCGAACAGGATCAGTTCGGTGACATTGCGGAAATAGAAGCCGACGCCGCGACCGTCCGGCCCGCCATCCTTGCGGATCTTGTGCCAAACAATGTTCGATTTGTACTCGAAACCCCACGTCTGAAGGACGGCCAGACCTTCGGGCAGCAGAGCATTGGGGACCCATAGATACAGATGCGAGGTCGGTGCGGCGACCTGCGCCACCGGCAGCGCAGCGATGTCCCCCAGCGTCATGGTGCGGTAGCGCGATAGGCGCTTGTGCTCCGGCGCCATCTTGCCGGTCCGGTTGGTGAACTGCCACGGTGGGTCTGCGAGGATCGTCCCAAAGCGGCGACCATCGGCAAAACCGAGAAGCTCGGCGGCGGGGCTTGGTTCAGTTCTGGCTAGCACGTGACGACTCCAGTCGGCTGAAGCATGGCCTAATTCTCTTCGGCCGGCAGCCCCGGCGGCTAGTATGTTCTTGGTATGTTCCATCTGTGCAGCTAAATGCAGCGCCGTCAAGCCGGGAGCATTGGGCTGTTATGCCTCGAGCGGTGTCTGCCCATGTTTCAGCTGTGTCGTGCTCAGGCGCGGACGTCGGGTATCCACGTGAACACCGGCGGTACGTGGGAACGTGCTCGCGGGCGGCGCCTCTTCTGCGACATCCGTGTTCGCGTGGATGGCCGGATCAAGTGTTCAGCCCGGGGACATAGCTGACAGATGTTCGGGGACATGACTGACAGGTCTGAAGCGATGTGGTGGCCGGCAATGAAGAT
>CAZAAW010000048.1:0-11134 GCA_964483325.1 uncultured Hyphomicrobiales bacterium
GCGCGCATCGCAGCCGCCAATGCAACTTGACACCCAAGATAGTCGCTCACCCGGATCAAGTCCGGGGGCAGGCTCTCTCCCACAGGGAGAGGCACCCCCCCGCGACGGATTTCCTTTCTCCTGCGTTATGCCCATATGCGCCCTGCCATGCGTCGCGCCGTGCCCGCCATCTCCCTGCCCCATCCTGCCGCGACAGTGCCGCGATGAAGCTGCTGCGCCGTCTTGCCCTTGCGCTGCTGGTGCTGGTCGCCGTCGTCGCGGTCGGCCTTG
The DNA here is from genome assembly GCA_964483325.1 of uncultured Hyphomicrobiales bacterium. GTDB lineage: Bacteria > Pseudomonadota > Alphaproteobacteria > Rhizobiales > Kaistiaceae > CAZAAW01. The sequence goes on from CAZAAW010000048.1 coordinate 271, forward strand.
TCGGCCTGGCGACGCCGCCGGGGCGCACTCTGCTTGCCCGCGCCGTCGAGAGCATCGCCGCCTCGGCCGGCTACGCCGTCGCCATCGACGGCCTTTCCGGCTGGCCGCCCTTCGTCTTCGGCGCCAAGCGCATCACCGTCGCCGACGGCGCCACGCAGGCGCCGATCGCCGAGATCGACGGCCTGGCGCTCGACTTCGCGCCGTCGCGCCTCCTCTCCGGCACCATCGGCATCGACAGCCTGACCGCCGGCCGCGTTGCGCTTCTCGGCCTGCCGCCGGCCGACCCCGACGCCGCCTCCGGCGGCGGTGCGCCGCTGATCCCGCCCTTCGCGCTGGACCGCCTCGCCATCGACCGGCTGGAGCTGGCCGAGGCCGTCCCCGGCGGCCCGGCGGTGCTGTCGCTCGCCGGCTCCGCCTTCGCCCGCGCCGACCGCAGCTTTGCCGCCGACCTGACGGCGCAGCGCCGCGACGGCCCGGCCGGCGATTACCGCGTCACGCTGCGCGCCGAGGCCGGACGCCTGCCCACCGCCGATATCCGCCTTGCCGAGGCGGCGGACGGCATCCTGGTGCGGGCGATGGGCCAGAGCGGCGGCCCCGGCTACAGCCTCGACCTCGAGGCGGCGCCGGAGGGCGACAGGCTCGCCGGCACCATCGCCCTCGCCTCCGACGGCGAGGCGCGCTTCGACGGCCGCTTCGGCTTCGGCCCAGAGGGCGCCGGCACGCGCCTGCTGCTGCAGGGCGACGGCAGCCTCGCCGGCCTGGTGCCGCCGCAATTCGCCGCCTTCCTCGCCGGCGCCCTCAGCATCGACATCGACGCCAGCTGGGCCTTCCACGGCGGCGCGCTGCCCGACATCACCATCGCCCGCGGCCGCATCGAAAGCCCGGCGCTGACCCTTTCCGCCGCCGGCCGGCTCAGCCCCGGCAGCGTCGGCGGCCAGTCCTCCGGCGCCGCCCCCGACCTTGCCGTCGAACTCGCCCTCGGCCGCCCCGACGGCGCGCCGCTGACCCTGCCGCTGGCGACGCCCGTCAGCCTGACGCAGGCGACGCTGCGTGGCAGCATCGGCGCCGCCGGCGACACGCCGCTGCGGCTCGACCTCGTCGGCCATGTCGCCGGCCTCAGCGTCGCCGGCGCGACGATCCCCGGCACCGGCCTGTCGCTGGCGCTGGAATCGGGCGGCCCCGACCCGCTGGCCGAGCGGCGCTTCCCCTTCGCGCTGCGCATCGAGGCGGACGCGCTGCGCACCGACGCGGCGACGCTGGCCGCCAGCGAGACGCAGCCGCTGCTCCTCACCGCCGACGGCACGCTCGACCTCGCCACCCTTGCCGCCGAGGCCGACGCGACGCTGACCGCCGCCGGCGCGACGCTCGCCTTCTCCGGCACCGCCGCCTCGGGCCAGTGCGCCCCTTACCTCTCCCAATGGGAGAGGTCGGAACGCGACAGCGTTCCGGATGAGGGACAGGCCGCCCCGGACTCGAACGCCTCCCTCGCCGAGGCCTTCCGCCGCGACGCCACCGTTCCAGCGCCGGTAGCCGCACCGGACTGCGCCGCCGCTGCCGCGCCGAGCCTCACCGGCACGCTCACTGCCAAGATCCCGGACCTCGCGCCGCTCGCTCCCTTCGCCGGCCGGGCGCTGGCCGGCGCCGCCGAAGTAACCGCCAGCGGCACCTTCCTCGGCCCGCAGGGCACCGCCCTCGACCTTGCCGCCACGACGCGCGACCTCGACCCCGGCAATACCACAGCCGCGGCGCTGCTGGCCGGCCCGGCCGAGCTTGCCGCCCATCTCACCGCCGACGGCGAGACCCTTGCCGCCACCGGCATCCGCCTCTCCGGCACCCGCCTCGCCGCCACCGGCGAGGCCAGCCTCTCGGACACCGTCACCGCCACGCTGTCCGGCAGCATCGCCGACCTCGCGGTGCTGGAGCCGCGCTCCACCGGCCGCGCCGACTTTACCGCCGACATTTCCGGCGCCCTGCCCTGGCCGACCGTCACGGCGACGCTGAAGATCCCCGAGGGCCGCCTCGCCGGCCAGGCGGTGAGCGACGCCAGCCTGGCGCTTTCCGGCCAGGCGGTGGACCGCAGCGACTGGCGCGGCAGCCTCGATCTCTCCGGCAGCCTTGCCGGCAAGGCCCTGGACGGCACGGCGCAGGTGACGCTCGCCGCCAATGGCGACGTCGCCTTTCCGACGATCGACCTCGCCGTCGCCGGCAACCGCATCACCGGGGCGCTGACGCCGGTGGCCGGCGGCCTCCTTGCCGGCACGCTCAGCCTCGAGGCGCCGGATCTGGCGCCGCTCGCCGCCCTCGCCCTTACCGAGGCCGCCGGCAGCGCCAGCGGCACCGTCGCCTTCGCGGCCGAGGACGGCCGCCAGCAGGTGGCGCTGCGCCTCAAGGGCAGCGGCCTCACCGTCGCCGCGCTGACGGCGCGCGGCATCGACGCCAGCATCGACGTCGCCGATGCCTTCGGCGCGCCGCGCATCACCGGCAGCGCCAGCCTCAGCGGCGCCGCCGCCGGCGCCACCCGCCTCGGCGACGGCAAGGCGACCGCCAGCGTCGCCGGCGACACCACCGACTTCACCCTGGCGCTGGCCGGCGGCGACATCACCCTCGACGCTGCCGGGCGCCTCGCCGGCGGCACACTCGACCTCGCCCGCGCCGAGGGCAGCGCTTTCGGCCTGCCGCTGGGCCTCGCCGCCCCGGCCAGCATCGACCTTGCCGCGTCGCGCCTCGCTTCGCCGCTCCGCCTCAACCTCGACGGCGGCCGCGCCACGCTGACCGGCGCCTTCGGACCGGAACTGGCCCTCGAGGCGGTAGCGGAAAATATTCCTGCCCGCCTCGTCAACCGATTCGCGCCGTCCCTCGGTGCCGAGGGCAGCCTCTCCGCCCGCGCCACGATCAGCGGCCCGACCAGCGCGCCGCAGATCGCCTGGCAGCTCGACTGGCCGGCCTTCCGCGTCGCCCAGACGGCGAGCGCCGGCCTGCCGGCTCTGGCGCTTTCCGCCTCCGGCCGCGCCACCACGAGCGCCACAAGCCTCGACGCCCGCCTCGCCGGCGCCGGCCTGGCGCTGCGCGTCACCGGCGACGTGCCCTTCGCCGGCGGCCGCCTCGCCGTCCATGCCGAGGGCGACGCGCCGCTCTCCCTGCTGGCGCTGGAATCGGCGCGCGAGCTCCGCCTCGCCGGCACCGCCCGCATCGCCGTCGACGTCGCCGGCGCCCTTGCCGCGCCTGCCATCACCGGCAGCGCGACGCTCGCCGGCGCCACCATCATCGACAGCGAGACCGGCTTCGGCATCCGCGACGCCGCCGGGCGCCTTGCCTTCGACGGCAAACGCGCCACCGTCGAGCGCCTCACCGGCAGCCTCGCCCAGGGCGGCACGGCGGCGGTTTCCGGCAGCATCGACGTCACTGCCGCCGGCCTGCCGGCCGACCTCACGGTGCGCGTCGACAATGGCCGCTATGCCGACGGCAACCTCATCGACACGACCTTCAATGCCAATCTCGCCGTCAAGGGGCCCCTCCTCGGCGACGGCCTCGTCTCCGGCACGGTGGCGCTCGGCCGCACGCAGGTGCGCCTCCCCGACAGCCTCGGCAGCACGGCGGCGGCGATCCCGGTCGAGCACGTCAATGCCGCCCCCGGCTTCCAGGCGCCGGCGACGCAGAAGCCGTCGGCGGACGCCGGCGCCGGCGGCGCCTCTTCCGGCAGCGGCGGCCTCCGCCTCTCCATCGAGATCAGCAATAGCGGCGGCATCTTCGTGCGCGGCTTCGGCATCGACAGCGAGTTCGGCGGCGCGCTGCGCCTGACGAACCGCGTCGCCGACCCGGTCGCCGAGGGCGCCTTCACGCTGCAACGCGGCCGCCTGGAGATCATCGGCCGCCGCTTCGAGCTGACCGCCGGCACGCTGACCTTCTCCGGCGACCTGGTGCCGATCGTCGACTTCACCGCCACCACCTCGACCAGCGACACGACGATCAGCGTCCACGTCACCGGCCCGGCCAGCGCCCCGACGATCTCGCTCTCTTCGTCGCCCGACTACAACCAGGAAGAGATCCTGTCGCGCCTCCTGTTCGACCGCGAGGTCGGCGCCCTCAGCCCGCTGCAGGCGGCACAGCTCCTCGACGCGGCGGCGACGCTGACGGGCGTCATCCAGGGCGACGGCATCTTCGCCCGCATCCGCGAGACGACCGGCCTCGACGACCTCGACATCCGCGAGAACAGCAGCGGCGACGTAACGGTCGGCGCCGGCCGCCGCATCAACGACCGCATCCGCCTGGGGGTCGAAGCCAGCCCCGACGCCGGCAACAGCCGCGTCACCATCGACCTCAACCTCACCGACAACCTCAAGGCCCGCGGCGAAGCCGGCGAAGACGGCAGCGGCAAGCTCGGCCTGACCTTCGAACGCGAATATTGAGTAGGGCGGGGCTTTCGTTCCTCAGCAAGACAGGCTAGTGTCCTCTGTCCGCGGACAAGGGACACGCCTTTTCCATGAAAAGCCAGGACATTGTTGTCCTTCTGAAGATCGTCAGTCTCCAAGAGCAGCAGCAGGACATCGGCTTTGACAGGCTGGCGCGGGAAGCCGGCGACGCCCCCTATTCCATGCGGAGCCTTGCGGCGGCCCTTGGCATCAGCAAGACGGAGATCGCCAATTCCATCAACAGAAGTATCCACGCCGGTCTTGCTGCGAAAGATGCTTCTCCGTCGGGCATAAATCCCAACCTTCGCGATCTGCGAAATTTCATCATCCACGGTCTGCGGTTTGTCTTTCCGGCCGAGATAGGTCCGGTCGCACGCGGCCTCCCGACAGGCTTCGCCGCCCCGGTTCTGAAGGATCTTCTGACCAGCGCCGGCCGCTATATCTATGTCTGGCCCGACCCTCACGCCGACGAAGCAGGACAGACGGTCCAGCCGCTCTATAAAAGCGTTGCCGCGGCGGCGAAGCGCGACGAGCGGCTGTATGCGTATCTTGCCCTCGTCGATGCAATACGGCTGGGCAATCAGCGCGAGGCGGGCCTTGCCGCCGAAATGCTCACCTCCAGGCTTGCAGGCCGATGATCGCCGCCGAAACCGCCGCATATGCGATGCTGTTGAAGGTGGCTGCCGCCTTGGGCGAGGACCTGCGCAAGCGCCTGGTCTTCGTCGGCGGCTGCACGACCGCTCTGTTCATTATCGACCCATTCACCCTGGAGGGTGTGCGAGGCACCGATGATGTCGACGTGATCGTCGACCTCGAGGGATACGCGAGCTGGGTGGACCTGCTGGATGAGCTTCGGTCGCTGGGCTTCTCGGAAGACCTGACCGACGGCGTGATCTGCCGCATGCTGTTGGACGGCATAAAGGTCGACTTCATGCCGGACGATAAGGAAATATTGGGCTTCACCAACCGATGGTACGCGCGAGGCATCGACACCGCGCTTGCCCTGCCCCTGACCCTGGACATCGACATCCGTCATCTGACGCCGGAGCTGTTCATCGCGACGAAACTGGAGGCGTACCGGGGCAGAGGTGGCGGTGATCTGCTCTCCAGCCGCGACGCAGAGGACATATTGCTCGTCGTCGACGGCCGCGAAACCCTGCACAGCGAAATCGTCCGGACATCCGATGATGTCCGAACGTATATTGCTGCGGCTTTTGCCGAACTTACGCGCGATCGTAACTTTGACCACTTCGTCGAGGGCAATACCAGATATTCGCCAGGCAGAGCACAGATCGTCAAAGATCGCTTCCGGGCGATAAGCGCTCTTCGCTGAAACTGTCGGTGCGTCGGCGGCCGCAGGCGCCGTCGCTCCCGATCCGTCAGTCCGTGTAGCCTCCCGGGTCAAACGCTCCCGGCACGCTCTGCTCCGCGACGATCTCCGCCGGGGCGGTCTCTGGCTCTGCGGCTGATGCGCCGCGTTCAGTATAGCCGGCGGCCGTCGCCCGCAGCCGAGCCGCGTGGTCGAAGATGTTATCGAGGGTCTCGATCCGCACCCGGTCTTCCTTCTCGCCATCGAAAAGCCCGAGATACTTTGTGGAACGATTGAAGTGCAGGCGTGCCAGCGGTCGGCGATTGTTGTTGTCGATCAGTATGCCGCAATACGACTTCTGATCGCGCATGAATATTCTGGACGGCTTGATCACATCACGAACGATTGCCCGAACGATGTGGAAACCCTCGATCTCGTCCGGTGTCGTAACGACCTCGTCTTCCACTGCCTCCTCCGGAGAATCTTCCGGCATGGCGGTATCGGCAAGCGCCGATGACAGACGATTGTGCACCGATTCCCGGATCAGGTCCCGGAATGCCGACTTCACCAGCGGGGCAAACTGATCCAGCACACCGCTGGTGAAACGCCCTTCATATAGGCCTACGACCAGAGGTCGGACGATTTCTTCCGGCGGATTCTCGAAAGTCTGACTTAGCCGCTTCTTCAGCGCGGAAGTATATTTCAGCCGGCTCGCCGATGCTCGAATGCCGTCAATATCAAACTCGTCCCGCGAGAACTTGCGCAGCTCCGGTATGAGATGAGGCTGCAGATCCGACAGTTCGAAAGAAAGAAACGGTACCGTGTCGAGCTTGTTGGGCTCATCCAGGTCGGTATGAAAGTGAAAGGCGCGGCCGTTGGTCAGAAGAGCGAATTTGGCCGACGTGACCGAGAAGTAGCGATAAAGCTGCGCCAGGTGAACCTTCTCGAGCGCCACCGAGATCGGCTTGCACTCGATGAGGATGCGAATGTGGTCGCCAACCTTTACGGCATAGTCGACGCGCTCGCCCTTCTTGCCGACCGCATCGGCTGTAAATTCCGGAATAACCTCATTCGGATTGAAGACATCATAACCTAGAGCGCTGATAAAGGGCAGCACGACAGCGGTCTTGACAGCCTCCTCGGTAAGGATCGCGCTGGAATGCGCTTTGATCCTATCAGAAAGCGTTGTGAGATTTTCCTCCAGCCCCATTTATTCCCCCATGTTGCGGTCGCCGCTTCCCGATAATCGAAGTCGACGCAGCAACCACGGCTCAATCATGCCGAGGTTTGCGCAATAGCCCCTCTCAGCGATAGCGCGAAATATTCGGGGCTTCAATTATCAGTTGCTCAGGAGAAAGGTTCGGATTCAGGGGAACACCATTTTCCTTTAGCCCCTCCCCCTACACCACCTTCCCCGGGTTCATGATCCCCAGCGGATCGAGCGCTGCCTTGACGGTGCGCATCAGCGCCATCTCGACCGGCGGCTTCACCCCCGGCAGCAGGTCGCGCTTCAGGCGGCCGATGCCGTGTTCGGCGGCGATCGAGCCGCCATATTTCGCCACCACGGCGTGGACGACGGCGTTCATGGCGCCCCAGCCGGCGAGGTAGGCGGCCTTGTCGGCGCCTTCCGGCTGGCTGACGTTGAAATGGATGTTGCCGTCGCCGAGATGGCCGAAGGGCACCGGGCGGCAGCCGGGGACCAGCGCTTCCACCGCCGCCGTCGCCTCGGCGATGAAGGCCGGCACCGCCGCCACCGGCACCGACACGTCGTGCTTGATCGAGCCGCCCTCCGGCTTCTGCACCTCGCTCATCGCCTGGCGCATGCGCCACAGCGCCGCCGCCTGCTCCGCCGACCCCGCCAGCGCCGCATCGGCGACGGTGCCGGCGCCGCGGCCGGCGGCGAGGATCGCCTCGACGAGCGCCTGCGCCTCGGCGGCGGAGCGGCCGGAGCTCACTTCCAGCAGCACGTACCAGGGATGCGGCGCCGCCAGCGGGTCGCGCGCCCCGGCGAGGTGGCGCAGCGCGAAGGCGAGCCCGAGGCGCGGCAGCAGCTCGAACGAGGTCAGCGCCGGACCGGCGATGCGGCGCGCCTCGCCGAGCAGCGCCAGCGCCGCCTCGGGCGCCGCCACCCCCGCCAGCGCCACGGCGCGGCCGCGCGGCCGCGGGAAGAGCTTCACCGCCGCTGCGGTGATGATGCCGAGCGTCCCCTCGGCGCCGATGAACAGCTGCTTGAGATTGTAGCCGGTATTGTCCTTGCGCAACGTCCGGAGGCCCTGCCAGATCTCGCCCGACGGCAGCACAACCTCCAGCCCCAGCGCCAGGTCGCGCATGGTGCCATAGGCGAGCACCGCCAGGCCGCCGGCATTGGTGGAAAGGTTGCCGCCGATCGTAGCGCTGCGCTCCGAGCCGAGCGACAGCGGGAACAGCCGGTCCACCGCCGCGGCGGCCGCCTGTGCATCGGCGAGGACGACGCCGGCCTCGGCGATCATCGTATCGCCGGCGGCATCGACGGCGCGGATGCGGTCGAGGCGGCCGAGCGACAGGACGATCTCATTGCCGGTGGCGTCGGGCACCTGGCCGCCGACGAGGCCGGTATTGCCGCCCTGCGGCACGATCGGGATGCGCCGCTCCGCCGCCAGCCGCACCACCGCTGCCACCTCCTCGGTGCTCCCCGGCCGCACCACGGCGGCGGCGCGCCCGACATAGAGGTCGCGCCACTCGGTGACATAGGGCCGCTGCGCCTCCGGCTCGGTCAGCACATGCGCCGGCCCGACAAGCGCGGCAAGACGGGCGGCAAGACTGTCGGCAAGATCGGATCGCTGCATGGCGCGGCACAGTAATGAGCCCCGCCGCCCCGGTCGAGGCGGCCCGGTGCCGCGCGCCCTCTGCGCCGCGCGAGGCCTGCGCCGCACAGCCGAAACGGCCTCGCCCGCGCCCAACCGTCCCGTTGGCGCCTGCCCGGGCGCGTGCTAGGTCGGCGGCCCATGGACAAGCTCAACATCCTCCTCATCGGCAGCGGCGGGCGCGAGCATGCGCTGGCCTGGAAGCTGGCGCAGTCGCCGCGCCTCGGGCAGCTTTTCGCGGCGCCCGGCAATCCCGGCATCGCTGAGCACGCCAGCCTCCTCGCCGTCGATCCGGCCGATGCGGCGGCGGTCATCGCCGCCTGCCGCGACAAGGCGATCGGCCTCGTCGTCGTCGGGCCGGAGCAGCCGCTCGTCGACGGCCTTGCCGATGCGCTCACCGCCGCCGGCATTCCGGTCTTCGGGCCGAGCGCCGCGGCGGCGCGGCTGGAGGGCTCCAAGGGCTACACCAAGGATCTCTGCGCCGAGGCCGGCATTCCGACGGCCGCCTACCGGCGCTTCACCCTGCCGGGGCCGGCGCGCGCCCATGTCGTCGCCGAGGGGCTGCCGATCGTCGTCAAGGCGGACGGCCTCGCCGCCGGCAAGGGCGTCACCGTCGCCGCCACCCTCGCCGAGGCGATGGACGCCATCGACGCCTGCTTTGCCGGCGGCGCCGGCGCGGTGGTGATCGAGGCGGTGCTGACCGGCCCTGAGGCGAGCCTCTTCGCCCTCAGCGACGGCGACACGGTGATCCCCTTCGGCACGGCGCAGGACCACAAGCGCGCCTTCGACGGCGACATGGGCCCCAATACCGGCGGCATGGGCGCCATCTCGCCGGCGCCGGCGCTGACGCCGGCGCTCGCCGAGCGCGCCATGGCCGAGATCGTCCGCCCGACGGTGGCGGCGATGAAGGCGCGCGGCGCGCCGTTCCGCGGCGTCCTCTATGCCGGGCTGATGCTGACGGCGAGCGGCCCGCAGCTCATCGAATACAATGTCCGCTTCGGCGATCCGGAATGCCAGGCGCTGATGCCGCGTCTTGCGGGCGATCTCGTCGAGATCCTGCTGGCGGCGGCCGAGGGCAGGCTAGCGGCGCTGCCGCCGCCCGCCTGGTCGGACGACACCGCCGTGACGGTGGTGATGGCCGCCAAGGGCTATCCCGGTGCGGTCGAGAAGGGCTCGGTCATCGGCGGCCTCGACAGGGCGGCGGCGCTGCCCTGCGTCACGATCTTCCAGGCCGGCACGGCGCAGCAGGACGGCCGCCTCGTCGCCGCCGGCGGCCGCGTCCTCGGCGTCACCGCCACCGGCGCCGATGCCGGCGAGGCGCGCCGCCGCGCCTACGCGGCGGTGGCGGCCATCGACTGGCCGCAGGGCTTCTGCCGCAGCGACATCGGCGCCACCGCAACCGGCTGAGCCTTTTCCTTCCGCTTGACTCACCCATATCCCGCGGGTTATGCGTTACTCATAGCCCTGGGGTTATTGGTCATGCCGGATGTCCCTGATCTCCTGTTCCGGACGCTGGCCGATCCCACCCGGCGGGCGCTCTTCGAGCGGCTGTGCCGCGATGGGGAGCAGACTGTCGCGGCACTGACGGCCGGCGCCGGCGTTTCCCAGCCGGCGGTGTCGAAGCACCTGGCGGCGCTGAAGCGCGCCGGCCTGGTGAGCGACCGGCCGGCCGGCCGCCAGACGCATTACAGCGCCCGGCCGGCGGCGCTGTCGCCGCTGATCGACTGGACGCGGCAGATGGCCGGGTTTTGGGAAGGCCGCTTCGACGCTCTCGAGGATCTGCTGAAAAGGATGGACCAATGAACGATGTGCCAGAAATCCGCACCGTCACCGTCGAGCGCGACTTCGCCTATCCGCCGGAGAAGCTGTGGCGGGTGCTGACCGAGCCGGCGCTGATCGAGGAATGGATCGGCATGAAGACCGACTTCGCGCTGCAGCTCGGCAAGAAGTTCGACTTCACGGGCGAATGGGGCGGGGTCAATTGCGAGGTCGTCGAAATCGACCCGCCGAAGGTGCTCGCCTACAAATGGGACGCCATGGGCCTCTTCAGCACCGTCACCTGGACGCTGGAGCCGACCGGCAGCGGCACCCGCCTGCGCATGGAGCAGGAAGGCTTCAAGCCCGACCAGGACTTCGCCTACCAGGGCGCCCGGCAGGCCTGGCCCGGCTATTTCGACGCCATCGAGGGCCTGCTGGCGAAGGGCGCCTGAAGGCGGGCGCCACCCGCCCGGCGTGGCCCATCCCTCACCCGGTGTATGGACCGGGGACATGGTGGACATGCGTTCGGAGACATCGTGGACAGT
>CAZAAW010000049.1:0-9610 GCA_964483325.1 uncultured Hyphomicrobiales bacterium
AGGTGTCGGCCATCTCCCCGGACTGAACACTTGATCCGGCCATCCACGCGAACACCGCAGGTGCAGAAAGGGGCACGATCGCCGGGGCCGCTTACCTCTCCCTGTGGGAGAGGTCGGAAACGCGCAGCGTTTCCGGGTGAGGGACACTGCCGGCGACACGCGATTGCGTCGTTGGGGCAGGATTCCCGCGGGCCGAACCCCTCACCCGTCCGCCTAGGTTCGCTGCGCTCGCCAAGGCTCCCGGCCTCTCCCATGGGAGAGGCAGACCTGCCGCGCGCAAGGCGTCTTTGCTTGCGCCGCCGGTGTTCGCGTGGATGCCCGGGTCTTCGCCCGGGCATGACGCGGCTGGGGCGTGTGCGGACTCCAGCAGGCAACAGCGTCCGCCGGGCAGGGCACTGCGCCGCCGCCCGGGCCGAATGCCGCCGGGTGGCTCGCACGCCGTCAACACCCCGCGCCGCCGGGCGGCTCGCACCCACATCCCCGCCCCACCGGCGTCATGGCCGGACTTGATCCGGCCATCCACGCGAACACCGCAGGTGCAGAAAGGGGCACGACCGTCGAGGCCGCTTACCTCTCCCTGTGGGAGAGGTCGGAAACGCGCAGCGTTTCCGGGTGAGGGACACTGCCGGCGACACGCGATTGCGTCGTTGGGGCAGGATTCCCGCGGGCCGAACCCCTCACCCGTCCGCCTAGGTTCGCTTCGCTCACCAAGGCTCCCGGCCTCTCCCTATGGGAGAGGCAGACCTGCCCCGCGCAAGGCGTCTTTGCTTGCGCCGCCGGTGTTCGCGTGGACGCCCGGGCATGACGCGGCTGGGGCGTGTGCGGACTCCAGTAGGCAACAGCGCCCGCCGGGCGGCGCGCGCTGCCGCCGTCCCGCGCCGCTAGTCCTTCAGCCCGAACAGCATCACCGCCGGCGAGCCGTGCGAGCCCCACAGGGAGGATTCGCTGCCGGTCATCGCGGCGACATATTGCCGGCCGGCGATCTCGTAGGTCAGGATGCCGCCCATCATGCCGCCGCCGGTGCGGAAGCCGTAGAGCTTGTCGCCGCTGCGCGCGTCGAGGGCCAGGAACTCGCCGTCGAGCGAGGCGGTGAAGACGACGCCGCCCGCGGTCGAGGTGACGCCGGCGATCATCGGCGCATGGGCATGGTAGCGCCAGCGCACCGTGCCGCTGGTCGGGTCGACCGCCGTCAGCCAGCCGGCCGCCTTGTCGAGCGGGTCCATCTCGAAGCCGCCGCCGCGCGGCGTTTCCGGCTTCTCGAAGAACACCGAGCACCAGTCGATCGACGGCACGTAGAGGAGGTTGGTCTGGCGGCTGAAGGAGGCGCCGTTCCACTGCACGCCGCCGAGATAGCCGGGGCACATATAGGCGCCCTCGCGGGTCAGCGGCGCGCCGGCGTTGCGCTGTGTCGTCACCGGCACCTTGAACAGCACCTCGTGGCTGTCGCGGTCGACGATCTGCAGCACGCCGCTCTTGCCGGTGGCGGCGACGAGGTTGCGCGGGGTGCCGTCGATCGGCAGCGTGAACAGCGGTCCGGCCTGGCTGGTGTCCCAGTTGTGCACGTCATGCGGTGCCATCTGGTAGTGCCACTTGCGCTCGCCGGTATTCACGTCGAGCACCAGCAGCGTGTTGGTGTAGAGATTGTCGCCCGGCCGGTCGCCGCCATAGAAGGCCGGGTTGGCATTGCCGACCGGCACGTAGAGAAGGCCGTTCGGCTGGTCGAGCGACATGACGGTCCATACCGAGCCGCCGCCGATCTTGCCCGAGGCGAGCTTGTCCTCGCTGCCCCAGCTGTCGCGCCCTTCCTCGCCGGGCAGCGGCATGGTGTTGAAGTTCCAGACCTGCGACCCGTCCTTCAGCGAGAAGGCGCCGAGCCAGCCGGAATAGGTGCCGGCCGGCCCGACGATCACCTTGTCCTCGTAGATGAGGGGCGCCATGTTGATCGAGTCTTCGGTGCCCTCGCGCACGACATTGACGTCCCACAGCACCTCGCCGGTCGCCGCCTGCAGCGCCACCAGGCGGCCGTCGACGGTGCCGCGCACCAGCATTCCGTCCTTGATGGCGAGGCCGCGCTGCGAGGCAATGCCGCCCTCCCGCTGCGCCTCGTGCGTATAGCGCCAGCGCGGCGTGCAGTTGGTGGCGTCCATCGCCGCCACCATCGTCGGCGTCGAGGTGTAGAGCGTGCCGTCATGGACGATGCCGTTCGACTGGAACGTGTCGGTGACGCCGAGCTGGAACAGGCACAGCGGCTGCAGCGCGCCGGCATTGCGCGGCGTGATGAGGCCGCTGTCGACATAGCGGGCGCCGGTATAGTCGTGCGTTGCGTAGAGCCAGTCCTGGCGGTTGTTGGCCGCGTCGTTGAGGTCGGCCTGCGACTGCGCGAAAGCGGCGCCGGAAAGGGCGGCAAGGCCGAGCGCCAGGGCAGCGGCGGCGAGGCCGGCGCGGACGGGGCTTGCGGGGCGATGGATCATGGAAGCGGTCTCCGGAAGGCGGGCGGCAATAAACCCGCACGGCAGGACACGCCCCGTCGGGCGGGGCGCGGCGCTCCATGAAGCCGCAACACTAAGGCGACCGGCGCAATCCGCCAAGCGACAATCCGGTGACTGGGATTCCTCCAAAAAGAAACGCCCCCGGGTTTCCCCGGAGGCGCCTCTCTCATGCAGCCCGGGGTGGGCTCAGAGCGAAAAGACCCAGAGCATCGAGGTATTCTGCATGTCCTGGATATCGGGCGACTTGGCGAGGTAGCCGCGCACGATCGCCGACCCGCCGACAAGCACCGCCACATACTGCTTGCCGTCCACCGCATAGGTGATCGGCGGCGCCTGGTTGAAGGAGCCCATGTTGAAGGTCCACAGCGGCTCCAGCGTCTCGTCGTTGACGGCATAGATGGAGCCGTCGGCAGTGACGGTGAAGGCGACGCCGCCGGCCGTCGTCACCACGCCGGAGCGCAGCGGATAGTCGAAGGTGTGCTTGGCGCGGGTGGCGCCGGTCGCCGGATCGACGGCGGTGAGGCCGCCATAGGCGCGCTCGCGGCCGGTCGACTTGCCGCCGGCGAAGCCGCCATTCTCCGGCCCCGGCTGCGCCACGGCGAGGATGGTGGTGCAGGCTTCCTCGACGCCGGCGCCGTAGGCGAGGCCGGTGCGCCGGCTGTAGGAGGTCGGCTCGTAATTGACGCCGCCGCCGGTCGCCGGGCAGATGCTGATCTCGCCCTGCTGGCGCCGCGAGGCGGCGCCCACGGCATAGGGCTGGGTGTCGAGCGACGGATCGTATTCCACCGGCTTGCCGGTCTTCGGATCGATCCCCGCCGTCCAGTTGACATGCGTCTCGTACTGGGCGCCGGCGACGAAGGCGCCGTTGGTGCGGTCGAGGCCGTAGAAGAAGCCGTTGCGGCCGAAATGGTTGACGAGCTCGCGCGGCTGGCCGTCGATCGTGGCATCGATCAGGAGGTTCACGCCCTCCTCGTCATAGTCGAAGAAGTCGCCGGGCGTGTACTGGAAGTACCATTTCATGGTGCCGCTATCGACGTCGATGGCGACCGTCGAGTCGGTGAAGAGATTGTCGCCCGGGCGGTATTCCGGGTCGAACATCGGCACCGGATTGCCGGTGCCGGTGATGTAGAGGTTCTGCTCCGGATCGTAGGAGCCGGTCACCCAGAAGGCGCCGCCGCCGGTCTTCCAGGCATTGTTGCTGTCCTTCCAGGTCTCCGAGCCGGGCTCGCCCGGCGCCGGCACCGAGTAATAGCGCCACAGCGGCTCGCCGGTCTCGATATTGAGCGCGTCGAGATGCGAGCGGATGCCGCGGTCGCCGCCGGAGCCGGGCACGATGACCTTGTCGCCGATGACCAGCGGCGCGGCGGTGATGGTGTAGCCGGTGTCGGCACCCTCGACCTGCACGGTGCGGGTGATCTCGCCGGTGTCGGCATTGGTCCAGATGACCTTGCCGTCGCCGGTGATGGAGATGACCTGGTCCTTCCACAGGGCGACGCCGGCATTGCGCGGCAGCCAGACCTGCGTCTTGTCGATGCCCGGGTCCATCACCCAGGCGATGCGGGCGAGGCCCGGCTTGGTGAGGTTGATCTTGTAGACGGTGCCCCAGCCGTCGGGGAGATACATGAAGCCGTCATTGACCAGCGGCGTCGCCTGGTGGCCGCCCTCGGCCTGGGCGCCGGCGCCGACGAAGCCGCCGATGGCGACGCCATAGGCGACGCGCAGATCGGCGGCATTGTCGCGGTTGATCTGGTCGAGCGTCGAATAGCGCGACGCATCGTATTCCTTGTGCACCATGAGCCAGTTCTGCGGCTCGCTGGCGGCATTCATCAACCGCTCCGGCGTCACGTCGGCCGCCGCAGCAACCCCGCTCAGCGCCGCACCGGCAACGCCGGCCAGCAGGATGCGTCTCAGCATGTTTCCGTTTCCCTGTTTGTCTTTTTTGCTATCGGTCCCGCACAAGATCAGGACACCTGATCGTAAACCTGACATGCCGATGGAGCAATCAGGCGCAGGCGCGGCCGGAGAGGGCGTCATGCCCAGCGGCGCTCCCCACCCGACCCCGGCTGTCGCCGGGGCCACCCTCCCCGTTCCGGTGAGGGATGGGTGCGTGCTTCCCGATGTCGGCGCTGTTCCAAGGATGCCGGTCCCGCAGAAAAGGACGCCCATCCCTCACCGGAACGGGGAGGGTGGCGCGCGCCGCAGGCGCGTGACGGGTGGGGAGCGCCGCCGGGCGCTTCGCACACCGCCCCATCCCGCCGGCGCCCTTGCTTTTGCGCCGGCTATGGCTATAACCGCGGCTTCCCGACCGCCCGGCGTCAAGGGCATGCCGTGTCGGTCGCGACGGCTCACGCCACAATTCAGACGTTGAGGACGCCCCCGGCCTGCCGGCGCGGTGTTCGCCAGGAGAGCAAAATGCCCAAGATGAAGACCAAGAGCGGCGCCAAGAAGCGCTTCAAGGTGACCGCGACCGGCAAGGTGCTGTATGCCCAGCGCGGCAAGCGGCACGGGATGATCAAGCGGACCAACAAGCAGATCCGCAACCTGCGCGGCACCGCCGTCCTGTTCAAGACGGACGGCGAGAACGTGCGCAAGTACTGGATGCCGAACAGCTGACGCGGCGTCAGATCCTCCCCTCGACCCTTTCGCCAGGAGTAGCACCATGACGCGCGTCAAACGCGGTGTAACCGCCCACGCCCGCCACAAGAAGGTTCTCGGCCGCGCCGAAGGCTATTATGGCCGGCGCAAGAACACGATCCGTGTTGCCAAGCAGGCCGTGGAGAAGAGCCTTCAGTATGCCTATCGCGACCGCAAGAACCGCAAGCGCACCTTCCGCGCCCTGTGGATCCAGCGCATCAATGCCGCGGTGCGCCTGCACGGCCTGACCTATTCCCGATTTATCGACGGCCTCGGAAAGGCCGGGATCGTCGTCGACCGCCGCGTGCTTGCCGATCTTGCCGTTCACCAGCCGGAGGCCCTCGAGGCGCTGGCCGTGAAGGCGAAGGGCGCACTCGCCTAAGACCTCTACCGCCCAGGCTTTTTCCGGGGCCGCAAGGCGCAGGGGACGCGTGTCCCGCTGCGCCTTTTTGCGTTGAGGCGGGAAGGCGAATGGCGAGTGGCGAATAGCGAATGGGGACGACGGTCCCGGCGCTTTTCTCCTCTTCCCCCATTCGCCACTCGCCATTCGCTACTCGCTGGGGAACACCATGCCGGATATCGAAACGCTCGAACGCGACATCGCCGCCGCCATTGCCGCGGCCGGCGACGAGCTGGCGCTGGAGAATGTGCGCGTCGCGGCGCTCGGCAAGAAGGGCTCCGTCTCCGAGCTGATGAAGCAGCTCGGCAGCATGAGCCCGGAGGAGCGCCGCACCGCCGGCCCTGCCCTCAACGGTCTCAAGGACCGCGTCGCCGAGGCGCTCGCCGCCCGCCGCGCCGTGCTGAAGGCCGAGGGGCTGACGCAGCGCCTTGCCGCCGAGGCGGTCGACGTGACGCTGCCGGTGCGGGCGCCGGGGCTGGAGGAGGGCCGCATCCATCCGGTCAGCCAGGTCATCGACGAGATCACCGCCATCTTCGCCGACATGGGCTTCGCCATCGCCGAAGGGCCGGACATCGAGACCGACTACTACAATTTCACGGCGCTCAATTTCCCGGTCGGCCATCCGGCTCGCGAGATGCACGACACCTTCTTCTTCGACCCGAAGCCGGACGGCGAGCGGCTGCTGCTGCGCACCCACACCTCGCCGGTGCAGATCCGCACCATGGAGGCGCAGAAGCCGCCGATCCGCATCGTCGTGCCCGGCCGCACCTACCGCATGGATTCGGACGCCACCCACACGCCGATGTTCCACCAGGTCGAGGGCCTGGTCATCGACGAGGGCAGCCATATCGGCCACCTCAAATGGGTGCTGATGGAGTTCTGCCGCGCCTTCTTCGAGGTGCCGCAGGTCGAGATGCGCTTCCGGCCGAGCTTCTTCCCCTTCACCGAGCCGTCGATGGAGGTCGACATCCGCTGCCGCCGCGTCGGCAACGAGGTGCGCTTCGGCGAGGGCGACGACTGGCTGGAGATCCTCGGCTGCGGCATGGTGCATCCCAATGTCGTCCGCGCCGGCGGCCTCGATCCGGAGAAGTACCAGGGCTTCGCCTGGGGCATGGGGATCGACCGCATCGCCATGCTGAAATACGGCATGCCGGACCTCAGGGCCTTCTTCGACGCCGACATCCGCTGGCTGAAGCATTACGGCTTCCGGCCGCTCGACCTGCCGACGCTGGCCGGAGGGCTGTCGTCATGACCGCCGGCACAGGCCGCCGCCAGCCCGGCGAGGCGAAGCGCCGGCGCGCCGTCGTCGGCGGCGCCGAGAAGGCGCTGTGGGCGGCGCTGCAGGGCGAGCGCTTCGCCAGGACGCCGTGGCACCGCCGCGTGCCGATGGGCCGCGACATCGCCGCCTATGCCTGCCCGGCGGCGAGGCTGGTGATCGAGCTCGACGCCGATGCAGCCCGCGACGCGGCGCTGGCGGCGCGCGGCAACCGCGTTCTCCATGTCGCGGAAGCGGAGATCGAAGCCGACCTCGCCGGCCTGCTGGCGCGCCTCGAAGCCGCCATCGCCGAAGCCCCGCCGCCGGCGCCGCGGCCGCCGAAGCCGCGCAAGGCCAAGGCTAAGAACGAGGCGGCGCCGGAAGAGCCGGCCGATATGGTGGAAGTTAAGAACTGGAGCGGGGAGTCCGCGTCATGAAGTTCACCCTGGGCTGGCTCAAGGAGCACCTCGACACCGCGGCCTCGCTGGACGAGGTCGTCGCGACGCTGACCCGCATCGGTCTCGAGGTCGAGGACGTCGAGGACAAAGCGAAGGCCTTCGCGCCGTTCCGCATCGCCAGGGTGCTGTCGGCCGAGCCGCATCCCAATGCCGACCGGCTGCGCGTCTGCATGGTCGATGCCGGCAGCGGCGACCCGGTGCAGGTGGTCTGCGGCGCCCCCAATGCGCGCGCCGGCATGACCGCCGTCTTCGCGCCGCCCGGCTCCCACATCCCCGGCACCGGCATCGACCTCAAGGCCGGCACCATCCGCGGCCAGGCCTCCAACGGCATGCTGCTGTCGGAGCGCGAGCTCGGCCTGTCGGACGCCCATGACGGCATCATCGAGCTGCCGGCGACCGCCCCGGTCGGCGCCGCCTATGCCGACTGGGCGAAGCTCGGCGACCCGGTCATCGACATCGCCGTGACGCCCAACCGGCCCGACGCGCTCGGCATCGAGGGCATCGCCCGCGACCTCGCGGCGGCCGGCCTCGGCACGCTGAAGCCGGCGCCGGTGGCGGCGATCCCCGGCACCTTCCCGTGCCCGATGGCGGTGACGCTGAGCTTCGGCGACACGCCGCCGCTGTCGCCGGCCTTCGGCCTGCGGCTGGTGCGGCGGGTGAAGAACGGCCCGTCGCCGGACTGGCTGCAGCAGCGCCTGCGCGCCGTCGGCCTCAGGCCGATCAACGCCCTGGTCGACATCACCAATTTCCTCACCTTCGATCGCAACAGACCGCTGCATGTCTTTGATGCAGCGAAGGTCTCCGGCTACCTGCGCGTTCGTCGCGC
The DNA here is from genome assembly GCA_964483325.1 of uncultured Hyphomicrobiales bacterium. Taxonomy (GTDB): domain Bacteria; phylum Pseudomonadota; class Alphaproteobacteria; order Rhizobiales; family Kaistiaceae; genus CAZAAW01. The sequence goes on from CAZAAW010000049.1 coordinate 8,063, forward strand.
CCGCTCCGGCGAGACCCTCACGGCGCTCGACAACCGCATTTATGCGCTCGACGAGACGATGTGCGTCATCGCCGATGCGAATGGCGTCCTGTCGATCGCCGGCATCATGGGCGGCCTTGCCAGCGGCGTCACCGAAGCGACAACCGACGTGCTGATCGAATCGGCGCTGTGGGACCCCCTCAACATCGCCCAGACGGGCCGCAAGCTCGGCATCGGCTCCGACGCCCGCTACCGCTTCGAGCGCGGCGTCGATCCGGCCTTCATGGTCCCCGGCCTCGACCTGGCGACCCAGATGGTGATGCAGCTCTGCGGCGGCGAGGCGAGCCATGCCGTCGTCGCCGGCGCCGTGCCGGAGAGCGCCAGGCGCATCCGCTTCCCCTATGGCGAGGTGCGCCGCCTCGCCGGCCTCGACGTGCCGGGCGAGGAATCGCTGGCGATCCTGTCGCGCCTCGGCTTCGCCGCGACGCCGGACGGCGACGGCGCCGAGGTGACGGCGCCGTCCTGGCGCCCCGACATCGACGGCAAGGCCGATCTCGTCGAGGAAGTGATCCGCATCCGCGGCGTCGACGCCATCCCGGTGGTGCCGCTGCCGCGCGCCGCCGGCGTGCCGCGGCCGGTGCTGACCCTCCTGCAGCAGCGCACCCGCCGGGCCCGCCGGGCGCTGGCGGTGCGCGGCCTTGTCGAGGCGGTGACCTGGTCCTTCGTGGCCAGGCCGCAGGCCGAGGCCTTCGGCGGCGGCCAGCCGGAGCTGGCGCTCGCCAACCCGATCTCCACCGACATGTCGCAGATGCGGCCGAGCCTGCTGCCGGGCCTCGTCGCCGCGGCGCAGCGCAATGCCGACCGCGGCTTCGCCGATCTCGCCCTGTTCGAGGTCGGGCAGGTCTATCGCGGCGACCGGCCGCAGGACCAGCTCGTCGCCGCCTCCGGCCTGCGCCGCGGCAGCGGCGGCCGCCACTGGTCGGGCTCTGCCGCGCCGGCCGGCATCTTCGACGTCAAGGCCGACGTCGTCGCCCTTCTCGGCGCCCTCGGCGCCCCCGTCGAGCGGCTGCAGATGGTGGCCGGCGGCCCGGCCTGGTTCCATCCTGGCCGCTCGGCGACGGTGCAGCTCGGCCCGCAGACGGTGCTCGGCTGGTTCGGCGAGTTCCATCCGGCGACGCTGGAGGCGCTCGGCGCCGACGGCCCGCTGGCCGGCTTCGAGATCATCCTCGATGCCATCCCGCAGCCGCGCGCCCGCCCGACCAGGACCCGCCCGCCGTTGACCCTCAGCGACCTGCAGCCGGTGCGCCGCGACTTCGCCTTCGTCGTCGACCGCAAGGTCGAGGCGGCAGCGATCCTGCGCGCCGCCGAAGCCGCCGACCGCAAGCTTGTGACGGGTGCCGCGGTGTTCGACGTCTTCGCGGGCGAGGCCCTCGGCCCGGCGAAAAAGAGCATCGCCATCGAGGTGACGCTGCAACCGGCCGAGCGCACGCTGACCGACGCCGAGATCGAGGCCGTGTCGCAGAAGATCGTCGCCGCCGTCGCCAAAGCCACCGGCGCAACGCTGCGCAG
>CAZAAW010000050.1:0-8340 GCA_964483325.1 uncultured Hyphomicrobiales bacterium
ACGCGCGGCGGCATGACCAGCCACGCCGCCGTGGTGGCGCGCGGCATGGGCAAGCCCTGCGTCTGCGGCGCCGGCACCATCCGCATCGACCTGCAGCGCCAGACGCTGGCCGCCGGCGAGCGGGTGTTCCATCGCGGCGACATCATCACCATCGACGGCTCGACCGGCCAGATCCTCGCCGGCGCCGTGCCGATGCGCCAGCCCGAGCTGTCGGGCGATTTCTCGCGGCTGATGAGCTGGGCCGATGCCGGGCGGAAGATGAAGGTGCGCGCCAATGCCGAGACGCCGGCCGACGCCCGCGCGGCGCGCAGCTTCGGCGCCGAGGGCATTGGCCTCTGCCGCACCGAGCACATGTTCTTCGACGCCAGCCGCATCTCGGCGATGCGCGAGATGATCCTTGCCGACAGCGAGGCCGGCCGCCGTGCGGCGCTCGCCAAGCTGCTGCCGATGCAGCGGCAGGATTTCGCCGAGCTGTTCGAGATCATGCAGGGCCTGCCGGTGACGATCCGCCTGCTCGACCCGCCGCTGCACGAATTCCTGCCCAAGACCGAGGCGGAGCTCGCCGAAACCGCCGCGGCGATGGGCGTCGATCCGGAAAAGCTCAAGGCGCGCACCGAGGCGCTGCACGAGTTCAACCCGATGCTCGGCCATCGCGGCGTCCGCCTGGCGGTGACCTATCCGGAAATCGCCGAGATGCAGACGCGGGCGATCCTGGAGGCGGCGCTCGACGCCGCGGCCAGGACCGGCGCGCCGGTCGAGCCGGAGATCATGGTGCCGCTGGTGGCGACCAGGGCCGAGCTCGACATCGTCAAGGCGCGCATCGACGCCACGGCGGAGGCGGTGAAGGCGGAGCGCGGCACTGTCCCGGCCTATTCGGTCGGCACGATGATCGAACTGCCGCGCGCCGCGCTGCAGGCCGGCGCCATCGCCCAGTCGGCGGCGTTCTTCTCTTTCGGCACCAACGACCTGACGCAGACGACGATCGGCATCTCGCGCGACGATTCGGCCTCGTTCCTGTCGGCCTATGCCAATGCCGGCATCTTCCCGCGCGACCCGTTCGCCAGCCTCGACCAGGAGGGCGTCGGCGAGCTCGTACGCCTCGCCGCCGAGCGCGGCCGCGCCAGCCGCCCGCAGATCAAGCTCGGCATCTGCGGCGAGCATGGCGGCGACCCGGATTCGATAGGCTTCTTCGCCGAGGTCGGGCTGGACTACGTCTCCTGCTCGCCCTTCCGCGTCCCGATCGCCCGCCTCGCGGCCGCCCACGCGGCGCTCAAGCCGGCGGCGGAATAGGGGGCAACGGCGGTGGCGGCTTACCTCTCCCAATGGGCTACCGCATGCACACATCTGATTTGCGCTAACGACTCGCGTGAGTGGACGGGGCGAAAATCGCAGGATTTTCAACGATACACGCTGCCTTCCATCCCCAATGGCGCGCACCTAAGCCCCCAAGCTAACGTGTTGATTTCGCTAGATGGAATCAGATGTGTGCATGCGGTAGCCCAATGGGAGAGGTCGGAAACGCGAAGCGTTTCCGGGTGAGGGTCACTGCCGGTAACACGAGGTCGTGACGCAGGGGCAGAAATTCCCGGCGGCCGAACCCCTCACTCGTCCGCCTAGGTCTCGCTGCGCTCGGCAAGGCTCCCGACCTCTCCCTATGGGAGAGGCAAGAGGCCGGTGCTACTTCGCCCGGTCGACCGGCCGATAAACGCCGGTCTTCGGGTCCTGCTCCAGCGTCGTCACCTCGAGGGTGCGGTTGGTCTCGCGCTCGCGCTGGCGCGGCGCGGCGGGCGGCGGCTCGCGGCGGCGGGGCTGCTGCGGCGGCCGCTGGCGCGGCTGGAAACGGGCGCGCTGCGCCGGCGTCAGGTAATAGCGCCAGACCAGCCAGCCGGCGATGGCGATGAGGAAGAGTAAGGTCAGTGTGCTCATTGCACGGGTCCGGTGGCCGGGGTCATGCCTGCTCATCTCTGGGCGGTCAGCGCCCGAACCTGCCCCACAGCGCGCGCTCTTCCAGTAGCGTCATAATCGCATCAACGGAAGCACCCGCCAAGCCGGGCGCGCTCGCCGCCGCCGCCATGCCGAGGCGCCGGCGCAGGAAGCCGCGCGGCTGGCCCATCACCTTGACGCGCACATCCGCGCCGAAGCGCTGGCGCAGCACCGTGTGGAGGTCGCCGAGGCCGTCGACAAGACCGTAGTCGCGGCCGCGCACCGCCGTCCAGAAAGCGCCGGTGAAAAGGTCCTCGTCCGCCGCCAGATGCGGCCGGCGGGATTTCACCAGGTCCACGAAGGCGGCATGGATCTCCGCCTGTAGCGCCTTCAGGTGCTCGACATCGTCCGGCTTCTCGGGCTGGAACGGGTCGAGCATCGCCTTCTGGCGCCCGGACGTATGGACGCGGCGCTCGATGCCGAGCTTGTCGATCAGGCCGGTGAAGCCGAAGCCGGAGGAGACGACGCCGATCGAGCCGACGATGGAATTGGGATCGGCGATGATCTCGTCCGCCGCGGCGGCGATCATGTAGCCGCCGGACGCCGCGACATCCTCGACGAAGGCGATGACCGGCTTGCCCTTCGCCTCGGCCAGCGCCCGGATGCGGCGGAAGATCAGGTGCGACTGCACCGGCGAGCCGCCGGGCGAGTTGATCACCAGCGCCACGGCCGGCGCCGCCTTGACGGCGAAAGCCTGCGCCAGCGGCTTCGCCACCGACTCCATCGACAAAGCCGGCCGCAGGCCGACGCCGGTGCCGATGACGCCCGACAGCCGCACCATCGGAACGACCGTCCCGCCGCGACCGAACAGCCGCGACAGCCACCCGCGCTCACCGCTCATGCCTGCCTCCAGAAAGCCATAGCGGCAAAGATGGCCATCCCGGCCGCTCCTGCCAAGGAGCATGTGCGGCTAGGCGCCTCGCCCTGACGGGATAAGGCGCTTCCGCCTCTCCCATAGGGAGAGGTCGGGAGCCTTGGTTCGCGTCAGCGAACCTTAGGCGGACGGGTGAGGGGTTCGGCTGTCGGGAATCTTGCCCCGACGTCCCAGCCTCGTGTCACCGGCAGAGACCCTCACCCGGAAACGCTGTCGCGTTTCCGACCTCTCCCTATGGGAGAGGTAAAGGCGCCCTCATCGGGAAGCACCACCCATCCCTCACCGGGATGAACGCCTCATCCTGCCAGGTAAAGTGGGGCTCAGCGCCCGCTGCTCCAGGACGGATGCACTTCGGCCAGCCCCGCGCCGTCGCGCAGGATCGCCTGCAGCGCTGGCGCGTAGGCATTGCCGGTGTCGCCGTGCAGCACCAGGCCGGGCAGCAGGGTCGGTGCGCCGCGGCGGCCCTTGATGCCGCGCAGCAGGAGGCGCGTCGCGGCGGCGCCGGGGCGCGGATGCACCGGCAGCAGCGCCAGACCGCCGAAGCGGCCGGAAGCGGCGGCGAGCATCTGCGGCAGCGCCGCGGCGCGGTCGATGGCGATGAGCGTGCCGCCCGGCGCCAGCCCATGCGCTGCGACGCGGAACCAGAGGTCGAGCCCGGCCGCCTCCCGGACATGCGCTCCGGCGCGGCCGGCGGCCGGCGAGGAGCGCACCGTGGCGGGATCGTGGAAGGGCGGGTTCATGATCACCGCCGCGGCGCTGCCGCGCCCGAGGCCGGCGGCGGCTCTTTCCGCCTCCGGGGCGGTGATGTCGATCTCGGCCACCGCGACCCGCGCCGCGAAGGCGGCATTGGCCGGCCGCCGCAGCGCGGCGCGGGCGCAGGCGACGAGCTCCGGGTGCCGTTCGGCGAGCGTCACCGTCACCGCGGCGGCGCGCGCCGCGACGCAGAAACCGGCGACGCCGGCGCCGGCGCCGAGATCGATGACGGCGCCGCTGGCCGTTGCCGGCAGGGCGGCCGCCAGCAGTACCGCATCAAGGCCGGCGCGGTGATGCCCGGCTGCCGGCTGGACCGCCTCGACGGCGCCGCCAAGGAAGGCGTCGACGGTCGTCGCGCCGGCCGTTTCCGTCATGCGGCGGGCGGCGGCGTCAGCTCGTGCGCCATGCCGGCGTCGCTCAATAGCTGCCGCGCCTCGCCGGCGCGGGCGCTCTCCACCAGCAGGCGGCGCGGCAGGATGCCGAGCGAGCCTTCGATGATGCTCATGTTGCGATCGAAGACATGGACGCGGATGCCGGCGTCGCCGAGCAGCGCCTCGGCATAGGAGAGGAGGACGGCATCGTTGGTGCGCAGCAGCTCTTCCATGCGGCCTCGGGCAGGTTTGTGACCCCGCCAAGGTAGGGTTTCGGCCGGGACTTGCCAAATCGGGACTTGCCAAATTGGCGCGGCCTGCCGCGCTTGTTCCGGCAGCGCCGCTTCCCTATTGTCGCCCGGTCTTGTCGCAGACGAATGGGTTCGCATGGCCGGCGTTGTCGTAGCATTGGACGAGGGGGCACGCCCCGGCACAGCCGGCATTGCGCCGCTGGTGCGGCTTTGCGCCGACGACATGGAGCGGGTGAACCGCCTCATCCTGTCGCGCACCGGCTCCGGCGTCGAGATGATCCCGGAAGTGGCGAACCATCTCATTGCCTCCGGCGGCAAGCGCATCCGGCCGATGCTGACGATCGCCGCCGCCAACATGCTCGGCCATGACGGCGACGGCCATGTGACGCTCGCTGCCGCGGTCGAGTTCATGCACACGGCGACGCTGCTGCATGACGATGTCGTCGACGAGAGCGACACGCGCCGCGGCAAGCAGGCGGCGCGCAAGGTCTGGGGCAATGCCGCCAGCGTGCTGGTCGGCGACTTCCTGCTCGGCCAGGCCTTCAAGATGATGGTCGAGGCCGGCTCGCTGGATGCCCTCGCCATCCTCTCCGACGCCGCCGCGGTGATCGCCGAGGGCGAGGTGATGCAGCTCTCGGCGGCCAAGAACATGGCGACCACCGAGGACGAATATCTCGCCGTCATCTTCGCCAAGACGGCGTCGCTGTTCGCCGCCGCTGCCGAGGTCGGGCCGGTGCTCGCCGGCTCCGGCCGCGCCGAGCGCGCCGCCTTCAAGTCCTATGGCAGCAATCTCGGCCTCGCCTTCCAGCTCGTCGACGACGTGCTCGACTATGGCGGCAACTCGGCCCAGCTCGGCAAGGATGTCGGCGACGATTTCCGCGAGGGCAAGATCACGCTGCCGGTGGTGCTCTCCTACCGCCGTGGCTCCGACGCCGACCGCGCCTTCTGGCGCCGGACGATGGAGGACAACGCCATCGCCGACGGCGACCTGGAGCACGCCATCAGCCTGATGCGCCGGCATCGCGCCCTCGACGACACGATCGAGCGCGCCCGCCATTTCGGCGCCGTCGCCACCGACGCGCTCGCCCCGTTCCCGGACTCGCCCTACAAGGACGCGCTGCTGGCGGTGGTCGATTTCTGCATCGACCGGGCCTATTGAGCCCACCGGCGCCGGGTATCTTCAACCTTTCGTCGCAAGACCGTCACCCCGTTGCGGCAGACACGCAAAAGGGCCATCCTGCGCGCCTGCTTTCTCCCAAGGTCTTCGTCAGGAACACGCCCCATGTCCGCCCTGCGCATGTCCTTCCGGCATTTCCTTCATGTGCCGCGCGCCCGCGCCAGCCTGGGCCTGGCGCTCGCCGCCGCCACGGCCCTGTCGACCCTGCCGGGCGCCGCCGAGGCGGCCAACGGCAGCGCGCAGCGGATCATCACCAACCGCACCGGCGCCTATCTGGCGGCGCGCAGCGCCACGGCCCAGAGGGACATCGGCGCGGCGGCCGATTTCTACGACATGGTGCTGCAGGGCGACCCCAACAATGCCGGCCTGATGGAGCGCACCTTCCTGCTCTATCTCAGCGAGGGCGAGACGGCGACGGCCCTGCCGCTTGCCGAGGATCTGCTGCAGCTCGACCCCAGCAACGAGATGGCGCGCCTCACCCTTGCCGTGCGGGCCTTCCGCGCCGGCAAGTACAATGACGTGCGTGCTGCCCTGCGCGACATGCGCGCCACACCGCTGGCCGAGCTGACCTCCGGCCTGATGCTCGGCTGGGCCGACCAGGGCGAGGGCAAGACCGACGAGGCGCTGAAGACCATCGCGGCGCTGCAGGGCCCGGGCTTCTACGAGGTCTTCAAGGCCTATCATTCCGGCCTGATCGCCGAGGCGGCCGGGCGCTATCCGGAGGCGCTGACGTTCTTCCAGACCGCCTATGCCGGCGACCCGTCGCTGCGCCCGACCGAGGGCCTTGCCCGCGCCATGGCGCGCACCGGCGACAAGGACGGCGCCGTCAAGCTGCTCAACGACTATCTCGGCACCACGCCCGGCCAGGTCACGGCGCAGGCGCTGCTCGCCGAGATCGAGGCCGGCAAGGAGCCGACCGGCGGCGTCAAGGAAGCCAAGGAGGGCGCCGCCGAGGTGCTCTACGGCATCGCCACGGCGCTGACCGGCGACAGCGCCGGCGCCGACATTTCGTCGATCTACCTGCAGCTCGCCCTCTATGCCGACCCCAACGAGGCGCTCGGCCTGGTGGCGCTCGGCCAGCTGTTCCAGTCGATGCAGCGCAACGACGCCGCCATCGCCCTGTTCGACCGCGTGCCGGCCGACTCGCCGCTGAAGATGGCGTCGACGGTGCAGGCGGCGATCAGCCTCGGCATGCTGGAGCGCTACGACGAGGCGGCGGCCAAGCTGAAGCCGCTGGTCGAGGCCGATCCCTCCAACATGCTGGCGGTGCTGACGCTCGGCAATATCTACCGCAACCAGGAGAAGTTCGCCGAGGCGGCCGAGGCCTACAGCAAGGGCATCGCGACGCTGAAGGAGCCGACCCGCAACGACTGGACTATCTTCTACTTCCGCGGCATCAGCTACGAGCGCACCAAGCGCTGGCCGGAGGCGGAGGCCGATTTCCAGGAGGCGCTGAAGCTCTACCCGAACCAGCCGCAGGTGCTGAACTATCTCGGCTATTCCTGGGTCGACCAGGGCATGAACTACGACGCAGCGCTGAAGATGATCGAGATGGCGGTCGAGCAGCGGCCCGACGACGGCTATATCATCGACTCGCTCGGCTGGGCGCATTACCGCCTCGGCCAGTACGACAAGGCCGTCCCCGAGTTGGAGCGCGCCGTCGAGCTGATGCCGCAGGACCCGGTGATCAACGACCATCTCGGCGATGCCTACTGGCAGGTCGGCCGCAAGCTGGAGGCGCTGTACCAGTGGCGCCACGCCAAGGATCTCGACCCGACGCCGGAGGATCTCACCCGCATCGTCCAGAAGATCGAGACCGGCCTCAAGCCCGACGACACCGGTAAGGACGGCTGACGAGCTGCTCCCGAGCGACGGCGCGGCGGCGGGCGAAAGCGCCCCCGCCAAGATCAACCTCGCCCTGCATGTCACCGACCGGCGGGCCGATGGCTATCACCTGCTCGACACGTTGGCGGTCTTCGCGCCGCCCGCCGACATCGTCAGCGCCGAGCGCGGGACGTCCGGCAGCGGCCTGTCGCTGACGCTCACCGGGCCGATGGCCGGCGCCCTGCAAGGCACTGCGGGAACCGACAATCTCGTGCTGCGCGCCGCGCGTGCGCTCGCCGCAGCACTGGGGCGCGATGAACCGGACCTGGCGCTGACGCTGGAAAAGCACCTGCCGGTCGGCGCCGGCCTCGGCGGCGGCTCCGCCGATGCCGCCGCGACGCTGCGCCTGCTGCTGCGGCTGTGGGGTGCCGCGCTGCCGGAGCCGGCGCTGGCGACACGGCTCGGCGCCGACGTGCCGATGTGCCTCCTGTCGCGGCCGCTGCGCGCCACCGGCATCGGCGAGACGCTGACGCCGGTCGCCGGCCTGCCGCCGCTGCCGCTGGTGCTGGTCAATCCCGGCGTGCCGGTGGCGACCGCGTCGGTCTTCCGCCGCCTGGCAGCGCCCGCCGATCCGCCGCTGCCGGCGCTGCCGGAGCGCTTCGGCAGCGTGGCGGCGGTCGCAGCCTGGCTGGCGCGCACCACCAACGGCCTCATCCCGCCGGCCATCGCGGAAGCGCCGGAGATCGGCGCAGCTCTGGCGGCGCTGGCCGCCGCGCCGGACTGCCTGCTCGCCCGCATGTCGGGCTCGGGCGCGACCTGCTTCGGCCTCTTCCCGACGCCCGCCGCGGCCAGCGTAGCCGCAGCGCGCCTCGGCGCCCGGCCCGGCTGGTGGGTGTCGGCGACGCAGTCCGGCGGGTCCTGATGCTTCCCGATGACAGTGGGGCGGGGCGCCCCTTACCTCTCCCTGTGGGAGAGGTCGGAAACGCGCAGCGTTTCCGGGTGAGGGACACCGCCGCTGACACGAGGCTGCTGCGCCTGGGCAGGATTCCCGCGGGCCGAACCCCTTGTATCTGCAGGGTTGGTTGCTCTGTGCGAAGAAGCGACTCG
>CAZAAW010000051.1:0-8166 GCA_964483325.1 uncultured Hyphomicrobiales bacterium
ATCGCAGCCGCCAATGCAACTTGACACCCAAGATAGTCGCTCACCCGTCCGCCTAAGCCTCGCTGCCGCGAGGCAAGGCTCCCGACCTCTCCCTATGGGAGAGGCAGGAGGCGGCGATGCCGGGCGCCCTACGGGGTGGAGGGCAGGAACTGCGCCTGCTCCACCGGATTGCCCTTCATGTCCTCCACCGCCACCGTCTGGCCGCGCGCCGTCTCGTCGGCGATGATGCGGGCGACGACGTCCTGCGTGTCGGCGAGCAGGCTGAACGACTCGCCGGCCGGGTCGGTGATCTTCACAATCCAGGGCATGGGCGCCTCCATGAGGGTTGCGCCGCCCTCCTAGCACGCTCCGGCGCGGGGGGCGAAATGCCCGCCCGCCGGCACCGCAGCCGCGTCATGCCCGGCGGCGCTCCCCACCCGTCACGCGCTCCGCGCGCGCCACCCTCCCCGTTCCGAGGAGGGATTGGTGCGTGCTTCCCTATGAAGGTGCCTTCCCCGCCGAAAGAGGCGCCTATCCCTCACCGCTCGCGGGGAGGGTGGCAGCGCGAAGCGCTGACGGGTGGGGAGCGCCGGCGCCGGACGAGGCGCCGACAGCCCCCTGCCGCCGCCCCGCCTTTCCTTTTCCCGCGGCACACCTTTGTGCCGCTCCCCTTTCCCCGGGCAACCCGCCTTGCGGCTCCGGGGCTTTCGCCTGCCTTCGTTGGGCGCGCCTTCGGGCTCGCTGCCGGCTCCCGCTTGCGGGGCAACCCGGCGGCGGGCTTTGGCCAACCGTTCGGCGGGGCTTCTCCAACCCGAAAATCCCAAAGGTGCTGACATGGCCGAGACGGCCTTCCAGACCCAGTACCGCCAGGAATTCGTCCAGGGGTTCGAGATGCGCCAGTCGCTTCTCCGCTCCATGGTCGTCACCGAGGCGGTGGTGAAGGGCAGCCAGGCGACGTTCCTGGTTGCCGACAGCGGCGGCGCGTCCGCCACGACGCGCGGCGTCAACGGGCTCATTCCCGCCCGCGCCGACAACAATACCCAGCTCACCGCCCCTCTCACCGAGTGGCATGACCTGGTGCGCAAGACCGGCTTCAACGTCTTCGCGTCGCAGGGCGACCAGCGGCGCATCATGCAGGAGACGACGATGGCGGTGATCAATCGCAAGATCGATGCGGACATCATCGCCCAGCTCGACACCGCCACCAACGATACCGGCGCGGCTGTGACGGGCTCGGTGGCGCTGGTCGCCAAGGCGCTCGCCATCCTCGGCAATGCCGAGGTGCCGATCGAGGAGCAGGACAACATGTTCGGGGTGATCACCCCGGCTTTGTGGGCCTACCTCGCCCAGACCAAGGAATTCGCCTCCGGCGACTATGTCGAGGTGAAGCCCTTCAACGGGCCGGCACGGCGCATGTTCCGCTGGTTCCATGTCAACTGGGCGATCCATCCCAACCTGACCGGGGCCGGCACCAGCGCCGAGAAATGCTTCGTGTTCCACCGCAACGCCATCGGCCACGCGGTCGACACCAAGAGCATCCAGTCGCCGGTCGGCTATGACGAGGAGCAGGATTATTCCTGGGCCCGGGCCTCGGTCTATATGGGCTCGAAGCTCCTGCAGAACGCCGGCGTCGTGGTGCTCAACCATGACGGCTCGGCCTATGTGGCCTCGTAGGGAGGAGCAGCGGATATGGCTTACGTGACCAGCAACCCGCCGGCCTGCCTGGTGCCGCGCATCGGCACCCACAGCGCCCTGTGGGTCTACAAGAGCACCGACGCCCATGGCGACGTCGATGCCACCGACTACTTCACCAACGGCGCCGCCCTCGGCATGAGAGTGAACGACGTGGTGATCGTCCTCGACACCGACGCGCCGACGGCGACCATCCACATGGTCACAACCGTCGACGCCGACGGCAACGCCACCGTCGGCGCCGCGACGCTGGCGTGATGAAAGGGCGGGCGGTAGCAAAAACAGCTACCGCCCTGCTCCCGGCGGGCGAAGACCCGGGCATCCACGCGAACACCGTGGGTGCAGGAAAGAGCGCCTGGCGGGCGGCGTTTCTTTCTGCGCCAACCGTGTTCGCGTGGGAATGCCGGATCAAGTCCGGCCATGACGCTGCGGGGTGGAGAGGGGGTGCGAGCCTCCCGATGGCACCGCGTACCGCCATTTCCAGCCCAGCCGCGTCATGCCCGGGCGAAGACACGGGCGTCCACGCGAACACCGTGGGTGCAGGAAAGAGCGCCCGGCGGGCGGCGTTCGTTCTGCGCCAACCGTGTTCGCGTGGGAATGCCGGATCAAGTCCGGCCATGACGCCTGTGGGATGGAGAGAGGGTGTGCGAGCCTCCCGATGGCGCGCTCGCGAGGGCGGGGATGGTCGTGCGAACGGCCCGGCGTGGGGAGCGCCATCGGGAGGTTCGCACCGTGCGCCTGGCGGGCGGCGCCTATCGTGCCGTGGCGCCGGGGGAGGCGGAGGTTTTTGGCGGGGCGTCCTGCAGGGTGGCGAGGCAGCGGGCCAGGATGCCGGCGCGCTGCTCGCTGTAGGAGGCGGGCCGGACGCGCGGGTCGCCCAGCGGGTTGAGCTCCGGCAGGCCGACCGCCGGCGGCGGACCGGCCGTGGCATCGGCCACCTGCTGCGCCGCGCAGCGGAAGGCGTCGGCCTCGAGCGCCTCGGGATAGGACAGGTAGCGCTGGAAGGTCTGGCGGTGGCGGCGGGCATCGGCGACGGCGTCGCGGAATTCCAGATGCAGGGCGAGGCGGCGGTCGGCTGCGGTGAAGCCGTCGGTCCTGCCGTAGCCGGCCGCCGCGGCGGCGCTCTCCCAGCTGGCGGCGAGATCGGTGAGCGCGTCGTCGATGCCGCCGATCACGGCGCGCCGGTCCTCCAGCCTGTTGAGGCACATCTTGAAGAGGCCCAGCCGGGCGATATAGGCGCGGCCGAGGGTGGAGCCGGGAAACTGCCGGTCGAGCCCGTCCGCCTGTACCGCAAGCATCCGGCTGCCCCCCTCCCTGATGCAGGCGAAGGTGAAATATTCGATCTCCAGCGGCAGGTCGGCCGCAAAGAACACTATGCCCTCATTGTCGCTGACCGTCCGCGCGAAGGCGTAGAGGGCGCGCAGGCGCTGCACCCGCTCCGCGTCGCTGGCCGGCGCGCCCGGCCATGGCAGGCCCGCCGCGTCGGCCATCGCATCGATGGAAACGGCGATCTCGCCGATCATGGCGTCGAAATCCGCGTCGCTATAGGCCGTCCAGTCGGCCGGTGCGGCGAGCGTCGGAGGGTGGTCTGCCGGCGTGGCGCTGGCCGGCTCGGGCTCCTCGATGCCGAAGAACGCAGGGTCGTTCCATCTGTCGGAATCGTCGGAGAGGGTGAGGATGCAGATGGCGAGGGCGGTGGCGCGCCGGTCGCTGAAGCCGGCCGGCAAGCTGACCGGCCTGTCGTCCCAGGTCCGCTCGCGCACCCCTTCCGCGGCGAGGCGGCGGTTGCGCCCGGACAGCTCCGGCATGTGGGTGAGCCCGTCGGCGCAGCGGTAGGTCTGGTATTCGAGCCGCGCCTGGTTGAGACGGAAATGCGACAGCGCGACATCGCCGAGGGACAGCGCCAGGGCCACCGCGCCGCGAAATTCCATGTGGACGGTGCGCAGCCGTTCGGCCTCGCTGCCCTCCTCCAGCGGTTCGCCGAGGCCGGCGGCCGTCTCCAGCCAGGCCAGTGCCAGGTCGCGGATCTCCCCGGTCCGGACCTCGGCGCTCGGCGAGGCCACGAAGTCGTAATGGTAGCCGAGGCAGGCGCGCATCAGCGCCCGCCGCGCCGCTGCCGGGGCATCCAGCCCGTCGGCGATGTCGTCGCGCATCAGGCTGGCGTCGGCGTTGAGCGCCCAGGGCGCCAGCTGCGGCGCGCAGCTGAAGACATAATATTCGAGCTGCTGCGGCGACAGCATCGGGTCGAAGAAGGCGCCGTTGCGGACCAGGCCGGCATAGTAGTCGAGATAGAAGCGGCGCATGCGCCTGGCGCGCCCGCTGTCGTCCATCGCGCCGTCGGCGGCATAGCCGAACCCTTCCAGCAGCCGGTCGGTGCGGGCGGCAAGGACATTGACCCGGTCGTCCAGCGCGGCCCCGTCCTCGGGCGGCGGCAGCGCCATATAGGGCTCGGCGCGCATATGCGCCGCGCCCTCCGGCGGCGTCGCGTCCGGCCCGGCCGGATCGGCGGCCGCAGGTGATTCCTCTGCCGGCGCCGCCGCTGCCGGCTCGGCCGCGGCAGGGGCGGCGTCGGCCGGCGGCTCCCATTGCGTGACCGGCGGGAAGATGCCCGGCTCGGTCCAGCGCGGCGAGTGGTCGAGAAAGCTCATGGCGCAGCTCGCCATATAGGCGGTGCGGTCGGCGCTGAAGCCGGCCGGCAGCGCGATCGCCTCGCCGCCGACGGTTCTCTCGTGCAGATAGGGCAGGGCGCTGGCCAGCTTGTCCGCCTCGACCGCCGGTTCCGGCAGCCACAGCGCAGCGCAGCGATAGACGGCGCGCTCGAGGCCGTCCGGATCGTCGGCCAGGTGCGGCGAGAAGGCGTTGGTCCAGGAGACGAGGGCAGCGGTGACGCCGATCCGGAACTCCATATGCAGGAGATGCAGGCGCTGCATCTCGTTCGCCGCGGCATCGGTCGGATAGCCGGCGCCGGCGGCCGCCGCCTCCCAGGCGAGCGCCGCCTCGCTCACCGCATCATGCGCCACGGCGGCGGGATCGTTGGCGCGGGCGTCGCCGAAGAGGGCGAGGCAGGCGGTGAGGACGGTCGACCGCGCCGCCATCGCCGGGGCGAGCGCCGTCAGGTTGTCGCGCAGCGTCTCGGTGTCCTCGGCAAGGGTGCGTTCCGCCCGCTCCAGGACGCAGGCATAGACCGCCGCTTCCAGGTCGCGCGGCTTCATCAGCAGCGGGAAGGAATAGCCGCTGAGCTGCGCGCCGGCCGCCAGGGCGACATGGATCCGCCGCATCCGGTCGGCCCGCGCGCTGTCGTCCAGCTGATCGTCGAAGGGGTAGCCGAGCCTGTCCAGGGTTTTGTCCGCCATGACGGCGAGCCGGACGATCTCGGCATCGTCGCCGGCGGCCGGGCTGGCGCCGGGCGCCGGCGCCGGATCGGTGGGAGCCGGATCGGCGGCGGGGTGGTCCGGCGGCGTGGCGTCCGGCTGTGCCGGTGCTGGCGCCGCGGCATCCGCGATGGTTGTACCGTCGCGCAGGCGGTCGAGGCAGGCGCCGAGAAGGAGAAGGCGCGCCGCCATGGCCGGATCGCCCGGCGCGGCATCGAGGCGGGCGGCATTTGCCCGGACCAGGGCCCGCCCTTCCTGGGCGCCGCACCAGTAGACGGCCCGCTCCAGCTGGCCGCTGCCCGGATAGGCGCTGAAGGTCTCGCCCCTGGCGGCGCGCTGCGTGGCGAGGGTGGCGAAGGCATCGTGCAGGCTGTCGATGCGGGCGGCGGCGTCCCCGGCGGCGGGATAGCCGAAGCCGGCGACGGCCATGTCGAAGAAGCCGGCCGTGGCGCCGAGCGTCTCGGCGGCGACCGGCAGCGTCAGATCCTCCGCCCGCGCCGGCAGGATCGCCAGCGCCAGCGCCGTTGCGGCCGCCAGCCAGATGCGCATGGGTCCAGTCCCCCCGACAGCTCCCATTTGATGGAAGTTGTAGCGGATGAAAGAGGGGCGGCCAACGGCGGCGGTTGGGATTGGTTAAGGGGCGCGCCGAAACGAGACGGGCGGTGGTCGCCTGCGCTCCAGCTGCGTCATGCCCAGCCGCGTCATGCCCGGGCGAAGACCCGGGCATCCACGCGAACACCTTGGGTGCAGGAAAGAGCGCCTGGCGGGCGGCGTTTCTTTCTGCGCCATGCGTGTTCGCGTGGGAATGCCGGATCAAGTCCGGCCATGACGCCTGTGGGGTGGAGAGGGGTGCGAACCTGCCGCTGGCGCGCTCGCGGCGGTGGGGATGGCGGTGCCGTCCTGCCCGGCGTCGCTCCCTACCCGTCACGCGCCTGCGGCGCGCGCCACGCTCCCCGTGCCGGTGAGGGCTGGGTGCGGGCTTCCCGAGGGCGGTGCGGCCTTCTGATGGTCCGCGGTCTTGGCTTTCTTGACGGGGCGCGGGATTCGGGGGGATGGTGCCGGCAGGTTTCCTTATGAGGATCGATCCGATGCCTCCTTCTTCGCCGCGGCCGGCGCTTTTTCCTGCTGTCCTGCTGGTGGCGGCGATGGTGTCGGATCTGGCCGAGGCGCATGTCGCCGGTGGCGCCATGGGCGGCTTTGCCAGCGGCTTCCAGCATCCGCTGTTCGGCCTCGATCATCTTCTCGCCATGCTCGCCGTCGGCCTGTGGGGGGCGCAGATGGGCGGGCGGGCGGTGTGGACGCTGCCGGTGACCTTTCCGCTGATCATGACGGTCGGCGGCATCATCGGCATTGCCGGCTTCGCGGTGCCCGGCATCGAGACCGGCATCGCCCTGTCGGTGCTGGCGCTGGGCCTTGCCATCGCCTTCGCCTGGCGGCCGCACGAGGCGGTGGCGCTGGCGCTGATCGCCGTCTTCGCCTTCTTCCACGGCTATGCGCATGGCGCCGAACTGCCGGCCGCCGCCGATCCGGCCGCCTATGCCGTCGGCTTCGTGCTCGCCACCGGGCTCATTCATATCGCCGGCATCGCCATCGGCCTCCTCGTCGGGCGGCTGTGGCACGGCTGGGTGTCGCGCGGCATCGGCACCGCCATCGCCGCCGGCGGCGTCTATTTCCTGCTCGCCTGAGACGATGCGATGCGCGCCGCGCCGTTTGCCGTAACGGTGATGGTGCTGGCGGCGCTCGCCGGCGCGGCGCTGTTGGCGGGCGCCGGGGCGGCGCCGGCGGGCGGCGGTTTCCTGTTCCTGCTGCGCAGCTACGAGCTGGCGCTGGCGGCGCTCGGCCTTGGCCTGGCGCTCGGCGTCCTGCCGCCGGCCGGGCGGCTTGCCGGGCTGGCGCTGCTGGCAGCGGCGATGCTGGCCGGCATGACCGGCGAGAGCCTGGCGGTGGAGCGGCTGATCGCGCCCGGCGGCGCGGCGCGGCTGCTGCGGCTGCTGGGGCCGGTGGCGCTGATTGCCGCCGGGCTGGTGCTGGCAGTGCCGGCCGCCTGGCGGCGCTGGCTGCTGCCGCCGGCGGCGCTTGCCGCCGGGGCGGCGCTGGGCCTTGCCGCCGCGGCCAGCGCGCCGGCACCGGGCAGCGGCGGATTCCTCGCCGGGGCGGGCGCCGCGGCGCTTGTGATTGCCGCCGCCGGAGCGGGGCTGGCGCCGCTCCTTGCCGCGCCGCTGCTGCGCATCGGCAGCCGCATCGCCGGCAGCTGGCTCATCGCCATCGCCGTCCTGCTCGGCGGCACGGCGCTGCTGCCGCGCCCGGCGCCGGATATGGCGGGCGGCGGGGCGGGGGCGGCCGGCCGTGACAGCACATTCGTTCCGGACCCGCTGCGGCCCGATCCGGCCTTCGCGCCGCAGGTGCCGGCGCTGCGGCCCTCGCTGCCGCGCGGCTTCGACGACCGGCAGCCGTGAGGGGGGCCGGCGGGCAATGGCTTGCCGCCGGCAGTGACTTGGCCGAAGCGGCGGCTCGTGCGTTGGGTGGGGATGTGACCCCGATGGAGATGGATGCCATGGCCTATATCGTGAAAGTGCGCGAGCCCGGCGGCGAGGTGGTGGAGCTCTATGCCGACGAGGCGCAGCAGGCGCTCGACCTCGCGGCGCAGAACCGCAGCGGCGACCGCCAGGTGTGGATCGAGGACGACAAGGGCCATGTCGTCACCCGCGAGGACATGCCCCACGCTGCCAGGGCGCGGGGCGATCTCGGCCGCAGCGAGGAGTAGGGCGGGCGGCCTGGGCCGGCGTCGGGTGCGAGGCGCCCGGCGTGGGTCCCCACCCGTCATGCGCTGACGCGCGCGCCACCCCCGGTGCCGGTGAGGGATTGGTGCGCGCTTCCCGATGAAGGCGCCCTTTACCTCTCCCTAGGGAGAGGTCGGAACGCGTCAGCGTTCCGGGTGAGGGTCACCGCCGGTGACACGCGGTTGCGGCGCCGGGGCAGGAGTCCCGGCGGCCGAACCCCTCACCCGTCCGCCTAAGCCTCGCTGCGCGAGGCAAGGCTCCCGACCTCTCCCTATGGGAGAGGCAAGAGGCGTGTTCGATCCGGTTAGATGGGTTGCAGTTTGATCCGGGTTGATGGGTGACAG
>CAZAAW010000052.1:0-7675 GCA_964483325.1 uncultured Hyphomicrobiales bacterium
CTCGAAGGGCAGGCAGGTCGGGTCGGCGCGGCGCTTGTAGTCGCCGGAGGCGACGATGCGTAGGCCCTTCGCCTCGACGGCGATCTGCGCCGAGCCGAGCACATGCCCGGCCGGATGGAAGGTGACGCGGGCGCCACCGACCTCGATGGTCTCGCCGAGCGGAATCGCCTGCGCCCGCCCGGCAAAGCCCGGCCCGTAGCGCGCCGCCATGATGGCCAGCGTCTCGGCGGTCGCCAGCACCGCGCCGTGCCCCGGCCGCGCATGATCGGAATGGCCATGGGTGATCAGCGCCCGCGGCACCGGCCGCGTCGGATCGATATGGAAATCGCCGGCCGGGCTGTAGAGCCCGCCGGGGCCGGGGCAAAGAACATCTTCGGCGCGCATCGCCCCGGATATAGGCGCGGCGGGAGGAGCGGCCAATGGCGGGGCGATATGCTAGAGTGCCGACATGGAGATCGACGAAGACAAGATCGACGACGCGGTCCTGGCGCTGCTCTGGCTGACGCTGCATGCCGAGGGCCGAGCGTGGAAGGGCTTCGATTGGGAGACGCTCGACCGGCTGCACGGGAAGGGGCTGATCGGCAATCCGGCAAGCAAGGCAAAGTCCGTCGTCCTGACCGACGAAGGCCTGCGCCGCTCGGAAGAGCTGTTCCACACGCTGTTCGCCCGGAAATAGGCGCCGCTGCCGCGCCGTTCGCACGCGCTGCAGGGACGGCGGACTGCCGGGCCGTTCGCATCCTCGTCGCTACCCCCCACCGGCGTCATGGCCGGACTTGATCCGGCCATCCACGCGAACACGGATGGCTCCGAAGGGGCGCCGCCGGCGAGGCGTCTTTCCTGCACGCGCGGTGTTCGCGTGAATGCCCGGGTCTTCGCGCAGCTGAAATGCGGGCGGACGTTGCCGCCAGGCGGCGTGCGGGAACCCACGCCGGGCCGTTCGCATCCTCGTCGCCACCCCCACCGGCGTCATGGCCGGACTTGATCCGGCCATCCACGCGAACGCCGATGGTTCCGAAGGGGTCGCCGCCGGCGAGGCGTCTTTCCTGCACGCGCGGTGTTCGCGTGGCTGCCCGGGTCTTCGCCCGGGCATGACGCAGCTGAAATGCGGGCGGACGTTGCCGCCAGGCGGCGTGCGGGAACCCACGCCGGGCCGTTCGCACCCTCGTCGCCACCCCACCGGCGTCATGGCCGGACTTGATCCGGCCATCCACGCGAACACGGAAGGCTCCGAAGGGGGGCGCCGCCGGCGAGGCGTCTTTCCTGCACGCGCGGTGTTCGCGTGGATGCCCGGGTCTTCGCCCGGGCATGACGCAGCTGAAATGCGGGCGGACGGTGCCGCTAGGCGGCGTGCGGCTTGATGCCTTCGGCGATCAGCACGTAGAGGGCGTTCTCGTCGGCGGCGCCGCGCAGGCGCTGGGCGACGCCCGGCTCGCGCATGGCGCGGGCGATGCGGGCGAGGGCCTTGAGGTGGTCGGCGCCGGCGTTTTCCGGCGCCAGCAGCAGGAACATCAGGTCGACCGGCTGGTCGTCGAGCGACTCGAAGTCGATCGGCTTGGCGAGGCGGGCGAAGGCGCCGTGGATGCGGTCGAGGCCCTTCAGCTTGCCGTGCGGGATGGCGATGCCGCCGCCGACGCCGGTCGAGCCGAGGCGCTCGCGCTGCAGCAGCGTGTCGAGAATGGTGCGCTCATCGAGGCCGGTGAGGGCGGCGCCCTTGGCGGCCAGCTCCTGGATCGCCTGCTTCTTGCTGTTGGCCTTGACGGCCGGCAGCACGGCGTCGGGGCTGATGAGGTCGCTCAGATCCATCATGTTGCGGTCCCGTTCTGCACCGCCCGACATGGGCGCGCTGCGCCTTGTCGGCCGGATGCTAGGGTGATTCACCCGTTCGAGGAATCCCCGGCTGGGGAAAAGGTTGGATCGATCCAGCCGATATTGCCGTCGCTCCGACGGTAGACGACGTTGATGCCGCCGCCGCCGGCATTGCGGAAAACCAGCACCGGCGCGCCCGAAAGGTCCATAGCAAGAACCGCGCCAGCGACGGTCAGGGTGCGCAGCTGGGTCGTTTCCTCGGCGACGATGACCGGACTGTAATCCACCGGAATTTCGTCTTCGCCGGCCGGCGCGGCGATGATCGTGGTGCGCGCCGCGTCGGTCGGGCCGCCC
This sequence comes from uncultured Hyphomicrobiales bacterium, assembly GCA_964483325.1. Classification (GTDB taxonomy): domain Bacteria; phylum Pseudomonadota; class Alphaproteobacteria; order Rhizobiales; family Kaistiaceae; genus CAZAAW01. The sequence continues at coordinate 2,161 of CAZAAW010000052.1, forward strand.
ATGCTGTAGCTGTGGTCGTGGCCGCTGAGGCGGCTTTTGTAGCGCCGCAGGCGCTTGTCGATGCGGTCGGCGGCCTGGTCGAAGGCGAGCGGCGCCTCCATGGCCGTGCCGGAAGCCTGCAGCGTGATGCCGGTGGCAAGATGCAGCACGACGTCGGCGCGGTAGCCCGGGCCGTCGCGCTCCAGCACCGCCTGGCCGGTGAAGCGGCCGTCGAAATACTTGTCCGCGAGGGCCTTGACGGTCGCCTCGACCTGGCCGCGCAGGGCCTCGCCGATGTCGAAATTCTTCCCCGTGATGGTAAGGGACATGCCGCTCGTCAGGGTTTCGTTGCTGGACGGTTTGCGGGCAGCGCCAACATGCGCTCGCCTCGTTGTGCCGCGCGGCCCCTTCGCGCTGTCTTGCCGCGGCCTATGGGCGGCGGGGGAGCGTCCGATCTGTCGGCCGGGCTTTTTAAGGATAGCCCGCCGACAAGTCAAATAAGCCGGGATGTCCCCACGGCCAGGGCCGCCGCGCTAGAAATCCATGCGCCGGTCGCGCCGCGGCGGCGGTGGCGGCTGCAATTCGAACAGCATGTCCTCGACCCGCCGCAGCCGCGCCTGGACGGCGCCGATGGCCAGCGTCGTGCAGCCGATGATGATGCCGGCAATGCCGGCGGCGATGACGGTGCTGGCGCCCAGCGTCGCCACCGCCTCGCCGAAGGCGAGCGGCCGCGCCGGCGCCCCCAGCGCCAGCAGCCCGACGCCGATGCCGGCCAGCCCGCCGACGACCTGCAGCGTCCCCCCGATATAAAGCACGATGGCCAGCATCCTGCCGCCCCCCTCTTTCTCAGCCGAATCCCAAGGCGACCGTAACGCCTGCCCCGGTGGAGTCCAACGCGGCGCGGAGGGGCGGGGCAGGCGGCGGAGGGGTTGGTGCGAGGCGCCCGGCGGCGCTCCCCACCCGTCACGCGCCTTCGGCGCGCACCCATCCCTCACCGGAACGTTCCGGTGAGGGATGGGTGCGGGCTTCCCGATGTGGCGGCGACGCCGGGATGGTGTCCGCCCACGCCTCAGCTGCGTCATGCCCGGGCGAAGACCCGGGCATCCACGCGAACACCGGCGGTGCAAGGAAGAGCGCCTCGCGGACCGCGTTCTGTTCTGCGCCATCCGTGTTCGCGTGGATGGCCGGATCAAGTCCGGCCATGACGCTGCGGAGGTGGAGGCGTGGTGCGTCATGCCCGATGGCGCTCCCCACCCGACCCCGGCTGGGGAGCGCCGGTGCCGGCTGGCCGCCATCCCCGCAGCTGCGCCGTGGCCGGGCGAATCGGTATGACGCCTTACGGTGCCGCCGCCATAGCGAAGATTTCGTTTGCGTTTTAACTATATTTCGGCTTTGACCCTACCGCCGCGGCGGGCGGGAAAGTAGACCATTTTGTGGCAGCGGGCTGGGAGCTTGCGCCGGCTGGGGTATCTCGCATGCGGGTTCTGGGGCTTTCTGCCTTCTATCACGACAGTGCCGCCGCGCTGCTGGTGGATGGCGACATCGTCGCCGCCGCCCAGGAAGAGCGTTTCACGCGCAAGCGCCACGATGCCGGCTTTCCGCATGAAGCGATCCGTTACTGCCTGGCCGAGGGCGGTATTGGCGTCACCGACCTCGATTATATTGTCTTTTACGATAAGCCGCTGGTGAAATTCGAACGGCTGCTGGAGACTTACCTGTCCTATGCGCCGGACGGCTTCCGATCCTTCATGGTGTCGATGCCGGTCTGGCTGAAGGAGAAGCTGTTCCTCAAGAACCTCATCCGCAAGGAGATGGCGACGCTTGCCGACGTGAAGCAGCGCGACCTGCCCCCGCTGCGCTTCACCGAGCATCACCAGTCGCATGCCGCCTCGGCCTTCTATCCGAGCCCGTTCGACAAGGCCGCCGTGCTGTGCATGGACGGCGTCGGCGAATGGGCCACCACCTCGGTCTGGATGGGCGAGGGCAATGCGCTGAAGCCGCTATGGCAGATCGACTTCCCGCATTCGCTCGGGCTGCTCTATTCCGCCTTCACCTATTTCACCGGCTTCAAGGTCAATTCCGGCGAGTACAAGCTGATGGGCCTCGCCCCCTATGGCGAGCCGGTCTATGCCGACATCATCCGCGACAAGCTGCTGTCGCTGAAGCCGGACGGCACGTTCCGCATGGACATGCGGTACTTCAACTATGCCAACGGCCTGACGATGACCAACGACGCCTTCGCCAGCCTGTTCGGCGGGCCGCCGCGGCGGCCGGAATCGCAGGTGACGCAGCGCGAGATGGATCTTGCCGCGTCGATCCAGCTGGTCACCGAGGAGATCGTCCTGGCGCTTGGCCGGACGGTGCATGACGAGCTCGGCGCCGAGAATCTGTGCCTCGCCGGCGGCGTGGCGCTCAACTGCGTCGCCAATGGCCGGCTGCTGCGCGAGGGGCCGTTCACGAACATCTGGATCCAGCCGGCGGCCGGCGATGCCGGCGGCGCCGTCGGGGCGGCGCTCGCCCTCTGGTACGACTATCTCGGCAAGCCGCGCCAGCCGGTGCCGGGCCGCGACGCCATGCATGGCGCCTATCTCGGGCCGCGCTTCTCCGACGGCGAGATCGCCGCGGCGCTCGATGCCGCCGGCGCCGTCTATACGCGCCTTCCCGATGCCGAGCTGATGCCGAAGCTCGCCGCCATCCTGGAGGGCGAGAACGTCGTCGGCTGGTTCAACGGCCGCATGGAATTCGGCCCGCGCGCCCTCGGCGCCCGCTCCATCATCGGCGATGCGCGCAGCGCCAAGATGCAGTCGGTGATGAACCTCAAGATCAAGTACCGCGAGTCGTTCCGGCCCTTCGCGCCGTCGGTGCTGGCCGAGCGCGTCTCCGACTGGTTCGAGCTGGGCAGCGACAGCCCCTACATGCTGCTGGTGGCGCCGGTGAAGACGGAACGCCGCCGCGCCATGACCGACGCCGAGCTGGCGCTTTTCGGCATCGACAAGCTCAACGTGCCGCGCTCGGAGATCCCGGCCGTGACGCATGTCGACTATTCGGCGCGCATCCAGACCGTCCATGCCGAGACCAACCCGCGCTACCACGCCCTGCTCAGCGCCTTCGAAGCGCGCACCGGCTGCCCGGTCCTGGTCAACACCTCGTTCAACGTGCGCGGCGAGCCGATCGTCTGCACGCCGGAGCAGGCGTATCGCTGCTTCATGCGCACCGAGATGGACTATCTCGTCATCGACAATTTCCTCCTCGCCAAGACCGACCAGCCGCAGATGGTCAAGGACGAGAGCTGGAAGGAAGAGTTCGAGCTCGACTGATGGCCGACGCCCACGCCATTCCCGAACCCGACCGCAAGGGCCTCAGGGATTTCGGCCTCGTCACCGGCGCCATCTTCGCCGGCCTGTTCGGGGTGCTCTTCCCGTGGCTGCGCGGCCATGCGACGCCGTGGTGGCCCTGGGTCATCGCCGCCGTGCTGATCGGCATGGCGCTGGTGGTGCCGGACTGGCTGCGCCTCGTCTACCGCTGGTGGATGAAGCTCGGCCTGCTGCTCGGCAAGATCACCACGCCGATCATCCTCGGCATCGTCTTCGTCGTCGCCATCCTGCCGACGGCGCTGATCCTCAAGCTGCGCGGCCGCGATCCGATGGCGCGGCGCTTCGATGCGGCCGCCTCCACCTACCGGGTGGAAAGCCGTCAACCGGACAAACAGGGAATGGAAAGGCCGTTCTGACATGGAGTTCCTGTCCGACCTCTGGGCATTCATGCGCGTGCGCAAGAAGTTCTGGCTGGCGCCGATCCTGGCCATCATGGTGCTGCTCGGCGCGCTGCTGTTCTTCGCGCAGGGTTCCGCCGTCGCGCCGTTCATCTACACGCTGTTCTAGCCGCCGGCCGGCACCGGGGCGGGATGGGCCGCAGGCCGGCGCGGGGGCGCCCGGCGGCGGCCCTCATCCGCACCGCCGGCCGCGGCCCTGTCCGGGCCTGCCCGGACGATGGGGGGAAGCACAATGACCGAGACACCCAGGGATTCGGAGCCGGACCCGAAACCGGAAGCCGCCGCGCCGGAAACGGCCGGGCCCGAGGCCGCCGACGCCGGCAGGCCGGACGAGACTGCGTCCGCCGCTGCCGGCACGGGCCGCAAGCCTTCGCGCCGCCGCGCCGCCAAGCCGGCGTCTGCCGAGGCGGCCCCGGCTGCAAAGGGCCGCGCCCTCACGACCTCCGCCGCCAAGACCGCGGCGGTTGCGGCCGAAGCCGCGCCGGCCGATGCCGCTGCGCCGCGTCAGCGCGACATCGCCGCCAGCGTGACGCAGGGCATCGCCATCATCGCCGTGGTGTTCGCGGCGCTGCTGGCGCCGCCGATCTTCACCCGCGTCTTCGCGCTGCGGCCGATGACCGAGGAGGCGGCCTTCCCGCTGTGGTTCGCGACGCTGGCGCTGCTGGTGCTCGCCTGGTTCGTCCGCCAGCGCCGCATGGAGCGCACGGCGCTGGTGCTGCTGACGGTGCTGTTCCTTGTCGGCCTGGAGCTGTGCACCCGCTTCTACGTGGCGCATCTGGCGCCGCAGGCGACGCATGACAGCGTCGTGCGCGCCGGGCTGATCGCCGAGCCGAAGGAATGGAAGTTCCGGCCGCACCCGTTCCTGCAATATGTCGGCAATTCGACCTACCAGACGCAGTATCTGAGCTTCAACGCCGTCGGCTTCCCCGGCCCGGAGCTGCCGCGCACCAAGGCGCCGGGCACCATCCGCGTCCTGTGCATCGGCGGCTCGACCACCGAGGACGGCTATCCGGAGAAGATGCAGGCCTGGCTCAACAGCCAGCACGGCGGCGACGGCGTGCGCTTCGAGGTGATGAATTACGGCCTGCAGGGCTACACCTCGGCCCATTCGGTGATCAGCTTCATCCTCGACGGCATCGACTATGCGCCGGACTATGTCGTCTTCGACCATGGCTGGAACGACAAGGTCACCAACGACAGCACCAACTTCACCGACGACAATTTCCGTTCCGACTATTCGCACAGCCACAAGGAATTCGCGCTGCCCTACAGCTGGGACGCGCCGCTGATCCGCGCCAGCGTCATCTATCGCGAGCTGAAGAACGCCGTGCATCCCTATGACGGCTGGACCGCCTTCGCCGACGCCATCCACCGCCTGCGGCCGGAGGACAGCCTGCCGCAGACCGCCTATCACGGCGTCGGCAACGGCCCCAACAACCTGCAGACGCTGTGGCGCAATGCCGAGACGGTGATCGACGTCGCCGAGGCGCGCGGCATCCGCCCGGTGATCGTCACCCAGGCGCATTCCACCGACCCGAACATCCCGCGCGCCGAGGAAGCCTGGTTCATGGACGCCGCCAACAAGGTGGTGCGCGACGCCTCCGCCGGCCGCAGCGACATCCTCTTCGTCGACGTCGACGCGCGCATGACCGGTAATCGGCCGATCTATTTCGACCTCGGCCACATGACCGAGGACGGCAAGGAGGAAAAGGCCGAGATCATCGGCAGCGCCATCTACGCCGACTTCGCCGCCCGCCGCCCGGC
>CAZAAW010000053.1:0-6958 GCA_964483325.1 uncultured Hyphomicrobiales bacterium
GTCGGGTTGACCTTGCCCGGCATGATCGAGCTGCCCGGCTCGTTCTCCGGCAGCGCCAGCTCGCCGAGGCCGGAGCGCGGGCCGCTGCCGAGGAAGCGGATGTCGTTGGCGATCTTGAACAGCGACGCCACGACCGTGTTGATGGCGCCGTGGGTGAAGACCATCGCGTCATGGGCGGCGAGGGCCTCGAACTTGTTCGGCGCCGAGGTGAAGGGCAGGCCGGTGATGGCGGCAATGCGCTCGGCGACGCCCTCGGCAAAGCCGATCGGCGCGTTGAGGCCGGTGCCGACGGCGGTGCCGCCCTGCGCCAGCTCCATCAGGCGCGGCAGGGTCTGTTCGAGGCGCTCGATGCCGTTGGCGACCTGCTGAGCGTAGCCGGAGAACTCCTGGCCGAGGGTGAGCGGCGTCGCGTCCTGCGTGTGCGTGCGGCCGATCTTGACGATGTCCTGCCAGGCGTCGGACTTCGCCTGCAGGGCGGCATGCAGCTTGCGCAGTGCCGGAACCAGGCGATGCACCACCTCCTCGGCAGCGGCGATGTGCATCGCCGTCGGATAGGTGTCGTTGGACGACTGGCTCATATTGACGTGATCGTTCGGGTGCACGGGCTTCTTCGAGCCCTTGACCCCGCCCAGCATCTCGATGGCGCGGTTCGAGATGACCTCGTTGGCGTTCATGTTGGACTGGGTGCCCGACCCGGTCTGCCACACGACCAGCGGAAAGTTGTCGTTGAGCTGGCCGTCGATGACTTCCTGCGCGGCGGCGACGATGACGCGCGCCAGCTCCGGGTCGAGGCGGCCGAGGGCGAGATTGGTTTCCGCGGCGGCGCGCTTGATGATGCCGAGGGCGCGGACGATCGGCAGCGGCTGCCGTTCCCAGCCGATGCGGAAATTTGTCAGCGAGCGCTGGGTCTGGGCTCCCCAGAGCTGCTCGGCCGGCACCTCGATGGGTCCGAATGTGTCGGTTTCGGTACGTGTCGTCATGGCTGCGCCCCGCTGTGAATCGCCAGCGTTGTAGCCGAAAGAACAGCGTCGTGAAGCTTGGTTTTCAGCCCGGCGGCGTCAGGCGCTAATTCTTCTTGCGGAAGGCGTCGAGACTGACCACCTGGGCGTCGCCCGTCACCGGCGGCTTGGTCTGCGTCTCCTGGGCGGGCTGGCCCTCGGCGCGCGCGGCGGCAGGCATCGGCACGCTCTCCGATTCCTCCGGCGCCTCGACGGCAGGCTCGCCCGGCTCCGGCTCCCCCTCCGACAGGGCCTCCGATACCGGCTCGAAATGCAGCGTGAACTGGACCGACGGATCGACGAAGGCCTTCACCGCCGTGAAGGGAACGAGCAGGCGCTCCGGAATGCCGTTGAAGGACAGCCCGACCTCGAAGGCCTGGTCGTTGACCGACAGGTCCCAGTACTGGTGCTGCAGGACGATCGTCATCGTCTCCGGATATTGCGCCAGGAGGCGGCTGGAGACGCGCACGCCCGGCGCCCTTGTCGAGAAGGTGACGTAGAAATGATGCTCGCCGGGAAGGCCGGTCTTGGCGACTTCGGACAGCACCTTGCGGACGACGCCGCGCAGCGCGTCCTGGGCAAGGATATCGTAGCGGATGAGGTCTTCGGCCATCTCTCGAACCGGCTGCGCCATGGGGTGGGAGACACCCGCGAACGGAAAGAAGTGGAGGCTTCTGTTGCCAGGTGCCTCCGAACCCCGCCTCACGGCTGCGACACCGCAAGGGCTTTGGATGAGATCAGATCACCGCATTACGCGGCGAGCCGAACCTCGGCATAGTTGTCGTTGGCAACTATAGGTTTGGTCCGATAACGGCGGTACCATGCCGGGCAAAAGCCCACCCTTTACACCCTCGTCGATCCTGTTTCGCCCCCGCCGGAAACCACTCTGGCGAGTGGGCTCTGGTGGAGGCGCCGGGTACCGCCCCCGGGTCCGAATGGCTTATTACGATGGCCGTTTATCGCCATAGCCGGCTTGCGCCGGCACGGCGAATATAGGCACTCGACTGCGTCATGGGAAGAACTGGGGGAAGAACTGGGGGCGTGCAAACCGGGGCCGGAGAAGGGAACGCCGCTGTCACCCGGTAACCTGCCTGTGCCTGCTTGTGCGGACCCTGTCTGCCGCCCAGCTTTACGGCCTGTTGCAAACCCGGACGAGACCTTCCATGGACCTTGGGATCTACACCTTCGCCGAGACGACGCCCGATCCGGCCACCGGCCGGGTGATGGCGCCGGGAGAGCGGCTGCGCGATCTCCTCGAGGAGATCGAGCTCGCCGACCAGCTCGGCCTCGACGTCTTCGGGCTCGGTGAGCACCATCGGCCGGACTTCGCGGTTTCCGCGCCGGCGGTGGTCCTGGGCGCCGCCGCGGCGCGGACGAAATCGATCCGCCTCACCAGCGCCGTCACAGTGCTGAGCTCCGACGACCCGGTGCGCGTCTTCCAGCAATTCGCGACGCTCGACCTCATCAGCGGCGGCCGCGCCGAGATCATGGCCGGCCGCGGCTCCTTCATCGAGTCGTTCCCGCTCTTCGGCTACGACCTCGACGATTATGATGCGCTGTTCAGCGAGAAGCTCGACCTGCTGCTGAAGATCCGCGATGCGGAGCGCGTCACCTGGTCGGGCCGGCATCGGGCGCCGCTGCAGGGGCAGGGCGTCTATCCGCGGCCGGAGCGGCAGCTGCCGGTCTGGATCGCCGTCGGCGGCACGCCGCAATCGGTGCTGCGGGCGGCATCGCTCGGCCTGCCGCTGGCGCTTGCCATCATCGGCGGCGAGCCGGCGCGCTTCGCACCGCTGGTCGATCTCTATCGCCAGGCGGCACTGGGCGCCGGCCACGATCTGGCGGCGCTGCCCGTCGGCATCAATTCGCATGGCTATATCGCCGATACCTCGCAGCAGGCGGCGGACGAGGCCTTTCCGCCGCTCGCCGCGGCGATGACCAGGATCGGCCGCGAGCGCGGCTGGCCGCCGCTGACGCGGGCGCAGTTCGAGGCGTCACGGACGCTGCGCGGCGCCAATTTCGTCGGCAGCCCGGAGCAGGTGGTGGAGAAGATCCTCTACCAGCACGAGCTGTTCCGGCATCAGCGCTTCCTGATCCAGTTCAGCGTCGGAACGATGCCGCACGCCCAGATCATGCATTCCATCGAGCTGTTCGGGACGAAGGTGGCGCCGGCGGTAAGGAAGGCTCTCGCCGCGTCGTCTCTGGCGACAGCGGCCGGCTAAGTCGTCGTCAGGAGACGGCCGGCAGGCGTTCCGGCGTGGCCGTCGCGGTCGCATAGGCGCGCAGGAAGGTGCGCACGCCGGTGCGGGCGCCTTCCTCGACGGCTTCCTTCGTCGGCTGCACGCCCCACTGGCTGCTGGCGAAGACATCGAGCGTCACCAGCGCCACGAATTGCCGGGCCGCGAGATCGGGGTCGTCGATCTCCAGCAGGCCGCCATGCGCCAGGCGCGCCAGCCGCGCCGCGATGGCGGCGCTGATTCGCCCGGGGCCACGCTCGCGCCAGGCGCGGAAGAGCTCCGGATAGCGCTGGCCTTCGACCTCGACCAGGCGCCGCAGCGCCGTCGACTGGCGATTGCACAGGCAGTCGCCCGCCAGGCGGCGGGCGAAGGCCGTCAGCTCGGCCTCCAGATCCTGCGGATTGTCCGGGAATGTCGCCAGGGTCGCGAAGAGCCCGGCATTCGCCTTGGCTGTCGTATCTTCGACAACTGCGGCGAATAGGCTCTCCTTGTCACCGATGTGATTGTAGACGGTCTGCCGGGAAACGCCGGCCTCCGAGGCGATCACGTCGATGCTCGCGCCGGCAAAACCCTCGCGGGAGAAGACCTTCGCGGCAGCGTCCAGAATCGTGGCGCGCTTCGCGAGGGAACCCTTGGCGAGGGAACCCTTCACGAGGGAGCCCTTGGCGAGGGAGCCTTTCGGCGAGGCCAGCACGGAGGCGAATTCCGTCAACTCTGACAATTCCGTCAACTCTGACATGGACGCACAATAATTGGCCTTGACGTTTTGGACAACGGCGTCCAAAAAAATGGACGCTCGATTTCCCGGCTGCCCACCACCCGTGATGGCTGATCCTCATATGGGGTCCGGCCGGGCGAACCGTTAGCCCCGCCTTCCGGCTGCGTCGCCTCCCCGGCGCTCCGCTGCATGGCCGTCATCCTCACCGGCCTCCCCCGGTGGGGATGGCGGCCCCCATGCCAACTCGTTTTGGCCCGACTCGTTTTGGAAAGCACTCGCAATGCCTGTCAGTTTCGCCCGCACGGCGATCATCCTCGGCCTGCTCGCGGCCGTGGGACCGTTCGCCATCGACATGTATCTGCCGGCGCTGCCGGCCATCGGCGCCGATCTCGGCGCCAGCACTACGGCGGTCCAGCTCAGCCTGATGGCCTATTTCGCGGCCATCGCCCTCCTGCAGCTCATCTACGGCCCGCTGTCGGACCGTCTCGGCCGCAAGCCGCTGCTGTATTTCGGCCTCAGCCTGTTCATCGCCGGCAGCATCGGCTGCAGCCTGGCGCCGAGCATTGAGGCGTTGATTGCCTGCCGCATCCTGCAGGGCATCGGCGCCTGCGCCTCGATGGCGCTGCCGCTCGCCATCGTCCGCGACCTCTATACCGGGCCGCAGGCGGCGCGGCTCTTCTCCTTCGTCATGCTGGTCCTGTCGGTGTCGCCGATCCTGGCGCCGATGGCCGGCAGCCTGATCGTCGCGACGGGCCACTGGCGGCTGATCTTCACCATCATCGCCGTCGCTGGCGCGGTCATCCTCGGCCTGGTGGCGACGCTGCTGCCGGAGACGCTGCCGAAGGAGCGCCGCCAGCAGAGCGGCGTGCGGCTCGTGGCGGCCAATTATGGGGCGCTGTTCAAGGACACCCGCTATCTCGGCATCGTCTTTATCAGCGCCTTCGGCCTGGCGAGCTTCTTCACTTTCATCGGCGCCTCGTCCTTCGTCTATATCGACCATTTCGGCGTCTCGCCGACCGCCTACAGCCTGCTGTTCTCGGTCAATGCGGTGTTCTTCATCGGCGCCTCGCAGCTCGCCAGCCCGCTGGCGCAGCGCTTCGGCATGGAGCGGGTGATCCGCACCGCGGTGCTCGCCTTCATGACGGCGTCGCTGGTGCTGACCGCCCTGACGCTGGCCGGCGTCGACAGTCTCGCGGTGCTCGCGGTCCTGCTGGTCTTCATGTTCGCGCCGCTCGGCCTTGTCGTGCCGTCGGCGGCAGTGCTGGCGCTGGAGCCGCACGGCAAGACCGCCGGCACGGCGGCGGCGCTGATGGGGACGCTGCAGTTCTGCACCGGCGCGGTGATGATCGGCGTCGTCAGCCTGCTGTTCGACGGCACGGCGCGGCCGATGGTGCTGGTCATCGCGGCCTGCTCCGTCGGCGGCTTCATCCTGTCGCGCCTGGTGCTGATGCGCGGCGCCGCTCGTCCGGTGGCAGCGGCGGTCGCCGCCGAGCCGGCGGAATAGGGGGCTCTCCCCGAATCGGTCCCTCTGGTAGGCTGCGCGCCTGCCGGAGGGAGACGCTCATGAGACGGATCATTGCCGCCGCAGCCTGTCTGCTCCTTGGCGGCGCGGCGGCGCAGGCGGACGAGCCGGTCGATACGGTCCGCACGCTGATGCAGCTGGAGACCTGGGCCATCACGGCCGTCGATCCCGGTGCCGACCGGCCGTTCAGCGACTACAGCCTGGGCACCTATTTCACCGACGCGTTCGCCGATGCCTTCGCCGCCGTGCGGGCGAAGGAGCAGGAGCTGGACCTGCCGCTGATCGACGGCGACGTCATCATCGGCTCCCAGGAATACTGCCCGCTGCGCGACGTCTTCATCGCGCCGGGCGAGGTTGCCGAAGGCCGGGCGGAGGTCCGGGTCACCTTCCAGGCGCAGTGGTGCTATCCGGAAGCCGGCGACGCCGTTTCCGGCCATACGACGGAAGTGACGTTCCATCTCGTCGAGGTGGATGCGCGCTGGCTGGTCGACGATTTCGCCGTCGACACGGACGAGTCCTTCCGCAGCGTCATGGAGAGCCTGCTCGACGAAGACCCGGCGCAATAGCCATGCGCCAGTATCTCGACCTGATGCGCCGCGTCCTCGATACCGGCGTCCGCAAGGCCGACCGCACCGGCACCGGCACGCTGTCGGTCTTCGGCCACCAGATGCGCTTCGACCTCGCCGACGGCTTCCCGCTGGTGACGACGAAGAAGATTCACCTGAAGTCGGTCATCCACGAGCTGCTGTGGATGCTGAAGGGCGACACCAATGTCGGCTATCTGCGCGACAACGGCGTCACCATCTGGGACGAATGGGCCGATCCGGAAGGCGAGCTCGGGCCGGTCTACGGCGCCCAATGGCGGTCATGGCCGGCGCCTGACGGAACGACGATCGACCAGATCGCGCAAGTGGTTGCGCAGATCCGCTCACACCCTGATTCACGCCGGCTGATCGTCACGGCGTGGAATCCGGCTGATGTCGACGCCATGGCGCTGCCGCCGTGCCATCTGCTGTTCCAGTTCTACGTCGCCGATGGCCGGCTGTCGTGCCAGCTCTACCAGCGCTCGGCCGACATCTTCCTCGGCGTGCCGTTCAACATCGCCTCCTATGCGCTGCTGACGATGATGACGGCGCAGGTCACCGGGCTGGCGCCGGGCGAGTTCATCCACACGCTGGGGGACGCGCATCTCTATCTCAACCATCTGGACCAGGCCCGCCTGCAACTCAGCCGCGAGCCGCGGCCGCTGCCGATGATGCACCTCAATCCGGACGTCACCGAGATCGACGGCTTCAGCTATGACGACTTCAGGCTGGAAGGGTACGACCCGCATCCGCACATCAAGGCGGACGTGTCGGTCTGAAGGGCGCGGGCCCGGCTGGCGCAGGCGCTTGCGGGCCCATCACCTCTCCCTATGGGAGAGGTCGGAACGCGTGTTCGATCCGGTTAGATGGGTTGCAGTTTGATCCGGGTTGATGGGTGACAG
>CAZAAW010000054.1:0-6915 GCA_964483325.1 uncultured Hyphomicrobiales bacterium
AGACTGAATCAGACATTCAACAGCCTTTCAAACACGATGTGTGAATGCCGTAGCCCCGACGGCGGAGGCCATCTGCGCTGCCTCGGCCGCTGCGGCCTCTTCCTGCCGCGCCTTTTCCACGGCGTCCTCCGGCGCCAGCCATTTCGCCGGCCAGCCGAGGCCCTTCAGCGAATCCCGCGTCGCCTCGGTCAGATCGACGTTCTTCACCTGCAGCGGATCGGCGCCGGCCACCAGGCCGATCACCCCCTGCATGCCCTGGGCGAGCTTCTGCGCCTTGACCTCCTCGCCCAGCTCGCGCATCGGCGAGGCGAACACGAACTGCATCTCGCGGCCCTGCAGCGCCGGCGGGATCTCGTCCTCCGGGCCGAAGGCCTTCATCGCCCGCAGCGCCTCGAAGCTGCGCTCGCATAGCGGCGCGTTGTATTCGTCCTCGGCCGGCGACAGGAGAGGCGCGCTGCTCCTGATGAACTCCTCCAGGCGCTTGGCCACCTCATAGGCGGTCATGCGCCCGACATCCTGCGGCAGCGTCAGCTTGTTGATGAAGAAGCCCTCGGCGAGCACGCCGCGCAGCCGCTCGGCCATGTCGAGCCCGACCGGCAGGCCGCGGCTCTCGCCGACCGGCCGCAGCGCTTCGCCGAGCCGCTCGTCATATTCGATGTCGACCCAGGTGACGCCGCCGGCATAGAGCGCCACGTCGGAGCGCAGCGCCTCCTGCACCGCCACCATCGGCGGATCGACGGCCTTCTCGCCGGCCTCCAGCAGCACCCGCACCAGCGATTGCAGCGTGCGCGCGTCGGCAAGGCCCGGCCCGGTGCAGGGCGACCAGGCATATTGCGAGCCGGAGACCGTCTGCCAGCGCGGGATGACATAGGGCATCCAGGCAAGCGGCGTCTCCTCCAGGCAGCGATCATTGTCGAGGTCGATGGTCAACGAAACATAGCCGGATTCGCGGCTGCGGCGACGACGCTTCGCCGGCTCGGCAAAGTCCCAGTCGGCGGCCGGCAGGACGATGCGGCGGCAGGCGATGGCCTTTTCCGGCTCGCGCTTCGCCGCCTCGGCGACGCGCGGATCGACCGTGGCGGGGAACAGCGCCGCCAGCTGCCGCGCCGTCGGGTGCCATTTCCGGTGCACCATGTCGATGGCGCCGGCGGCGTTCTCGCTCCAGGCATGGTCGCGCAGGTGGCCGGTGCGGTAGAGCAGCGAGGCGCGGGCGGGCGACAGGTCGACCTCGATCACCGCCTGGCCGAAGGTCACCCAGTCATTGTCGCCTTCCTTGGTGGCGCGCTTGAACTGCGCCGGCGGGTGATACATCGCCCGCTTCTGGACGCGCGTCATCCATTCCAGCCAGCGCCGCGCCTCGCCGTCATTGTCGAGCCGCTCGTCCATCAGGTGGATGGCGAACCAGTCGGCGCCGTCCGGGCGCAGCATGGCCTGCAGCGTGTTGGCCAGCTCGCGCCGCACCAGGATCGGCTCGCTGGTCATCAGCCCGGCCCAGGGATCGTCGCCGGGCGAGCGGCGGACGGTGAAGTCGGCGCGCTCGGGATAGAAATTCTCGGCCACCTCCTGCCAGTAGGAGAGGAGGCTTTGCCGGCTGCCGAACAGGCTGTCGCCGATGGCGACGAGGTCGCGCAAACGACTGTCCATCTTGCGGCTGTCCATCTTGCGGGCGTCCATCTCAGGCGCTCCCGCTGCCGGTGCCGCCGAGGCCGCTGCCGGCCCCGCTGCCGCCAAGTCCTGTACCGGCAAGCCCGGCGCCGCCGAGCCCCGTGCCCGTTCCGCCAAGCCCGCTGCCGCCTGCCGCTGTGCCGCTGTCGGTCGTCTTCGGCGTGCGGCGGAAGCTTGCCAGCAGCGCGTCGGACATGATGGTGGAGAGGCGGCCGCCGCGCAGCTTCATCTGCGCGATCCGCTGACGCTCGGCCTCGCGCAGCGCCGGGTCCTCCGGATCGGGCATGCGCACCGGATCGGGGATCGGCGGCAGGTTGGGTTTGAACAGGCCGGCCATCAGCGTCTCCTCCCTTTCAGCCCGGCATAGCCGAGCACGACCTTCGGCGCCGCGGCGCCGGTGCGACTCTTCTTCACCGCCAGCGCCTCGCCCTCGCTCCAGGCCATGACGACGGCGTCGCCGCGGTCGGGCGAGCGCCCGAGGCGGGCGCGGATCTCGTCCTTGGCCTCGACCTGGATGCCGCGCGGCGTCAGCTTCCAGCGCGGCGCCGCAAGGTCGGCGGCAAGCTGGCTGTCGGCCGGCAGCGCCAGCGGCGAACCGCCCGGCTGCGCCGGATCGAGCGCTTCGCGGAGGCGCCACCACGCCTCGGCGCGCTTGTTGACGAAGCCGAGCGCCCCGTCCGCGCTGCGGCGGGCGCTGCCATTGGCGCCGTTGAAGGGCGCGCAGTCGATGAGGTTTTCCTTCAGCCACGACACGACGCCGCCGCCATAGCCGCCGCCGACATCGACGACGATGCCGGCGCCGTCGCGGCGCTGCGTGGCGATCAGCCCGGCGACGGTCGGCGCATCAGGGGTGTCGCGGCCGGCGCGGGCGATCAGCGGCGCGAACCAGGCGCCGTAGCGCGGCGCCAGGATCGTCTGGTCGTCGCCGCCCTGCGCCACGTCGACACCGATCGCCGTCATCGCCAGCCCGGCAAGCCCGTCCGGCGCCCAGCGCTGCTGCGCCGCCCGCACCCAGGCCGAGGGCACCACCTGCCATTCGTCATCGCGGCGCGCCGCCATGAAATTGCCGTCGCGCACGGAAGAGCGCAGCGGCTCGGGCAGCGCATCCAGCGTCGCGCCATAGCCGGTCTCGGCGAGGAACGGATTGTCGGAGAGCCGCGCCGGAATGAACGTCCGCGACGTCGCCGCCACCTGCCGCCCGCCGCCGTCGTCATACATACCCGGCCCCGCCACGGCGCGGTCGGCGCCGTCGCGGTCGGCGATGAACCACCTGAGCTCGCCGGGCTTTGCCGGCTCAGGATGGGCCGGATCGAGCCAGGGCGCGAACATCGCCACCAGCCAGTTGCCGTCGTCCGACAGCGGCGGATTGGTCGCCAGCACGACGCGCGTCCGCTGCCCCGGCTCGGTCGAGCGCACCCAGCCCATCAGGTAGCGCACCTGGCTCTCGAGAAACTGCGCCGCCTCGTCGATGCCGAGAAAATCATGCGGCCGCCCCTGCCAGCGCTCGACATCGCCGGCATATTGCGCCGCGCCGAACTCGACCAGCCGGCCGTCGGCGGTCCTGAGCGTCGGCGGCGAGGAGGCATTGAAGCCGCTTCGCCCGCCCTGGATCTCCAGCGCCCGCTCGGTGAGGAACGACAGATCGGTATAATGCCGCCGCATCACCAGCGACCGCCGGTGCCTGGTGAGCGCCAGCCCGAGCAGCGTATCGCTCTTGCCGCCGCCACCGGCGCCACCGAACAGCAGCACATCGGCTTCGGACTCGCAGGCCAGCGTCTGCGGCCCCGGCAAGGGCCCCCACCGCTCCGCCAGCTCCCCCTCCGCCAACGCCACAAGCTCAGCCCGCGCCCCGGCCTCCAACCCGGCCACAAGCCGCTCGACAGCAGCCAGATCCTCCAGCGTCGCAGCCATGCGCAATCCTCATGGGGAGCGCCCCCACCTCTCCCTTAGGGAGAGGTCGGGAGCCTTGCCTCGCGTGAGCGAGGCTCAGGCGGACGGGTGAGGGGTTTCGGCCGCCGGGAATCCCGCCCCGGCGCCGCAACCTTGTGTCACCGGCAGTTTGCACCGCTACCGCCTCGTCCTTCACCGCCGGGCATTTTGCACGCCCTCACCACCCCACCAGCGTCATGGCCGGACTTGATCCGGCCATCCACGCGAACACTGTCCCCGCCGGAAAGAACACTGCCGGCGAGGCGTCTTTTTTCTGCATCCGCAGTGTTTGCGTGGATGCCCGGGTCTTCACCCGGGCATGACGCGGCTGGGGCGTTGGCGGATGCCGGTCGTCGGTCGCTGCCCTCGGGAAGCGCGCACCTCATCTCTCCCCGGAACGGGGGGCGCGCACCGAAGACGCGTGACGGGCGGGGACCCACGCCGGGCATTTTGCACGCCCTCACCACCCCCCCCCGGCGTCATGGCCGGACTTGATCCGGCCATCCACGCGAACACGGATGGCGCAGGCCGAAGCACGCCGGTGCCGCGGCCATTCTGCCCACAGCGTCGCAGCAGATCACGCCTTCCACTGGACGCCACCCCGACCCTTGTTGCTATAATGTTCTCATTGCGACAGGGAGAGCCAGACGCCGATGACGGAGGACGACAGCGGACCGGTGCATCTGGTCGAGGACGCCGAGACCGGCGACCGCTTCCTCGTCTATGCGAGCGACAAGGGGTTGCGGCTCGACATCCGCTACGAGGGCGAGACCCTCTGGATGACGCAGGCGCAGATCGCCCAGTTGTTCGGCGTGGAGCGGTCGGTCGTCACCAAGCATGTCGGCAATATCTACGAGGAAGGCGAGCTCGAGGCCGGGCCAACCAGTGCAAGAATTGCACAGGTTCGACAGGAGGGATCACGCCAGGTCGAGCGCCAGATCGAGCACTACAACCTCGACGTCGTCATCTCCGTCGGCTACCGCGTCTCCTCCGCGCAGGCGACGCTGTTCCGCCGCTGGGCGACGGGCGTCCTGGTGCAGTTCGCGCGTCGGGGCTTCGTCATCGATGCCCCGCGCCTGAAGCAGCCGGACAGCGCCGACCGGCTTGCCGAGCTGCGCGAGATCATCCGCGACATCCGCTCCGACGAGGCGAATGTCTATCGCGAGCTCAGGCGCATCTGCTCGCTGTGTCAGGACTACGACGGCAGCAGCGCCGCGGCGCAGGCCTTCTACCAGCACACGCAGGCGAAGCTCGTCTTCGCCGTCACGGCGCACACGCCGTCGGAAATCATCGCCAGCCGCGCCGATCCGGCCGCCGCCGACATGGGCCTGACGGCCTGGAGCGGCGAGGCGGTCCGCAAGACGGACGTGACGGTGTCGAAGAACTACCTCGCCGCAGGCGAGATCCGCGAGCTCAACCGCCTGACGACGATCCTCCTCGACATCTTCGAGGACCAGCTCGATCTCGGCCGGCTGGTGGTGATGGAGGACGCCCGGCGCCTTCTGGACCAGCAGCTGCGGCAGCTCGGGCGTGCCGTGCTGCAGGGCGGCGGCTCCGTCTCGGCCGCCACGGCCCGGAATGCCGCCCACGCCGCCTATGCGGATTTCGACCAACGCCGCCGCGAGCAGCGGCACGCGGCGGCCGACGCGGCGATCGCCGCGATCCGCAAAGAAGCGCGCAAGATCAAGCCGGGCTCCTGACCTCCACCTCTATCGGGAGCCCCCTACCTCCCCCACACGGCGATCGACCCGCCGGTGAACGTCACGGGCGTCGAGAAATCCGCGGCGATGCCGTCGAAGCGGAGGGCGTCGAGGGCGGCGCTGACGGCGATGGCGCCGGGCACGGCGCCGGTCACCACCTTGGCGCCGCCGGCGCCGCCGAACGGGGCGATGCGGAAGGCGAAGCTGCCGCTGCCGGCGGCATTGAAATGCGGCGAGCCCCAGGTGAGGTCGGTCTCGGCGCCGTTGCTGTCGATGTAGAAATAGAGGCCGCTGCCGCTGATCCAGCTGCCGCCGCCATCGCTGGAGACGTAGTAGCGACGATAGCCGCTGGCCGAGAGGGTCAGGCCGCGGCCGACCACCGCCAGTTCGCCATAGCGGCCGAGCCCGGTGAAATCGACGCTGCCGACATCGCTTTCATGCGCCCAGGCGCCGGCGAGCGTCCAGCCCGCCCCGCCCGGCACGGCGCCGATCATGCTTGCGCTCATCGCCGCCTCCTCAATCCTGCGTCGCCGCCACCGCCAGCACCTGGCCGGCGGCATCGGCAAAGCCGTAGATCGCCGCGGTGGTGGCCAGCACCAGCGGCTGCCCCGGTGCCAGCACGATGCCGCGCCCGGCGCCGACCTCCGCATCGCCGATGCGCACGGCGGCGCTATTCGCCGCCGCCGCAACGATCAGCGCCTCACGCCGCAACCCGTCCGCCGCCATCACCAGCGTCGCCACCCCATCGGCCAGCGTCACATCCGCCGCCGAAGCCAGACCCGTAGCCGACCCCATGCGCACCTCCTCCTGTTGGAAAACCGAACCCAAGACAGCGCCATCGCACCCCCGGAAGCGCCGCGCCCTTGAAAGGCCCGCACCGTAGGGTGGGCATGCGCCGCAGGCGCTTGCCCACGCGGTCGAGGGCGTGATGCAACCGGGCCGTGATATGACCGCGTGGGCAAGGCGGGGGCCTTGCCCACCCTACGCGCCGCCCTCGATGCAGGGCACCCATCCCTCCCCGGCACGGGGAAAGCCTGCCCCCGGACTTGATCCGGGGGTGGCGCGCGCCGCAGGCGCGTGACGGGTGGGGACCCACGCCGGGGCGCCACGCACCGCCCTTCCCACCCCCGCTGCGTCATGGCCGGACTTGATCCGGCCATCCACGCGAACACTGTCCCCGCCGGAAAGAACACTGCCGGCGAGGCGTCTTTTTCTGCATCCGCAGTGTTCGCGTGGATGGCCGGGTCTTCGCCCGGCCATGACACGGCTGGGGCGTTGGCGGATGCCGGTCGTCGGTCGCTGCCCTCGGGAAGCCCGCACCCATCCCTCCCCGCAACGGGGGAGAGCCTGCCCCCGGACTTGATCCGGGGGGTGGCGCGCGCCGGAGGCGCGTGACGGTGGGGACCCACGCCGGGGCGCTCTGCGCCGCCACGCGGGCGCCCCCACCTCGCCCATAGGGAGAGGTCGGGAGCCTTGCCGAGCGCAGCGAGGCTTAGGCGGACGGGTGAGGGGTTCGGCCCTCGGGAATCCTGCCCCGGCGCCACAGCTTCGTGTCACCGGCAGTGTCCCTTGTATCTGCAGAGTTGGTTGCTCTGTGCGAAGAAGCGACTCGGCCAAGGTC
>CAZAAW010000055.1:0-6656 GCA_964483325.1 uncultured Hyphomicrobiales bacterium
GCCCTGGCGCGCAAGCTCCTCGTCATCCTCAATGCAAAGGCACGCGACGCGCGCACCGCAGCCGCCAATGCAACTTGACACCCAAGATAGTCGCTCACCCGTCCGCCTAGCCTCGCTGCGCTCACCAAGGCTCCCGGCCTCTCCCTATGGGAGAGGCAAGGGCCCCCCACGACAGCGCCCTTTACCCGATGGCCCGCTGGATCGTGCCGAATCTTTCGCGGATGCGTTTCGACAGGCTGTCGCGGACGTCGCGATAGGCGTCGAGGATCTGCTCGCGGCTGCCGGTGGCGGCGGTGGCGTCGACGGTCGGCCAGTATTCCACCTCGACCGCCTCGGTGCGCGTCAGCTCCAGGGCGCGGTGATGCGCTTCCGGCGCCAGCGTCACCACCACGTCGAAGAAGCTGTCCTCCAGGTCCTCGAAGGTCAGCGGCCGGTGGCGCGACAGGTCGATGCCGATCTCCTCCATCACAGCCACGGCGAACGGGTCCGGCTCGCCGCGCCGCACCCCGGCGGAGGCGACATAGATGCCCGGCGGCAGCAGGCGCTGCGCCAGCGCCGCCGCCATCGGCGAGCGCACGGCGTTGAGATTGCAGGCGAACAGGATGGCGGACGGCCGCCGCGGCGGTTTCGGCGCGCCCGGCACAGGCGGCGCGCCGGAAGCGGGAGGCCCCTCCGGCCCCGCCATGCTCAGCCTTTCCAGTGCAGGGCGCAGACCAGCGTGAAGAGCCGCCGGGCGGTCTCGAAATCGACCTGGATCTTGCCCGCCAGCCGCTCGCGCAGGATCACCGACCCCTCGTTGTGCAGGCCGCGCCGGCCCATGTCGATCGCCTCGATCTGCGCCGCATTGGCCGAGCGGATGGCGGCGTAATAGCTGTCGCAGACGAGGAAATAGTCGCGCACGATCTTGCGGAACGGCGTCAGCGACAGGATGTGGGTGATCAGCGGCTGGCCGGCCTCGTCGCTGATCGCCAGCACCAGCTTCTTCTCCACCATCGACAGGCGCAGGCGGAACGCCGTCCTGTCGCTGCCGACCGGCAGGAAGCGGTTGTCCTCCAGGAGGTCGTAGATCGCCGTCGCCCGCTCATGCTCGACATCCGGGCTGCCGCGCTGGATCGAATCGGGATCGAGCTCGACGGCGATGAGCTTGCCGGCGATGGAAGGATCGCGCTTCGGCTCGCTGGTGCGCGTCTCGCTCATCGCCGCCTCACAGGTTCATGCGGATGGCGACGCTGCGGGCGTGGCCGGCGAGGCCCTCGGCCTCGGCGAGAGCGATGGCGGCCGGGCCGAGAGCGCGCAGCTGCTCCGGGCCGCAGCGCAGGATCGACGTGCGCTTGACGAAATCGAGCACCGACAGGCCGGAGGAGAAGCGCGCCGAGCGCGCCGTCGGCAGCACATGGTTGGAGCCGCCGACATAGTCGCCGATCACCTCCGGCGTGTAGCGGCCGAGGAAGACGGCGCCGGCATTGCGGATGCCGGCGAGCAGCGCCTCCGGCTCGGCCACCGCCAGCTCCAGATGCTCGGCGGCGATGCGGTCGGCGAGCGGCACGGCGTCCGCCAGCCTCTCCACGACGATCAGCGCGCCATAGTCGCGCCAGCTGGCGGCGGCGATCTCGGCCCGCGGCAGCGTGGCGAGCTGCCGCTCCACCGCCTCGGCCACCGCCTCGGCGAGGCGCGGCGAATCGGTGACGAGGATCGACTGCGCCGCCCGGTCGTGCTCGGCCTGGGCGAGGAGGTCGGCGGCGAGCCAGTCCGGATCGTTGTCGTCGTCGGCGATGACCAGCACCTCCGACGGGCCGGCGATCATGTCGATGCCGACGGTGCCGAACACCTGGCGCTTGGCGGCCGCCACATAGGCATTGCCCGGCCCGACGATCTTGGCGACCGGCCGGATCGTGGCGGTGCCATAGGCGAGGGCGGCGACCGCCTGCGCCCCGCCGACGCGGTAGACCTCGTCGACGCCGGCAAGCCGCGCCGCCACCAGCACCAGCGGATTGACGACGCCATCCGGCGTCGGCACCACCATGACGAGGCGCGGCACGCCGGCGACCTTGGCCGGCACAGCATTCATCAGCACCGAGCTCGGATAGGCGGCGGTGCCGCCGGGCACGTAGAGGCCGGCCGAATCCACCGCCGTCCAGCGCGACCCGAGCTCGACGCCGATCGGGTCGACATAGCGGTCGTCGGCCGGCATCTGGCGGCGGTGATGGCTGGCGATGCGCTGCTGCGCCAGCTCCAGCGCGGCGCGCGTCTCGGCCGGCACCTCTGCCTCCGCCGCATCGAACTCGGCCTCGCTGAAGGCGAGCCGGCCGGCGTCGAGGCTCAGCCGGTCGAATTTCTCGGTATAGGCAAGGAGCGCCGCGTCGCCCTCCCGGCGCACGCCGTCGAGAATGGCGGCGACGGTGGCGGCGACATCGGCCGCGGCCTCGCGCTTGGCGGCGAGCAGGGCCGCGAAGCGGTCGGGAAAATCGGGCTGGCTGGCATCGAGCCTGACGGGCATCGGGTCCTCCATCCGCCGGTCAGGACAGGCACGGGAAGAGCGGACTCAGGTCCCCGGCGAACGATCGGAAAGGTCGTGGGTGGGCTTGCTTCTGGTCTGCCATGCGGCGCCGAGATCGGCAAGCTGCGCTTCGATGCATTCCACCTCGAGGCGCACGGCGCCGCCGCCGGCGAAGGTGATGAGGACATGGCCGCCCGGCGCCTCGGCGCCCGGCTCGAACACCACCGCCAGCATGTCGAGCACCGCATCGGGCACGTCGCGGCGGATCCTTGTCGCCTTGACCGACAGCACGCGGTCGAAATGCAGCGCCGCCCGCCGCCGCTCGAAGGACCGCCGCCGGCCCTCTTTGGCGGTCTCCCAGACGAAGCGGTTCATCGCCAGGGCAAAACGCCGCTGCCGCGGCAAAAACGCCATGTCGCCGATCCGCAGCACGGCATCCTGCACATGCGCCGACAGCACCGCCAGATCCTCGGCATCCAGCGCCACGAGCTTCAGAGGCGGGTTGGTCTCGATCATGGGCCGAAAGGTAATCACCGTGACGCCGGCGTTCAACGGGGAGGGGGGGTCCGATAGGGCCGTGCGCGTCCCCAGCGGCGCTCCCCACCCGACCCCGCCTTGCGGCGGGGCCACCCTCACCGGAACGGGGAGGGTGGCGCGCGCCGATAGGCGCGTGACGGGTGGGGACCCACGCCGGGCCTGTCTCCGCCACGCCCCGGCCGCGTCACGCCCTGTCCCTCCGCTACCCCGCGAAGGCGGCGATCTCGGCCCTCAGCCGGTCGATGCCTTCGCCGGTCTCCGACGAGGTGGCGAGGATCTGCGGGTGCGCGGCGGGGCGTTTGGCGATGGCCTGCGCCACGCTGTCCCTGACCCGCGCCAGCTCGGCCGGCTTCGGCTTGTCGGCCTTGGTGAGGACGATCTGGTAGGACACCGCCGCCTTGTCGAGAAGGTCCAGCGCCTCAAGGTCGTTGGCGAGCAGCCCGTGGCGGCTGTCGACCAGCACATAGGCGCGGCGAAGGTTCGGGCGGCCGCGCAGATAGGCGAAGACGAGGCGCGTCCAGGCGCTGGAATCGGCCTTCGGGGCGCGGGCATAGCCGTAGCCGGGCATGTCGACCAGCGTCAGGCCGGTATCGCCGGTGAAATAGTTGATCTCCTGCGTACGGCCGGGCGTGTTGGAGGTGCGGGCGAGGTCCTTGCGCCGCGTCAGGGCGTTGATCAGCGACGACTTGCCGACATTGGAGCGGCCGGCAAAGGCCACCTCGGTGCCCTCGATCGGCGGCAGGCCGGCGACCTTGGCGACGCCGAGCACGAAGCGCCACGGCCGCTCGAAGAGGAGCCGCCCCTTCTCCAGCGCCGCCGCATCGGGGCTTTTGTCGTCATCACTGCTCAAGGCGCATCCTCCAAAAACGGGCCCGTAGGGTGGGCAAGGCGCGCAGCGCTTTGCCCACGCGGTCAAATCACCGGCGTGCCATGTCCCGCGTGGGCAAACGCTTACGGCGTTGCCCACCCTACGGCTACGGGCGGATCAGCGCTGCCAGCGTCTCGAGGCGGTCGGCCTCGGCCGGCGGCTTGTCCCACCTGAGGCGGGCGATGCGCGGAAAGCGCATGGCGACGCCCGAACGGTGCCGCGCCGAGCGGTTCAGCCCCTCGAAGGCCACCTCCAGCACCAGGCCGGTGGCGGCGTCATGCACCACCTCGCGCACCGGGCCGAAGCGATTGACCGTGTTGTTGCGCACGAAGCGGTCGATTTCGATCAGCTCCTCGTCGGTGAAGCCGAAATAGGCTTTTCCCACCGGCACCAGTTCGTCGCCGTTCGGGCCGTCCGCCCAGACGCCGAACGTGTAGTCGGAATAGTAGGAGGAGCGCTTGCCGTGGCCGCGCTGGGCATACATCAGCACCGCGTCGATGGTGTGCGGGTCGCGCTTCCACTTGAACCACGGCCCTTTCGGGCGGCCGGGCTCGTAGACCGAATCCCAGCGCTTCAGCATCAGCCCCTCGATCACCGGATCGGGCGGCGCGCCGCGCAGCGCCGCCAGCTCCTCGCCAGAAGCGAAAGGCAGCAGCGGCGAGATGTCGAGCCGGCCGGAGCGCGAGTTCGCCACGAAGGCTTCCAGGCGCCTGCGGCGCTCGCGGAAGGGGAGGGGCCGCAGGTCGTCGCCGCCCTCGACGAGCAGGTCGTAGGCGCGGATGAAGGCCGGGTATTGCTGCATGTGCTTCGCCGACACCGCCTTGCGGTTCAGCCGCTGCTGCAGCTCGCCGAAGCTGCCGACGCGGAAGCCGTTCTCCGCCGGCCAGCCGACCAGCAGCTCGCCGTCGATTGCGGCGTCGCGGTCGAGATGGCCGACGAGGTCGGGAAAGGCGCCGGAAATGTCGTCGCCGGAGCGGCTGTAGAGCTTGCGCGCCCCGCGCTCCAGCACCGCCTGGACGCGGATGCCGTCCCATTTCCACTCGGCGGCATAGGCATCGGGGGTGATGAGCGCCAGCTCGCGGTCCTCGATGGCATGCGACAGCATCACCGGCCGGAACGGCGCCGCAGCAGCCGACACCGGCTTCTCCGCTCGCCCCTCCAGCCAGGCGAAGAGCGATGTGTAGGGCGGGCGAAGGCCATGCCACAGCTCCTCGATCTCGTTGACCGGCATGCCGCCGAGATCGGCCACCGCCTGCTTGGCAAGCCGCGCCGAAACGCCGACCCGCAGCCCGCCGGCGACAAGCTTGATCAGCCCCCAGCGCCCGGTGGCGTCGAGTTCGTCGAGCCACGCCTCGACAAGCCGCGGCCCGTCGGCGCGCGAGGCAAGCTGCAACCGCTCGACGATCTCCGCCAGGGTGGGGTCGTGCGGGCGGATGGTCTGAGCCGGCCGCTCATGACGGTCTGGTCGCAGGTTTGCTGTTTCCCTGGCAGGGGAAGCGAAGGCGACGGTGCGGCTGCCAATGTCGGCGCTGACGGGATCGGCGTCGGCGCGCCCACCCTGTCCCTCCCCCGGGGCGGGGGAGGGAACGCTCTCTGAGGGTTGCGCCTGATCTTCGAGGGCAGCATCCGGAGCGACATCTCCAGCCGCAGTAGGGGCTTCAAGAAGAGGCGTCTCCCTCCCCCGGCGGGGGAGGGCTAGGGTGGGGGGAACGCCGGTTCCGGAAGAGTCACTGACACCGGTGTCGCGCGCATCGCCCCAGCGCCCGCTGCCGCCCGCCTTCGGCGGCCAGGCCAGCGCGATCGTCTCCGCCAGATCGCCGACATAGTCGTAGGAATAGGCGAACAGCACCTCGTCGAGGCGCTCGATCATCAGGTCGCGCAGCATCGCCGGCTTGACGCTGGCAATGGCGAGGTCGCCGGTCAGCGTCGCCAGCGCATAGCCGCGGTCCGGGTCGGGCGTCTCACGGAAATAGTCCGTCATCAGCCGCAGCTTGACATTGCGCTGCGGCGTCAGGACGAGGCGGTCGAGCAGCGCGGCGAAGCGCTTCATCGTTTGCGGGCTTTCATGCCGCCTCGCCCTCCTCTTCCTCGTAGCCGACGAGATGCAGCGGCCGCGCCGCGATGCCCTGCAATGCGCACCAGCGCACCAGCGCCTCCTCGCGGCCATGCGTCACCCATACCTCGCCGGCGCCGGTGGCGTGGATCGTGTCGCAGAGCTCGTCCCAGTCGGCATGGTCGGAGAGGATCAGCGGCAGCTCGACGCCGCCCTGCTTGGCGCGCTGGCGGATGCGCATCCAGCCGGAGGCGAAGGCGACGACCGGATCGCTGAAGCGCCGCGACCAGCGGTCGTTGAAGGAGCCCGGCGGGCCGATGACGATGGCGCCGGCAAAGGCCGATTTCGGCAGGGCGTCGTTGGTGGCGTGCTCCAGCGGGCCGAGATCGACGCCGAGCTCCTCATAGAGGTCGCACAGCGCCTCCAGCGCGCCGTGGATATAGATCGGCTTGTCGTAGCCGGCCTGGCGCAGCAGCTTCATCACCCGCTGCGCCTTGCCGAGCGCATAGGCGCCGACCAGATGCGTCCGTTCCGGGAACTGCTGCAGCGAGGCGAGCAGCCGGCCGATCTCCGCCGCCGCGTCGGGATGGCGGAACACCGGCAGGCCGAAGGTCGCCTCGGTGATGAAGACGTCGCAGGGCACCACCTCGAAGGGCAGGCAGGTCGGGTCGGCGCGGCGCTTGTAGTCGCCGGAGGCGACG
>CAZAAW010000056.1:0-6269 GCA_964483325.1 uncultured Hyphomicrobiales bacterium
CTCGCTGCGCGAGGCAAGGCTCCCGACCTCTCCCTATGGGAGAGGCAAGAGGCGGGGCCGGCGGCGCCCCTCTTTCTCCCATTCGCCACT
The DNA here is from genome assembly GCA_964483325.1 of uncultured Hyphomicrobiales bacterium. Taxonomy (GTDB): domain Bacteria; phylum Pseudomonadota; class Alphaproteobacteria; order Rhizobiales; family Kaistiaceae; genus CAZAAW01. The sequence goes on from CAZAAW010000056.1 coordinate 91, forward strand.
CGCCATTCGCCATTCGCCCCCCTCCGCCATCTCCGCGCCGCCATCGTGCGGCATCTCCGGCTGGACGGCGGGGTGGGTTGCTGAACAAATGGTCTTCCGGCGGCGTTGGGCAGCCGGTTCCGCTCATCTTTTCCCTTCCGCAGGAGGCAGCATGTTTCCGAAGCCGGTCGACGGCCTTTCGCCCAACAGCTTCGCGTTCGAGACCCGGCCGCTGGTCAAGGCCACCGGCTTTCGCGAGTATGATGCGCGCTGGTGGTTCGGGCGGCCCGGCGATCCGCAGGCGCCGGAGCTCAACCTGATGGGCGTGCAGGCGCTCGGCCTCGGTCTCGGCACCCTTTTGCACGAGCGCGGCGTGCGGCCCGACATCGTCGTCGGCCATGATTTCCGCGCCTATTCGCTGTCGATCAAGCTCGCTTTGGCCAACGGGCTGATGAGCGCCGGCTGCCGCGTCCACGATGTCGGCCTGGCGCTGTCGCCGATGGCCTATTTCGCCCAGTTCGCGCTCGACTGCCCGGCGGTCGCCATGGTCACCGCCTCGCATAACGAGAACGGCTGGACCGGCGTCAAGATGGGCGCCGCGCGGCCGCTGACCTTCGGCCCGGAGGAGATGACGCGCCTCAAGGACATCGTCCTTGCCGGCGCCTTCCGGGAAGCGCCCGGCGGCGCCTATACGTTCGTCGAGGATTTCGCCGACCGCTACATCGCCGACCTCACCGACCGGCCGAAGATCACGCGCCGGCTGAAGGTCGTCGCCGCCTGCGGCAACGGCACCGCCGGCGCCTTCGCGCCGAGGGTGCTGGAGGCGATCGGCTGCGAGGTGGTGCCGCTCGACACCGCGCTCGACTTCACCTTCCCGAACTACAACCCCAATCCGGAAGACATGAAGATGCTGCACGCCATCGCCGCCAAGGTGAAGGAGAGCGGCGCCGATGTCGGCTTCGGCTTCGACGGCGACGGCGACCGCTGCGGCGTCATCGACAACGAGGGCGGCGAGATCTTCGCCGACAAGGTCGGGGTTATCCTGGCGCGCGACTTCGCGGCGAGGTTCGAGCGGCCGAAATTCGTCGTCGACGTCAAATCGACCGGCCTCTACATGACCGACCCGGTGCTCAGGGAGAAGGGCGCCGAGACCGACTACTGGAAGACCGGCCACAGCTATATCAAGCGCCGCGTCAACGACCTCAAGGCGCTGGCCGGCTTCGAGAAGTCGGGGCATTTCTTCTTCAACGCGCCGATCGGCCGCGGCTATGACGACGGCATGCTGACGGCGCTGTCGGTCTGCGACGTGCTCGACCGCAACCCGGACAGGACGCTGGCGGAGATCTATCGCGGCCTGCCGAAGACCTGGGGCTCGCCGACAATGTCGGCGCATTGCGCCGACGAGGCGAAATACGGCGTCGCCGACAAGGTCAGCGAGCGCTTCGCGGCGATGCGCGCCGCCGGCGAGACGGTGGCCGGCCAGCAGATCGTCGACCTCGTCACGGTCAACGGCGTGCGCGTCGTCACCGAGGACGGCACCTGGGGCCTGGTGCGCGCCTCCTCCAACAAGCCGGAACTGGTGGTGGTGGTGGAAAGCCCCGCCTCCGAGGCCAGGCTGCGCGAGATGTTCGCCGCCGTCGACGCCGTGCTGCGGGAGAACCCCGGGGTCGGAGCGTATAACCAGACGATCTGAGGGGGGCGCCGCCTCTCCCATAGGGAGAGGTCGGGAGCCTTGGTGAGCGCAGCGAACCTAGGCGGACGGGTGAGGGGTTCGGCCGCTGGGAAGTTCGGCCCCGGCGCCGCAGCCGCGTGTCAGCGGCAGTAACCCTCACCCGGAAACGCTCCGCGTTTCCGACCTCTCCCGGGGGGAGAGGTAAGGGCGCCCCCCGGCGGCGGGGAGCGCCGCCGGGCCGTTCGCACTACCCGCCCGCGTTGACGGCGCTTCCCTGGCTGGGCTACTTCCGGGCGGTCTTTTCCAGAGTCCCTATCCGGATCGTCTGCCGATGCTGAAGGTCGTCTTCCAGGGCGAGCCTGGCGCCAATTCGCACATTGCCTGCCAGGAGGTGTTTCCCAAGGCGGAGGCCTTGCCGATGGCGACCTTCGAGGACTGCTTCGCGGCGATCTCGCGCGGCGAGGCCGATCTCGGCATGATCCCGATCGAGAATTCGCTCAACGGCCGCGTCGCCGACATCCATCACCTGCTGCCGATCTCGACCTTCCACATCATCGGCGAGCATTTCCAGCCGATCCATTATGCGCTGATGGCGCTGCCGGGGGTGGGGCTCGGCGATATCCGCACCGTCTACAGCCATGTCCAGGCGCTCGGCCAGTGCCGGCGCATCATCCGCCAGCACGGCTGGACGGCGAGCGTCGGCGCCGATACCGCCGGCTCGGCGCGGATGATCGCCGAGCGCGGCGACCGCAGCGCCGCGGCGCTGGCGCCGCCGCCGGCGGCCGGGCTCTACGGGCTGGAGATCCTCGCCGCCAATGTCGAGGACGCCGCCAACAACACGACGCGCTTCATCATCATCTCGCGCGAGCCGAAGGAGGCGGCGCCCGGCAGCGGCCCGACGGTGACCAGCTTCGTCTTCCGCGTCCGCAACGTGCCGGCGGCGCTCTACAAGGCGCTCGGCGGCTTCGCCACCAACGGCGTCAACATGACCAAGCTGGAGAGCTACCAGCTGGAGGGCCAGTTCGCCGCGACGCAGTTCTATGCCGATGTCGAGGGCCATCCGCAGGACCGGCCGCTGAAGCTGGCGCTGGAGGAGCTGGCCTTCTTCTCCGCCGAGCTGCGCATCCTCGGCGTCTATCCGCAGAGCCGCTTCCGCGAGCACCTGCGGGCGCCGGCGCCGGCCGCATGACGGCGCGCTGACATCATGACGCTGCGCGTCGTCTTCCTCGGGACGCCGGATTTCGCGGTGCCGACGCTGATGGAGCTCGTCGGCTTCGGCCACGAGGTTGTCGCCGCCTATACGCGGGCGCCGCGGCCGGCCGGGCGCGGCATGGCGCAGAAGCGCTCGCCGGTGCACGAGGCCGCCGACCGCTTCGGCATCCCGGTGCTGACGCCGCATACCCTGCGCGACGCCGGCGAGCAGCAGCGCTTCGCCGAGCTTGCCGCCGATGTCGCGGTGGTCGTCGCCTACGGGCTGATCCTGCCGCCGCCGGTGCTGGCGGCGCCGCGCCTCGGGCCCTACAACCTGCATGCCTCGCTGCTGCCGCGCTGGCGCGGCGCGGCGCCGATCCAGCGTGCCATCATGGCCGGCGACCGCGAGACCGGCATCATGGTGATGCGCATGGAGGCGGGGCTCGACACCGGGCCGGTGGCGATGGCCGAGCGCACGCCGATCGGCCCGGAGGAGACCGCCGGCGAGCTGCACGACCGGCTGGCCCGGCTCGGCGCCGACCTGATGCTGCGCGCTTTGGCGGCGCTGGAGCGCGGCACGCTCGACCTGGTGCCGCAGGCGGCCGAGGGCGTCACCTATGCCGCCAAGATCGACAAGGCCGAGACGCGCCTCGACTGGAGCCGCCCGGCCGCCGCGCTGCACGATCATATCCGCGGCCTGTCGCCCTTTCCCGGCGCCTGGACCGACATGATGATCGCCGGCCGGGCGGAGCGGGTGAAGGTGCTGCGCGCCACGCTCGCCGAGGGCGGCGGGGTGCCGGGCACGGTGCTCGACGCGGCGCCGACGATCGCCTGCGGCAGCGGCGCCCTCCGCCTCACCGAACTGCAGCGCGCCGGCGGCAAGGCCATGCCCGCCGCCACCTTCCAGCACGGCGCCGGGCTGAAGCCGGGGGACCGGGTGCTGTAGGGGGCTGTGGGGCGCCGGTGTGGGGTTGCTGCAGCGTCGGGGCAGCCTCTTACCTCTCCCTGTGGGAGAGAGCCTGCCCCCGGACTTGATCCGGGGGTCGGAACGCGAAGCGTTCCGGGTGAGGGACACTGCCGGCGACACGCGGCTGCAGCGCCGGGGCAGGATTCCCGGCGGCCGAACCCCTCACCCGTTCGCCTAAGCCTCGCTGCGCTCGGCAAGGCTTCCGGCCTCTCCCTATGGGAGAGGCAAGAGACGCCCTTCATGCCGGGTAGCGCTGGCGGGCGAGCTTTTCGATCGTGACGTAGTCGGTCTTGCCGGTGCCCAGGAGCGGCAGCGTGTCGACGACCATGAAGCGGTCCGGGACGGTGATCTCGCGCATGCCGACCTGGCGGGCGGCGGCGAGGAGCGAGGCGCGGTCCATGCCGGCGGCGCTGGTCATCACCACCAGCGCCTCGCCGCGGCGGGCGTCCGGCACCGCCACCACGGCGTGGCTGTGCTCCGGCCAGGCCAGCGTCACGTAGCTCTCCACCGCCGTCAGCGACACCATCTCGCCGGCGATCTTGGCGAAGCGCTTGGCGCGGCTGACGATGGCGACGAAGCCGTCCTCGATGGCGACGATGTCGCCGGTGTCGTGCCAGCCGTCCGGCAGCGGCACCACCCGCCCGGTGCCGTCGCCGGCGAAATAGCCGGCCATGACATTGGGGCCGCGGATATGCAGGCGGGCGCCGTGGACGATGCCCGGCACCGGCTCCAGCCGCGTCTCGATCAGCGGCAGCAGCGGCCCGACCGTGCCGGGGCGATGGCGCTCCGGCGTGTTGACCGCCACCACCGGCGCCGCCTCGGTGACGCCGTAGCCCTCCAGCACGGTGATGCCGAAGCGCTCCTGCCAGGTGGCGCGGGTCGCCTCCTTGACGCGCTCGGCGCCGAGGACGCAGAGGCGGACGCTGGCGAAATCGCCGTCATCGGCATGGCGGGCCCAGTTGGCGGCGAAGGTGTCGACGCCGAGAAGGATCGTCGAGCGGTCCTCGGCGACGAGCTTGGGGATCTCGTCATAGCGCAGCGGCGAGGGGAAGATGAAGCTGCGGAAGCCCAGCACCAGCGGCAGGATCAGCCCGTCGATCAGCCCGAAGGCGTGGAACACCGGCAGCGGGTTGAACATGCGGTCGGCGGTGGTGAACCAGAAGACCTTCTCCACCTGCTCGATATTGGCGAGGATATTGGCATGGGTGAGCGCCACGGCCTTGGGCTGGCGCTCCGTGCCGGAGGTGAAGAGGACGAGGGCGACGTCGTCCGGCCGCGCCCTGGGGCGCAGCAGGAAGGGCAGCCGCGCCAGCGCCGCCCCGGCGAGCCGGTCGGCCAGCGTCAGCCCGGCGCGCACGTCCTCCAGGTAGACGAGGGTGGCGATGGCGGAGAGCCGCGCCGCCGTCTCCTCCAGCCGCGCCACCTCGATGAAGCGGCGCGAGGTGAGGATGGTGCGGATGCCGACGGCGGCGCAGGCCGCCTCCGCCGCGCCGGGGCCGGCGGTGTAGTTGAGCATCGCCGGCACGCGGCCGAAGGCGGAGAGGCCGAACAGCGCCACCGCCACGGCATTGACATTGGGCAGGAGCACGCCGACGCGCTCGCCCGGCGCCAGGGATTTCGCCAGCTTGCGGCCGAGGACGGCGGCGGCCAGCAGCAGCCGCCGGCCGGGAAGGATTGTGCGCTCCTGGTCCTCCAGCGCCGCCTGCGGCGAGCGGCGGACGCCCTCGCGCAGCGCCTCGAACAGGGTGCGGTTCCAGAAACGCGGATCGGGGACGGCGCCGGCCGCGGCGGCGATGTCGGCGGTCTGCTCCAAGGACTGATGCTCCAGCGGGAGACATGAGTCTCCAGCGCCCCCGCCGCCTCTGTCGCCGCGGCAGGCCGGGGAGTCAATCTGCGACGCAGCAAAAGAGGAGCGGGGGCAAAGGAGTCGCGCGGCAGAGCGGCCAGCGCTTCGGGCGACGCGCCGACCCGCTCAGAGGACGTGGAAGAGGTAGAGCAGGATGATGATCGGGATGGGAATGCCGATCAGCCACAGAAGCACGGCGCGCATGGACAACCCTTTCGCAACCGGCGCCGCCCACCGGCCGCGCCAAAACACCCACGCTAACGCCAGAGGCTGTGCCGGGTTCCGGAGATGGGGGTGGGCGGGGTTGCGCCGGTGCGGGGTTGCTGCGGAGGACGGGCAGCGCCCTACCTCTCCCTGTGGGAGAGAGCCTGCCCCCGGACTTGATCCGGGTGAGGGACACTGCCTGTGACACGCGGGCTGCGGCGCTGGGGCAGGAATCCCGGCGGCCGAACCCCTTGCATGTTTGGATGGCCGACTCAGCGCATGCTGAGAGGTGCGTCGAGGCCGGTGGCCACCGGCCTCGA
>CAZAAW010000057.1:0-6222 GCA_964483325.1 uncultured Hyphomicrobiales bacterium
CGGCGGCGGGACACCCTTCCCCAACGAAGGGACGATGGTCCCGCCGTAACGTGTTGTTACGACTTCCATTTTTTCCTCTTTTGCGTCGGCTGTGTCTGTGGCGCGCCAATTATTCGGTTGGCGAGCGTGTCGTCCTCGGCTGCATGGCCGTATGTCGACAGCACGTGCTGAGGGCTGGCCCAGCCGCCCAAGCGGGCGATCGTCACCACGTCGATGCCGGCGCGCAGCAGGGCCGTGGCAAAGCCGTGCCGGCAGGCGTGGAAGGATAGATGCCGGATGCCGGCCTTCCGGATTGTCTTGTCCCACATCGGCTTGGCGGTGCTGCGGCTGGTGTAGCCGAACACCCGGCCGTTGTCGGGCTTCGAATTGTACCGCTGGTCCCGACCGGCGATATTCGCCATGGCAGCCACGAGGGCCGGAGGCAGGTGCGCGCGCCGTTCCGCACCCACCTTGGTCTGCCGGATAACGGCGCGGGCATTGGGAAGATCCACGTCATCCCATGTGAGCGCCGTCGCCTCGCCGATCCGGGCGCCGGTGAGGAACATGAAGCAGGCGAGGGCGCCGAGGTTGACCGGCGCGTGCGCCATGAATGCCTCGATCCATTCCCATGTGGCCGGCTCCTTCTCGCGCCTGTCGACCTCGAAGCGCTTCACCTTGATGGGGCTGCACAGGTTGTTCTCCGCGGCGTGGTTGATGATGGCCTGCGTTGGCACGATCACCTGCCGGTTCCATGTGCTGGCGGAGCAGCCGGGATAGAGGGTGCGCGCCGCTTGCCGGATGGCGCCGGCATTGATCTCGCGGACTGGCGTGTCCTTCCAGTGGTCCTCGACCTTCTCCAGGTGGCGTGTGGGTTTGCCGGCGCTGCGGTAAAGGATGGCGGCCTGGGCGAAGGTCAAGACTGCCTCCGGGCCATCGAGATGACGTTTCCACTCGCGGGCTTCGCGCTCTGCCGCGATGCGCTGGGCGATTTTCTTGTCCGCAGCGCCCGTAGAGCCTCGTATCCGCCTTCCGGCAACCGTGCCGCGGTAGTGCCAGATTTCGCCGCGCTTGTAGATGGTGACGGGCATGGCCGGGTCGCCTCCAGGAGAGCCTTCACATCGTCGTCTGTGAGCACCATAACGCGGCCGACGATGTGACAGGTACCGAGCTGCCGGGCGCGGGCGCGCAGGCTGCGTTCCGAGCAGCCCCACTGCGCCGCGAGGGCCGCTGGCGTGATGAAGCCTCCCCCCATCGCTATACCTCTCCGAGGGCGGCGGAGATCATTGCGGCATAGGTGCTCGCCATGGCGGCGCGGCCCGTCTGGTTGATATGTTCGGCGTCCTCCGGCGAGATATCGCCATCCACAGCGACCCCGCTTTCTCGTGGAGCGGTATAGGCCGTGACCCGCCAGCCAGACTCATCAATGGCAGCCTCCAGCATGGCGATATCGGGCTCACGCATCGCCTCGATGGCGGCGCGGGCGAATGGCACCCAATACTCCCACCGATAGCGGGGGTCGCGGTCGCGCCCGGAGCAATTCTTGTCCCATGTGTAGGTCTGCTGGTCAGGGTCGTCGCCCGCCGCAAAACACAGAGCCCGCGCGACCCGCTCCATCATGGCAGGGGTGTCAGTCATGGGAGGGTTCCGGAAACCCTGCCGCGATTGCGACGGCAAGCGGGGCGTGGTGTGCGGCCGCCTCGAAGGCGTACTGCATGGCGCCCTCGAGCAGCGTGTTGATGCCCGCCGCCTCGCCACCAGCGCCAACCGCTGCCACCAGCGCGAGGCTGCTTGTCAGCGCCTCGACCATCTCGCTGATGCCGGCAGGATCACGCCGAACGCGAAATAGCTCACGCGTGGTGAGGGCGCGCATCGTGTCGATGTAGTCGCTCATCACTCCGCCTCCAGCACATCGCACCACGGCAGCCGGCGGCCGCCGTCGTACGGCCGCGCCAGCCCCTCACTGATCAGGATCGCCGCCACGTCCCTGCCATCGACCGTGACGACAGCCAGCGTGCGGCGGTATTTGTCCGGCCTCGGGCCGCGCTCTATCCGCACGTCGCCGGAGGCCAGCAGCTCGCGCAGGCGCTCCGTGGCCCGGTCGCCCAGCCTGCGTTCTGCCCGGCAGCAGGCCTGATGCGTCTCGGGAGCGTCGAGGCCGAGGATGCGGATGCGCTCGCCGCCGAGGCGGATGGTATCGCCATCGACGGCCAGCATCGGCGGCTTCGGGCGCGGGATCGGGCTATCTGCGAGTGCCGGGCCGGCCAGTGCCAGCGCTGCGGCGAGGATGAGGCTACGCAGCATCGGCGGGCTCTCCAAGAGCCTTGTTGATGGCTGCCTGTGCCCTGTCTGCGATTGCCTGCTCGGCGAAGCCCATGAGCGGTCGCAGCCGCCCAGTAATGTCCGGGCGGCCCCAAAGCATTTCGCGAACCTCTACGAGAGACGCCAGCAATTCCGGTGCCGCTGCCATCATATGCGCATTGGCCCGGTAGACAGCGTCCGTCGCGTTGTCGGTGTCGCAGACAGCGATACAATCGCGGCCGGCAAAAACGCCGGTGTCGTGGGCTTCCCACGGCCCGGGAGTGAACTTCGGATCGCTCATCGTGCCACCACCTGTCCGTTGATCTTGCGCTTGAGGGTCGGATGCCGCATCGGCCGCGCCGGGCGGTAGAAGCCCAGGTGCTTTGCCTCGCGCCGTTTCGCCTTTGCGATATCTGCGGCATCGTCATGGGTCTTCGCCCGGTGGCAGGCGACGTGCGCCGGCATCCGGTTATCGTCGCTGTCGTCGCGGGTCAGCGCCCACGGAATTACGTGCTCGACCTCCCAGCGCTCCCGCACGCCGTCGATCTTCTCGCCGCACAGATGGCAGCGGCCCCCATGCAGGGCGAACAGGCGGGCACGCTCGGTCGATGAAATGGAGCGGCGGCCGGTCATTCCGCCGCCTCGTCATAGCCGATCGGGACGACGCTCAGCCGATAGCCGGCGCGCTCAGCGTTGCGCCAGAACGCATCGACGAAATAGCCCTCCATACCGCGGCCGAGCCAGCCATTCAGATGGCCGGCAGCGAAGCGAGATCGCACGCCATCTTTGGCCCGGATGGCCTGCGCCTCCTGGAGCGTGAACCCGCCGTATCCGGCGCGATCGAAGTCCGCCGCCTCCGCAACCACATCACCGTCTGGATTGGTGATGACGGCTACAACGCCCTTGGTCTCCGCGCTCATGCCGCCATCCCCGCTTCACGCCGCAGCTCCGGCGCAGTCACGCCGATCAGCCCGGCGGCGATCTCAAGGACGGCATCCTTGGACTTCTGGAACTCCGCCTTGCCCATCGCCTTGAGGCTCTGGCTCTGCGCGGTCCAGACTGTGACGACAGCCTCCGCGAAGGTGATGACGGCGTATTCGTCCATCGGCCGGATGAACGCCGCCACGCGCTGCGCCTCGGCCTTCGATGCGCATACGATCTGCCGGCTATCCGAATACCCGGCCCGGATCAGACACCATTTCCGAAGGTGCTCGACGGTAGGGAACCGCTCCGTCTGGTGCTCAGGGAGGGAGAGCCAGGTATCGTTCAGGGCGGCGAAGTAATGATTGTGCGAGCGCATCGAACGGTCGTTGGCCTCGACCAGCCGGTAGAGCTCCCCGACCACGAACACGTCATCGCAGGCCTTGGCATTGCGGGCGCCGGCCGGGCGCATCGCGTCGCCCTCCCAGCGAAACAGGATCGGCGCATCCATCAGCCGGCCCTCAGCAGGTTTGCCGGATCAAGCTGGTGCTGATACTCGCCGTAGAGCCGCTGGAACTCGGCGGCGTCCTCCGGCGAGAGGCGTGCCAGCTTCTCCCGGCTGTCGTGGTGCCAGGTCAGAAGATCCTCGAATGTCGTGTTCTGCCGCATGGCGGCGAGAGCGGCCGACAGAATACGGCTCGGGACTGCCGCGGCGGCCGGGGAAGGCCGGCGCTCAGGCGCAGGGCGAGCCGGCCTCGTCGCCTCTTCGGCGTCGTCATCCACGGCAGGAAGGTTGAAGACCGCCATGAGGCTGTAGCGCTCGGCGTAGGTCAGCGCGGAGCCGGCGCCCTGCGGATCGGCCTTGGCGAGCGGCAACTGGATCGTCGAGCGCATCCATTCACCGCTCTCGGCGTGGCAGATCATGGTGGTGAGGGCGATGGTGTTGCCATCCACAGCGCCAGGCGCCTGCGTCACCACAAGACCGGCCCGTTGGCAGGGCTCCCGGATCGCGTCCACGACGCTCTCCAGCGAGGCGTAGCGGTTGCGGAAGTGGGGGTTGGTGGCGTCCTTCGAGACGCCATCTACCTCACCCTGCACCGTGAGCATTGCCTTCATGAGGCTGGTGATGCTGTCGGACGTGGCGATGCTCATGCCACCCTCACAGAGATTGTCGTGCCGCCGTTGGTCAGGCGGGCGCCGGGAACCTCTTGGCCGGCCCTGACCGCCTCCCGGACGCGCTCTCGGTCGAGCTTCGGCACAGTCGTCCAGAACTCCTGTGGGACAGCCTCCTCCTCGTAGATATCGACACGGGGCGGCACAGACCGAGTGGACACGGTGAATTCCGGCGCCGGCACCTTCGTGATGCCGGCAGCCTCCATCAGGCGCAGCGCGGTTTCCCGGCGGCGGACGGCCCGGCGGTCCAGCGCAGCGCCCCGCGCAGCGTACTCGCGGATCAGGGTTTCCAGCGCCTTGGACGACGCCTCGTCCCGTCGGGCGCCACGGATCAGCGCGCGGACGGCATCCTGCGCGCCGGCAATACCGTCGAGCGTGTCGGAAAGGGTATCCTCGTCATCGACTAGATCGGGGTGCGCCGCGAGCAGCGCCTCCCGGAGGCGGCGCCATTCCTCGGCAAGGGCAGCGTGACGGGGATCCATCAGGCGGCCTCCTTCCCGGCCCGGGCTGCTTCGGCGCGGGCGAGACTGTCCCGGATGCCAGCGGCGATCGTCTCAAGCTTGGCGGCTACGGCGGCGGCCCGCTCCTCGGGGAAGGTCGTGTACGGCCACAGCGAGCCGATGGAGCACAGGTCGCCATAGGCGCGGTCAGTTTCATCGCTGATGGCATCGACGCGGAGGGAAAGCCGCTTCCAGATGGTCATTGCGCGACTGGTCATCCCTTCAGGCTCCCATCGTGGTAGGGACAGGATCGTTGGCCGGCATCGCTTCGATGCGTTCGAGCGCGGCGCCGATGTCAGTGGCGATGAAGCGGTCGTTCATCGCGCACGACTTGCCGTAGTTGGCGAGCATCAGAAGCCGCTCGCGGGCGTCCCGCAGGGCGTTGATGGCGACCGTCTCCCGGTCAGTCGCGGAGACGGAAAGGCGGAGGTCGGAACGGAGGGCGCTCATGCCGGCCGCTCCGTGTCGATGTAGGCGACAGCGATGCGGGCCGGGCCAGCCTTGAGGTCAGCCTCCGCCTGCGATGAGTAGATGAGGCCGCCATCGTAGATGTTCACCCAGCCCGTCAGGCGCTCGGGGGTGTTGACGAGGTCGGCGGGGTTCCCTTCTCTACCCTCCACCAGGAGGCCGTCAGGGGTGTAGGTTAGGATGGCCTCGGTGCCGTCCCTACTGAGGTCGACCAGGGCGATGACGGGATAAGCGCTTTTACAGTCCGTGCAGATAATGCGCGCGGGGCGCCCGTCCCGTGTCTGCACCGGGTGGTTGAAATCGAGGGGCATCACGCAGCCTCCATCGTGTCAGTCGGGACAGGCGTGGCAGGGCGACCGTCGCCGAGGGCCAGCGCCAACAGCGCGGCCTTGTGCGCGTCCCAAAACTTTCGGGCGCGGCGGCCGTCCATCTGCGCAATCCGCTCGTTGTCGAATTCCGCCCACTCCGACAGCGAGTGCAGTTCGCAGCCGATCTGCATGTGGCCGTCGAGGATCGTCACCGGATAATCGAGGCCGTAGACCTGAAGCGGGGCGCGCGTGAGGATGATGCCGCCGCGCCACTTGGCGCCGGTGAGGTCGGCGCGGGCGAGGTAGGCGCTGGTGAGGTTGGCGTCGGCGAGGTTGGCGCGGGCGAGGTCGGCGCGGGCGAGGTCGGCGCGGGCGAGGTTGGCGCGGGCGAGGTTGGCGCCGGTGAGGTCGGCGTCGGCGAGGTTGGCGCCGGCGAGGTCGGCGCCGGTGAGGTCGGCGTCGGTGAGGTCGGCGCCGGTGAGGTAGGCGCCGGTGAGGTAGGCGTCGGCGAGGTTGGCGTCGGTGAGGTAGGCGCCGGTGAGGTTGGCGTCGGCGAGGTTGGCGTCGGCGAGGTT
>CAZAAW010000058.1:0-5154 GCA_964483325.1 uncultured Hyphomicrobiales bacterium
TTCATCCTCGCCACCGAACCACTTGTGTGAATCCCCTAGCCCATTGGGAGAGGTGGAGCGCTGCCCGGCCTGATCAGCCTTCGGCGGCGAGGGCGGCGCGGTAGGCGCCTTTCAGCATCTGCAGGCACTCGTTGGCCTGGTCGCGCGACGGCGCGAAGTCCCAGTAGCGCAGGATGTCGCGCAGGTCGCGGATGGCGATGTCGACCGCCGACAGGAGGTCCAGCGCCCCGGTGTCCTCGTCCTCATCCGCAGGCGCTGCCCGTACCGGGAACGCAACCACATCACCCACAATAAACCCCCAACACACCCGCCGGGACAGCCCGCGGCGCAACCCCACGCCAGGCAGCCGGCTCCGATTCGATGCCGGCCATTTCGCCAGCCAAAAGTAAACGCGGCGTGGAGAGAGAAGGTTGACGGAAGGTGGCCGGCGGAAGGGCTCCGGCCGCCGCGCTGGCGCTATGCAGATCGGGCGCGGCTTCGTGTATGCTCCGCGGCAGGCGGGGCGCTGCTGCCCCTTGAGCCTCGGGAGGGCGCGTGGAGTACGTATCCGGACTGATCAGTGCGATCCTCATCACGCTGGTGGTGACGTTCCTGCTGCTTCTCCTCATGCGGCCGGTGACGCTCGCCAAGATCGCCCTCGTCAATCTCGGCTTCCTGGCCCTGGCGGTGGCGATCGGCGGCTTCCGCTTCGCTGCCGGCAACGGCCCGGATTTCGGCCAAGCGCTCGCCCTCTACGGCGTCTCGACGGTGCTTGTCGCCGTCTTCGAGGCGGTGTGGCTCGGCCGGCTCGGCCGCCGCTTCGCACGGCGGCGGGTGCCGGCGCGGCGCTAGGCTTCGAGGGCCGCCGGCAGCGGATCGCCCCAACGCGGATCGGCAGCGAGGTCCGCCTCGTCGAAGGCGGCGCGCCAGTCGTCCGGCGGCGGGCCGCATGGCGTGGCGCGGGCGGCGCCGAGATAGCGCTCGCCGCCGCGCAGCCAGCGCGCATGGAGCCGCGGCAGCCAGGCCGGCACGCCCTCGGGGCGCGGATCGCGGGCGTAGTCGGCAAAGGCGAGATGGCGCCGGTGGCGGTCGGCCGCGGCGGGGGAGTGGCGCATCCGGGGCTCCCGGTTGGAGCCCGCGATTTGACTATGAGTGAATGTTGAGCGGAAGGGCCGGCGGTTGCCGCTGCGGTGTCCCGGTGGTCAGGCGGCGGTGGGTTCTTCCGCCGCGTCCTCGGGGAGGAGGCTGATGGCGTACTGGACGCGCGCCTCGACATCCGGGGCGATGCCGCGCTGGCGGCAGAAGCCGAGGAAGCGCGCCGGGTCGATCATCACCTTCTCGACGGCGATGCCCTGCGCGGCGAATTCGGCGCAGTGCTGCTCGGTGATGGCGAGCCAGGCCTCGAAACTGTCGGGGAAATTGTCCGGGTCGGCGACCGCCGCCCGCATCGCATCATAATCCTCCGGCCGGTACCAGCCGGCGGGCAGGCGAACTCTCGTCAACACGACGCGCACTCCTTCCGAACACAAAGCCCCAACGGCCGCCCCCGGGCGCAAGTGTTGGTGTCGGCGGACCGTTGCCATGGCGCTGGCGCGGGACCGTCCGCCCCAAGTCTAGCGAAGAACAGCGCCGGAGTCAGGACTGTTGTTGCGGGAAGGCAACGGCCGCCCTGCTGTGGCATTTGCCCGGCGGTTGCTGGGGTGGCAGCGGCCGTTGCTGGCGGCGGCCGAGCGGCTGAGGCGGGCGGCGGGGCTGCAAGCGGGGCGTGCAAGCGGGGCCTGCAAGCCTGGCGTGTTTGACGGCGCCGGGGGGCGTCGCCATCATCGCCGCCGGAGAGATTCTGGCGAGGCTGACGATGAGACTGATCACCATGAGCATGGCCCTTGCGGGCCTCCTGGCGCTGGCTGCCTGCCAGGGCGAGACGGGGCCGCAGGGACCCGCCGGCCCGCAGGGCGCCGCAGGGCCGCAGGGTCCGGCCGGCGAACAGGGCCCGGCCGGCGAGCAGGGTCCCGCCGGGCCGCAGGGTCCGCAGGGCGTTGCCGGCGATGCCGGCCCGAAGGGCGACAAGGGCGACCAGGGTCCGCCCGGCGTCGCCGGGCCGCAGGGCGAGCCGGGTCCGGCCGGCCCCGCCGGCCCGAAGGGCGAGGCGGGCGCGCCGGGCAAGGACGGCGCCGCCGGCGCTCCGGGAGCGGACGGCACGCAGCTGCGCCTCGCCACCGGCGCCGATGCTGCCTGCGCCGCCGACGAGGCGCTGGTGAGCGCCTATTGCACAAGCACGACGCCCGACGGCCCGATCACCGCCGCCCGCATCACCGGCGCCGCCGACGGCAGCGCCGCCAGGGTCGCCTGCGACAGCGGCAACGCAGTCGCGGTGTGCATGAAGCGCTGAGGGGGGCTACCTCTCCCATTGGGAGAGAGCCTGCCCCCGGACTTGATCCGGGGGTCGGAACGCGTCAGCGTTCCGGGTGAGGGTCACCGCCGGTGACACGCGGTTGCGGCGCCGGGGCAGGAGTCCCGGCGGCCGAACCCCTCACCCGTCCGCCTAAGCCTCGCTGCGCGAGGCAAGGCTCCCGACCTCTCCCTATGGGAGAGGCAAGAGGCGTCCCGGCACCGGCGGGCCGTGCGTCATGCCCGGGCGTGGGTCCCCATCCGTCATGCGCCACTCTCCCCGCCCACGCCTCAGCTGCGTCATGCCCGGGCGAAGACCCGGGCATCCACGCGAACACCGGCGGAGCCTGTGAAGGCGCCTCGCTCGTGGCGCCTCGTTCTGCGCCATCCGTGTTCGCGTGGATGGCCGGATCAAGTCCGGCCATGACGCCGCGGGGCGGGAAGGAGGGGTGCGAGACGCCCGGCGGCGCCGTTGGAGCGGATGAGGGCCGCTGCGGCTGGTGTCCGCGTGGGCAAGGCTCTGCCTTGCCCACCCTACGCCGTCCCCAATGCAGGCGCCTATCCTCACCCGGAGGGGTCGGGTGGGGAGCGCCGCCGGGCGTTGTATGCTCTCAGAACGCCTGGCCGAGGCCGATGTAGAAGGCGAAGGAGGGGTCGTCCTGCTGCGGCTGCAGCGGCATGGCGACGTCGAGGCGGATCGGGCCGACGGGCGTCAGGTAGCGCAGGCCGGCGCCGAGGCCGATGCGCAGGTCCGTCGGGTCGGGGATCAGGCCGGGATAGGCGTTGCCGGCGTCGACGAAGGCGACGAGGCCGATCATGTCGGTGAGGCGGTAGCGCAGCTCGCCCGACAGCAGCAGCGTGCTGCGGCCGCCGATCAGGTCGCCGTTGGTGTCGCGCGGCGCGATGTTCTTGAAGCCGTAGCCGCGCACCGTGCCGGCGCCGCCGCTGTAGAGGCGCTTGTCGGCCGGCACGGCGAAGATGTCGCCGACCGTCAGCATCTCCGCCGCGGCGCGGCCGGCGAGCACGAAGCGGTCGCCGCGGCCGAAGGCGCGATAGATGGAGAAGTCGGCGCCGAGCGTCGCGAAGGGCGTGCGGGTGGTGAAATTGTAGGCCGGCGAGGCAGCCAGCGTGCCGCGGAAGCCCGAGGACGGGTCGAGCTTGTCGTCGCGGGCGTCCCAGGTGAGCTTGGTGTTGAGCGTCGCCAGGAGG
Organism: uncultured Hyphomicrobiales bacterium; assembly: GCA_964483325.1. Lineage (GTDB taxonomy): Bacteria > Pseudomonadota > Alphaproteobacteria > Rhizobiales > Kaistiaceae > CAZAAW01. The sequence goes on from CAZAAW010000058.1 coordinate 3,577, forward strand.
CTTGTCTCCTCGCGGCCGGCATCGTCGCGCGTCTGCTGGTAGCCGAGCTCGATGCCGGCGGCGCCCGACAGCGTGTCGCTGAACATGTGGGCGAGGCCGGCTTCCGTCTCGACGGCGCGCACCCGGTAGGCTTCGGTGGTCTCGCGGTAGCCTTCCAGGCGGAAGGTGAAGTCGGTCATCGGCGTGAAGACGCCCGGCTTCAGGAAGGTGCCGGCAAGGCGCCAGTCGGGGTCGAAGCCGTCGCCAAAGGCGAGGCGCGACAGCGAGGCGGAGAAGCTGAGCTGCTCGGCGCCGCCGAAGAGGTTGCGGTGCCGCCACCAGGCGCCGACCGCGGCGCCCTCGGTGTTGGAATAGCTCACCGAGGCGCCGACGACGCGCGGCTTCCTCTCCGTCACGGTGATGGTGATGGGGATCGTGCCGTCCGGGTCGAGGCGCTCGCCGGGGCGGGCGCGGACGCTGCCGAAGACGCCGAGATCGCGCAGGCGCTGCTCGGCGGCGCGGGTGCGCCTGGAGGAATAGAGGCCGTCGCCGAGATGGGCGCGGCCGGCGATCAGCTCCGGATCGACCGTCTCGGCGCCCTCCACCGTGACGCGGCCGAAGCGCGCCTGCGGCCCCGGCTCGACATAGAGGGCGACGTCGAAGGCGGCGCGGGCATGGTCGGCGATCGTGTCGCGCGGCAGGATGCGCACCAGCGGGTGGCCGCGCTGGCGCCAGGCATCGGCAAGCTTGGTCTCGGCGGCCAGCACCGTGGCGGAGCCGGCCGGCTCGCCGGGGATCAGGCCGAGATCCTCCAGCGTCAGGCCGTCCGGCAGCGGCGCGGCGCCGACGCGGCCGAAGGTGAAGGGCGGGCCGGCGGTGACGCGGATGGTGACGGCGGCCGGCTGCCTTATGTCGGCGAAGGGGTCGATCTCCTCTAGCGGCATGCCGTTGATGGCGATGGCGATCTCGGCGCCGTAATGGGCCTCCTCGTAGAGCGTGCCGGTGATGCGGCCGAGATCCTGGCGGGCGCGGGCGACGAGGCCGGTGACGCCGGAGGGCGGCGATTTCTGCCGGTCGATCAGCACCGAGGCGCGGCGGATCGCCTTGACGAGCTTGCGCGGCGCGTCGGGTGCCTCCAGCGTCACCTCATAGGGGAAAGGATCGGGTACCGGCTCCTCGGCCTTCTGCCCGAAGGGCCACAGGTCGCGCAGCGCCGCCAGCGACGGCGTCGCCAGCGCTGCGAAAAGGGCGAGGCCCAGGGCTGCCGCAAGCGGGGTAGCTAAACGCAAAACACACGCATCCCGTTCGTTACGCCACAAGCCGGCCAGCGCGACCGTCGGCGTTCGTCAAAGACCAGGCGCCCCCGCCCCGGAACGATCCCGCGCCGGCCCCCCGAGCCTGACGCGAAAAGGATGAATAATAAGCTTAACCGCCGGTTGCCGGCCGGAGCAAGCGACATCGGCAAGGGAGGGCGCGGTTTTCCCTTACCTCTCCCTGTGGGAGAGGCAAGAGGCGGCGCTGGCGGCGCTTCTTTCTGCGCCAAGCGTGTTCGCGTGGATGGCCGGATCAAGTGTTCAGTCCGGGGAGATGGCCGACACC
>CAZAAW010000059.1:0-4870 GCA_964483325.1 uncultured Hyphomicrobiales bacterium
TCGAAATAGGCCATTTCCGGCGCATAGCCGGCCTCGACCAGGGTTTCGAAGCCGCTGCGGATCAGCTCCACCAGGCCGCCGCAGAGCACCGCCTGCTCGCCGAAGAGATCGGTCTCGCACTCCTCGCGGAACGTCGTCTCGATGATGCCGGAGCGGCCGCCGCCGATGGCGCTGGCATAGGAGAGGCAGATGTCGTGGGCATTGCCGCTGGCGTCCTGGGCGACCGCCATCAGGCACGGCACGCCGCCGCCCTTCTGGTACTCGGCGCGCACCGTGTGGCCCGGGCCCTTCGGGGCGATCATGATGACGTCGAGGGTCTTCTTCGGCTCGATCAGGTTGAAGTGGATGTTGAGGCCGTGGGCGAAGGCGATGGCGGCGCCGTCGCGGATATGCGGGGCGATCTCCTCGCTGTAGATGTCGCCCTGCAGCTCGTCCGGCGTCAGCATCATCAGCACGTCGGCCCAGGCCGCCGCCTCGGCGACGGTCATGACCTTGAGCCCGGCGTCTTCGGCCTTCTTGGCCGAGCTGGAGCCGGCGCGCAGCGCGATGGCCACGTCCTTGACGCCGGAATCGCGCAGGTTCTGGGCGTGCGCATGACCCTGGCTGCCATAGCCGACGATGGCGACCTTCTTGGTCTTGATCAGGTTGAGGTCGGCATCGCGATCGTAATAGACGCGCATCGCAGGGTCCTTCTGGCGTTTGCTGTGGAATAGGCTGCGGCAATCAGGGCTTGCAGCCGTCGTGGATGAGATTTTCGCGGGGGTTCTACCGGTGCGTTGCGGCTTTCGCAACGCGCCGGGGCGGCGGCCGGAAAGGGATCATGGCGTCACGCCAAGGGCTTTCCAGCCGAAGTCGAGGAGAGGTTGCGCCCGTCGGGCGAAGTCGATGATCCGATTTTCGAGGGCCGGGCGCGGCAGGTCGGCCGCATCGAAGGGCGTCTCGACGATGAAGGATTTCAGCCGGAAGGCATCCTCGACCGGCGTGCCCTTCATGTCCTCATAGCCGCGCGGCAGGCGGGACAGCCGCTGCTCGGTGCCGAGCTCCAGCTTGCCCCTGGCGAGGGCCTTGACCATTGCCTGGTAGTCGGCCGGCTTCCGCCTGATGCTGTTGCGCATGGCCGACAGACCCGCCGGGTCGAGCATGTGGAAGCCGGCCGCGACGAAGCTGCCCTTCGGATCGATGTGGATATAGAGGAGCCCGTTGTCCTTCTTCGTGCCGGAGCGGGTCAGCACGGCGCTGCCATGCGTCTTGTAGGGGCTCTTGTCGCTGGAGAAGCGGATGTCGCGGTTCAGCCGGAACAGCGACCTGGCGTCACCGCGCAGCGGCACCCCGGCGGCCGGCAGCGCCTCGGCAAGGTCCTCGACCAGCGCCACCAGCGGATCGCGTACGTCGCTTTCGTAAAGCGCCTTGTTCTCCTGGAACCAGTCGCGGTCCTGGTGGAAGGCCAGCGCCTCGAAGAAGGGGAGGGCCTTCGGGCCGAAGCCGTCAAAGCGCTGCATGAGCCACTCCGTCCGCTGTGGCCGGCAGGCCGGCGCAACAGGCGATCGCCACCCGCAGGGCTTCGGCGACAACCGGTGTGGCAAGCGACGGCCCGCCGCGGCGCAGGGCCTGCGCCGGCGTCTGCGGCACGTGAATGAAGCCGACGGGCGGCCCGCCGGCCTCGCTGAGGCGGCAGGCGCGGTAGAAGACATGGTTGCAGACGAAAGTGCCGGCGCTGTCCGACAGGCGGGCGGGAATGCCGGCCCGGCGCATCGCGGCGACGGCGGCTTCCGCCGGGATGCCGGCGCCATAGGCTGCCGGGCCGTCGTCGGCGATGCGGCTGCCGGCCGGCTGGCAGCCGCCATTGTCGGCGATGCGGGCGTCGTCGAGATTGACGGCGAAGCGCTCGACGCAGATGTCGGCGCGACTGGCGGCCTCGCCGACGGCGAGCACGACATCGGGCGTATCCGCGGCAATCGCCTCCGCCAGGACATCGAAGCCGGCGCCGAAGCGGACCGGGAGCCGGAGCGTCCGCAGCTCGATCCCCCGCAGGTCGATCCCCCGCAGGTCGTCCGCCGTCACGGCGGCGACCGCTTCCCAGGAGGCGTTGATCGCCTCGCCGCCGAAGGGCTCGAAGCCGGAGAGCAGGACCCGCATCATCGTCGTCTCGGCCGCGACCCGCCCTATGACGCTTCCGGACCGCGCGCCAGGGCGGCGATGCCGGTGCGGCATACCTCGACGAGACCGAGCGGCGCCATGATGGCGACGAACTGCTCGATCTTCGAGGTCTTGCCGGTGATCTCGAACACGAAATGCTCCGTCGTGGCGTCGATCACCGAGGCGCCGAACGCGTCGGCGAGGCGCAGCGCCTCGACGCGCTTGTCGCCGCCGCCGACAACCTTCACCAGCGCCAGCTCGCGCTCGATTGGGCGCGACTGCGTGGTGGTGAGATCGGTGACGTGATGGACGGGCACCATGCGCGCCAGCTGCGCCTTGATCTGCTCGATCACCATCGGCACGCCGGTGGTGACGATGGTGATGCGCGACCGGTGTTGCGAATGCTCCGTCTCGGAGACCGTCAGGCTTTCGATATTGTAGCCGCGCCCGGAAAACAGGCCGATGACCCGCGCCAGCACGCCGGGCTCGTTGTCGACCACGACCGAGAGCGTGTGCCGCTCTTCGCGGTCATGCCGCTCCTCGATGAAATAGGGGGAGGCTGGCTGGTTCATATCCGGGGGTAGCTCCTGCAATCCGTTTCACTGACCGATCGATCGATCCGCATCGCCGCTCTCGTCTTCATCCAGCCGATGCATGAGGCTCAAAAGCCCCCTTCCGTGTGATGGCCGGGCGGGGTCTCCGGCTCGTGCGGAGCGTTGACATTGCCGTTCTGATGTTCGGCGTCGTGCTGGCCCAGCTCGAGCAGCCAGACGGCCGCCGAGACCAGGATGATGGAGATGGGCAGCACCAGCATGGTCCACTGGAACTGGCCGGAGGATTCCACGACAGTCCTGGCGAAGATGACGATCAGGACGACGATGACGACCTCGGCCAGGATCTGCTTGAGCTGGCCGACGCCGTCGACCTTCATCCAGGTCGGCAGCGCCTTGGCGACATTGGCCGGCAGGCGGAAGACGAAGCCGACCGCGATGCTGTAGGCGAAGATGACCAGCACGACGCCGAACAGGAACGAGTCGATCGCCTCCAGCACCTGCACGGTGACCTGCGTCACCTCGCTATGGTGCTGCGACAGGGCCTCCTCGTTATGGGCGATCTCGCTCAGCGAAGTATTGCCGATCAGGGTCTGCCACGCCTCCACGAGGTAGAGACTGCCCTGCCAGAACATGAGCACGGCACCGACCATGGCGCCTGCCGAGCCGACCAGCATGATAACGCGGAACCAGAAGAATATCCGTGCCAGCGCGAGGCCGAATCGTTGCATGCGGGCTGCTCCGTGTCGTTGCCGTGCGGGTTCTAGACCAGCAGCTTGCCGGCCTCGTCAATGGCGTTGCTGATGGCCTCGTCGGTAGCGTCCTCGCCGAGCAGCATCTCGTTATGCGCCTTGCCCGAGGGGATCATCGGGAAGCAGTTGGCGAGCGCCGCGACCCGGCAGTCGAACAGTACCGGCCGCTTCACCCTGATCATCTCCTCGATGGCGTCGTCGAGATCGGCCGGCTTGTCGGCGCGGATGCCGACGCAGCCATAGGCCTCGGCCAGCTTGACGAAATCGGGCAGCGCCTCGGTGTAGCTGTGCGACAGGCGGTTGCCGTGCAGCAGCTGCTGCCACTGCCGCACCATGCCCATGTACTGGTTGTTGAGGATGAAGATCTTGACCGGCAGGTCGTGCTGGATGGCGGTCGACATCTCCTGCATCGTCATCAGCACCGAGGCGTCGCCGGCGATGTCGATGACGAGGCTGTCGGGATGCGCCGCCTGGACGCCCACCGCCGCCGGCAGGCCGTAGCCCATCGTGCCGAGGCCGCCGGAGGTCATCCAGCGCTTCGGCTCGTCGAAATGGTAGAACTGCGCCGCCCACATCTGGTGCTGGCCGACTTCCGTCGTGATGTAGGTGTCGCGGTCCCTGGTGAGCGCGTAAAGCCGCTCGATGGCGTATTGCGGCATGATCACGTCGGCATTCGCCCGGTAGGACAGGCTGTTGCGGGCGCGCCAGCGGTCGATCTGCTGCCACCAGTCCTTGAGCGCTGCCTTGCTGGTCTTCGGCTTCTCGCTCTTCCAGATGTCGAGCATGTCCGACAGGACGTTGGCGACGTCGCCGATGATCGGGATGTCGACGCGGACGTTCTTGTTGATCGACGACGGGTCGATGTCGATCTGGATCTTGCGCGAGCCCGGCGAGAAGGCGTCGAGGCGGCCGGTGATGCGGTCGTCGAAGCGCACGCCGATGCCGATCATCACGTCGCAATCGTGCATGGCGTTGTTGGCCTCGAAGGTGCCGTGCATGCCCAGCATGCCGACCCATTGCGGGTCGGAGGCCGGATAGGCGCCGAGGCCCATCAGCGTCGAGGTGATCGGATAGCCGGTGAGGCGCACCAGCTCGCGCAGCAGCCGGCTCGCCTCGTCGCCGGAATTGATGACGCCGCCGCCGGTATAGAAGATCGGCCGCCGGGCGCCGGCCATCAGCTCGACCGCGGCGCGGATGGCGTCGGCATTGCCCTTCACCCGCGGGTGGTAGGTCTTGTGCTCGACATTGCCGGGGCCGGTATAGAGGCCGGTGGCGAACTGGATGTCCTTGGGGATGTCGACGACAACCGGGCCGGGCCGGCCGTGCGTCGCGACATAGAAGGCCTCGTGCAGGATGCGCGGCAGGTCGTCGATGCTCTTCACCAGCCAGTTGTGCTTGGTGCAGGGCCGCGTGATGCCGACCGTGTCGCAT
>CAZAAW010000060.1:0-4845 GCA_964483325.1 uncultured Hyphomicrobiales bacterium
GCCGAGATGCTCTACATGCATCCGGTCAAGGCGCAGTCGGACATCCGGCTGGCGCTCGAGACCTACGGCATCCGCAGCATCGCCCTCGACCATGAGGACGAGGTCGCCAAGATCCTGCGCATCGTCCGGGCGCTCGACTTCGATCCGGAAGAGCTGACGCTGTTCGTCAGGCTGGCGGTCAAGGGCCATGCCGCCTACGAATTGTCGAAGAAGTTCGGCGCCGGGCCGGCCCATGCCGTCGAGCTGCTGCAGCGCATCCACCGCCTCGGCTTCCGGACGGGCATCTGCTTCCATGTCGGCAGCCAGGTCGAGGACCTCGACACCTATGAGCGGGCGCTTGCCTCGGCGGCCTGGGTCAGGTCGCGGGCCGGCGTGCCGCTGGCGGCGCTCGATATCGGCGGCGGCTTTCCCGCCGCCTATGGCTCCGATCCCCGCCGGCCGCCGCCACCGCATCCCGACACGGCGGCATTGCTCGCCGACGTGCTGCGCGAAGTCGACGAATGGGGACTGGGCGACCTGCCGCTGGTGGCCGAGCCCGGCCGGGTCATCGTGGCGCGGGCCTTTTCGCTGATCGTCCGCGTGCTGCTGAAGAAGGGACGCCGCATCTACATCAATGACGGCATCTGGTCGTCGCTGTCCGACTCTTGGACCGGCCGCATCACGCTGCCGGCGAGGCTGTTGCCCGATCCGGCGCGGCGGCGGCGCACCGGCGATCCCGACAGGATCATCCCGTTCAAGGTATGCGGCGCGACCTGCGACTCGGTCGACATCCTGTCGCGCCCGTTCTTCCTGCCGGAGACGGTCGACACCGGCGACTGGATCGAGATCGGCCATATCGGCGCCTACAGCCTGTCGCTGCGGACGCGCTTCAACGGCTTCTACCCGGACACCTTCGTGGAAGTGGCGACGCCCTTCGAGGCGGGGGGGCCGGTGGAAGGCGCCGCCAGCCTCGAGACGATGGCCGATTGAGCGACAGATCCCCGGCGGTCGGCTCAATACCGGCGCAGCGCTGGCCGAAAAATGCTTCTCATTTGCAAATACAACGGCACCCTTGCAAGTTGCCTTCGTCTCGCATAGGTCGTTCACCTCGTACTGCCGCGCCGCTGGCCGGCAGTAACATCCGGCATGAGCGCGGCGGAAATGACGAGAACTTCAGTTATTGCGGCTGGAAGCGTCGCCGTGGCGCTCGTCGTGCTTGGCCTCAAGTATTACGCCTATGTCATCACCGGAAGCGTCGGTCTTTATTCTGACGCGCTGGAATCGGTCATCAATGTCGCGACGGCCATCGCGGCGCTGATCGCGGTGCAGGTCTCGGCCATGCCGGCCGATGCCAACCACCCCTACGGCCATTCGAAAGCGGAGTATTTTTCCGCCGTCATCGAAGGCGTGCTGATCATCGTCGCCGCCGGGTCGATTCTCACCGAAGCCTATGCGCGCTTCCGGGCGCCGGTAGTCATCAGCGAGGCCGGCTCGGGCCTTCTCGTCAATGGCGGCGCGACGGTGCTCAATGCGCTGTGGGCGACGGTGCTGATGATGCAGGCGCGGCGGGTGCGCTCGCCGGCGCTGAAGGCGGACAGCTGGCATCTCTTCACCGACGTGTTCACCTCGATCGGCGTCGTCATCGGCGTCGGGCTGGCGGTAGCGACCGGCTACACGCTCCTCGATCCGCTCGTCGCCGTCCTGACGGCGCTCAATATCGTCTGGGCCGGCTGGCGGCTGATGCGCGAATCCGTCGGCGGCCTGATGGACGAATCGGCGCCGCCGCAGCAGCTGGAGCGCATCCGCGCCACCATCGCTCAGAATGCGGATGGAGCGATCGAGGCGCACGACCTGCGCACCCGCCATGCCGGGCGCATGACCTTCATCGAGTTTCATCTTGTCGTTCCGGGCGAGATGCCGGTCACCCAGGCGCACGACATCTGCGACCGTATCGAGAAGGCGCTCCGCGGCGCGATCGAGGATGTGCTGATCACCATCCATGTCGAGCCGGAGAACAAGGCAAAGCATGCCGGCATCGTCGTCCTGTGACGGCGGCAGCGGCGGAACGGCAGAGTTGACGCACTCTTAAGATTCCAGCCGGCATTCTACGCAACATGTTCCGTCGTGTTGCGTATCTGGCGGTATCCGCCTCCCTGCTTCTGGTGCTGGGGGGCTGCGGCGCCCTCAACCTGTTCGAGTTCGAGCGGCGCGATGCCTGGCGCGCCCAGGAGGAGAAGGCGTGCCTCGCCAGCCGCGCCGTGCGGCAATCCGATCTCATCCAGCGCGTCAGAGCGATCAACGGCAACGGCAGCTGCGGTCTCGACAGGCCGCTTGCCGTTGCGGCTCTCGGCAACGGCTATGTCTCGCTCGGCCCGACGGCGACGCTCGGCTGCCCGATGGTGGCGGCGCTGGAGCAGTGGCTGAACGGCTCCGTCCAGCCGGCCGCCATGCAGCGCTTCGGCATGCAGGTCGTGGCGATCAAGCAGATGTCCTCCTATAGCTGCCGGCCGCGCAACAATCGCCGCGGCGCACGGCTGTCGGAGCACGGCTACGGCAATGCCCTCGACGTCGGCGCCTTCCAGCTGGCCGATGGCCGCGTCGTCACCGTCAAGGGCGGCTGGGGCGGCGCGCCCGATGAATCGGCGTTCCTGCATCAGGTGCATGCCGAGGCCTGCCGCTACTTCAAGACGGTGCTCGGCCCGGGCGTCGCGCAGCACAGCGACCACCTGCATCTCGACCTCGCCCATCACAACGAGGCGGGCACGACGCATTATTGCCGGCCCAAGAACACCATGCCGCCGGCGCCGGCCTACGAGCCCTACCAGGACCTGCCGGTGGCAGGCCTCCCGGCCGGCAACGGCGCGGCGGCCTATAGCGGCGACGATGCGCAGCTCAATGCCATTCTCTACGGCGGCAACCCGTTCGGCGTCGACCCCGAGACGACCGGCGCCACGCAGGCCGAGGACGGCGATTTCGACGGCGAACCGCCGGTCGACCAGTAGGGACTGTCAGCGTCTGACGGCGGCCCTCTCCACAACGGGGGACATGCACCACGGGCCGCGCCACCCGGAGTGATACTCCCGTCTGCAGCCTCTTCGTCGGGGCATGACGCCGGTGTGTGGGGGATGGTGGCGCGAGATGCCCAGCGTGGGTCCCCACCCGTCACGCGCCTGCGGCGCGCGCCACCCTCCCCGTTCCGGTGAGGGATGGGTGCGTGCTTCCCGACGCAGGGATGTCCCTGAGGATGCCGTTCCTCGCAGAATGAGGCGCTCATCCCTCACCGGAACGGGGAGGGTGGCCCCGGCGGAGCCGGGGGTCGGGTGGGGAGCGCCACTGGGAGGCTCGCGATGACGGAGCGGTAAATATCCGCCGCGCCGCGCGACTGGCCTAGTCGCTCTTGCCGAAGCCGCCGCCGGTCGGTGTCACGACCGTCACGGCTTCGCCCGGCTGCAGCCGTGTCTGGTCGCAGCCGGCGAGGTCCTCGATGCGCCCGTCGTTGCGGCGCACCCGCGTTGCGCCGCATTGACCCGGAGCGCCGCCGAGCAGGCCGTGCGGCTCGATGGTCCGGTGCGAGGAGAGGATGGCGCAGTCCATCGCTTCGAGGAAACGGATGGTGCGTTCGGTGCCGGCGCCGGCGCAGAAGGCGCCGCGGCCGCCTGACCCCTCACGGATGTGGAAGTCCTCCAGCAGCACCGGGAAGCGCAGCTCCAGCACTTCCGGGTCGGTCAGGCGCGAATTGGTCATGTGCGTCTGCACGGCATCGGCGCCGTCGAAGCCCTCGCCGCTGTTGAGGCGTCCGGCCGGCGCGCCGGAGCAGATCGTCTCGTAATACTGGTAGCGGTCATTGCCGAAGGTGAGGTTGTTCATCGTGCCCTGGCTTGCCGCCATGGCGCCCAGCGCGCCGAACAGGCAGTTGGTGACCTGCTGGCTCGTCTCGACATTGCCGGCGACGACGGCGGCGGGATAGCGCGGCGCCAGCATTGATCCCTCCGGGATGATGATGCGGATCGGCCGCAGGCAGCCGGCATTCATCGGGATGCTGGTCTCCACCATGACGCGGAAGCAATAGAGCACGGCGGCGCGCGTCACAGGCTCGGGGGCGTTGAAATTGTTCGGCTGCTGGGGCGATGTGCCGGTGAAATCGACAGTTGCGCTTCGCGTTGCCCTGTCGACTTTGATGCGGACTGCGATCCTCGATCCCTGATCCGTTTCGACGGCAAAGGAAGAGTCCTCCGGCAGCGTCGCCAGGATCTCGCGGACGGCCTCGGCGGCATTGTCCTGGACGTGGCCCATATAGGCGCGCACGATCTCCAGGCCCCATTCCGCCACCAGCCGATACAGCTCGGCGGCGCCCTTCTCGTTGGCCGCCACCTGCGCCTTCAGGTCGGCGACGTTCTGCGTGACGTTGCGGGCCGGGTGGGGGTGGCGCGTCAGAAGGTCGATCAGCGCCGCCTCTTGGAAGACGCCGTCCTCCACCAGCCGGAAATTGTCGATGAGGACGCCTTCTTCCTCGACGCTGGTGGCGCGCGGCGTCATCGAGCCCGGCGCCAGGCCGCCGATATCGGCGTGATGGCCGCGGGCGGCGACCCAGAACAGAATCTCGTCCCGGTCGCCGGCGAAGACGGGCGTGACGACAGTGATATCGGGAAGGTGGGTGCCGCCATTATAGGGGGCGTTGAGCGCGAAGACGTCGCCGCGGCGCACCTTGCCGGCATTGAGCCGGATGGTCGTCTCGACCGACCGGTCCATCGAGCCGAGATGCACCGGCACATGCGGCGCATTGGCGACGAGCCGCCCCTCGGCGTCGAAGACGGCGCAGGAGAAGTCGAGCCGCTCCTTGATGTTGACCGAATGCGCCGTGTTCTG
>CAZAAW010000061.1:0-4838 GCA_964483325.1 uncultured Hyphomicrobiales bacterium
CGGATCAAACTGCAACCCATCTAACCGGATCGAACAGCGTTTCCGACCTCTCCCATAGGGAGAGGTGAGGCGCTGCCCCGGTGGCGCAGCAACTCCGCGCCGGCGCTCGGCATCTTGCGCACCCGCCGCACCACCATCCCCCCTACAGCCTATCGCGCAGCGCGTACCAGGTCATCCCCGCCACCAGCGACGGCCAGCGCAGCAGCCTGCCGCCGGGGAAGCGCGGCGCCGGCAGGGCTGCCATTCTGTCGAACCGCGCGCTGTCGCCGGCGATGGCCTCGGCGATGAGCTTGCCGGCATAGGGCGCCAGCGCCACGCCCTGGCCGGAATAGCCGGCGGCGACATAGACGCCCGGCCGGGTGCGGCGGATCAGCGGCAGGCGGCGCATGGTGATGGCGAGCTGGCCGCCCCAGGCGTAATCGATGCGCGCCCCGGCGAGCTGCGGATAGATCCGCAGCAGGTGGCGGCGCACGAAGGCGGCCGTATCGGCCGGCCCGGCATGGCGGCGATAGGTCTCGCCGCCGCCGAAGACCAGCCGCCCGTCCGCCGTCGGCCGCCAGTAATAGACGACGAAGCGCGTGTCGGAGACCGCCTCGCCGCCCGGCAGCAGCCCGCCCGGCCGGCCGGCGCCGAGCGGCTCGGTGGCGAGGAGGTAATTGACGATCGGCATCAGGCGTGATTCCGCCTCCGCGTCGAGCCCGGCGAGATAGGCGTTGCCGGCCAGCACCACCATGTCGGCGCGCACCGTGCCGCTGCCGCACTCGGCGGTGAAGCCGGTGGCGGCGCTGCCGGCAAGGCGCCGCACCCGCGTCCCCTCATGGATCGCCGCCCCGGCGGATGCGGCGGCGCGCGCCAGCCCCTGCGCCAGTTTCAGCGGATCGAGATGGCCGGCGCCGCGGTCGCGCCGGCCGCCGTGATAGCCCTGCGCGCCGGTGGCGGCGGCGAAGGCCTCCCTGTCCAGCCACTCCACCGCGTCATAGCCATAGGCCTCGCGCAAATGCTCGGCATAGGCACGCTCGCCGGCCACCAGGCGCCCCTTGTGCACCGCCTCGATGAGGCCGGGCCGCCAGTCGCAGGCGATGCCGTGGCGCGCGATGAGGCCGAGCACCAGGGCCTTCGCCTCCTCGGCCATGCGCCACAGCGCCAGCGCCGGCGCGCGGCCGAACTTCGCCTCCAGCCATTCCTGGTCCTGGCGCTGGCCCGAATGCAGCTGCCCGCCATTGCGCCCCGACGCCCCCCAGCCGACGCGCTCGGCCTCGACCAGCACGACATCGACGCCGCGCTCGGCCAGATGCAGCGCCGCCGAGAGGCCGGTATAGCCGCCGCCGACGACAAGCACATCGCACCGCCGCCCGCCTTCCAGCGCCGGAAAGGTCAGCCCCTGGTCGGCCCCAGCCGCATAAAACGACGCCGCATGCGCCATCAGCCCGGCCCCGCCGGCCGCGCACGACGCCCGGCGGCGCTCCCCACCCGACCCCGGCTTCGCCGGGGCCACCCTCCCCCTTCGGGTGAGGGATGAGCGCCTCTTTCGTCACGGTACGCGGCATCGGGAAGCGCGCACCCATCCCTCACCGGAACGGGGAGGGTGGCGCGCGCCGCAGGCGCGTGACGGGTGGGGAGCGCCATTGGGCGGCTCGCACCTCCTGCCCGCGCCACCCGCGTCAATCCATGATCGTGTGCACGGCGTACCAGGTGCCGAGATTGTCCTTGTGGTCTTCCTCGGGCCAGTACTGGTCGGCGAGCTCGGCGAGGGCGACGATCTCCGCCGTGGCGTAGCCCATGCCGCGCAGGCGGCGGCCGAGGGCGGCGGGCTGGTCGGGCAGCGGGAAGGAATCGAACATCGGCCGGCCGGTGGCGGCGATCAGCGACACGTTGAGGCTGTTGATGCGCGTGCGGCTCCAGAAGTCGAAGGAGAACGAGCTGCCGTCGGCGAGCTTCAGGCCGCGCGGGTCGATGATGCGCGTCACGCTGTCGGCGAGCAGGAAGAAGAATACGTTCTCGGCGAACACCGCCGTCGGCAGATCGGGATCGTAGCCGGCGCGCTTCAGCGCCGCCAGGAGGCCCGGCTCGTTGAGGTCGGCCGGCACCGGGACGACATTGCCCGGCACCTTGATGCCGTTCTCCTGCAGCACCTCCGCCTTGCCGTCCAGCACCATGGCGAAGTCGACCTCGAACACCTTGATGTCCTTGCCGGCGAGGCCCTTCAGCCACAGCGGCCGCGTGTCGTAGCCGGCGCCGAGCAGCACCATCTGGCGGTAGAAGCTGGCCGCCCGCACCATGCGCTCGCTGAACTGGCGGAAGCGGGCCAGGTTGAGCTCGGCGAACAGCGGGTCGAGCCGTTCGGCGATCTTGAACAGCGCCCGGCTGCCGTCGGTGAGGAACAGGCGCGCATGCGGATCGGCATAGCCGAGCCGCTCGCGCAGCCGCTCGGCGCGGATGACGATCATCGGGTCGGCCGCGATCTGGCTGTCGGCGGGGGCGGACGGGCCGTTCATGGCATTCTTCCGGAAAGCTTCGGACCGGACGGATGCCGGTCAGACATTGAGGAGCAGATGTTCGCGCTCCCATGGACTGATCACCTGCATGAAGGTCTCATATTCCGCCTGCTTGATGGCCGCATAGGTGGCGACGAAGCGCCTGGAGAAAATCTCCGCCAGGTCCTCCGTCTCCTCGAACAGCGCCACCGCCTCCAGGAGGCCGCGCGGCAGCTCGATCTCGTCCTCGTTGGCCGAGGCCGTCACCGGCTCGGTCACCGCCGTCAGCTGCTGCATCATGCCGAGATAGCCGCAGGCGAGCGAGGCCGCGATCGCCAGATAGGGATTGGCGTCGGAAGATGGAATACGGTTTTCCAGCCGCCGCGCGTCCGGATCGGAGAACGGCACCCGGAGGCCCACCGTGCGGTTGTCGTAGCCCCACATGACGTTGACCGGCGCCGAGGAGGCGCGCACCAGCCGCCGGTAGGAATTGACATAGGGCGCCAGGATGCAGGTCACCGCCGGCAGGTATTTCTGCGAGCCGCCGATATAGGCGAAGAATTCCGGCGTCGGATTGCCGTCGGCGTCGGAGAAGATGTTGCGGCCGGTCGCCGCGTCGACCACCGACTGGTGGATATGCATCGCCGAGCCCGGCTCCGACGACATGGGCTTGGCCATGAAGGTGGCATACATGTCGTGCCGCAGCGCCGCCTCGCGGATTGTGCGCTTGAACAGGAACACCTGGTCGGCCAGCGCCAGCGGGTCGCCGTGCCGCAGGTTGATCTCCATCTGCGCCGCGCCTTCCTCGTGGATCAGCGTGTCGATCTCCAGGCCCTGCGCTTCGGAGAAGTCGTAGATGTCGTCGAACAGGTCGTCGAACTCGTTGACGGCGGCGATGGAATAGCTCTGCCGCGCCGATTCCGGCCGCCCCGAACGGCCCTTCGGCGGCACCAGCGGATAGTCCGGGTCGGTGTTCGGCTTCACCAGGTAGAACTCGATCTCCGGCGCCACCAGCGGCTGCCAGCCGCGGGTGCGGTAGAGCTCCAGCACCCGGCGCAGCACCTGGCGCGGCGCGATCTCCACCGGCCTGCCGTCGCGGTGGAAGGCGTCGTGGATCAGCTGCGCCGTCGGGTCGCTCTCCCACGGCACCACGGCAAGCGTCGACAGGTCCGGCGTGAACAGGAGATCCTGGTCGGCCGGGTCGTGGCGGAAATCCTCGTCGTCGTCGGGATAGTCGCCGGTGATCGTCTGGGTGAGGATCGAGCCGGGCATTGTCATCGTCGGCCCCGCGAGGAATTTCGACACCGGCATCATCTTGCCGCGCGCCACCCCCGCCTGGTCCGGCAGGATGCACTCGATATCCTCGATGCCGCGCCGGGCCAGCCAGTCGCGCGCCTCGGCGAGCGTCGCGACGCCGCGCACGCCGTCATGACCGTCACGGCCGTCACGCACCGCGCCGGCGCGGCTTTTCCGATGGCCCTGTGAACTCTTGCGCTCGTGCATGGGGGAACCCGGCGGGAGAAGCCCCGCGGTCGGCGGGGGTGCCGGGGACGATAGCAGATGCGCGGTTCCCGTTCAGCACCGGGAAGGCTAGGGTGCCGCCGCAAAAGGAAGCGGGGCGCGGCAGGCGGCGGCGCCGGCAAGGAACAGGGACACGGCATGGAGACCGGCACGGACGGCGTCACCGTCATCGACCACCCGCTGGTGCAGCACAAGCTGACCATCATGCGCGACAGGGAGACCTCGACGGCGACCTTCCGCCTGCTGCTGCGCGAGATCGCCACCCTCCTCTGCTACGAGGTGACGCGCGACCTGCAGCTGACGACGCGGCGCATCGAGACGCCGCTGATGGCGATCGACGCGCCGGTCCTGGAGGGCAAGAAGCTGGTCTTCGCCTCGGTGCTCAGAGCCGGCAACGGTCTCCTGGAAGGCCTTCTCGACCTGGTGCCGTCGGCCCGCGTCGCCCATATCGGCATCTATCGCGACCACAAGACGCTGCAGCCGGTGGAATATTACTTCAAGGCACCGGACGACCTCTCCGACCGCCTGACGATCGTCGTCGACCCGATGCTGGCGACCGGCAATTCCTCCGCCGCGGCGGTGCGCCGCCTCAAGGAACGCGGCGCCCGCGACATCCGCTTCGTCTGCCTGCTGGCCGCCCCGGAAGGCATCCGCCATTTCCGCGAGGCGCATCCCGACGTGCCGGTCTTCACCGCCTCGATCGACAGCCACCTTAACGAAAACGGCTACATCGTCCCAGGCCTCGGCGACGCCGGCGACCGCATGTACGGCACCAAATAAGCCGCCTCTTGCCTCTCCCATAGGGCTAGGGGATTCACACAAGTGGTTCGGTGGCGAGGATGA
>CAZAAW010000062.1:0-4283 GCA_964483325.1 uncultured Hyphomicrobiales bacterium
CGCGCACCTCGGCCTGGAAATAGCGGTCGGCCGAGCCGCGCGCCATGGCGCCGACCGAGCCCATGCCGCGATAGGCCTTATAGGAGCGGCCCTGGTGCAGGTAGACCTCGCCGGGCGACTCGTCGGTGCCGGCCAGCAGCGAGCCGACCATCGCCACCGAGGCGCCGGCGGCCAGCGCCTTGGCGAGATCGCCGGAGAACTTGATGCCGCCATCGGCGATCACCGGCACGTCGGCCGCCTGCGCCACGTCGACGGCATCCATGATGGCGGTGAGCTGCGGCACGCCGACTCCGGCGACGATACGCGTCGTGCAGATCGAGCCGGGGCCGATGCCGACCTTGACGGCGTCGGCGCCGGCATCGATCAGCGCCCTGGCGCCGTCGCCGGTGGCGATGTTGCCGGCGATCACCTGCACCTGGTTGCTGATGCGCTTGACGCGCGTCACCTGGTCCAGCACCCGCTGCGAATGGCCGTGGGCGGTGTCGATGACGATGAGGTCGACGCCGGCCTCGACGAGCCGCTCGCAGCGCTCGTAGCCGTCATTGCCGACGCTGCTCGCCGCCGCGACGCGCAGCCGGCCCTGCTCGTCCTTGGAGGCGTTGGGGTTGAGCTGGCTCTTCTCGATGTCCTTGACGGTGATGAGGCCGACGCAGCGATAGGCGTCGTCGACAACCAGCAGCTTCTCGATGCGATGCTGGTGCAGGAGGCGCTTGGCCTCGTTCTGGGCGACGCCTTCGCGCACCGTCACCAGGTTGTCGCGCGTCATCAGCTCGGCCACCGGCTGGTCCGGATTGGAGGCGAAGCGCACGTCGCGGTTGGTGAGGATGCCGACGAGCCGGCCCGGGCCGGCGCCGTTGCCCTCCACCACCGGGATGCCGGAAATGTGATGGCGCTCCATCAGCGCCAGCGCCTCGGCCAGCGTCGCCGCCGGCCCGATCGTCACCGGGTTCACCACCATGCCGGATTCGAACTTCTTCACCCGCCGCACCGCCTCGGCCTGCAGGTCGGGCGTCAGGTTGCGGTGAATGACGCCGAGGCCGCCGGCCTGCGCCATGGCGATGGCCAGCCGCGCCTCGGTGACCGTGTCCATGGCTGCCGAAATAATCGGCAGGTTGAGGTCGATCGAGCGCGTCAGGCGGGTGCGCAGGTCGACCTCGCCCGGCATCACGTCCGAATGGCCGGGCGCCAGCAGGACGTCGTCGAATGTCAGGGCTTCGCGACCGGTGGAGGATTCGATGATGCGGGCCATGCGCCAACTCCGGAATAGAGGAACCGCCCGCGGACCGATGCTCCCCGGATGGTATGCTTCTTGAATGAGGGTTGGCGCGGGTGATTACCACGCAGTTCCGATTCTGCAAAGCTGCAACCCGCGCTTTCCCCGCGGCAAGATCGCTGAGGCCACTGGACCCCCGGTGGGCGACATGCGAGCTTAGCCGCGGTAAGTGATCAGGTGACCTGACGACCTCCAGCCGCGCGCCCCTGCCTTGACCGCCGTTTCCGCTTCCGTTCCCAACCGCGTGCTGCTGCCGCTGATCGTCGCCTGCGCGCTGTTCATGGAGAACCTCGATTCGACGGTCCTCTCCACGGCGCTGCCGACCATCGCCGCCGATTTCGGCGAGAGCCCGATCCGCCTGAAGCTGGCGCTCACCAGCTATCTGCTCGCCTTGGCGGTGTTCATCCCGACCTCCGGCTGGATCGCCGACCGCTTCGGCGCCCGCCACGTCTTCCGCATCGCCATCGGCCTCTTCACCCTCGGCTCGCTGTTCTGCGGCCTTTCCAGCGGCATCGGCGAGATCGTCGCGGCGCGCGTCCTGCAGGGCATCGGCGGCGCCATGATGGTGCCGGTCGGCCGGCTGGTGATCCTGCGCTCGGTGGAGAAGTCGGAGCTTGTCGGGGCGCTCGCCTGGCTCACCATCCCGGCGCTTGTCGGGCCGGTGCTGGGGCCGCCGCTCGGCGGCTTCATCACCACCAATTTCGACTGGCGCTGGATCTTCTGGATCAACATCCCGATCGGCATTCTCGGCATCGTGCTGGCGACGGTCTTCTTCCCCGACATCCGCGAGGAGGAGCGCACGCCCTTCGACGCGCCGGGCTTCTTCATCTCCGGCATCGGCCTTGCCGCCTTCGTCACCGGCACGACCTCGCTGGGGCTCGGCGTGCTGCCGCTGCCGCTGGTGATGGTGCTCCTGTTCGGCGGGCTGGCGCTGCTCGTCCTCTATTATTTCCATGCCCGCCGGGCCGCCAATCCGATCCTCGACCTGACGCTGCTGCGGCTGCCGACCTTCCGCGGCAGCATTCTCGGCGGCTTCCTGTTCCGGCTCGGCGCCGGCGCGACGCCGTTCCTGCTGCCGCTGATGCTGCAGCTCGGCTTCGGCATGTCGCCCTTCCAGTCGGGCATGATCACCTTCGCCTCGGCGGTCGGCGCCATGGCGATGAAGATCGGCGCCGGGCCGATCCTGCGCCGCTTCGGCTTCCGCGCCGTGCTGATCTTCAACGCCCTGGTGGCGGCCTGCTTCGTCGCCTCGCCGGCGCTGTTCACGCCGGCGACGCCGGTGGCGCTGATCGTCGCGATCCTCTTGGTCGGCGGCTTCTTCCGGTCGCTGGAATTCACCGCCATCAACGCGCTCGCCTATGCCGAGGTGCCGACCTCGCGCATGAGCCGCGCCACCAGCCTCACCAGCGTCTTCCAGCAGCTGGCGCTGAGCGCCGGCATCAGCATCGGCGCCATGGTGCTGGAATTCTCCGTCGGCAGCTCGGCCGAGATCATCCGGGCGGCGGACTTCCTGCCCGCCTTCGCGGTGGTCGGCCTGCTGACCGCCTCGTCGATCCTGTTCTTCGCCCGCCTGCCGGCCGACGCCGGCCAGGAAATGTCCGGCCACCAGCGCCCGACCCTGGAAGCCCAGGCCGTCCAGGCGCGGGAAGGCAGCTAGGGCGCCTCAGCCCTTCGCCAGCGCGATGGCTGTCGCTTCGGCGACTTCCGCCGCGGTCGGGATATCGGGCTGGACGCCGACGCCTTCCCAGTTACCGTGGGTGATCGGGTTCTCGGCCCGGCCGGTCGGCACGACGACGAAGAAATCGGCACCGAGCTCGGTCAGCCCGCCCGGATTGGCGCCACCGCGTGTCTTCGCCCCGACGACCGTGGCGCGCTTCAGCGCCTGCAGGTCGTAGGCGAACTCCTCGCCGGCCGAATAGGTCTGCGGTCCGACGAGCACATAGACGGGCCTGTCGAGATAGCGCACCGGCGTCGGCGCGCTCCGGAAGGTCTCGGTCCTGAAGGTGTCGGTGCCGCGGTTGCGCCAGATGAGGCTGTTGATGTGGACCGGCCTGTCGGCAGCGAGGAAGAAGCTCGCCAGATAGGCCACCGAGGCGGGATGCCCGCCGCCATTCGCCTGCATGTCGATGATCAGCGCCCTGGTGTCGGAGAGGCTGCGCATGGCCTCGTCGGCGGCCGGGTTGAAGATCTCCGGCGGAGCGAACCGCGCCAGGCGGATCAGCCCGATATTGCCGTCGAGCCGCTCCACCTCGAAGCCGGCGCCCTGCGGCGCGGCGGCCGGGGCGTTGCCGAAGGGCGAGCCGTAGATCACCCGCATATGGCCATCCTCGGTGACTGCCCTGAGCTGATCGGTGACCTGCTGCGCGAACCGCACCGGGTCGGTCACGCCGGCATAGGCCCGTTCCTTCAGCGACGTCTCCAGCGCCGCGGCGGCCCGCGCTCCCTTGTCGGGGAACACATACGCCTCGCGCAGTTCGACGACGATGCCGGCGATGGTGGCGCCGATCGTCGCCTGCGTCAGCACGGCAGGCGCCTCGGCCCTTGCGGCCGGCGCGGCGACCAGGGCGGCAAGCGCGGCAGCGCAGGCGAAACGGAGAAGGGGCTGAATCTGCGGCAAGGGATTCTCCTTTCGGGCCGATGAGTGCGGCACTGTCCCACGAATTCAGGGCCGAGTCCGGCCATGACGCCGGTGGGGTGGAGAGGGAACATAACCCTGGGATGGTGCCCGCCCACACCCCAGCCGCGTCATGCCCGGGCGAAGACCCGGGCATCCATCGAACACCGTCGGTGCGGGAAAAAGGCGCTTCGCGGGCCGCGTCCTTTTCTGCGTCGCTGGTGTTTGCGTGGGAATGCCGGATCAAGTCCGGCCATGACGCCTGGTGGTGACAGCGTGGTGCGAACTGCCCGGGGTGGGGAGCGCCGGTTCAGGATGAGGCGCCTCTCACCTCTCCCAATGGGCTACGGCGTTCACACATCGTGTTTGAAAGGATGTGGAATGTCTGATTCTGTG
>CAZAAW010000063.1:0-3542 GCA_964483325.1 uncultured Hyphomicrobiales bacterium
CCTAACCTACTAGAATCGCTGACTCTTGTAAAGTCCAAAAGCGTACCATTCCGTTTCTTTTTGCGCCATCCGTGTTCGCGTGGATGGCCGGATCAAGTCCGGCCATGACGCCGGTGGGGTGGTGATGGCGGCACGTCTGGCCCGATGGCGCCGGCGGGGTGGCCGGGGTGGCGGTGCGTCATGCCCGGCCGGCATGCGCGAGGCCTCCTCGCCCAGCATCATCTGCCAACGCCTCAGCTGCGTCATGCCCGGGCGAAGACCCGGGCATCCACGCGAACACCGACGGTGGCAGTGAAGGCGCCTCGCGGGCGGCGTTTCTTTCTGCGCCATCCGTGTTCGCGTGGGAATGCCGGATCAAGTCCGGCCATGACGCCGGTGGGGCGTGATGGCGGCACGTCCGGCCCGATGGCGCCGGTGGGCGGTTCGCGCCAGCGTCTCAGCTGCGGCGGCTACTGGTTCACCACGCCGGCCGGCGCCGTCTCGATCCTGAACGCCGCCGCCAGCAGGGCCTTGGTGTAGTCGCTTTCCGGCGTGTCGAAGACCTTCTGCGCCGGGCCGTATTCGACGACCTTGCCCTGGCGCATCACCAGCACTTCGTTGGCCAGCGCCCGCACCACCTTGAGGTCGTGGCTGATGAACATGTAGGCCAGCTTGTGGCGGCGCTGCAGCTCGCGCAGCAGATCGACCACCTGCGCCTGGACGCTCATGTCGAGAGCCGAGGTCGGCTCGTCGAGCATGACGAAGCGCGGCTCCAGCACCATGGCGCGGGCGACGGCGATGCGCTGGCGCTGGCCGCCGGAGAATTCGTGCGGGTAGCGGAAGCGCGCCGACGGCTCCAGGCCGACTTCCGTCAGCGCCCGCACGACGCGTGCGTCGCGCTCCGCCTCGCCCATCGACGGCGCATGCACGCGCAGCCCCTCGGCGACGATGTCGCGGATGCTCATGCGCGGCGACAGCGAGCCGTACGGGTCCTGGAAGACGATCTGCATGTCGCGGCGATAGGGGCGCATCGCCTTCCAGCCGGCATCCTGGATGTCGCGGCCGAGATAGAGGATGCGTCCCTGCGACGAAATCAGCCGCAGGATGGCGAGGCCGAGCGTCGTCTTGCCGGAGCCGGATTCGCCGACGACGCCGAGCGTCTGGCCCTCGCGCACGGCGATGTCGACGCCGTCGACCGCCTTCACATGGCCGACGACGCGGCGCATGAAGCCGCGCTTGATCGGGAACCAGACCTTGATGTCCTTCGCCTCCATCACCACCGGGGCGCTCTCGTCGAGCGCCGGCGGCGGCCCCTTCGGCTCGGCGGCGAGGAGGTGCTTGGTGTAGGGGTGCTGCGGATTGTCGAACACCTGGCGCGTCGGCCCGGTCTCGACGATCTCGCCATTGGTCATGACGCAGACCCGGTCGGCGATGCGGCGCACGATGCCGAGATCGTGGGTGATGAACAGCATCGCCATGCCCTTGCGGGTCTGCAGGTCCTTGAGAAGCTCGAGGATCTGCGCCTGCACGGTGACGTCGACGGCGGTCGTCGGCTCGTCGGCGATGAACAGGTCCGGCTCGTTGGCGAGCGCCATGGCGATCATGACGCGCTGGCGCTGGCCGCCCGACATCTGGTGCGGATAGGCGGTGAGGCGGCGCTCGGCATCCTGGATGCCGACCTCCTTGAGGAGCGCCAGCGTCCGCTTCTTCGCCGCCGCATCGCTCATGCCCTGGTGCAGCTTCAGCACCTCGCCGATCTGCCGCTCGATGGTGTGCAGCGGGTTGAGCGAGGTCATCGGCTCCTGGAACACCATGGTGATGTCGGCGCCGCGCACCTTGCGCAGCTGCGCCACGGTGGCCTTGAGGAGGTCCTTGCCCTTGAACAGGATCTGGCCGGACGGATGCGAGGCCGGCGGATAGGGCAGGAGCCGCAGCACCGACATGGCGGTGGCCGACTTGCCTGAGCCGGATTCGCCGACCAGCGCCAGCGTCTCGCCCTTGGCGATGTCGAAGGAGACATGCCGCACCGCATCCACCGCATCGCCCCCCTGATTGAAGCGCACGGACAGATCGCGGACGGAAAGCAGCGGGGCGTCGGTCACGGGAGACTCCGGAAAAGGCCGGGGATGAGGACAGCACGGAACGGGTGTTGGCCGCTGCGCCGGGTTATGTACACCGCCAGTCCCGCCTCCACCTCTCCCATAGGGAGAGGTCGGGAGCCTTGGCGAGCCTGAGCGAGCCTAGGCGGACGGGTGAGGGGTTCGGCCGCCGGGAATCCTGCCCTGGCGCCTAGGCCTGCTCCGGGCCGGCAGTGTCCCTCACCCGGAACGCTGACGCGTTCCGACCTCTCCCATAGGGAGAGGTAAGGGGCGGTGCCTGTCCTGCGCCGGCGCTCCCCACCCGACCCCGCCTGCGGCGGGGCCACCCTCCCCGCAAGCGGTGAGGGATGGGCGTCTCTTGCTGGGAGGGGAGTTCCGCCGCTGGGAAGTGCGCACCCATCCCTCACCGGAACGGGGAGGGTGGCACGCGCGTCAGCGCGTGACGGGTGGGGAGCCACGCCGGGCGTGATGGATGCCGCTGCAGCCCCGCCTGCCCCAGCGCCAGCGCCTGCTCCGGGCCGGCGGTGTGCCTCACCCGGAACGCTGACGCGTTCCGACCTCTCCCTATGGGAGAGGTGAGGGGCGGCGCGTTGGCGGTGCGGCGCCCTCACGCGAAGGTCTTCCTTGGGTCGAGGGCGTCGCGGACGGCTTCGCCGATGAAGATCAGGAGGCTCAGCATGATGGCGATGACGAAGAAGCCGGTGAGGCCGAGCCACGGCGCCTGGATGTTGTCCTTGCCCTGCGCCAGCATCTCGCCCAGCGACGGCGAGCCGGGCGGCAGGCCGAAGCCGAGGAAGTCGAGCGAGGTCAGCGTCGTGATCGAGCCGTTGAGGATGAACGGCATGAAGGTCAGCGTCGCCACCATGGCGTTGGGCAGGACGTGGCGCAGGATGATGCGGACATTGGAGACGCCGAGCGCCCGCGCCGCGTTGACATATTCGAAATTGCGGGCGCGCAGGAATTCGGCGCGCACCACCCCCACCAGCGCCACCCAGCTGAACAGCAGCAGGATCGCCAGCAGCACCCAGAAGCTTGGCGCGATGACCGATGAGATGATCAGCAGCAGGTAGAGCTGCGGCACCGAGGTCCAGATCTCGATGAAGCGCTGGAAGAGGAGATCGACCCAGCCGCCGAAATAGCCCTGCACGGCGCCGGCGGCGACGCCGACCACCGAGGAGATCACCGTCAGCACCAGGCCGAACAGCACCGAGATGCGGAAGCCGTAGATGAGGCGGGCGACGACGTCGCGGCCCTGGTCGTCGGTGCCGAGCCAGTTGAAATTGCCCAGCGTGCAGTTGGGGTCGGCCTTGCCCTCAGGGTAGTGCGAGCAGCGCTCCTCGTCGCCCATCATCCACCAGGGCGGCGCCGGCGCCGGCCGGGCGATCTCGTTGTTGACGGTGCGGTAGGAGTAGCGGATCGGCGGCCAGATCATCCAGCCATTGTTGCCGATCTCGTCCTGGATAT
>CAZAAW010000064.1:0-3072 GCA_964483325.1 uncultured Hyphomicrobiales bacterium
CTGTCACCCATCAACCCGGATCAAACTGCAACCCATCTAACCGGATCGAACAGCGCGCCTTACCTCTCCCTGTGGGAGAGAGCCTGCCCCCGGACTTGATCCGGGGGTCGGAAACGCGAAGCGTTTCCGGGTGAGGGACACTGCCTGCGACACGCGGGCTGCGGCGCCGGGGCAGGATACCTGCGGGCCGAACCCCTCACCCGTCCGCCTAAGCCTCGCTGCGCTCGGCAAGGCTCCCGGCCTCTCCCTATGGGAGAGGCAAGTGGCGCCTCGCCGGTGGCGCTTTTTTCGGCGCCATCCGTGTTCGCGTAGGTGCCCGGGTCGAGCCCGGGCATGACGCCGGTGGGGCGGAGAGGGCGGTGCGTCGTGCCCGCGGCGCTTTTTTCTGCGCCCCCCTACGCCGCTCATCGGGCGCGGCGCTGGTCTTCTCCGGCGAGGAGGTCGCCCTGGCGGTCGGGGTAGCGGACGACTTCGGCACTGGTGGGGGTGTCGCCGAAGTCGAGGGCTTCGATCTTTTCGCCGGTGGCGGCGATCTTGCGCGTCGAGGTGAGGATCTGGTCGATGTCGGTATTGGCCTGGCCGAAATGGGTCTGCAGGCGCAGCACGCGGTCGTTGAGGCGGCCGATGTCGTCCATCAGCTTCACCACCTGGTCGCGCACCACATGCGCCTGCTCGCGGATGCGCGCGTCGCGCAGCACCGACTGCACGACCTGGATCGACAGCATCAGCAGCGACGGCGAGACGATGACGACGCGGTTGCGGTGGGCGGTCTGGACAAGGTCCTCGAAATGCTCGTGGATGTCGGCGAAGATCGATTCCGACGGCACGAACATGAAGGCCGTGTCCTGCGTCTCGCCGGGGATGAAGTAGCGCTGGCGGATGGCGAGGATGTGGTGCTGGATGTCGCGGCGGAACTGCGACTGGGCGGCTTTCAGCGTCTCCGGCGCGGCGGCGCGCACCGCGTTCCAGGCCTCGAGCGGGAACTTAGCGTCGACGACGAGGCCGGGCATGCCGTTGGGGAAGGCGATCAGGCAGTCCGGCCGGTTGCGGTTCGACAGCGTCGCCTGGAAGGTGTAGCCGCCGGCCGGCAGCCCGTCCTGGACGATCGCCTCCATGCGCCCCTGGCCGAAGGCGCCGCGCGTCTGCTTGTTGGCCAGCACCTGCTGCAGCGCCACCACCTGGCTGGAGAGCTCGGTGATGTTGCCCTGCGCCTTGTCGATGACGGCGAGCCGCTCGGCGAGCTGGGTCAGGCTGGCATGGGTCGACTTGGTCGAATCGGTCATCGTCTGGCCGATGCGCTGGCCGAGCCCGTCGAGCCGTTCCGACAGGACGCGGGCGAGATCGACCTGGCGCGAGCCGAACAGCTCCGCCATGCCCTGCACCTTGCCGCTGAGCTCGCTCTGGGCGCGCAGCATGTCGGCGAAGCGCTGCTCGGCGGCAAGGACCCGCTGCTCGGCCTCCTGGCGCGCTCGCTCGGCGCGGCGGCGGGCGGCGAGCGCCAACAGGATCAGCGCGGCGGCGACGGCGGCGAGCGCCGCGGCGGCCAGCACCTCACCCAGCGACAGGGGATGCCCGCCGAGACGCCACACGATCCGGTCCATCGGCGCAGCCTAGCCGATTCGCCGGCGCGGATCAAAACGGGAACATTGCCGGCAGGAGGTGTGGGTCGCCAGCGGCCGCCGCGGCGGCTAGGCTGGCCGGCGCCGAACGGGAGCGAAGGGGAATCATGCTGAGAGGATTGGCGAAGGGAATCTTGTGGGGAGCGGCGCTGGCGCTGACGGCGGCGCCGGCCGCCGCGCAGGTGTCGGAGATCGCCTGCCAGGGCGAGGCGGGGGCGGCGCCGTTTGCCGGCGGCTTCGTGGCGCTGGAGCGGGATACCTCGACGCAGGACATCACCATGACCCTGTCGGGCCTGCCCTGCGGCACCTTCATCGGCTACGGCACGCTGGTCGCCATCGATGTCGTCTGCGCCACCGGCAAGGATGCCGGCGAGCGCTACGACCGGCTGCAGATCGACAGGGTGACGAGCCGCTTCGTGCTGTCGAGCCTCGTCGGCGGCGAGGCGCAGCCGGCCCGCCAGGGCACCTGCGCCATCACCGTGCCGTAGCGGCAGGCGGGCGGCGGCGGCAATCGCCACGTTGACCGGTTTTCCGCCAGTTCTTACATCTAGCGGCATGACACAACTCGACATCATCACATTGCCGGACCGGCTGCTGCGCAAGGCGAGCGCCCCGGTGGAGCGCGTCGACGACGAGCTGCGGCGCTTCATGGACCAGATGCTGGAGGCGATGTATGCGGCGCCCGGCATCGGCCTGGCGGCGATCCAGGTCGGCGTGCCGCGCCGCGTCATCACCATCGACGTCGTCAACAAGGAAGAGGGCGAGGCGCGCAAGGAGCCGCTGTTCCTGGTCAATCCGGAGATCGTCTGGCGCTCCGACGAACGCCAGGTCTACGAGGAAGGCTGCCTGTCGATCCCGGAATATTACGCCGAGGTCGAACGCCCGGCCGCCGTGCGCTTCCGCTATGTCGACCGCGACGGCAAGGAACAGGAACGCACCGCCGAGGGCCTGCTGGCCGTCTGCGTCCAGCACGAGATCGACCACCTCGACGGCAGGCTGTTCATCGACCACATCTCCAAGCTGAAACGCGACATCGTCATCAGGAAATTCGAAAAGGCGGCCAAGGAAGGGAAATTGCCGGAGTTTTAGGGGGGTGCTGAGGGGTCGGGCAGCGCCCCTTGCCTCTCCCATAGGGCTACCGCATGCACACATCTGATTTGCGCTAACGACTCGCGTGAGTGGACGGGGCGAAAATCGCAGGATTTTCAACGATACACGCTGCCTTCCATCCCCAATGGCGCGCACCTAAGCCCCCAAGCTAACGTGTTGATTTCGCTAGATGGAATCAGATGTGTGCATGCGGTAGCCCTGTGGGAGAGGTCGGAAACGCGACAGCGTTTCCGGGTGAGGGACACTGCCGGCGACACGCGGCTGCGGCGCCGGGGCAGGATTCCCCCGGGCCGAACCCCTTGCATGTTTGGACGGCCGACTCAGCGCATGCTGAGAGGTGCGT
>CAZAAW010000065.1:0-2720 GCA_964483325.1 uncultured Hyphomicrobiales bacterium
AAAGTGTCCACCATGTCCCCGAACATGTGTCCACCTTGTCTCCGGTCCGTACACCCGAAGGGGGAGGGTGGCCCCGGCGAAGCCGGGGTCGGGTGGGGAGCGCCATCTGGAGGTTCGTACCACCATCCCCACCCCACCAGCGTCATGGCCGGACTTGATCCGGCCATCCACGCGAACACGGATGGCGCAGGACGAAGTGCCGCCCGCGAGGCGCCTGCGCGGGCACCGCCGGTGTTCGCGCCACGATGCAGCCGCGCCGGCGTGATGTGATACCGAAGGCCCTGTCCGGGCAGAAACGCATGGAGCGGCTCATGGCGAAGGCAGCGGCGGCGGCGAAGGCAGCGGCGGCAGAGGACGCGGCGCCCGATTACGGCGCCATCGTCATCCGCGGGGCGCGCGAGAACAATCTGCGCAATGTCTCGCTCGACATCCCGAAGCGGCGCATCACGGTGTTCACCGGCGTCTCCGGCTCGGGCAAGTCGTCGCTGGTCTTCGACACAATCGCCGCGGAGAGCCAGCGCCTCATTAACGAGACCTATCCGGCCTTCGTGCAGCAGTTCATGCCGCATTACGGCCAGCCCGACGCCGACGTGCTGGAGAACATCTCGGCGGCGATCATCGTCGACCAGCAGCGCCTCGGCGGCAATGTCCGCTCCACCGTCGCCACCGTCACCGACACGGCGCAGATGCTGCGTGTCCTGTTCTCGCGCGCCGCCGTGCCGCGCCTGCCGGCGCCCGGCTACTACTCGTACAACGACCCGCGCGGCATGTGCCCGAAATGCGAGGGCGTCGGCCAGGTGGCGGCGATGGACATGGCGGCGGTGGTCGACGAGTCGAAGTCGCTGAACGGCGGCGCCCTGCTCGCCAGGGGCTTCGAGGTCGAATCCTGGCAGTGGAGCCTCTACGCCCAGTCCGGCCTGCTCGATCCCGACAAGCCGATCGGCAAGTACAGCAAGGACGAGCGCTTCACGCTGTTCGAGCTCGACGACGGCCGCAAGGTCAAGGTCGGCCGCATCAACCTCACCTATGCCGGCCTCATCCCCAAGCTGCAGCATTCGCTCGGCGCCAAGGACCCGGAGACGCTGCAGCCGCATGTGCGGGCCGAATATGACCGCATCTTCACCCGCCGCACCTGCCCCGACTGCGGCGGCGCCCGCCTCAAGGCGGAGGTGCTGGAAAGCCGTATCGGGCCGCACAACATCGCCGCCATGTCGGCGATGCAGGTGAGCGACCTGGCGGCTCTGGTGAAGGGCATCGACGCGCCGCCGGTGGCGCCGCTGCTGGCGGCGCTGGCGGCGCGGCTGACCAACCTGGAGACCATCGGCCTCGGCTATCTCAGCCTCGACCGCGAGAGCTCGACCCTTTCCGGCGGCGAGAGCCAGCGGGTGAAGATGGTGCGCCATCTCGGCTCGTCGCTGACCGACATCACCTATGTCTTCGACGAGCCGTCGGTCGGGCTGCATCCGCACGATGTCGGCCGCATGGCCGGGCTGATGCAGCAGCTCAGGGACAAGGGCAACACCGTGCTGGTGGTCGAGCACAAGCCGGACATGATCGCCATCGCCGACCATGTCGTCGACATGGGGCCGGGCGCCGGGTCAGAGGGCGGCGCGATCGTCTACGAGGGCGACTATGCCGGCCTGCTGAGCAGCGGCACGCTGACCGGCGACCACATGAGGCGGCACCAGCCGGTCAAGGCGAAGGTGCGCAAGCCTTCCGGCAGGCTCGAGATAAGGCACGGCCGCGTCAACAACCTCCGCGACGTCTCGGTGTCGATCCCGACCGGCGTGCTGACGGCGGTGTCGGGCGTCGCCGGCTCAGGCAAGACGTCGCTGATCCTCGGCTGCCTGCCGCCGGCCTATCCGGAGACCATCGTCATCGACCAGAACCTCGCCCGCGGCTCGCGGCGCTCCAACACGGCGACCTATACCGGCATCCTCGACGCCGTCCGCAAGGCCTTCGCCAAGGCCAACGGCGTCGACGCGGCGCTGTTCTCGGCCAATTCCAAGGGCGCCTGCCCGGACTGCAACGGCCTCGGCGTCATCTATACCGATCTCGGCCATCTCGATCCGATGGCGACGGTCTGCGAGACCTGCAACGGCAAGCGCTTCACCGCCGAGGTGCTGGAGCATCGGCTGCGCGGCAAGTCGATCAGCGACGTCTACGACATGAGCATCGCCGATGCCGTGGCCTTCTTCAGCGAGCCGGCGATCGCCAGGATCCTGCGCGGCCTCGACGATGTCGGGCTCGGCTACCTGACGCTCGGCCAGCCGCTGTCGACGCTGTCGGGCGGCGAGCGGCAGCGCCTCAAGCTCGCCGCCGAGCTCGGCAAGAAGGGCAATGTCTACGTCCTCGACGAGCCGACGACGGGCCTCCACATGAACGACGTCGACACGCTGATCGGCCTCTTCGACCGCCTCGTCGACGCCGGCTCCACCGTCATCGTCATCGAGCACAATCTCGACGTCATCGCCCGCGCCGACTGGGTCATCGACCTCGGCCCCGGCGCCGGCCACGAAGGCGGCACGGTGGTCTTCGAAGGCCTCCCCGCCGACCTCGCCAAAAGCAACACCCTCACCGGCCGCTACCTCGCCCAGCGCCAGAAGGGATAGGGGCGCAACGCGGGCCGCCTCTTGCCTCTCCCATAGGGAGAGGCCGGGAGCCTTGTTCGATCCGGTTAGATGGGTTGCAGTTTGATCCGGGTTGATGGGTGACAGTTT
>CAZAAW010000066.1:0-2650 GCA_964483325.1 uncultured Hyphomicrobiales bacterium
GCCGGCCTGTATCCTGGCAGCGCGAAGGCGCGCCCCCTGTGCTTTGCGCAGTTCTTCATTCATGGCGACACATTGTAGCCAGAAATCTGCTACATGCCGTATTGACAGTCAATCGCTACTCCCTGTAGCAATGGCGGTGCTATGACGTTCGAGCAAATCATTGCCGACCTAGGCGGCGCCCGTGGTCTCGCGCTGGCAATTGGCGTTCCCGAAAGCCATGCGCGTACCATGAAGGCGCGAAAGTCGATCCCATTGAAATACTGGAGAGCTCTTATCGCCGCTGCGGACAATGCCGGCATTCGGGACCTCGACTATGCAGCGCTCATTGCCATGACAGACCAGCGCAGCAAGCGCAGGGCGGCCGCATGAGATTACGACCGGATCGGCCGTGGCCTCGGGGGCGCCCGATAGCGTCCTCGCTGCCTTAGGGTCTTGGCCAGGCGGTATGCCGCCAGGTCGATAACGGGGGTGGGGATGCGGTGCATTTCGGCTCCTTTCGAATTCGGAAAACTGACGCGACGCCGACACTGGCTTACCGGCGACTGACGGCGCTCGCGTCTGCCTCGACCCGCAACATGGTCGAGGACACTGGACATGATCAGCACCGCGCGAGGGACAATCGTGCCCGCAGAAGCAGCTACTCTGAACGATTTGGACATCGCCGCCGGATGGGTGCGCAGCCTTGAGGATCGTGAGGCCCTTCGGACCAGCCGCACGGTCGAGGAGGCGCGGCCGGCCGTAGCGCGCCGCGTTGGCACGTCGCCCGGGACGCTGGCCAACCTGCGCAAGCGCCGGGTCAAGAGCATCAGCACTTTCCTGTTTCGTCGCCTGCGCGGCGCGTTGATCGCGGAGCTCGAAAATGAAGCGCGCCGACTGGAACACGAGCTCGCCCTCCTTAGGCCGGCTGGCCTGGACCGTAGCGACCGCGAAATGGCGGCGGTGGTGGCGGACCTGTCGACGGTTCGTTCAGCGCTGGGGCTGCCGCAATGAAGCGCAGCCGCCACGCCGAAGGCCCTCAGGCAGACGAAAGCGTCATCCCCAGGCCAATCGCTGCGATCGCCATACTCGCTGACGTGTGCGCCGGCGCAGCCGACGACAAAGCAATGCTCGGTTGATGCTGCATGGCCAATCGAGACGTTGCGCTATCCCTCGCAGCGGCAGGGATCGCTGTGTTCCCCTGCCAGGCGTTCGGCGAGGACGTGAAGAAGCCGTACCGCGGCGTTTACTGGCGTCAGGCCTCGACCACTGACGCCTATCGCGTCGAGGGCTGGTGGAGCCGCTGGCCAGAGGCGTTGCCAGGCGTCGACCTCGCCAAGCTCGGGCTGGTCGTCATCGACTGCGACGCTCCGAAAGAGGAGGGGGAGGCGGACGGGGTTGCCTGGTTCGAGGCGGCGGCCGAGGAACATGGCTACCGCCTCGACGACGCCGTCATCACCCGCACCGGCTCCGGCGGCTGGCATGTCTTCTTCAGGCAGCCGGATGACGGCGATCCGCTGACCAACGCGCGCGGCGCGCTGCCGCCGAAGCGGGAGTGCGGCATCGATATTCGCGGCGCCGGCGGCTACATCATCGGACCAGGCGCCGAGCTGCCGGACGGGCGCCGCTACAGCGCCCTCGGCGACATGCTCGACGCACCGCCGCTGCCCGATTGGCTGCTGGACATCCTGCGCGGCCGGCCGGGCGAGATGGCGTCGGAAATGCCGTCCGGACCAGTTGTTGGGAATTTCCCAACAACTGCCGTGCCGCGTGCGCCGGCACCCGTCGAGGGCGGCTCGCCCTTCTTTCGCAACGTCAACGACCTGGCGCTGCGCAAGCTGAACCAGTGGGTGCCGTCGATCTTCGGAAGCAAGGCGCGCTACCAGTCCTCGACCGGCGCCTATCGCGTGTCGTCGCGCGCCCTCGGCCGCAAGCTGCAGGAGGATCTGTCGCTGGCGCCAGGCGGCATCGTCGATTTCGGCATCGCCGACATGGGCGACGGGCGGCAGGGCAAGCGAACGCCGATCGATATCGTCATGGAATATGGCGGCGTCGGCGAGGCGCTAGAGGCGGCGTTCTGGCTGTGCGATCAGCTCGGCGCCGATCCCGCCTCGCTCGGCTGGGACGCGGGCGGCGATCCTGCCCTTGGCGCCGCCGCCGCCCGGGCGCTGCTGGAACAGGCCGACGGGACAGTCGTCGACGCCGAGACGGGCGAGATCGTCAGCGAGGCGATGCCGGCGGCGCCGCGGCCGCAGGCCGATATAGAGCTGCCGGAGCGCCTGTGGCGGCCGCCTGGCCTTGTCGGCGACATCGCCGAGTGGACGAACATGTCTTCGCGGCGCCCCATGCCGGCGCTGTCACTTGGCGCGGCACTGACCGTCGTAGGGACGGCCGCAGGCCGGCAGATCGCCGGGCCGACCGGGCTGGCGACGCACCTCTACGTCATCGGCTTGGCGCCGACGGCGTCGGGCAAAGATCACCCGCTACAGGTGACCGGGAAGCTGCTGCGCGCCGCCGGTATGCGCCAGCACGTCGGGCCATCCGAGTTCACGTCCATGCCGGCCGTCATCAGGTTCCTCCAGCGCTCGCCGCTGGCGCTCTGCGCGATGGACGAGTTCGGCGCCTTCCTCAGCCGCCTCAATTCACGCAACGCATCGAGCTTCGAGATGGCCAT
>CAZAAW010000067.1:0-2647 GCA_964483325.1 uncultured Hyphomicrobiales bacterium
CAGATGTTACCCATCAGCCCGGATAGAACTGTTACCCATCAGCCCGATTGCACAGGTGGCGATGGCGGCGTTTCTTTCGGCGCCATCCGTGTTCGCGTGGATGCCCGGATCAAGTCCGGGCATGACGCCGGTGGGCGTGGGACGGGGGGGCGAGCGTCGCCGGGCGATTCGCGGCGAGGGTGGCCCCCCGGAGGGGCTGACGCGGCGCCGCTCCGGCTGTCAGCCTCTCCCTCTCGCGGTGGGCGGGGGTGGGAACGCCCGCGCCGCGAGCCTTGCCGACGCGCCGGCCGGAGTGCGGGTCGCTTGCTCCGGCCGGACGGCCGTCGGCCCGGTAAAGCCCGCTCGGGCCGCAGCCGATCGGCGCACAGCCGCCGGTTGTCGCCGGCAGAGCACGCCGGAGCCTGTCCGGCGGCGGTCCGAGGTTCCGGCGCATTACACGCCGCTTGTACCGTTTTGGGAAGCCGCGAACGGGGGTGTCGGTGCGGGCAGGTTCAGGGCCGGCCGGCGGTCCGCGCCTCCTGCCGACGCATGAGCAGGCGCAGCAGCGTGCCCGGACCGGTGGCGCCGGCCGTGGCAAGGAGACGGCGAGGCCTGCCACCACCGGTGGTGGCGGGCAGCTCGATGCGGGTGCTGCCGGCGGTCAGGCGGACGAGAAAGAGCTCGCCATCCTGCAGCGTGATGCGGAAGGCGCCGGCATCCAGCCGCTCCGTGTAGCCGGCGGCGAGATAGGTGCTGCCGTCGGCAAGGCGCAGCAGCGGCAGGCCGATACCGTCCAGCGCCGCGGCCCCGCCATCGTCACGGCGCAGACGGACGACAAGGACAACCTCCTCGCCACGGCTGGCGAAAGACAGCGAGGCGATCTGCGCCAGCTCCGGCAGGCGGCGCTCGGTCACGACATCGCCCGTCTGGCCGTCGATCCACCACCACAGCAGCGGGCCTCGCGCCGGCGGCCGGCCCGGCTCGGTGACCGGCTGGCGGGTTTTCGATAGCTGGATGGGGATGCGGTAGACTTGATCGGCCCCGTTGTCCGGCGGCGGGAACGGCGCCGCCTCCTCGACGGCGGCGAGGGCGATGGCATCGATCAGCGAATCGCCCGAACTCGCGGTGAGGCCGAGGGTGCGCAGACGGCCGTCGCCGGCAAGGACGAAACGCACCGTCGCCCGGCCCTGCCGCTCGCCGGCAAGCGGGCGGCCGAGGCGGGTGGCGGTGCGCTCGATGCGGCTCCGGACGACCTCCGGCTGCATGATCGGGGCACGCATCTCCTGCCGCGCCGGCGGCGTGGCGTCTTCGGCCTGGACAAGCCCGGCCGGCAGCGCCGGCGCCAGGGCCAGCAGGATCAGAACGGCAGCAGCGTGCGATCGCATCTCCCATCCTCCGGCGGCCGCTCGCGGATCGCGTCGCGGCCCAAAAGAAAAAGGCGGCACCGCCGGGGCGGTGCCGCCTTGAAAGCGGAGATCCGGCTGGATCAGAAGCGGTAGTTCAGGCCGGTCTTGAGGGTATGGGCGGTCGTGCTCTCGCTGAACGTGATGCCCGGCGCGGCGGCGATGACGTCGGTGCCGAGGTCGAGATAGAGGTACTCCGCCTTCAGCGACAGGTGCGGCGTCAGGCCGACTTCGACACCGCCGCCGACCGTCCAGCCGCTCTTGGTGTTGGAGGCGCTGAAGAGGTTGGTGCCGTTGACGTCGATCGACGTCGTCGTGCTGCCATAGGCGAAGCCGCCGGTGCCGTAGACGAGGACGTTGTCGAAGGCGACGCCGAGGCGGCCGCGGACCGTGCCGAACCAGTTGAGCGACGAGCCGGCGGAGACCGTCAGCGGGCCGGCCGGGATGTCGAGGCTGACCTGGCCGTCGATGCCGGAGGCGGCGATGTCGGCCTCGACGCCGAGGACGAACTGGTTCATCTGGAAGTTGTAGCCGATCTGGCCGCCGCCGAAGAAGCCGCCCGAGGTGAGGTCGAGCGAGCCGGTGACCGGCGTGTTGAACAGCGTCCCCGAGAACGGATAATCGAACTGGCCGCCGCCGTAGCCGCCATGCAGGCCGAGATAGAGCCCGTTCCAGTTATAGGCCGCGGCAACCGCGATCGGCTCCGGCGCCGCGATATACAGGTCGGCCGCCTGGGCGGTGACGCCGAGGGCCAGGACGCTCGCACCGGCGAGAAGAATGGCTTTCATTTCAAATCCTCCCAGAAAAGGCTCGATAAATCAGTCAGGCTCCAGGTTGGATAGCAACAATCGGCGGGGAATCCTGTAGCGATCCTGCAACAGTGGCGCGGAATTGGGCCAGACAGAGCATGGCTTGCGTCCCAGGGGCGGCGAGTGATGCGATTCGGCAACGGGGGCGAGGAGGTCTGCAACGGATGATTGTGAGGTGCTCGGCGGCACGCACTGAGGGCAGTGCGTGATTCCCGGCGTGGGTCCCCACCCACGCGCCTATCGGCGCGCGCCACCCCCCGGATCAAGTCCGGGGGCAGGCTCTCCCCGTGCCGGTGAGGGATGGGTGCGGGCTTCCCGATGGCGGGGGTCCTGGTGACCCGCGTGGGCAAGGCACTGCCTTGCCCACCCTACGCGGCTGTAAGCGCCCGCTAACGCCTCAACTGCGTCATGCCCGGGCTTGACCCACTGGTGTCCGGTTAAGGAAGGTGTGGACGG
>CAZAAW010000068.1:0-2605 GCA_964483325.1 uncultured Hyphomicrobiales bacterium
GTCGGCGCCATGGCGCGCGGCTCGGCCGACCGCTATTTCCAGGCCGAGGTGCGCGACACGCTGAAGCTGGTGCCGGAAGGCATCGAGGGCCAGGTGCCCTACAAGGGGCCGGTGGCCGGCGTGCTGCACCAGCTGGCCGGCGGCCTGCGCGCCGCCATGGGCTATGTCGGCGCCGGCAACCTGGTTGAGTTCCGCGAGCGCGCCCGCTTCCTGCGCATCTCCTCCAGCAGCCTGCGCGAGAGCCACGTCCATGACGTGACGATCACCCGCGAAAGCCCCAACTATCCCGGCGCCAGCTCGCTCTGAGCCGGCAGCCCGTCAGATATCCTCGATGTCGGAAGGCGTGTCGCGCCCCGGCGGCGCCGACGGGGCCGGCGTCGCGACGGCGCGCGCCGCCGTGCCCGAGGCCTCCGTCTCCGAGGCCTCCTTGCGCTCGTGCCAGGCGCGCCAGCTGAGCGGCAGGCCGCCGAGATAGCCGAGGGCGATGATGGTCAGCACGATCCACGGGAAGCTGACCAGCAGCGCCGCGACGATGACGAAGGCGACGAAGATCGGCAGCACAAGGTCGCGGGGAATGCGCCGGCCGATCATCTTGCCCGACCAGCTCGGCAGCGTGCTGATCATCAGGAGGCCGATGGCCAGCGTGTAGAGAAGCACCACCGGAGCGGTCCAGAAGCCGTGCGGGGCGCCGAGAAACTCCAGATAGAGCGGCAGCAGCACGGTGACGGCGCCGGCCGGCGCCGGAATGCCGACGAAATAGCCGGCCTGCCAGTCCGGCTTGGCCGGCGCCTCGAGCCCGACATTGAAGCGCGCCAGGCGCAGGCCCGTGCAGATGGCGAAGACCATCGCCACCATCCAGCCGACCGAATTGAGGTCGTGCAGCGACCAGATGTAGATGGTCAGCGCCGGCGCGACGCCGAAATTGACGAAATCGGTCAGCGAATCGAGCTGCGCCCCGAAGCGCGAGGTGGCGCGCAGCAGCCGCGCCACGCGCCCGTCGATGCCGTCGAGAATGGCGGCCGAGATGATGGCGTAGATGGCGAGGTCGAAGCGGCCCTCCACCGCCATACGGATCGAGGTGAGGCCGGCGATCAGCGCCACCAGCGTGA
Source organism: uncultured Hyphomicrobiales bacterium (assembly GCA_964483325.1). Classification (GTDB taxonomy): domain Bacteria; phylum Pseudomonadota; class Alphaproteobacteria; order Rhizobiales; family Kaistiaceae; genus CAZAAW01. Next base: position 1,110 of record CAZAAW010000068.1, read on the forward strand.
CGAGATTGGGCAGGATGGCGCGGATGGGGATCTGCGGCAGCTGGAACAGCCGCCCGCGCGAAATCTCGTCCGGATCGAAGGGCGGAAAAAGCTTCGTCATCGGGTCCCTTCCCTGGCCGGCCGCCGGTGTGCGGCGGCGCTGCCCGCCATATCTGGGCCTTGGCGGCGCTTCAATCCACCCTGGACGGGCGGGCGCCGTTGACGACGCCGAAGCGGGCCAGCACCGTCTCGCCGGCGATTGCGGTCTGGCCGACCGCCACGGCGGGCGCCGCGCCGGCCGGCAGGTAGACGTCGAGCCGCGAGCCGAAGCGGATCATGCCGAAGCGCTCGCCGGGCGCCAGGTCCTCGCCTTGCCGCGTCCAGCACAGGATGCGCCGCGCCACCAGGCCGGCGATCTGCACCACCACCACCGGGCCGTGGGCGCTGTCGATCAGCACGGCATTGCGCTCGTTGTCCTCGCTCGCCTTGTCGAGCTCGGCATTGATGAACTTGCCCGGCCGGTAGGCGATGCGGGCGACGCGGCCGCCGACCGGCATGCGGTTTACATGGCAGTTGAAGACATTCATGAACACCGAGATGCGCGTCAGCGGCGCTGCGCCGAGCTCCAGCTCCGCCGGCGGCGCCGCCGGCCCGACGGCGGAGACGACGCCATCGGCCGGGCTGACGACGCTGTCCGGGTCGAGCACCGTGACGCGCGGCGGATCGCGGAAGAAATAGGCGCACCAGGCTGTGAGGATCAGGCCGATCCAGAACAGCGGCTGCCACAGCCAGCCGAGCAGCAGCGTCACCGCCGCGAAGACGAGGATGAAGGGCAGCCCCTCGCGCCGGATCGGAACGAGGGTCGAGCGGATCGACGTCAGGATCGAATCCATCGGCAGGCCTGTGCGCGGGAACGATGCGGCTTCAAAGCACGGAACGCCCCGCCAGGGAAGCGCCGGGCGTCCGGGCAGGGCCGCAGCCGAGGTGTTGGCGGACGCTGTTCAACGCCGTGCCAGGCCCCATGCCGGGCGCTTGAACACCGCGACGCCGGGCCGTTCATGCCCCATCCCCACCCCACCAGGCGTCATGGCCGGACTTGATGTATGGCCCGGGGACATAGCTGACAGGTGTTCGGGGACATAGCTGACACATTTGGCAAGGGAACAGCTTCGAAGGAGGCTTGTCCGCTGCCCATCTGTGGCTGCTGCACTCGTCCGGCCAGGAGGGACTACACAAGCATCAAAGGCAGGCTGTGGAAGGCATACAGGCCCTCCACGACGAGCTCCTCGCTATCCGCCCCGAGCGATGATAGCCGCGGCGCCATCTTCATTGCCGGCCACCACATCGCTTCAGACCTGTCAGTCATGTCCCCGAACAGGTGTCAGGCGATGTCCCCGGGCTGAACACTCGATCCGGCCATGACGCGAACACGGATGGCGCAGAACGAAACGCGACGGGCGCCGCTGTGCAATCGGGCTGATGGGTAACAGTTCTATCCGGGCTGATGGGTAACATCT
>CAZAAW010000069.1:0-2498 GCA_964483325.1 uncultured Hyphomicrobiales bacterium
CGCCTGCAGGTCGAGCATCCGGTCACCGAGGCGCTGACCGGCATCGACCTCGTCAACGAGCAGATCCGTATCGCCTCCGGCGGCGGCCTGTCGTTCCGGCAGGACGAGATCCGCTTCAGCGGCCACGCCATCGAATGCCGCATCAATGCCGAGGACCCGCACACTTTCGCCCCCTCTCCGGGGACCATCACCTATTTCCATCCGCCGGGCGGGCTCGGCGTCCGCGTCGATTCCGCCGTCTATCAGGGCTACCGGATCCCGCCCTTCTACGACAGCCTGATCGGCAAGCTGATCGTCCATGGCCGCAACCGCGTCGAGTGCATGATGCGGCTGCGCCGGTCGCTGGACGAATTCGTCGTCGACGGCATCTCGACGACAATTCCGCTGTTCCGCGAGCTGGTCGACGACCGGGACATCGCCGACGGCAATTACGACATCCACTGGCTCGAGAGAAAACTGGCAGCTGGCTGATGGGCCGGGAGGGCGACACCCGCCTGGAGATTACGCCGGAGGTTCTCCTCAAGGCCTACGCCCTCGGCGTCTTCCCGATGGCCGATTCGGCCGACGATCCCGGCCTGTTCTGGGTGGAACCGGAGCGCCGCGGCATCCTCCCGCTCGACGCCTTCCACCTGCCGCGCCGCCTGGCGCGGACAATCCGCCAGGAGCCTTTCGTCCTTCGCATCGATACCGATTTCGCCGCGGTCATGGCCGGCTGCGCCGCCTCGACGCCGACCCGGCGCAAGACCTGGATCAACGGCCGCATCCGCCGCCTCTATACGCAGCTCTTCGAGATCGGCCAGGCCCATTCCGTCGAAGCCTGGCAGGACGGCCGGCTCGTCGGCGGCCTCTACGGCGTGCGGCTCGGCGGCGCCTTTTTCGGCGAGAGCATGTTCTCGCATGTCACCGACGCCTCGAAGGTGGCGCTGGTTTATCTCGTGGCGCGGCTGCGCGCCGGCGGCTTCCGCCTCCTCGACACGCAGTTCACCACCGAGCATCTGAAGCGCTTCGGGGCGATCGAGCTGGAGCGGGACGTCTATCAGTCCGAGCTGGAGGCGGCGATCGCCACGCCCGCCGACTTCTACCGGTTGGACGGCGGCGCCACGGTCGACGACGTCTTGCAGTTGGTCAGCCAGACGTCATAGACGGCGTGTTCCACGGCATGGAGGCCGGGACTGTCGGCGAACATCCAGCCGGTGAAAATCCGCCGCACCTGCCGTTCCAGGGTGATTTCATCGACCTCGACGAAGGCGTCGGTCTGCGGCGGCTCGTCGGGGGAGCGCATGTAGCAGACCCGCGGCGTCACCTGCAAAGCGCCGAACTGCACCGTCTCGTCGATATAGACGTCGAAATTGATGATGCGGCCGGTGATCTTGTCGAGGCCGGCGAAGACGGCGACCGGTGCGGAAATCCGCTCCGCGCTGGCCGGCCCTGCCGCCGCGGCCATCGCTCCCGCAACGAGAAGGACGACGAGCCGGCGGCGGTTCTGCATTCCTGATCGCTTCATCCCAGACGCACCGCCCTCTCCCGCCGGGGCGATTGCCTAACACGGCAGGCTGCCTGGGCAAAGACGGGGAAGCTGCGACTGGTGGATTAGATGAAAATGGTGGCGGAAATGCTCCAGTAGGCGGCAGGACGCCTGCCCGCTACAGGCGTCCCATCAATGCCAGGATGATCAGGATGATCAGGATGACGCCGATCAGGCCGGACGGGCCGTAACCCCAGCCGCGCGAATAGGGCCAGGCCGGAATGGCGCCCAGCAGAAGCAGGATCAGGATGATGATGAGAATTGTCGACCACATGAACCGTTACCTCCGATTGCGGCGGAAACAGGTGGTCGTTTCCGCCAGGCCAGCAGGCGGATAAGCGGCAGCACGGCACAAGGTTCCGTATGGTGGATAACGGGTCGTGGCGCCGGCCGGGGCTTCGCCGGCCGGCAGAAAAGCTCAGAGCTGCTGACCGAGCGCGACGCGCAGCCGCCCGGCAAGCTCCTCCAGCACTTCTTCCTTCTCCGGCGTCCCGGCATGCGGCCGCAGCGGCGTATCGGTCCAGCGCGGCAGGACGTGAAAATGCAGGTGCGGCACCGACTGGCCGCCGGCCGCCTCGTTGAACTGCTGCACGGTCAGGCCATCGGCGGCGAAGGCGCTCTTGGCGGCGATGGCGAGTTTCCTGACCACCGCCATCGTCGCCGCCAGGTCGGCTTCCGTCGCCTCGTAGATCGTCACGATCGGCGCCTTGGGCAGGACCAGCGTATGGCCCTTCGTCATCGGCATGATGTCGAGAAAGGCCAGCGTCGCCTCGTCCTCCCAGACCTTGTGGCAGGGCAGTTCGCCACGAATGATGCGCGCGAAGATATTGCTGTCGTCGTAGGCCATCGCTGTGCCTCCTCCAAGGCGATCTCAGGACCCTCGCCGATGCGCCAAGCCCCGTCAACGCGCTCAGGCGGCTAGCTGTCGTTACCAAGAAGGTTGTTCACTCTCTGCCATGGAGTTTTGCGTTTG
>CAZAAW010000070.1:0-2353 GCA_964483325.1 uncultured Hyphomicrobiales bacterium
CCGTCCACACCTTCCTTAACCGGACACCAGTGGGTCAAGCCCGGGCATGACGCAGCTGGGGGCGTGGGCGGACGCGGGTTCAGGGGGATGCGCCGGCCATCGAAGCGCCGTGCTCTATTCCGCCGCCGGCTCCAGCGCTGGGGGCGGCATGCCGGCCTCTTCGGTCTCCTCGGCCTGGCGCAGGCGTTCGGCTGCCTCGCGCACCTCCTGCTGGCGGTTCCACATGGCGGCGTAGAGGCCGTTCTGGCGCAGCAGCGCCGCGTGCGGGCCGCGCTCGACGATGCGGCCGTCCTGGACGACGAGGATCTGATCGGCATTGATCACCGTCGACAGGCGGTGGGCGATCACCAGCGTCGTGCGGTTGGCGGCGACGCGGTCGAGGGCCGTCTGGATTTCCTGCTCGGTATGGCTGTCGAGCGCCGAGGTCGCCTCGTCGAGGACGAGGATCGGCGGCGCCTTGAGGATGGTGCGGGCGATGGCGACGCGCTGCTTCTCGCCGCCGGAAAGCTTGAGGCCGCGCTCGCCGACCTCGGTGGCATAGCCGTCCGGCAGGGCGCCGATGAAGCCGGCGATCTGCGCCAGCTCGGCGGCGCGGCGCACCTCCGCGTCGCTCGCCGCCGGGCGGCCGTAGCGGATGTTGTAGGCGATCGTGTCGTTGAACAGCACCGTGTCCTGCGGGACCATGCCGATGGCGGCGCGCACCGAATCCTGCGTGACGTCGCGGATGTCCTGGCCGTCGATGGTGATGCGGCCGCCGGTGACGTCGTAGAAGCGGTAGAGGAGCCGCGACAGGGTCGACTTGCCGGCGCCGGACGGGCCGACGATGGCGACCGTCGCCCCGGCCGGCACCTCGAAGGAGATGCCCTTGAGGATCGGCCGCTCCGGCTCGTAGTGGAAGGTCACGTCCTCGAAGCGCACGGCGCCGCCGGTGACGGCGAGGTCGGGCGCGCCGGGCCGGTCGACGACTTCCGGCGGCGTGGCGATGATGTCGAACATCGCCTCGATGTCGGCGAGGCCCTGCTTGATCTCGCGATAGAGCATGCCGATGAAGTTGAGCGGGATCGACAGCTGCATCAGCAGCGCGTTGATCAGCACGAAATCGCCGACCGTCTGCTCGCCGCGCGATACGGCGACCGCCGACATGCCCATGCACACCGCCATGCCGGCGGTGAAGATCATCGCCTGGCCGAAATTCAGCCAGGCGAGCGAGGTCCAGCTGCGGACGGCGGCCTTCTCGTAGCGCTGCATGGAGCGGTCGAAGCGCTCGGCCTCCATGCGCTCATTGCCGAAATACTTCACCGTCTCGAAATTGAGCAGCGAGTCGATCGCTTTGGCATTGGCGTCGGTGTCGGAATCGTTCATCTCGCGGCGGATGCTGATCCGCCAGTCCGAGGCGACGATCGAGAACCACATGTAGAGGACGATCGTCAGGCCGATCACCGCCAGGTAGCGCCAGTCGAACTGATAGGCGATCACCGCCGCCGCCAGCGCGAACTCGACGCCGGTCGGCAGGGCGTTGAGCACGACATGGCGGACGATCGCCTCGATGCCGTTGGTGCCACGCGAGATGAGCCGGCCGAGCCCGCCGGTGCGCCGCTGCAGGTGGAAGCGCAGCGACAGCTCGTGGACATGGACGAAGGTCTTGGTGGCGATGCTGCGCACCGCATGCTGCCCGACGCGGGCGAACAGGGCGTCGCGGATCTGGTTGAAGCCGCTCAGCAGCAGCCGGCCGACGGCATAGGCGGCGACGAGCATCACCGGCACGGCGACGAGCACCGCCAGCCCGCCGGCGATCGGCGCGACGGTGGTGCCGGCCGGCGCCAGGGCGTCGATGGTCCACTTGTAGAGATAGGGCACCAGCACGGTGGCGAGCTTGGCCAGCACCAGCGCCACGAAGGCATAGAGGGCGCGCCGCTTCAGGTCGGGCCGATCGGCCGGCCAGATATAGGGCCACAGGTGGCGCAGTGCCGAGACTGTCGTGCCGCGGTCCGCCGAAATCCGGCGCCGCTGGCCCGCATCGACCGAAGCCATGCCGGACTTTCCCTGGTCGCCCGGGACCGGGCGAACGAATTGCGTGCCGCGGCCGCCGGAAGCAGCCACCCGCACGCCATATCGGTTGGAATAGGACCAATTCAATGGTGCCGGCCGATTTTCAACCGAAGACGAAGCCGGCGCAAGGGCGGGTGTTGCCCGGCGGCAGGCGCCCTTTACCTCTCCCAATGGGAGAGGTCGGAAACACGGAGCGTTTCCGGGTGAGGGACACTGCCGGCGACACGCGGCTGCCACGCCGGGCAGGACTCCCGGCGGCCGAACCCCTCACCCGTCCGCCTAAGCCTCGCTGCGCGAGGCAAGG
>CAZAAW010000071.1:0-1896 GCA_964483325.1 uncultured Hyphomicrobiales bacterium
AGACACAACAAAACGCCCAGCTCAACCTCGCCTGGAGTTAACCGGACACTAGTGGACTTGATCCGGCCATCCACGCGAACACGGATGGCGCAGAAAGAAATGCGACAGCCGACGCGTTTTCAAAAGGCATCGCCGGTGTTCGCGTGGATGGCCGGGTCTTCGCCCGGCCATGACGCCGCGGGGTGGGGATGAGGGTGCGAAGGGCCCGGCCTGGAAGCGCCGCCGGGCGGTTCGTGCTCCGCCGCCGCCAGCGCTGGAGGCATCGCTGCGTCGCCTCAGCCGGTGGGCTGTAGCCTTTGCAGGAGGGCCTTGGCGGCGGCCGGGGCGCGTTCCTTGGCGCCGTTGATCATGTAGAGGAAGACGTCGCGCGGCGCCGGGGCGGCGGCGGTGGCGACGCGCGGCAGGTCGGCCGGGTCGGCGCCGGCCTGCCATTGCCGGGCCCGCTCCGCCCAGGCGTCGAGGACCTGCGGCGGATAGCCGGTGGGCTCGTCCGCGGCGGCCGTCTGCAGCCGGGCATAGACGAAATCCGCCGTGCGGTCGGCGAGCGACAGATAGGCGTCGGCATAGACGATGGCGACGCCGTGCCGGCGGGCGAGGTCGACGAAGGCTTCCGTCGCGAAGCTGGCATGGCGCACCTCGACGGCGTGGCGCAGCGGCCGGCCCTCCGCCTCCGGCGGCAGGGCGGCGAGGAAGGCGGCGAAATCCTCCCGGTCGAACTGCTTGAACGGCGTGAACTGCCACAGCAGCGGCCCCAGCCTGTCGCCGAGGGCGAGGACGCCGCTCGCCAGGAACCAGGCGATCGATTCGCCCGCTTCGGCGAGGACGCGGCGGTTGGTGACGCTGCGGTGGCCCTTCACCGAGAAGACGAAGCCGTCCGGCGTCTCGTCGCGCCACTTGGCGAAGCTCGCCGCCGACTGGGTGCGGTAGAAGGTGCCGTTGATCTCGATGGTGGTGACGGCACGGCTGGCGAATCCCAGCTCGCGCGCCGCGGCGAGGCGCTCGGGATAGAAGACGCCGCCGCGCCAGGGCGCGTAGGTCCAGCCGCCGATGCCTACCCTGATCATGCCGCCTCTCCCGGCTTGGCCTCTGCCGGCTTGACTCGCGCCGGGCGCTCTTCCTCTATCACAGCCGGCTCTATCACAGCCCGGCGGCGGAATGCGGCAGGGCCGCGGCGGTTCGGGGAGGATCGGCACGATGCGGCACGGGATTGCGGCGCTCGCCGCGGCGGGGCTTGTTGTCCTGACTTCGGCAGGCTGCCAGAGCGCCGGCGAAGGCGGCGGCCTGTTCGGCGGCCCGCGCGACGGGCCGGAAACGCTCGACGCCGGCGCCCTCTGGCAGGTGCGCGGCACTGTCTCGCAGGCGCTGCCGCGGCGCGGCGCCGGGGCGGAGTTCGCGCCGCCGGTGGTGATGCGCAAGGGGCGCGTGCGCACCGTCTGCGGCTGGGTGACGCCGCAGGGCGAGGACGGCCGGCCGGGCACGCCGCTGCCCTATATCGGCGGCTTCGCCGGCCGCGGCTTCATGCTGATCACCGTCGGCGACACGCCCATCGCCGCCCGCAACACGCTGCAAGGCTGCGCCGACCAGGGGGCCACGCTGCCGCCGGCGCCTGGGGCGGGCATGGCGCCGCGGTAAGGGCGAGGCGCGGTGCATTAGGCGCCGGCCCTGGTTTGGGCGCGTCAGGCCCGGCGTGGGTCCCCACCCGACCCCGGCTTCGCCGGGGCCACCCTCCCCGTTCCGGTGAGGGATGGGCGCCTCTTCTTGTGAGGGCGCATGTTCTTGTGAGGGGGCATGTCGGGATGATGGTGCACGTCATCGGGAGGCACGCACCTATCCCTCACCCGTGTATGGACCGGAGACAAGGTGGACACATGTTCGGGGACATGGTGGACACTTTTT
>CAZAAW010000072.1:0-1868 GCA_964483325.1 uncultured Hyphomicrobiales bacterium
GGTTAGCGGAAGCCGGCGTCGAAGCCGGAATCGAAGCCCCGCGCGAAGGTGGCGGCGACCGTGCCTGTGGCAGTCATCGCAACGGAGCGGTTGATCGTTTTGGTCGGGATGGCCGTCAGCGACCCGGCGCCGGCGAAGGCAGCCGCCTTACGGCGCGTCACGACAGAGCCGGCGGTCAGGCTTCCGGCGCCGGCCATCCCTGCCGCCCGGCCCCTCGTGCGCGCGTAGGAGACGCTCAGGGAGCCGACGCCGGCGAACGCCGCCGACCGGTCGCGCCTGCCGGCCACCGAGAGCGTGCCGACACCGCTCAGCGTTACCGAGCGCGCCCGGGTAGCGGTCCACACAGCGGCAAGCGAACCGGTCGCAGCAAAGGCTGCAGAGGCCGGCCGCACGCGCTCGCCGGATACCGAGAGGGTTCCCGAACCGGCGAGTGTCGCCGCGCGGGCCCTCGTCCGGGCGTACAGGACGTTGAGCGAGCCCGTGCCGGCGAGCGCCACGGAGCGATCAAGCGTCCCCGCCACAGCCAGGGTCGAGACGCCGCTGAAGATGACGGACCGCACTCGCGTCGCCGTCCACACGGCCGCGAGCGAGCCGGTCGCCGCGAAGCTCGCCGAACTCAGCCGCGAGCGGCTACCCGCCGCAGCGAGGCTGCCCGCGCCGGCGAATGCCGCCGTCCGGACCCGCATGCGCCTGGCGGTAGCCGCCAGCGAGCCTGCACCAGCCAACGAGACGGCACCTGCACGCCCGACCTGTGGCGCGACTGACAGGCCGCCGGCGCCTGCGATCGAGGCCGCCGTGAGGATGGATTTCTGGTAGGCGACACCGAGGCTGCCGACGCCAGCAAAGGACACCTCGACGAACCCGCCGGCAGGGTAGACCTGGATCGTTCCAAGATAGGCTCTAGTCGCCGGTGCCGTCCCAACCCTGAGGGCCGCGACGAACGCCGGTCCGCCGGCGAGCCGAGACATCCCGGCCTACTCCTCGACGATCACGTAGAGTGTCGCCGCGTCGGGCGTTTCGATCGCGTCGTACTCCGTCTGCGTCAGCCGTTCGATGTTGAAGACCGTGGTGCTGCGGACATTGCCGCCGAGGCCGGGCGCCACGCCGATCACCGTCCAGTAGGTGTCGGATGCCGGCTCGCCGTCGTCGAAGGCCGGCTCATGCCCGACATTGCCGGCGTCATTCGAGACGAAGGCGTAGACGTCGGACGCGCCGTCCTGATGGGAGACGACGTCGCCCATCGCATAGGTCGTGCCGACATCCCAGGCGCCGCGCGGATTGAGTAACGCTCCGAAATCTCGCTCGGCATTGGTGCCGATCGACACGTAGCGCCAGACGCGCTCGAACCCAGCCTTGGCGGCCCGGACCTTGTAAGCGCCGCCGGCGACATGGAACGCGGCAAATCCATCACCGTCGGCCGTGAACGGATTGGCCAGCGGCGTCTCGCCGTCACGGTCGGCGTAGAGGCTGACGAGGGGGGCGCCGGGCGCCTCGCTGCGCACCTCGACGCTGGCCCCGGGAACGACATTCCCGGACTCATCGACGATTGTTGTTTGCCACCTTGCGAGCGCCATGCCTGCCTCGGATTTCAGTTGATCGTCGGGCCGCGGACGTCGCCGGGGCCGACGGTGATGGTCACATACGAATTGCCGTCGATGGCCGCGCCGGCCGCGCCGCCCGTGCCCGCCGGAAGTATCCCGGTTCCGCCGCCGGCTCCGGTGGCGCCCGACTGGCCGGGATTGCCACCGGCGCCACCTGCATTGTGAAGACCGGCACCGCCGCCACCACTGCCGCCCGCCGCGGTCGTGCCGGGTTGCCCCGGATCGGTCGGCTGGGCATCACCGCTCTCAGACACGCCTGGACCGCCC
>CAZAAW010000073.1:0-1867 GCA_964483325.1 uncultured Hyphomicrobiales bacterium
TTGGCAGCCCCAGGCACCTCAACAGCCTTGACTGCCAACACAGATGCTCACCCGTTCGCCTAAGCCTCGCTGACGCGAGGCAAGGCTCCCGACCTCTCCCTATGGGAGAGGTGATGGCGCTGCGCCGGCGGCGGGCGCCGATTGCGGCACGAAACCCCCATGAAATGGGGACGCCGTCGGGCCGAAACAGGGATAGCGTATGTATCGCGGCAACGATGAACCGCGGCTGAATTCGCGTCTCAGGCTCCATTCAGCCGTCTCTGCCTAGAAGAGGCGCCGTTCGGCTCTGGGGGCCCGGACGACCCTTTCAGCAACACGCCCCGCCAAGGAACTCTCATGTTCAAGATGACCCTCGCGGCCGTCGCCGCCGGTGCTGCAATCTTCGCCTCGACCTTCAGCGCCCAGGCGCTCGACCGGCGCGTGCGCATCATCAACGATACCGGCGTCGAGATGCGCGAGTTCTATGCCTCCAGTGTCGGCGTCACGACCTGGGAAGAGGATATTCTCGGCCGCCACACCCTGCCCTCGGGCAGCTCCGTGGTGATCAATATCGACGACGGCACGGGCTACTGCATGTACGACTTCCGCGCCGTCTTCGCCGATGGCGACGTGCTGGAGCGCAAGCGCGTCAATGTCTGCGAGATCGGCTCCTTCCGCTACCACTAGCCGATCCCGGCGCCCCGCGGCGCCACCCCGCCGTCAAGGGCCAGGACCCCCATGAAAGGGGGCCTGGCCTTTGTGTTTGTGGGATGTGGGCTCTCCCCGTGCCGGAGAGGGATGGGTGCGGGCCTTTCGAGGTGGTGCCGGAGCCTCGAGCGGCGTCCGCCTGCGCCTCAACTGCGTCATGGCCGGACTTGATCCGGCCATCCACGCGAACACCGAGGGGGCCGAAGACGCGCTGCGAACCGTACGGCGTGGCTTCGTGGTGGCGCCTGGGGACAAAGTAGGAATATTGTCCTTGACCGCGTGCATGCGCGGCGGCAGGGTGCGGCCAGGATGGTGATGTGCGCCCGCCCGGCTCCGGCCGCGGCGGGCTTTGCTTTTTCGGGAGGGCGCCATGGCGCGGAAGGCGCGGCTGACGGCGGTGAAGATGCTCGAGAGCGCGGCGGGCGGCGAGGGGGCCGGCAAGACGGAGAGCATGTCGCCGCTCGATTATCTCCTCGCCATCCTGCGCGACGAATCGGCCGCGCCGGCCGCCCGCTTCGATGCCGCCAAGGCCGCCGCGCCTTACGTCCATCAGCGCCATCAGAGCCTCGAACATGCCGGCCGCGACGGCGGCGCCATCGCCGTCGAGGCCGTCTCGGACCGCCGGCTGGCCATGGCCGTACTGCGGCTGCTCGGCGGCGGGGTGGGGATGGCGAGGGATTCGGCGGCCGCGGCCGGTGAGGCCGATGGCGCCCGGGTCGAGGATTCATCTGCCGGCGCGGCCGAGGCCGGCGAGGACCTGTCCGCCGGCGCGGCGCAGGCTTGCGGGGATCTATCTGCCGGCGCGGCCGAGACCGGTGCCGGTGGGCCGGAGGCCGGCGCGGCGGGGGCGGCGGTGCGATGATGCATCCGCGCGCCCGCCCGCGCCTCCGCGCCAGTTCTGCCTGAAACGCCTGTCATAACGCTCCTCCGCCGCGCCGGAGGCGGGGCCTGCTGTCCGTTCCGTCCCGCGCGCCGCGGCCGGGTGTCCCCCACCCCTCCCGCATCCGCCGCCGGCGCCGGCAAAAGGACAACGGGCCCCGCCTCCGCCCGGCGGAGGGGCGGGGCTTGGGGTTGCGGCTAACGCCCGGCGTGGGGAGCGCCGGTGACGGATGAGGCGACTCTTAACCTCTCCCTATGGGCTACGGCATGCACGGAAGTGATTCCGGAGAGTTTTGGTAGG
>CAZAAW010000074.1:0-1725 GCA_964483325.1 uncultured Hyphomicrobiales bacterium
GTCGCAGTCCTGGCAGCGGTGCAGATGGACGCCCGGTGCCCAGTCGCCTCGCCGCGGCCGCTGATCGCGCTTCGGCTCGGGCGCCGCCGCGCTGTCGAGGGCGGATCGGCCCGGCGGAGGATCGCCGAAGAACGAGCGCGTCAGCTCTTCCTTCGACGGGGAGGGCTCGATGCTTATCCGCAAGCCCCGGGCAGCCGGCGCCGCCACATTGGCAACGGGGTTCCCCTTTATTGCTGCCGGCTCGGTCGGCCGGGCTCCTGCGGGCCGCTTCCGGCACTTCCGGAACCAGACCGACGCCATGGCCCGCCAGAGCGGCACGCAGTGCGTCGCGGCAAAGGTCTTGGCCTCGGCATGGATCCCCTTGCCGAGGGCCTGCACGGCCGCCGTGATGGCCGCCGCGTCGACCTGCTCGGCAAACTCGGGATCGCGCAGCAGCTGGTCCACGGCGCGGATAGCCGGCGCCGGGATCGGCACCAGACCGCCCTCGACCAGGATGCGCAGGACGGCAATGGCGTGCGCCTCGTCGGCCTTCGCCAGCGCCGCGACGGTGGTCACCGCCTGCGTATCGCCGGGGCGGTACTTGCCACTGGGAGGGGGGATGCGCAGCAGGTTGACGCCGGCCGCCTTGGCGACGCGCTCGGCCGCCAGCGCGACTTCATCGCCGGCGGCGACAGCAGCATGGTGCAGCTGGGCGGCGGTGATCGCCACACGGTCACGGTTGTGGGCGACGAAGGCGGCGGCGCGGTCCTCACGGGCAGGCGCCTCGACGATCATCACCGGAATTTCGTCGATGTCCGGATGGGTGGCTGCCGCGATGGCGGTATGCTGGCCGTCCAGCAGCTCAAGGCCGGCATCGGTCAGGACAGCGACGGGCGGCTTGAACCGCGCCCAGTCGAAGTTCGAGACGATCTTGGCGATAAGGCGCAGCGACTTGTCGCTGAGGCCGCGCTGGTAGCCCTCGTCGACCAGCAGCGACGACGGCGCGACCCACTCGAAGATGGGTGCGGCCCGGACGGTGCCGCCGGGCGTGGGAGGGTCGGTGAAGACGATCGGCTCGATGGGCCGGCGGGTCGGTTCCGTCATGCCGGCATCGCCTCCGATGCCGCCAGCGTCTCGCTCAGGCGCAGCTTGTCATAGCCCGGCACAGGGCCGTCTATGTCGACATGCCGGCGCCAGCCGAGATCGTCGAAGTGCCGGCCGATGAAGCGCGGCGCTTGGGCCTTGATATCGGCGGGCCGAAGCTCGCCGGCCAGCACGGCCAGGACGATGCTCGACACGACGTCCTCGCGGTCGGGGACGCCGCGGCCGACGGCGGCCCATGCTGCAGCGTAAATGTCGTTGGACAGGAGCAGGTCGGCGAGGGATCGGCGGCTCCGCTCGGCGGCGTTGATGGCGGCCCGCCGGCGAAGCTTGTAGGCATGGCACCAGCGCGCATTGGCGTCCGGATGGGCCGCCGCATAGGCCTTGCGATAGGCCCGTATCCGTGCCTGAACGTCGGGCCGCTGGCGGTAGGCGGCTTTCCGCTGCCGCTCGCGTTCCTTTGTGGCGGGGTCGATGCGCTTGGCAACGCGCCAGCGCCGGCTTGCCTCGCAGTGCCGAATGCGGCGCTGTTCAGCCACGTCGGCGACAGCGCCTTCGTCTGGAACGCGGTCGACCGTCATTGCGGCAGACCCAGCGCCGTGCGAACCGTCGACAGGTCCGCCACCACCGCCGCCATTTCGTCGT
>CAZAAW010000075.1:0-1712 GCA_964483325.1 uncultured Hyphomicrobiales bacterium
TCGACGTGACCTTGGACCTCGGCTTCTATATCGAGCTGCGCGCGCAGCGCATCCGCCTTCTGGGCATCGACGCGCCCGAGGTGAAGGGCGAGACGCGCGAGGCCGGCCAGGCTGCCAAGGCGTTCCTGAAGGATCTGGTAGAGGGCCGGTGGATCATCATTCGCACCGTCAAGGGCAAGGATGACGGCGACCGGGCCGATTCCTTCGGCCGGTGGCTCGGCGTGCTCTATCTTGACGGCGTCGACGTCAACGAGGCGATGATGGCCGCCGGGCACGCCGTGCCCTATGCGGAGCGCTGATTACCGCTTGAGGCCGCCAAGCAGGGCGTCGGCCGGCTGCTGATCGACCATCAGCAGGTCCGCCCATTCCTGCAGCAGCTTGCGCCGCTGGGCGAGGTAGAGAGCGCGATTGTAGGCGCCCTCGACCTTGTTCTTGTGAACGTGCGCCAGAGCGACGTCGATGATCCGCGCATCCTCAGCATGCCGCTCGTTCATGACCGTCGAGAAGGTCGAGCGCCAGCCGTGCGGGACGTGGCGGCCGTGATATCCGGCTCGGTTGAGCAGATAGCCGAGGGCATTTTCGCTCAGCGGCTTGTGCGCGTGGCGGGTCATCGGGAACAGGATCGGCCCGCCGCCGCTGATCTGGTGCAGCGCCAGCAGCGTCTCGACGGCCTGCCGGCTGAGGGGCACCAGATGCTCCCGCTTCATTTTCATCCGCGCCGCCGGGATGATCCACAGGGGTGCGTCGCCGCGCACGTCCTCGAGCTCGTCCCATCGAGCGCCGCGCAGCTCGCCAGGCCGAACCACTGTCAGGGCGATGAAGCGCAGCGCCAGGCGCGTCACAGGATGCGCCGGGATGGCCTCTGCATCGCGCAGCACCTTGCGCGCCTCATCCAGGTCGGTGACGGCCGGCTGCCGACCCTTGATCTGTGGCGCCATCGCGCCCTGCACGATTGCCGCCGGATCGGCCGTGGCACGGCCGGACGCGATGGCGTAGACGAAAATGGACGACATGCGTTGCCGCACCCGCCGCGCAGTCTCCCGCGCCTGTCGCCCTTCGATGTCGCGCAGCAACGCCAGCACCTCCGGCGCTTCAATGTCGCGGATCGGCGTCGCGCCGATGGTCGGAAAGACATCCCGCTCGAGGCTCAGCAGGACGTCGCTGGCGTGCCGCTCCGTCCAGGTTTGGCGCTGGAGCGCATGCCACTCCCTGGCGACGCCCTCGAAGGTCGTGGCAGCCGCCCGCGCCCTAGCGACCTTGCGGCGCCTCTTCGTAACGCCGGGATCGCGGCCGGCGCGTAGCTCCGCCTTGGCCTGGTCGCGCGCCTCGCGCGCGTCGCTCAGGCTGATGGCCGGGTAGGGCCCGAAGGAAAGCAGCTTTTCCTTGCCGGCGAACTCGTAGCGCATGCGCCAAAGCTTGCCGCCGGCCGGGGTGACGTAGAGGTGCAGACCGCCCGAATCGGTGAGGCGGTAGGACTTCTCGGCCGGCTTCGCCTTCCTGATCTGAACGTCTGTCAGCACGCCCCCGCCTTCTCGACCGGGTATTTTCGCAGCCGACCGCTCAAACTACCCGGTAAATACCCGGCAAATGTGCGGGTAGGAGCGGGATTGAGCGGGAAGGGATGGGAAAGCCAATCCGCTCAAACGCGGCTATTTTCAACAGGTTTGGGAAGGATTGGGAAGGCCGCAAAAAGGTCAGTGGCGGAGGGGGTG
>CAZAAW010000076.1:0-1668 GCA_964483325.1 uncultured Hyphomicrobiales bacterium
GCCATGCTCGAAGTGCGCCGCAAGCAGGAACTCCTCATGTCCGGCGCCGCCCCGGGCGACGCCGCCCCGAACTGGTCCGAGGCGGATTCCGTCCTCGACTACCTGAAGGACCCCCAGTTGCTCGCCGCAGTGCGTGCCGTCCGCACCCGCATCGCCTCCGGCGCGTGGTCACCCACGGGGCAGCCCGGGCCGCAATCCACCGCCATCGCTTCCAGCGAACTCACCAAGCTCGCCAAGTACCGCGAACGCCTCCTGCACGAGCTCGATCGCACCGAGCGACGCGTCAGCGCCATCGAGGCCGGCGAGTCCGGCGCGCAGGCACAGCTCCCCGATCTCTGGCCCGACGACGCCGATCTCGTCGGAGGCCAGCTCGAGCTCCGCGACAAGTCGGGCAAGGTGATCTCGGTCCTCGAGATCACAGGCCGCAACCTCGAACGAGTCCTCCAGGACGCGGACGTCCGCAAGAAGCCCTGAGCGCATGCTGGTCCTGGGCCTGGAAACCTCCTGCGACGAGACCGCCGCCGCCGTCGTCGACGCCCGCCGCCGCATCCTCTCCAGCGTGGTCGCCTCGCAGACTGACCTGCACGCGGAGTACGCGGGCGTGGTGCCCGAGATCGCCAGCCGCGCCCACACCGAGCGCATCCTCCCCGTCGTCCGAGAGTCGCTCGCAGAGGCCGGGGTTGGTCTGGGCATGCTCTCCGCCATCGCCGTCGGCCACCGCCCCGGGCTCATCGGCTCTCTGGTCGTCGGCGTCTCCGCCGCCAAGGCCCTCGCCTGGGCCCTCTCCCGCCCTCTCATCGGCGTCGATCACGTGCACGCCCACCTCTACGCCGGCGCCCTCGACACGGACGACGCGCCGCTCTTCCCCGCCCTCGGCCTGGTCGTCAGCGGCGGGCACACCAGCCTCTTCGAACTCCCCAACTGGCTCTCCCCACGCAGACTCGGTGGCACCATCGACGACGCCATGGGTGAGGCCTACGACAAGGCCGCCGCCATCCTCGACGTGCCCTTCCCGGGCGGCCCAAACCTCGACCGCCTCGCCGCGACCGGCAACGATCGTGCCGTCGATCTCCCCGTGAGCCGCCTGGGCAAAGACTCGCTGGACTTCTCGTTCTCCGGGCTCAAGACGGCGCTGCTCTATGCCGCGCGTGGGGTCCCGGGCGAACGGGCCCCCGCGCCCCCGCCCCCGCTCGACGATCGCCGCCGCGCCGACCTCGCCGCGTCCTTCCAGCGGGCCGCGAGCCGTGCCATCATCATCAAGCTCGAACGCGCCCTGGAGCACGCCTCGCAGAGGGGCGTGCGCTATGCCTCGCTCATCACAGGTGGCGGCGTCACGGCAAACTCTCGCCTCCGCTCCGAGCTCGCCACATTCGCCGCCTCCGATGGCCTGCGCCTGATCCTGCCCCCGATGCACCTCTGCGTGGACAACGCCGCCATGATCGCCGGCCTCGCCCACGAAGCCCTCCGCGCCGGGACCACCAGCGATCTCACGCTCCGCGCCGTGCCCACCGCCGGGGTCTGAGCCATGCCCGCCCCGATCACCGTTCCTCGCCCCCACCCAGCCTCGCTCGACACTGAGGCACTCCTCCGCTCGTGCGAGATCGGCAAGGGCCGTTCTGGCGGCCCGGGGGGTCAGCACCGCAACAAGGTCGAAACGCTCGTCACCAT